>CAVQND010000001.1:0-440951 GCA_963713735.1 uncultured bacterium
GCGCTTCTACGACCGCATGGAAATCAAGGACTGCCTGGCCTACCTCAAGCTGCTGCTCAACCCCTTGGACGGGGTCAGCCTGAAGCGCATCCTCAACCAGCCACCCCGGGGCATCGGCGATTCCAGCCTGGAGAAGGTGCAGGAGCATGCCTGGGCCCGGAAACTGACGCTCTACGAGGCCATGGCCGAGGTGGAGAAGGCCGAGGGCCTGCAGGACAGGGCCAAGCGCCAGATAAGGTCCTTCGTGGACGTCATTGAGAAGCTGCGCGTGTGGGCGGCTTCATCGAGCCGTCGTACCAGAATATGTCGAGAGGCGGGCGGTCCTGCCCGGCGGCGAACTTGAAGCGGATGGTGCAGGCTGCCGGGAATGAATAATCGTTTTTGATCCTCACGGAGACATTGTCGCGAAGGGCGCAGAGGTGGGCGGGGCGTGATTCCACGCAGACCGGGGCGTCGAGGTTGAACTGGCGGAAGACCGGCCACAGGCTGTAATGGCCCATGTCCGCCAGGGCGCCGCCGCCGAATTCGTACCACCCGCGGAATACGGCGTGGGTGTAGTGGGGATGGTAGGGGCGGTCGAGCGAGGGTCCCAGCCAGAGTGTCCAGTCAAAGCCCGGCGGGATGGGCGGCCGGTCGGTGGGAATGACCGGGTATTGGGGCCAAACCGGGCGGTTGGACCAGTTATGGATTTCGCGCAGGGCGCCGATGGCGCCGTCGTCGATCCAGGCCTTGATGGGGCGGATTCGGGCGCCGTCGCTGGCGGGCAGGAAGTGGGTGGCGACCTTGGTTTTGCGGGCGGTCTCGATGACCAGCCTGGCCTCGCGCAACCGGTTGGCCAGCGGCTTGTGCACCAGGACGTGCTTGCCCCGGTTCATGGCGGCAATCGCGATGGTGGCATGAAGATGGTCGGGCGTCATGATCTTGACGGCGTTGACGTCCTTTTCCTTTTCGAGCAACTCGCGGTAATCGGCATAGACCGCGCATCCCTTGAATTGGCGCGACGGTCTTTGGTTGGCATAAACCGTCTCGACCACCTCCCGGGCCACGTTCCGGCCCCCGGGAATGCCCGGGGCATTGCGCCTCCAATCAGGTTTGCCCAGCGCGCCGGCGATGTCCGCCCGCAGGCCGTCTTTGGACCAGTCCACATAATCGTGACCGTCTTCGACCGGGTCGCAGACGGCGACGATCTGCACCTCGGGCATGGCGAGGATGCCGAGCATTTCTCTCAAGCCCTGGGTGCCGCAGCCGATGTAGGCCAGGGTGATCTTCTCACTGGGGGCGACAAATCCCGGTCCGCCCAGGACGTGTCGCGGCACAACGGCAAAGGCGGTGGCGGCGGCGCACTCCAAGGCCAGACGATGAACCGGCGGCGGTTTGCAAAAGCGACCGGCCCTTGTGCCTAGCGGTGTGACGGAGGAAGCCGGCTCAAGCCAGGACGCTCCGGAACGCCCGAGGCTTGAGCCGGCTTTGGGCAAAGGAGGCCGTTTTCTCGCTGGTCGAATAGATATCGATAAGGAATTAAGCGGCGGCTTCCTCTTCCGTATCGAGAAAGCCCTGCAGGTGACGGACGCGGGTGGGATGGCGGAGCTTGCGCAGGGCCTTGGCTTCGATTTGGCGGATGCGCTCGCGGGTTACGTTGTACATCTTGCCGATTTCCTCGAGGGTCCGCTCGTAGCCGTCCACCAGCCCGAAGCGCATCTCGAGGATCTTCCGCTCGCGCTCGGTGAGGCTCGTCAACACGTCGCCCAGCTTCTCCTTGAGGAGGCTGTAGCTGGTCACGTCCGAGGGGTTTTCGGCGCTCTTGTCCTCGATGAAATCACCGACGCTCACATCGCCGTCGTCGCCGACGGGGGCGTGAAGGGAGATGGGTTGCTGGGCCATCTTGAGCAAGGAGTTGACTCGCGTGACCGGCATGCGCATTTCATCGGCGATTTCCTCGGGCGTCGGTTCGCGGCCCAGTTCCTGGGTAAGCTGCTTCTGCGCCCGCCAGAGCTTGTTCATGATCTCGATCATGTGGACCGGGATGCGAATGGTCCGCGCCTGGTCGGCAATCGAGCGGGTAATGGCCTGGCGAATCCACCAGATCGCGTAGGTGGAGAACTTGTAGCCCCGGCGGTACTCGAACTTCTCGACGCCCTTCATGAGCCCGATATTGCCTTCCTGGATCAGGTCCAGGAAGGACTGTCCGCGGTTGGTGTACTTCTTGGCCACAGACACGACCAGGCGCAGGTTGGCCTCAGCCATGTGCGTCTTGGCTTGATGCGCCCGGTCGGCCGCATTCCTCAGTTGGTCGAAAATGCGATAAAACTCCTCGCGCGGCGCGCGGACAAACTGCTCGAGGGCCAGGACCTTGGCGCGCTCGCCCTCCAGGAAGACCTGTTGTTCCGGGGACTTGCGGTGGAGTTCCAGTTCCTGGACCCGGCGCAAGCTGGATTGGAATTTCTCGTGGACGTTGCCGGCCACCGCAATCATGTCCTCCAGACACTCTCTGTTTGTAATAGAACCTGGGAAAGGTCTCCTGGAGTTTGAGGTCGCGTTTCCGGAACTCGGCAAAGAGCTTCTCGCCGCGGCTGGGGATGGTCGTTCTCTGCCAGAGGTCGTAGTGCTGGTCAACTTCCGCGTCGATCTGGCGGACCTTCTTGATTAAGTTGCGCAGCTCCTTGAGGTGGCCCTCGCGGTTGGAAACTTTCTTGTCCACCACCACGCGGTCAAAGCGTTCCTTGGGAGGCTCCGAGAGAAGCTTTTCGGCAATGGCGATATGCTCCTTGGCGGCAAAGCCCAGGCTATAGACCAGGCGCGTCATCTCCGATTCGGCCTCTTCGATGCGCTTGCAGATCTCGACTTCCTGTTCACGAGTCAGCAAGGGCACCTTGCCCATCTGGTTCATGTACATCCGCACCGGGTCGTCCAGCACCTCCAGGCGGTGGTCTTCATCCTCATCGGGCTCCAGCGGCTTGGTCCGTTCGACTTCGCTATGGTCCACAATGTCGATGTCCAGGCTCCGCAGCTTCGTGTAGAGGTCGTCCAAGTCATCGGGCGAGATCGCCATCGGGCAGGGCATCGTTGATGTCGTCATAGGTCAGGTGCCCATGCTCGCGGGCCAGGTGCAAGAGGGTCTTGATCGTCTCGTTGAGATCCACCGCGGCAGCCGGAGTCTCGCCAGCCTGGGCCTGGCCCGGCTTGGCGTGGATTGGCGAACGGGCCTTGCCAGGGGAACTTGAGGAGGCCCCGGCAGTTGAGTCGGGGCGGACTCCGGGGGCTTTCGACGAAATAATGAAACGGCGGCGATGCCGCCGCTGGTCCTCAGCCGCCGCCCGGTCCGGAAGGCGACTGCCAGACTCTGCCCCCGTTGCCGGTTTATTCTCTTTCCTGTTCAGCATAAATAATCAGACTCGCCCGGCCCGTTTTTGGTTCAGAAATTTCTGTAAGCCGTTTACCCGCAACGGTTCAGCTCAGCAAGGCGGACCGGGTCACCTGCCGGCCGCGAAAGACACTCACGATCTACTAACCCCAGGACTAGAGGATTGACGCTCTCGCATCTTATATTATTCTCTAATTGCAGCAGTTTTTCAACCATGACTCCTCAGCAGCCTCGAATCGCCCAATGGCGCCCAAACAGACCTCAAACGGCTAATTCTGCGGCATTCCACTCCAACTTTCAAGCCCGAAATGAATAAAATTGACGAAAAACCAAAAGACCGAAAAGCCGAAAATCAGGCCCTCCGGGTCAGGTTCGCCATAATGGCGCAGAGCACCAGCACCAGGAACACAATCGAGTAGATCTGGAAAGGGAAATCCCACCGCGCCTCCACCAGGCACCCCGCCAACGAAAGCCAGGCCAGGACCATGAAGCGCCGGCTGCCATGGATTCCCCCACGCCTGAACCAGCGCAGGATTACGGTCACAAAGGCCAGTCCAATCAAGGCGCAGCCGACCCAGCCAAACGTAATGCGGGTCTCCAGCCAGTCATTGTGCAGTTGGACCCACGACCCTTTATCTGCAGACTTGAGATAGAAGAATCGAAAGACGGTCGCGAAAGTCCCCGGCCCGGTGCCAAAGACCGGGTAATCGTCGGCCATGGGCTGGGCCTGCTCATAGGTCTCCTGGCGGTCCCCAAAGCCTTCGCGCATCTGGACCTGGGCCAGCCGAGGGCTGAGGGCCTTCCATCCCAGCCCAAGACCCAGGCCCAGGGCTGCCAGCGAAAACAGGAGCAGGAGGAGCGTTGCGCCCTGGCCCTGCCCTTGGTTCTTCTGCCACAGGCCGTCCAGCCACTGAATGGCCAGCAGGCAAAGGGGGGCTGCCACCAGCATGCCCGCCGCCACTAGGGCGCTCAGTCGAGAGGTTGTAATGATGGGGCAGGCCGCCATCACCAGGGCGAGAATCAATACACAGTGATGACCCGCTTGCCGGGCCCCGCTCCGCCGGTGGAGCATCCACCAGAAGCCGAGGCAAACCGGCCAAAGCAAATTGAAGTACTGTGCCGCATTCGACCGGTAGGCGTACGGGCCAAACTGTCCCGAGGCGGTCACGTTGATATGAGGCAAGACCATAAAGAGCAACAAGGGCGAACCCAAAACCCGCTGAATGATGCCTTCCAGCCCCAACAAGCCCCCGTTAATGGTCAGGACCCACAACAAACGCCGCAAGCGGGCCGGGAACAAATGGCCCGAGCGGGAACCTCTCCGGTGCCGGTGCGTCGTGGGGGTTTCGCCCCGTTCCTCGCTGGCGGTTTTGCCCGGCAGCCAATCCAGGATTGCCAGGAACGAACAGGCCAGCGCCAGGTAATTCCAAAAGGCCCGCCAACTCTGGTTGCCGTCCATGCTGTAGGGCAGCCACTTGATATAGTTGTCCCGATAAGCAGGCAACAATGACTGCGGATCCCAACTGGCCCGCGCGTTCCAGGCGCTGACCCAGCAATAAGCCACAAGCCCCACCGTTAAGGCGCTCAAGACGGCAACGGGATTGAGCCAGGCCCAGCCGGCCGGGTCCGAATGGGGATGCGCCGAAGGCCCTTGCCGGGCGCCCCAGCACGGCGGGCGATACCCCTTGAGCCACCGGATGCCAAGTTTGATTGCCAACAACCCCCCCAGCGCATAGCCCCCGGCGTTCATCGTCCAGATCAACCAGTCCTCTGTCGTGCCGAACGCCCACGGGCTGAAAATCACCATCAGGTAGATCAGCAACTCGGTGAAGCACTCGCAGAGGTAATAAAGCTGCACGTCGCGGCCTCGCAACCGCAGCAAGGCCCGCGCCTGACCGGCCGCACCCCGCTCCCCGGCCTGTTCGGCGCACCCGGCCGTCGGAACGCCCGATTCTTCTGGCATTGCCATCCTCGGGAATTGAAATTGAGCCGCCAGGATTCCACAAGCCTAAAGGGACAGACCTCAGTCCCCAGTCCACGGGGCGCAGGCCAGACGGTATATTTGGTCAAAAACAATAAGGCCTCAGTGAAAGCGCCTGAACCGCCCTTTCGAGACGCCGCTACGCCTCGCTTGCTGGCCCGAACGCCCCGGCGCCCTCTCCAGCCCGCGGCTCACATGCATCTCGCGCCGCCCTTCCAGGGCGTGGCTCAAAGTCAGTTCGTCGGCAAACTCGAGGCCGCTGCCTGCCGGCAGGCCGTGAGCGATGCGGGTGATCTTGAGCCCCGGGCGCGCCAGCCGCCTGGCCAGGTAAAAGCTGGTCGCGTCCCCCTCAACGTCGGTGCCCAGGGCGATTACCAGTTCCCGGATCGCCTCCCGCCCCAGGCGGTTTTCGAGGTCGGCGATGCGGAGGTCTTCCGGTTGGACGCCGTTGAGGGGTGAGATCTTGCCGCCCAGGACATGGTACTTGCCGCGGAAGGTCCCGGACTTTTCGAGGCTCAGGATGTCCACCGGCCGCTCGACGAGGCAAACCAGGGAGCCGTCGCGTTGCGGGGCGGCGCAAATAGGGCAGGGCGATTGCTCAGTAAGGGCGCCGCAGATTTCGCAAAACCGGACGCGCTCGCGCGCCTGGAGGATGGCCTCGGCCAGTTGCCTGACTGCCCCGGCCTCAGCCTGCGCCAGGTGCAAGGCAATCCGCTCCGCCGAACGCGGCCCAATGCCAGGCAACCGGCTCAACGCGCCAATGAGCAAGGCGATTGGCTCAGGCAAGGCGGACATGGCGCAAGGTTCACATCAGCCCCGGCAAACTGAACCCGGCAGTGATCTTGTTCATTTCGGCAGTGGAGATTTCCTTGGCCTGCCCCAGGGCCTGGTTGGCCGCCGTCAGGACCATGTCCTCGAGCAACTGGGCGTCGGCGGGGTTGACCGCCTGCGGATCGATCTTGATCGAGGCCAGCGTGCCGTCGCACTTGGCCACGACTTTGACGGCGCCGCCGCCGCTGGCTGGCCTCGACCGTGCGCCTGGCAAGCTCGGCCTGCACTTGTTCCATCTGCTGCTGCATGCGCGCAGCCTGTTTTACTATTTTCCCAATGCTCGACATAGTGCGATAGAAGTTAAAGGGTTAAATGAGTTAATCAACCGTCAGGGGCGGACTTCGACGATTTGGCCTTTGAAAATCTCCAGGGCCTTGCGGATGAGAGGGTCGTTCTTGAAATCCTCCTGGCTGGCGGGGACCGAGGCCGATTTCTCTCCGGCGGGCGCAGCCGCAGGCGGCGCCGCCGGTTTTACGGGCGCAGGGGCCGCCGGCGCTTTGGGGGCCGGTTGGGGCGCGAGGTCGGGCGGCCCGGGCGTTCCGGGGCTTCGGCCTTGATGAATTTGAACTGCGCCTTGGGGTGGCCCAATTCGGCCAGCTTGGTTTGGAGCAGGGAATGAGTGCGCGCGGTGTCCGCCAGGCCAATATGGCCCTCGAACTCAGGGTCGAAGCCGATGGTGAACAGGTTCTTGTTGAACGAAACGGGGTGCGCCTCGCGCAAGTAAGTCCGCGTGAACGGACTGGCCCGGCCAACGGCCTCGAGCAAGCTGGCCCATAGCTGGCTGAGATCGCCTGTGGGCGCGCACGCCGGTGGAGCGCTCCCGCCCGGAACGCCGCCTTCAGGCGGCAGTCCCGCTGGCGCGCACGCCGGAGGGGCACTCCCGCCCGGAACGCCGCCTTCAGGCGGCAGTCCCGCTGGCGCGCACGCCGGAGGGGCGCTCGGCGCTCCTGCCTGGACTCCGGCCTCGGAGAGCATCGGCGGCGGCTCGGCCGCAGGGGCAGACGGATAAGGGGCAACAGCCTGGGGTGTCGCCGCAGCGGTCTCGGCTCGGAACGGTCTTGGGCCGGGTGCCGGGGCGGGTGTCGGGAGGCTGACCACTTGGCCGCCTTCTGCCGGCTGAAGCCGGCGTTCCGGGGTGGGGAGGGGCGCGGGCGCCGGGAGGCTGACCACCTGGCCGGCTGCGGATTCGGCGCGCAACTCCTCGAGTCGTTTGAGGACCGTGTCGAGGCTCAAGGCATTGCGGGCCTCGATGGCCTTGAGCAAGGCGACTTCGATGAGAATCTTCTTGGAGGTCGTGTCGCGCAGCCGCAGGTCGGCGTCGCCGAGGACCTCGAGAATGCGGGTCAGTCCTTCGGTGCTGGCGAGTTTGGCCTGCTCGGCCAGGGCGGCGGCCTCGGCCTCGGTGACTTCCAGCAGGTTGAGGTCGCCGCGCGAGACCTGGAAGATGAGCAGGTTGCGGAAATGGTTGAGCAAGTCGGCCAGCAGCCGGCCCAGGTCTTTGCCATGGCCGGCCAGGTCGTTCAACTGCCGGAGGGCGCCTTCGACCTCGCCCGCCAGCACCGCGCCCGAGAGGTCCAGGAGCTGTTTCTGGGCCGTCAGGCCGAACATCGAAAGGACATCCGCCTCCTGGATATTGTTGCCGCAGAAGCTGATGAGCTGATCGAGGGCGGATTGGGCGTCGCGCATGGCTCCCTCGGCGCCGCGCGCCATGGCGTAAAGGGCCGACCGGTTCGACCTTGACGTTCTCCTGCCGGGCGATGCCCTCGAGGTGCTTGACGATGAGCGCCGCCGGGATGCGCCGCAGGTCGAACCGCTGGCAACGCGAGAGGATCGTCGGCAGGATCTTCTCCGGCTCGGTGGTGGCGAACATGAACTTCACATGCGGGGGCGGCTCTTCCAGGGTCTTGAGCAGCGCGTTGAACGCCTCCTTGGTGAGCATGTGGACTTCGTCGATGATATAAACCTTGAACTTGGAGGCGGCCGGGACGTACTTGACCGTCTCGCGCAGGCCGCGGATTTCATCGATGCCGCGGTTGCTGGCAGCGTCAATTTCGAGCACATCGAGCGAGCGGCCTTCGGCGATTTCCCGGCAACGCGGGTCGTTGTCGTCGAAAGCCACTGTCGGTCCTCCGGTGGCGTTGAGGCACTTGGCAAAGATGCGCGCGATGGTGGTCTTGCCCGTGCCGCGCGGCCCGCAAAACAGGTAGGCGTGGGCGATGCGGTTCTGTTGGATGGCGTGGGCCAGGGTCTGGGTGACGTGTTCCTGTCCCACCACCTCGCTGAACCGTTGCGGGCGATACTTCCGGGCTATGACTTGATAGGACATCGAGTTCAATCAAATGCCAGGGTGACCACGGCAGACACGGAGCAAACTGCCGTTGCTGCCTTCCGGCCCTGGCGGGGTTCGTAAGTCCACATTCCATGGGCCCTGGCGCCGCCAATGTGCCGCAGGGCCGCGGCCGCTTCAAGGAGAATCGTTCCGTTCCACCCAGCCGTGGGCCTCGCGCACGGCGAGCATGGTTCGCAGGATGCTGTTCCAGGTTTCCTGCCGCATCATCACCGCGTTGGGGAACATGCAGCCATCCCAACAGACATGACGCAGGGCCCGCGTGGGCTGGCCGTCGTCCCCTCGCAGCCAATAACCGGCATGGCGGGCAATGTCGAGCTTGCCGCTGGGATCATTGGGCAGGCAGTGGTGGCCGGTCTTGTCGTGCGTGCCCGAGCCGTGAACGGTCGCGTCATTCTGAGCGACGTGGAAGTCAATCGTCCAGGGCCGGAGCGCGGCGGTGAGGACTTGCAGGGCGGTGTCGAGACGGCTGGCATCCGACCAGTCCCAGTCCGGGGCGAGGATGGCATCTTCCGGGGCGTTAAAGCCCAGGACATAAAGCAGGGTGTGGGCCATGTCCGCCTGGAAGCCGAGGCTCTTGGGCCGGTTCACCCGCTCCAGCAAATCAACCATCCGCTTCCAGCTATGCATGCCGCCCCAGCAGATTTCGCCCTCAGCGGCCAGGCGTTCACCGAAACCCTCGGCCACCGTGCAGGCCTCGCTGAAGGTCCGGGCGATCTTTTGCTGGTTGGCCTTGGGATCTCTGGCCCAATCGGCCACCGCGCAGGCTGAATCAATGCGCACCACACCGTAAGGACGAACTCCCAGTTCACGCAGCCGTTGGCCGATGCGGCAGGCCTTGCGGACCTGGCCCACGAAGCGTTTGCGGTCTTCGCCGCCCCCGATGGCAGGTCCGCCGCCGGTTGGCGTCCAAACCGGGGCCACGACCGAGCCGACCACGAAGCCCTTGGCGCGGACCTTGTCGGCCAGGCGCTTGAGACCGTCCTCATCAATGTCGATGTTGACGTGCGGCTCGAAAAGGAACAGGTCGATCCCGTCGAACCGCGCGCCGTCCACCTCGGCTTTGGCGGTCAAATCGAGCATGGTCTCGAGGTCAATGCCGGGTTCGGCTCCGGGACTTCCCTTGCCGACCAGGCCGGGCCACATGGCGTTGTGAAGCTTTGGGTAGTTTTTGCGTTGTGCGCTCATAAATCTGTGGTTTGGAAAACGTGCCAGCACCATGCAAAGGAATCCTGCGGCAGGCAACCATAAAATCAGCGAGGCGGGGCGGCGGCAGGGGCGGCCTGTTTATAGCGCCAGCGCAGCAATGCAACGCTCGGTAAACTCAAGGTTTCGGGGGGGAAAAAGGCGGTTCGGGCAACGGTTCGCCAAGGAGGTGGGGATGGGGAATCCCGCTGAAGGAAAACGATCCGCTACCCGAACCGTCTCAATTTGTATAAAAACTTGGCAGTTTTGTCAACAACTGATTCACAAAAACCCAAAAAAAATTCCACCATGACTTTTTGGCATCCCTGGATTACTATACCTGCTATGGCCGATGCGTGAAGAACAGACCCAAGTATTGGTGGTAGGCGCCGGGCCGGTTGGACTGCTGGCGGCGGTGTTGCTGGCGGAGGCCGGCATCCAGGTGCGGATTATCGACCGGGAAGAGCGGACGACGACCCGCAGCTACGCCTGCGCCCTGCACCCGCGTGTGCTCAAACTCCTGGCCCGGCTCGGGTTGGCGGCGGACCTCCTGGAGCGGGGCCGGCGCGTCGAGAAGGTCGCATTTTACGACGGCCCCGAGCGCCGGGCTGAAATCAGCCTCGCCCAGCCCGTCAGCCCCTGCCCTTTCCTGCTGATTCTGCCTCAAAACGCCCTGGAAGAGGCCCTCGAGCGGCGGCTGCGCCAAAAGGCCGGCATTTCGGTCAACTGGAACCATCGATTCGACGCCTGCCAGACCGAGGATGAGTCGGTCGTGGCGACGGTGGAGAAGCTGGGCGGCACCTCCACCGGTTACATCGTGCCGCATTGGGAGACGGTCGTGCTCAAGCGGTTGGCCATCCGGGCGCGGTTCCTGGTCGGCGCCGACGGTCACAACTCCCAGGTGCGCGAGCGCCTGGGGCTCGAATACCGGCGCCTGGCCGGCCCGGTCCTGTTTGCCGCTTACCAGTTCAAATCCGACGCGCCGGTGGCAAACGAAGTCCGGGCGGTCCTGGACGAAGCCACCACCAATGTGCTGTGGCCATTGGCCGAGAATGAGAGCCGCTGGACCTTCCAGGTGGTTAATTCTCAGACAGCAGAGTTTCCCGAGAAAGAGCGGCGGGCCGTGCATCTGGAGCAAGAGGCGGTGGACGAGCGTTTGCGGCAGTATGTGCAGAGAGTGGGCCGCCAGCGGGCGCCCTGGTTTTCGGCTGCGGTGCAAGGAGTGACCTGGTGCACGGACGTCGTGTTCGAGCAGCGGTTGGTGAGACAATTTGGCCAGAACCGATGCTGGCTGGCGGGCGATGCCGCGCATCAGACCGGGCCGGTGGGAGCCCAGAGCATGAACGTGGGCCTATGCGAGGCCGAATCGCTGGCCGGGCGGCTCCAAAGGATTTTGAGCGGGGATGCCCCGTTGACCTCGCTGCAGGATTACGACCGGGAGTGGCAGGCGGAATGGGGGCGGCTGCTGGGTCTTTCAGGCGGGCTGAAACCCAGGAGCAACACCGGGGATTGGGTGCGGCGGCGCCTGGCGAGGCTCCTGTCCTGCCTGCCTGGGTCAGGCGAGGACCTGGCTCACCTGGCCAATCAACTGGCCTTGGATGTGTAGGCCGGGTGGTTGAACGAGACTCAAGAAATAGGCTTTTCATGAGAAGCAGGTTGTGGGATACTCGACGAGGTTAAATCTGCCTATGAGCATATCGACCAGGTATGGATATTTGGTTTCGGCCATTTCGGTGTTGGTCGCCGGAACCGCCGCTTTCGCATTGCAGCCTCCCCCGCCCGCGCCGGCGCCGGCGCCCGCGGCGGGCGGGATACCGCCGGGGACGCGTCCGCTTCCGCCCGGGATGGTTCTGCCAGGCACGGCGGCCAGCCCAGTTGCAGGCACCGCGCCGACGAACAGTTCGGGCCCGAAGATTCAGTTTGACGCCACCGTGTATGACTTCGGCAAGGTGATGGCAGGCGAACAGGTGAAACACACCTTTTACTTCACCAATGCCGGCTGCCAGGACCTCAACCTCAATAACGTGCAGGGCACCTGCGGTTGCACCGTGGTCGGCGACTGGGCGCGCCAGGTTAAACCGGGGGACTCCGGTCAGATCCCGGTGGCCTTCAACACCGCCAATTACAATTACCCGGTCACCAAGGTCATCACCGTCACCTGCAACGACCGGACCCAGCCCGGGGGCGTTTTTCCCCTCCAACTCAAGGGCGTCGTCTGGAAGCCGATTGAGGCCATCCCGGCAGCCGCCGCGCTTCTGCTCCGGCCGGATTCTCCCTATGCCTCAGTCACCGTCCGCATTACCAACCGCTTGGACCAGCTTCTGGTGCTCTCTCCCCCTCAGAGCAGCAACCCCCTCTTTGGCGCTGAGCTGAGGACCAACACCTTTGGCCGGGATTATCAGGTCATTATCTCCAACACGGCGGCTTTGCCACCCGGCAGCCTCCAGGGCTCCATCAATCTCAAGACCTCCGTGACGAACGTCCCGGTCATCGCTATCATGACGTGGGCCAACTCGCAGCCGCCGCTCACCGTGGTGCCGATGCGGATTGATCTCAGGCCGGCCCCCCTGGCAACTAACCAACTGGCTTATTTGACGATTATCAACAACAGCACTAACCCGATTACCCTGTCCGAGCCTTCGGTGGATGCCTCGGTGGATGCTACCAAGACGGTCAACGTGAACGTCACCCAGGCCCAACCGGGACGCTATTTTACCATTAAGCTCACCTTCCCGACCGGCTTCGAGCTGCCTCCGGGCCGGACTAACACCTTCACCATCAAGACCACCCATCCGCGGGTGCCGTTGGTCAAGGTGCCGATCTACCAGGTTGCCCGTTCAACCCCGCGTCCGGCCCAGGGGCCCGTCGTCTTACGGCGGCCGGCGCCCGCAATTCCCGGTCCGGTGGCCGCCGCTCCACAGCCGCCTCGGCCCAGCGCGCGGCTGGCGCCCTCCACGGTTCCTCCTCGCGCTGACACCGGGGCCGCATCCTCCACAAACCTGCCGCCCCCGCCGCCGCCCCCGGTGCTGAACTTTCCGTGAGAAGCATCCTGCTCGAGGGCCTGGTAATAGCGGCCATCGGCGCGGTGGTGGCCTTCGTTGCCAACGCCGTGTCGCCCCGCGGCCTCAAGCTCGACCGGGTTTATTTCCCTCAATCGAGTGGGACCAACCTCAGCCTCAAGGCGTCGGGCAACCACACCAATTCTGCGGCCGAACTCCTGGCCGCGAAGATCAAGGCCTTCGGCCTTCAACCGGCGGAGAGCAACCGCGTCTCCGAGCTTTTTAACGACCCGCGCCGCGACGGGGAGCTGATCGTGTTTATCGACGCCCGCGATGAGCAGGACTACAAGCAGGGCCATATCCCGGGCGCCTTCGAGTTTTATGATCCTTACAGAGATAAATACCTGGATACCGTGGGGCCGGCCTGCCAAATCGCCCAGCAGGTGGTGGTCTATTGCCACGGCGGCGATCAATGCGATGACAGCATCCAGGCAGCCCTGACGCTGCGCGATGTGTTGCATGTCCCAAAAGACAACCTGCTCGTCTATGGCGGCGGCTTCACCGAATGGTGCACCAACGGTCTGCCCGTCGAAATTGGCGAGCGCAACAGCGGGCAGATGCGAAAGTAAGGGCCGAGGCTCGAAGCCGACAATGCAAGCAAAGTCCACAGTTCAAAATCGGGAGTCCGAGGCGCAGAATCAGGGGCCTATCGTGCCGGCTTGCCTCGAGGTCCAGGGCACTGGAGGTTGGGGCCGTGCTGATTCGGTGGTTGTTGGGGCTGTTCTTCGTCTATATGGGCTTGAATAAGGCCCTGCATCCGGATTTGTTCCTGAAGTTGGTGCGGCAGTATGAGCTGACGAGCAATCCCTATTTTCTGAACGTCATTGCCGCCGGCCTGCCATGGTTCGAGGTCTTTTGCGGGCTGCTGTTGCTGGCCGGCGTGGCCGTGCGCGGGGCTGCCTTGATGCTGCTGCTCATGCTGATGGCCTTTACGCCGCTGGTCCTCGCGCGGGCCCTGGCGCTCGCCGCGGCGAACGCCCTGCCGCTCTGCCTGGTAAAGTTCGATTGCGGCTGCGGCACTGGCGAGGTGTTTGCCTGCAATAAGCTGGTCGAGAATTGTTTGCTGATGGTCTTTTCAGCCTGGCTGCTGACCGGCCGCGGCCGCCGCTTCTGTCTCTGCTTCAGCCCGCTGGGACACGGTTGATTCAAGATCGCCCCAGGATGTAGGAGCCGGCGTGAGGAGGCTCACTCTTTATCAAGAGCAGAGACCAGAGCCTCCTCACGTCGGCTCCTACAGAATCTTGAATGACCCGTGCCGCTGGGAGCGTTTTGACTACAATCCGGCTTCACAGGCTGCTCTTGTTTAGTACAATGATTTCATGCGCTATCGAGTACTTGGGAGCACGGGCCTGAAGGTGTCGGTCATTGGCATCGGGACCTGGCAGTTCGGCGGCGAGTGGGGGCGGACATACTCACAAGCGGAGGTGGATGCAATCCTGGACAAGGCCGCCGAACTGGGCATCAACCTCATCGATACCGCCGAGTGTTACGGGGAGCATCTCTCCGAGCGGCTGATCGGTGATTACCTGGCCCGGCACGACCGAGCCCGCTGGGTCGTGGCGACGAAATTTGGACATCACTTTCGCAAGTTCATGGACCGCGCGGATGATTTTTCCGCCGCCGGAGTGCGCCACCAACTCGAGGCCTCCTTGCGGTCGCTGCGGATGGAAAGCATCGATCTCTACCAGTTTCATTCGGGACCGGACGCCGTTTTTGAAAACGAAGAACTCTGGGCCATGCTGGCGAGCCAGAAGGCCGCCGGCAAGGCGCGTCACCTGGGCATTTCGATTTTGGGCAAGGGCAGCCCACGGCAGGCGCACGAGGCGAGGCGCGTGGGAGCCGAAGTGCTGCAAGTCATCTATAACCGCCTGGACCGCCGGCCTGAGCAAATGTACTTCCCGCACGCGCAGCTTGAGCGCCTGGGCATCCTTGCGCGGGTCCCGCTGGCCAGCGGGTTGCTGACCGGGAAATACCGCCCGGGCGCCACCTTCCAGCCCAACGACGTGCGGGCGGTTTTCGACGCGGCCAAACTGCGGAACGACCTGGCCGAGGTCCAGCGCTTGAGCCGGACCGAGGTGCCTGCGGGGACGCCCATGGCGCAATGGGCCTTGGCCTGGTGCCTGAAAAACCCGGCCGTCTCAGCCGCCATCCCCGGCTGCAAAGACCCCGCCCAGGTCGCCGCCAATGCCGCCGCAGCGGAGTTGCTGTGCTGAGCGTCACAATTCATCGCGCCTGAGCTTGAACAGGAGCAAACAGAGAGAACGGAGATCCTCTTCTCTCTGTTTCCTCTGTTTGCTCCTGTTCGTCTATTGGGTCCGCAAAGAATTCCGACGCGCTGTATAACTGCTGGCTGATGGCGTCAGCCATGCTTGGCCGCCAACGCCTTGGCTTTCGCCAGGACCACCAGAAAATCCAGAATCTCGTCACTCACATTCACGATGGCACCATAGCAAGAAGGCTCCGACTCGATAAGCGCAAACCCCGTAGGGGTGGCCTGTTTATAGAAGGACCGCCATCAACCACCGCTCTTTTTGTTTTTCAGCGGCGCGGCACGCGGGCAACTCGACAGGGGTGCCCGACCCGCGCCGCTGAAAAACAAAAACAAGGAGGCGATAGTTGCGCCAGCGTCTTGAGAGATTTGGCATTCTTTATGCGGCCTGCGGTAGAAAGAGAAGGCGGCTGGAAGTCCGCGGCGAGCCTGGCCGCGGAGCCTCGGAGCCTGCGCCAGACCAAGCTCTCTCGCTCGCTCTGTGCGCCGCGCGGCGGGAGCATTGAAATGGTGCCGATGCCCTTGCTGGGAAGGGCCGACATCCCTGGCCCCTCCTCCGCCGGTCAACCCGGCGGATCGGATACTGGCGTCCGCGGTCCAGGGGCGCCATCGGTCGAAGCCTACGTGGAGGCCCTGCTGGCGATCTATCGCAACCCGCAGATACGCTTGCGCCTGGTTTCGCCGCTCTCATGGGTGGCGGCGAGGGTGGAAGCCCAGGCGCCGCTGCCAAGTTCGCCGGCGGCGGTGGGGGCCGAATTGGCCGTCCTGCCCAACGGCGATCTGTATGCCGGGGAACGGGCGGTCGGGCTGGAGCGCTGGCGATTGGGGAACGTCCTGCAGGACCCGCAGGACATTCGCTGGGAGCGGTTGGATGCCATGGCCGAGGAGTACTCGAATGCGATGATGCCCGCGGAGTGCCAGGGCTGCGACTGGCGGTACCGGTGCGGCGGGGTGGACGCGTCCGTCCGCCTCATGGAGGAGGCGGCCAGCCAAAGGCCGGCGGACGCAGGCAGGACACAGGCGGCGCCCTTGGAGGACGCAGGCAGGATGCCTGCGCCACTCTTTGAGCTTTATTGCGCGCCGAGGAAGCGGCTCTTTGAAGAAATCTTGTGGGGTTCAGCCGAGGCGGCCGCCAATGGCCGGCGCAAGCCCGGCAGGGAGCGAATCGAACTGCGAGAGGACGGCATCGATTTCGCCCCGGCGAACAATACATGAACGCCCTCAGCACCTGCCCGTCACCCCAGCCCTCTCATGCGCCCACCCACCAATCCATTACCCTAAAAACGGCAGTTCATGGACCGCAAAGAGCGCAAAGACCACAAAGATAAACACCTGCGGATATGATGTGCATCACGCCTCAAGGGACGCGGACAATTCAGGAGCCCATTGCTTTTCTGCGATCTTTGCGTTCTCTGCGGTTAAAATGCTTTTCCCTGGATTAATTGCAATGAGCGCCACACTTGCCCCTCCGCCACCCCCTGAGACTTCAACTGCGCCAGGCCAACAATGTCCCAGGCTGCCCTGGCCGCGCGTCTATAACAGCCTGCCGGCGGTCCGCAGCGTGCACAGCATCGACCTCGACGTGACCGAGGCGTGCAACCTGGCGTGCGTCTATTGCTTCAAGTGGCAGAAGAAGCCGGTCCACATGGACGAGGCCACGGCCAAGAACGCCATCAACTGGCTGCTGGAGGCCAGCGGGGATTTCCGGGGCGAATTGAAAGTGAACCTCATGGGCGGCGAGCCGCTGCTCCGCTTCGACCTGATTCGGAAGATCGTGCCTTACGGCAAGTGCCGCGCCCGGCAGCTCGGGAAGAACCTGCACTTTGGCTGCACCACCAACTGCACGCACTTGACGGACGAGATGATGAGTTTCTGGCGGCGGTTCGGCATGGGCTTTCACTGTTCGATTGACGGCATTCCGGAGGTCCAGAACGCCAACCGCCCCTTTCTGGGCGGCGGAGCAAGCGCGCCTGCGGTCGAGAAGATCGTACCCGAAGATCCTGGCCTACCGGCCCAGAGGTGATGGCGCGGGCCACCATTTCGCCCAAGTCAGTGCGCGCGCTCCTCGAGAGCGCGAAGTACCTCGCAGGACTTGGGTTCAGGTCCATGACCTTCAAAGCGGCGGTCAACTGCGACTGGAAACCGGAGGATTTCGAGGCCCTCCGCTCCCAGTACGAGAAGCTGGGGGAGTATTATATCGGCGCCGTGGTTTCGGGCAAGCCGCTCAGGATCCAAGAGTTTCGCGGCGGAATAAGCGCGATCCATTCCATCGAGGCCAAGCCGCGGTTCCCCTGCGGCGCGGGCCGCGGGGTGGCGCTCATCGATCCGCGAGGGGACCTCTGGCCTTGCCACCGGTTCGGCCCGCACCAGTGCGGCGGCCAGTTCCGGTTCTGCAAATTGGGCGAGCCATTCAACGATCGGCTGCGCGCAGTCTTTCTCAACTACAATGTGCTGGAAGACGCGCGGACCGACTGCCGGAATTGCCGGGCGGTCTTGTCCTGCCGCAGTTGGTGCTATGCCGAATGCGTGGATTCGACCCGCACGTTCTATGACCCGGGCAAGGAGTACTGCCAGGCCATCAACATCCTGTTCGAGCAGGTCGTCCGCATCCACGACCACCTGAGGTCGAATCACCCGAATATTCTGCGCGAGTTGGTGAGAGGCGACGGGGAGGGGAGACGGTAGAGCGTGGAGCGTGAGAGCGTGGAGCGTGGAATGAAATGATAGATACTACGTACTACCTATGAAACTGCGCTTGGCTTGGCTGGCAGACCCTGAGTACGCGGATTCCTATTCGGCGCGGGAGACTCGGGTCTTGCTGAGGGCCATGGCCCGGTCCGGCGAGGCGGTGCCGATATGGTTTGCGGTCGGCTCGGCGCAGCCGCCGCATCTCTGGAACGGCATCCGGGTCTTTCCGATCCCCCCCGAATGCCTGGCGACGCCGGACTTCCTGCGCACACTCATGGCGCAGCAGCGCCCGCGCGTGGTCCTCTCCAATCTGCCGCGCGCGGCCTTCCCGGCCGGTTTCGAGTACCTGGGGCGAAATGGGGTCGCGTGGCTCGAGCGAATCAATCCCGCCAACGCCCACCCGGAAGTGGCGCCGGCATCCTGCCGGCATCTCTTGCTGCTCGGCCACAATGGCGCCCATCCCGCGCCCCCCAACACTGTTTTCCTGCCCTACCTGCGCGGACTGGACCCCGCCGTTGCGGACGGCGATGAGCCAACGCCGGTTTTGCGGCAGTTGGAAAAACTCGTCGCGGAAGCCGGGGCTTGGGAAGGTGCGTCTCAGCAGAGTAGGAGCCGACGTGAGGAGGCTCTGATTCCAGTCCATCTGGTCATGCGGCAGCAACTGTTCTGCAACGCGAGCCCGGCTCACGTCATGTTCGAGCTGACCAACGCCTTGATCGAGCTCGGTGTTCCGACAGTCCCCCAGGATGAACACTCGGTGTTGTCCAAAGGTTACATCCACCGGGAAGAGGAATTGTTGCGCGTGGGCGCCCCCAAAAAGTTCGAGCGAATCTCGAGGTGCCTGCTCCGCGAGTATGATCCCGAGACCGCGATTACCGTGCATTTCACGATGCTCAAGCCTGGACCGACTTACGCCCGTTTCGGGGCGTTTCCCAGCCTGACGCCGCGCGAGGTCCTCTACACCACAGGCAACCACACGGTGAGGCCCGACGGTCTTCGCCAGTTGACCGATCTTTTCGAGACGATCCTCGCCCCCTCCGAGCACGTCCTCCGGCCCTACCTCGAAGCCGGCCTCAGCCCCAGGCGCGGGGCAGTGATACCGCACGGCGTGGATCCGGCGGTCTTTTCGCCCGAGGCCCCTCCGCTCGCCTATACGACCGACAAGCGGTTCAAATTCATGCAGACCAGCTTTCCCTGGGTCTATGAAAAGGGATTCGA
Organism: uncultured bacterium; assembly: GCA_963713735.1. GTDB lineage: Bacteria > Verrucomicrobiota > Verrucomicrobiia > Limisphaerales > UBA8199 > CAVQND01. The sequence goes on from CAVQND010000001.1 coordinate 18,940, forward strand.
CCTCACCATCAAGGCCTTCTGCCGCGCTTTCTCAAGCCGTGACGACGTCGCGCTCATCCTGAGGGTTCCGCGCATTCCGAACCGAAACGAGCGGGCCTCGACTTTCGGCCGGCTCGAGGCCCTGGTAGCCGAGGCGGTCGCTCAGCCCGGCGCTCCGGAGATAGTGTTGCTGGAGTTGGACGTAGCACTGGGCCGCCGCGGCGGAATTTACACAGGAGCCGATTGCTACCTGTTCCCCTTGAGGGCGGAGGGGTTCGGAATGACCATCCTGGAAGCCATGGCCTGCGGGCTGCCCGTCATCGCCACGCCTTGGAGCGGACCGGCCGACTTCCTGTCGCCTCGCTACGCCTACACCTTGCGCCACTCCGGGCTGATCCCTGAAAGGACAAGGGCCGGGGCACTTCTCCGCTACCATGTGGAGCCGGATTTGGATCACTTGATTCACCAGATGCGTTATGTCCACGAACATCCTGATGAAGCCAAAGCCTTGGGGCGGTTGGCTGCTGCCGTCGCTCGCCGGGACTGGACTTGGGCGCGGGCGGCTGAAAAGCTCGCGTCCGTCTTCTCATTGCAACCGGCTCGGCCCGTCCGAAGCGCTCCCCTCGGAACGCCGCCTTCAGGCGGCAGCGGTGAACTGCCACCGCAGGCGCCCCGAGCCCCCAAGACGTTGCCTTGTGAAAATGCGAATCGGCAGCATAATAATGCTCCTCTTGGGCCTCGGGGCGGGCGTCGTGTTAGGCCGTCTGTTCCCCCCTGCTGCCGGGGGTGTGCCGCCTGCCGCGAGTCCCTCCGAAGGCCCCAATGCCGCCGCTCCAGCGGCAACCGTCAGGAACGGGCGGCTGGCAAACGCCGGCTCGGCCCCAGCTCCAATCACATCGGATCAGCTCGATGAGGCTATCCGGGCCGCGATGAAAGGGGGTTCGTACCGAAGCCGGGACGAGCTGTTAAGCCGCCTGGCCGACTCAATCGATTCTGGCTGACATCCCGGAGGTCCTGAAACGAATCTCAAAGCACCCCCAGCTTCAAGTTCGTTACGGCCTGGCCCGCCGCCTGCTTAGCCGATGGGCGAAGGCCGATGCCGCAGCCTCTTTGGCCTACGCGCAGGCCCTGCCGGCCTCACATGCGCGCGCGCTTGCGCTCGGCGCCGTTTTGGACGGGTGGATGGAGCACGACAAAGATGCCGCTGCCAAGTGGGTCAGAGAGCTCGCCGCCGGCCCGGAAAGGAACCAACTCTTGCAGTCCGCCATCGGCACCTTGTCCGCTGAGGACCCGAAACAAGCCCTGAACCTGCTCGACTCGCTCAAGCCCTCGCCCCTGAACTGGGGCCTGAGAACCACCTTGCTGCGCCAGTGGGCGGAGCAGGACCCCGCCGCGGCGGCGGCGGCGGCCGGCAAGATGTCGGTCAAGGACGCCGGCGCACTGGGGTTCATTGCCGGGGCGTGGGCCAGAACCGACCCATCGGCGGCCATAGATTGGGCCAAGGCCCTTCCAGAGACGACCGGCAAGCGCGACGTCCTGCGCAGCTTGTGCGATTCCCTGGCCAGTGCTGATGCAAAGGCCGCGACCGAGTTTGCGCTCTCGCTCCCGGATGGAGCGGCCAAGGATGCGGCGGTCGCCAGCGTGGCATCGCAGATGGCAGAGGATGACGTGAATGCGGCGGTTTCGTGGGCGCAGCAAATCACCAATCGCACCGCCAGGGCGGAAGCCCTTCAAAGGCTGGCAACACTCTGGGCGCAGACGGATCCCCAGGCTGCGGCCACTTATGCGCTAACTGTCGGGCCTGGGCGCGCAAGAAGCGATTTGATGAACTCCGTTGCCACAGCATGGGCCGCTGGCGATCCTCAACGGGCGCTCGACTGGGTCCAGACGCTCCCGATGGGCCGGGACCGCAGCCAGGCCATGGAGAGCGTTGTCAATTCCTGGGCCGGCGCCGCCCCGGAGTCGGCGGCGGCCTTTGCGCTCGGTCAACCCAACGGTGCTTCCCGGAACAACATGATCGCCACGGTGCTGAGGCAGTGGGCTTCAGCGGATGCCGTCGCCGCGGCCGGTTGGGTGGCACAGAACCTTGGCGGGGAGCAGCAGGACCGTGCTAACGCCACGCTGGCGGCGGCCTGGGCCCAACAGTCGCCGGAGCAGGCGGCCAATTTCGTGGCCGGCTTGCCCGCTGGCGACGCGCAGAACCGCGCTGCGGGCAACGTTCTGAATTCGTGGGCAGCGACGGACCCGGCATCCGCGGCCAACTGGGTAAGCCAGTTTCCGGATGGAGGCCTGCGGGATCAATCGATCCGCACGGTGGTTTCCTCCTGGACTTTCAGGGACCCCGTTGGCGCCGCCGAATGGCTCCAGGGCCTCTCTGCGGGCCAGTTCCGCGACGCAGCCGTCGGTGCGTTTGCCGCGGCCCTCGCGCGTAACGACCCGCCGGCCGCCGCAACGTGGGCGCAGTCGATAGCCGACGACCAGCAGCGTCTTAGGCAAATGGAAACCGTAGGCAGCGCGTGGCTGCAGGAAGATGGGCCGGCCGCCCGGGCCTGGATACAAGGTTCTGCCTTGTCCGTGGAGGCCAAGGCCCGGCTCCTCTCGCGCAGCGGCAGGTAAAGGTCGTGCAAACACAAATTCCGAGATCTGAGTGCGTCAGGTCGAGCGCGAAGCGTGAGAGCGAGGAGCGTGGCAAGTGCTACGATGCCCTCACGCTCTACGCTCCGACGCTCCACGCTCCAGACGCCACGCAAAGGCAGGCCGTCCGCGCGGGACGAAATGCGAAGCCCGTGCGAAACGAGGCGCTGCCAGGCCCCATTGGCAAAAGGAGCGCGAGGCAGCGCGAGGCCCTCTGTCGCCTGAAGCGGGCCATCCAAGAGGATTATTCCTATCGCGACCTCCGCAATGTCGATTGGGAAGGGCTATTTGCCAGGCATGGTCCCGCCATAGAATCAAGCCGCACACCGGCGGAATTCGCGCAAAACGCGGCCCTGCTCCTTGGCGCTGCACGCGACCTTCACCTGTGGCTCAGGGTCAAGGGCCGAACGATACCGACCTTTAGGAGAGGTGCGCGCCCCAACGTCGTGCTCCCTTTGCTGCCCAAATTGGTGCCCGGATGGAGGCAGCACAACCCTGTGGTTGCCTCCGGAAGGTTCCCCGATGGCATCCACTACCTCTGCCTGCGCGCCTGGCCGGCTGGCGGCGCCAGGCTTCTGCAGCCGGCATTTCGTGCCCTCCGCCGGGCGGCAGCTTCCCGTAATTCCCTCATCATCGATGTCCGCGTCAACTGCGGCGGGGCCGAGCCGCTGGCCGCCCGTTTCGCAGCGTGCTTCATCAGGCGACCGGTCTGTTATGCCAAACACTTGACACGGCTCAACGGGAGCTTCAAAGGTCCGTTCGAGCGCTGGCTCAAGCCAGCCCCGTCCGGCCTGTTTTGCGCCGGCCGAGTGGCCCTGCTAATGGGACCCGGCACGGTGAGCAGTTGTGAATCATTCGGTACTGATGATGAAGCAGGTCCGCAACTGCACGACAATTGGGCAACGAACTGCCGGCGCATCCGGAAATCCCAAGCCCATCGACCTCGGCAACGGCGTCGTTGTTTTCATCCCCAGTTGGCAGGATCTGGACCTGGATGGCACGCGCCTGGAAGGACAGGGGGTGTCCCCCCACATCGAAGTGGGACCACAACCGCAGTTCTTTGGCGATACTGATCCCGTCCTGGATGGGGCTTTGAACATGCTCCGGCGCCGGCGGAGACATGCGACCAAACGTGCCCGGGCACTGCGAAATCCAGAGCGGTCCCCTCAACCAGGCGCCGCGAAAACCCATTATGAGCGAGAACCTGGCAATTTGCCCTGACTGCCGCGCTCCTATTCCGCCTGACGCGCCCGAGAACCTCTGCCCGGTGTGTCTGATGAAGACCGCGATAGATTGCGAACCGCAATGCGATGCGGGTCTGCTGGCCGCGGTGGACATGGAAAGGGACCTCTCGGCGCCAGACCACGCCCGCCGTGCGGCTAGGGACGCCCGATTATGATCTGTGTGAACATGGCACTGAGGCTCCTGCCATCTAACGCTCCTAATCCTAATCCTAATCCTAATCCCAATCTCCCATGATTTATGTGAACATGGCTCTTGGCTCCTCCCATGGGTGGGGAGTGCTCGGCAAAAGCGTCGCGCGCGAACTCGCTCGGCTCGAGCCTGTAAGGATCATCAGTGAACCCTTCTCGATGAGCACCATCGGAGACGCGCTCGAGTTCCTCGAACTCCAAAGCCTGTCGCTGGGGGCCGACGAGGCGGCAATGCTCCTGGCGGGCAACGGTTCGCGCGTTCTCGATGGTCCGCTCCTCCAAGGGATGGGCGATGAGCGGCTCCTCCCAAGGCGTCCGCAACTTCACGCCAAGACGACCTTCGGCTACAGCGTCTTCGAAAACAACCTCCTGCAGCCGGCTTGGGTTGAAAATGGGCGCCGCTGCTTCAGAAAAGTTGTCGCTGGATCCAGTTGGTGCGCCCGAGTGCTGACTGACGCGGGTCTCGCGGGCGTCGAGGTGGTGCTTCACGGCATCGATCCTCGAATCTTCCATCCGGCAGCAGACGAGAACCAGGGCCGGGAGTTCTTCGCTGACAAATTCGTGGTTTTTTCCGGCGGCAAGTTTGAACTGCGCAAGGGACAGGATATCGTGATCCGTGCTTACAAGGTCCTGCAAGATCGCCACCCTGACGTCCTGCTCGTGAATGCCTGGTTCAATCCCTGGCCAGCTATCTTCGAGACGATGAGGCACACTCGCCTGATTCGCTTCGCTCCGCCAAGAGGAGCGTATCCTGGCGTGATCAATCAGATCCTGGCCGACAATGGCCTTGACCGCCATCGGGTCATCACCTGCCCACAGCAACTGAACTTGGCCATGGCCAGGATCTACCGGAACACGGATGTCGGGTTGTTCCCCAATCGCTGCGAAGGGGGCACCAACCTGGTGCTGATGGAATACATGGCTTGCGGCAAACCTGTCGTGGCCGTCAACACGACCGGCCACGCCGACATCGTCAAGACCTCCAACGCGCTCGTTCTCGGAACCAAAGGTGAGACCACCATCCACGACGACAACAACCTGCCCGTGGCGCGCTGGCCCGAACCGGACCTCGACGACGCGATTGACAAGCTGGAGTGGGCTTACCAAAACCGCGAGAAGATGCGCGCTCTTGGCCAACAGGCGGCCAAGGAACTCGCCGAACGGACCTGGCGCAGGACCGCGGAGGCCTTTCAAAGGATCATCCATGAGACCGGCCGCTGATCCCCGCTGGCGCAGTCGCGCGAGGCTTCAACGTCGTTCTCTTTGTTTTTCGGCGGCGTGGCTCCCGAGCCGTCCGAGGCTCGGGTGCCCGGTCGGCCGCGCCGCTGAAGAACAAAAGAAATCCCCACTCACCCGGGTTTGATCAGAGCAATGACCGGGGCCTCGGTGTTGAGGTATTTTTGCGCGGCGGCTTTGACCTGGTCGAGGGTGACGGCCTGGAAGAGGGCGTCTTCGGTGTCGGAGTGGGCATAGCCCAGGCCGTAGAGTTCGTCCAGGGCGGCGGTCATGGCGAGGGTGCCAAGGTCCTGGCGGGCGATTTTACGCTGGCCGATGACTTTGGCTTTGGCGCGGCTGAGTTCTTCCTTGGTGAGGCCCTCGGCTCGGAGCAGTTCGGCCTCGGCGAGCATCTCCTTTTCCACCAGGCCGGCCTTTTCGGGCATGGTGCCGGCGTAAAAGGCGAAATAGCCGGGGGTGAGTCCGATGAAGTTCTGGGCGCCAACGTAGTAGGCGAGGTTCAGTTTTTCGCGGATGCGCAGGAAAAGGCGGGAACCGAAGTCGCTGCAGGTCTCCTGGAGCAGTTCCAGCGCATAGCGGTCCGGGTCTTGGAGGCTGGCGCCGCGGAAGCCGATGACCAGGACGGCTTGTTTTTTGTCGCGCGTTTCAGTCACCCGCCGGGCGCCGTCTGCGGGCGTCAATCCGCTTCGGGGCGTCGGCAACACAGCCTCGGGAGCAGGTTCCCAATTGCCGAAGGCCTTTTGGAGGGCGGCGTGAACGGTTTCCGGGTGGATGTCTCCACAGATGGCCAGAACGCAATTGTTGGGCCGGGCGAACTTGTGGTGAAAGGCCTCGAGGTCGGAGGCCCGGATTTTTTGGACGCTGGTTTCGGAGCCCATAACGTCCAGGCCGTAGCCGGTGTCGCCGAAGAGGGCGCGGCGCATGGCCTTGGAGGCGCTTTGGAGGAGATGGTCTCTGAGGGCGCGGATGCCGGCCAACTGGACTTCGCGTTCGCGCTCGAGGGCCACGGGCGGGAAGGACGGGTTGAGCAGGACATCGCTGACTAGCTCCAGGCCGATGGCGAAGTCGCCGGAGAGGACCTCGGCGTTGAGGCCAAAGCTGTTGTTGCCGCCGTAGCTATCGAGGCTGCCGCCGACGGATTCGATGTCGAGGGCGATCTGCTCGGCGGAGCGGGTGCGCGTGCCCTTGAGGAGCATCTTGCCGGTGAGCTGGGTCAGGCCGTTGTTATCCGGTGTTTCGGCCAGCAGTCCGCCCTTGAGAGCGGCGCGAAACTCGATGAAGGGCAGGCGGTGGTCCTCTTTGAGGAGCAACCGCAGGCCGTTGGGGAGTTCAAATTTCTGCATCGGGTGCGGTTCCGAGAGCTCGGCGCTGAGGACAGGTTTCGGGGCGGCGCCAGCCGGCAGGAGGGCGTAAAGGGTGCGGTTTTCGGGGGTGAGCCAGGTGCGGGCGACGCGCTGCAGGCCGGCAGCGGTGACGGTCTTGACGGCGGCGAGGTAGCGCTCCGAGAAGTTGAGGTCGTTGGCAACGAGCCAGTTTGCGCCCAGGTCCTGGGCCTGGCCTTGCATGGTCTTGCGGGTGGCGAGTGTGGCGGCGGTGAACTGTTTGACGGCCTTCCTCAGTTCATGAGGGGCCACCGGGGCGGCCTTCATCTTCTCGATTTCCTCGAGCATCGCCTGGCAGGCGGGTTGGAAGCGAGCGGCCTCCGCCGTGGCGCTCAGACCGAAGAGACCCGGGTTGCCGGGGCTGTAGGTCCAGGCATCCACCGAGGTAACGAGGCCCTTTTTTTCGCGGACCTCCTGGTAAAGGCGCGAGCTGCGACCGTTGCCCAACAGGGCGCCGAGCACGTCCAGGACCGGCACATCCGGATGGCGCAGTTCGGGGATATGCCAGGCGAAATGGAAGTAGCCCAGTTCGACGGGGGCCTCCTCGATCACCTCGCGCGGGGCGGTCTGTTTCGGCTCCTCGGTGAGCACGACCGGTGGCAGCGCCCGCGTCTTGGCGCCCGCGTAAGCCGCCCGCACCTGGGCCACGACTTCGTCGTTCCGCACGTCGCCGGCAATGACATAGAAGACGTTGTTGGGGGCGTATTTCTCCCGGTAATAGGCCAGGATGTCTTCGGATTTCAATTCGTTGAAGATGTCCGGGTAGCCGATGATCGTAAAACGATACGGGCTGCGGGTGTAGGCAGTCTCGAACAGACGCCGGCTGGCCCGCCGGCCCGGGTCATCCACATTCATGTCCATCTCGCGCAGGATGATTTGTTTTTCCTTTTCCATTTCCTCCGCCGGGAGAGTCGCGTGCTGCATGATGTCGCAGAGGATGTCCAAGGCGACCTTGGCGCCGGTATTAGGCACATCGATGTGATAGACGGTGCGGTCGAACGAGGTAAAGGCGTTCATATAGCCGCCGGCTTCATGAACTTCCTGGTCGATGCGGCTGCCGGGGCGGGTGGTAGTGCCTTTGAAGAGCATGTGCTCGAGGACGTGCGAGAGGCCGGCGCCGAGCCACTTGGCCTCGTGCACGCTGCCGGCCATGCACCAGGCCTGCGCCGAAACTACGGGCGCGCTGCGATCCTCGCGAACGATAATGGCCAGCCCGTTTTCCAGGAGGGTCAGTCTCACGCCGGGGGGCATGGGCGGGATTTGCGGCGTCAAACCAGCGGTAGAAGCGGAGCGGCGGGGCATGAGGCGACTCAGTTTCCGGTTGAGGAGGCAGGGGCAGCAAGGGGTTTGGTTTGCTGGCTGGATGGCAGGAAAGGCCGCCGGAAGGCCTCAAAAAAGTCGTAGCCGCCGTCGAAATCGGCGCGGCTGTCCTGGTCGGTTTTCGCCAACAGGCCAATCTCGACCATGTTGAAGACGATTTCGCCAAAGTCGTGGCACTTATGAATGCCCCATTCCTCGAAGACAGTCATGGCCATGGGGCCGAATTGGGTGAGGGCGAAGCCGCGGATGCCGCCCAGCAGTTCCTGCCCGCTGACATGGCGGATACGGCCGCGGTTTTCCCGGCCGATGGTTTTCTGGGTGTAGTCCAGCGCCTCGCGAACGAACTGGTAGGCGTCGCGGGCATAGCGGGGGTCTTTGGCCCGGATCAAATCGAGCGATTCATCGAAACTGGCTTCGTGCATATCAAGGCGTTGCTTGTTTGGCCGCTTGTGCCGGGGGGTGTGCGCTCCGATACGCGCTGACAGCCCATCCGGTCAACAGCAGGCCCAGAATGACACACAAAACCATCTGTTCCTGTTTGGTCAGGCGGTTCACGCTCCAAAACTAGCATAAACCGGACCGCCCCACAATGCCTTGTTTTTTGACAAGCCCTCAGCCAATATTGCCGGGCTATGAAATCAGAACTGAAGGACAAATGGGTGTTGATTACCGGGGCCTCGAGCGGTTTTGGCGCCGCCGCGGCGCGGGCCTTTGGGACTGAGGGGGCGCGGCTCCTGCTGGGGGCGCGGCGAGTGGCCCGGCTCGAGGCGGTGGCGGCGGAGGCCCGGAAAGCCGGCGCCGCCCAAGCCGACGCGCACCTGCTGGATGTGAGTCAAACCCCGAGCGTGGAGACGTTTTTCAAATGGGTCAGGGCCAAGACCGGGCGCCTGGATGTGCTCATCAACAATGCCGGCGGGGCGCACGGGCTGGAGACGGTAGCTCAGGGCAGAGATGAGGACTGGGAGGCGATGCTCCAGTCCAACGTGCTGGGGCTGCTGCGGGTAACACGCGCTGCGTTGCCCCTGATGCTCGGCAACCCGGGGAGCACCATCCTTAATATCGGTTCGGTGGCGGGCCACACTGCTTACGAAGGGGGCGCCGTGTATTGCGCCGCCAAGGCCGGCGAGCTCGCAATCACCCGCGCCTTGCGGCTGGAATTGAACGGAACCGGCATCCGCGTCGGCACGGTTGATCCCGGCCTGGCAGAGACCGAGTTCTCACTGGTCCGATTCAAAGGAGATGCGCTTCGCGCCAGGAAGGTATATGAAGGGACCACTCCGCTGAGGGCGGAAGACATTGCCGACATCCTGGTCTGGGTGGCCAGCCGCCCGCCCCACGTGAACATTGATGAATTGATCGTCAAACCGGTTGACCAGGCCGCGGTGTACAAGGTGTACCGGCGAAAGGGTTGATTTTCAGGGAGTCGGGGCCTCAGACCACCTGTGCCATCGAATCTGCCGGAAGGGGTACATTGAGAATTGAGTATTGAGTATTGAGCATTGGTCATCCGGGGGCATTCGTCAATGGCCAATGACCATTTTTCAATCCTCAATTATCAATTCACCTGAGAGAATCGCTGGCTCAGTCCATCTGCTGCAATCGGAGCGAAACTTGACCTGATTGCAACGAGTCTTGGAGTTTAACATTTCAGACGCCTCTCAGAACCCCCTGTTGGCTCGCCAGAGGAGGACGGCGCCGACGGCTTGGAAGAGGAAATTGGGGAGCCAGACGATGAGGTGGGGCGCGTATTCAGGCCGGGTGTCGAGGGCCTGGCCGACCATGACGAAGCTGTAATAGACGGCCACCAGGAGCAAGGCCATGGCGATGCCGATATTGGTCTCACGCCGGTGGACGCGGATGCCCAGCGGGATGCCCACCAGGGTAAAACCGAAGCAGGCGAACGAGAAGGAGACTTGCTGGTGGATCTGGACCCGATAAGGCGTGGTGGCGGCTTCGCCGGTTTTGAGCAACTCCTTTCTCCGGTCGCGCAGCTCGTCGCGCGTCAGACCATCGAGGCGGGCGGATTGACGGATGCTCTGCTCCATCTCGCACAAACGCTCCCAAAGTTGGCTGATGGTCATGTCGCTGACCGCCGGTTCTGAGGAGCCCTTTCTGGTCTGCTTCAACGAGGCCCTGACCCTGAAGTCGCCCGTCGCGGGGGAGGCGATGTCGTTAGCGGACAGCGTGGTGATCTTGCTGTCGTGGAGAGCCAGGAAGACCTCGCGGGTCTCGCGGTTGAATTCCACGGTGCCGCTGGGGGCGCGGATGATTTGATCGATATTGGTTTGGTCTTTCAGGCCGACAATCATGATGTCCTGCAGGCTGCCGCGGCGGTTCTTGCCGACATAGAAGATGTAGCCATCGAAGTCCTTGATATAGCGGCCCTCGGGGATGAGGACGTTGGCGACCCCGATATCGACATTGGCAAGGAGGTTCTTGTAGGCCACGCGGCAACGGGGGGCGATTTCCATGTTGACCAGGGCGCTCAGCGCGCAGAGCGCCAGGCTCAGCAGCAGAATCGGGCTTATCAGGGAGAGCAGGCTTACGCCGCTGGCGCGCACGGCGGTCAGTTCGTGGTCGGCGCTGAAGCGGCCGAAGATGAGGAGCGTAGCGGTCAACATGCCCATAGGCAGGGCAAAGACCCACACGAAAGGGATGAGCAGGCCCATGGCCTGGGCCACGAGCCCGAGGGTGGCCTGGCGATTGACCAGCAAGGCCAGAATCTCTTTCAGGGCGTTGCCCAGCAACAACACGAAGGTGAAGACCGCCACTGTCATCAGCAGCGAGGCCAGGACCTGGCGGGTCAAGTATGTGTGCAACGTCTTCACGCCCTTCCTTATCGTTGGCAGCTTCGCCGCATTGCGCAATCGAAAAAAGGGGCCTTGGGTGGTTGCGCCGCGCCCTACCTCAAAAGCTCCGAATGTTCTTTGAGCCAGCGCCTGGCGCTGGCGAATTCCGGGCAGAGCCGGGCGACCTCGCGCCAGAACCGGCTCGAGTGGTTCATCTCGCGCAGGTGGACCAACTCGTGCAGGATGAGGTAGTCGCGCACCAAGGGCGGCGCCTGCACCAGCCGCCAGTTCAAGGAGACGGTGCCTCGGCGCGAGCAGGAACCCCACCGGGAGCGCTGGTTGCGCACGGTCACCCGCCTCACGGGGAAGAGGTGGCCGGCGGCCAGTTCGAGCGCGCGGGCCGGCAATTCCTCCGCCGCCAAGGCGCGCAGGCGCCGTTCGACGGCCGGTCGCAGGTCGCCGGTGGCATCCGGGACATGCAGGCGCTCCTGGCCGAAGCAGACAAGGCCGCTCTGGCCATTGCCGCCCGCCTCGAGGCGGACAAGTTGGCCGCGAAACAGGATTTCTGTTCCGGGCAGCCAGGCCCTGGGCCTCGGAGGCCGTGTGGCCAGGCGCAGCAATTCCCTTTCGATCCAGGCCGTGTTCCGGCGAGCGAACTGCAGGGCCTCAGCGACTGAACCGCCGCGCGGAAGGGTCACTCGGGCGGAGCCGTCCGGGCCGAGGCGCAGGATATAACGGCGGGCGCGGCGATTGCGCACCAGGCGCAGGGGCACGCGCCGGGCGCCGGCCACCAGCCAATGGTCGGTCGGCGTCAGGACCGGCCCCGGGCCGAAAGGCAACTCGATTTGTTGGGGCGGGCGTGGTCGCCGCGGGTTTCGCACAGTCTCTCTGATAATCGAGCCGGGATTTGAAGGCAAGCCTTGTAAAACAGGGCCGTCAGAGGTGTAATCGGGGCCCATGAAACACTCGCGCGCGTCGGTCATGGGCCTGGTTGCAGTCAGCCTGGCCGTGCTCGTTCTATGTCTTTGCTCTTGCAAGACCGCGCCGCCGCCGCCGCTGCCGCCGCCGCCGTCCTCGCCGCCGACGCCGGCGGCCCAACCGGCGTTTCGTGCCGAGAAGCTTGCGGAGATGGACGCGGCGATTGCCGAGGCGATTGCCGGGAAGAAATGCCCGGGAGGGGTCTTGTGGTTCGAGCATCGCGGGGCGGCCTACCACAAGGCCTACGGCCAGCGCGCGGTGGTGCCCGCGCCGGAGCCGATGACGGAGGACACGATTTTCGACGTGGCGTCGCTGACCAAGGTGGCGGCCTGCGCGCCGGCGGTGATGCTGCTGGTCGAGCGGGGCCGGGTAAAACTCGAGGAGCGGGTCCAGACGTATCTCCCGGAATTCAAGGGCGACGGCAAGGAGGCCATTACGGTGCGCCAATTGCTGACGCACACCTCGGGCCTGCCCGGGGACATCGAGACGCGGACCGGCTGGCAGGGGCAGCAGGCCGCAATCGAGCGGGCCTGCGCCGAAAAGCTGTTGAGCCCGCCCGGCGCGGCTTTTCGCTACAGCGACATCAATTTCTTCGTGCTCGGCGAGGTCGTGCAGCGGGTCAGCGGGACCCCGCTCGAGGAGTTTGTGGTGCGCGAGATTTACCGGCCCCTGAAAATGGCTGACACCGGCTATTTGCCGCCGGAATCCAAGCGCGGGCGCATCGCGCCGACCGAGGTAGTCAACGGCCGGCCCTGGCGCGGGGTGGTTCACGACCCGACCGCGCGGCAGATGGGCGGGGTGGCCGGGCACGCGGGTCTGTTTACGACTGCGGCAGACCTGGCGCGCTATGCTCGGATGCTGCTCAACGAGGGCGCGCTCGATGGGGCCCGCATTTTCAAGCCGGAGACCGTCCGGTTGATGACCAGCGCGCAGACGCCGGAATCCCTGCCCGTCCGCCGCGGGCTGGGCTGGGACATTGATTCGGCCTACAGCGCGCCGCGCGGGAAGCACTTCCCGATTGGGTCTTACGGCCACACAGGCTGGACCGGCGCCTCGCTCTGGCTGGACCCTTGTTCCCAGAGCTTTGTTATCTTTCTCTCCAACCGCAACCATCCCGATGAGAGCGGCAATGTCAAGGCCCTCCGAGCCAGGCTGGGGACGCTGGCGGCGGAGGCGATGGGCGATTTCAACTTTGCCGGTGTGCCCGTCGTGCTCAACGGGATTGACGTGCTCGTGAAACAGAACTTCCGCCCGCTGCACGGGCTGCGCCTGGGGCTGGTCACCAATCACACCGGCCAGGATCGACAGCGCAACCGGACCATCGACCTGCTCAAGCGCGCGCCGGGCGTGGAACTCAGGGCCTTGTTCAGCCCGGAGCACGGGATTCGGGGTGTCCTGGATGAGCGCGTGGGTGACGGCGTGGATGGGCCGACCGGCCTGCCGGTCTATAGCCTCTACGGCGAGCGGTTGGCCCCCAAGCCCGAACAACTCGAGGGACTCGATGCCCTGGTCTTCGATATTCAGGATGTCGGCTGCCGGTTTTACACCTATACCACCACTATGGCAAAAGTCATGGAGGCGGCGGCGGCGAACGGAAAAAGGTACTTTGTGCTCGATCGCGTCAACCCGATCAACGGCGCCACCATTGACGGCCCCGTGCTCAAGGAAGCCCCCAGCTTTGTAGGCTACCATCGAGTGCCGTTGCGCTACGGCATGACCATTGGGGAACTGGCCAGGATGTTCAAGGCTGAACGGAATTGCAACGCCGACCTGACCGTAATCCCGCTGGAAAACTGGCGGCGCGAGCTCTGGCTCGACCAGACCGGCCTGCCCTGGATCAACCCGTCGCCGAACATGCGCAGTTTAACTGAGGCTACCCTCTATCCGGGCGTCGGCCTGCTCGAGAGCGCAGTTTCGGTCGGCCGCGGCACCGATACGCCCTTCGAGGTCGTGGGGGCGCCTTACATTGATGACGTGCAACTGGCCGGGGAGTTGAACGACGCGGGTCTGCCCGGCGTGCGCTTTGTGCCCATCCGCTTCACTCCCACTTCCAGCGTTCATAAAGGTCAGCCCTGTCGCGGTGTGCGCATCCTGCTCACCGATCGCGACCGGTGCAGTGTGGTGGACGCAGGGCTCGAAATCGCCAGGGCGCTTTGCCGCCTCTACCCCAAGGATTTTGACCCGGACAAGATGCAGCGCTTGCTCCTGGATCAACCGACCCTCGAGGCCATCAAGGCCAACAAGCCGCTCAAGGACATCCGCGCCGCCTGGCAGAAAGACCTCGATGGCTTTGCCAGGATCAGGAACAGATACTTGATGTATTGATCGTGCAGGCTAATGCGTGGCCCGTTCACGGCCTGGTTCAGAGCTTTAGGCTTTGCTTTTGCGGCGGTTTGGCGTAGATATTTCGCTCCCGCTAATGCGGGATTCTTATATGAGACCCGAAGTCGAAATCTACGATACGACCTTGCGCGATGGGAGCCAGGGTGAAGGCATCAACTTTTCGGTGATGGACAAGCTGCGGATTGCCGAGAAGCTGGATGCCTTCGGGATTCATTACATCGAAGGGGGCTGGCCGGGGTCCAATCCCAAGGACATCGAGTTTTTCGCCGAGGCCCGACGGAAGCGGTTCAAACGCGCCCGGTTGGCGGCGTTCGGTTCGACGCGGCGCAAAGGGGTGGCGGTGGAGAGCGACGAACAGGTCCGGCTGCTGCTCGAGGCGGAGACGCCGGTGGTCACCATCTACGGCAAGACCTGGCTGCTCCACGTCAAGGAGGTCCTGCGGGCCACGCCGGACGAAAACCTGGGCATGATAGCCGACACGGTCCGTTTCCTGAAGGACCATGGCCGGTTCGTGATTTACGACGCCGAGCACTGCTTCGACGGTTACAAGGAGGATGGCGAATATGCCCTGGCGACCTGGGCGGCGGCGGAGAAGGCAGGGGCGGACCTGGTGGTGCTGTGCGACACCAATGGCGGCTGTTTGCCCGGGGAGATCAGCCGCATCACCGCCGTCGCCTGCCGGAAACTGTCGGTCAAAGTCGGCATCCACCCGCACAATGACATCGGGCTGGGTGTGGCCAACGGCGTGGCGGCGTTGGAAGCGGGCGCCGCGCACGTGCAGGGCACGATCAACGGTTACGGGGAGCGCACCGGCAACTGCAACCTGACCAGCATCATCCCGACGGTGGCGCTCAAGATGAAGAAACGGTGCGTCCCGGAATCCTCGCTGGCCAAGCTCAAGGAGCTTTCCCAGTTCGTGGACGAGATAGCCAACATCCGGCACGACCCGCGCCAGCCCTGGGTCGGCGAGGCGGCCTTTGCTCACAAAGGCGGCACCCATGTCAACGCCCTCCAAAAGCTGGTCCGCAGCTACGAGCACATCGACCCGGCCCGCATCGGCAATATCCGGCGGGTGCTCGTGAGCGACCTGGCCGGGCGAAGCAACATCGTGATGAAGGCCCGCGAGCTGGGGTTCGAGATTGACAACGAGACGCCCGAGCTCAAGGAGATACTGGCCCGGATCAAGAAGCTCGAGCACGAGGGCTTCGAGTTCGAGGCGGCCGAGGGCTCGCTGGCCCTGCTGATGCGGAAGATCCTCAAACATGAGAAGCCGCCCTTCTCGATCGAGGGCTATCACGTCTCGATCCGCCGGGACCGCTCGATCTCGGTCTGCCAGGCCAGCGTGAAGGTGCTCGTGGAAGGGGAGTTCGAGCACACGATTGCCGAGGGCGACGGCCCGGTCAATGCGCTCGACCAGGCGCTCCGGGCCGCCCTGGTGAAGTTCTTTCCCCAGCTCAAACGCGTGCGCCTGGCCGACTACAAGGTGCGCATCCTCAACACGGCTGCCGGCACCGGGGCCCGCACCCGCGTCCTTATCGAGTCCACCGACGGCAAAGACGAGTGGAGCACCGTGGGCGTCCACGACAACATCATCGAGGCCAGCCTCCTGGCGCTGTCCGATAGTTTGGAGTATCGCCTGTTGCACAAACCGTGATCCATCGGAAATGAAAGACGAAATAGGCTTTGCTTGCGACCGCCAGATTTGAGAAACTGGATCAGTCGAAAAAGCGGCAACTGACCGGCAACTGTTTATGTCTATCAGCGTCAGCTTCATCAATATGAAGGGCGGCGTCGGCAAAACCACGCTGGCGATGCAGGTCGCTCTCGGCGCTCAAGCTGTCGGTCTCAAAGTTCTGGCCGTCGATCTCGATCCTCAGTCAAACCTAAGCCAGGCTGTACTGGGAGCGAAGCGTTACGTTGAGATGCTCCAGCAGGATAGACCGACGGTCATCCAAATATTCGAGGGATATTTGCCTGCCACCCAGGCAAAACCCAGCCCAAGTGCAGTGTCCATTGACGAGGTAATCAGACAGTGCATAGGTGGCGACGGCCCGGACTTGATCGCCTCGCGATTTGAACTGTGCCAGACCCTTCGCAATCCAGCCCGGAAGGAGCGCCGTCTTGCTGAGGCCCTTGCCAAGGTCTCAGACCAGTACGATGTTATTGTCATTGATTGCGCACCGACGGATTCGATGCTCACTGAGGCCGCATATTTCGCAAGTCGCTATGTGATCGTTCCGGCCAAGCCGGAGTACCTCGCCGCGATAGGGCTTCCGCTGCTGGCACGGTCGTTGAAAGCCTTCAAACAGGCGAACCAGGACCACATGATCGAAGTAGCGGGCATCGTCTTCGTCCATTCTGCCGGTTATAAAGTCAGTCCGGAAGGCCGCAGGTTGATGGCCGAGATCTCCGATTTCGCAACGAGGGAAGGGTGGCGAGTTTTCTCGAAGGAGATCCGCTATTCGGCGACCTTCCCGAAGTCCGCTCGGGAGGGATGGCCAATAGGCTGGGATAGCCGTGCCCGGCCCGAGTTAATCAAGGCTTTCAATGCCTTCACCAATGAGCTGTTTGGTGCCATCGGTATCGAGAAGAGGCTGCCCGAAGGAGTGACGAAAGATTATGCATAGGCGACAGTTGAGGCGAGAGTATGACAGGTGATTTAGTGATGTTGGAGGTTCGGCTCCTGTTGGCCCGCTACGGTTTGCGCGCGGTGATCCAGGCCCTCGCCAAGGTGAGGGAGCAAGGCCCGGAGGAACTCGAGGCCGAACTGGAGCGGCTCGAAACCAAGAAGGCCGAGCGGAAAGAAAAGCCACAAAAGACACCGGAGAACTTGTTCGCCCGGCTCCCCGCGCAGAGTCCAGAGCAAGCAAGCTTGATCAGGGAACTGGTCGGGCTTTACGAACAGAAGCGTTTCTTGCCAAATCTTCGCATGGCGGAGGACTTTGTAGCGCGGCGCACCGGGCAGCGTCCCAAGTTTAAGAGCCGGAGGGCCGCGCTGCCTACGCTGCTCGGAGTCATTGCGGCCATTCCATCAGAGGAACTGCGCGGGGTCCGCGAGGAATGGGTGTTCACCCCAGCGTCGGGGGATTACGAGCTGCTGGCCAGGGCGATTCTGGGCACAAAGTGATCACAATGCCGAAGGCAGCAGGCACCCCCCCTAGCCCGCGCAGATGCGTCCATTCTCGATAGCGCACCCAGACGGTCTGCTGAAGACGTATTTCTATGCCAACCGAGATTACCAAGGCTTACGAACCGCAAGCGGTTGAAGAGAAGTGGTACGATTTCTGGCTGAGGCACAACTGCTTCACGGCCAATCCGCGCTCTTCCAAAGCTGCCTATTCGATTGTCATCCCGCCGCCCAATGTGACGGGCGTGCTGCACATGGGCCACGTCCTGAATAACACGATTCAGGACCTCCTGGCCCGCAAGGCCCGGATGGAGGGCAAGGAGGTGCTTTGGTTGCCGGGCACCGACCACGCCGGCATCGCCACACAGACGGTCGTCGAGAAGGCCCTGCGCAAAGCGGGCGCGATGCGGCACCGCGAGGACCTGGGACGCGAGAAATTCCTGGAACATGCCTGGGCGTGGAAGGAGAAGCAGGGCGGCATCATCATCCAACAGCTCAAGAAGCTCGGCTGCTCCTGCGACTGGACGCGCGAGCGGTTCACGATGGACCCCGAATATTCGCGCTGCGTCCAGAAGGTGTTCGTCGAGCTTTACAAGAAGGGCCTGATTTACCGCGGCAAACGGATGGTCAACTGGGACCCGGCGGCCCGCACTGCGCTCTCCGATGAGGAAGTCGAGATGATCGAGGAGAAGGGCCGGCTTTGGCATCTGAAGTACCCGCTCCTGGACGACCAGGGCCGGCCCAAGGCCGATGAGTTCGTGGTGGTCGCCACGACTCGCCCCGAGACCATGCTGGGCGACGAAGCGGTGGCGGTCAACCCGAACGACCCGCGCTACCGGCCCCTGGTGGGCCGGCGCTGCCTGTTGCCGCTCCGCAACAAGGCGATTCCGGTCATTGCCGACGATTTGGTGGACCCGAAATTCGGCACTGGCTGCGTAAAGGTCACCCCGGCCCACGACCCGAACGACTACCAGATGGCCCTGCGGCACAACCTGCCGTTGACAGTCGTCATCGGCCCCGACGGCGCGATGACCGCCGAGGCCGGGGATGATTTCGCCGGCCTGGACCGCATGGAAGCGCGGCAGGCGGTGGTCGAGGAGTTGACCGGGCAAGGGCTGTTGCTCAAGACCGAGGACTACGTCCACAACGTGGGCTACAGCCAGCGCAGCCATGTGCCCATCGAGCCGTATCTGAGCGAGCAGTGGTTTTTGAAATACCCGAGTGTTGAACTGGCGATCGAGTGCGTGGAGCGGGGGCATGAAGCGGGCGTAATGGAAGAGACAGCGCTGGGCGGTAAATCTCTGGTGGCGCATCCCCCGAAGGAGGAGTTGGGCATCCAGCCTGCACCGAGCGCTGCCACAAGAAGCGCCGATCTGTTAGCGGACGTTCAAGCCCGGACCGGAGGGTGCGGTTCGCTTTCATCCCGGGCGGTGGAGCAAGACCTACTCGCACTGGATGCACAACCTCAAAGACTGGTGCATCAGCCGGCAACTCTGGTGGGGGCATCGGGTGCCGGTGTGGTACAAAACGGAGGCCGACGGTAAATCTCCGGGAAATACCGATGAGACCTCTACCCGCTGCCAAATCGAGTCCCCTGGGCAGGGTTGGACCCAGGACCCCGACGTCCTGGACACCTGGTTCAGTTCCTGGCTTTGGCCCTTTGCCACAATGGGCTGGCCGGAGCAGACGGAAACGCTCAAGAAGTTTTATCCCACGACCGACTTGGTGACGGGCCCGGACATCATTTTCTTTTGGGTCGCCCGGATGATCATGGCGGGCTACGAGTTCATGGGGGACCTGCCGTTCCGCAATGTCTATTTCACCGGCATCATTCGCGACAAACTCGGGCGCAAGATGAGCAAGAGCCTGGGCAATTCGCCCGACCCGCTGGAACTGATCGCCAAGTACGGCGCCGATGCCCTGCGCTTCGGCACGATGCGCAGCGCGCCCCTGGGCCAGGACGTGCTCTTCGACGAGAAAGACGTCGAGTTGGGCCGCAACTTCTGCAACAAGCTCTGGAATGCCTGCCGCTTCCGTCAAATGCAAGGCGGCGAGGTCCAGGGCGAAATCGAGCCGGGCCTCCTGACCAGCGACGACAAATGGATTCTGCTCAAGCTCGACCAGGCCATTCGCGAAATCACCAATGCCTTCGCCCAGTACCGCTTCAACGAGGCGAGCCAGACTCTCTACCGCTTTTTCTGGAGCGAGGTACTGCGACTGGTATGTCGAGGCCAGCAAGGCCATTCTCTCGCGCCCCGCCGAGGCCTCCGGACCCCAAAGCAGCGGAGCCGATTCCGCTCCAACGCCCCGAGCCTCCGACGCCCCGGCGTCCGATGCCGCGCGCGGCCGCGCCAACACGTTGGCCGTCCTCGACTTCATCCTCTCCCATACCCTGCGCCTGTTCCATCCGTTCCTGCCTTTCATCACCGAGGAACTCTGGCACGGGATGGGGTATCACGAGGAGATGCCGGAAAACCAGGGCGGCCAGACAATCATGTACGCCCCCTGGCCCAAGCCGCCCGAGAGCGACCTCCGCGGCCACTATGGCCTGGACGAGGGCTGCCTGGCCGCTGTCAACGCCAAGTACGACCTCGTCACCCAAGGCCGGAACTTGCGCCGCGAAGCCAACCTCCCCGCCAGCAAGAAAGTCAAATTCGTCTTCAAACCGGCCCAACCCCTGTCGCCGCGTGAGGCGGACGTGCTCAAGCTGCTCCTCAAGGCCGAGGCGCTTGAGCTCAATCCGGCCAGCCAACCTCCAAAGGGCACTCCTGCCGTCCATTCGCCCCTGGGCGACCTCTACCTCCCGCTCGAAGGTCAGGTTGATGCCACCGCCGAGGCGGCCCGCCTCGCCAAGGAACTCGAGAAGATCGAGAGTGAAATCGCCAAGGCCCGGCAGAAGCTCGACAACCCGAACTTTACCGCCAAAGCCCCGCCGCACGTGTTGCAGGAGCACCGCCAACGTTTGGCCGATTTGCAGGCAAAGCGAGCACGGGCCAAGGACCGGTTGCCGGCACGCGGTCAGTGACTGGCCTTGTGGTAATTGGGATAGGGAGGCCGCCGGGGGGTTGGCGGCGGATTCTTTTTGAGCAAGTCCATGACGAGGCTCGACGGCCTTCTCCAACTGGGCGTCATGCCCCTGGCGGGCGAGCTTCGGGTCGTCTTCCACCTCGATGTTCGGGGGGACGCCCCGGTTTTCGATCTCCCAGGTGGCGTGGGGAGTATAGAAGGCCAGGTTGGGCGTGCCGACAAAACCTCCGTCCAGCAAGTTGTCGGGGTTGGTATAGTGACCGACGAGTCCGCCCCAGGTTCTCTTGCCAACCAGCGGGCCGAGGCCCGATTGGCGAAACATCCAGGGGAGCATATCGCCGCCGGAGCCGGCCATTTCGTTAATGATCATCACCTTGGGGCCAAAAATGGCCTCGATGGGCGAGGTGATGTCCTGGCCCTCGCGCAGGGTCCAATAACTTAGGAGGGGCCGGCGCAGATAATCGATGACGTAATCGGCGATTTTGCCTCCGCTGTTGAACCGCTCGTCGATCACCACGGCGTCTTTGCCGACTTGGGCAAAGTAGTAACGGTTGAAATTGCCGTAGCCGCCGACGTACGTACTGGGCAGATACACGTAGGCGACGCGCCCGCCCGACAGCTCATCGACCTTCCGGCGGTTGCCTTCGATCCAGGCCAGGTTGCGCAGGGCGAACTCGTCCTCGAGGGGCACCACGGTGACGTCGCGGGCGCCGGCGCCCCGAGGGTCAGGGCCCACTCTCAGGACGACGGCTTTGCCGGCCGTTTCTTCAAAATGGCTGTAGAGATTGTCCTTGGCGGTGAGGTCCCGGCCGTTGACCGCCAGCAAGTATTCGCCCGGCACGACGTTGACGCCGGGCTGGGTCAGAGGAGCGCGGAGCTTGGGATTCCAGTTCTCGCCATTGTAAATGCGGGCGAAGCGGTACCGGCCGTTTTCGAGGGCGTAATCGGCCCCGAGCAAGCCGCCTTTGACCCGCTTAGGCTCGGGCGTGTCGCCGCCTCCGACAAACATATGTCCGATGGTGATCTCACCAAGCATTTCCTCGAACAAATAATTCAGGTCGTCGCGGCTTGAGAGGTTCTCCAGGTACGGCTCGTAGCGTTTGCGGATGGTTTCCAAATCCAGGCCATGCAAGCCCGGGTCGTAGAGGAAGTCGCGTTCGTCGCGCCAGGCCTGGCAGTACATGTGTTTCCACTCCGCGCGAGGGTCGACGTATGCCTGCATCGAGTCGAGCTTGAGTGGGCCTCCCTCTCCGGGCTTGGCCGGGCCTTCAGCGGGCTTTTCGGCAGGGGCCACCGTCCACTGGTCCTTGCGGCGGAAGAGCATCTTCTCGCCGTTAAAGGACAACTCGAAGTCGTTCACATCCTCGAGGAGCTTCTCGGTCTTGCGCGTCTTGAGGTCGAACTTGTGGACCGTCAGCGCCGGTGCTTCCTCGTCGCCCTGGACCAGGTGCACCGGCGGGCTCTCGACCAGGAACACGACGCCGGTCTTGCCGGCGGCGAGCGCCTGGTAATTGCAAGCCGGGATGGGCAGGGCCAGGATGCGCTGGCTGATGTTGTCGAAGTCGATGCTCACCCTGGCGGGCTCCGGTTCCTTGTCTTTGTTCTTCGCCTTGTCCGCGGACTCCGGTTTCTTGCCGGTGTCGCCTTCGGGCGGTTTTTCCTCGTCGCTCTCCGGGGCCAGAGGGGAGGGGAGAGCCTTGCTCAGCACCGCGACATAGACGCTCCGGGTGACTGGGCGGTTCATGCTGGACATGTCGAGCCAGCCGGTGTTTAGCCCGACGTCCGTGCTGGCGGTGAAGTAGAGATACTTGCCCTCCTTGTCGAAGGCAGCGAACAGCGCGTCGCTCATGCCGTCGGTAAGCTTGGTGGCTCTGGCGCTGTTCGAGCGAGTAAATGAACACGGCGTGCAAGTGATTGCGGAGCTGCTTGGTATAAGCCACCCAGCGGCTGTCCGGCGACCAAACCGGATCCAGGACCTTGAAGGGACCGGCGTAGGTGTCGGTGTCCACGTGCTCCGGCATGGGCGTTGTCTTGTCGAGGTCCAAATACCACACTTTGAGCCGTTTGTCGGTGTAGGCGAGCTTCCTCGAATCCGGGGACCACCTGGGCGAATAATAAAAGGTGGGCGGATCGCCCAGGGCAATTTTCCGCACTTCGCCCGACCCGCTCTGATCGCGGATGTGGAGGGCGTATTCGCCAGACTCATCGGACAGGTAAGCGACCGACTTGCCATCCGGCGACCAGGCTGGGTCCCGCTCGACCACGGCCGGAGTTCGGGTCAGATTGCGAACATCGCCTTTTTCGGCCGGCACGGTGAAGATCTCGCCGCGGGCGGCAAAGACCGCCCGGGTGCCGGTCGGGGAGAGGGCGGCGGATTGGATTTGCTTGGGCTCGATCTTCTGGAAGTGGGGTCTGACTTCCGGCAGATCGCCCGTAACGCGGATGTCCAGCGGTTGGCTGCGGCCGGAACTGAGGTCGAGCAAGCGCAGCGAACCGAACTGTTCATAGACGATGGCCCCGGGCCCTGCCGAGGCCGATTTAATGTCCAGGCCGTCATTGGGGACGACCTGCGTGACGTGTTTGGAGTTGGTGTCGTAGGCAAAGAGCGTGACCGGGCCGTTGCGGTCGGAGAGGAAGTAGATGGTGTTGCCAACCCACAGGGGATTGAAGTCGTTGGAATTGTCCCGTGGAATCTTCGCCTCGAGACCGGAGTCGGCGAGGTTGGCAATCCAGATCGAGCGCGTCTGTCCGCCCCGGTACCGCTTCCACGCTTGCTGCCACTGCACGTTGGGAACATAAGCCAGGCGGGAGCCATCCGGCGAAAAGGACCCCTCGGCAGCGCGTGGCAGCGGAACTTCGGTCGGAAATGCGCCGTTGATGGGAATGGTGAAGAGCCGTGGCGCCGCGCCTGTGAAACTCGCCCGCTCGGAGCGGAAGAGGACCTGCTTGCCGTCGGGTGTCCAGCCCAGGGCGTTGTCGGGACCGGGGTGATAGGTCATGCGCCGGGGCACGCCGCCCGAGGCGGGGACCAGATAGACATCCGGGTTGCCGTCGTACTCGCCCGTGAATGCGACCAGCGAGTCATCCGGGGAGAATAGCGGATGCCGCTCGTGACCCCCGGTTGTCAACCGCCGCGCATCGCCTCCCTGGCGGCCGACGATCCACAAACTCCCCGCAAATTGGAACACGATTTGGGTGTGACTCACCGACGGGTCCCGCAAGAGCAGAGGCGAAGCACTCGGACTGGACGCGGAAGCCGCGCTCGGCACGGCCAGGAGCGTCGCGAGGACAAGCATCGCAGTCGTCCGGTGGGAAAGGAGTATTCCGATTCTCATGAGATGGAAGCGCATATTCTTATCTACTTCTCGATCATTCTCCCGCCCTGAAGACAGCCCACGGCTCCCCTGGCCTGTCCTTGAGCACCCCGGTCATCCATTCAAACTGCGGATGCGCCTCGAGAAACTTCCCCGCCACAAACGGCATCCCGCACGCCGCTCCCCACCGCGCCGCAAACGACATCTGTTTCGCCATCGCCGCGTCCACCACCTTTCCATCCACCGTCCCGCTGGATTCAAAGGGGACCCCGCGCCCGCCCGTCTCCGGATCGCGCTCGAAATGGCCGCACAACGTCTTGCTCCCCGGCCACAGCTTCCCCCGATACGTGTCGAAGTGGTCCGCCTCGAACCGTTTGGCGAGCTCGAGGTCAATCTTGCCCGCGTACTCCTTCATCAATTGCTTCCACCGCACCCGCCTCGCCACGGACGAGAGCCGGATGTCCACGTCATTGCCCTCCGTCTCGAGCTTCAGAATCTTCCGGTCCTCCGCCACATTCGACCCGATGAAATAGCCATCCCGCTTCTTCTCGTAGCCGACATACTTCAACCCCAGCTCCAGCCGCGCAATCTCCCGGCTGTTCACATCCCCCAGCAGCCAGGCATTGGCATAGCCGCCGTTGTTTCCCCACTTCATGATGTCGCACCACTGGTCCAGCGACCCCGCATCCTGTGTCGCCCGCCGCATCCGCGTAAACTCCGGAATCCCATTGGTGTCAAACCCCTGGAACCCGCCGATCGTCGTCTCCGACCCCACCAGCCCGGCGTCCGTAATGAAAAAGTCCGTCCCGCTATGAATCCACCCCGCCGTCGTCTGCCAGAGAATCCGATGCCCCTTGGGCGGGGCGATGTCCTCGACCACCAACGGCAGCGCATCGGCATAACCCTGCATCGTATTATGGCCCAGAACCACGTTGCCGCCCTTGGTCCAAGAGCCCGTGGCGATGAAGGAACTGCACGACTGCCGCTCGGCTCCGCTCACCGGCCCATCCTTGATCTTCCTCAACTCGATTGGCCACCAATACTCCTGCAGCTCCGCAATCCCATTATATGCTATCAACTCATCCCGCGACACCTTGATGCCTGCCGCCTGCGCCCCCTCGGCTATCCCCTCGAGTTCCGCCAGGTTTTCCGCGTCTATCTTCGGCACGAACATCGCCGCCGCCCGTTTCACCAGCCATTCCCACTCCATCCCGCTCTCATGTTCCCACGAGACTCGAGTCATCCTCAATCCCTCCGCGATCTCTTTTGCCAGGAGATAGCCATGCTGAAATCCCCGGTCGCGCGCCTCCCCTTCCACATGCAGATAAACCCACCCCGCCCGCTCGAACCGCTTGCCCTTGCCCACACAGCTCTGCTGCTCCGCCGTCAGCCCTGCCTTCGCCCCCGGTTCCGCCGCGAAACCAAAAACACCCAACGTGGGCAAAACTGCCAGGAAAGCCAGTCGTGCTGCAATCATGCCCGGGAGCCTACCGTAATGAGGCGGCGCCTGACAAGACCCGCCCGGATGTTTTGCAGGGTTTCGCTAACTGGAAGGCATAGCGCAGGCTTCTAGCCTGCCGTATCGCGGGTTTCCAATCCGCAGATGCTCCCAAGCAGGTACAGCCCGCCGGCTGGAAATCGGCGATACAGCAGGTTTGGAAACCTGCGCTACGTAACTTCGGCAGCCCGGTACCGCTCTTAGGCTGCGAAATATCCGGGCAGGGCCCTGTCGAAACAGGCGCGGCTCAGATCTGCGAGTACGCGGCCGGCGCCAGGAACCAGTTCGAGACCTTCGATACGGTGTCAGCATATTGAGGATCGTTCTTGAGCCTGTTCCAGGTCGGATGTTGGCCGAAGGCATCAAAATGCTTCTTGTGCGCGTCCCGGTCCTCGGCGGAGAGCATGTAAGTCAGGTGCGGCAGGTCCTTGCCCACCAGGACCTGGCCGTAGAAGACGGGAGCCAGGCCGACCTCGTGCATCACCTCGATTTCGCCCGAGTTGAACATCTCGACCTTCTTGAGCGCCTTGATCTCACTATGGCTCTGATAGGAGCGCAACTCGAAGACGCGCGGCTTCTTCTTCGAGCGAGTAAGGAGCCAGGCGGAGCTTGGGCTGGCCGGCGAAGGCGAGCATCAGCCAACTGTCAATCCGCTCGAACGCAGGGTTGGATTTGGGCGCCTGGAGGTAGGCGGCGCCGGCCTGCTGGTAGTCGGAGTCGGCGTTCACGCGCGAGGCGGCAGTGGCAAAAGAATCGAGCGAGGGATAAGGAATGAGCACATAGACGGATGCGGGTCCCTTGGGCTCGAGCTCGGTGAACACGCCGATCGGTTTGAGGCCCAGCCGGTTCAGCGCCGGGATGGCCGCCTTCTTGAGGTAAGCGTCCAACAGCTCATGGCCGGCCCCCTCCTTGAAACGGTAGGCCCGCAGTTCGTAATACTCCCGGGCCGCGCCGCCGACGGGCTGGGCCGAGGCAGATCAACGCCGGCCGGGCCGAGGCCGGCGAGTGCAGAAGCTGCAAGAGAGGTTTTGAGGAATTCGCGTCGTTTCATGTTTTGTTGTCCTGGTTGTGGGCGGGACATTCCCGCCACGATGCTTGCGCAATTCTCGGCAGCTTACTGCGTCCGTTGGGGCGGCGCCATGAAAAGATGCAAGACTAATTGTCGTGCCGGCAGGCTGAGAGCGGCCGATTCTGTCCAAAGGAGGCCCAAAAGGCGGATGCGCCGGGCCAAGCGTGGCGATTGGCAGCGTCCCGTTGGCATCCGCTGGTTGGCGCTGGCGCCAAAGTGGCCGGCGGCATAGACTCTCAACGATGTTGGATAACCTGCTGGATTATGTTCCGGATGGCGTGTTCACGGTTGATGCTGACTGGCGCGTCACGTTTTTTAACCGCGCCGCTGAGCAAATCACCGGGATCAAACGCGCTGACGCGATCGACCGCCGGTGCTGTGACGTGTTTCGGGCCAGCATCTGTGAGAACGCCTGTGCTTTGAGGCAGACCCTTTCGACCAGCCGCCGGGTGGTCAACCGGGTGGTTTACATCATTGATGCGCGAGGCCAGAAAATCCCCATCAGCGTTTCCACCGCAGCGTTGAAGAATCAGCGGGGCCGGATTATTGGCGGGGTGGAGAGCTTCCGCGACTTGCGTTTGGTTGAGGAGCTTCACCGCGAGCTACAGCAACAGAATTCCTTTTCCGACATCATCGGGCGGAGCGGGGCGATGCGGCAGATCTTTGACATCCTGCCGCGGATTGCCGAGAGCGAAAGCACGGTGCTCATCGAAGGGGCCAGCGGCACAGGGAAGGAGCTCTTTGCCCGCGCGGCCCATAATCTCTCCCGGCGGCGCGCAAAAAGGTTCGTGGCCATCAATTGCGGGGCTTTGCCCGACAATCTGCTGGAGTCGGAATTGTTCGGCTACAAAGCGGGCGCGTTTACGGATGCGCGGCGGGACAAGCCGGGCCGGTTCGCGCTGGCGGAGGGCGGGACAATTTTCCTGGATGAGATAGGCGATATTTCGCCGGCAATGCAGGCGCGGTTATTGCGCGTGCTGCAGGAGCGGAGCTACGAGCCGCTGGGCGGGGTGGAACCGGTAAAAACCGATGTGCGCGTCATCGCCGCCACTAACAGGAACCTCAGCCAACTGGTGGAACAGGGCCGATTTCGCGAAGACTTGTTTTATCGGATTCACGTCATTCGGATCGAATTGCCCAGCCTGCGGGACCGCCGGGAGGACATCCCGCTGCTGATGGACCATTTCATCGCACGGTTCAACCGGCTCAAAGGCAAAGATATTGCCGGGGTCTCTGACGAAGTGCTGGCCCGGCTCATGGAGCACGATTTTCCCGGCAACGTGCGGGAGTTGGAGAACATCATCGAGCACGCCTTCGTGTTGTGCCAGGGCGGGGTGATCGAACTGAGACACCTGCCGCCGGCTCTGCGTGGCGGCGCATTGGGTGAAGTGTTGCGCCTGGGCAAGGCCATGACCCTGGAGTTGATGGAAAAGCTGCTGATCACGGACGCGCTGCGCCGGAACGAGGGGAACCGGCAGAAGGCCGCAAAGGAGCTGGGCATCAATCCCAGCACGCTCTTTCGCAAGCTGAAGGCCTTGAAATTGACCTCCAGCGCCGCCAGGCCGCCGACTGGCGCAAAGCTGGCCCGGGGCGCTTGAGGTTGGCACGATTCAAGCGTACCACTTGCAGCCATTAGTTGATTACCGCCAGATGAGCAATTTGAGCCTCAAAACCATTGGCATCATCCACTCCCCGTTTCGGAAAGCCGCTGATGCTCCGATTCAAAGTGCCATGGCCAAAGGCGTGGAAGGTTGGGTGGAAGTTTTTCCCGAATTCGCCCCTGGACTGCGAGACCTCAAGGGATTTGAGCGAATTTGGCTGGTGTATTGGTTTGACCGCACGACGCCGGCGCAGTTGGTGGTCAAGCCGTTTTTGGACCGACAGGAGCATGGCGTGTTTGCCACCCGCTCACCCTGCCGGCCCAATGCGATTGGCCTGTCCTGCGTGCGGTTGTTGGGGGTTGATGAAAACCGGCTCCGTATTGGCGAGTTGGATGTTTTAGACGAGACGCCCTTGCTGGACATCAAGCCTTATGTGCCTGCTTTTGACTGTTTCGGAGCCTCCCGTGTCGGGTGGCTGGAAGGCAAAGATACCAAATCAGCCGTTCTCGCTGACGGACGCTTTGAGCGGCGCTGATCAATCTGACCCACTCTCCCCACGCTCGCAAATGTAAATGATCTGGTTCACCGAGAGGCAGGCTTTCGTCCGGCGCCCGGATGGGCTTCATGGTTGTGCGCGCACGCGCGCGGCTTTCAGCACTGCATCGGTGAGTTGTTGAGGCGTCCATTCATTGCCGTCGAATTGCCGATAGATTCGGCCCTGCGGGTCGAACGAAATCGAGAGGAACTGCCAGTTTGACACCGTGTTCATGGATGTTCCAGGGCACTTGTTTTCCAGGCAACCTTACGGTAAGATCGGGCCGATGTTCAACGAACACGACCAGGATGTCCTGCTGCGTTGCCGCCGCCTCGGCCACGAGGTGGCTTTCGGATATTGCCGGCAAGAAACGGGTGGCAAGCCCTGCCGCCTGATTCTGGACTGCTGGTGGGAACAGTTCGACGTGCGAACCTTCCTGCGAGCGCATCTGCCGGAGGAAGCCATGGCCCAAGTGGAGCGCGCCGCCGCTTGTCCCCTCCCTCCAAAGTGCTGAGCCTCCTGGAGCTGATCCAGCAGACCCAGCGGCGACTTGCGGCCGGGAATCCGGATCAGGAGAGCCGCTAAAGCATTGGCCTTGAGCGAGCCCGCCCGTCTGTGAATCCGCCGCGGTGAGGCCGCCCTCCACAAATCAACTCTGGTTGAACGCAAAGGGAAGGCTCTCAAATTGCCACGGGTGCCCCAGCCGATAGTTGCATTTTGCAATGCAGCGCACAGGGCTCGCCCCGGTCGAGAATCGCAGGCTGGGCCTGATTTAAGGGAAAGATCCGTTCATTTACCAAGTAATCCTCGGCTGGCATGAAACTCGCATTGGGGCAGGTGTGCTGATTGCAGTTCCCAATTGCCAGGGCCGTGTGTCGCCCGTGTTCGACGTGGCGGCGCGGCTGCTCGTGGTTCGCCTCAAAGGCGCAGCCGAACTGGCGCGCTGGGAAATAGTGCTGTTTGAAACCCAGCCCGAGGGAGTAGTCCGCAGACTGAGGGAATTGTGCATCAACGTGCTGATTTGCGGGGGCATTTCGCAGGGGTTGCGGGTGGCGCTTGAGCAGGCGGGTATAAGGGTCCTGGCGCAAGTCTGCGGGGAAATTGACGTGGTGGTTGCCGCCTATCGAACCGGCAGGTTGAACTGTCCGGAGTTCATTATGCCCGGAGGCTGCGGACGACGGTGGGGTGCGCCGGAAAGGAAGCGGCGGTGCAGGCGTGTTGGCGCCTCGCGCCAACCGCGTTGAACGGAATTTTGTGAACCAATGACTGAAATACTTATGAGAATTGCCATCCCCGTTGAAAACGGCCGTCTGAATTCGCATTTCGGCGGCAGCCACTACTTTGCGCTGATTGAAGTGGACCAGGACGCCAAGACCGTCCTCCGTTCCGAGATTTTACCGGCGCCCGAGCACCAACCCGGCCTGTTCCCACGCTGGCTGCGCGAACAGGGCGTTCAGGTGGTCATCGCCGGCGGCATCGGGCAACGCGCGTTGGCCATTTTTGCCCAGAACGGCATCCAAGTGCGGGCCGGGCAGAGCAATGCTTCGGTGGAAGCTTTGGTTGCGGCATACCTGGCGGGAGGGATGGTCCAGACCCCCGAGGGATGCGCACAGCACCATGGCCAACATGGGCACGGCCACGAGGATGGGCACGGCCAACATGGCCAGGCCGGAGGGGCGCACTGAGCCAGACAGAGTGTCTTGCTGAGATCCTGCACCGCAATGTTCCCGAGGCGGCCGGCCGTGTCACTGCCCCGCCTCCAACTGGGGCGCAGGAACCGAATTCAACCGCGGAAGAAACAATTGTAAACGAAAGGACAAAGTTATGTCACCGATGGGCGATGGAACCGGACCGCTCGGCCAGGGGCCGGGGGTTGGCAGAGGCATGGGACCTTGTGGCGGTGGTCAGCGCCGCGGATGGGCTGGCGGTGGAGGCCGGGGCGGCACAGGCCGCGGCCAGGGCCGCAGCCGAGGTTTGGGCCGTGGCCGGGGGCAAGGTGGGATGATGCAGCCGAATCCACCAGCTTCAAACATTCCCAACCAAAACAAATCCCAGACCGACAAGCCTGGTGAGGGGGCATGAAGCTCGCGGTTGCCAGCGGCAAGGGTGGCACCGGCAGAACCGCCGTCGCCCCCAACCTGGCCGTGACCGCCGCCCAGCGCCAGGCCCGACCGGTTGTGGAACACGACCACGGCCCGGCGGCGACGGCAATAACTCAACCATGCAAGAACTTATTCCCAACCTTAACCAGCCTGCTGTCCGGTCTCTCCCCGCAAATTTCGGCCCGCTGAGAGGCGCCAACGCCAGCGCGCGCATCACCGGCCCTTGCGGCGACACGATGGAATACTGGCTGGCGATTCGCGACGGGCGCATCCGCCGCGCCACGTTCACCACCGACGGCTGCGGGGCTTCGATCATTAGCGGCGCCATGGCCGCCAGGTTGGCCGAAGGCAAGACCCTCGATGAAGCTGCCCGCCTGACGCCGCAACAGGTCGAAACCGCCGTCGGCGGCTTGCCGGACGACCGCAGACACTGCCCGGTGCTTGCCGTGGACACGCTGCAGGCCGCCTTGGGGCAATACCGCAAGACCACCGCGCCCGCCGCCAAGCCGCCTGCGCTGTCATCCGCTGAAGTGGGCCGGTCAAAGCCGCATCCGCAACCGCCAGCCGATCCGGCGTTGCAAGACCGCCTGCGGACGATTCGCCAGACAATCCTCGTCCTGTCGGGCAAAGGCGGTGTTGGCAAGAGCACCGTGGCCGCCAACCTCGCGATGTCCCTGGCGCAAGCCGGTTGCGCGGTGGGCCTCCTGGACGTGGACATTCATGGCCCGAGCATTCCGAAACTCATGGGGCTGGAAGGCGAGAGTTGCGGCCCCAGCGCGGAACCCGGGGCCTTCGAGCCGGTCGTGGTCAGCCCCAACCTCAAGGTCATGTCCATCGGTTTTCTGCTCCAAAGCCCGCGCGATGCCGTGGTGTGGCGCGGGCCGCTCAAGTATAAGATCATTGAGCAGTTCCTTCGCGACGTCGTCTGGGGCTACCTCGACGTCCTGGTGATTGACTCGCCGCCGGGCACGGGCGACGAACCTCTGTCGGTTGCGCAAATGGTGGACAGACCGCCGCCGCCATCGTCGTCACCACGCCCCAGGACGTCGCGGTGGCAGACGTGCGCCGCTCCATTACTTTCTGCGAGAAGCTTCACCTGCAAGTGCTGGGGGTCGTGGAGAACATGAGCGGGTTCGTCTGCCCGCACTGCGGAAAAACGACCGACCTGTTCAAAACCGGCGGCGGCGCGGCGCTCGCGCAAGAGATGGGGGTGCCTTTCTTGGGGTGCGTTCCGCTTGACCCGCAGGTGGTGATTTCGGGCGATGCGGGCACGCCCTTCGTGCAACGTTTTGCCACCAGCCCCACGGCGCACGCGTTCGAGGGTATCGTGCGGCCGATTCTCCTCCGTCTTGAAACGGAACACTCAACTGAAAGGACTGCGCGGACATGAGACGGACACCGTCAACGCAGCAGGCGAACGGGTCGTTTTCTGCCGCTGAGGTTAAAGCCAACCACCGCCGGCTCGAGGCGCGCAACGCCACGCACCGGCGCTTCGGCTACGATCCCGAGGCCAGTGTGCGGTTTGTGTTGGCGCAGGCGCTGCCGTTGCGAGGGCGGGCGCTGGACATCGGCACGGGCAAAGGACGCTTCCTCATTCCCCTGGCACGGCACGTGGCGCACGTCACCACCGTGGACCTCAGCGCCGAAGAACAACGTCAGGCCCGGCTCGAGGCGATTTATCAAGGTGTGGCCGGCCACGTTCTCTTCGTGATCCAGGACGCGCGCTTCCTCCCGTGGCGGGCGGCGAGCTTCGACGCGGTGGTGTCTTGGAACCTAGTCCACCATCTCGACGATCCCGACCGGGTATTCGGCGAAATGCTGCGTGTGCTCAAGCCGGGTGGCAAACTGGTGCTGGCCGACTTTTCGACCGGCGGGTTCCGCCTGATGGACGTGATTCATGCCGCCGAGGGCCGGCGCCATCCGCATCCGCCCAGCCGGTTCGCGCACTGGCGAAGACGGCTTCAACACCGTGGGTTCCGCGTGATCCACTCCTGCGGCTGCCACCAGGACGTCCTCGTCGCCATCCAGCACCAACCAGCAGGCCATCCTGGAACTGCTGAGGCGACGGCCTTGCGCCAAGGGGGACGTCGCTGGGGGTTGGCCATGAGGCCCATCGCAGTGGCGAAGCATCTGGCCGGCTTGGAGACGATGGAGAGGATCCTTGGCCGAAAGGAATCGCGATGAACGCAGCCGTGTTGGGGGCGAGCAACAAACCGGAGCGATACAGTTACCAGGCGGTGAAACTGCTGGCCGAAAAGGGCCACGCGGTGTTCCCCGTCAATCCGGCATTGGCGGCGATTGACGGGATGCCCGCGTTCAGAAAGTTGGCGGACATCCCGGTCCCGATCCACACCCTCACGGTATATGTGGGGCACGAACGCTCCACCGCGTTGGCGGCGGCCATCCTGGCCGCCCGTCCGCAGCGGGTGATTTTCAATCCTGGCGCGGAAAACCCCGCCCTGGCGCAGCAACTTCAGGCGACCGGCATCCAGGTTCAGAATGCCTGCACGCTGGTGCTGCTGCGGACCGGACAATTCGACGTGGCCTCACCGGCTGACGGCCCGCGCGTTCGAGGACCTCGCGCGGCCGATTCTTCTCCGTCTTGAAACGAAACACTCAACTGAAAGGACATTATGACCCAAGCAATACCTGCAACACGACAAACGACGGATCCTGCCCACGCCTCCGGCCAGAGTGCCCCCGCGTTGGCCATCGCGTCGCCAGCCCACATCCCGTTCACCGGTGAGGATGCGCCCGCGTTTAGCGCTCACACGACGCAAGGTCCCATCAAGTTTCCGGAGGATTACCGGGGCAAATGGGTCATCCTGTTCAGCCATCCGGCGGACTTCACGCCGGTCTGCACTACCGAGTTCATGACCTTCGCCACCATGATGCCGGAGTTCAAGGCGTTGAACTGCGAACTGGTCGGTCTGTCGATTGACAGCCACTACGCGCACATCGCCTGGCTGCGCACCATCAAGGAAAAAATCAAATACAAGAACATGGCCAACGTCGAAGTCACGTTCCCGCTCATCGCCGACGTGAAGATGGAGGTGGCCAAGACCTATGGCATGGTCCAACCGGGCGCGAGCGATACCCAAGCCGTGCGCGCGGTCTTCCTCATCGATCCCAAGGCGAAGATTCGCGCCGTGCTGTATTATCCTCTGTCAAATGGGCGCAATTTCCCGGAGATCAAGCGCCTGCTGATTGCCCTGCAAACGAGCGACAAACACGGCTGCGCCACGCCGGCCGATTGGCAATCCGGCGACGATGTCATCGTGCCGCCTCCCGGCTCCTGCGGCACGGCCAAAGAGCGCCTGGAGAAACCAGACCCTGACGCCTACGCGCTCGACTGGTTCATGACGTTCAAGAAGTTGCCCAATGTCAACCAGCCGCCGCGGACATGAGGCTATGAGTGAGAACTTGCAGCACGTGTTTGGCCCGGTGCCCTCGCGCCGTCTCGGTCGTTCGTTGGGCGTGGACTTGGTGCCGTTCAAGACCTGCACGTACGACTGCATTTACTGCCAAGTGGGCCGGACCACCTGCAAGACGATGGAGCGCAAGGAGTGGGTGCCGATGGACCTGGTGCTGGACGAGTTGGAGGGCAAGCTCGCCTGCCGGCCCGACTACGTCACCCTCAGCGGCTCAGGCGAGCCAACGCTGCACTCGCGCCTGGGCGAGATCATCGAACAGATCCAGGCCATGACGGACGTGCCGGTGGCGGTGTTGACCAACGGTTGGCTGTTGTGGCAACCGCAGGTGCGCGCCGAACTGGCCTTGGCCGACATGGTCCTGCCCTCGCTGGACGCGGGGGACCCCACCAAGTTCAACTTCATTAACCGGCCGCACCCCAGTCTCTCATTTGACCGGGTGGTCGAAGGGTTGATTGCGTTTCGTCCCGAGTTCACGGGGCGGTATTGGCTTGAAGTGTTCCTCCTGGCAGGTTACACGGCCATCCTCGCCGACGTGGATCGCATCGCCGCGCTGGTCAAAAAGATCCGGCCCGACCGCGTGCAACTGAACACAGTCGCGCGTCCGCCAGCGGAGGAATTCGCCATGGGTGTGGGGCCGGAGGAACTGGCCCGTTTGGCGCGCCGCTTTCGTCCTCGGGCCGCAGTGTTGGCCGAGCGGCCCTCGCGCCTGACGCACCAGTCGCGGACATTGGCCGAGCGCGCTGTGTTCAATCTGCTCCGCCAACGCCCCTGCAGCGCCGGGGACGTTTCCCAGGGCTTGGGTGCGAACCGACTGGATGCCCTCAAGCAGTTGGAGGCGCTCCTCGCGCGAGGCGAAATCGAATCGTCGCGGCACGGGGGTGAGGTTTATTACCGCGCCGCCGCGACTCCTTCCGGTCATCCGCCGGGCGCTTCGTCCCGCTGTCCCAGAAAACGAACAGCCAACTAACAACAGAAGCCCATGCAAGAGCATTCCAAAGCAGCAGCGGCGGCCAGACGCATTATTCGGAGCGCGCTGGCCTTGCTTCTGGCCTGGGTGGCCGGCGGGGTCCTGGCGCTACGGCTGAGGGGGTCTTTTTTCGCACTGGCGATACTGCCTGCGGGCGCGTGGCTGCTGTTTGCCCTGTTGACGCTTTATTTCTTTCGTGACCCAACGCCGCGCGTGCCTTTCGGACCCGGCAGCCATACTCGCTCCGGCCCATGGCCTGGTTGATTGCGTGGACCAAACCAGCGAGCCCGAGTTCCTGGGTGGCGGCTGCCGCCGGATCTCCATATTCCTCTCCGTGTTCGATGTGCATGTGCAAAACGCACCGGTGTCAGGCAGAGTCGCATTTTTTCGGCGTCAGCCGGGACAGTTCTTGAGCGCCTTGAGAACCGAGTCGGCGCGTTACAATGAAAACGTGCTCATTGGCATCGAAAGCCTCGAACGCCGTGGCGAGCGTGTCGCAGTGCGTCAAATCGCCGGCCTGCTGGCCCGCCGGGTCGTCTCCTGGGTCAACGCGGGCGAGACCGTCGCGCGCGGCCAGCGGCTCGGCCTGATTCAATACGGCTCCCGTTGCGACCTGTACCTGCCAATGTCAGTACAAGTCACCGTTAAAGCGGGTGACAAGGTTGTGGGCGGCGAGACCGTGGTGGCCAGGCGGGTCGCTTCGAGGACCGCCTCGGCCAAGCTGTTGCTATGGCTCAATCCCTCTTGCCAGCATGAATGCGACCCCTCCATCCCCATGCTCAGTCCAGACTTTATCAGCAAACGCCAAACAGACCATGAAATCAAATCGCATCCTCATCATCGGCGGCGTGGCCACCGGCGCCAAAGCGGCCGCCCGGCCCGACGCCGCGACCCGCACGCGCAAATCACCATCGTCGAGCGCGGGCGGCTGCTCTCCTACGCCGGTTGCGGCATGCCCTACTACATACAGGGCCAGGTCCGCGACTTTCACGAACTGATGTCCACTCCCGTCGGGGTGATCCGCGACGGGACGTTCTTCCAGAACGTCAAGGACATCCGCGTGCTCAATCAAACCCTGGCGGAGAGGATCGATCGCGTCCGCAAGACGGTCAACGTGGCGAACGTCGCGACCGGGGAAAAGACCGAACTGCCCTACGACAAGCTGGTTCTGGCCACGGGTGGCCTGCCCCTTGAACCGCGCCTCGAAGGGGCAAATCTCAACCATGTGTTCCGGCTGAACCTGCCCGATGACGCGCTGGCGATTCGCGAGGCGACCGAGCACGGACGGGTAAAGCGGGCCGTGCTGATCGGCGGCGGACTCATCGGGTTGGAGACTGCCGAGGCACTCGTTACGCGCGGGATACACGTTACTATCGTCGAGATGCTCGACCAGTTGTTGCCGGCCATGCTCGACTGGGAAGTGGCTGCGTTCCTCGAAAAATACCTGCGTGGGCGGGGCCTCGATATCCGGCTCGGCCAGAAGGTCACCCGCCTCGAAGGCGAGGGCGAGGGCAACGTCGAGCGCGTGCATACGACCGCCCAGGTTATCGAGGCACAGATGGTGTTGATCGCCATCGGCGTCCGCCCCAATGTCCAACTCGCCAAGGACGCCGGCCTGACCATCGGCGCGACCGGCGCGATTGCGGTCAACGACCAGCTTCAGACCAGCGACCCGGACATCTACGCCGGCGGCGACTGTGTGGAGTGCACCCACCTGCTTACGGGGCAAAAGGTGTTCGTTCCGCTCGGCTCGACTGCCAACAAACACGGCCACGTCATCGGCGACAATGTCACCGGCGGCCACTCCACTTTCCCCGGCATCGTCGGCACGACGGTGTTCAAGGTGCTGGACTACAACCTGGCCCGCACCGGCCTGACGGAAAAGCAGGCCCGCCAATCCGGCCGCAACGTGCTGACGGCGCTGGTGCCCGGACCCGACCGCGCTCACTATTATCCGACGGCCGCGACCCTGCTGGTGAAGTTGGTTGCGGACGCCGCCAACGGACGATTGCTGGGCGCGCAGGCCCTTGGTCCCGGCGACGCCGTGAAGCGGATTGACGTGCTGGCCACCGCGTTGTCGTTTGGCGCAACGATTGACAACCTGCCGGACCTCGATCTCGGCTACGCTCCGCCGTATTCGATGGCGGTGGATCCGCTGGCCCATGCCGCCAACGTATTGCGCAATAAACGCGATGGCCTCGCGAAGGGGATCACGCCGCAAGCGTTGAAAGCCAAGCTCGACACCGACGAGCCGGTTGTCCTGGTGGATGTGCGCACGCCACCGGAGCGTGAGCAAATGCAATTGCGCGACCCGCGCGTGGTCTGGATTCCGCTGGGCCAGTTGCGAAAACGGCTGGCCGAGTTGCCCCGCGACCGGGAGATCGTCTGCTTCTGCAAAGTCAGTCAACGCGGCTACGAAGCCCAGCGGGATCTGGACGGCGAGGGCTTTGCCGACGTCAAGTTCCTCGACGGGGGCCTGATCGCCTGGCCGTATCCCTTGCAGGCCGGAAAGGGCAACGATGATAGGAAGTGAGACGCCTCTGCCACACACAGGAGAACCCTCGTCTGGCCGAAGCCGCCCGTGCGGTCGGCGCCCGGCTGCGGGCGCTCGTAGCCTTGCTACGGTTTACCGGGATGACAGACACCCGTTGCCTCGCCCAACGGAGACGAGGTTAATAGCGCGATGAAAGTCACCTCCCACGCCGAGCTTCTGCAGGAGCACATGCACGACGGCGCGGGTTCTTGCAGGCAGGAACATTCGCACGCTCGCGTCCAATTTCTGCAGACCGTCATCGGCCTGGTCTTCATTTTGAACTCGTTTATGGTCGAGCGGCTTTCCGCCGTGGACAGTAATATGGGGGGATACAGTGCGATGCTTGGCGCATTCATTCTCGGATTTCCCATTGTCGGGGTTGCGCTGAAAGACCTGCGCGGCGGCTCGCTTAACACCAACGTTCTGGTGGCGCTGGCTGTGATTGCGCTGTTCTCGTCGGGGCATTACCAGGAGGCCGGAATTGTTTCGTTCTTCATGTTGCTGGGGCAAATCATCGAAACGCGCACCGCGGCAGGCGCGCTGGCCTCCATCCATTCACTCATCAAGCTTACTCCCACCAAGGCGCGGCGCGTCATTGGCAGCGGGGAACAGGAAGTGGCCGTGCATGAACTAGCGGCGGGTGACATCATCCGGGTGCGACCGGGCGACAGCGTGGCGGCTGACGGCGTCATTGTGAACGGGCAAGGCTCGTTCAATCAGGCCAGCATCACCGGCGAATCGTTGCCGGTTGACAAGAAACCAGGCGACGAGGTTTTTGCCGGCACAATCAACCTCACCGGCGCGCTTGACATCCGCGTCACGCGCGCCGGGCAGGACACGACGTTGGGCCGCGTGCGCGACCTGATTCTGGCAGCCGAAAAGACCAAGCTGCCCATCGGGCGCATCATGGATCAATACATGGGTTTTTACACGCCGTTGGTGCTGTGCATCGGCGGTCTGGTTTGGATGTTCACGCACGATCTCAGCCGGGTGGTGTCCGTGTTCATCGTCTCGTGCCCGTGCGCCTTTGTGCTGGCGTCGCCCACGGCGATGGTCGCCGCGCTGTCCGCCGCCGCGCGTCTGGGCGTCCTTATCAAGAACGTGTCCGATCTCGAACTGGCTGCGAGGATTAACGCGTTCGTCTTTGACAAAACCGGAACGCTCACCACGGGCCGGCTGGCGGTCAGTCGGCTCGCGCCTTTAGGCCAAACCACCCCGGCGGAATTGCTGCGCGTAGCGGCGTCGGCGGAACAATTCAGCAATCACCCCACGGCCAAGGCGCTGGCGCAGCTTGCCGAAGAAGCGGACGTTCCACTCGTGAAGCCGACTGAGTTTTCAGAAGCCGCTGGACGCGGTGTGAAGGCGCATCTCAACGGAGACAGTGTTGTGATCGGCCGCGCCCAATGGCTGGGCGACAACGGCATCGCCGGCGGGTTCGCTTCTGCGGTTGACTTGGAAGAGGCCGAAGGCTGGAGTCTCATCTTCGTCGCGCGCAATCAGCAATGTATTGGCTGGGTTGGCTTGCAGGATCAGACCCGCACCGAGGCAAAGGGCTCGCTGGCCACCCTGAAAGACATCGGTGCGCAGCGAGTGGCGATGGTGAGCGGCGACCGACAGCCCGTTGCGACTCGAGTGGCGCGTGAAATCGGTTGCGATGATGCCGTGGGCGATTGTCTCCCGCAGAACAAAGTGGACTTCGTCCGGCGGATGCGCGCCAAGGGATATTGCGTGGCCGTGATAGGCGACGGCGTCAACGACGCTCCGGCATTGGCGGCGGGCGACCTCGGCATTGCAATGGGCGCGGCCGGCAGCGAAGTGGCCATTCACAGCGCGACCATTGCGCTGATGAACAATGACCTGCGCCGGCTGCCGTTCCTGGTGCAGCTCTCGCGCGCGACACGCCAGGTCATCAACCAGAATTTTCTGCTAGGCCTGGCCTTCGTCCTGGGCGGCATGGTGCTGGGGGCGATGAAGTTCATCAGTCCCATCATCGCGGCCCTGTTTCATGTTTCCGGTTCGCTGCTCGTCGTGTTCAACAGCTTCCGCCTGGTGCGGCACGGTGAAGAATTGGAGCCCCACGAGCCGCGGCTGCCAAAACTTCGAATACCGAGGCTGGCGCTCCTCAGCTCCATCTCCACCGTACCTGCGCCTAAAACCGGAGGTTTTTGGCCGATATGAACAACTTTTCTCTATCCGCTACTTCGCTGTTAGTCATCTATTGTGCGCTCGTGTTGCTGGCCTCGCTGGCGGGCGGCTGGCTGTTGCTGGCCATGCGGCTCACCCATGCGCGGCTGCAGACGGCAGTCAGTTTTGTTTCTGGACTGATGCTCGGCATGGCCTTGCTGCATTTCATCCCCCATGCTTTTCACCAAAACCACTCGATGGACCAGACCATGCGTTTGGCCCTGGGCGGCTTTCTGGTGATGTTCTTCCTGCAGCGGTTTTTCCCCCACCATCACCACGACGTATCGGAAGAAGCGCCCGAACACGGCGACCCCGGTGGTAAGCACCCTCAACGTCGCGGCGTGAGTACCTGAAAATGGCCCGGCCACCCGCACTCTGGCTGAACAATCCGCCAGGCAACTCTCGTGGACGGCGACCACCATAGGCATGGCCTTCCACTCGCTGCTGGGTGGCGTGGCACTGGCCGCCGCAGTGGCTGCCGAAGGTGGCGGACAAGGGGGGGTAGTGGGCCTGGGCACCGCGCTCGTCATCATTCTCCACAAACCGTTCGACGCCATGGCGGTCTCAACACTGATGGCCGCCAGCGGATGCTCCCGCTTTGCGCGTCACCTGCTCAACGGCTTCTTTGCCCTTGTCACACCATTGGGCGCGGTCTTGTTCTATGTCGGCGCCAGTCAGTTTGCCGGCGCTAACCCGGCTTTCGTCGGCGGGGCGCTCGCCTTTTGCGCCGGCACTTTTCTGTGCATTGCCTGCGCCGACCTGCTGCCGGAATTACAGTTCCATTCGCATGACCGTCTCAAGCTCTCACTGGCTTTGGCCGCGGGTCTCGGCGTTGCCATACTGATCGGGCAACTTGAAGCCTCCGGCCACGACCGCCACCATCACCAGCAAACTCCGGACACGGTCTTAAAAAATGAGTAACGCCTTTAGCCAGCGCGGCGGGTGGTGGGTGGTTGGACAATTCATGCTCATGTTTGCGGTCGCGATTCTGGGCGTCGCCTGCCGCGATGAATCGAAACACCCCCTTCTCGTCCTTTGCGGACTGCTCTTTCTGAGCGCTTCCACCCTCTGCGGCATCTGCGGCGCGATGGCCTTGGGGCGAAACCTGACGCCGTTTCCCAGGCCTTCGGCCAGGACGCAGTTTGTGCAGCGCGGCATCTACGGATTGATGCGGCATCCGCTTTACGCGGCCGTGATTTGCGCCTCCGTGGGTTGGTCGTTGATTCAATCAAGCTGGTCTGCGTTCGCGGCTTCGGTGGTGATGGCAGTTTTCTCCGACGCCAAAGCCCGGCATGAAGAGCGTTGGCTGCGGCAGCAATTCCCGGACTACCTGCGTTATGAGCAACGGGTGCGGCGGTTCATTCCATGGATTTATTGACGCTGAGTTTCGCTCTAACTTTGGCCGCGTTGATCGGCCTCTCGTTGGGACTGCTCGGTAGTGGCGGTTCCATTACTACCCTGCCGGTGTTGGTCTATGTCGCGAGAATTCCACCACAGCAAACGGTGGGCATGTCGCTGGTCATCGTCGGCGGCACGAGCGCGCTCGGAAGTCTTCTCAATCTGCGGCAAGGCGCGTTCGATCTGCGGGCCGCCGCATTCTTTGCGCTGAGCGTAATGGGAGGCGCATACGTCGGGGCGAGGTTCACGCACATGGTCTCTGGACCCCTGCTTCTGCTGCTCTTTGGAGCACTGATGCTTGTTGTCGGAACACAGATGTTGCGGCACGGTGAGGTAAAAGTCGTTCTACATGAATGCCTTCCGTTGCGCTGTTTGGCGACCAGTGCCGCTGTGGGCGTGCTGACCGGGTTCCTCGGCGTGGGCGGTGGGCTTCTGATTTTGCCCGCGCTCGTGCTCTTGGCGGGGTTGGAGATGAGGCTGGCCATTGGCACTTCGCTGGCCGTTATCGCAGTCAATTGCTTTGGTGGGCTGATCGGCCAGATGCGCTGCGTGAATTTCGACTGGCTGCTCACACTGGGTT
Organism: uncultured bacterium; assembly: GCA_963713735.1. Taxonomy (GTDB): domain Bacteria; phylum Verrucomicrobiota; class Verrucomicrobiia; order Limisphaerales; family UBA8199; genus CAVQND01. The sequence goes on from CAVQND010000001.1 coordinate 60,403, forward strand.
TTCTGCTGGCGGCGGTGGCTGGAATGTTTGCCGGAGCGGCACTGCCAAAACAACCGTCTGCGGCTGTGTTGCGGCCGGGTTTCGCCTCGTGTGTTGTGCTGCTGGGCGCCGCGCTGGTGGCGAACGGACAGATCAGCCAACTGTCAATCCGCTCGAACGCAGGGTTGGATTTGGGCGCTTGGAGGTAGGCGGCGCCGGCCTGCTGGTACTCGGGGTCGGTGTTCAGGCGCTAGGCGGCAGTGGCAAAAGAATCGAGCGAGGGATAAGGAATGAGCACATAGACGGATGCGGGTCCCTTGGGTTCGAGCTCGGTGAACACGCCGATCGGTTTGAGGCCCAGCCGGTTCAGCGCCGGGATGGCCGCCTTCTCGAGGTAAGCGTCCAACAGCTCATGGCCGGCCCCCTCCTTGAAACGGTAGGCCCGCAGTTCGTAATACTCCCGGGCCGCGCCGCCGACGGGCTGGGCCGAGGCAGATTCGAACGCCGGCCGGGCCGAGGCCGGCGAGTGCAGAAGCTGCAAGAGAGGTTTTGAGGAATTCGCGTCGTTTCATGTTTTGTTGTCCTGGTTGTGGGCGGGACATTCCCGCCACGATGCTTGCGCAATTCTCGAAAGCCTGCTGCCTCCGCCGAGGCAGCGCCATGAAAAGATGAAATTCCCCGACAACAAGATTGACCCCCAAGGAGCGGGCGTCCACAATGTCTCTCAACTCGATATGGCCGCTTGAACTTCTCACTCTCCAGCCCTTTGCGGAAAACTCTGCGTATGTGTGCAAATCAGAGCCGGTTCTTCCGCCAATGGCGGAGCCTCGAATTGTTCCTCATTTCCCTGGCGGCGGCCGGCCCAACCCCGGCCCAGGAGCCGGGACGGGACCTGGACGCGGCCATCGAGCAACACCGCAAGGGCCTCCTGGTCATCGAGGCTGCGCCGGGGACGGAAGTCGTGGTTGAAGAGCAGCGGCATGAGTTCTGGTTTGGCGCCGCCCTGGCCAACCAGGCCTTCGACGGACGCATGCGCCCCGAGGATCGGCAGAAGTACTTGAGCGTCTTTGTGACCAACTTCAACGCGGCGGTAACCGAGAACGCTTTGAAATGGCACGACATGGAACCGCGCCGCGGCAACGTGAATTACGGGACCGTGGATGCCATCCTCGCCTGGACTGAGGGACACCGGATTCCCCTTCGTGGACACAATATTTTCTGGGGCGTCCCCAACATGGTGCAGGGTTGGCTCAAGGAAATGTCCGATGACGAATTGCGGGCGGCGCTCAAAAGCCGGGCTCTGGACATCGGCGGCCGCTACCGGGGCCGATTTGCCGAGTACGACCTGAACAACGAGATGATGCACGGGAATTACTATGAGCAGCGGTTGGGCAAGGACATCACCCTGCAGATGGCCCAATGGGTGCGCCAGGGCGACCCCAAGGCCGTCCTTTTTGTGAACGATTACGACATCCTGACCGGGGCGCGGCTCGAGGATTATGTGAGGCATATCCGCGGGCTGCTCGAGCAAGGAGTGCCCCTCGGCGGCATTGGCGTGCAAGGCCATTTGCATGCCGATACCTTTGACCCGGCAGCCTTGCGCAATGCGCTGGAAAAACTCTCGCAGTTCAACCTGCCGATCCGCGTTACCGAATTCAATATGCCCGGCCAGCGCTCGCGCTATTACCGGGACCGCGCCTCGCGATTGAGCGAGGCGGAGGAAAGGGCCAAGGCCGAGGCGCTGGCAAACTACTATCGAATCTGCTTCGCCTGCCCGCGGGTCGAAGGCATCCTGATGTGGGGATTCTGGGAAGGCGCCAACTGGATTCCCGTCTCTTCCCTTTACCGGCGGGATTGGACGCCGCTGCCCGCTGCCGAGGCCTACCGGGACCTGGTCTTCCGCCGATGGTGGACTCGCTGGCAGGGGCGCGCGGACGCCCAGGGCCAGTGCGAGGTGCGGGCGTTCTACGGCCAATACCGCGTCAAAGCCGGCGCCCAGGAGCGATTGGTGAACCTGCGCAAATCCGAGGGCAAGTTGAGGGTTTCTTTCCGGTAGCACGGGCAAGCGCACCGGCTGAATGAACCTGCGATGAATCGCGCCCGACGCATCGGCCATGTCGGTCATGATTCACCAAAAAAAGCGAGTGTTTAGGTGGGGCTCAAATCTGTTTTTGGCAACTGGTTTTGTAAGGCAGCCAATTCCCCCCCACCCCGGCCCTCTCCCCGAGGGAGAGGGGGCAGCCAGGAGCGGCTCTCGAACATTCCCACATCGCCGGATTCGTCGACCGACTGGCGAGGATTCTCCCTCTCCCCGCGGGAGAGGGTCGGGGTGAGGGGAAGCGGGACGCTCGGAATGCAGCAGGCGCTCAAAAACAGATCTGCGCCCGTTCAGTGGGGCAGAACAGCTACCAAAAAAACAAGTCGCTTTTCACGGCAGTTGCGACTCGCCAGAGAAAGGGGCCTTGTGCCACACTCACCGCTATGCCAATGACGTTTGCGTCTCGCTGGTTGTTGGCGGGAGTGTTGTCCGGCGGCCTCGAGGCCCATTTGGGCCTGCCCTCACCCCCGCTCTACCCCGACAAGGCGCATCTGCTGGTCTATCGCGATGGCAACGGCCTCGAGCATCCGGTCAGCCGGCCCGCCACTTGGGCCAAACGCCGCGCCCACATTCTCGCCAACATGCAATCGGTGATGGGGCCGCTGCCTGCCGCGTCGCGCCAACCGCCCCTGGACATGCGCGTGGTGTCAGAAGAGCGTCTCGCCCCGTTTACGCGGCAGAAGATCACTTTCCTGGCGGAGGCCGACGAGCGCCTGCCCGCCTATTTGCTCATCCCCAACGGCCTGAAAGGCAAGGCCCCCGCCATGCTCTGCCTGCACCAAACGACCGCCATCGGAAAAGCCGAACCTGCCGGGCTCGGCGGCAGCGACAACCTGCACTATGCGCAGGAACTTGCCGAACGTGGTTACGTGACGCTGGCTCCCGACTACCCTGATTTCGGCGACTATAAGGTGGATGCTTACGCCCGCGGCTACGCCAGCGCCACCATGAAGGGGATAGCCAATCACCGCCGCGCCGTGGACCTGCTGCAATCGCTGCCGCAAGTGGCCCGGAGCCGCATCGGCGTCATCGGGCACTCGCTCGGGGGCCACAACGCGCTGTTCGTGGCCGCTTTCGACCCGCGCCTCAAAGCCGTGGTGACCAGTTGCGGCTTCAACTCATTCTCTGCCTATCATGGCGGCGATCTCACAGGATGGAGCCACGCCGGCTACATGCCGCGCATCGCCACGGCCTACGGCAACGACCCCGGCCAAATGCCTTTTGACTTCAGTGAGGTCCTGGCCGCAGTGGCTCCGCGGCCGGTCTTCATCAACGCACCCCTCCGGGACTCAAACTTTGCGGTCGCCGGAGTCAAAGACTGCGTCTTGGCGGCCCAGCCGGTTTACAGGCTCCTGGGAGCTGGGGACCGATTGGTGGCCCAATACCCGGACTGCGGGCACGATTTCCCTCCCGAGATTCGCCAGGCGGCCTACGATTGGCTGGATCGTTTCCTGAAATGAACACAGAACAAGAGAATTCCAGTCGGCAGGCTGTACCTGCCTGGTCGCATCTGCGGATTGGAAATCCGCGATACGGCAGGCTGGAAGCCTGCGCTACGCCTTCCCCTTAGCGAAACCCTATGAAACATCCGGGCTAACGTGTGTGCCTCACCCCTCGGGCGTGCCCGGGAACATCGCCTCGGTCGCGAGGGTCCGCGGGCCCTCCTCGGTGCAGAGGGCATAGCGCGCCGGCTCGGTGCCGGAGGATTCATAGAGGGAGACGGCGGCGTGCTGGCCTTTGGTGTTGACGGCGTAATAGACCAGGTTGAAGTTGGGTTTGCCGCGCGCATTGAGCAGCCGTTTCTCGATGGTGTTGGCCACCACCCGCTCGAGCGCCGCCAGGCCGGCGTCCTTGGGGGATTTGCCCTGGCGCATCCCTTCGACGACGAGAAATGAGCCGAGCGAAAAGAGGTTCGCTTCGCCCCGGCCGGTCGAACCGGCCGCGCCGATTTCTCCATCCACATACAGTCCCGCCCCCAGGATCGGCGAGTCACCGACCCGCCCGGGGATTTTCCACGGCAGCCCGCTGGTGGTCGTGACCCCCGCCACCTGGCCTTTGGCATTGACGGCGTCGCAGTTGATGGTGCCGTAGAAGTGGTCGGGGTCGAGCAAGCCCTCGGCCACCATGGCCAGCGCCGCGCGGCGTCCGGCCGCCGCGCGCTCCTTGGGCCCCGGGTAATGCTCCCGGTCGGTCCGGCGTTTCCATTCCAGCCAAAGCCGGCGCGACTTTTCGGTAATCAAATCTGCTTCGATCTTGAACCCGAGGTTGCGCGCGAACCGTTGCGCGTCTTTGCCGGCCAACAGGTGGTTGTCGGTCTCTTCCATGACCTTCATGGCCACCAACGAGGGGGTGCGGACGCCCTCGAGGCAGGCGACCGCGCCGGCGCGCTTCAGAGGGCCGTGCATCACTGACGCGTCCAGTTGCACCACCCCTTCCGCGTTGGGCAACCCGCCGTATCCCACGCTGGTATCCTCCGGGTCCAGTTCCACGATGTTCACCCCGGCGACGACCGCCTCGAGCACGTCCGCCCCGGCTGTGAGCATCTGGAAGGCCTTGACCACGCACGTGAGGCCCGCCGCGTCTCGCGATTTATTCCCGTTGGCGGGCGCCAGCACCAGCGGTTCGGGGTGGCGTTTAACGACCGTCGGCGCCTGGGCCAGGAGCGAGGGAGCGGCCAGGGCGCCCAACCCGGCGGCAGCCACGAATTTCCGGCGGTTAATCTGTTTGTGCATAGTCAGCTTCCTTTCGCTTTTCAGATGCTCAGCCATTCCAGGCCGAGGATGTTCGGGTTCCCCGCCCGGAGCGCGGCCAGCAGTTCGGCGCCGGGCTCCTGGTCGAGCTGGATGCGGCAACTGGCGGCGGCGGCGCCATCGAAGATGACGTTCTGCACCTCCTCAATGTTGATGCCGGCGCGGCGAATCTGGTCCATGACGAAGGCCAGCACGCCCAGGCGGTCATAGTGCCGGACCAGGAGTTGCCCTTTGGCGGGAGTGCGGGTGGCGAGGTTCACGCAGTTGAGGACCACCCCGGTCTTTATGAAGGTCTGGATGATGCGCAAGGCCTCCTCCGCTATGGCTTCCTGCGCTTGCTCGGTCGAGGCGCCGATGTGATGCGTGCCATAAAGATTGGGCAGGGAGACGATGGGGTCGCTTATCTCGGCCGTGGGTGCGGCCGGTTCCGGGTCGAAGACGTCCAACCCGGCGCGGAGCTTGCCGGCCTCAAGGGCGGCGGTCAAGGCGGGCTGGTCGACGACCTCCCCGCGGGCGGTGTTGATGAGGATGGCGTTGGGTTTCATCAGGGCGAGGCGCTGGGCGTTGACGAGCCGGCGGGTCTCGGGTTTGAGCGCCACGTGCAGCGTCACGATGTCGGCGCGCCGGAAGACCTCGTCCACCTCGCCGCAGCGTTCCACCCCCAGTTCGTGCGCCAGGTCGGGCGTGAGTGAGGGCGACCAGGCCAGGAGGTGCAATCCAAAGGCGTGGGCCCGGCGGATGACCTCGCGCCCGATCTGCCCGGTCCCAATGACCCCGAGGGTCTTGCCGAAAATCCCGTCTGCCTTCGAGAATTCCTTCTTGTTCCACTTGCGCGCGCGCAGGGCCGCGACGTTGTCGGGGATGCGGCGGTCCAGGGCCAGCAGCAGGGCGAAGACGAGTTCGGCGACGGCGACCGAGTTCTTTCCCGGGCAATTGCTCACGAAAATGCCGCGGGCGTTGGCCGCCTTGACATCAATCGTGTTCACGCCCGCCCCCGCCCGCAGGACCAGGGCCAGTTGCTCCCCGGCGCGCAGGGTCTCGCCTGTCACCTGCTTGCCGCGCACGACCAGTATCTTGAACGGGCCGATGAGCCGCGGCAGGTCCTCGGCTTTGACACCGGGTTCATAAGCCACTTCGCAACCGAACTCGGCCAGGCGGCCGAGGTGGGCTTCCGGGAATTTCTCAGCCACGAGCGTTTTCATATCGGGTCGCGTTACGGGCGAACTTGGACCCGCTCGGCGCTAAAGGCAACAAGTGTTTTGCTGCCTAAGTACCTTAGAGGTGATATATTGCGGAAGCCAAACCGTCGGGGGTGGCCGTAACGAAAAGAAAAGGGAGCGCCGAAGGCCGGCGAGTAACCATAGCCGTAGGGCGGCAGGGAGTAATAGCCCAGTTGCTGGTAGGCGGAGGCCAACGCGCGGGGATACAGGTAGTAACGCTGGAAAAAGTCGTATCCCTCCGGCCCATTCCCGAAAGGATCCGGCACGGCCCCCGTGAAACCGGGAGCCGGCGCTACCGGGCCCGCTGCGGAGGCGGCCGCCCTGGCTTCGCCCCCGCGCTTGAGCAGGGCGGTGGTGATGTCATCCGTCGCGCCGTGGTTTTTCAGGGCGATGACGTCCGCGGCACTCAGATTGACGGCCACCGAAGAGTTCTCGACAAAGACCTTGATGACCTCCGGCGAAACTCCCGCGTCCAGCATCTTCAAAACGTCGCCGACGGCGCCCGAGGCGGGCGCCGCAGGGCGCTGGCTCGCTTGGAGGGCCTGGTCCGCGCCGGTGGCGGATTGGGGCTCGCCGCTCCTGGCTTCGGTTTGGACCGGGCTGTTAGTGGTCTGCGCGGCCTGGCGGCTCGAGGTTGCGGGCACCCAAGACGAGTGCCGGGGCCATTACGGCTGCGGCTGCGATTGCGATTGCGACTGACCCGATTTTCAGGTGCGGTTTCATATTCGTGCCTCGTCCAATCCCTGCCATCATTGACCGAGGGATGGCGTTCCGCTAATCGAGTTAAGTATTCTCCTTTCGCCCGGATTGTCAAGCGCCCCGATGTAACCAAATGCCGTGCCGGGGCGTCCAATCTTCCGCATCCAATAAATCGCAATGATTCGGACCATGAGACATGAAAACGAATAGATTAGGTTTCGCGGGCGTGGTTGGCTTGAGCGGGTTAATCGCCTGCTCTTTGGTTTCTTTCGCCCAAACGGCTCCAAGCGCCAAGCCCTACAAACTCCTGAACACGGCCCAGTTGATGGGCACTGGCGGGATTGATTATGTCTATGCGGACAGCGATGGCCGCCGGCTTTATGTTCCCCGCGGGGACCAGGTCCTGGTTTTTGACCTCGATACGCTCAAGCCGGCCGGCACAATCCCCAACGCCAGGGCGCGCGGCGTGGCGGTGGATGCCAAGTCGCACCACGGCTTCTGCAGCAGCAGCCCCGTCGTCATGTGGGACACCAGGACCCTCGAGTCGATCAAGACCATCGAGGTCCAGGGCCGTCCGGACGGAATTCTCTTTGAACCGGCGACGGAACGGGTTTACGTTTTCAGCCACAGCCAGCCCAATGCCACGGTCATCGACAGCAAGGCAGGCATGGTCGTTGGCACCATTGACCTTGGGGGCGCCCCGGAGCAAGCCGCCAGCGATGGCCAGGGCCGCCTCTATGTTGCCATCGAGGACAAGGACAAGGTGGCGGTCGTGGACGTCAACACGCTCAAGGTGACTGCCCACTACGACCTCGGCGGCAAGGGCGGCGGGCCGGGCAGGCCTGGGTTTGGACGCCAAGAACCATATTCTGTTCGCCCTTTGCCATGACCCCGCAACCGCCGTGATCCTTAGCGCCGAGGACGGAAAGATCCTCGCCACCCTGCCCATTGGCAGAGGCACCGACGGCGGCGGGTTCAATCCCAGACACCATGGAGGCCTTCAGTTCGCAGGGCGATGGCACGCTGACCATCATCAAGGAAAACAGCCCCACCAGCTTCGAGGTGGAACAGACGGTGCAGACCAAGTCGCGCGCGAAAACCTGCACCTTGGATACCAAGAACAACCAGATCATTTTGATCACCACCGAACCGGCGCCAGGCTCGGCGGCGGCACCGCCCGCCCGCGCGGGAGGAACGGACCAAGGCGGCAGAGGCAGAGGCGGCGGACGAGGCGGCCCGGGCCTGCTTGATATTCTGGTAGTGGGCCGATGACCCGGTCTAACCAAACAAGTCCAACTGCGGGGGCGGGGCAAGGCGTTGGAGTTTTTCGCGGTCTTTTTGGCGTCGCGCCGCCTGGCGGACATTGCCCTCCGGGGTGAGCTCGGATTCCTCGAGGTTGCGCAGGATTTCTTTGGCGCGTTCGAGGACCGCCTTGGGCAGACCCGCCAGGCGGGCCACCTGGATGCCGTAGCTTTTGTCGGTGCCGCCCTCGACGATCTTGCGGAGGAAGACGATTTGATCGTGCCACTCGCGGACGGCGACATTGTAATTCTTCAAGCGCGGGCAGGCGGGCGGCCAATTCGGTCAACTCGTGGTAATGGGTGGCAAAGAGGGTCTTGGCCCCGACCTGGTTGTGGAGGTGCTCGACAATGCCCCAGGCCAGGCTGAGACCGTCGAAAGTGCTCGTGCCCCGCCCGATTTCGTCCAGGATGATCAGGCTGCGGGGCGTGGCGTTGTTGAGGAGGTTGGCCGTCTCGCACATCTCGACCATGAACGTGGACTGCCCGCGCGCCAGGTCGTCGCTGGCGCCAATGCGCGTGAAGATGCGGTCCGCCAGGTCCAGCCGGGCCTCCGAGGCGGGGATGAATGAGCCGGTATGGGCCAGCAGGGTCAGCAGCGCCACCTGCCGGATATAGGTGCTCTTGCCGGCCATGTTCGGCCCCGTGATGAGGGCGATCTGAGTCGCCCCGTCCAGGCAGGTGTCGTTGGGCACGAACCGCTCCTCGCTCAGAATCTCCTCGAGGACCGGATGACGGCCGTCGCGAATGAAGAGCGCTCCCTCGCAGCCCATCTGCGGGCGGCAGTAATTGAAGAGCCGCGCCGTCTCGGCAAAGGCCCCGAGCACGTCCAGTTGCCCCAGGGCGGCGGCGGCCCGCTGAAGCTCGGCCACGCGCTCGAGCACGGCCTGGCGCGCCTGCTGAAACAATTCGTATTCCAGCTTCATGCTCCGCTCTTCGGCCCCCAGTATTTTGCCTTCCATCTCCTTGAGCTCGGGGGTGATGAAGCGTTCGCCGCCGGCGATCGTTTGCTTGCGGACATATTCCGGCGGCACTTTGTCCAGGTTCGCCCGCGTCACTTCGATATAGTAGCCAAAGACCGAGTTGAATCGGACCTTGAGCGACTGTATCCCGGTGCGGAGGATTTCCTGCTGCTGCAATTTGGCAATCCAGTCCTTGCCGTCCCTCATGGCGGCGCGCAACTCGTCCAGCCCGCTATCGAAGCCGTCGCGAATCAAACCGCCTTCTTTCAAGGCCAGCGGCGGCTCTTCCACAATCGCGCGCGCGATCAGTTCCGCCAGGTCCGGCAACTCGGTGACTTGCTCGGCCAGGCGGCCCAGCAAGGGCGGAGCGCACTCTGCGGCCGGGGCGGCCAGCGGGCCCAACTCCGATGCCGGGCCGGCCCCGGCCAGGTCCGCCAGGGTTGCCTTGAGGCCCGGCATCTGCTCGAGCGCCATTCGCAACGCAACCAGGTCTCGCGCATTGCCGCTCCCGGCGCTCAAGCGCCCGGTCGTCCGCTCCAAGTCCCGCACCTGCCCAAGTTGCGAACGGAGGCGTTCCAGGCACGGGGGATGGTCCAGCAGCACTTGCACGACTTCCTGGCGCCGGCGGATCGGTTCCAGGGTGGCCAGCGGCTGGGAAAGCCAATCGCGCAAACGCCGCGCCCCCATCGGCGTCACGGTGCGATTGAGGGCCCCGTAGAGGCAGGCATTGCGCGGGGCCTGGGCCTGGAGCGGCTCGAGGATTTCCAAGTGCCGCAACGTCGTGTAGTCAAGCCCCAGGTAATCGCTGCGCTGATAAAACGACAGGCGCGTCAGGCTGGCGGCATCGCGCCGCAGGTGCTGAGTCAGATAATGCAGCACCGCCCCCACCGCCCCCACCGCCCCCGGGCGGTCCTTCAAGCCGAAGCCGTCCAGCGAGGCGACTCCGAAATGCTCGCGCACCGTAAAGAGGGCCGTCTCGGGTGCAAACACCCAGTCATCGTAGCCGTTGAGAATCCAGCCAAACGAAGCCGGGGCATTCCTGAGGGGGGCAGGCGCCTGGCCCGGCTGTGCGGGCGTCCGGAGCGGGCCGGCGGCAAGGGCAGGACGGGCCGTTGGCACACCGGAAGACGGGCCGGCCCCGCCTCGCAGCAAGTCGCGTAGCGCCTCTGTCTCGCCGGGATAGACAATCTCGGCCGGGCGCATCCGCTGCAGTTCCGTGAGCAAGGCTGTCTCCCCCTCCACCTCGGTGGCCTTGAAATCGCCCGTGGTCAGATCGGCGCAGGCCAGGCCGAAGAGCCTGCCCAAGGGACAAACGGCGGCCAGGTAATTGTTGCGCTCGGCCGCCAGCATCCGCTCGTCGAAATGCGTGCCGGGGCTCAGGATCTGCGTCACCTCGCGTTTGACCAGTTGTCCGGCGCGCGCCTCCTCCATCTGGTCGCAAACAGCGACCTTGCGTCCAGCCCGAAGCAGCCGGCCAATGTATGCATTGGCGGCGTGAAAAGGGATGCCGCACATGGGCACGACGCCGCGCCGGGTCAACGCCACATTGAGCAATTGCGCCCCCGTCTGCGCGTCCTCGAAGAACATTTCGTAGAAATCCCCCAGGCGGAACAGCAGCAATGCGTCCTTGGGCAGTTCGCTCTTGATCCGGCGATACTGCGCCATCATGGGTGTCAGTTGGGCATCGCTGGCCATGGTTAGGCTCAAATCGCGCTCAGCGCGCATCTCAGATTCTCCAAAGAGAGTCTTTTTCGGAAGGACCTGATTGAGAATTGATTATTGAGAATTGGTTATTGGTAAATGAACCCGCAACATTCGATCCCGATTATTGATTACCATTGACCAATTTTCAATTCTCAATTCTCAATAATCCCCAATACTTCGGGTCCTGTACGTTTCTTCTTGGGTTTGTCCGCCGGCCTGCTATTATCCGGGCGAACTGACATGAACATGCCTTCTCTGCCTCATTCACGAGAGATTTCAAGGGCCTTCGCCTTGCTTGTCCTGGGCGCCTGGTGCCTGGTCCCCTCGGCCATGGCCCAGATAGATTATGAGAATTATACCTTCATCACGCTGGCGGGCCAGGCCGCCGGCTGGTTTGACGGCGCCGGCAGCGCCGCCCGCTTCAACGTGCCCTTTGGCGTGGCCGCGGACGCCGGCGGCAACCTGTATGTGGCGGACACGGGCAATCACACGATCCGGAAGGTGACCTCGACCGGAGTGGCAACGACGCTGGCGGGCATGGCGGCAACCACCGGCAGCGCGGATGGCTCTGGCAGCAACGCCCGGTTCAACGGCCCGCAGTCCGTGGCGGTTGACGGCGCCGGCAATGTGTATGTGGCGGACTGCACCAACTGCGCGATTCGGAAGATCACCGCTGCCGGCGTAGTCACCACCCTGGCCGGAACACCGGGCGTTTCCGGGACCAATGACGCCGCCAGCGGTGCCGCCGCCAGTTTCAACTTCCCCTATGGTGTTGCGGTGGACACCAACGGCAACGTGTACGTGGCCGACACGCTTAATCACACGATCCGCCAGATAAGCCCCAGCGGTGCGGTGACGACCCTGGCGGGTCTGGCAGGCAACGTGGGTTCCAGCGACGGCACGAACTCGGGTGCGCGCTTCAGTTATCCGTGCGGCGTGGCGGTCGACGGCAGCGGCAACGTGTACGTGGCCGATACGGGCAATCATACGATACGTCTGGTAAGCCCCACAGGCGTGGTCACCACCCTGGCCGGCTCGCCGGGGAACCCGGGGTTGACCAATGGCACCGGCAGCGCCGCCCAGTTCAACTCACCGTTGGGCGTGGCGGTGGATAGCAACGGCAACGTGTACGTGGCCGATACGGGCAATAATACGATACGTCTGGCAAGCCCCGCAGGGGTGGTCACCACCCTGGCCGGCTCGCCGGGAAACTCGGGCTCGACCAATGGCACCGGGGGCGGCGCCCTCTTTAACTCACCCGTGGGTGTGGCGGTGGACGGCAACGGGAACGTGTACGTGGCCGATTCATACAATTCAACGCTCCGCAAAGTGACCACGCCCGACGGGGTGGTGACGACCCTGGCTGGAGCTGCGGCCGGCGGTGGCAGCGCCGATGGCGCCGGCAGCGCCGCCCAGTTCAACTATCCGTGCGGAGTGGCGGTGGACACCGCCGGCACGGTTTACGTGTCGGATCTCGCCAATCACACCATTCGCCAGATCACTCCGGCGGGCGTGGTGACGACCCTGGCCGGCACGCCCAGCTCCGGACCAGGCACCAATGACGGGACCGGCACCGCGGCCAGCTTCGGCGAACCCGCCGGCCTGGCAGTGGACACTAACGGCAATGTGTATGTGGCCGATTATGCAAACCATACCATCCGCAAAATCGCTCCGGGCGGCATCGTGACCACGCTGGCAGGCGATCCGGGCGTGGGAGGCTCGACCAACGGGACCGGCAGCGCCGCTAAGTTTCTCAACCCCTTGGGCGTGGCGGTCGACGCGCAGGGCAACGTCTATGTGGCCGACATGTGGAACGACCTGATTCGCAAGATCACCCCCAATGGAACCGTCTCGACCCTGGCCGGCGTGGCCGGCACTTCCGGGACCAACGATGGGCCGGCAGCCACGGCCCTGTTCAGTTACCCGCAGGGCGTGGCGGTCGACGCCAGCGGCAACGTGTTCGTGGCCGACACGAGCAACTCGACTATTCGGAAGATTACCCCTGGCGGGGTCGTCTCGACGCTGGCCGGCACCGCCAAGAGCAAGGGGGCCAGCGACGGCCTCGGCGCGGCCGCCCAGTTCAGTGATCCTTTCAGTATCGCAGTGGACAGTCAAGGCTATCTGTATGTGGCGGACAGCGGGAACAATACGATTCGCAAGATCTCGCCTGATGGAACGGTCAAGACCCTGGCAGGGGCGGTCGGCGTGGCGGGCGGAACGGATGGGAGCGGGCCGGAGGCCTTGTTCACCTTCCCTGAAGGCGTGGCCGTCGATGCCAGTGGCAACCTCTACGCCACGAGCACGGGCACCGGCACCATTCGCAAAGGCAACCCAGCTCTGCCCGACACACCGGTGGTCGACCCGGCCTTCGGGGCTCCGGGAACCATCCGCCATTTTGATGTCACAAACCTCACGGCGACCTCGTGGTCCTGGAGCATCGTTCGCTACCCTTCCACCTCCTCCGCGCAGTTGTCCTCGACCACAGCCCGGAACCCGACGCTCACGCCGGATGTGCCCGATTTGTTTATCGTCCGTTTCCAAGGCTCCGACAGTCTCGGGCGCGCCACCATCGGCAGCATCGCCGTTAGCACAAATGTCACGCTGCCGGCTTTGAACATCACCCAGCCGCAGCCCAACCAGCAAGTGACCAACTTCACCTTCACCGTCACAGGCACGGCCAGTGGCGCTTCGGGTGTCGCCGCGGTTTGGTGCCAGCTCGATGGCGGCCCTTGGATTCAAGCCGTGGGCACACTCGACTGGACGGCCGTGATAAGCCTGACCAACCAGGGCCAAAACACCTTGAGCGCTTATGCCGTGGACCCCAACGGAGAATTCTCAGCAACCAATTCCGTCCTGTTCCTCTACGCCCCGGCGCCGCCGGCTTTGAGCATCACGCAACCGCAGCCCAACCAGCAAGTGACCACCCCTGCCTTCACCATCGCCGGCACGGCCAGTGCCGGTCTGGGAGTCGCCGCCGTTTGGTACCAGCTCGATGGCGGGTCTTGGACTCAAGCTGTGGGCACGCTCGACTGGACGGCCGTGATAAGCCTGACCAACCAGCCCACCAACACGTTGAGCGCATACGCCGTGGACGTCAACGGAACATTCTCGGCAACCAATACCGTCCGTTTCACGGCCGGGACGCTGCAAGTTTCCGGTGGGGGGACTATTTCGCCCACTTCCAAAGGCCTGTTCCTGATCGCCGGCAAGTTCTATACCCTCACTGCCAAACCCGCCAGCGGTTACATCTTCCTCTACTGGACCGACAGCCTCGGCGACATTCTGACCACCAGCCCCAGAATCTCCTTCACCATGCCGGCCGGCCTGGGGCTCCGGGCCAACTTCATCCCCAACCCCTTCATCCCCCTGGCGGGGACCTACGCCGGGCTGTTTGCCGACACCAACAAGTTTTCTCCGGCCAGTGCCGGCTCCTTCTCCACCACCCTCACCAGCCTGGGCAGCTTCACCGCCCAACTCCAACTGGCCGGGGGCGCCTACCGGTTCTCCGGCCCGCTCTCGCCCTACGGCGCCTACTCCAACCTCGTCGCCGGGCCGGGCGGCAACCCGCTTGCCGTCCAACTGCAACTGGACCTGGGCGGCAGTCAGAGCCTGACCGGCTCGGTTGCCGGCGCCACCTGGCGCGCCGGCCTGGCCGCCAGCCGGGCGGCCAATTCCCAGACCAACCTCCCGCAGGCCGGCAAGAAGTACACCCTGATGATTCCGGGGGCGGCCGATGCATCAACCGAGCCGGGCGGCTACGGCTTTGGGACGCTGAGCGTCAGCACCTCGGGCACTGTCGCCTTCAGCGGCCTGCTGGGGGATGGGACCAAGGTGACCGCCAGCAGCGTGGTGGCCGGCTCGGGCCAGTGGCCGCTCTACCTCTCGCCGTCCGCTTACGCGGGCAAGGGGCTGGTGTGGGGCTGGTTGGGTTTTGCGACCAACAGCGCCGGCCAGACGGTAGGCTCCCTGACCTGGCTCAAGCAGGCCGGGCTGCCCGGCAAGCTTTATCCCAAGGGCTTCGCCTTTAGCGGCGGCGTCCAGGTGACGGAGTCGCTTTACTCCTATACCAGCGGCGCGCGCGCGCTGAACTGGACCAATGGGGTCATTGAGCTGGACGGGGGCAATCTGTCCTCCAACCTGACCAATGCGGTGACGCTGGGAGCGAACAACAAGCTGAGCGGGGCCAACAAGCTGAGCCTGACGCTGACGACCGCCTCGGGCCTGTTCCAGGGCACCGTGCCGGCGCCGGGGAGCAAGAGCGGCATTGCGGTCAGCGGCGTGCTGCTCCAGGGGGACAACGCCGGTTACGGTTTGTTCCTGGGCGCCACCAATAGCGGAAGCGTGTACCTGGGGGAATAGCAGAGGCAATATGAACGTGCCCGCCCCGATTCCCATACCACCGGAGCAACGCTGGTTCGATGTCCGCGTCCGCTTCCTGCCTGCCCTGGTCTTCGCCGGCGCCTTGGGCGCCGCCGCCATGCTATGGAACGGCGGGGTTGGAGTGCCCGCCATGATTGGGCAAGCTGAGCCGGTGGTGGCGGACGTGAGTTGCCACAAAACGGGAGTGCTTTCGGAGTTGGCTGTCAGCCGCTTCCAGCAGGTCAGGATGGGCGACCCCATCGGGCGGGTCAACATCGTCAACCCGCAAGTGTTCACGGCGTCGCTGGCGGTCATTCAATCGGAGATTGAAATGCTGCGCGTGACCATGAGGCCGATCGCTGACCGGCAGCGGACCGCAATGGAGTACGATAGATACCGGTTGGATTGGATGAGAGAGCGGGCTCAACTCGCCGCCGCGCGGGCCGAGCTGCAATATGCCGAGGGTGAGTATCGGCGGATGGAGGCGTTGTTCAAAGAGAAGATTGTCGCCGAGCGAACCTATGAGCAGGCCAGGAAGCAACGGGACCGGCGGCAGGAGGAGGTCAATGAGCTGAGCAGGCTCGTGAGCGAAGGCGAGGCCTCATTCCAGGCCCTCCAGCTCACCAATACCGTCAACCTCTCGAAAGTCACCGCCGACCCGCTGGACGCCGCGATCGCCGTGCAGGAATCCAAGCTGCGCCTGACGGAGGCCGAACTCAATCCCGTCATCGTGAAGGCGCCCATGGACGGCATCGTGACGACCATCTACCATCGCGCGGGTGAGGCGGTGACGCCCGGCACGCCGATTGTGGCCCTGGCCACACTCGAGCCGGTCCGCATCGTCGGCTATCTCCGGCCCCCCATCCGGCACGAACTCAAGCCCGGAATGAAAGTCTCCATCCGCACTCGCGGCCTGCGCCGCCAGTCCGGTTCAGCCACCATCCTCGGGGTCGGCACCCAGTTGGAAATCGTCCCCGCCACGTTGCTCGGTCCCGTCAACTTTGCCAATGTCGTCCAGGGGCTGCCCGTTGACATCAGCCTCCCCTCCAACCTCAAGCTCCGCGCCGGCGAGGTGGTGGACATTACCCTCGTCAGCCGGCCGGAGTAATCGGACCAGGTTTCGCTGCGATTGCAATGGATATCGGCTTGGCCTGGGTGTAAAAGCCTGTCCGAAAAAACTCGCCGAAATGGAACCTTGGTCGCATCCTTTGTCGTGAACTTTGTCGCGAAAATGTATCGTGTTTTGACACGCGACCCGCTTTGATGAGAACCTGATGCTCGCACATGAAAAGTTGCACGTTTACGGCAAGGCCCTTGCCTTCGTCGCCGCAGCGTTGACACTCTCAGGGACGTGGAGTAAGAAACACGCGGTGGTGGATCATCTTGACCGGGCTTCCGAGAGCCTGATTTTGAATTTGGCTGAGGGTGCCCGGCTCCGCCCCGCACCCAGTAAGCTCAGGGCGCTGGATTATGCGCTGGGTTCCGGCTTGGAGTGCGCAGCCTGCCTGGATGTTGCCAGGATAAAAGGTTTCCTGGGCAACCCGGAGACGGATCGCCAAAAGCAGCGGCTATGCGAGATTGTCCGAATGCTGATTGGCCTTAGGAAAGCTTGGGAAACCTGGAAGGCGCACGACGATTCTGTTCCCTATAGAGCAGAGCCATCGGTGCCGGGCCCTGAGCCCTTGTTCCGCCACGAGACGCTCGAGGTTTACGGCGCCGCGCTGGAGTTGATGACTTGGCTGGTGTCCCTGCCGGGAGGCAAGGATCTGTCGAGCCGACTTCACCGAGAAATCGATGACGGCGTGACCAGTATCATCCTGAACATTGCCGAAGGCAATGGGCGCTATTGCCAGCTGGACCACCGCCGTTTCCTGAACGTGGCGGAGAGTTGTGCAGTAAAAGTGGCGGCTTATCTGGATTTGGCGGTGCAGAAGTTCTCATTATGCACCGAGGAGTGCGCTCCCGGAAGAGCTCTTCTGGAAAGGATAGTAGCGATGCTGTCGCGGATGTGAGCACCTGGAGCAAACGACAAAGGAGCCGACAGAGGTTGCGACAAAGGGCGTTCCGTGTGCCTGAAAATGTCCAAACTCCAGGCCCGGTCCCACCAGCCAGCGCGGTGAAGCTCTCGACGCCAGGCAGATGGCTCTTTCGCGCGGCGGCCCTGCTGCTGGGACCGTTGGTGGCGCTGGCGGGTCTCGAGGGCGCTTTGCGGCTGGGGGGGTATGGTTTTTCGACTTCCTTTTTCAAAAAAGCGACCATTGGCGGCGAGGAGCGCCTGGTGGAGAACGACGAGTTTGGCTTGAGGTTCTTCCCGCGCGCACTGGCGCGGATGCCGGCGCCGACGGTCATGAGGGCCCACAAGGCCGCCGGCGCGTTGCGGGTTTTCATTCTGGGCGAATCCGCCGCCCTGGGCGACCCGCGGCCCCAGTTCGGGGCCGGCAGATACCTCGAGGTCCTCCTGCGAGAACGGTTTTCGGGACAGGATTTTGAAGTGGTCAACACCGGCGTCACTGCCATCGACTCGCATGTGGTCCTGCCCATCGCGCGTGAATGCGCCAGGCTCGAGGGGGATGTGTGGATCCTCTATATGGGGAACAACGGAATGGTGGGGCCTTTCGGGGCGGCGACGGTTTTCGGGCGGCAGGCCCCGGCGCTGAGCGTGGCGCGGCTGACGGTGGGCATCCAGCGGGCACGGTTGGGCCAACTGCTCGTGGACCTTGTCCGCAGGCTCAACCGGCCCCCCACGGAGGCGCCGTGGCACGGCCTCGAGATGTTTCAGGAGAACAAGGTTCCCCCCGACGACCCCCGGCGCCAGGTCGTTTATCGAAGCTTTGCCCGGAACCTCGAGGACATCCTCAAGGCCGGCGTCAATTCGGGGGCCAAGGTCTTGCTGAGCACTGTGGCCGTCAACCTCAAAGATTGCCCGCCCTTCGCCTCGGAGTTGGGCGGCCACGTCGCGCCGGCGGCTCGGGCCGCTTACGAGCAACTCTGCGCCCAAGCGTCGGCAGCCGAGGCCCAAGGCAACTTCGCCGAGGCGGCGCGCGCTTACGAACAGGCGGGGCGGCTCTGTCCCGGCTCGGCCGAGTTGCAGTTCCGGCTCGGCACTTGCCAGGAGCGCCTGGGCAATACCGCCGCCGCGCGCCGGGCCTTCGGTCTGGCCGTGGACTGTGACGCCCTGCCATGCCGGGCGGACTCGCGCATCAACGGCCTCATCTCAGAGGCGGGCCGGCGCTTCGGCGGTTCCGCCGCCCGTTCGGGCTTCGCCTTTTGTGACGCCGCCTCCGCCCTCGCCGCGGACAGCCCCGCCGGCATTCCCGGCCAGGAATCGTTCTATGAACATGTCCATTTGAATTTCGAGGGCAACTATCGCCTGGCGCGGGCCTGGGCCGCCAAAGTCGAGACCTTGCTGCCGCCGGCCCTTGCCGCCCGCGCCGCCGGCCCCTGGGCCTCGCAGGAAAGGTGCGAACGCCTGCTGGGCCTGACCGACTGGAACCGGCTCTCGGTCATCGAAGAAATCGCCCGGCGGCTCAAGCACCCCCCCTTCGCTGCCCAACTCGATAATACGCGGCGCCTCGAGGCCCTCCAGGCTGCGGTCCGCGAACTCGAGCGGCGCATCGCCGCCGCCTCTCCGGCCCAGGCGCGCGAAGTCTATCTCGAGGCCCTCCGCCGCGCGCCCCAGGATCACTGCCTGGACGAAAACTACGCCGAATTCCTCGAGGCCACGCACGACCTCGCCCAAGCGATTGTCGAGCGGCGGAAGGCCCGGGACCTGATTCCGCATTTCTATTTCCCCCACTTTATCCTCGGCCGGCTCCTCAAAGAGCAGGGGCGCCTCCCCGAGGCCCTTGAGTGCCTCCAAAAGGCCGCCCGCTTGAACCCGCGCTCGAGCGAGGTCCGGCTCGAACTGGGCATCGTCCTGGCCCGTCAAACGAACTGGCAGGCGGCCCTCGGCCAATTCAACCTGGCAAAGCAATTCAACCCGGAGGACCCGCAGGCCCTCCTCTATTCCGGCGAGGTCCTCTGGAAGCTCAATCGTCCGGCCGAGTCCCTCGACGCGCTGCGTCAGGCCATTCGCCTCCAACCCGCTTCCTGGGAAGCCCACTACCGCCTCGGCGAGGAACTGGGCCTCGAGGGTCAAGCCGCCGCCGCCGCCGAGGAATTCGAGCAGGTCCTCCGCTACAATCCCTCCTACCTCAAGGCCCGGCTGAACCTCGGCGTCGCCCTGTTCAAGCTGGGCCGCCCGCTCGAGGCCGGCCGGCAGTTTGACGAGGCGCTGCGCCTGGACCCAAACAATAAACAGGCCGCCGAGTTCAAGCGGCAGGCCGCCGCTTACGGCGCCCCTCGAGGGCGCGGACCGTGAGGGAATGCACTTCACTTGCCTGGGCAGCCGCTCCTAATCCTAATCTTAATCCTAATCTTAATCCTGCTCCTAATCTGCCATCCAAGAAAGTGAAACGCGCCCGCTCGTCGGAAATTTTCAATTTTCAATTTTCAATTCAGGCCACCGGGCCAAGCCTCAGACCATGCAATGCCTCACGCAAAGGGCTTGGGGCGGCGTAGCCGCAACCAAGCGCCTCAACCATGATTCTTAAGCCACAGATTGCACAGATGGCACAGATGGCACAGATGGGAATTCTCTTCTGTGTAATCTGTGAAATCTGTGGCTCAAGATTCTTCGCAGCCTGCGGGCAAATTGGGCTATTGCAGCGTAAAGGAAAAACATACAGCTCTCCTTCCTTGCGTCCTTCGCGTCCTTTGCCTGAGGCCTCAGGTTTAGCAATCGCAGCGAAACCTGAGCTGATCGCAGCGTGCAAAGCCGGCTGAAGCCGAATGGCGCTAAGTTAAGGCATAACTTTCGTATTGTGAACTACTTGCGTTTTCGCACACCAGGCACCTTTTTGAGGATTCTTTCGAGCGTCATCGTTTGGAGTTTGCCCAGGGTAGCCATCACCCTTCGATTGGCTGCAATCGCACTTTTAGCCACTTCGGTACTGCTCTCGGGACAGCGCGTAACAAACGGTTTTGCCTTGGCGCTTGCCAGTCCAGAGGTAATAAGGCCCCTTTTGGACCCACTGGCCGGCGACCTTGCGTCGCAAGGGCCGGCTGACCACCGTGCCCTGGCAGAACCAGCCCGCCCGGGGCAACCGGCCCAGGAGTTTGGTATAGGCGGCGGGCGGAGGTCCCAGGGGGTGTTCGGCTTTTAAGCCCATGGGCCATAATTTTGCCAGAAAGGGCTTGACTTGTCAATTAATATCTGTATTTATACAGATATATATGTTTACGACCGCTCCTCTCTTCGGCAAGTTCCACTCCCCTTTGAAGCAAACCGCTGAGCCCTTGCGCGGCCAACCCCTTCATCACCTGGAAGGCCTCCTGGCCGACCGCCTCAACCCCGCCCTGCTCGCCCCCAACCCCACCAAAACCAATAGCCGCCAGCGCCTCTATCCCCCCAAACTCACCTTCCTGAGCTTCCTGGGCCAGACCCTCAGTCCGGACTCCTCCTGCCGCGAGGCGGTCCAACAAATCAGGGCCTACCACCAAAAACAGCCCGACCCCAAGCACCTGGACAAAGACACCAGCGCCTACTGCCAGGCTCGTGCCCGCTGGACCCTCGATGAGTTGACCGAGATCCGCTCCCACCTGGCCGGGCACATCTGTCGCGATCCCTTCGATCTGGAACTCGCAGCAATGCGCCCTCTCAAGGTTATCGATGGCACTTGCCTCAACCTGCCCGACACCCAGGCCAACCGCCTGCTCTATCCCCAATCCTCCGACCAGCAGCCCGAGTGCGGCTTCCCTCTCCTGCGTTTGGTCGGGATCTTTTCCCTCCGAACCGGCGCCCTGTTGGAGCGCGCCTACGGCCCCTACAGCACCAGCGAAAACGCTCTGTCTCACACGCTGTGGCCGACCATCAAAAAGGATGACCTGCTCCTGGGCGACCGCAACTTCGGCTCCTGGGTCAATCTGGCCACCCTCAAAGAGCAGGGGGCCGACGGACTGTTCCGCCTCCACGCCAGCCGCAACGAGGACTTTCGCCTGGGCCAACGCTTGGGCCACAACGACCGCTTGATCCTCCTGGCCAAACCCAGACAGCGATCCAAAAACATGACGCCAGAACAATGGCAGAGCCTGCCCGCCACCCTCACCGTGCGCATGGTGCGTTTCCGGGTGCCCACCGCCAACGGCCGCTCCAGAAAGATCACTCTGATTACCACCCTCACCGATCCAGTGCTCTGGCCCGTCGAACTGCTGGCAGCCCTATACGCACGGCGCTGGAATATCGAACTCTATCTGGATGACATTAAGACCACCTTGCACATGGACATGCTCAGTTGCTTGACCCCGCCGATGATCCACAAAGAACTGGAAATGCACCTCATTGCCTACAACCTCATCCGCTCCATTATGGGCGAGGCAGCCTGTGTCTGCCACACCCCGCTGGACCGACTCAGTTTCAAAGGCACGCTGGACACTGCCCGCCAGTACAGCCAAATCATCGCCCAAGTCCCGGTTTCCCACCGCAAATTGCGCCGGGCCATTTATGCGGACATGCTGGCCGTCGTCGCCGAAGACCAAGTGCCTAAACGGCCCGACCGTTTCGAGCCCCGCTGCCAAAAACGCCGCCCCAAAGCCTACCCTTTCATGAAGCGCCCCCGGCGTGAATTGAGGGCGGCGCGCGTGGACCATCTTCCCGCCCGCAAGAAGCGCCGTTCTTAACTTAGCGCCATTCGGCTGAAGCCGGCGCTCCGGCGCCTTGTCCCGGAGGGACACCTGAGAATAGCCCAACGTTTCAACGTTGGGTCCAGGCCACCTGGAAGGTCATCTTCCGATGATGCGCCTCCTGGTCTTTGATATATTGAATGATCTTGTCCAATTGCGAGGCGCTGACGCTGAAGGCGCCGTACTTCTGTCGCGCAATGCCGCCCAGGAATTCATCCCGGAGGGATGACAGATGGTAGCCGGGGGTCGAAGCGTCGCGAGACCCCCGGTTCAGCGGCGGTGTGGGTCCGCATCCTATAGGGATGCCAGAAGGCGGCCTGCTCCCTTTGTGCAGCCTTCTGGCACCCCGTTCCGGGGTGCAGGCCCCCTCTGGCCGCAAACCGGGGCTCGCGGCGGTGCCGTGACCCCCGGCTACCATCTAGCAACCCTCCGGGTTGGCCCGAGCCGCCGCTCCTGGCTGGAGGTGGTGGTACTGACAAGATGCGCCCACGTTAAAACGTTGGGCTATTCTCGGATGTCCCTCCGGGACAGGACACGGACGAGTTGGGTCACGGCTCAAGCCACGCCGGAGGGCAAGCTCCGTAGGAGCGCCATGTTTATAGCACGCAACCTCAAAAAACGGTTCCAAGCCCCGTTAGGGGCGGCACTTTGCTAGACCGGTGCAGGCTGTGCCGCCCCTACGGGGCTTGGAAAGCTCACGGAAGGGCGTGATGGCTATAAACATGCCGCTCCTCCGGAGCTTGGCTTGAACAGTTACCAAAAAAAAGAGAGCCGCGGGGGGAACCCCGCGGCTCTTTGAAGCCTAATTGCGGTTGGCTTTAGAGGTTAGTACTTAAGCCGGAAGTACTGGTTGCCCGAGCCGATAGGTACGGTCATCGGGTTGGCCTGGTTGGCAACCGGCTGCCAATTGGCAGCGGTGCCGATGGCCGGGCTGGACTGGAGCGTGCCGCCCGCAGGTGTCCAGGAGATAATCACGTTCGAGCCGGAACGTTTGAGCGTCAGCGGGGCCTGCGTGGTAACCACCAGCGTGTAGGCGAGGTTGAGGCTGTCGTAGTCAGCCGTGTCGAGGAAGGCCAGGTTGGCGAACGGCGCCAACGGTGTCGGGTCGTTGTTGTGGGCCGTCTGGCAGACGCCGACAAAGACGTTCGCCGGCAAGGCGCCGCCGGTGCCAACTTTGCTCGGGTCGTCATACGCACACTGGACCCAGTCGGTGCCGTCGGTGCTGTGGAAGGCGGCGAGGGTGGTGCCGGTCCTCTTGAGGCGGACCCAGGCATTGGGATACACCGGGGCCGCACTGTTGCTCGTGACCTGCCAACCGGCGCTGGCGCCGGCCGTGGCGTTGCGGCAGTTGCACTCGATCGCGCTGGCGCCCGTGCCGCTGCCATCCAGGGCCATAATGCCATCGGAGCTGAGCGGGTCGTTGACGATGTTCCAGTCGCGGCTGGCCGCATCGAGGGTCTCGCGGACCATCAACCCGGCCTTGGACCAGTTCGAGGTGTGCGTGGTGTCTTTGACGCGCACGACGACATCGAAGTCACCCGAGAGCGTCGTATAGGTGAAGTTGAAGCCGTCGGCGTTGCCCCAGATGTCGCTGCCTTCGCTCTGGATGCTGTAGGAATTGGTTCCGTTGACCCACATCGTGCTCGGCACGACCGGGTCAGTGCCCAGCGCGGAGCCAATGTCCTGGTTGATGAGCGGGCAGAGAGCCGCCGTGGCGGTGTTGTTGGGACTGGCCAAGGCGGCGCCCCAGTAGTCGCTCACGCCATTGACCGTGATGGCCAGCGGCAGCGTAGGCGTGCCGGTAACTGTCAAGAGCACGCTCGAGTAGTTGTTGGCGATCGCGTCCGAGCCGGGCGAGACGCCAGAGGAGTCGTTGGCATAGACGTTGACCGCCGTGATCGTGAGGCCCGCCGGCAGCACGTACGAACTCGCCTTGCCCATCGAGACGGGGTCCATCGGCTTGTTGAACTTGATGTCGATCATCTGCGCCGGGCCGGTAGTCAGGTTGTTGTTCGTGTAGAAACTGGCAAACGCGATGGCCGGCGTGCCGGCGACAACCGCCGGTGTCGCAGGCACCGCAGGCCCCTCGACGTAAGCGGCGTTGTAGTCGGCATAGTCAGTGGTGTTCAGGAATAGCAGCGAAGTCCAGGCCGGAGGAGGATTGGCGTCGTTGGAATGGGCCTGCTGGGCGAGGCCGACATAGACGGTAGCCGGCAGCGCGATCGCATCGCCGACCACGGACGGGTTGTCGTGCGCGCGGATGAGCCAATGGACGCCATCGTTGCTGTAGTAGCAGTAGAGGTCTGTACCGACCCTCTTGAGGCGGAGCCAGGCATTGGGGTACTGCGGCGGCTCGGAATAGTAGCCGGTGGCCCAACCGGCGCTGGCGCCGGCCGTTGAGTTGCGGCAGTTGGCCTCGATCGTGTTTGCCCCGTTGCCGTTGCCATCCTGGCCGGCGATGCCGTCGGAGGTGACCGGGTCGTTGACGATGTTCCAGTTGCGGCTGGCGGCATCGAGGGTCTCGCGGACCATCAACCCGGACTTGGTCCACTCCGAGGTGTGAACTATGTCCTTGACCCTCACGACAACGTCGAAGTCGCCCGTCAACTGCTGGTAGGCGAAATTGAAGCCGTCGGCGTTGCCCCAGATGTCGCTGCCCTCGCACTGGATGGTGAAGCTATTGGGACCGTTTACCCACAGGACGCCCGGGACGATCGGGTCAGCGCCTTGGCCGCTATCGGTGTCACTAAGCTGCGCCGGCCCGGCGATGCTGAAGCTGCCGTTGGCCGAGGCCATGGCATTCTCCCAGGCATCCTTGACGCCGGAGACGGAGACCGACACCGGGTAGCTGGGCGTGCCGAACAACCCGATTTGAATGCTCCCGTAAATGTCCTTGGTCAGCACCTCGGAGGTTGGCGAGAGCTTGCTTACCAGTGAGCCGTTGGTGAAGATGTTTATGGCCCCCCATTTCGATTGGTCGAAGCCGGAGATGGTGTAAGTCGCTGGACCGCCGAGCGAGGTCGGCAGCAGCGTGCTCGGGTCCATCGGCTTGCTGAACCTGATGTCCAGGACAGTGACGCCGCCATTTCCCTGGAAGATGCTGGCATAAGCAACGGCCGGGACCGCGGCGTTGGTGCTGACGTTCAGAACGGCGGTCAGGCTGTTGCTCCAGACTGCGGTGCCGGCGGCATTGGCCAGGCCGACCGCCGTCATCTGGCACATAACCTGCGCGTTCTGCTGCCACGGAAGGGCGGTCGTGGTGAAGCTGCTGGTAATGGCGCCCGGGACGGCAGTGCCGTTGACATACCATTGGAAGAACACGAAGTTGGTCAGGCCGGACTCGGGGTAGTCAAGGCCCATAATGCCGATCTGCGAATCGGTGGTGCCATTGGCGGTAAAGGTGACCGGCTTGAACGCGGGCGCGTTGCTCACGCCGACAGGTTGGGTGGTGAAGGCCACATAGCTGCACCTGGGGAAGTAGTAGCCGATGAAGGAGCCTGTGAGGGTGGAAGCGTCGCCAAGGTTGGGAACCACGCCAAAGGGCAGGGCGGTGGCTTCGCAGTTGTCGCCGCCGGTCCAGTTCAAATGGTCAGAGCTCGAGATCAGTACCTTTGGTTCTTGACCAGCGTAATGCCGTTGGGATGCAGCGTCGTGGTGCCGCCCGGAGGGATGAACGTGTCGGAACATTTCTGAGAGGCGTTGCCGCCGTTGGCTGTTGTCCACTGCCGCTGGTTGCTCCAGCCCACTTCCTGGGCGATCATTTGCTTGCCTGCCGGGTCGGAGCTCGAGCTGAGGAACAGGTCGGCCGCGTCATCGGAGTTGCAATAGAAGGTGTAGGCGCCGGTGGCGGGCGGAACGACCCAGCATACAATCTGGCCGTCGTCATTCTGCGGGCCGGCATTATTAATGGCCCTGCCCTCAACCGCGGGCGAGGCGACGATAATGCTCGGAAGCCCCAATTGGCCGGCCTCGAGGATACCGAGATTGTTGGCCGCGGTGACGTTGTCGCCGTACCACCATTGCTGGAGCGCCAGGCCCGGTTCCCAGATGCCGGCCCCCACGGTGAGCGTGACCACCGAACTGGTGAGCGACATCAAGCCGTCCTCCGAGGCGACAACGTAGAATGTCGAGCCGCTGTCGGTGGACGCGAGGTTAGCCAGGTAGTAGGTTGCCCCGGTCGCGGTGGCGATGGGTTGGCCGTTCCGATACCACTGATAGGTGGGAATCAACTCGCTGTCCGAGACCGCTTGGGAAATGAAGTCGGCGCCCGCGCCGACGGTGGCGCTGATGTCAACCGGTTGCTGCGTGAGCTTGAAGTTCGCTTGGACCGCGGGCAGGGTCGCGAGCATGATGTTGCCGTTGGTGCCCGCGATGAGGGTGGCGCTGCTCTGGAAATTATTCGACCAGCCCGCCGCGGCGATTTGTGCAATCGTCTGGTAAGTGACACTGAAGTTGTCACCGCCGCCGCCCTGGTGGTGGACCAGTTCGATGTAATAGGGCTGGTCCTTGTTCAGGGAAATGCCGTTGGCATTAGGAGGATTATTGCCGGAGGCGTCCGCGGTCCACTGGTCGGAGCGCTTTTGCGCGGCATCGGTTGCGGCGCCGGAACCGGCGACGAGCCAACTGTCAAACGGGCTCCAGCCGGACTCCTGGGCGATGATGGTCTTTTTGGCCATGCTCGCATCGGTGCTCAGGAAGAGGTCCGAATCATCGTCGCAGGCGACGAAGAACACGTATTGGTCCGTGGCCGGCGGGATGAACCAACCGCTGTTCCGGGTCGTGTAGTTGATACCGATGTTGCCGGGATTATCGAAAGACTGCTGGTAGGTGATCCAGGTGGCGGGGGCCTCGGTGTCGTTTTCGATGTCGGCGCGGAGGGCGTTGGCAAAGAACTCGAGTTTGACGCCGTTGGTGTAATAGACCGCGCCGGGCAGGACGGTGAGCGTGTTGGTGGTGCTGTAGTAGGTGGACTTGAGCACGGTGTTATAGGGCGGTATGATCTTCGCCGTGCAATAAATCTTGGCCCCATTCTCCGCCGGGTTGGAGGGATCGATCAGCCACGTGAGATCGGTCCCCGTGGCGCCCGGCAAAGCCGTGCCGTTCTTGTACCATTGGTAGGCGGTGGCGTTGGCGTAGGTCTGGGGGGGCGAGCCGTTATTCGTCGTCGCGAAACTGAAAGCCGCTTCGCACCCCGCGTAGTTGGCGAAATCCTTGAGCGGGACGGAGGTGTAAAAGACGCTGGGGACTTGAGGGAAATACACCGCCAGGCCGGAAACCTCCACGTGGCAACTGGTAGAGTTGTCGTGCGACGTGACGGCGATGCCGGCCGTGACCGACAATGGCCAGGCCGTGCCGAAGCTGGTCCCGCCGTCGTTACCCGTGAAGGCATTCGTCGAGGTGTCGATCTCGATGGCATCGGTCCAGTGGACATTGTCCTCGCTGTAATAGAACGAAAACAGGCTGCCGTTGCGGAAGAGATCGATCCAGACGGGGGGACTGTAGGCCGGCTGGTTGGTGTGATACCAGTCGGCGTTGCCACCGACGGCGGTGCGGAACTGGTCGATGAGCCAATTGGCCCCGCCGGGTTTGGTGTACATCTGAGCGACGAACGGGTCATTCGCCGCGGGACCAGCGGTCGGGTTGGACTCGCGGCACATCACCTCGCATTTGGCCCAGGTCGCGTCGCCGCCGACGATGTCCGAATCGATTTTGATCTGCATTGACCATTCGGATTCGGTCAGCGTGGTGTAAAAGTAGGTGCATTGGTCCGAGGCGTTCCAAATATCGCCGCCACCGCCGGTGATGGTCAGAGAGCCATCGGCGTTGGTTTTGACCGACCCGGCCACTGCCGGGCCCCCGAGATCGACGAGCACGAAGGGTGGCACGGTTTGGGCGTTAAGGCTCGCGCAGGTGGCCAAGGTTGCAGTGACAAGGGCGGCACAGGCCAGGCGCCACCGTTTGCGGATTGTAGTTGGTTTCATAGTTTACTTATGGAGTCTGTTGTCGGTGGTTTCTTCGGGATTGTTTTGAACTAGTTTCACATCATCGCGTTTCTTTGCGCAGCCTTGGGGCTCGCCCGTGCGGACACGGCCTGGCGCCGGAAAGCGCCGCGCCCTGGCCGCATGGCCAGCTCTAGGTTCTCAAGGCAACGCCCTAGAAAAGCAAAAATGCCAAACGATAGCAAGAAAAATCTTTCGTTTTTTTTGGGGGGGGCCTGGGCCGGTGAAAAAGCCGCCGAAACGCCCCCCATTCCCTGACCGTAGGAGACGACGCAAGGACTGACCGTAGGAGACGGCGTAAGGAGTCTCCGGTTCATCCCGGAGGGATGAAAGATGGTATTTGGAAGATTCTTCTAACGAGGCGGAGCCTCAGACCTCCGCTGCAACCGAATTTGCCGGGCGGGGTTTATTGAGAATTGAGCATTGAAAATTGGTCGTTGGTCATTGAAGACTGGCCGCAGGGGAGGCCCGACGGGAACTCGGGCCGGCTTTGCTCTTGTGGGGCGCCAACCGGCCCTGAGGTCCACGCCTTGCCCACGCATGTCCCCGGATTGCCGAGGCGGGGGCCTCAATGACCAATGACCAATTTTCAATGCTCAATTTGCTGTATCGCCGACTTCCAGTCGGCAGGCTGGGCCAGCTTGGCAGCATCTGCGGATTGGAAATCCGCGATACAGCAGGCTGGAAGCCTGCGCTACGCCTTCCGGTTGGCGAAACCCGTGAAATATCCGGGCTAAGCCCAATGCGCTTTTTCGCGGCTGATTCTCTGAATCGTCCCAGGCGCGGCCGGGCAACCAACGAGGGACTCAGTCGCGGGCGGGGGGCAGAAAGAGGGCAATGGCCGCGGCGGGCAGGAACAGGAAGGCGGCGTAGAGCAAGACAGGCCGGTGGTCGCCCAGGCCTGGGAAAAGAGGCCGAAGAAGACCGTGCCGAAGGCCGAGGTGACGCGGCCGATATTGTAACAGAAACCGGCGCCGGTCGTGCGCAGGAGTGTGGGAAAGAGCGGGGGCAGGTACATGGTGAAGAGGGCAAAGCTGCCCTGGAAAAAGCCGATGAGCGGGAACCAGCGGAGCAAGGCGGCATGGTCGCGTGGGACGCAATAGGCCCCGATGAGGACTAAGCAGTATCCCAGGAACATCGAGGCGATGGTGGCGCGGTAGCCCAGACGGCGCGCGAGCCAGGCGGCAAAGAAATTGCCGAGGATGGAGGAGCCGATGACCCAGTACATGGCCAGGGTGGCGAGTTGGTTCTTTTGTTGCGGAGTCCAGGCCAGGACCTCGGGCAGGTTGCGCAAGTGCTGCTGGTGCCAGAACATGAAGGCCCAGTGCGCGGTCAACGAGACGCCGCAGACCAGGATGACCCAAAGGGTGACGCGCCTGATTTCCCCGCCGAAGAGTTGGCGGATTCTGGGTTGGTAGTCTTGGGCGCGCTCTCGGGCGCGGCGCCATTCCTCCGGTTCGGGCACGGCCCGGCGTATCCAAAACACGAGCAAGGCCGGCAGGACCCCGACCAGGAACAGGCATCGTGGGGGGGCGGCGGCCAGGAGGTAGTTTGCCAGGCCCGCCATCAGGATGCCGACGTTGACCCCGGTCTGGAGCACCGCCGCCACCCAGGGCCGGCATCGCCGCGGCCAGGTTTCCGAGAGCAGCGAAGCCCCCACGGCCCATTCGCCCCCGATGCCCAGAGCTGCCAGGAAGCGGAACAGCAGGAGGTGCCACCAGGTCCGGGCAAAAAAGGACAACCCGGTAAAGGCGGCGTAGGTCAGGACCGTCAGGCTCAAGGCGCGGGCCCGTCCGAGGCGGTCGCCGAGCCGGCCGAAGAAGCCGCCGCCCAAGGCCCAACCCAGCAGGAAAGCCCCCTGGATAATGGAACTGTAGCGTCCGACCCGCGCGTCAGTGGTGTCCAGGCCGCCCAGCAACTGCGCGACGAACGGGGCGGCCACCAGCGTGTAGAGATGCATGTCCAGGCCGTCGAAGGTCCAGCCCAGCCAGGCCGCCAGGCCCGAGCGCCACTGCTCGCGCGACGGCCGGCCCCAACCGGCTTGCCCGGCCGGGGCAGTGGGAGGCGGGACGGACACATTGGGGTCACCGGCGTCCATGCTTCAGTTCAGGGGAGCATGGCGCAGGAGCCAGGCCCAAGGCGAGGCAAAAGCGGCCAGTCGGTTGCCGGGGGGCGCATCTTGTCAGTACCACCACCTCCAGCCAGGAGCGGCGGCTCGGGCCAACCCGGAGGGTTGCCAGAAGGTAGCCGGGGGTCACGGCATCGCCCATTCGCGTCAGGCTAAGGTTTGGCGCGCAGTTGACGCGGCGGCCTTTTCTGTGTCCGACACAGGAGCAGCACGTTTTTGTCTTCGATTAGCCACTTCATTTCTTCCCCTTTTTTGATCTCCAGCGCCTCCGCCAGGACCACCGGCAAGTTCAGATAGTAGGAGCGATTGGTTGGCCGCTCCACCTTTTGCACTTTGATGAGGTAACCCGTCGTTTTTTCTGTCGCCTTTTGTCGCTTTGGCATATAGTATTAATACTATATAAAACCACGCATGTCATCTCCTAACCCTTCCGCGCAAAACAATTCCGGTTTGCCCGCCTCCCTCCACCAACAGCTCCCGGCCTGCCTCCCCAAACTCGACGCCATCGACGCCGAGGGTATCGCCCGAGCCTCAGGCTTTCTGCAGCGCAGCCCACGTAAAATCCCCATGCTCAAATTTGCCAAGGGCCTCCTGGCCCTCGCTCCCGAAACCGACCTCGCCTTGGAGCATACCGCCGCAGTCATCGGCTTGGCCGCCGACACCACCTACACTAAACAGTCTTTGAGTGAACGGCTCTCCGGTGGCCTCAAAGGCTTTCTGGCTGGGGTCGTCACGGCCCTCTTCAGCCAGATCGCTCGTGGCGTTCCGACCTGCCAAGCCCTTGAACGCTTTGCTCACGTCTGGGTCCATGACAGCACCTCCCAAACGCTGCCCAAGCACTTGGCTGAACTCTTCCCCGGGGCCGGCAACCAACATGGGCAAGACTACGCCACCCTCAAAATCCAATGGATCTGCGACATCAAAAACGGCGTGGTCGGGCACGTCTCCCTTTCGGGCTATACTCGCAATGACCAGGCCGCCGCCCCGGACATCCTGGAAGTCGCCCGCCCCGGCGATCTGGTCCTGCGGGATCTGGGTTACTTCACCACGGCAGTCCTGGCCCAGTTTGTCAGTGCGGGCATCTCCTTCCTCAGCCGCTACCGCCACGGCGTCAATCCCTACGACCCCAAGACGGGCCAACCGCTGAATTTAAAGGCCCTCCTGAAGAACTCTGGCTCCTTGGATATGGACGTGCTCCTGGGACCGGAGCGAGCGGCCGTGCGCTTGGTCGCCCTGCCCGTGCCAGAGGAAGTGGCCAATCAGCGGCGGCACAAGGCCAAAGTCTCCGCCCAGAAACGCCACCGCTCCCCTCCTGGCGCCGAGCATCTCTTCTTGATGGGCTGGAACATCTTCGTGACCAACGTGCCGGCGGCGACTTGGCCCCCCAAGGTCCTGGCCGCGATCTATCGGCTGCGCTGGCGAATTGAGATCATTTTTAAAACCTGGAAAAGCCACCTGGGATTGCCTCACCTCAACTGCCGCACCCCGGTCTTGCTTGAGCCTCTCGGTGCTGACCAAGTTGTTGTTCTGCGCGCTGGTCTGCCAGCTTTCTGACCTGCTGGAACTCAATTGTCCCCACGGCCAACACGTCAGCCTCCTTCGCCTGGGGCACATTCTCGGACAGTGCGCTTGCTGGTTCTCGGCCATGGTGCTGGGCGTCTCGGTCGTTCAATGGGTGGAGTTCTGCCTCGCCCGCCATGCCTTCTACGAAAAGCGAAACGATCGCAAAAACTACTACGAACTGCTGTCCGGAGCCGCAGACGCCTTAGCCTGACGCGAATGGGCATCGCCGCGACCCCCGGTTTGCGGCCAGAGGGGGCCTGCACCCCGGAACGGGGTGCCAGAAGGCTGCACAAAGGGAGCAGGCCGCCTTCTGGCATCCCTATAGGATGCCGACCCACACCGCCGCTGAACCGGGGGTCTCGCGACGCTTCGACCCCCGGCTACCATCTGTCATCCCTCCGGGATGAATTCCTGGGCGGCGGGCACTCTCCCTGACCTCGTGGCTTGCATGGTGGTACTGACAAGATGCGCCCGTTGCCGGGCCAGTGACAAGGCTCTCGGCAAACCATTGTAGTCCCGATTCGGAATCGGGATGATTGAGTTTGCGGCACGGCGAGAGCATTCGCCTCTGAGAGGCCATTGATCAGAGACTCCTTACGTCGTCTCCTACAGCCAGAGAATGGAATCAGGCCAAAAAAATGCCGCCGGAACGGCTCCGGCGGCTGGGTGGTTTGATGCAACCACAATTACGTGGGGGCTGCTCGCGCCCTCACAAGGTCACAATGCACCTCTCGGGAAAGATGTCAAGTCCCCCGAGCGATTTCTCCAACTCGGGCGCAGGACAGAATTCTTCGTTTCCTTCGTTTCCTTGGTGTACACCACTCCCCTTCCGGACCTTTGTCGCAACCTTCGTCGCCAACTTTGTCGAAAAATCGCCAATTCGACAAAGGTTGCGACAAAGGTTGCGAGAAAGTCTTCCGTTCCCCGGGCTTTTGGGACAGGCTCTATATAAAAGGGAGGCCAAGAGGCCGGACAATCAGGGCGTCTGAAGAAATCTGTCCTGCGCCCCTCCAACTCTTGATTGTCCAAGGCTCCCTGCTATAATCCGGCGCCGTTGTTTTTCGCAATGCAGATCATGAAGCCATATCGAGACGCCACCAAGCGCAAGACAGTTTTGCACAAGGCCGTGTTGCGCGCCCTGCTCGCCACGGCGGCCGCCCTGGCGGCCGTCCAACCAACTCAAGCTGCCTCCAACCTGGTCCTCTGGGACACGCTTTCGCCCCTGCCTGGCAACGGCGATGCCGAAGACCGAACCGGGTGGAAAGTCGTGCCCAGGGATCTGCTCTCACTGGAAGCGGACCCGCGCGCGGCCAGTTCGGACCCGGGGTACTACGGGCGGGAGTATTTGTTCAAAGGGGATGCGGTGGTGGAGAACGCCAAGCTGGCCGCGGTCTTCCGGTCAGCCAAGGGGCAGGTGGAGATCTATTTGAAGGACGAGGCCGCTTGGCCGGCCGGCGACGCGGGACCGAAGGCAAAGCTTGGCCGGAAGATCGTGGAGTTGGCGCCGCTCCAAACCAAGGCCCTGGGCGCGACCGTCAGCCGGTTGGAGATCGTGCGGAATGGCGGAGATGAAACGGCCTTGGAGGTCACTTTTTCCGCCAAGGGCTGCCCGGACGCCACGGGCGTCTTTGTCTTTGGCAAGACGGAGATCGTCGAGCTCAGGCCGGCTGCGAATATGAAGGGCCTCAGCGTGGGGAGCGCGCTCGAGCATGTCATCGCGCCGAGCTTCATTGGCGACGACCTGATTTTGAGTCCGGCCCAATACCCGTCGGCCGAGACGCTCCGGGTGCCCGCGGAGAATCTGTTGCTTGGGCTGGTGGAGGGTGAACAGAGCCAGTTGGTGATGACGTGGCCCAAGGGGCGGCAGCACTGGCGCTTCGGTTGAGCGCCAACCAACCGGGAAAGCGCCTGGTCCAGTCCATTGATTTCGACAACGACGGACAGGGCCTTTACCTGGCGGTCCAGGGCGCGCCGGGGATCTGGCACCGGGAACCTCTGCCGCGCCTCCTATCTCGAGAAGGAAGTGCCGATTCGATGGAAGAGGCCATTTCAGGCGAGGTGGAAGACCCAGCTCTGGGAAGCGGGTGTCAGGACCACTTTCGCATTCAGGGAAGGCAAAGGGCAGATCTGGCGCGGCGTTGCCGGGTCCTACAGCTATCCGGTGTGGTTCGAGGGGGAGGGGGCTTTTTATCATTTGAGCAAGAAGGTCCCTCCCCAGGGCGAGTCGATCATCTATTTTCTGGAAGGACAGGATACGCCGCCCGGGGTCTGGACGCCGGCGGACATCATGCAGGCGACGCTGGGGCGGCAAGTCTGCGAACCGATTCTGGACATTGCGGGCCGCAAGTTGCGCACTCATCATCGCCGGGGCGCCGAGGGGGTGCGTCGCGCCTGCACCTGTGGCTGCACCGAGGCCATTCAGGGCGTCTTCGAGGCCGGCGAAGAGGCGCGCCAAGAGGGACTACATCGAGGGCGCGCTGGAGGACATGGTCTTTTTTGTCCGCCGGCACGTGGAAAGAATCGAGCAGTACAGACGATTTGCGCAGGACATGATCAAGTTCTTGCAGGCCAAAGAGAGCGAGTCGCCCGACCTCAAGCCGTTCCTTGAGGGCCTCGAACAAGCCGCCGGCCAGATACCCCAGGAGTATGCCGTCCAGAAGGAAAACATGAAATCGCTCGGATACGCCGATGAACTGACACGCCAGACCCTGGCGCTTGCCGCCAGGAAAGGCACCAACAATCTGCCGGCCTACATGGAGCTTTTGAATGCCTGGAGAGGCATGGGCGGCGCTCAAGATTACGTTCTGGCCCAGTGCCACACCCTGACCCGGAAATTGTGCCAACAGGCCGGTTATGATTCGGTAACCCTGCCCCACGCCGATGCCCTGGCCGAGGAGATCAGAAGCCGGTGCCGGCAGTGCCTCAGAAATTCCGATGGTTATGAGATTTGGGCCGATTACTAAGGCGCAGCCAAGAGGCGGCGCGGAGAAGCACGGATCCTTAGGCTGGCGGCGCTGGTCGTGTTGGGGGCCCTGGCATCACTGCCGGCAGGGTGTGAACGCAAGGCGCCAGACAACGCCCCGGCAACCGCTGGCGCCCCGCCGCCAGCCAGTGCCGCCCCGCAGCCGGGCGCGACAGGCTCCAAAGCGGAGATGGTTCAGCTCCCCGGCAGGCCGGTTCATGATGGGGGACAAGGAACAGGCCGATGCCCCGCCTCACGAAGTGACCGTGAGCGCATTCTACATGGACAAATACCTGGTCAGGCAGGACCAATACCAGGCGTTGATGGGCGCCAACCCCTCCCGCTGGAAAGGAGCCAACAACCCGGTCGAGCAGGTGCGATGGTCCGATGCGGTGAAATACTGCAACCAGCGTTCCTCATTGGAAGGGCTCGAACCGTGCTACGACTTGCGCGCCTGGAAGTGCAACTTCGATGCCAACGGTTACAGGCTGCCCACCGAGGCCGAGTGGGAGTATGCCTGCCGGGCCGGGAGCGCCACCGCCTATTTCTTCGGGGACAACCCGTCCAAGCTGGGTGATTACGCCTGGTATGACAAGAACTCAGGCGGCCATCCCCGGCCGGTCGGCCAGAAGCAGCCCAACCGGTGGGGACTCTTCGATATGTGCGGAAATGTATGGCAATGGTGCAACGATTTCTACAAGGTTGACTATTACCAGGAGGCCCCGCCGCAAGACCCCAAAGGACCGAAGGAGGGGGAGAACAAGGTTCTGCGCGGAGGGGCCTGGAGATTCAGTGTTGAGAGTTGCCGCTCGGGGTATCGGTATAACGAGAATCCGGGGTACTCGGATGTCTGTTTCGGATATGACATTTACGGTTTTCGATGCGTGAGGAAGGCGGCGAGCCGCTGAACTCACCGCATGAAAGGGGCAGGGCCGCCCGGGGCGGCAGGGCCATCCTCAAACCGGTCTGCATGGCGGGGGCCACGGTCCATGTCGCCGGCGTAAGGGCCGAAGCCCTCCAACCCAGGCTGGCCACCGCTCATGGGCGGGGGCGGGAAGCCCGGGCCACCGTCGGGTTGGGCACGGAATGCGCCTGGCAGGCCGGGATGGCCAAACCGGCGGCCTCCATCACGCATGAACGGGGCAGGGCCGCCCGGGGCGGCAGGCCCATCCTCAAACCGGCCTGCATGGCGCGGGGCCCCGGTCCATGTCGCCGGCGTAAGGGCCGAAACCCTCCAACCCAGGCCGGCCACCGCTCATGGGCGGGGGCGGGAAGCCTGGGCCACCGTCGGGTTGGGCACGGAATGCGCCTGGCAGGCCGGGATGGCCAAACCGGCGGCCTCCATCGCGCATGAAAGGGGCAGGGCCGCCCGGGGCGGCAGAGCCATCCTCAAACCGGTCTGCATGCCGGGGGCCACGGTCCATGTCGCCGGAGTAACGGCCGAAACCCTCCAACCCAGGCCGGCCACCGCTCATGGGCGGGGGCGGGAAGCCCGGGCCACCTTCGGGTTGGGCACGGAATGCGCCTGGCAGGCCGGGATGGCCAAACCGGCGGCCTCCATCACGCATGAAAGGGGCAGGGCCGCCTGGGGCGGCAGGACCATCCTGAAACCGGCCTGCATGGCGGGAGTCCCGGTCAACGTCGCCGGCGTAAGGGCCGAGGCCCTCCAACTCGCGCCGACCACCGCTCATGGACGGGGGCGGGAAGCCTGGGCCGCCGTCGGGTTGGACACGGAATGCGCCAGGCAGGCCGGGTTGACTAAACCCGCGGCCTCCATCACGCATGAGGGGGGCAGGGCTCTCCTGTTCCGGAAAGTCCTGGTGCCTGCGGTCCATCATGCGTTGACGGATCTGTTGCAGGTCGGATTCTCCTTGGCCCGCTTCCGGAGGGCGGGCCTGAGCGTGAATGTTGGCAGCGCCGAGCAGGAGGCACAGAGCCGCGCTCAACGCACCGGACGTTTTTGATTGCATTGCAGACAGTATTATTATTTTCATAGCGTCCCCAGTGTAATCCACCCCACCTTAAGAGGGCGTGAAGGGAAGAGAACGAGGACGCCAAACGCCCGGGAAGAGGGGTCGAGTAGGGACGCGGGCTGCCCCGCGTCCCCCTCGCAGATCCCGGCGGGCGGTTTTCCCGCACCGGGCTCTTCACGACAACTCGCTGACTGGCCTGCAGGAAAGTTTGCCAGCCTGATTCCGTCGTTCTTACGGCGCTGGTTTCCTTTGCGGGCTGCGTCGTCGTGCCGGCCCCTTGGTCCGGGCTGGGGCAGCGTGTGCCTGGCCCCGACTACTATGGACCGGTCCGATTCCCTGCTCTGTACCCGTGGGGAGGTCTTCTTGTCGTTGCACCTCCTGTCCCGATTGGCCCCCGCAGTTGGTGCGTCGGGGGGCGGCAGGGCTTCCCAGTTTCCGTACGGCTCGTTGCTCGCGTGCCACGCTCTGCGACCCCGGCAGGTCTCTAGAGACCTCACCCGTAGCGGTCTCCTCCGTGTTGGGTTCCGGTGATGCGACACCGTCTCCACCTGCATGTTGTGACGTTTCGAGGCTGGATTGCTTTAGCGGGGTGCGACTCCCGCTTGCGGCCTGCGAGCTTCCCTGTGTACGCTTCCAGGCGGTCGTTCGGCTTTGGGCATCCCTTACGGGCGCTTGGGCCTGTCCTTCCGCCCGGCAACACTCGGGTCGGGGAGCTGGTTAGGCTTTCCCCCCCAGTTCTTTCGTGCTGGGTCACTGTTCATGTTTTCGTGTTGTCGTTCATGTTCAGTCCTGGAGGGATTTGCACCCTCCGAGCCGCCAGACTTTCACTGGCGCACCGCATCTTGCCAGTACCACCATGCAAGCCGCGAGGTCGGGGAGAGTGCCCGCCGCCCAGGAATTCATCCCGGAGGGATAACAGATAGTAGCCGGGGGTCGAAGCGTCGCGAGACCCCCGGTTCAGCGGCGGTGTGGGTCGGCATCCTATAGGGATGCCAGAAGGCGGCCTGTTCCCTTTGTGCAGCCTTCTGGCACCCCGTTCCGGGGTGCAGGCCCCCTCTGGCCAGGAACCGGGGGTTGCGGCGATGCCGTGACCCCCGGCTACCATCTGGCAACCCTCCGGGTTGGCCCAAGCCGCCGCTCCTGGCTGGAGGTGGTGGTACTGGCAAGATGCGCCCCCGGGAAAAGGTTTTCCGAGATTCTTCTCGACGGCGCGTTTGCTTTGTGAAAAAGGTGCATAACATGAAGCCTAAATCCTCTTCAGCCGATCCGGTCTTCATCCGCGACCACCGCTCTCTGCCGAGCCGACGCGCGCTGCCGGCGGCTCGATGGCGCTGCGCCATGTTCGTGCTGCTGGCGACCCTGGCGGTTCGCGCCGCCACGGTCTCCTGGACCGGCGGCAGCGGAGATTGGAGCACGCCCGCCGATTGGAGCACCGGCGTCCTGCCGGGAACCAATGACGACGTGGTCATCGGTCCCGGCCCGGCTATCACGGTCACCCATTCGTCGGGGGCGGACGCGGTCCGCAGCATTCAAAGCGAGCAAGCCTTTGTGCTCTTGGGCGGCTCGCTGGCGGTTTCGAGCGTATTCCAGGCCGATGGGGGGATAACACTTTCTGGCGGCACAATTTATGGCGGGACGGTGGTCGTGAGCAACGGGGCGTCGTTGGTCGTGGCCAACGGGACGCTGGACGCGGTAACGGTCAACGGGGTGCTGGACGTGGGCCGAACGGCCAACGGGGCGAGTCTGACGGTGGTCGACGGTTTGCAGTTGAACGGGACGGCATACCTTGGCGGGACCAATGGCAATTACGGGGCCATCAGCTTTGCGGGAAACCAGGTGCTGGGGGGCAACGGGACGGTGGTGTTTGGAAGCGCCAATCCTTGGAACAATTTCATGGCCAACGCGCTGTGGCTGGCCACCTCGGGCACGACGCTCGTGATTGGCCCGGGGATTACAGTGCGGGGGCAGAACGGGACGATTGGGGCGGCTGCCTCCTCACCTTGGTATGGCCCGGCCAATGTGAGCCTGGTCAACCAGGGGACGATCTCGGCGGACGTCAATGGCGGGGAGATGGCAATTCACGGGCAGCCTTTCAGTAACCAGGGACTGGCCCAGGCCGTCAACGGCGGCACCCTCGGTACTCGACGGCACTTGGAGCAACAACGGCACGCTGGGGACAAGCGATGGAGACTCTTTATATGGGAGGCAGTTTCACCCTGCCCAATTGGGTAACCGTCAACGGGACCAACGCGACGATTTACCTGACCGGCCTGCTCAACAACACCAACGCGACGCTGGCGCTCAACCCGGCGACTGGTTCGTGGGTGCTGCAAGGCGGCACGATTAGCGGCGGCGCCATCACCACGACCAACGGCGCGGCACTCGTTGTTCAAGGCGGCACGCTGGACGCGGTGACGGTGAACGGCACGCTGGACGTGGGCAACAGCGTCAATGGGGCGACGCTGACGGTGACCGACGGGTTGGTGTTGAACGGCACGGCGCTGGTGGGTAATCCGACCAACAGTTTTTACGGACGCCTCAGTTTTGCGGGCACGCAGACCTTGAGCGGCAACGGGGCGGTGGTGTTTGGGAATAATGGCAATGCCTACAATGCGTTGCAGGTGGCCAATGGGGGGACGACGCTGATCATCGGGGCGGGCATCGAGGTTCATGGCCAGACCGGGCAGATTGGCTATACTCCAAACGCCTGGGGCGGCCCACAGGACGTCGCGGTGGTCAACCAGGGCGCCATCTCGGCCGATGTCAGTGGCGGGACAATCGCGATTAACGGCCAGCCGTTCGGCAATCAGGGACTGGCCCAGGCCGTCAACGGCGGCAACCTCGCGCTCAACGGCACTTGGGGCAACAGCGGCACGCTGGCTGGGAGCAATGGGGCCCTTTATTTCGGAGGCAGCTTCACCCTGGCCCATTGGGGGGCCGTCAACGGGACCAACGCGACGATCTACGTAACCGGCCTGCTCAACAACACTAACACGACGCTGGCGCTCAACCCGGCGACCGGCTCGTGGGTGCTGCAAGGCGGCACGATTAGCGGCGGCGCCATCACCACGACCAACGGCGCGGCACTCATTGTTCAAGGCGGCACGCTGGACGCGGTGACGGTGAACGGCACGCTGGACGTGGGCAACAGCGTGAATGGGGCGACGCTGACGGTGACCGACGGGTTGGTGCTGAACGGGACGGCGCTGGTGGGTAATCAGACCAACAGTTGGTACGGACGCCTCAGTTTTGCGGGCACGCAGACCTTGAGCGGCAACGGGGCGGTGGTGTTTGGGAATAATGGCAATGCCTACAATGCGTTGCAGGTGGCCAATGGGGGGGCGACGCTCATCATCGGGGCGGGCATCGAGGTTCACGGCCAGACCGGGCAGATTGGCTATACTCCAAACGCTTGGGGCGGCCCACAGGACGTCGCGGTGGTCAACCAGGGCGCCATCTCGGCCGATGTCAGTGGCGGGACAATCACCATTAACGGCCAGCCGTTCAGTAACCAGGGAGTGGTCGAGAGCCCGGCGGGGACACTGAATTTGGCAGGAACGCTTGGCACCGGCGGCTTGGGCAACATTCAAAGAGGAAATGGCCCGCTGCTCTTCAGCGGGGCGTTGACCAACACGGGCCAGACGTTGATGTTGAACGGGGCGACCAACCTGCTCACGCTGTCCGGCGGGACGATTAGCGGCGGCGCGATCACCACGACCAACGGTGCGGCACTCATTGTCCAAGGCGGCACGCTGGACGGCGTCACGGTCAACGGGACGCTGGACGTGGGCAACAGCGTGAATGGGGCCACTTTGACGGTGGCCGACGGGTTGGTGTTGAACGGGACGGCGCTGGTGGGCAATTCGACCAACAGTGCTTACGGACGCATCAGTTTTGCGGGCACGCAGACCTTGAGCGGCAGCGGGGCGGTGGTGTTCGGGAACAACGGCAACTACTCCTACAACACCTTGAGTGTGGCCAACGGAGGCACGACACTGACGATCGGGCCGGGGATAACCATTGGGGGACAAAATGGCGTGATTGGCTGCGCCGCCGCGTGGGGTGGGCCGCAGAACGTGAGTGTAGTCAACCAGGGCACGGTCTCGGCCGACGTTAGCGGCGGGACGATTTACGTCGTGGCGCAGTTGTTCAGCAATCAAGGGCTGGCGCAGGGGATTCAAGGGGGCGCGCTCTCGTTGGCCGGAGGAGGTTGGAGCAGCAGCGGGGTGTTGAATGTGGCGACCAACTCGACGCTCAGCCTCACCGGCAACGGGATGAACAGCGGGGCGCTCAACGTGACCAACGGGACCGTGAACCTCGGCGGGAGTTTGACCACTGCGGCGTTGGGAGCGGTGAATCAGAATGGTGGCGCGATCTACCTGGCGGGCGCCCTGGACAACACGGCCAGCAGTTTGGTGTTGCAGCGCGGGCCGTGGGTGTTAAACGGGGGAACCATCCACAACGGGACTGTCGTGGCGACCAACGGCACGGGTCTGCTGGTGAGCGGCGGGACGCTGGACGGCGTGACGGTGAACGGGGTGCTGGACGTGGGCCGAACGTTCAACGCGGCGAGTCTGGCCGTGGTGAACGGTTTGGTGTTGAACGGGACCGCATACCTTGGCTGGACCAACGGCAATTACGGGGCCATCAGCTTCGCTTGGGACCAGACCTTGGGGGGCAACGGGACGGTGATTTTCGGTTCGTGTCCCGACCCGCGCTACAGCGCCCTGCTGGTGGCCAACTCGGGCACGACGCTGGTGATTGGCCCGGAGATCACGGTGCGGGGACAGAACGGGACGCTCGGATATAGCAGCGCATACGGCGGGCCACAGGACATCAGCGTGATCAACCAGGGCGCCATCTCGGCCGATGTAGCCGGTGGAACCATTAACCTCAACGCGCAGCCCTTTATCAACCAGGGACTGGCAGAAAGTCCGGCCGGCGCCTTGGTGCTGGGGGGCGATTTCACCAACGGACCCACGGGAATCCTGAACAGTGGAGCGGGAGAACTGGTTCTGGGCGGGGTGCTGGACAACGCCGGACAGACCCTGGCCCTCAACGGCGCCACAAACGTGCTGACGCTCAACGGCGGAAGGATTGCCGGCGGGAGTGTTCTGACCACCAACGGCGGGGCGTTAGTGGTGCAAAGAGGGACGCTGGACGGGGTGACGGTGAACGGGGTGCTGGACGTGGGCCGAACGTTCAACGGAGCGAGTCTGGCCGTGGTTGACGGGTTGGTGTTGAACGGGACGGCATACCTTGGCTGGACCAATGGCAATTACGGGGCCATCAGCTTCGCTTGGGACCAGACCTTGGGGGGCAACGGAATGGTGATTTTCGGTTCATATCCCGACCCGCGCTACAACGCGCTGTTGGTGGCCAACTCGGGCACGACGCTGGTGATTGGCCCGGGGATCACCGTGCGGGGACAGAACGGGACGCTCGGATATAGCAGCGCCTACGGCGGGCCACAGGACATCGGCGTGGTCAACCAGGGCGCCATCTCGGCCGATGTAGCCGGTGGAACCATTAACCTCAACGCGCAGCCCTTTATCAACCAGGGACTGGCAGAAAGTCCGGCCGGCGTATTGGTGCTGGGAGGCGATTTCACCAACGGACCCACGGGAATCTTGAACAGCGGAGCGGGAGAACTGGTTCTGGGCGGGGTGCTGGACAACGCCGGACAGACCCTGGCCCTCAGCGGCGCCACAAACGTGCTGACGCTCAACGGCGGAAGGGTTGCCGGCGGGAGTGTTCTGACCACCAACGGCGGGGCGTTAGTGGTGCAAAGAGGGACGCTGGACGGGGTGACGGTGAACGGGGTGCTGGACGTGGGCCGAACGTTCAACGGAGCGAGTCTGGCCGTGGTTAACGGGTTGGTGTTGAACGGGACCGCCTATGTGGGCTGGACCAATGGCAATTACGGGGCCATCAGCTTCGTTTGGGACCAGACCTTGGGGGGCAACGGGACGCTGATTTTCGGTTCATGTCCCGACCCGCGCTACAGCGCGCTGCTGGTGGCCAACTCGGGCACGACGCTGGTGATTGGCCCGGAGATCACGGTGCGCGGACAGAACGGGACGCTCGGATATAGCAGCGCCTATGGCGGACCACAGGCGATCAGCGTGATCAACCAGGGCGCCATCTCGGCCGATGTGGCCGGAAGCACAATTACCGTCGGCGGCTCTTTCTTCAGCAATTCCGGCCAACTCCGTGAACTGGCCAGCGGCGGGAGTATCACTGTAACCGCCGACACGATCAATACGGGCCTGCTCGAGGTCGATCACGGTGTGTTAACGTTCAACGGCGATTTTGATCAAAGCGCCGGCGCGTTGGACTTTAGGCTCAACAGTCTGGCCGATTACGGCCGGATCGTCCTCACAGGGAATGCCTCGGTCGGCGGGACCCTTGGCGCCCACTTGGCGGGCGGATACACCCCGAACGTGGGGGACTCTTTCGCTGTGCTCAACTACGGCGCCGGCAGCGTGTGGTTTACAAATACCAGCTTGCCGGTGAGTGTGCTCTGGCAAACCAACTACAGCGCCGGCGTCTTGGCGCTGATGGCCCAGGGCATCCTGCCGCTGGGCGTCACCGTTTCGCCCAGCAATCAAACAGTGGCAGCCGGCTCGACCATCATCTTCCAGGCAAGCGCCAGCGGCCCGGGACCCTTTGGTTACCAATGGCTGCGAAACGCTGTGGCTCTGCCAGGCGCAACCAATGCCAGCCTGGTGCTGAGCAATGTGACTGCGGCGGCCAGCGGCGCGTACTCGGTTGAGGTCAGCAATGCGAACGGGAGTGTTTTGAGCGCCGCCGCAGGGCTTAGCGTGCTGGCGCCGCCGGCGATCACGAGCGAACCGCACTCTCAAACCGCCAATGTGGGAACGACGGTCACATTCCTGGTGACGGCGATGGGGTCTCCGCCGCTGTCCTATCAGTGGAGCTTTGACAGTCAGCCGCTTCCGGGGGCAACGAATGTGAACCTGACGTTGACCAACGTGACGCGAGCCAGGCGGGCAACTACAGTGTGGTGGTCAACAATGCGGTGGGGAGTGTGACCAGCGCGCCGCTCGCGGTGTTGAGCATCGCCACGGGTGTGGCCTGCCCGGGCACGCCCTCCGGGATGGTGGCCTGGTGGCGCGGGGAGGGAAACACCAGTGATTATGCCGGCACCAATGATGCGGTGTTTGAGGGGGTGGCGGGCTATGGGGCGGGAGAGGTTGGGGGGGCGTTCCTCCTGGACGGAGTGACGTCCTACTTGCAGGCCCCCAATAATGCCTTGTGGGCGATAGGCACCAACGACTTTGCCATTGAACTCTGGGCCAACCTGGCGCAGACCGGCCTCTCGACGCCCGGAGGGGACGGCAGCGCTGTATTTGTCGGCCACGATGAGGGACCGGGAGCGCATAACAAGTGGTTTTTTGGCTTTGGGGGGC
Organism: uncultured bacterium; assembly: GCA_963713735.1. Taxonomy (GTDB): domain Bacteria; phylum Verrucomicrobiota; class Verrucomicrobiia; order Limisphaerales; family UBA8199; genus CAVQND01. The sequence goes on from CAVQND010000001.1 coordinate 104,250, forward strand.
AGGAATTGTATTTTTATTTTTATGGATCGAGCATTGGCCCGCATCTTGTGGCGGCGGCGCCCGTCAATCTGCTCACCAACCAGTGGTATCACCTGGCCTTGACCAAAGGGAGTAACGTTTATCGGACCTATGTCAACGGCAGCCAGGTGTCCGTGGAGACGAACAGTTTGGCCGTGCCGGTCGCCAATGCGCCACTAACTATCGGCCAGGCGCAAGGCCTGTTCATGAACGGGTTGCTGGATGAGATTTCGCTCTATAATCGCGCCCTTGGAGCGAGCGAGATCCAAGCCATCTATCAGGCGGGAGCACAGGGAAAGTGCGGGCTGGGGGGCGGGTCGGCAATCCGGTTGCAGGCGCAGGTGGGCGCCAAAGGTAAAGTGACGATCCGGATCGCCGGCGGTCAAGTTGGGGCCACCTTGACCGTGGAAGCGACTGAGGACTTCAAGCAATGGGCGCCGGTCGGCAGCGTCGTGGCGAGCCAGGACGTGCAAAGCTTCATCGACCCGACACCGGTTCTGCCGCGAGAGCGCTACTATCGGGTGAGCCAAACCCCCAATCCGTGAAATCAATGATGAACACAAAGCCAGGTCCGGAGAAGAAAACGAGAGAGTTGGGAAGACACGAGATCCGCAGGTTCCCCATGGGGACCCTGGAGTTTGGACATTCTTGCTCCGAGCCCATTCTCGCAGGAGCATGCGCTGAAAGCGCGTCAGCATATCAGCCCAGGGCAACACCCTGGGAAAGCTGGCCCGTCGCTACACTCCGGCGCCCTGAAAGGGCGCAGGTCATGGAAGCTACCCCCGCCCTTGCAGGGCGGGCCGTGCCATTGGGGGCTGGTTTCCCAGGGCGTTGCCCTGGGCTGATGTGCCAGCACGCCCTTGGCGTGCAGAACGTCCAAGCTCCGCTGCCCGAGCCAAAGCGGTGTCGCGCTCCGCTTGCCACCGCACTCCAAAGCGGCCTGCCAGAGAGGGCTCGACAGACTTTGTCACTGGCCCCGCGGGCCGACACGGTCGTGAAGCTATGCTGCCTGTGGGTCTTGACGCAGACTATACTTGTGGCGCCTTGCCGGGGGGCAACGGTGACGTGGGTTGGAGGTAGCGGGGACTGGGGGGACACCAACAAGTGGAGTGGCGGAGCCACGCCTGGTCAAAATGATGATGCGGTCATCGACACTTCAAATGGGGCCATTACGGTGACGATTTCCTCGGAGACCGTGCAGGTCAACAGCCTGTTGTGCGAGGAGACGTTGCTGCTGAACGGTGGGACAATTCTGGGGGGAACGGTGACGACGGCCAACGGCGGGGTGCTGGTGGTCCAGAGCGGGACGCTGGACGGGGTCACGGTGAACGGGGTGCTGGACGTGGTGGGGAGCGACAACACCGGGGCCAATCTCACGGTGGTTGACGGGTTGGTGCTGAACGGGACGGCCAATGTGGGCGGGGACAATGGGCTTGGGGGGGCCATCAGCTTCGCGGGGAACCAGGTGTTGAGCGGCAGCGGGACGGTGGTGTTTGGCTCATACTTTAACCCATCAGGAAATGCGCTGCGGTTGGCCAACTCTGGGACGACCCTGGTGATTGGAAGTGGGATTACGGTGCGGGGGCAAAACGGCACCCTCGGATATACCGGCTCGTATGGCGGGCCCCAGGACGTGAGTGTGGTCAACCAGGGCACGATCTCGGCCGATGTGAGCGGCGGGAAAATCACGATTGACGGGCAGCCATTCAGTAACCAGGGAGTGGTTGAGAGCCCGGCGGGGACACTGAATTTGGCAGGAACGCTGGGCCCTGGCGGCTTGGGCAACATTGAAAGCGGAAACGGCCTGCTGATATTGAGCGGGACGTTGACCAACACGGGCGAGACGTTAGTGTTGGACGGTGCGACCAACATGCTCACGTTGTCCGGCGGGACGATTAGCGGGGGCACGATCACCACGACCAACGGTGCGGCACTCATTGTCCAGAGCGGGACGCTGGACGGGGTGACGGTGAACGGGGTGCTGGACGTGGTGGGGAGCGACAACACCGGGGCCAATCTCACGGTGGTTGACGGGTTGGTGCTGAACGGGACGGCCAATGTGGGCGGGGACAATGGGCTTGGGGGGGCCATCAGCTTTGCGGGGAACCAGGCGTTGAGCGGCAGCGGGACGGTGGTGTTTGGCTCATACTTCAACCCATCAGCCAATGCGCTGCGGTTGGCCAACTCTGGGACGACCCTGGTGATTGGAAGTGGGATTACGGTGCGGGGGCAAAACGGCACCCTCGGATATACCGGCTCGTATGGCGGGCCCCAGGACGTGAGTGTGGTCAACCAGGGCACGATCTCGGCCGATGTGAGCGGCGGGAAAATCACGATTGACGGGCAGCCATTCAGTAACCAGGGAGTGGTTGAGAGCCCGGCGGGGACACTGAATTTGGCAGGAACGCTGGGCCCTGGCGGCTTGGGCAACATTGAAAGCGGAAACGGCCTGCTGATATTGAGCGGGATGTTGACCAACACGGGCGAGACGTTAGTGTTGGACGGTGCGACCAACATGCTCACGTTGTCCGGCGGGACGATTAGCGGCGGCGCGATCACCACGACCAACGGTGCGGCACTCATTGTCCAGGGCGGGACGTTGGACGGGGTGACGTTCAACGGGGTGTTGGACGTGGGGAACACCTACAGCGGGGCCAATCTGACGGTGGCCAACGGGTTGGTGTTGGACGGGACGGCGCTGGTGGGCAACCCGACCAACAGCAACTACGGAGCGATCAGCTTTGCGGGAAACCAGGTGTTGAGCGGCAACGGGACGCTGGCGTTTGGGGGTAACGGAAGTTGGGGGGATTCGGCCAACGCGCTTCTTGTGGGCAACGGCGGGACGACGCTCGTGCTTGGGCCTGGCATCACGGTGCGGGGGCAGAACGGGACGATTGGGGCGACCGGCTATCCGTGGTACAGCCCGGCCAATGTGAGCGTGGTCAACCAGGGCACCATTTCGGCGGACGTGAGCGGGGGGAGGATCATAGTCAACGCGCAACCGTTCAGCAATCAAGGCTTGGTGATGAGTCCGGCGGGGACATTGAGCCTGGCGGGCACGGTATCGGGTTTAGGGACCTTCCAAAGCGGGGAAGGCCTGCTGGCGCTCAGCGGGGTGCTGACCAACGCCGGGCACACGTTAACGTTGAACGGCTCGACCAACGTGCTGACGTTGGGGGGCGGAACGATTTTGGGCGGTGCCATCAGCACCGCCAACGGTGCGTCTTTCATCGTGCAATCCGGGACGTTGGACGGGGTGACGTTCAACGGGGTGTTGGACGTGGGGAACACCTACAGCGGGGCCAATCTGACGGTGGCCAACGGGTTGGTGTTGGACGGGACGGCGCTGGTGGGCAACCCGACCAACAGCAACTACGGAGCGATCAGCTTTGCGGGAAACCAGGTGTTGAGCGGCAACGGGACGCTGGCGTTTGGGGGTAACGGAAGTTGGGGGGATTCGGCCAACGCGCTTCTTGTGGGCAACGGCGGGACGACGCTCGTGCTTGGGCCTGGCATCACGGTGCGGGGGCAGAACGGGACGATTGGGGCGACCGGCTATCCGTGGTACAGCCCGGCCAATGTGAGCGTGGTCAACCAGGGCACCATCTCGGCGGACGTGAGCGGGGGAGGATCATAGTCAACGCGCAACCGTTCAGCAATCAAGGCTTGGTGATGAGTCCGGCGGGGACATTGAGCCTGGCGGGCACGGTATCGGGTTTAGGGACCTTCCAAAGTGGGGAAGGCGTGCTGGCGCTCAGCGGGGTGCTGACCAACGCCGGGCACACGTTAACGTTGAACGGCTCGACCAACGTGCTGACGTTGGGGGGCGGAACGATTTTAGGCGGTGCCATCAGCACCGCCAACGGTGCGTCTTTCATCGTGCAATCCGGGACGTTGGACGGGGTGACGTTCAACGGGGTGTTGGACGTGGGGAACACCTACAGCGGGGCCAATCTGACGGTGGCCAACGGGTTGGTGTTGGACGGGACGGCGCTGGTGGGCAACCCGACCAACAGCAACTACGGAGCGATCAGCTTTGCGGGAAACCAGGTGTTGAGCGGCAACGGGACGCTGGCGTTTGGGGGTAACGGAAGTTGGGGGGATTCGGCCAACGCGCTTCTTGTGGGCAACGGCGGGACAACGCTCGTGCTTGGGCCTGGCATCACGGTGCGGGGGCAGAACGGGACAATTGGGGCGACCGGCTATCCGTGGTACAGCCCGGCCAATGTGAGCGTGGTCAACCAGGGCACCATCTCGGCGGACGTGAGCGGGGGGAGGATCATAGTCAACGCGCAACCGTTCAGCAATCAAGGCTTGGTGATGAGTCCGGCGGGGACATTGAGCCTGGCGGGCACGGTATCGGGTTTAGGGACCTTCCAAAGCGGGGAAGGCCTGCTGGCGCTCAGCGGGGTGCTGACCAACGCCGGGCACACGTTAACGTTGAACGGCTCGACCAACGTGCTGACGTTGGGGGGCGGAACGATTTTGGGCGGTGCCATCAGCACCGCCAACGGTGCGTCTTTCATCGTGCAATCCGGGACGTTGGACGGGGTGACGTTCAACGGGGTGTTGGACGTGGGGAACACCTACAGCGGGGCCAATCTGACGGTGGCCAACGGGTTGGTGTTGGACGGGACGGCGCTGGTGGGCAACCCGACCAACAGCAACTACGGAGCGATCAGCTTTGCGGGAAACCAGGTGTTGAGCGGCAACGGGACGCTGGCGTTTGGGGGTAACGGAAGTTGGGGGGATTCGGCCAACGCGCTTCTTGTGGGCAACGGCGGGACGACGCTCGTGCTTGGGCCTGGCATCACGGTGCGGGGGCAGAACGGGACGATTGGGGCGACCGGCTATCCGTGGTACAGCCCGGCCAATGTGAGCGTGGTCAACCAGGGCACCATCTCGGCGGACGTGAGCGGGGGGAGGATCATAGTCAACGCGCAACCGTTCAGCAATCAAGGCTTGGTGATGAGTCCGGCGGGGACATTGAGCCTGGCGGGCACGGTATCGGGTTTAGGGACCTTCCAAAGTGGGGAAGGCGTGCTGGCGCTCAGCGGGGTGCTGACCAACGCCGGGCACACGTTAACGTTGAACGGCTCGACCAACGTGCTGACGTTGGGGGGCGGAACGATTTTAGGCGGTGCCATCAGCACCGCCAACGGTGCGTCTTTCATCGTGCAATCCGGGACGTTGGACGGGGTGACGTTCAACGGGGTGTTGGACGTGGGGAACACCTACAGCGGGGCCAATCTGACGGTGGCCAACGGGTTGGTGTTGGACGGGACGGCGCTGGTGGGCAACCCGACCAACAGCAACTACGGAGCGATCAGCTTTGCGGGAAACCAGGTGTTGAGCGGCAACGGGACGCTGGCGTTTGGGGGTAACGGAAGTTGGGGGGATTCGGCCAACGCGCTTCTTGTGGGCAACGGCGGGACGACGCTCGTGCTTGGGCCTGACATCACGGTGCGGGGGCAGAACGGGACAATTGGGGCGACCGGCTATCCGTGGTACAGCCCGGCCAATGTGAGCGTGGTCAACCAGGGCACCATCTCGGCGGATGTAAACGGCGGCACGATCAACGTCGCAGGCACTTCCTTCAATAACGCGGGCCAGCTTCTTGAGTCGGGAAGCGGCGGGAGCATCACGGTCACCGCCAACACGCTCAACACCGGCCTCGTCGAGGCCGACCACGGCGCGATCACTTTCAGCAGTGGTTTTACGCAGTACGTCGGCACTGTGGCGTTTGGACTCAGCAGCCCGGCGGATTTCGGCCAGATCAACCTTACGGGTGGCGCCTCTGTGGGTGGAACCCTCAGCGCCCAACTCGACGGCGGGTATCTGCCGAACCTGGGCGACTCTTTCGCGGTACTTAACTACGGGACCAACAGCGTCGCATTCACTAACCTGAGTCTTCCAACAAGCGCGGTTTGGCAAACCACCAACAATCAAGGCGTGCTGACGCTGCTGGTCAAAGGCCTCCTTCCGCTGGGCGTCACCATTTCACCCAGCAACCAGACCGTGGCCGCTGGTTCGACCGTTACCTTCCAGGCGACGACGAGCGGCCCGGGACCGTTTGGCTACCAGTGGCTGCGAAACGGTGTGGCCCTGGCAGGCGCAACCAATGCCAGCCTGGTGCTGAGCAATGTGACTTCCACCGCCAGCGGCGCATACACGGTTGAGGTCAGCAATGCAAGCGGGAGTGTTTTGAGCGCGGCCGCAGGACTGAGCGTGCTGGCGCCGCCGGCGATCACGAGCGAACCGCACTCTCAAACCGCCAATGTGGGAACGACGGTCACATTCCTGGTGACGGTGACGGGCGCTCCGCCGCTCTCGTACCAGTGGAGCTTTGACAGTCAGCCGCTTCCGGGGGCAACGAATGTGAACCTGACGTTGACCAACGTGACGCGAGCCCAGGCGGGGAACTACAGTTTAGTGGTCAGCAATGCGGTGGGGAGTGTGACCAGCGCGCCGCTCGCGGTATTGAGCATCGCCACGGGAGTGGCCTGCCCGGGCACGCCCGCCGGGATGGTGGCCTGGTGGCGCGGGGAGGGAAACACCAGTGATTATGCCGGCACCAATGATGCGGTGTTTGAGGGGGTGGCGGGTTATGGGGCGGGAGAGGTTGGGGGGGCGTTCCTCCTGGACGGAGTGACGTCCTACCTGCAGGCGCCCAATAATGCCTTGTGGGCGATAGGGACCAACGACTTTGCCATTGAACTCTGGGCCAACCTGGCGCAGACCGGCCTCTCGACGCCCGGAGGGGACGGCAGCGCTGTATTTGTCGGCCACGATGAGGGACCGGGAGCGCATAACAAGTGGTTTTTTGGCTTTGGGGGGCAGGAATTGTATTTTTATTTTTATGGATCGAGCATTGGCCCGCATCTTGTGGCGGCGGCGCCCGTCAATCTGCTCACCAACCAGTGGTATCACCTGGCCTTGACCAAAGGGAGTAACGTTTATCGGACCTATGTCAACGGCAGCCAGGTGTCCGTGGAGACGAACAGTTTGGCCGTGCCGGTCGCCAATGCGCCACTAACTATCGGCCAGGCGCAAGGCCTGTTCATGAACGGGTTGCTGGATGAGATTTCGCTCTATAATCGCGCCCTTGGAGCGAGCGAGATCCAAGCCATCTATCAGGCGGGAGCACAGGGAAAGTGCGGGCTGGGGGGCGGCTCGGCAATCCGGTTGCAGGCGCAGGTGGGCGCCAAAGGTAAAGTGACGATCCGGATCGCCGGCGGTCAAGTTGGGGCCACCTTGACCGTGGAAGCGACTGAGGACTTCAAGCAATGGGCGCCGGTCGGCAGCGTCGTGGCGAGCCAGGACGTGCAAAGCTTCATTGACCCGACACCGGTTCTGCCGCGAGAGCGCTACTATCGGGTGAGCCAAACCCCCAATCCGTGAAATCGATGATGAACACAAAGCCAGGTCCGGAGAAGAAAACGAGAGAGTTGGGAAGACACGAGATCCGCAGGTTCCCCATGGGGACCCTGGAGTTTGGACATTCTTGCTCCGAGCCCATTCTCGCAGGAGCATGCGCTGAAAGCGCGTCAGCATATCAGCCCAGGGCAACACCCTGGGAAAGCTGGCCCGTCGCTACACTCCGGCGCCCTGAAAGGGCGCAGGTCATGGAAGCTACCCCCGCCCTTGCAGGGCGGGCCGTGCCATTGGGGGCTGGTTTCCCAGGGCGTTGCCCTGGGCTGATGTGCCAGCACGCCCTTGGCGTGCAGAACGTCCAAGCTCCGCTGCCCGAGCCAAAGCGGTGTCGCGCTCCGCTTGCCACCGCACTCCAAAGCGGCCTGCCAGAGAGGGCTCGACAGACTTTGTCACTGGCCCCGCGGGCCGACACGGTCGTGAAGCTGTTTTTCCTGTGTGCGTTGGCGGGGGATTTATTTGTGGCGCCTTGCCGGGCGGCAACCGCGCGGTGGGTGGGGGGAAGCGGCGATTGGGGGGACAGCAGCAAATGGAGTGGCGGAGCCACGCCTGGTCAAAATGAAGATGCGGTCATTGACACTTCAAATGGCGCCATTACAGTAACGATTTCCTCAGGGACCGTGCAGGTTAACACCCTGTCGTGCGAGGAGACGTTGGTGCTGCACGGCGGGACAATTCTGGGGGGAACGGTGACCACCTATAATGGTGGTGTGTTAGCAGTACAGAGCGGGACGTTGGACGGGGTGACGGTCAACGGGGTGCTGGACGTGGGCAACAGCTACAACCGGGCCAATCTGACGGTGAGCGACGGGCTGGTGTTGAACGGGACGGCGCTGGTGGGCAATTCGAGCAACTCGCAGTCAGGGGCGATCAGCTTTGCGGGAAACCAGGTATTAGGGGGCAGCGGGACGGTGGTCTTCGGGAACGGGTCCGGCTATTGGGGCAACGCCCTGTTGCTGGCCAATGACGGGACGACCTTGGTGATTGGCTCGGGGATTACGGTGCGCGGGCAGAACGGGGTGATTGGCAGCGGCGCCGGTTATTGGGTGGGCGGGCCGGCGAGTGTGTCGCTCGTCAACCAAGGCACCGTCTCTTGTGATGTGAGCGGCGGGACCATTACGGTCAACGCGCAGCCGTTCAGCAACCAAGGGTTGGCGCAAGGCGTCAACGGCGGCACGTTGACACTGAGCGGCGGTTTCAGCAACGCGGGGGTGCTGAGCGTCGGAGCCGGCTCTGGCCTGAACTTTGGGGGGAGTTGGGTCAATACCGGGATGATCAACGCGACCAACGGCACGGTGAACCTGGGGGGAGCCTTTAGCCTGGCCGATCTGGGAGAGTTCAACCGGAGCGGCGGGGTGGTTTATGTGAGCGGGACGCTCGACAACACGAACGCGATGTTGGCCTTGAGCGACGCGGCCGTTCCTTGGGTGCTCCGAGGGTGGGGCGGTGCAGGGCGGCGCCATCACCACGTCCAACGGTGCGTCTTTCATCGTGCAATCCGGGACGTTGGAGGGGGTGACGGTCAACGGGGTGCTGGACGTGGGCAACAGCTACAACCGGGCGAACCTGACGGTGAGCGACGGGCTGGTGTTGAACGGGACGGCGCTGGTGGGCAATTCGAGCAACTCGCAGTCAGGGGCGATCAGCTTTGCGGGAAACCAGGTATTAGGGGGCAGCGGGACGGTGGTCTTCGGGAACGGGTCCGGCTATTGGGGCAACGCCCTGTTGCTGGCCAATGACGGGACGACCTTGGTGATTGGCTCGGGGATTACGGTGCGCGGGCAGAACGGGGTGATTGGCAGCGGCGCCGGTTATTGGGTGGGCGGGCCGGCGAGTGTGTCGCTCGTCAACCAAGGCACCGTCTCTTGTGATGTGAGCGGCGGGACCATTACGGTCAACGCGCAGCCGTTCAGCAACCAAGGGTTGGCGCAAGGCGTCAACGGCGGCACGTTGACACTGAGCGGCGGTTTCAGCAACGCGGGGGTGCTGAGCGTCGGAGCCGGCTCTGGCCTGAACTTTGGGGGGAGTTGGGTCAATACCGGGATGATCAACGCGACCAACGGCACGGTGAACCTGGGGGGAGCCTTTAGCCTGGCCGATCTGGGAGAGTTCAACCGGAGCGGCGGGGTGGTTTATGTGAGCGGGACGCTCGACAACACGAACGCGACGTTGGCCTTGAGCGACGCGGCCGTTCCTTGGGTGCTCCAGGGTGGGGCGGTGCAGGGCGGCGCCATCACCACGGCCAACGGTGCGTCTTTCATCGTGCAATCCGGGACGTTGGAGGGGGTGACGGTCAACGGGGTGCTGGACGTGGGCAACAGCTACAACCGGGCGAACCTGACGGTGAGCGACGGGCTGGTGTTGAACGGGACGGCGCTGGTGGGCAATTCGAGCAACTCGCAGCCAGGGGCGATCAACTTTGCGGGAAACCAGGTATTAGGGGGCAGCGGGACGGTGGTCTTCGGGAACGGGTCCGGCTATTGGGGCAACGCCCTGTTGCTGGCCAATGACGGGACAACCTTGGTGATTGGCTCGGGGATTACGGTGCGCGGGCAGAACGGGGTGATTGGCAGCGGCGCCGGTTATTGGGTGGGCGGGCCGGCGAGTGTGTCGCTCGTCAACCAAGGCACCGTCTCTTGTGATGTGAGCGGCGGGACTATTACGGTCAACGCGCAGCCGTTCAGCAACCAAGGGTTGGCGCAAGGCGTCAACGGCGGCACGTTGACACTGAGCGGCGGTTTCAGCAACGCGGGGGTGCTGAACGTCGGAGCCGGCTCTGGCCTGAACTTTGGGGGGAGTTGGGTCAATACCGGGACGATCAACGCGACCAACGGCACGGTGAACCTGGGGGGAGCCTTTAGCCTGGCCGATCTGGGAGAGTTCAACCGGAGCGGCGGGGTGGTTTATGTGAGCGGGACGCTCGACAACACGAACGCGATGTTGGCCTTGAGCGACGCGGCCGTTCCTTGGGTGCTCCAAGGTGGGGCGGTGCAGGGCGGCGCCATCACCACGGCCAACGGTGCGTCTTTCATCGTGCAATCCGGGACGTTGGACGGGGTGACGGTTAACGGGGTGCTGGACGTGGGCAACAGCTACAACCGGGCGAACCTGACGGTGAGCGACGGGCTGGTGTTGAACGGGACGGCGCTGGTGGGCAATTCGAGCAACTCGCAGTCAGGGGCGATCAGCTTTGCGGGAAACCAGGTATTAGGGGGCAGCGGGACGGTGGTCTTCGGGAACGGGTCCGGCTATTGGGGCAACGCCCTGTTGCTGGCCAATGACGGGACAACCTTGGTGATTGGCTCGGGGATTACGGTGCGCGGGCAGAACGGGGTGATTGGCAGCGGCGCCGGTTATTGGGTGGGCGGGCCGGCGAGTGTGTCGCTCGTCAACCAAGGCACCGTCTCTTGTGATGTGAGCGGCGGGACCATTACGGTCAACGCGCAGCCGTTCAGCAACCAAGGGTTGGCGCAAGGCGTCAACGGCGGCACGTTGACACTGAGCGGCGGTTTCAGCAACGCGGGGGTGCTGAGCGTCGGAGCCGGCTCTGGCCTGAACTTTGGGGGGAGTTGGGTCAATACCGGGATGATCAACGCGACCAACGGCACGGTGAACCTGGGGGGAGCCTTTAGCCTGGCCGATCTGGGAGAGTTCAACCGGAGCGGCGGGGTGGTTTATGTGAGCGGGACGCTCGACAACACGAACGCGATGTTGGCCTTGAGCGACGCGGCCGTTCCTTGGGTGCTCCGAGGTGGGGCGGTGCAGGGCGGCGCCATCACCACGTCCAACGGTGCGTCTTTCATCGTGCAATCCGGGACGTTGGACGGGGTGACGGTCAACGGGGTGCTGGACGTGGGCAACAGCTACAACCGGGCGAACCTGACGGTGAGCGACGGGCTGGTGTTGAACGGGACGGCGCTGGTGGGCAATTCGAGCAACTCGCAGTCAGGGGCGATCAACTTTGCGGGAAACCAGGTATTAGGGGGCAGCGGGACGGTGGTCTTCGGGAACGGGTCCGGCTATTGGGGCAACGCCCTGTTGCTGGCCAATGACGGGACAACCTTGGTGATTGGCTCGGGGATTACGGTGCGCGGGCAGAACGGGGTGATTGGCAGCGGCGCCGGTTATTGGGTGGGCGGGCCGGCGAGTGTGTCGCTCGTCAACCAAGGCACCGTCTCTTGTGATGTGAGCGGCGGGACCATTACGGTCAACGCGCAGCCGTTCAGCAACCAAGGGTTGGCGCAAGGCGTCAACGGCGGCACGTTGACACTGAGCGGCGGTTTCAGCAACGCGGGGGTGCTGAGCGTCGGAGCCGGCTCTGGCCTGAACTTTGGGGGGAGTTGGGTCAATACCGGGATGATCAACGCGACCAACGGCACGGTGAACCTGGGGGGAGCCTTTAGCCTGGCCGATCTGGGAGAGTTCAACCGGAGCGGCGGGGTGGTTTATGTGAGCGGGACGCTCGACAACACGAACGCGACGTTGGCCTTGAGCGACGCGGCCGTTCCTTGGGTGTCCGAGGTGGGGCGGTGCAGGGCGGCGCCATCACCACGGCCAACGGTGCGTCTTTCATCGTGCAATCCGGGACGTTGGAGGGGGTGACGGTCAACGGGGTGCTGGACGTGGGCAACAGCTACAACCGGGCGAACCTGACGGTGAGCGACGGGCTGGTGTTGAACGGGAGGGCGCTGGTGGGCAATTCGAGCAACTCGCAGCCAGGGGCGATCAGCTTTGCGGGAAACCAGGTATTAGGGGGCAGCGGGACAGTGGTCTTCGGGAACGGGTCCGGCTATTGGGGCAACGCCCTGTTGCTGGCCAATGACGGGACGACCTTGGTGATTGGCTCGGGGATTACGGTGCGCGGGCAGAACGGGGTGATTGGCAGCGGCGCCGGTTATTGGGTGGGCGGGCCGGCGAGTGTGTCGCTCGTCAACCAAGGCACCGTCTCTTGTGATGTGAGCGGCGGGACCATTGCGGTCACAGGCACCTCGTTCAGTAATGCGGGCCAGGTTCTCAAATCGGGAAGCGGTGGGAGCATCACAATCACTGCCAACACGATCAACACCGGCCTCATCGAGGTCAACCACGGTGCGATTACTTTCAGCGGCGGTTTCACCCAGAACGTTGGCACCGTGGATTTTGGACTCAGCGGCCCGGCGGATTTCGGCCAGGTCAACCTTACCGGTGTCGCCTCGGTCAGCGGAACCCTGGCCTCTCAACTGAATGGCGGGTATCTGCCCAACCCCGGGGACTCTTTCGCGGTGCTTAACTACGGGACCAACAGCGTTGCATTCACCAACGTGAGTCTTCCAACCAGCGCGGTCTGGCAAACCAACTACAACCAAGGAGTGCTGACACTGGTCGTCCAAGGCATCCTTCCGCTGGGCGTGACGATTTCACCCAGTAACCAGACGGTGGCCGCCGGTTCGACCGTTACCCTCCAGGCCACGGCGAGCGGACCGGGGCCGTTTGGCTACCAGTGGCGGTGGAACGGCGTTGCCCTGGCGGGAGCAACCAATGCCAGTCTTGTGCTGAGCAATGTGACTGCGGCGGCCAGCGGCGCATACACGGTCGAGGTCAGCAATGCGAGCGGCAGTGTTTTGAGCGCCGCCGCAGGACTGAGCGTGCTGGGGCCGCCGGCGATTACTATGGAGCCGCAGTCTCAGACCGCCAATGTGGGAACGACGGTGACATTCCTGGTGACGGTGACCGGAGCTCCGCCGCTGTCCTATCAGTGGAGCTTTGACAGTCAGCCGCTTCCGGGGGCAACGAATGTGAACCTGACGTTGACCAACGTGACGCGAGCCCAGGCGGGCAACTACAGTGTGGTGGTCAGCAATGCGGTGGGGAGTGTGACCAGCGCGCCGCTCGCGGTGTTGAGCATCGCCACGGGTGTGGCCTGCCCGGGCACGCCCTCCGGGATGGTGGCCTGGTGGCGCGGGGAGGGAAACACCAGTGATTATGCCGGCACCAATGATGCGGTGTTTGAGGGGGTGGCGGGTTATGGGGCGGGAGAGGTTGGGGGGGCGTTCCTCCTGGACGGAGTGACGTCCTACTTGCAGGCCCCCAATAATGCCTTGTGGGCGATAGGCACCAACGACTTTGCCATTGAACTCTGGGCCAACCTGGCACAGACCGGCCTCTCGACGCCCGGAGGGGACGGCAGCGCTGTATTTGTCGGCCACGATGAGGGACCGGGAGCGCATAACAAGTGGTTTTTTGGCTTTGGGGGGCAGGAATTGTATTTTTATTTTTATGGACCGAGCATTGGCCCGCATCTTGTGGCGGCGGCGCCCGTCAATCTGCTCACCAACCAGTGGTATCACCTGGCCGTGACCAAAGGGAGTAACGTTTATCGGACCTATGTCAACGGCAGCCAGGTGTCCGTGGAGACGAATAGTTTGGCCGTGCCGGTCGCCAATGCGCCACTAACTATCGGCCAGGCGCAAGGCCTGTTCATGAACGGGTTGCTGGATGAGATTTCGCTCTATAATCGCGCCCTTGGAGCGAGCGAGATCCAAGCCATCTATCAGGCGGGAGCACAGGGAAAGTGCGGGCTGGGGGGCGGCTCGGCAATCCGGTTGCAGGCGCAGGTGGGCGCCAAAGGCAAAGTGACCATCCGGATCGCCGGCGGTCAAGTTGGGGCCACCTTGACCGTGGAAGCGACTGAGGACTTCAAGCAATGGGCGCCGGTCGGCAGCGTCGTGGCGAGCCAGGACGTGCAAAGCTTCATCGACCCGACACCGGTTCTGCCGCGAGAGCGCTACTATAGAGTGAGCCAAACCGTAAACCCATGAAACCAATTAAGAAAATGGTAACTGTTCACGTGCGCGAGGCCATTCTCTCAGAAGCACGCGCTGAAAGCGCGCCAGCATATCAGCCCAGGGTAACACCCTGGGAAAGCCGGCCCGTCACTACACTGCGGCGCCCTGAAAGGGCGCAGGCCACGGGAGCTGCTCCCGCCCTTGCAGGGCGGACTGCCCCATTGGCGGCTGGTTTCCCAGGGCGTTGCCCTGTCCAGGAACCCCAGACGCCGCCCGAGCCAAAGCGGTGTCGCGCTCCGCTTGCCACCGCACTCCCAAGGGGCCTGCCCGAGATGGCGCGCCAGACTTTCTCGCTGGCCGTGCGGGCCGACCTGGTGGTGAAGTTGTTCTTCCTGTGTGCGTTGGCGGGGGATCTGTTTGTGGCGCCTTGCCGGGCGGCAACCGTGCGGTGGGTGGGTGGGAGCGGCAACTGGGGGGACGCCAGCAAGTGGAGTGGCGGAGCCACGCCTGGTCAAAATGATGATGCGGTCATCGACACTTCAAATGGGACCATTACAGTGACGATTTCATCGGGGACCGTGGAGGTCACCAGCCTGTCGTGCGAGGAGACGTTGGTGCTGAACGGTGGGACAATTCTGGGGGGAACGTTGACGGTGGCCAACGGGGCTTCGTTGGTGGTACAGAGCGGGACGCTTAACGGGGTGACGGTCAACGGGGTGTTGGACGTGGGGAGCAGCTACAGTGGGGCTGGGCTGACGGTGACCAACGGGTTGGTGTTGAACGGGACGGCCTATGTGGGCGGGACCAGCGGGAACTGGGGGGGCATAACGTTTGCGGGAAACCAGGTGTTGGGGGGCAGCGGGACGGTGGTATTTGGCTCGTATGGTGACCCGAGAGCCAATGCCCTGTGGTTGTCCCAGTCGGGGACGACACTGGTGATTGGTGCGGGCATACTGATGCGGGGGCAGAACGGGACAGTGGGGGCTGACACCGGCTGGCCGTATTACGGGCCGGGCAACGTGAGCGTGGCCAACCAGGGAACGATCTCGGCGGATGTAAGCGGTGGGACGATCGCCATTGACGCGCAACCGTTGGTCAACAACGGGACCGTGGGGATGAGCAACGGAGGGAGTTTGAACATCGATTACCTGCCCAGCCTGGTGGGCTTGTCGGTCAGCGGCAATGGCACGCTGACTCTCAGCGGGACATGGCAGAACGACCAGGCGCTTTCAGTTGGTGGAACGACGCTGAGCTTCAACGGGAGTTGGACTAACGCCGGAACGATCAACGTCAGCGGCGGGACGCTGAATCTGAACGGAAGTTGGTCCAAGACCGGGATTATCAACGCGACTAACGCCACGGTGAACCTGGGTGGGACATTTACGATCGAGAGCCTGCAAGCCTTCA
Source organism: uncultured bacterium (assembly GCA_963713735.1). Taxonomy (GTDB): domain Bacteria; phylum Verrucomicrobiota; class Verrucomicrobiia; order Limisphaerales; family UBA8199; genus CAVQND01. The sequence continues at coordinate 119,870 of CAVQND010000001.1, forward strand.
ACTCTGTTGGCGGCACGGTGAACTTGACGGGAACGCTCAACAACACCAACGCCAGATTGACCTTGAACGCGAGGACTGGTTCGTGGGTGCTGAACGGCGGGGCAGTGCGGGGCGGCGCCATCACCACGACCGACGGTGCGTCTTTCATCGTGCAATCCGGGACGCTGGACGGGGCGACGGTGAACGGCGTGCTGGACGTGGGGAGCAGTTACGATGGGGCGACGCTGACGGTGGTTGACGGGTTGGTATTGAACGGGACGGCCTATGTGGGCGGGGCCAATGACAATTACGGGGCGATCGGCTTTGCGGGAAACCAGGTGTTGACGGGCAGCGGGACGGTGGTATTTGGCTCGTATGGTGACCCGAGATTCAATGCCCTGTGGCTATCGCAGTCGGGGACGACACTGGTGATTGGTGCAGGCATACTGGTGCGGGGGCAGAACGGGACGCTGGGGGCTGACACCGGCTGGCCGCATTATGGGCCGGGCAACGTCAGCGTGGCCAACCAGGGAACGATCTCGGCGGACGTGAGCGGGGGGACCGTCGCAATTAACGCCCAGCCGTTGGTCAACGCCGGGACCGTGGGGATGAGCAACGGAGGGAGTCTGAACATCAACTACCTGCCCAGCCTGGCGGGCTTGTCGGTCAGCGGCAACGGCACGCTGACACTCGACGGGACCTGGCAGAACAACCTGGCGCTCTCAGTCAGCGGAACGACGCTGAGCTTCAACGGGAGTTGGACTAACACCGGGGCGATCAACGTCAGCACAGGGGCGCTGGCTTTAAGCGGAAGCTGGGCTAACGCCGGACCGATCAACGTCAGCGGAGGGGCGCTGACTTTAGACGGAAGTTGGAATAAGGCCGGGACGATCAACGTCAACGGAGGGACGCTAACTCTGAACGGAAGTTGGCCTAACACCGGGATTTTCAACGCGACCAACGCGACGGTGAACCTGGGTGGGAGATTCACGCTCGAGGGCCTGCAAGCCTTGAACTGTGTTGGCGGCACGGTGAACCTGACGGGAACGCTCAACAACACGAACACCACGCTGCTCCTGGATGGCTCAATCAACTCGTGGGGGCTGCAAGGGGGTGCGATTCACGGCGGGACGGTGCTAACGACCAACGGGGCTTCGTTGGTGGTCGGTGCTTCCGGCGGGACACTGGACGGGGTGACGGTGGACGGGGTGTTGGACGTGGGGAGCAGCTACAGTGGGGCTGGGCTGACGGTGACCAACGGGTTGGTGTTGAACGGGACGGCCTATCTGGGCGGGGCCAACGGGAACTGGGGGGGCATGACCTTTGCGGGAAGCCAGGTGTTGGGGGGCAGCGGGACGGTGATGTTTGGCTCCTATGGTGACCCGAGAGCCAATGCCCTGTGGTTGTCGCAGTCGGGGACAACGCTGGTGATTGGTGGGGGCATACTGGTGCGGGGGCAGAACGGGACGCTGGGGGCTGAAACCGACTGGCCGCGTTATGGGCCGGGCAACGTGAGCGTGGCCAACCAGGGAACGATCTCGGCCGATGTCAGCGGTGGGACCATCGTAATTAACGCCCAACCGTTGGTCAACACCGGGACCCTGGCGATGAGCAACGGAGGAAGTCTGAACGTCAACTTCCTGCCCAGCCTGGTCGGCTTGTCGGTCAGCGGCAATGGCACGCTCACACTCGACGGGACCTGGCAGAACAACCTGGCGCTCTCAGTCAGCGGAGCTACGCTGAGCTTCAACGGGAGTTGGACTAACAGCGGAGCGATCAACGTCAACGGAGGGGCGTTGGCTTTAAGCGGAAGCTGGGCCAACGCCGGAGCGATCAACGTCAGCGGAGGGCCGCTGACCTTCAATGGAAATTGGGCTAACTCCGGACCGATCAACGTCAGTGGAGGGGCGCTGACTTTAGACGGAAGTTGGAATAAGGCCGGGACGATCAACGTCAACGGAGGGACGCTGACTTTGAACGGGAGTTGGCCTAACACCGGGACTTTCAACACGACCAACGCCACGGTGAACCTGGGTGGGACATTTGCGCTCGGGAACCTGCAAGCCTTGAACTGTGTCGGCGGCACGGTGAACCTGACGGGAACGCTCAACAATACGAACACCACGCTGGTCATGGATGGCTCAATCAACTCGTGGGGGCTGCAAGGCGGTAAGATTCACGGCGGGACGGTGCTGGCGACCAACGGGGCTTCGTTGGCGGTACAGAGCGGCACGTTAGACGGGGTGACGATGAACGGGGTGCTGGACGTGGGCCAAACGGTCAACTGGGCGAGTTTGACGGTGACCAACGGTTTGGTGTTGAACGGGACGGCCTATGTGGGCGGGGCCAATGGCCAGGCCGGGGCGATCAGCTTTGCGGGGAACCAGGTGTTGGGTGGCAATGGGACGGTGGTGTTTGGCTCGTGTGGTTTCCCGGGAGTTAATGCGCTGTGGCTGGCCGACTCGGGGACGACCCTGGTGATTGGAGGCGGGATTACGGTGCGGGGGCAAAACGGGACCCTCGGGTATGGTTGGTATGGCGGGCCCCAGGACGTGAGCGTGGCCAACCAGGGAACGATCTCGGCGGATGTAAGCGGTGGGACCATCGCCATTAACGCCCAGCCGTTGGTCAACACCGGGACCGTGGGGATGAGCAACGGAGGGAGTCTGAACGTCAACTACCTGCCCAGCGTGGCGGGTTTGTCGGTCGGCGGCAACGGCACGCTGACACTCAACGGGAACTGGCAGAACAACCTGGCGCTCTCAGTCAGCGGAACGACGCTGAGCTTCAACGGGAGTTGGACTAACACCGGAGCGATCAACGTCAGCGCAGGGGCGCTGGCTTTAAGCGGAAGCTGGGCTAACGCCGGACCGATCAACGTCAGCGGAGGGCCGCTGAGCTTCAACGGAAATTGGGCTAACGCCGGACCGATCAACGTCAGCGGAGGGGCGCTGACTTTAGACGGAACTTGGAATAAGGCCGGGACGATCAACGTCAACGGAGGGACGCTAACTCTGAACGGAAGTTGGCCTAACACCGGGATTTTCAACGCGACCAACGCGACGGTGAACCTGGGTGGGAGATTCACGCTCGAGGGCCTGCAAGCCTTGAACTGTGTTGGCGGCACGGTGAACCTGACGGGAACGCTCAACAACACGAACACCACGCTGCTCCTGGATGGCTCAACCAACTCGTGGGGGCTGCAAGGGGGTGCGATTCACGGCGGGACGGTGCTAACGACCAACGGGGCTTGGTTGGTGGTCGGTGCTTCTGGCGGGACACTGGACGGGGTGACGGTGGACGGGGTGTTGGACGTGGGGAGCAGCGACGCTGGGGCTGGGCTGACGGTGACCAACGGGTTGGTGTTGAACGGGACGGCCTATGTGGGCGGGGCCAACAACGGGAACTGGGGGGGCATAACCTGTGCGGGAAGCCAGGTGTTGGGGGGCAGCGGGACGGTGGTGTTTGGAAGTAGCGATAATTGGAACAATTTCATGGCCAACGCGCTGTGGCTGGCCGACTCGGGCACGACGCTCGTGATCGGCTCGGGAATTACAGTGCGGGGGCAGAACGGGACGATTGGGGCGGCCACTTCCACACCTTGGGGCGGACCTGCCAACGTGAGCGTGGCCAACCAGGGAACGATCTCGGCGGATGTAAGCGGTGGGACGATCGTTGTCGCAGGCGCTTCTTTCAGGAATGCGGGCCAACTTCTGAGTCGGGAAGCGGCGGGAGCATCACGGTCACCGCCAACACGCTCAACACCGGCCTCATCGAAGTTGACCACAGTGCGATGAGTTTCAGCGGTGGCTTTACCCAGAGCGTCGGCACCGTGGAATTTGGACTCAGCGGCCCGGCGGATTTCGGCCAGATCAACCTCAGCGGTGCTGCCTCGGTGGGCGGAACCCTCAGCGCGCAACTGGAGGGCGGGTATGTCCCGAACCCCGGGGACTCTTTTGCGGTGCTTAACTATGGGACCAACAGCGTCGCATTCACTAACGTTGCTTTTCCGGCGGGTGTAGGCTGGCAAACTGATTACAGCCAGGGTGTGCTGACGCTGGTGGCCAAAGGCATCCTTCCGCTGGGCGTGACGATTTCACCCAGTAACCAGATCGTGGCCACCGGTTCCACCGTTGCGTTCCAGGCCACGACGAGCGGCCCGGGACCATTTGGCTACCAGTGGCGGCGGAACGGCGTTGCCCTGGCGGGAGCCACCAATTCGAGCCTGGTGCTGAGCAATGTGACCTCCGCCGCCAGCGGCGCATACACGGTCGAGGTCAGCAATGCGAGCGGCAGTGTCTTGAGCGCCGCCGCAGGGCTTAGCGTGCTCGCGCCGCCGGCGATCACAATGGAACCCCAGTCTCAAACCGCCTATGTGGGCACGACAGTCACATTCCTGGTGACGGCGACCGGCGCTCCGCCGCTGTCCTATCAGTGGAGCTTTAACGGCCAGGCACTGCCGGGGGCGACGACTGCAAGCTTGACGTTGACGAACGTGACGCGAGCGCAGGCGGGAAATTACGGTGTGGTGGTCACCAATATCGTGGGCAGCGTCACCAGCGGGCCGGCGGCGGCGCTGAGCATCGCCACCGGGGTGCCCTGCCCGGGAGCGCCCGTTGGCATGGTGGCGTGGTGGCGCGCGGAGGAAAACACGAGCGATTATGCTGGCACCAATGACGCGGTATTCGAAGGCGTGGCCGCCTATGGGCCGGGAGAGGTGGGCGAGGCCTTTCTCCTGGACGGAGTGACGTCTTATCTTGGAGATACCCGATAATCCCCTATGGGCGCTGGGGACCAACGACTTTACGGTTGAATTCTGGGCCAACTTTTCGGCAGTGTTTGCGTCCGACATGGGCGGAGATGGCAGCACGGCGTTTATTGGCCACGATGAAGGACCGGGCGCCAGAAACAAATGGTTCTTTGGCTTTGGAGGCGGGCAGCTCTATTTTTACATTCGAGGGCCGGCAGTCCCGCCGCTCTTCCTGTCACAGGCACCGTTCAGTCCAAGCACCAACCAGTGGTATCACCTGGCCTTGACGAAGGCCGGCGGCCTCTATCACACTTATGTAAATGGCATCCAGGGGTCAGCCGAGACCAACGGTGTGGCGGTTCCTGTGGCCAATGCGCCCCTAACCATCGGTCAGGCGCAGGGCCTTTTCATGGACGGCTTGTTGGACGAGATCTCACTGTATAATCGTGCCCTTGAGGCAAGCGAGATCCAGGCGATCTACCAGGCGGGAGCCCAAGGCAAATGCGCCTGGCCGATCCCGCGGATAAGCCTCGAGGCCCGGCTGGACTCGAGCGGCAGGTTAACCTTGGAGATCCGGGGCGGTCAGACCGGGGCCACTTTCACTGTGCAGGCAACCTCAGACTTCAAGCAGTGGACAACCATAGGTCAAGTTTTGAAAAACCGGGACATCATCACTTTTACCGATCCCGCACCCAATCTGGCGCCCTGGCGCTATTACCGGGTGCTCGCCAATCCATAGGACATCGCATGAACTCCGCACGACCGAGCCGCCACATCTATGCCTTGCTTCTGGCCGCCACTTTGGTCCTTGGCCGGGCGGGTGCCCTCGCGCAAGCCCCTCCCAATGACAATTTGGCCAACGCGACCGTCCTGACGGGCACGAATGCGACTGCGACCGGCACCACCGTGGGAGCGACCACCGAGCCCGGCGAACCAGCCCACGCCGGTTATCCCGCCGCCCACTCGATCTGGTTCGTTTGGACCGCGCCCGATGATGGGTCGGCGCTCGTCGATTTGACTGGGAGCGCCTCCGGGACGCTCCTCGCCGTTTATGTGGGCAAATACATGGCTTCGCTCACACTGGTCGCCGGCAATGCTTCCGGGAACCCCGACGGAACCGGCCGCTGTGTCTTCCAGGTCACCGCGGGCGTGTTGTACGAAATAGCGGTGGACGTTAGCGCCGCTCCCGGCCCGGTGGAATTGAACCTTCAGTTTACGAGGAGCTACTTCCCGCCCCAGATCACCCGACAGCCCGCTGATCAAACGGTCCTGGAAGGAGGCACCGCGACGTTCAGCGTAGTGGCAGCGAGCGACTCGCCCATATCCTACCAGTGGCTCGACAACGCGGGAACTGACATCGCCGGGGCGACTAACTCCGTGCTCGTCTTAACGAACGTTTCACCGGGCCAGGCGGGAGCCTACGCGGTGGTGGTCAGCAATGCCGGCGGCTCCATTGCCAGCAGCAACGCCATGTTAGTCGTGAATCTCCGACCCCCCAATGATGACTTTGCCAACCGCATTCTCCTGTCCGGGAGTGCCGCCACCACGACGGGGTCAGACGTCTTTGCGACCGCTGAAAATGGGGAACCCACCCCCGCCGGCTGGGCTTCGCCGCAATCTGTCTGGTGGACGTGGACGGCGCCCACGAACGGGCTGGCGTTCGTGGATGTGACCAATTACGTTGGCAACCAGGTCCTGGCGATTTATACCGGCAATAGCCTGACGCAGCTCACGGCGGTGGCGAGCGCCTCCTGGTTCACCCCACCGCTGGCAGTTGAATTCGAGGTTGCCGGCGGCACGAGTTACCAGATCACCGTGGCGGGCGTCGGCGGGTCGGGCGGAACCTTCCATCTCGGTTTGAGCTTTATCGCGACTAATTTCCCGCCGACGATTTCGCAGCAACCGGCCAACCAGACCGTCCTCCAGGGCGGCACCGCCACCTTCCAGGTGGTTGCGGTCAGCGGATTGCCTCTGAGCTACCAGTGGCAGTTTAACGGACTCCCATCGCCGGCGCCACTAACGCCAGCTTGGTTTTGACCGGCGTCAGGGCCAGCCAGGCGGGGGCTTACCGGGTCGTGGTGAGCAACGCGGGGGGGAGTGTGCCCAGCGCCACCGCCAGCCTGGTGGTGAACGTGCCGCCTGCTAACGACGATTTCGCCAACGCCAGCCTGCTTTCGGGGCTCGAGGTAACGACGACCGGCGGCAATCAGTTCGCCACTTCCGAGCCGGGCGAACCTTCCCACGGCGGCTATCCGCCGGGGGCGTCGGTTTGGTGGACCTGGACGACGCCCAGCATAGGCGAAGCTTATGTGGACGTGACTGGCTTTTCCGGGGAGGAGACGCTGGGGGTTTATACCGGGAGTACCTTGAGTAATCTCACGGCGGTGATTAGCAATGCCTGGGTTACGGGCCCTCTTTCCGTCCATTTTGCAGCGCTGAATCCCGGCACCACTTACCACCTCGCCGTCGCCGACCCAACTGGCAACGGGGGCAGTTTCCAATTGCACGCAAAATTGGCCATCTCCAACTTCCCCCCGGTGATCGTGCAGCAGCCCCCGCCGCAGACGAACGTAACCCCTGGGCAGGTCATAACCCTTCAATGGGTGGTTCAAAGCGATTTCCCGATCACCAATCAATGGTTTTTCAATGGCGCCCCGATCGGTGGTGGAAGTTTGGCGGGCGGCGGCGGCGATGCGGGCATAGGAGGTGGCGGCGGGGGTGGAGGAGGTGGCGGCGACGATTTCACGGGGAGCTTTGAACTCGACAACGTCACGACGAACCAGGCTGGGACATACTATGTGGTCTCAACTTCCTATGGAGGGAGCGTGACCAGCAACCCCGTCATCGTCGTCGTTAACTTGCCCCCCTCCAACGACAATTTTACAAACCGCATCACCTTGTCGGGTGTGAACCTCACCACCTCCGGCACCACGCTGTATGCAACCCTCGAACCCGGCGAGCCAGCTTACGCCGGACTCGCCTCGGGAGGTTCGGTATGGTGGAGTTGGACCGCCCCTGCCGCGGGAACCGCCTTCGTCAGCGCGACCAGCACCAATGCCGGGCCTCAGATCCTGCAGATCTTCACCGGCGGCGCCCTGACTGACCTGGTTACGGTCGCCCGCTCGAGCCAGGCTCAAAGCCCGCTCTCGGCCAACTTCGTGACGACGGCGGGAACAGCCTACCAAATCGCTGTGGTTGGCGGCGGCTCGCCCTTTCAGTTGGGCTTCCAATTCCTGCCCGCGAACGTACCGCCCCAAATCACGCAGCAGCCCGTTGACGTTACGGTGCCCGCCGGAGGGTCCGCCAGCTTCCAGGTGGGGGCTATCGGGGGTGGTGTGCTCACTTTTCAGTGGGAGTTCTATGGGACGAACATTGCCGGTGCTACCAATGCGACGCTGGCGTTGAGCCATGTGGCTACGAATCAAGCTGGTCCCTACCTTGTCATCGTCAGCAACCCGGGCGGTTCGGTCACCAGCAGCATCGCGCACCTGATTGTCACACTGCGGCCGCCCAACGACAATTTTGCCGACCGGATCGTCCTCACGGGTAGCAACGTCACCACGACAGGCTCGAACCAATACGCCACCCCGGAGCTTGGCGAACCCAGTCATGGCGGTTGGGGCGCCGGCGAGTCGGTCTGGTGGAGTTGGACCGCTCCTACGGATGGCCGCCTGCAGGTGAGCGTCACTAACTACTCGGGCAACGAGTACCAGGTGCTGGCGATTTACACCGGCAGCAACTTGAGCGGCCTATCCGCCGTTGCGGCCAATATCTGGTGGCAGCCGCCCATGGTCTCCCGCTTCAACGTCACCTCGGGGACCACGTACCAGATCGCGGTCGCGGGTGAGAGCGGTTCCGGGGGCGCTTTTGAGTTAGACCTGGCATTTACTGCGCTTACGTTCCCACCCCAGATCACCCAGCAGCCCTTGGCCCAGGTTGTTATCGGGGGCAGCAACGCAACCTTCCAAGTGGCGGCGACAGGAGCCCCGCCGTTGACATATCAGTGGCAGTTTGATGGAGCGAGCCTGCCAGGGGCGACAAACACCACGCTCCAGTTGATCGCTGTGACCACGAATCAGGCCGGCTCTTACCAAGCCATCGTGACCAACCCGGGTGGAAGCGTGACGAGCATCGTCGCGACGCTCTTTGTCAATGTGCGGCCCGTGAATGACGACTTTGCCAACCGCATCCCGCTGACGGGGGAAGAGGCGCAAACTAACGGGTCCAACCGGTTCGCCACCTCGGAGCCCAACGAACCCGCTCACGCCGGCTATGGACCATTCGCCAGCGTGTGGTGGAGCTATACGCCTCCCTTGCGCGGGATTATCACGGTGAGCCTCACCAACAGCTTCTATGGCGCCGTCGTGGGCGTTTACGCCGGCACCAACCTGAGCCAGTTGAGTTTGGTCGCCAGCAACGCCTTCGGGAATCTCGATGGCACGGCGATCGTGCGGTTCCTCGGGGAGGCGGGAACGGCTTACCAGATCGCCGTGCAAGGAAATTCCTCCATCTCCTCGGGAAACATCCATTTATCAGTGACAGGCGATTTTCCTCCGACCATCATTTCACAGCCCCAGGACCAGGCGGTCGCCCCTGGCGAGGATGCAACTTTCAACGTGACGGCGCAGAGTCGGTCACCGCTGAGCTATCAATGGCTGTTCGGCAACTTCGCAGATTCCCGGCGCCACCAACCAGGTGTTGTCCCTAAGCAATGTGAGCGCGAACGACTTGGGCCTTTACTCCGTTTGGGTCGGCAACGACATCGGGTCAGTGACGAGCGCCACTGCCGCCCTGACCTTTACGACGGTGCTCACAGGCCAGATAACGGACGCGACGACCGGCGATCCCTTGCCCGGGGTGCTGGTTTGGGCGGGCTCGGTAACCAATGTCAGCGACGCCAATGGGAATTACCATCTGGTGGGCGTCCAGGCGGACCAATCTGAGGACGGATTTCAATGCCAGCGTTCAGTCCGGATTGGCTCCGCTTTCCGTGCAGTTTTTTGACCAATCCACTCTCAATTCCGTTATCTTGCGAGCCGAGACCAATGGCTACTCCTCTTATACCAACGACCACGTTCGGCTCACACCAGACCAGAGCGTGACCAACAGCTTTTCCCTCTCGCCAATCCTGCCCGAAGGCACGATGCGCCTGGTCCTGAACTGGGGCGCCCAGCCCCGTGACCTCGATGCGAACCTGCAGACCCCGGTGCTGCAGGGCCAAACTTACCACATTTATTACCAAACCGGCAGCCGTGGCAGCCTGACAAACCTCCCGTTCGCTGCCCTCGACCACGATTGCACCAATGGGTTTGGCCCCGAGACAATCACCATCGCCCAGTTTTTCGCCGGGACTTACGCCTATTATGTGCATAAGTACGCCGGCATCGGAGACATCGCCGGGTCTGGGGCCATCGTGAAGCTCTACACCGAGTCCGGTCTGGGGCAAACGGTGCTCGCCCCGACCACCGGTGATGGGGACTTTTGGATGGTCTGCACCGTTGACGGCACGTCCCGCGCGGTGACCATAGTCAACCAGATTCAACCCACGACCCCTACGAACATGGTCCGTGACTTGGGGAAGCTACCGAACTTGGGCGCCTCTGGAACGTTCGCGGGGAAGCACCCGTTGGACCTCACGCCCGGCTCCGCCACCTTCCTTTGGGACTTCGGAGACGCCGGCCAGAGCACCCTCGAGGACCCGGTTCATGTTTACACTAATGCCGGCCTCTACACTGTTACTCTCACGGTCACGACCTCGAATAATGTCGTACAGTTCGACCACCAAGACCAACTACATTCAGGTCTTGCAACCGACCAACCAACCACCGAGCATCGTCTCTCAGCCGACCAACCAAACCGTCATTGCGGGCGCCACGGCCACTTTCCGGGTGGTGGCCACCGGTTCGAGCCCGCTCAGTTACCAGTGGTTCTTCAACCAGACCAGCGTGTTGACCGGGGCCACGAACGCCACGCTGACGTTGAACAATGTCCGACTGGGCAGCGCGGGCGGGTATTCCGTGGTGGTGACCAATTTGGCGGGCACGGTCACCAGCTCGGTTGCGACCCTCACGGTGCTGCTGCCACCGAGCATCGTCTCTCAGCCGACCAACCAAACCGTCATTGCGGGCGCCACGGCCAGTTTCCAGGTGGTGGCCGCCGGTTCGAGCCCGCTCAGTTACCAGTGGTTCTTCAACCAGAGCAGCGTGTTGGCCGGGGCCACGAACGCCACGCTGACGTTGAACAATGTCCAACCGGCCAGCGCGGGCGGGTATTCGGTGGTAGTAACCAACTCGGCCGGTGCGGTCACCAGCTCGGTGGCAACACTGACGGTGCTGGGGCCGCCGAGCATTGTCTCCCAGCCGACCAACCAAACCGTCATTGCGGGCGCCACGGCCACTTTCCAGGTGGTGGCCGCCGGTTCGAGCCCGCTCAGTTACCAGTGGTTCTTCAACCAGACCAGCGTGTTGACCGGGGCCACGAATGCCACGCTGACGTTGAACAATGCCCGACTGGGCGGCGCGGGCGGGTATTCGGTGGTAGTGACCAACTCAGCCGGCGCGGTCACCAGTTCGGTCGCGACCCTCACGGTGCTGCTGCCGCCGAGCATTGTCTCCCAACCAACCAACCAAACGGTCATTGCGGGCGCCACGGCCACTTTCCGGGTGGTGGCCGCGGGTTCGAGTCCGCTCAGTTACCAGTGGTTCTTCAACCAGACCAGCATGTTGGCCGGGGCCACGAACGCCACGCTGACGTTGAACAATGTCCAACCGGCCAGCGCGGGCGGGTATTCGGTGGTAGTGACCAACATGGCCGGTGCGGTCACCAGTTCGGTGGCAACGCTGACGGTGCTGGGGCCACCGAGTATTGTCTCCCAACCAACCAACCAAACCGTCATTGCGGGCGCCACGGCCACTTTCCAGGTGGTGGCCGCCGGTTCGAGCCCGCTCAGTTACCAGTGGTTCTTCAACCAAAGCAGCGTGTTGACCGGGGCCACGAACTCCACGCTGACGTTGAACAATGCCCGACTGGGCAGCGCGGGCGGGTATTCCGTGGTGGTGACCAATTTGGCGGGCACGGTCACCAGCTCGGTGGCAACGCTGACGGTGCTGCTGCCGCCGAGCATTGTCTCCCAGCCGACCAACCAAACCGTCATCGCGGGCGCCACGGCCACTTTCCAGGTGGTGGCCGCCGGCTCGAGCCCGCTTAGTTACCAGTGGTTCTTCAACCAGACCAGCGTGTTGGCCGGAGCCACGAACGCCACGCTGACGTTGAACAATGTCCAACCGGCCAGCGCGGGCGGGTATTCCGTGGTAGTGACCAACTCGGCCGGCGCGGTCACCAGTTCGGTGGCAACACTGACGGTGCTGGGGCCGCCGAGCATTGTCTCCCAGCCGACCAACCAAACCGTCATCGCGGGCGCCACGGCCACTTTCCAGGTGGTGGCCGCCGGCTCAAGCCCGCTCAGTTACCAGTGGTTCTTCAACCAGAGCAGCGTGTTGACCGGGGCCACGAACGCCACGCTGACGTTGAATAATGTCCAACCGGCCAGCGCGGGCGGGTATTCGGTAGTAGTGACCAACTCGGCCGGTGCGGTCACCAGCTCGGTTGCGACCCTCACGGTGCTGCTGCCACCGAGCATCGTCTCTCAGCCGACCAACCAAACCGTCATTGCGGGCGCCACGGCCAGTTTCCAGGTGGTGGCCGCCGGTTCGAGCCCGCTCAGTTACCAGTGGTTCTTCAACCAGAGCAGCGTGTTGGCCGGAGCCACGAACGCCACGCTGACGTTGAACAATGTCCAACCGGCCAGCGCGGGCGGGTATTCGGTGGTAGTGACCAACTCGGCCGGCGCGGTCACCAGCTCGGTTGCGACCCTCACGGTGCTGGGGCCACCGAGCATTGTCACCCAGCCGACCAACCAAACCGTCATTGCGGGCGCCACGGCCACTTTCCGGGTGGTGGCCGCCGGTTCGAGCCCGCTCAGTTACCAGTGGTTCTTCAACCAGACCAGCGTGTTGGCCGGGGCCACGAACGCCACGCTGGCGCTGAACAATGTCCAACCGGCCAGTGCGGGCGGGTATTCTGTCATCGTGACCAACTCGGCGGGTGCGGTCACCAGTTCGCTGGCAACGCTGACCGTGCTGCTGCCGCCGAGCATTGTCTCCCAGCCGACCAACCAAACCGTCATTGCGGGCGCCACGGCCACTTTCCGGGTGGTGGCCGCCGGTTCGAGCCCGCTCAGCTACCAGTGGTTCTTCAACCAGAGCAGCGTGTTGACCGGGGCCACGAATGCCACGCTGACGTTGAACAATGTCCAACCGGCCAGCGCGGGCGGGTATTCCGTCGTAGTGACCAACCCGGCCGGCGCGGTCACGAGCGTGGTCGCCACCCTGGTGGTGTTGAGTGGGCCGAGCGTGTCGCTCACTCAGCCGACCAACGGTGCCAGCTTCCTGGCGGGAGCCGCCCTCACGCTGGTGGCCATCGCCAGCGATCCCCAGGGCACGGTGACTCAAGTCGAGTTTTTCCAGGGTGGCACGAACCTGCTGGGTATCGCGACCAATGCCCCCTACAGCGTCCTTTGGAGCAATGTGGCCGGCGGCAGCTACGCGTTGACGGCGCGGGCAACAGACAATTATGGCCTGAGGTCAACCTCTGCGGCGGTGAACATCGTCGTGAGCAATTCGCTGCTGCCGGGGCTGGCTGTAAGCATTCTCAGCCCGGTCAGCCTGTCATCCTTCTGCCCGGGTGACAATATCTTGATCAGTGTGGCGGTCAGCAACGCGATCGGCGTCGCCGAGGTGGAACTATTCGCGGGGGGCGCCACGTTGCTGGGCACGCTCAGCGCCAGCCCCTATAGTCTTACATGGCCCGCCCCGGAACCAGGCGCCTATATGCTTACTGCCCGCGCGACGGATGGCCAGGGCAACAAGGCCGTCTCCGGGGTGGTGGAGGTTTTCGTCACCAGCCAATGTGGAGTAGTGGCCATTGTGCGCAGCCTGGCGGATCCGGAGATTGACAGTTTGCAGAGTTACCTGTTTGCGGATCAGGGACTCGGCTCACACGTGTATGACCAGGGCGGACTGACGGCGCAGGCGCTGGACGGCTACAAACTCGTGATATGGGACAACCCTGGGCTCGGGACCAACGGGCTGGCGCCCGGCACGGTGGATGCCCTCTATGGGGCCTACAGCAACGGCATACCGCTCTATCTCATCGGCGAGCGGTTGGCCTCCGGCACTGCGAACCTGCCTGAGCCGGAGCAGTCGGAGTGGGCGGCGTTGACGCGTCTAAGCGCGTCCAGCGGGCTGGGCGGTGATGGGGTCATTGCGGTGCAAAGCAGCATCTCTTTCAATCCCGTCCTGGACGGGTTGTTTGGCACGGTTACCAATTTTGCATATCCCGCGCGGCTGGATTTGGCGACCAACGTTGACGCCAGCACAGAAGTCATAGGCAGGAGCGGCGGGGCGGACGTGCTGTTGGCGTATCCGGGGTTCCAAGTAATCAACACGGGGCAAACGCGGCTCTTCACGCAAGGCCTGCGGGTTGAACCCTTGGACGCGCCGGGCTCGACCAACCTGTTGCGCGGCTTGTTCGAGAACACGGTTTATTGGCTGCTGCGAGAAGCCTGGTGCATTGACGTGGCCATGTATTTGCAGTCCAGCCCGACCCCCGACCCGGCCCAGGCGGGTCAACTCTTGGAGTATGATCTGCAGGTAACTCGGGGAGGGGAGTGTGAGGCCACCGGCGTGGTGGTAACCAACGTATTGCCGGCCGGAGTTCAGTTTGTGAGCGCGCAATCCGAGCAAGGGGCTTGGAGCTACGACCCGGGGGCGCGCCAAGTGACCTTTTCCCTTGGCTATTTGGGTCTCTCCTCGCGCCCGAGCATGAGCGTCACGGTTATGCCTGTGGCGGCCGGAACGATAACCAATGTGACCGGGGTCCGGATTAACGGGGTTGTCGTAAATCCGCTCGAAAGCGTTTTGACCAACGTGACGGAGGTGCTCGCAGGGCCGAACCTGGCGCCAACGCTTGGCATACGGTTGACTCCGCCGGCGGGCTATCAATTGAAGTTGGCCGGGGTAGCCAATGTCAGTTACGCCGTGGAGGCGTCAACGGATTTCAAGACGTGGGTTGCGGTCACAAACGCAGTGGGGCCGGCTTGGTCGATGCTCGCCGGATGGAGCGGCAGGACCAACGCCGCCAGCCTGTTTTACCGCGCCAGGGTGGCGCCTTAGCCCGGATATTTCACGGGTTTCGCCAACCGGAAGGCGTAGCGCAGGCTTCTCCCGACCTGTCGGGATATCGCGGATTTCCAATCCGCAGATGCTCCCAAGCAGGCACAGCCTGCCGACTCGAAGTCGGCGATACAGCAGGTTGGAAACCTGCGCTACGTAGCTTCGGCAGCCCAGTGCCGCTCTTAGGCTGTGAAATATCCAGGTTAGCCTCGATGCCTTTCGGAAATTCACAGTGTCTCGCTAATTTCTTGTCCCGGAGGGACATACGAGAATAGCCCAACGCTTTAGCGTTGGGTTAGCGGGGTAACAAGGGGCACCGTCCCGGAGGGACGGCTGAGATGCCGTCCAAGCTCGCCGTCCCTTCGGGACTTGTTCTCCCTGTACGGCTGGACCCAACGCTCAAGCGTTGGGCTATTCTCATGATGTCCCTCCGGGACAAGGGGCCGGTGAATTTCCGAAAGGCATTGAGGTTAGCCTCGATGCCGTGCTCTCCAAGAATTGTGTCGCGCGTCCAGACATTCTGTGTCCG
This sequence comes from uncultured bacterium, assembly GCA_963713735.1. GTDB lineage: Bacteria > Verrucomicrobiota > Verrucomicrobiia > Limisphaerales > UBA8199 > CAVQND01. Next base: position 135,360 of record CAVQND010000001.1, read on the forward strand.
GGCTTTCGGCTTGCGTCCCGGGGCGTGAATGGCTTTATTATTCCCATGAAACGTTCTGCTCGTCGTTGCCCTCTGCCTCTGTTCCTCGCCGGCGGCGAACGCGGAACTTACACTCGAGGAGATCCGCACAGCCTCCAAAGATGTCCTGGTCGCCTATTTCAAAAGCACGGCGATCAACTCCAATGAGGTGAACACGGCCGAGCTGGCGTCCTGGAAGCTCAACGGCCAACCCGTGACGGCCATCAACAAATTCGTCACCGAGGCCGACGCCTGCGAACACCACATCTACCTTCAGGTGCCCACGCTGGCCGACGGAACGACCTACACCCTCCAGACGCCCCACGGCGAGATGTCCTTTGTCTTTGACGATCGGACCACGTTCTGTGAGTCCATCAAATCGAATCAGAATGGCTACAGCGCCCTCTCCAAGGTGCGGTACGCCAATTTCGCCATCTGGCTCGGCGACGGCGGGACCAAGCGGATCAGCGGAGACCTGCCCACTTATACGGTCTTCAAGCTGGCCAACGGCGCCATCATCGCCCAAGGCGCCTTGCAGTCGATCGGAGAGGACGCATCGTCGGGCGATTTCGTCTATCGGATCGATCTGTCGGCTGTCCCCGAAGGCGGCCCCTACAAGATCGCCCTCAAGGGCTACGGTTGTTCGTATCCTTTTGGCGTCGGGGGCGATTTCTCGCGACGGCTTGGCTATGTCTCCTTCCGCTCGCTCTACCACCAGCGCTGCGGCTGCCCCATCGTGGAGCCCTACGCCTGGAACATCAAGCCGCATCCGTGCCACACCACCATCTGGCAGGTCAACGGCCCCATCGCCGAGGCCCGCTTGGTCGTCACTGGAAACGAACCCACCTTCACCGCCTACGGCGGTTATCACGATGCCGGTGACGCGGACCGCCGCACCTACCACATGGACGTGCCCGCCACGCTCATGACCACCTACGAGGCCTTCCCCCAACTTTTCACCGACGATCAGTTCAATATCCCCGACCAGTTCGACGAGAAGTACCATATCCTGGGCAAAGGAAACGGGATTCCCGACATCCTCGACGAAGCCTTATGGGGCACGATGTTCTGGGAATACATGCAGGAGACTAACGGCGCGATTCATTGGGGCACCGAAACCAAGGGTTATTCGCCCTTCACAACCTACGAGAACGACCCCACACGGTTCGGCACCGAGGTGCTCGATCCACGCTCGGCCAGCTTCGCCTCCGGGATCTTCATGCACCTGGCCCGCTTGATCAAGCCCTACAATGCCGCCCGCTCCCAAGAGCTGCAGCAGCACGCGGAAATGGCCTTTGCCGCCGCAGGCGACGCCGTCCGCCCGACCCATAAGCTCTACTACGCCGTGCAGAAGTACCTGCTGACCGGGGATGAGGCCGCCCACCAGATAGTCAAGGACTTGTCGCCCAATGCCAGTGGGTATGCCAACAACTACAACGGCCCGCCTGAGTCATTTGCCGGCAATGGCTGGCTGGCTTCCTTCTTCTATTCATACATCGTTGCCAGGGATCGGCCCACCGACCCGGCCGTGGTCGATCGGTTCAAGGCCGCTATCAAAGCCGCTGCCGACAAGGAACTCGGCTACCTGGCCGGCAATGCCTACCCCGTGGGCACCCCGGCCAACCTCCGCTGGTGGGGCAGCAACACGGCCCAGGGCCAATATGCCTATCCCTGCCTGCTCCAGTGGTCCCTGACCAGGGAACAGAAGTACATCGACGCCGCCAGTCAGTTGATGGACTATGTCCAAGGCCTGAACCCCATCGGCAAGTGCTACATGACCGGCCTCGGATTCAACCGCGTCCACAATCCCCACGACCGCGAATCGGCCTATACCAAGCACCAGGGATGGGGCCCTCGACCGGGATCCTCGTCTTCGGTCCTGGCGGAACCGGCAGAGGCCTGTCGGTTCCCGCAGTCACCGGGTTGCCCCGCGAACGGAGGTATATCAACAATCTCGGGTCCATCCAGTGGAGCGAGTTTACCGTCTATCAGAGCCTCTGCTTCCCCTCAGCCGTCTATCCGGTGCTCGCCCAAGGCGGCAAGTACGACGAACGCATCAACCCGTTCAGCCCGCAGCAGAAGTGATGAAAACTTATCAAAGCGGCCACTGAAGTTTGAGTATTTTCCACGCCAACGGCGTGCGGGCACACCAGCCCACACTTCGCCGCAACCTTTGTCGCAACCTTTGTCGAATTGACCATTTTGCGACCTGCCCGCTGGCGGGCAGGCAAGGTTGGCGACAAAGGTCGCGACAAAGGTCCGGAATCGCAGCTCTTGGGACAGGCTCCAATTAAACGTCGCCCAGGGGTGGCCCTTACCCGAAGGTCTGGCCGTTCCAACCCCAGTTGCCGGCCCCAACGTCCATAAAGTTGAGGTAAATCCGGTTCGCGGGCACTCCCAGGGATTCATTCAACAATCTGCAGATCCTCTGAGAGAGCTGCCGGTTCACATCGTCGCTCAAGCCGCCGATGCTGCGGAGGTCCACAAACGCCGCTTCCCCCGGCTTGCCGGACATCACGATGACCGCAGGACTGGCGGTAACCATGACGTATTGCTCGGGCTTGCCGACAGTGTCCGCCACGATTTTGGACAGCGCCAGGAGGAGCGCCTTCCTCTTGTCGTCAGACAGAGCGACCGTAGTTTCGAGTTTTAGCAGGGGCATAACAAAGAATTGTAATTGTTTCGGGTGTTGGGCCAGGTTTGGCGTGAATGCTCAGGCGGGGTCAACTCGGCGCTTTGTCCCGGAGGGACATCTTGAAAATAGCCCGGCGCTTCAGCGCCGGGTACGACGCCCAAAGAGACCGCGTCCCGAAGGGACGCTTGAAGCTCAACCCCACAAATGGCGCTCGTCGGTACTCGATCCGATGCCTCTCGAGGAGGGCCAGGGCCGTTCGCGCGGTGGGGGCGTGATCAGGGGGCGGCGTTTCTTGGTGCTGAAAACGCAATGGAACCACGAGCTGATGTATAACATGCGGTCAATTCAACCGTCCCTTCGGGACGGGCGCAACACTAAACCGCTTCTCCCGGCGCTGAAGCGCCGGGCTATTGTCGGGATGTCCCTCCGGGACAACAACCGACCTCAAACCAGGTGGCATTTCGACACGCGCCTGCGATGCCGAGGCAAATGCACGGGCGCGTTGAACAGTCGCGTAAAACGAGGCGCCCTCACTTCACCACCTGCTGGATCTTCACCCTCGGGTTGGCCGGGTCGTAAGGGATGAAATCGTTGAGGTTGACGCGCACGTATGGGCGGCGGTAGGCGCACTCGTCTTTTTCGGCATAGCTCAGCCAGGCCTGCCGGCTGGTCGCGTCGTACACCGCATTCATCAGGTTGCCCCCCAGAGAGCCGATGGCCTTGGACAACTGGATGACGGCGTCCGCGTCGTAGCGGCCCTTGCCGTATTGGGCGAAGTGGCCCAGGGCGGTCGGCGTGCGCGACTCCGCATGATAGACAATGCCTTTGAAGACCTGCGGCGCCACCTCATCCTGCGGGTCGTTGTCCTTCCAGATCGCCAGGTCCGGCGCCCAGGCCCTCATCTTGACTGCGCCGGGCAGTTTCCCGTCGCCGACCACGAAATGGTATTTCTTGATCCGTTTGGCGGCCTGGATCATCCCAACGGCCTCGTCGAGGGTCCTGGCCGTATAGAGAATGTCGCGGAACATCATCATGAAATGAAGCCCGTGCAGGTCGTAGGGTTTGTCTAATCCGGGGGAATCGCCAATCTCGGTCAGTGTAATGCCTTGGGCATTCATCCCGGTATGGCAGCCGATGCTGCCCGCAAAGGCGGGGTTCAGGTGCGGCACGCCCTCCTTGGGGACGTAGATCACCACGCAGGGGAAATCCTGCAAATGCGCCCCGAGGGTGTAATCCAGGTTGCGGATCTGATAGAGGTGGCCGTTGCGGGTGGCCTGGCCCCAAAGTGCCACGCCGCTGCACGAATACTCGCTGATGACCGGGATCATATGCGCCTGCTGCAACAGGGTCAAAGCCACGCCGCTCCCTTCCGCCAGGCCCTGCAACTCTTCCTTGAACCTCGAGCTCATATACGGTTCCATCGTGGCCCAGGCCTCCTCCAACCGCCGCGCACTGAGCGCCTCCCCGCCCGCCTGGCGCGCCGCCGCCAGAAACGCCGGCGCGAAGGCCTCAATTTCCGGCCGCATCAACCTGCCCAGGGCCAATCCCATCTCGTAAGGCGTCCCCGATACGACCACGACGGGGAAATCGTCCGGAGCCGTTCCCAAGGTGGTACGGTAACCTTCTCCGCGGAGGCCGCCTGCCGCCGCCAGCAGGAAAACCAGCCACCCGAGCCGCTTGACGATGAGTGATGAGGACATTGCAGTGCCGGAGATGGTGATGTTGGTATAATGTCAGGCGCCTCACAACCGTGTTTGGCGCCAGGTCGATCTTAATAAACAAATCCCAGCCCGATGCAAAGCAATTTCTATGCGCCCCCTCGCGGGGGCGCATGTTGCCAGTGCCACCGGTCGCCAGGATGCTCGCGTTAGTAGCGCAGGTTTCCAAACCTGCTGTATCGCCGACTTCCAAGTCGGCAGGCTGTAACTGCTTGGCCGCATCTGCGGATTTGAAATCCGCGATACAGCAGACTGGAAGTCTGCGCTACCGTGGTACTGGCAAGATGCGCCCCCCTCGCGGTCGGGCGCGGGGCAGGATGGGAATCCGTGCCAAATCCAGTTGCCAATGCGCGCCGTTGGGCGAGATTAATTGCGTAGATGAATTGAACTATGAAAGCTGTGTTATTGCCCCTGTGCCTGGCGCTCGGCGGCACGGTCGCAGGGCTGGCCCAAAGCAAAACTATGGACAATCCAACTAACGCCACGGATGTCGCCGTCCTCGGCGGAGGATGCTTCTGGTGCATGGAAGCGGTGTTCCAAATGCTGCCCGGCGTCAAGTCGGTCACCAGCGGTTATGCCGGGGGGACAAAGGAAAACCCGACCTACAAGGACGTGTGCTCCGGCCTGACGGGCCACGCCGAGGTGATCCGGGTAAAATTCGACCCGAGTCTGGTTTCCTATGAGAAGCTCGCTCGAGACCTTCTGGGAGGTCCACGACCCCACCACCCTCAACCGCCAGGGCCCTGACTCCGGCACCCAATACCGCTCGATCATCCTCTACCGGAACGCGGCCCAAAAAGCGGCGGCGGAAAAATCCAAGGCCCAGGCCCAGCCCCGGTTTCATAACGGGATTGTGACGGAGATTGTGCCGCTGACCACTTTCTACGCGGCCGAGGGCTACCACCAGGACTTCTACCGGAACAACCTCGCCTATCCCTATTGCCGCGCGATCATCCAGCCCAAGGTGGAGAAGATGGAGAAGAAACTCCACTCGACCAGCCCCTGAGCGCGCGTCCAAAAAACTCCGACTCCGGATCTTTGTCGCCGCCTTTGTCACCACCCTTTGTCGAAAAACAGCCGATCCGACAAAGTTCACGACAAAGGAGGCGACGAAGCTCCTGTTCAACCCTGATCGAATGGTGACGGCTGCGCCGGGCCGAGCCGCGCCCCCTCAGAGCGCGTTTCCCTGGTTGCCGCGCGCATCAAGGCCCATATAATGCGCGCGAAACCAGGTGGTGTGGCGACGATGAAACTACGCTGGAAAATCACGGTGGGGCTCGTGGCGCTGGCGGCAGTTTGCGCTCTCTTGCTGCCGGGCACCGGCAACCGCGCGCAACGGGAACTCGAAGCAACACGCCGCTCGTTGCGGGAACAAGGATTCAAGATCGAGCTCCGGGAATTCAACCTCTTGACCTCACCCGAACAGGCCAGGCGCGCCGCGATGCTCGGGACCACCACTTGGGCCGCGCTGACCAACCGAGCGCCTCCAGGCCCGGTTATGCGCGAGATTCCTGCCTTGCTGACGCCTGCCGGGGCAAATGCCTCCCTGGTTGCGTGGAGGCTGGAAAAGCTGCCACGCTATCGCGGCCCGGATACCTGGCCGGAACTAGGCGAGGGCTATCTCGACGCCGATCTCTGGCCAGAACTACGCAAGGCCCTGAATAGAAATCGGGCCAGGCTCGAGACCGCGCGCCAAGCTGCCCTTTCCGGTCCGATCCGTTTCGAGCCCATTGGCAGCCAGGACCCAAACGCACGGCTCCCTTACCTCGTGGACATCAAGGACCTGACGGCCGCGTTCGGAATGCAGGCCCTCCTGGCCTTGCACGATGGAGAAAGGGATGCGGCATGGACAAACCTGCTCGCCTCAACCTGCCTCGTTACCGCGTACGTCCCGGAGCCGATAGACCATTCGCACCTGGTCCGGTTCACCTGCGCCGAGCTCGCCTACGATACGACGTGGAATGCCCTCCAGTCGCGTGATTGGGCCGACGGGCAATTGGCCGAGCTCCAACGCCGCTGGGAAGCAGTTGATTTCTGGAGCGGCTTGCCGGAGACGGCCGCACGGTCCCGCGCCAACATGGCGGCGACGTGCCAGCTTGAGCGCCGACAACCCATCAGTTTCCACATTCCGCTGAACGATCTGCTCCGCTCTCCCAGGGATGCCTGGTTCTGGCTGGAGGGAAATTGGGGCTGGCTCCGCTACCGGAATCGAGGGAGTTATGAGGACGAGAAGGCCTTGTTGCTCTATTACCGAGACCGCGAACTCGAACTGCGGCGCGCCCTCCGATCACCGACGTGGTCCGAGATGCGTCAGCTTCCTGGAGTCACGAATTTGGTTCCTTTCGGGGCCCGGCCTTCCTCGCCCATGGTGGCGAGAATGAACGTCCGGCAAATGACGTTGGCCTTATACGCCCAAGGCCAAGGATTGCTTGGCCGGGCCGCGGAGGCAGAGGCCCGGCGGCGGCTCATCGTCGCTGCGCTGGCGCTGGAGCGTTATCGGGGCCGCCACGGGTCCTACCCCGCGACTCTGGCACAACTTGTGCCTGAACTGCTCACGTCCCCACCCACCGATTTCATGGACGGCAAGCCGCTTCGCTATCACGTCTCCGATGGCGGCCATTTCGTTCTATATTCGGTCGGGCTGGATTGCGTGGACAACGGCGGACAAATGGGACCGCCCGGACCGGGCCTGCCCTATTCAGCCGCCTGGGATTGGGGCACCCGGCAGGGGAGCGACTTGGTCTGGCCGCGCCCGGCTTCCGCCGCCGAGGTTGAACTTCTGCGCCAGCAGGAAAAGAAGGCCAAAGCGGAATTCAGAGACCATATCGAAGAGATGCAAGCCGCCGCTCAGTGGGGCCGCACCGCCAGGCGCCAGGCCAGGGTCCAAACAATTCTCCTGGGGCGGGCGGGCTCGGTGACCAGAGAGCCATCCTATCAACGCCGCCCGCTCAGTGAGGTTCTGCGCAACGAAAAGGCCTCCGGCACAAACAAACTTACGCTTGCCGAGATGCTGACGCTCAAACAAATCATTACCGGCGCTGAACCGGAAATCGCCACGTTTGAGCTGCCGGTCAACTACGATGTGCTGACCAACCTCGCCGGCCTGCGCTTGTATATCGATCCCGGCCCGGATGAGGACTCGGACGAGGGCTGCGATGTCGGGCGGTTGGAGTGCAACCGGGCCGCCAATGGAAACTGCCTGCTGGTTTGGAGCACCATTTATGAATCGCCCGGCGAGCACGCGTTGCAGGCGGCATTGGTCCTCAATACACATCCAGGACGGGGCCAGGAGATTACTGGTCCGCTCGCCCCGTTCGTAGTGAGCAACCTCTGCCAGTTCAGCCTCTCATCCGCCTACTTCGATCCCGAAACCGGGGCGACTTTTCGCGCCAAGTTGCCGGAGCTCAACGGCGCCTATACCATTGAACTCAAGTCCCCGGCCGGAGAGCGCCTCAGGACAATCACGGGAACCACATCCAACGGCATCCTTAAGGCGGATTGGGATTTGACCGACGAGCGCGGCAGGACCTGCACGAACGAATCGTTTGACAGCGTCTTTCATGTTACCCTTCCCGATTCAGGCCGCTCCCAGACGCTCAAGGGGCCATAACACCGCGCGGGGAGTGGCATTCCGCAATCCGCACGAACATTCCCACATCGCTGGATTCGTCAACCGACTGACGAGGATTCTCCCTCTCCCCGCGGGAGAGGGCCGGGGTGAGGGGAAACGGGACGCTCGAAGTGCAGCCGGTGCTCAACAACAGAGCTGCGCCCATTCAATGGGCCAGAACTGCACAGTTACAAAGCAACGGCGGCCCCTTCGGGGCCGCCGTCCGGAGAGAATGAAGGGCCTCAGAGGCCTTTGCCAATCATGTACTTCACCAGGTCGGCAACGCGGCAGCTATAGCCCCACTCGTTGTCGTACCAGCTCACGAGCTTGAAGAAGCGCTTGTTCAGCTCGATGCCCGCGCCCTGGTCGAAGATCGAGGAGGCCTGGCAATGGATAAAGTCAGTGCTGACCACTTCGTCTTCGGTATAATCCAGGATGCCCTTGAGATAGGTCTGGCTGGCCTTTTTCATCGCCGCGCTGATCTCGGCGTAGCTCGTCTCCTTGACCGTGCGCACGGTCAGGTCCACCACCGACACGGTCGGGGTGGGAACCCGGAACGCCATGCCGGTAAGCTTGCCTTTGACTTCCGGCAGGACCAGGCCCACAGCCTTGGCGGCGCCGGTCGTCGAGGGGATCAGGTTCAGGGCCGCGGTGCGCCCGCCTTTCCAGTCCTTCTTGCTCGGGCCGTCCACGGTCTTTTGGGTCGCCGTGTAGGAGTGAATGGTCGTCATCAACCCCTCTTCGACTCCAAAACCTTCCTTGAGCAGGACATAGACCACGGGGGCCAGGCAGTTGGTCGTGCAGGAGGCATTGGAGACGATATGGTGCTGCTTGGGGTCGTATTTGCCCTCGTTGACGCCCATCACCAGGGTCGGGCACTCGCCCTTGGCCGGGGCCGTGATCAACACTTTGCGGGCGCCGGCAACCAAGTGCCCCTTGGCCTTTTCGACATCCGTAAACAAGCCCGTGGATTCGATGACCATCTGCACCCCCAATTGTTTCCAGGGCAACTGCGAAGGCTCTTTGGCGCTCACGACCACCATCTTCTGCCCGTTGACGACCAGCACGTCATCCTCCGCCTTGTCGGGAGACGACTTCTCGGAGTCAACGGCCCCCTGAAACCGGCCCTGCGTCGAGTCGTACTTGAGAAGATAACGCCAGGTTGTCCGCCGGCACGATATCGCCCACGGCAACCACTTGCACATCTTTGCCCACCAAACCTTGCTCGACCATCGCCCGGAAGACCAGGCGGCCAATGCGGCCGAACCCATTAATTGCGACTTTTACTGCCATAATTCAATTTCGATTCAGTTCACTTTAGTTTTCAAACCAAGTTTGACCGTGCATCTTAATGGTGGAAACCGCCCGGTCAACGAAGAAAGACTACTGCCGCAACCATTTCATGCCGGCCCGCTTGAGTTCGCGGTCAGCCTCGCGCCGCTTGAGGTCTTCGCGCTTGTCGAATTGGGCTTTGCCTTTGCCCAGCGCAAGGGCGACTTTGACTTTGCGCCCTTTCCAATAGAAGGCCAGGGGGAACAGGGCGTTGCCCTTGACTGCCGCCAGGCCGGAGAGCTTTCGGATTTCGGATTTGTGGAGCAGGAGCTTGCGCGGGGCCTCCGGTTGGTGGTTGAAGCGGTTGCCCCAGCAGTACTCGTCAATGTGGGCATTGTAGAGATAGACCTCCTCGTTTTCCACCCGGGCAAAGGCATCGCTGATCTGGCCCTTGCCCGCGCGCAACGCCTTGACCTCGGTCCCGTGGAGGACGATCCCGGCCTCGAAGGTCTCCAGGATATGGTAATCGCGCCGGGCTTTGGAGTTGGTCAGGATGTTTGGCATATATCCGGGCGGCGTCACCGGGGCGCCAGCAGTGTGCCGGCCCTCCAGGACCGCAGGACCGCCCAGGCCCCGAGACCGCCGCGCTAATGCTTCTTGCGCCTCTTGCCCAGGGGACGGGTCAAATCCACCGCTTCCGGCATTTCGAACCCGATCTTATCTTCAATGATCTCACGCAACGCCACATCGGCAACCCCCAGGTTGCCAGTGTCCAACACCAACGGCCGGCTCATCGCGCCCGCCCCGGAAGTGAGTTGGCGGACACGGCGTGAAACCAGATTGACCAGAACGTTGGGATTGCCAACTTTCTCCAGCGCCTTTTTTGCAAGTTCAGAGTTCAAAGCCTTTTTCCCGGGTCATCAAAACCGGGCAAAATAAGGTAACTTCTTAAGCTGCCAACGCAATCGAAAATCCTCCCTCCCGCCACCCAACGGGCGCATCTTGTCAGTACCACCACCTCCAGCCAGGAGCGGCGGCTCGGGCCAACCCGGAGGGTTGCCAGAGGGTAGCCGGGGGTCACGGCATCGCCGCGACCCCCGGTTTGCGGCCAGAGGGGGCCTGCACCCCGGAACGGGGTGCCAGAAGGCTGCGCAAAGGGAGCAGGCCGCCTTCTGGCATCCCTATAGGATGCCGGCCCACACCGCCGCTGAACCGGGGGTCTCGCGACGCTTCGACCCCCGGCTACCATCTGTCATCCCTCCGGGATGAATTCCTGGGCGGCAGGCACTCTCCCTGACCTCGTGGCTCGCATGGTGGTACTGACAAGATGCGCCCCCACCCAACCGCGCGGCTGCGTCCCCAGGGACCCCGAGGACGGCCCGGACAGGTCGCCGGCGCCACGCTCACTTTTCCTTGATGCGCAGCGTGTATTCGGGCGACACGAGGCTGTCGGGCTTGGGTTTGCCGAAGGCATTATAATCGAAGTCAAATTTATAGTGGTAGCGGACCACGGTTGCCCCGGCCGGCACGGGGACGTAACCTTCCCAGCGATTGGTCATGAGGGGGGTGGGACTCATGGGAATGGACTGGTTGCCGACGATGATCCTGGGGCGAATGCTGTCCCAGCGCAGGCTCTGCCGGGAGCTGTCCAGGGCGGCCTCGACCGGATATTGATTGGCAACATTACGTTCCTGAATCTGGGGAGTCAGGTTGGTGAAGGTAGTGGCGCAACCCGCTTGCAGCAGTGCCAGGAGCACGACGGGCAAGAATATCTTCAAAGTACGCATAGACTCGCAGGGTGGCAAACCGCCCGCCGATTGTAAAGATGGATTTTGGGGCAACTTTCGCCTTGGCAAAGGCAGGCCCGCAGGTTACATCAAGGTTGTTCTTTGAAAATCACAGCCAGGTGTCAGGGAACCCCGTGAGAATCGGGGACGGTTGCGCCACTGTAAGGGGTTGCAAACTCCCAGGGCCAAGGGTCTCGCCTGGGCGAGACTGGCAAGGCGGGGGCGAGGTTTGCAAACCCGAAGTCAGGATATTGGCTTGGTTGTGCTCGTCATGGCCGTTTGAGGGACGCGTTGCGGCGTCCCGTGCCGGCAGCAAGACCTGTCGTGCCAACGGCCGACTTCTCCGTCAAAGAGAAGGATGAGGCCAGCCTGCCGCGCCGGTGCGCGGCCGGATTCGTTAAGTGCCTTCATTCTCCGATTCGGCGGGGTCTGAAGGTTTTTTTATTATCTGACATGCTCCGCTTATGCATCGAATCCGAATCCATTGGGGCGTTTCAACGTGCGCGGGTGGGGGCCCTCAAGGGCTTTCACGTTGATCGAGTTGTTGGTGGTGGCGGCGGTCCTGGCCATTCTGGGGGCGCTCCTGCTGCCCGCCTTGTCCCGGAGCAAGCTCCCCGCCCTGCGCATCCAATGCGTCAGCAACCTGCACCAACTCGAGGTGGCCGCCAACCTCTATTGGGACGAGAACGGCGGCAACTGCTTTCGGTATGGCGGCAGTTATACCAACGGCGGGCAGCTTTACTGGTTTGGCTGGATCGGGGCGGGCGCAGAAGGCCAGCGCACCTTCGACGCGACCTGTGGCGCGCTCTATCCCTACCTGCGAGGACGCGGGGTCGAGCTCTGCCCCGCCTTCAATTATTTCATGACGCTCTACAAAGCCAAGGCGCAAGGACCCACTTACGATTACGGCTACAATCTTTACCTCTCGGCGGCCGCCGCTCAGCCGCCGATCAATCTGAGCCGCCTCACGCGGCCGGGCGGCACGGTCGTGCTGGCCGATGCCGCGCAAGTCAACACCTGGGAAGCGCCGGCTTCCCCGGCCAACCCGATGCTCGAGGAATGGTACTATGTGGACAACGGCGCCCTTCAACCCAACGGGCATTTCCGTCACGCTCGCAAGGCCGAGGCGGCCTTTTGCGACGGCCACGTGGCGCCGGAAAGCTTCGTGCCGGGGTCGATTGATGCCCGGATGCCCGCCCAGCTTGTCGGGCGCCTGCCACCGGACATCCTGAGCCTGCCCTAACCCGAATATCTCGCGATTCCCGGCAGCGGCGAAAGCTCCGTTAGGAGCGCCATGTCTATAGAAACGCCAGCCAACCGAGCCTTTCCCGTTATCTCCTGTTAGTTCACCCAGTACATCCGGCTAAGCACCGACCTGTTTCCTGATGGCCTCGGCTATCGCCTTTGACCAACGGGCCAGGGTGGCGGGGTCGCGGCCTTCCAGGAGCAGGCGGGCTTTGGGCTCGGTGCCGGAGTAGCGCAGGAGGATGCGTCCGCCTTGGGCCTTCAGTTCGGTTTCGGCGTTGGCGAGGAGCTCGGACACAGAGTTCAGTTCGCCGAACGGGCGTTTTTCCCGGACCAGAATATTGGTGAGGAGTTGGGGAAAGCGGGTCCAGCACTGGGCCATGCGAGAGAGCGGGGCGCCCCTGGTCTTCATGATGCGCAACACCTGGAGGGCGGCCACCAGGCCGTCGCCGGTGGTGCTGTGGTCGCGGAAGATGATGTGGCCGCTCTGTTCGCCACCGAGGTTGCAGCCGTTGCGCAGCATTTCGTCGATCACGCTTTTGTCGCCGACCGGGGTGCGGACGACGCGTCCGCCGGCGGCCTGGATGGCGGCGTCCAGGCCGGCGTTGCTCATCACGGTGGCCACGAGCGTCTTTTCGTGGAGAGTGCCCTGGGCCAGCAGGTCCAGGGCGGCAATGGCCATGACATCGTCGCCATCGATGAGCCTGCCGGTCTCGTCGCACAACAGGACGCGGTCGCCATCGCCGTCATGGGCCAGGCCGACGTCGGCGCGGTGTTCCCAGACCTTCTGGCAAAGGAGGCCCGGGTGCATCGAGCCGCAGTCCTGGTTGATGTTCTTGCCGTCGGGATGGTCGCCATAGACGATGACGTCGGCCCCCAACTCGCGCAGCACGCAGGGCGTGGACTTGTAGGCGGCCCCGTGGGCGCAGTCCACGACAATGCGCAGTCCTTCAATAATGAGGCCGCGCGGGAAGGAGGCCTTGGCGTGCTCGATGTAGCGGCCCAGGGCATCGTCGATGCGCACGGCTTTGCCGACCTCGTCGGCGGTCGGGCGGATGTTTTCGATCTCGCCGCTGAAGACCAGGCCCTCGATTTGAGACTCGATCTTGTCATCGAGCTTGTAACCGTCGGCGCGGAAGAATTTGATGCCGTTGTCGTCGTAGGGATTGTGCGAGGCGGTAATGACGATGCCGGCATCGGCCCGGAGACTGCGGGTGACGTAGGCCACACCGGGCGTGGGCAGCGGTCCGATGAACAGGACATCCACGCCCATGGAAAGGATGCCGGAGGAGAGCGCGTTTTCCAGCATGTAGCCCGACAGCCGCGTGTCTTTGCCGATGACAATGCGGTGGCGAATCCGGTTGCGCGCCTGGACTTCCAGGGTCTTGAAAACATGACCTGCCGCCCGGCCCAGCCTGAGCGCGGTTTCAGCGGTGACCGGTTCGATATTGGCCGTCCCGCGCACGCCATCGGTGCCGAAGATCTTCTTGGGTGTGCTCATCGCAGTCTAATGATCCTTTGGGAAAATGACCCGCACCTCGCTGGGCACGACGCGGACATGAGTGACTCCTGCCGGAGTGGACACCTCGATGCGCTTGCGCAGGTCGGTGGCGGATTCGATCCCGGTCAGGTCCACCCGCGCCCGGATGTCGTTGCCTTCCAGGCCGGCCAGTATCTTGGGGTCCCCTTGCACGGTCACGGCGACCGTTTCCGGGGCGACCTTGAAGGCGCGCACGTCGGCGGCCGAAGACGACGACCAGGACCGGCAGGTTGTAGAACGTGCGGACATCCACGGCCATCCCCAGTGAGGGCAGGGGCGAGACCTCGTTCTTGATGTCCACGAAGAAAATCGTGCAATAGATCAGGCTCGCCAGGGCGAGCGAGAAGAGCTTGAGCCCGAAGTCTTTGAGAACCAGGTCGCGGAGCAGGGGGATCATTTGGCCAGGCCCGTGGTGGTGGCGGCGGCGGCAGCGGTCGAGTGCGGCGGAGGGCGCCTCAGCCGGCGCCGCATGGATGGGCGCCGGTTTCACTCTCTCGGTGGTCCAGGACCGGATCCAGCCGATCCAGGTGCGCGAGGGGGCGGGGGTTACGAATATCGAGGTCAGAAAAGCCCGGAGTTCCTCGAGAGTGACGTTGCGGACCAGGTGGCCTTTTAAGGCGTAAGAAATGCCGCCGGTCTCCTCGGAGACGACCACCACGGCGGCATCGGTCTCTTCGCTCAACCCGATGGCCGCACGGTGCCGGGTGCCCAGGGACGGGTTCAAATCCCGGCGTTGGGTCAGGGGAAAGATGCACGCCGCAAAGGCAATCCGGTCGCCCCGGATGATGACGCCCCCGTCGTGGATGGCGTTGTTGGGGAAGAAGATGGTCTCGAGCATCTCGGGCGTGGCCACGCAGTCGACGATGATCCCCGATTCGACGGCCTGCTGGCAGGTGAATGGAGCGTTCGATGGCGATGAGCGCGCCGATGCGCACGTCGGCCAGGCGTTCGACGGTCTGGACAATGACCTCGATATTCTCGCGTTGCTCGCGCACGGTGGCCAGGAGCGGCAGGTTGCCCAACTCCGCCAGCATCCGCCGCAGCTCAGGCTGAAAAATCACCAGCACCGCCAGCAGGAAGAAGGCGTAGAACGCTCCCAGCAGGTACTGCAGCACTTTGAGTTTCAGCAGGAAGCTCGTCAGGACCAGGGCCAGCAGGACGACCAGGAAACCCATCACCACCGGAGCGCCGCGCGTCCCGCGGACAAACCGCAAGGCGCTGTATATGCCCACCGTCAGGATGAGGATTTCCACCACCGGACGCCACGCGCCGATGAGAAAGGTCCAGAAGACGATCAAGATATGCCAAAGGTTGTACACGAAAGCCGATCTTATACGTTTGTTCTTTTTGCCAGGATGGCTTCAGCCATACGAATGGCCTGCACGGTCTCGCCCACGTCATGCGCGCGGATGATTTGCGCTCCGGCTTGGACCGCCAGACAGGCGCACGCCAGTCCCGCCGGCATCCGCGCCGCCGGCCCGATCCCCAGGAGCTTGGCGATAAACGATTTGCGCGAAACCCCGACCAACAATGGCCGCCCCAGCCCTGCCAGTTTCGGCAACGCTCCCAGCAACTCCAAGTTGTGCTCGAGCGTCTTGCCAAAGCCAATCCCGGGGTCAAGTATAACCTGCTCCCGCCGCACTCCGCAATCGTTCAATCGCTTGAGCCGCTCAAAAAAGAAAGCGGTGACTTCCCGGACCACGTCCCGATAGACCGGGTTGAGCTGCATGGTTTGCGGCGTGCCCTGCATATGGAGGCACACGTAACCGGCCCCGCTCTCCGCCACCACGCGCCACATCGTCTCCTCGTTCCGATTGGCCGCTACGTCGTTGACCAGGCTGGCCCCGGCCGCAAGGGCGGCCCGCGCCACTCCCGGTTTCATCGTGTCGATCGAAATCGGCACTTGGACGCGCCCGGCCAGTTGGGCCAGGACAGGCATCACCCGCCGCAACTCTTCCTCCTCGCTCACCGGCACGGCGCCAGGGCGGGTCGATTCTCCGCCGATATCGAGAATCCCCGCTCCCTCCTCGATCAAGCGCAACGCGTGGGCAACCGCCGCCGAGGCGTCCGGGAATCTCCCCCCGTCCGAGAACGAGTCCGGCGTGACATTCACAATGCCCATCACCAGCGCCGGGCGCGGGAACAGATACTCGAATTCTCCGGCTAGCAGCTTCATCGAGGTTTGCCGGGCTGGATCAGCTCGATTTCGTAGCCCGTATGGAGGAGTTTCCTGGCCTGGCTCATGCCTCTAACTTAACGTGGAATTTGTGCGAGGCAAATGTGAAATGGGATTTCGGGCAGGACCAGTGACAAAGTCTTCCGCAAGCCATTGTAGGAGACGACGTAAGGAGTCTCTGATCGATTCTTGGGCACAGCGAAAGCCTGTTCCCCTCCGAAGCCATTGATCAGAGACTCCTTACGTCGTCTCCTACAGGGAGAGAATAGCGCCCTTTTCGGCGACTTTGTCAATGGCCCTGCCCATCGGGGCTACGAGGTCAGTAACTGCTTGCCCTCCCCGGTTGGTTCAGGTAGAAAGTGACGCCGTGATTCGGCGATGGTTTTTGCTGTTTTGCCTGGCGGGTTGTCTGAGTCCTTTGGCGGTCCGTGGCCAGATTGACCCCGTCAACCGCGAGTTGATTCAGGTCGGTTACAACCAGGCCCTGGAGGGGCACCCGCCGCTCTCGGCGTATGGGTTTTACTATCGGAACAAGCCTGACTTCCTGCGGACCAACCTGACCCTGCGCCTGGCGGTCGCGCCGGTTTACCTGGATTCCGAACTGGGCATCAGCGGGGTGCTGGGTGAGCATACGGACCTGGGCATCCATCTGGCCGGCGGGGGCTTTGCCGACACTTATGAAGAGATTCGCCAGGGGATATTCCGCCCTCAGGAATCGTTTTGGGGCCATGATGGCGAAGGCGGGCTGAGTCTTTATCACCTGTTCAATCCCAGCCAGAGGATCCCGCTCAACGGTGTGCTGCGCGGCCTGGCGCACTACAGCCTTTACGATCGGACCGACGACACCGCCCCTGATTTTCGGCTGCCGGGGGACCACACGACCTTCAGCCTCCGCACGGGCCTGCGGTGGGGCGGCCGCGAACCAACCCTTTTTCCGTCACTGGCGATGGAACTCTCGCTTTGGTACGAGGGCCAGTTCCGGTCCGAGTCCGGGGCCTACGGCTCCGCGGCCGAGCCGAGGAAATTGGAACCGGAATCGCATCTGTTCTGGGGCGAGGCCTTTCTGGGCTACACCCTGCCCGAATGGAAACACAGCATTTACCTCAATTTAACGGCGGGAACGAGCGTGGAGGCCGACCGGTTCAGCGCCTACCGCCTAGGCGGTTTGCTGCCGCTGATCTCGGAGTTTCCCCTTTCGCTGCCCGGTTACTATTACCAGGAGATCAGCGCCAAACAATTCGCGCTCCTGAGCGGGACTTACCTTCTGCCTCTGGATCGAGAGCAGCGGTGGAACCTCAATGCCACCGCCTCGACCGCCGTGGTGAGCTATCTGCCGGGCCTCGAACAGCCCGGGGATTGGCACAATGGTGTGGGCGGGGGCCTGCTTTACCGAACCTCCACGGTCAAAATCATGCTCGGTTACGCCCACGGCGTGAACGCCATTCGCACGCATGGCCGCGGCGCAGACAGCCTCGGGCTCTGGATGCAACTCGATTTGAAACAAGCCCGGCAGACCCTCTTCAAGGAAACGGAGCCCGGCCTGTGGCGCGGCCTGCCCCTGATCTTCACGCAGTAATTGGCGGTCAAGCTCGAAGCCTGAATACCCGCGCGGCATTTCGCGCTATCCACCTGAAAATACGTTGGTGCATTTATGAAATGGAGTGCTCAATTGGTCTGGCGCCTGGGCGCCCTGTTGCTCTGGTGGTTTTCCTGCCGCGCCGCTTGGGCCGCCGAGCCTAAGAAGCAGCCTGGGCCTTCGCCGCGGGTTTCGGCGGCCCAAAGTGCCGATGCGCTCGCCTCGTTCCAGGTCAAACCGGGTTTTCGCATCGAGTTGGCAGCGGCCGAGCCGATGGTTGCGGCTCCGGCGGCCCTGGCGTTCGATGAGCGGGGGCGGCTCTTCGTCGCCGAGATGCGGGATTACCCGGACCGGCGCGAGCAGCGTCCGCACCTGGGCCAAATTCGGATGCTCGAGGACATGGATGAGAACGGCGCGTTCCAGACAAGCACGGTTTATGCCGACAACTTGGCCTGGCCCTCGGCCGTGGCCTGCTACGCAGGGGGGATCTTTGTCGCGGCCACTCCGCAGATCCTCTACTTGAAGGACAGCGGAAACGACGGCATCGCCGATGTGGTGAAAGTGGTGTTTACCGGTTTCGGCGGCCGGCCTTACGTGCCCAACCCGAGGGCGTTGCTGAACAGTCTCAACTGGGGTTTGGATAACTGCCTGCACTGCGGGATGGCGGGCCTGGATGGCGCCGTGAGCGTGCTCAGCGCGGCCCAGGTCCCTTCGGTGCTGCTGGCCGACAGCGACTTTGCGTTCGACCCGCGCACGCTCGCGCTTTTCCCCGAAGCCGGTCCTGCGCAAACCGGGATCAGCTTCGACAATCGTGGCCGGAAATTTCTATGCGACTCGAATCGGCCGTTGCGGCTGGCCATGTATGAGCCGCGTTACCTGGCGCGCAACCCGTTCTTTGTTGCGCCACCGGAGTTGCTCGAGGCCGCCAGCCCGGCCACGCCGATTTATCGCTTCCCCGCGGAGGGCCGGGCATCCAAGCCTCCCAAAGGGGACCTCCCGCCCGGCGGGCGTCAGCCGCCATCCACCAACGCTGCCTTGCCGCCGGAACGCCGGCCTCAGCCGGCAGCCCCGCCGGGCGGGCGCCGGCCGCCATCCACCAACGCGCTGGCGGCTGCCTGGCTGACGGACGCCCGGGGCTGCGTGGTTTATCGCGGAAGCACCTTTCCGTCCAACTACCTCGATAACGTTTTCGTCGCCGATCCGCAGGCCCATCTGATTCACCGTTTTGTGCTCCGGGAGCATGGACTGGAGATGGTGGCCGAGCGCCCGGGCGACGAGCGGCAGACGGAGTTCCTGGTTTCGATGGACGAGTCGTTTCGTCCGATGCAGATAGTCAACGGACCGGACGGGGCGCTTTACATTGCGGACTTCCGGACGGGCCATGAGAGCGGGCGCGTTTATCGCATCGTTCCGGAGTCCTTCAAGCGGCCGGCGTCGCCGCGGCTGGACCAGCTCAAGACCTACGATTTGGTCGGGCTGCTGGCGCAGGCCAACGGCTGGCAGGCCGAGACGGCGGCCCGGCTCTTGTATGAAGGGCAGGACCCCGCGGCCGTGGGGCTGCTGGAGAACATGCTGAACCACTCGCGGCTCCCGCTGGCGCGCCTGCGGGCGTTGCGCGCGCTGGACGGGTTGGGGGCGCTCCAGGGGGCGCACGTGCTCAGGGCCTTAAAGGACAGCGATGAGCGGGTGCGCGAGCACGCCGTGCTGCTCGCGGAACGGCTCGGGGCGCCGGCGTGGGTCTCCGGAGAGCTTTGGGACGCAACTTCGCGCCTTGGCTCTGGACCCATCGATACGCGTGCGCTATCAACTGGCCTTTACCCTGGGCGAGTTGGCCGTGCCCGGCCGAGACCTCGTGCTGGCAGAACTCCTGGCTCGCGACCTGGACAACCCCTGGATGAGCGGGGCCGTGCTCAGCTCGCTGCGCGAAGGGGCGGGGCTCATTTCTAGCCGGGTTGGCTGGGGATGCGCTCTTCCGCAATACTGCCGCAGGCCGACAGTTCCTGGCGCAGTTGGCGACGATGATCGGGGTCAGGGGCAGACTGGCGGACGTGACGCAGGTCCTGGACCTGGTGGACCAGGCCCCGGCGTCGGCGGAGCCGCCCTATCGGGCTGCTCATCGCGCTGGGCGAGGGATTGCACCGCAGCGGCAGCTCGCTCCGGCTTGGTGGATAAGCAAAACCGGCTCCAGCGCTTCTTCGATGCGGCCCTCGCCGTCGCCATCATTGAGCGCACGCCCTTGCCGTCGCGTGTCGAGGCAGTCCGCCTGCTGGGCATAAGTCCCTGGGACTACCCCCACTCCAGCGATTGGCTGCGGGCATTGCTCGTCCCGTCCGGACCTGTACGTCCTGGAATCGGCGCTGGTGGCCGCGCGGGGGCGGTGCGACGATGCGTTGGTGGCTCCCGACCTGATTCGGTTTTGGGCGGCATCGGGGCCGGCGCTGCGCAACGAGGCCATCCTGGCGCTGCTGGCCCGGGGGGAGCGCGCCGGGGCGTTGCTCGCGGCCATCCAGGGCGGCAACATCAATGGCGCCGCCCTCCCTTCAACCTTTCTCAATCTCCTGCGGACGCATCAGGACCCGGCCGTCAGCCAGCGAGCCGTCCGGCTTTTTCGGCCCGGTCACGCAGTCACGGTCGAACGTCGTTCAGCAATTCGAGCCGGCCCTCCGTCTCAAAGGTGTCGGCCAGCCACGGCCATGGCATATTCCTGGCGCTTTGTGCCGGCTGCCACCGCTTGGGCGGCGAGGGGCAGGTCTTCGGTCCCGACTTGGCCGGCGCGAAGGTCCATGGAAAGGAAGCCATCCTCCGGGCCATCCTCGAGCCGAATCTGGACGTGCAGGCCGATTATGCAACTTGCGTGGCCGAGACCAAAGAAGGCGAGAGCCTGGTCGGCATCAAAACTTCACAAAATGCCTCGACGCTCACGCTGCGGCGGCTCGGGGGCGGCCCAACCGTCTGGCTCCTGGCGGACATCCAGTCCATCCAGACCCAATCGTGGTCCCTGATGCCCGAGGGCCTCGAGCAGGGCTTCTCCTTGCAGGATATGGCCGACTTGCTCGATTACCTCCTCACAACCACTCCCTGATCTTCTCCTGGTACTTGCTATAGACAAACCCGAGGACGAGCAGGACGACGCCCAGGGCCATGAAGCTCAGGATGCGGGAGAGGGTTTCCAGTTTCCACACGTCCAGCACTACGATGCGGCCCAGCGCGCCCGCAAGGAGGCCCAGGCCTAGCCAGCGATAAATCCGCTCCCGCAACAGGATGCCGCACGTGAACAGGGCCAGCGCCAGGACCGACCAGCTTGCCGTCAGGTAGAATCCGCTGGCCGTTTTCCACCACCCAGAGCGAGAGCAACCGCCACAGGCTCAGGCCGCCAAGGACAATCATGGCCGCCTGCCAGCGCCGCTCCAGGCGATAGCGGTCCGGCAGGCCCTTGGCGAATTGCGCTGGCCGAGCAAGGCGACTATGGACAGCAGGTTCGGCCAATAAACTTTGGGGGCTTCGACCAGCGGCAGCCAGAAGCAGGCCATCCGGCCAGGGTGAACGCCGCGCTGAACAGGAGGGCTTCCTGGTTTTGGCGCCAACCGGCCCACAGGAACACCAGCAGCCCCGAGAGCGCCAGCAGCCACATTCGTTCCTGCAGGGGGATGTAGGCGCAGACCCACCAGAGCGACATTGCCAACGCTATCCAGCGGTAGGATTGCGCGATGGCCAGCAACGGCGCGCGCGCCCGGCCGCCGGTCTGGGGCTTGAGTTGGAACCATCGGACGGTGGCAAACGACAGGGTGCCGAGCGCGGCGATGGGCAGGAGCGCCAAGGGCCAGCCCGGTTTGGTTTGAGAGAGTTGCCAGGCAAACTGAAAGGCGCTCACGGCCAGCAGGAACTGGGCGCAGCCCGCCAGAAACCGGGCGCCAGTGAACACACCGTAAGCGGTGATGGCCACGGCCAGCAGGCTCGTCACCGCCAGCCAGGCCGGCGGCTCAAGTCTTGGGCCGAGCCAGCCACAGAGCAGGCCGATCATTGCGGCCGCGTAAGCGGCCTGCCAGGCCAAAGCAATTTCCGGGCGCAAACTCATGACCTTTTGCTTTTGCCACCAATGGCTCAGGCCCAGTGTCAGTCCAATCAGCAAGGCCGGGTCCCACCACGGAGGGGTTTGGGCGTCCTCGCAGACATTGTAGAGCCAGGTCAACTGCGCGATGAGCAGGTAGCCTTGGGCCAACAAGCTGACCTCCCGCACGCGCAACAGGTAAATGGACAGCGTCAGCAGCAAGCCCTCGGCGCCCAGGACCAGGGGAAAATGCGCCGTGCAATTGTCCCACGTGGCCGCCAGCCAGATAGCCAGGGCCAGCACTGTAAAATACCCGGCCAGCGGGCGCAGGACTTGCTTGGAGGCCACCGTAGAGCGGTGGGCCAGGAGGATGTTTGCCATCATTAACCCACCCAGCCCGATGCCCAGGCAAAGGCCGCGGAAATTGTGCCGCACCATGCCGTCCATGCCCCAGCCGACCGCGAGACCTGCGGCAAGGCAGGCGCCGGTGAGCAGGACAACGCTCTTCCACGCCTGGCCCGCCATCAGCAGCATCACGCTTTCAGCCGCCAGAATGAGCGCGAGGTCCAGGCCGCTGAACCGCGTAATGAATCCTACGGTCACCAGCAGCAGGCCCTGGGTCAGGTAGAAATCCCGGGCCAGGGGCTCCGCCGCCAGCAGGCGGCGGGCCAGTTCGGCCAGAACCAGCAGCACCGCGCCATAGACCAGCGCGACCTTCCAGAAACCGCCCTGCCGCACCAAGAGCATGGTTAGCAGGAATAGCGTGAAAAAGGCCCCGTTATTCAGCGTCAGAAACCCGGCGCGGGTCCCGCCTGCGAATTTCGCGTCGCGGGACAGGAACACCGCCGCCGTGAAGACCAGCCAGTAGCCCATCAGGAAAGAGGCCCCCGCCCACAACCCCTCCTCCGGCTGGGCCCAATGCCAGGCGCTGCCGTTGAAAAAGCGCCAAAACCCGTAAGCCGCGTAGGTCCCGGCCACGCTCAGATAGGTCAGCGTCGCCCAGCGATTGCGCACCAGGAAGAACAGGGCCGCCACCGACAAAATCAGGTTCGAGTAAAGGGTAAAGGAGCCGACCCGGGTAATGACCGAGGTGTAATAAGCCAGCAAGACGGCCAGCAGGGCCAGCGCCTCCGATTTCCGGCGGTCGGCGACCCACGCCATGAAACCCGCCCAGGCCAGCAGCAGCGCCCCGTCGAGCAGCGGGCTGGAAATGACCCCGAGCGGCTCGAATGATGAGCCGCGTAAGTCGTAAAATAGACCGCCGCCAAGCCCCCGGCAAACAACACCTGGGCGTAGTTCCTCAGCGATTCCTTCACGGCCTTCCGCTGCCACCACGCCCCGGCGCCCAGCAGCATCGCACTGGCTAAATACAAGAGGCCAACCTTTCCGCCGGGACCCAGATTGACGATGACCTTCTGGTAAGCGTAATTCCCGAAAAAGGCCAGGCCCGTCAGCACCAGCGCGACTCCCAGCCGCGCCAGCCAGTAGGTGCCCAGCCGCAACTCCAGAGAGCCTGCTTGTGCGGCGCGCCCGGTTGCGCAGCCGCCGGCCCGGCCTGGGCCGGCCCCGAGGGTTGAATTGACGCAGCGATGGGAACGGATCGCGACGCACCGGGCAGGGGCCCCGCTGGGGCCTGGCTCTCGGCGGCAACCGGCCGACGCGGGATGACGGGTGGCCGCGATTGCGGGGCAACGCCCGGCGCCAGTGGCGGAGCTGCGGTGAGGCCCTCCCTGGCAGATGCCGCGCCCGGTTCGTGCGCCGCCCCGCCCGGAACGCCGGCTTCAGCCCGCAGCGCAACCTCCCTGGCAGATCTCGCGGCCGGTTCCTGCTGCGCCGCAGGCGCAGCCTGCGTTGGCGTCTTGAGCCGCTCTTCCAGCCGCACAAGCTGCCTGCTCAGCGCCGCCAGTTCCAGCCCCAGCCGCGCCTGGCGCCCTTTGAGTTGCTCCAATTCCAACTGGTCGGTGTCGTTCATACGATCACTTCACGGCGAAACAATTGGCCAAGTCCACCACTTCGTTCACTGGTCCATGCGGCGCAGGCCGCTGGCCGCAATTGCGCCCGAAACCGCACGCCATCCCCAACACGACCAAGGTTAGCAGCAAGAGCGCCGCGCGGCCAATCCAAACTCGAATCTGCCAGACTCCCAAAGCTCGGTGATTTGTTTTCATGCCGCCACTTTAGCGCGCCTACGCTCAGAGGCGTTAATTGATAAATCTCGCGGCAACATCGCTTAAAACGATTCATCCCCGTCATCTGATCTCGCCATGCATGGCGGCCTTGGCGAACTCTCCCGAGGGATTGAGCTCGTAATTCCAATTCCGGATCAGCGTTGGCCCCCATTCCGGATCGAAGCACCAGACCGTCCAACTGATGCCTTTGCCCTCGAGATACTTGATGATCGCCGGGCCATAGGCGGCGTTGCGATTGCCCTTGCCGGCGGACTCGGCGGCAGGCGCCTGGCCGTCCGCGGCCGGCGGCCTGGCGAAGCCGCCGAATTCGGTGGCGATGATGGGGTACTTTGCGGCGGCGAAACCAAAATCCTCTTCCCACTTTGGCTCCCAGGGCTGGGACCGTTTGTTGGAATAGGGATGCGTGGTGTAGCCGATTCCCTGGGCGGCGATGGGGCTCAGGAGCAGCGGAGTGAGATCGTAGGCCCAATCGAACCCGGCCACCAGCGGGATGGCTTGGGGATTGTATGCCCGGATGATGATGATTTGCTCCTCCACGCTCTTCTTCCAGGCCTCCCAGGAAACCGGACCGAGCTGGTTGCGGTAGGTGGTTGGTTCGTTGAACAGCTCGTAGAACGCCACGGTGTTGTGCCCGGCGTAATGCCGGGCCATCGTCCGCCAGAAATTGTAGGTCTCCTGTTTCGAGGTCTCGTACATCGGATCCTGAAAGACTCCCGTCTCCAGGTTGCCGATCGTGTGCCAGTCCAAAATGACGTACATCTCCAGTTCCGTGCACCAGCCCACGGCCTGGTCGAGCAGCTTGGTGTATTCCCCGGGGTCCGCTCCCGCCAGGCAACCGGATGGATGGGAATGCGGACCAGCTTCGCGCCCATTTCCTTGACCTTGACGAAATGGTCCTTGCCCCAGTGCCCCTGCATCTCGAGCTTGTCCGGATCCGAAATGGCCAACCCGCGGAACAACACCGTGTTCCCATTCGGGTCAACGAACTTGTTTCCCTTGACCGAGACCAGCGGCATTTGCTTGTTGTTCACCGTGTAGGCCCGCTGGCCCGGAAGGGCATCCCGCCACCAGACGTGCAACCTCTTTTGCGCGTTGGTTTGCCCGGGTTGCCCCGGCGGGTTGGCGGCCTGGGCGAAGGCGCTGCTCTGAAGGCACAGCCACGCCAGCCCAATCGCCCCGAGGTTCATGGTTCTTTTTTTCATAGGCTTGTTCAATCAGCATGACCTGCCAATCGGTGAAAGTGCAAGCACAACGGCGCGTATATAGCTCCAGCCGAATCGGATCGCCCGGATATTGAACTTGAAAAGCGGGTCTTTTCGTGATAATAAGGGACTGATTGCAACAGCATGCTATGAAAACTTCACGCTTCAGCCGACGCCAGTTTCTGCAAGACTCACTCACCGCCACCGGGGCGCTCGTGCTCGGTGCGGGTTCTCTGTTGAGCGGGCGGGGCGCAACCGCCGCCAAACGCACCGCCGTGGACCAGGTGGCCCTCGGCCGGACGGGGATCAAGCTCAGCCGTTTGGGCATGGGCGCCGGCAGCAACAGCGGGCAGGTGCAATGGGACCTGGGCCGCGAAGGCTTCAAGAGCCTGGTACACTACGCGTACGACCAGGGCATCACCTATTTTGATTGTTCTCAGACTTACCGGACCTTCGAGTGGCTCGGGGGCGCCGTCAAGGGCCTGCCGCGCGAGAAGCTGTTTATTCAGTCCAAAATCCCGGGCCAACCGGACAAGGTCCTCGAGGTCATCGATCACCACCGCAAGGTATTCGACACCGACTATCTCGATAGCCTGTTGATCCATTGCATGATCAAGGACGGCTGGACCGATCAATGGAAACGCATCATGGACGGCTTCGATGAGGCCAAGGTGAAGGGCTGGATTCGCAGCAAGGGGGTTTCGTGCCACAGTTTGCCCGCGTTGCGGGGCGCTGCGGCCACGCCCTGGGCGCAAGTGCATCTGGTGCGCGTCAATCCGCAGGGCCGGCACATCGACGGGCCGGAAGAATCAGTGTGGAACGACACCGTGCATAACGTCTCGCCCGTGCTGGCGGAACTCAAGGCCATGCGCGCAAAGGGCCGGGGCATCATCGGCATGAAGATCATCGGCGACGGCGAGTTCGCCAAGGCAGAAGACCGCGAGAAGTCCATTCGTTTTGCAATGTCGCTGCCGGAACTGGACGCCGTGGTCATCGGTTTCAAGAGCCGCGGCGAGATCGACGAAGCCATTAAGCGCATGAACGCGGCCCTGGCAGAGGGCTAATCCCTTCTGAGTTTCCATCGGCGCAGGCGCAGGGCGTTGCCGAGCACGACCAGGTCGGACAGGCCCATGGCGGCGGCGCATAGGATTGGGCTCATGAATCCGAGGGCGGCCAGGGGGAGGCCGATGGCATTATAGAAGAAGGCCCAGAACAGGTTCTGCTTGATCGTGCGCAGGGTTGCCCGCGCCAGCCCCAGGCTCTCCGGCACCGCTTCGATTTCCGATTTGAGCAGGATGATGTCCGCCGCCTCGCGCGCCATGTCGCTGGCGCGGCTCACGGCGATGCCCAGGTCGGCCTGCTCGAGGGCGGGCGCGTCATTGATGCCGTCCCCGACGAATGCCACCCGCTCACCCTGGCGCTGGAGCCGTTCCACCAATTGCGCCTTTTGCTCGGGCCGGACCTCGGCGAAGACATTTTGCGGTGGGATGCCCGCCTGCGTGGCGATGCTGGCCGCAGTGAGGGCGTTGTCGCCGGTGACCAGCCAGGTCGTAAGCCCGTGCCGGCGCAGTTGCTCGACGGTTTCGCGGGCTCCGGGCCTTGAGCAGGTCTCTGACCGCGAACAATCCCAGCAACGCCCGGTCCACAGCCACGCCCACGATGGTTGCCCCCTGCGCCGACCATTCTTGTATGAAATCCCGCCCCGGCGCCAGGTCCACTCCGGATTCTTCGAGCCACCGCAACGACCCCAGCCGCGCAACCCCCAATGCCCCGCTCAGACCCTGAGCCTCAATCCCCCGATCATGCCCTTCGCCCTCCCTCCCCTTCTCCCTTCTTCCCGCTTCCTTCTTCCTTCACCCTTTACCACCGCCCTGACCCCGGCCCCCCGAACTTCTTCCCATTGATCGAGCTGGATGGTTTCTGCCGAGAGCTTCGCGACCGCCTGGCTGATGGGGTGGGCGGAATGCCTTGCCAACGCGGCGGCCAAAGGCACGACGGCAAGGGTGGAGGCCGGAAGCTCAGGCCCGGACCGCTCCTCCGAGTTGCCATCTCCTGCCTGGAACGTCGCCGCCACTTGCGGTTTGCCTGAGGTGAGCGTGCCGGTCTTGTCGAAGAGCACGGCGGTCACTTTGCCGGCCCTTTCCAGCGCGACGCCGTCGCGGATGAGAATGCCGCGCCCGGCGGCGGCGTTTGAGCCGGCCATGATCGCTGCCGGGTGTGGCCAGACCCATGGCGCACGGACAGGCGATGATCAGCACCGCCGCCGCGATGATAAAGCCGGCCGCCACCGGGTTGGAAGGCGGTTCCGCCGGCCAGAAGAAGTGCGCCAACCGGACATGAACAAGGTTTGCCGACTCAGGGGCCAGCCCCCACCAAAGCCCGGCAGCCAGGGCCAAACCGACCACCACCGGCACGAACACGCTGCTGACGAGGTCGCCGAGGCGCTGGATGTGCGCGCGGCTGCTCTGGGCGCGCTGGACGGCTGCAATGATATGCGCCAGCGCCGTTTCCTCCCCGGTGGCAGTCACGCGCATCACCAGGCGGCCGTTGACATTGGCCGTGCCGGCGTAGAGCGGGCTGGCCGCCGTTTTGTCGACCGGCGCCGCTTCGCCGGTGAGCATCGATTCGTCCACGGCCGAATCGCCCTCCACCACCTCGCCGTCAGTCGGCACGCGATCGCCCGGACGCAACACGACCAGGTCCCCGGCCCGGACCTCGGCCACCGCGACCTCCGTCTCGAGGCCATCGCCCGCCAGGCGGCGCGCCAACGCCGGGGCCAGGTCCAGCAACCCCCGCAAGGCGCTCGAGGCCCGCGCGCTCACCCTCGACTCCAGCCAGTGCCCCACGCTAATCAGCGCGATAATGGCGGCGGCCTCCATAAAGTAGAGATGTCCTCCCCGCCCGCTCAGTAGGGCCCAGGCGCTGTAACCAAAGGCCGTGGTCGAGCCCAGCGCCACCAGCATGTCCATGTTCGCGCTGCCGGCCTTGAGCTGGCCCCAGGCGCCCCGGTAAAACCGCGCTCCGGCAAAGACCTGCACTACCCCGGCGACGGCGAAAGAAAACCAGCGATACCGACTGTCCATCCCCAGCCCTAAGACCCATTCGCCGAGCATGAGCAGAAAGACGCCCGGCACCCCAATCCAGAGGTTAAGCTGCCAGCCCGCCAGCTTGCCCTCACCGCTCTCATACCCTTGCGCCTGGACTACGCCCGCCTTATAGCCCCCCTTCCCGATGGCTTTGATAACCGCTTCCACGTCCGGGCCGACCCCAGGCTGCCAGCGCACCTGCGCCCGGCCGGTCTGGAGGCTGACCGTCGCGCTACGCACGCCGGCGACGCCTTGAATGGCCTCGGTCACACGGTGCGCGCAGTGGCCGCACGTCATGCCCGTGACCTCCAGCTCGGTTAGGCCCTTGCCCCGGGCAAGGGCCTCAGCCGGTGGACTGGGTTGGACTGTCGATTGCGTTGCCATAACGTCTTGTCTGCACTGCCCACTTAACTTACGGCTAACGCGCGCCGGAGTCTAACCTTTGAACGACTGTAGCAAACGACGCAAGGAGTCTCTTGTGGAGCGTTGCTCAAGGCGTATTTGATTTTGCAGTTGGCGTCGTTGCGCAGCAGCAACCAGCGTTCGCTCTGGGCCGTCCGTTCCGGGCTCAAATAGGCCCGGATGCGCGCGAAGGCTGCCACAATTTGTTGGGCAGCCGGTTCCCCCTCACCCCATGAACCGTGCCCGGGATGAGGCCGTTTTATGGACCCCGTTACGGCACGACAATGCGGAAATACTGTTGGTGCAAAGCGGGGTAGTGCCCGTTCGTGTAATCGAATACTCCGAACCGATCGAACTGATTGGTTACGATGGGCGTCCAGAGACCAAAAGAAGCAGCGGCGTTCGTGGCCGAGTACAAGACGAAAGTCGCCCCGGAGCCGCCTCCAATCCCGTTAAGAGTGAGGGCAGGGCCTTTAATTACCGGCACGCAAAGCTTCAATCCGTCTGAAAGCCCGTTGGCGGTCAGGCCGTAGGTGCCGGTGCCGCCCGAACTGTAGCTGGTGACGAGAACGGTGAACGTGCCGCAGTTGGTTGTGGTGTAGTTGATAGCGGCAGCCGTGCCGGAGGCGGCAGTTTTCAGCAATGCACCGTCCGGTCCATACAGCCTCAGGTCGCCGGCGAAACCCGTTGGGGTGAGCAGCAGATTAATGGGGTCACCTGTGCACGCCGTGAAGGCCCAGAGATCTTCGCCGGCGAGAGTGATGGCGCCGGCATAACTGTCGCCGCCGGTCATGGGCCCGCCTTCCTCACCCGCCGGCACAATGAAAGCCCCAGGAAAGTGGGCCAGATGCAACACGTAGGCGCCGGTGCCGCCCGAGGAGTAGCTCCTGACCAGCGCCGTGAAGGTGCCGCTGTTGGTGGCCGTGTAGTCCAGCTCGGCATCAACGCCCGAGGCGACCGTTTTGAGCAACGCACCGTTCGGCCCATACAGGTTGAGGTCGCCGTCGAAACCGGTCGTGCCCAACCGTAGCACAATGTTGTCTCCCGCGTTGGCCGCGAGCGACCATAGGTCCAGATCGCCCAGGCTGATCGTCCCCTCGTGATTGCCGCCGTTGGTCATGGGCCCGCCTTCATCACCCGGCGGCACAATGAAAGGCTCGGGAAACTGGGCCAGGTGCAACACGTAGGCGCCGGTGCCGCCCGGGGAGTAGCTCCTGACCCGCGCCGTGAAGGTGCCGCTGTTGGTGGCCGTGTAGTTCAGCTCGGCATCAACGCCCGAGGCGGCCGTTTTGAGCAACGCACCGTTCGGCCCATACAGGTTGAGGTCGCCGTCGAAACCGGCGGTGCCCAACCGCAGCACAATGTTGTCTCCGGCGTTGGCCGCGAGCGACCATAGGTCCAGATCGCCCAGGCTGATCGTTCCCTCGTGATTGCCGCCGTTGGTCATGGGCCCGCCTTCATCACCCGGCGGCACAATGAAAGGCTCGGGAAACTGGGCCAGATGCAACACCTACGTACCTATCCCGCCCGAGGAGTAGCTCCTGACCAGCGCCGTGAAGGTGCCGCTGTTGGTGGCCGTGTAGTCCAGCTCGGCATCAACGCCCGAGGCGACCGTTTTGAGCAACGCACCGTTGGGCCCATACAGGTTGAGGTCGCCGTCGAAACCGGTCGTGCCCAGCCGCAGCACGATGTTGTCTCCCGCGTTGGCCGTGAACGACCATAGGTCCAAGTCGCCCAGGCTAATCGTTCCGGCGTGATTGCCGCCGTTGGTCATGGGCCCGCCTTCATCACTCGCCGGCACAATGAAAGGCTCGGGAAACTGGGCCAGGTGCAACACGTAGGTGCCGGTGCCGCCCGAGGAGTAGCTCCTGACCAGCGCCGTGAAGGTGCCGCTGTTGGTGGCCGTGTAGTCCAGCTCGGCATCAACGCCCGAGGCGGCCGTTTTGAGCAACGCACCGTTGGGCCCATACAGGTTGAGGTCGCCGTCGAAACCGGTGGTGCCCAGCCGCAGCACGATGTTGTCTCCCGCGTTGGCCGTGAACGACCATAGGTCCAAGTCGCCCAGGCTAATCGTTCCGGCGTGATTGCCGCCGTTGGTCATGGGCCCGCCTTCATCACTCGCCGGGACAATGAAAGGCTCGGGAAACTGGGCCAGGTGCAACACGTAGGTGCCGGTGCCGCCCGGGGAGTAGCTCCTGACCCGCGCCGTGAAGGTGCCGCTGTTGGTGGCCGTGTAGTCCAGCTCGGCATCAACGCCCGAGGCGGCCGTTTTGAGCAACGCACCGTCCGGCCCATACAGGTTGAGGTCGCCGTCAAAACCGGTCGTGCCCAACCGCAGCACGATGTTGTCGCCTGTGTTGGCGGCAAACGTGTAGGCATTCGTGGTGTTGGCCGGAAGGGTTCCAGCCTGACTCGCTCCGTTGCTGAGGGCGGTCTGCGCGCCGGCATGGTCAACACCGATCGTTGCCACAAACAACATAACGGGGAGGCAGACCGCTGGGCGCCACCATTTCGCGGGCAAGCCCGGGGAACGCCCGGGCGTCCTTCGTTCGGTCTGCGCCTCGCGGCCGGAAAGTTTCGCGGCTTTTGACTTCACCAGTATCGTAGAGTCGTGATTCGTGTTCATTTGACTTTTCCTTCCGCGGTTTCGGCCGGTTCACCAGCTAGTGCGAATCGCATCATAAGGACGAGCAATTGACATAGTTAGAGACACTTTAAATCACGGCGCAAACCGTGTCAACTTTCTTCGGGAAAGTTGAATTCAAAAAAATAATCGGCAGGTTGACAAACGTCTGCGCAATCTGTGGCTCGATAGGATTGTTGGCAGCCGGCGGGCAAGCGGGACCATTGCAGTGCGGAGCCATCAGCCCGGAACCAGGGTCCGACTCCGGCAGCCCCTACTCCAACCGCCTACGGAACATCCAATCTGCGGCCGTCAGGGTCAGCGCGGCGATGACCAGCAGGGGCCAGAGGCTCGGCCAGAGGCCGGCGGGGCCGATGTCCTTGATGAAGACGCCTTTGACGATGACGATGAAATGGCGGAGGGGATTGAACCAATCGAGGCACTGGAGCCAGGGGGGCATGTTTTCGACCGGCGAGGGGAACCCCGACAAAAGGATGGCGGGCATCATGAAGCTGAACACGCCCAGAAAGGCCTGCTGCTGGGTCGAGCAGATCGAGGAAATGAAGAGCCCGAAACCGACCAGGGCCAGGATGTAGAAGACCATGCTGCCATAGAGCAGGAGCAGCGAGCCCTGGAAGGGGATGCGATAGACGAATACCCCGGCCGACAGGACGAGGGTGGCCTGGAACATGGCCACCAGGAGGGCGGGGACGGCCTTGCCCAGCATGATAAGGCCGGGGGTCAGGGGAGACACCAGGAGCTGGTCGAATGTGCCTTGTTCCTTCTCGCGCGCGACGGAGAGGGAACTGACGATCATTGTGCCGACGGTGGTGATGATCGCCACCAGGCAGGGAATGATATGCCGGATGTAATCGAGGTTCGGATTGAACCAGTGGCGAACGAGGATTTTGGAGGTCGAGACGCGTCCCTGGGCAGCCCGGCGGTCATCGAGGTAGCCTTGCAGGATCTGCTGCACGTAGCCCAGCGCGATCTGGGCGCTGTTCGAGCGGCGCCCGTCCAGGATGGCCTGGAGGGCCACGGGCCGGCCGGCGGTGACATTGCGTGAAAAGTCCGCCGCGAACCGGAGCGCCAGCAGGGCCTCCTGCCCGTCAATGGCCCGCCTCAGTTCGGCCTGGCTGCGCAGCGTCAGCAGGCGCGTAAAGGCCCGGGCCTGGGACAGACGCTGCACGAGCTCGAAGGATTCCGCGCCGGCATCCTCGTTCAACACGGCCAGGGTGTTGTTCTTCACCTCGAGGGTCGAGGCAAACGGAAAGATGGCCAACTGCAGGAGCACCGGCACGACCAGGAGCATCCGCCCCTGGCGGTCCCGCAACAGGGTCTGCAATTCTTTGATGATGAGTGTGGCGATGCGATGGAGCATGGTCAAGGGAAGGGTCGAGTGTCGGGTGTCGAGGGGTGGCATTTCGTTCCCTCGACGCTCGGCGCTCGACACCCGTGTCCGGATACTTTTGCACTGTGGTCTGACATTGTCGAAGTAGTTACATTGAGTCGAGGCGCGGGGCTCATTCGAGTCGCTTGCGGGTTTTGAGGGCGGTCATGCCGATGAAGAACGCCGAGGCTGTTGCCAGGAAGAGCATGCTCTTGAGCAACACGACCCAGACTTGGCCGGCCTGGAAAAGGGTTTGCATGGCGGTGACGAAATAGCGGGCGGGGACCAGGTAGGTGATGGCGCGGATGACGGGGGGCATGCTTCGGATTTCATAGATGAAGCCCGAGAGGATGACTGCCGGGAGGAAGGCGGCGTTGAGGGCGGCCTGGGCGGCATTGAACTGGTTGCGGGTGACCGTCGACAGGAGCAATCCCAGGCCGAGGGCGCTGCCCAGAAAGAGCGAGCCGACCAGCCACAACACCAGCGCCGACCCGCGAAAAGGCACGCCCAACAGAAAGACCGACACGCCGACGCAGATAAACAACGAAACGATGCCCAAGGCATAGTAAGGCAGCAGCTTGCTGAGCAACAGTTCGGCCCGGGTGACCGGCGAAGCCAGGAGCGCCTCCATCGTGCCGCGCTCCCATTCGCGCGCCACGACCAACGAAGTCAGCAGCGCGCCAATCACAGTCATGATGACGGTAATCGAGCCGGGGATCAAATAGTTCCTGCTTTCGGCGGAGGGGTTGAACCAGAAGCGAGGTTCGAGGGTCACCGCGGGCTGCCGGCTCAAGCCGGCGTTCCCCGGAGGCGCGCGGTTGGCAGGCGCGGGGTCGGCCCCCCCTCGAGGGAGGCTCCGCGCTGGGCGGCGCGCTGCTCCAGCCAGCCCTCCCAGGCCAGGCGGACATAGTTTTCCACAAAGTTAGCCGTGTTCGGTTCGGCGCCATCCGTCACGATCAGCAGCGGGACGGTGTCGCCGGGCAGCTTGAGCTTTTGAGAAAAATCCGGCGGGACAATGACAAAGCCGCGCACCCGGCCCCGCACCAGGGCCCGGGCCAATTCCGCCCGGCTGCGGGCGGTCTGCACGCGCAGGTAAGGCGAACCGAAGAGGCTCGAGGCGAAAAGC
Organism: uncultured bacterium; assembly: GCA_963713735.1. Taxonomy (GTDB): domain Bacteria; phylum Verrucomicrobiota; class Verrucomicrobiia; order Limisphaerales; family UBA8199; genus CAVQND01. The sequence continues at coordinate 169,003 of CAVQND010000001.1, forward strand.
CGGGCCTCCGGGCTGCTGTCCTCGAGGACCAGGCCGACCCGCAGGCCAGGGGTATCGAGGCTGATGCCATAGCCGAAGATCAACAGCATGACCACGGGCAGGACGAAGGCGATGATGTTGCTGCTCGGGTCACGCAGGATCTGGAGCGTCTCTTTCTTGCACAGCGCCCTCAAGCGGCGCAAGGGGCCTCGAATGTTCATAGCCGGCATCTCGCTGCATCGCTGCCGCCTGAAGGCGGCGTTCCGCGGCGCGCAAACCCTCGAAGGCTCATACGCCGTGCCTCCTAACCAAGGCGATGAAGGCATCTTCCATGGACGGGTCCGGATGGTCGGGGCCGGCGGCCAGTTCTTTGAGCTGGTCGGGGGTGCCGGCAGCGATGATCTGGCCTCGAAACACCAGGGCAATCCGGTCGCAGTACTCCGCTTCGTCCATGAAATGCGTGGTGACCATGATCGTGACCCCCTTTTCGACCAGACCGTTGATATGGGTCCAGAATTCGCGGCGGGTGACCGGGTCAACGCCCGAGGTTGGCTCATCCAGAAAGAGGATGTCCGGCTCGTGCATGACGGCGCAGGCCAGGGCGAGCCGTTGTTTGAATCCCAGCGGGAGGGTGTCCGGGGTGCTTTGGAGGAAGGGCCCCAGCTTGAAGACCTCGACCAGGGCGGCCACGACCTGCGCTTGCGAGGCGCCGCGCAGGCCGTAAACGCCGGAAAAGAAGCTCAGGTTCTGAGCCACGGTCAGACCGGTGTAGAGGGAGAACTTCTGGGCCATGTAGCCGAGGCGCTGCCGGGCCTTGCTTGGGCTTCGTTTCAAATCGATGCCCGCCACGCGCGCCGTGCCGGAGGTCGGCCTCAACAGCCCGCACATCATCCGGAAGGTCGTGGACTTGCCGGCGCCGTTCGGGCCGAGCAGGCCGAAGATTTCGCCGCGCCGCACGGCGAAACTGATGCGGTCTGTCGCGGTGAAGTTCCCAAATCGTTTGGTCAGCTCGAGGGCCTCGACGACGGGCTGAGCCTCGCCGGCGATGGGATGCATTCGCTGCGCCAGGGCTGAGTCGCCGCCGGGTCCGCCGCCCAGCACATCGATGAAGGCGTCCTCGAAACGAGGCTGGACCGGGACCAGTTTCGCGGTGTCGCCGGCCTCGAGTTGGCGGAGGTCCGGCGGTGGGCTCTTGGGGCGGAGGACCAGCCGGACGTTATGGCCCTGGATGGCGCCGTCGAGCACCTCGGGGCGGCGCAAGGCCCGGGCCAGGAGCTGGCGGCGGCTGCCTTGGAGGCCGCGCACCTGAACACAGCGGCCGCGCACGCGGTCGGTCAAGTCCGCAGGCCTTCCGGCGAACAAGAGCCGGCCATCGTTGAGCAGCAGCACCTCGGCGCACAATTCGGCCTCATCCAAATAGGCGGTGCTCCAGACTACGGTCATCCCCTGCCCCACCAACTCATGCACCATTCTCCACAATTCCCGGCGCGAGATCGGGTCCACCCCCACTCCGGGCTCGTCCAGCAGCAGCAGCCGGGGCCGTCCGAGCAGCGCGCAAGCCAGGCCCAATTTCTGTTTCATGCCGCCCGAGAGTTTGCCCGCCAGCCGCTCCACGAAGCGGTCGAGCTCGGCGAAGGCCAACAGCCGCCCGAAAGCCCCCTCGCGTGCCGGCCCGACCACGCCCCGGAGGTCCGCGTGCAGTTCCAGATTCTCCCGCACTGAGAGGTCTTCATAGAGCCCGAACTTCTGGGGCATGTAACCGATGAACTCGCGCAATTCGGCGGCCTGGCTGACAGGGTCCAACCCGTTGACCTCGATGCTGCCCGCCGATGACGCCAGCAGCCCGGCCATCAGCCGCATTAGCGTGGTCTTCCCCGCCCCATCCGGCCCCACCAGGCCCGTAATCATTCCCGCCCTCACGGGCGCGGAAATATCCGTCAACGCCGGCCGCCCCGCCCCCGGAAATAGCTTCCCCACGTTCTTCAGATGGACAATGGTTTGGGCCATCATTCAGTCTTTGACCGTCACGGGCATGCCCTGGCGCAGGCCCTCGTCGGCATTGGTCACGACCACGCGGAGGCGATAAACCAGGGAGGTCCGCAGCTCGGGTGTTTCGACGTTCTTGGGCGTGAACTCGGCCCGGGGTGAGATGTAGCCGATCTGCCCAAAGTACGGCTTGTCGGGACGGGAATCGGTATAGACCTGGACTTTCATGCCGGGATAGATGAGCCCGAGGCTGGGCTCCGCAACGTAGGCGCGGACCCACACCGGCCGCGTCAGGGAGACCGTGAGCACGGTAGCGCCGGGCTGGACGATGGCCCCGGGTTCCTGGGCGCGCGTGATGACCACGCCGTCCGAGGGCGCCGTCAGGACCGTGTCTGCCAGCCGCAGCTCGGCGCTGGCGAGCGCCGCTTCGGCCCGCATCAGGTCAGCCCTGGCCTGGGCAATCTCCTCGGCGCGAAACCCCGCCTCGAGCAAGGCGAGTTGTTCGCCAGCCGATTTGAGCCTCGCCTCCGCTTCCCGATAACGCGCCTCGGCGTCGTCCCGCTCCTGTACCGAGACGGTCTTGCTGGCAAAGAGCTCTTCCTGGCGCTTGAAGAGCCGTTGGTCGTTGGCGCAGGTGACCTCGCGTTCCCGGACCACGGCCCTGGCCTGGGCAATCTCCTGTGGGCGGTTGCCCGCCTCGAGCAATTGCAGTCGCGCCCGCAAAGAAGCTGCCTGCGCGCGCCCTTCCTCCGCCTCCCGGCGATAGGGCTCCGCATCCAGCCGCGCGATGACTTCCCCTGCCCTGACGGCGTCGCCCTCGTCGCGGGCCACTTCGGCAATTCTGCCGCCCACGCGGAAGCCGAGGTTGACCTCGCGGATATCGACATTGCCCTGCAACCTCAGTCCCTGTGGCTGCGCTCCCGGTCGGTGGGTCTTCAAGAACCAGCCGGCCAAGCCGGCCAAGGCCAGCCCCGCCACTGCCAGGATGATTAACTTCTTCATTTTATATGGATGCACGATTGCGGTCCCGTCCCGGAGGGACTAACCAATTGCGACATGCCACTCATTCAGCCGTCCCTCCGGCACTTATGCAATGCCGAAATATCAGGCTTTCCCGACCAACAACAGAGTTCACAACTCACCCCCAACAAGAAGCCGCCTTCTGGCATCCCTCCGGGATGCGGACACACGCCGCCGCCGGACCGGGGGTCTCGCCTGCGCTTCGACCCCCGGCTACCTTCTCTCATCCCTCCGGGATGAATTTAGGTGCTTCCGCCCTGCCGCATCAATGCGGCGTTCCGACGGGGAAGTCCCGGCGCTGCGTCGGGACGTTCACGCGGCAGTCCCTGCCCTCGGCGGCGAGCTTGATGCAGCCCTGGGCTTGACCTGAGTGAGTGAACTGGAGATGCTGCCTCTGCCTGCTGCCGGCTGAAGCCGGCGTTCCGGCTGGGCTTGACCTGAGGGCGTGACATGCAGATGCTATGGGCGGCTGGCAAACGATTTGCGCATGAGCACGAGAATGAGAATGAGAATGAACCAAATGGTTGGGAACCCCGCGGTGGTTGGGTTGGGTTTGTGCCTGTTGGCGATGCCCCTGGCCGGCCTGGCGGCCACCCAGAAAGCGGCCCAAACCGCCCCGTCCGCCAAGGCGCCGCGCATACCGCGCACGGCGCGCAGTCCCTACCTCGGCGCCATCGTCCTGGACGCCGCCTCCGGGCGGGTGCTCTTCGAGGACCGTGCCGATGCCAAAGGCTACCCGGCCAGCGTGCTCAAGTTGATGGACCTGCTCATCTGCCTGGAGAAGATCGAGCGAGGCCAACTCTCTTTGCAGGACCAGGTCACCGTCAGCGCCAAGGCTTCCCACACCGGCGGTTCTCGAGTCTGGCTGGCTGAGAAGGAATCGTTCACGGTCGATGAGATGCTCTATGCCTTGATGGTGCAGTCGGCCAACGACGTGGCCGTCGCCCTGGCGGAGAAGCTCGCCGGCTCGACCGAGGGCTTTGTCGAGTTGATGAACAAGCGCGCCAAAGAGCTGGGGATGGCCGGCACGGTCTTCCACTCCGTCCACGGGCTGCCCCCCGGGGCCGGCCAGCAGCCCGGACGTCACTACCGCGCGCGACCTGTCCCTCTTGTGCGTCGAATTGCTCAAGCACCCTGACACGTTGCGTTATTCCTCGACGCGGCAACGGCCGTTTCGGACCGATGTCCCCGGCAAAACGGTCGTCATGCGGACGCACAACCACCTGATGGGCCGCCTGGAGGGCTGCGACGGATTCAAGACCGGGTGGATTAACGCCGCCGGCTACTCCATCGCGGTGACGGCAGCCCGGCACGGCCAGCGGGTGATCGTCGTGGTCCTCGACAGCACGACGCTCCTGATTCGCGACACCAAGGCCGCCGAACTCGCCGCCAAGGGCTTTGCCATCCTCTCCGGCTCGGCCGGCCCCGCCCCACCCTCTGCCCGCTCAAAAAAGACGGCCAGGTAAGACACTCGAACATCATTACAGCGTAGTGCCGCAATTTCCGAATCGCACTTTCTTTCTCGACAGCTTAACGCCCAAACCTGATCCTGTGCGGACACTTTTATGCCCGAATACCACGAACTGGATTTCAAAATACCGCAAGAATGCGAGGACTACCGCGAATGCTCTCACTTCGTAATTAAATCCATCAACTCGATCATGGAGGAGGCGCTGGAAAGCGGGCGAAACAGGATTTTCATTCACACCAATCTCAAATACGGCCTCCCAATGGAGAACATCAATAAGGTTGCAGGTCCTTTTGTCGAGGCATGGGCATTCGAAGTTTTTCAAGCCGTCCTCGAAGACCAGAATAACAAGTATTCTCTGGTGAACGTCGAAGCCCAGGAGCGGCTGAACATGTCCGGCATAATCCTGCAATTCAAGAAGGAGCGAAAAATCAAGTCTTCCATCACCGCCGAGGTCGATGTCAAGGCAACCGCAGAGGACTTCGATAAATCAGGGCGCGCCCCAAACATCACCTCGTACGCTCGTATCCGGACCGCTTACGTTGAGGACCCCGATTATCTTTTCATTATCCTGTCCCTAAAGCACAAAGTGTACTCGAAGCGCAATGAGGAGAGCAAAATGATGGAAGGCGTGATGGAGGTGGTGAAATACAACACCTACGACCTCAAATACCTCTCATCCGCTGACATTTCATATAATCCCGCTCTCGGAACCGGACAACTCCAAGTCCGAGACATTCACTACGTCACGCTTGTCGAAAGAACGACCTGGGAGTTCTGTCAACTCCTCGACAAAAAATACCTGGCATCCAGTCGCCGGTCATTTGACGAGTGGCACAAGCTGGCGCTAAAGTCCGAGTGGATAAAGACAGACGAAACCCCGCCGGTGGGCGAAACCCTGAACGGCGAAAGTTCGCCGTGACGACAGAGCGCAATCACAGCACACAGAACCAAAATGAGCACGGGCCAAGAAATCATCTGCGGAGAAACCCTCACCGAGATTGCCAAGCTGCCTAAGCAGTCATTCGATGCCGTCGTCGCAGACCCGCCTTACAATCTGGGTAAGAATTACGGAAATAATCACGACCTAAAAGGATTCGAAGAGTATTTGACCTTTTCCCGCGCTTGGCTCACCCAGGCGCACCGTCTGCTCAAGCCAAGCGGAACGATCTTCGTCTTCATGGGGGTTCGCTTCATCTCATATCTCTTCGACATCTTGGATCAGGAATTAAAAATGTTTTTCAACAGCTGGATTACGTGGCACTACACGCAGGGGCTTGGGAAAACGAAAGGTTTTTCACCCCGCCACGAGGATATCCTAATGTTCACCAAAACCGAGCAGTTCAAATTCAATCTCGATGCGGTCCGAATCCCACAAAAGTATTATCGCGAGCGAAATAACATGGAGGGAGCCAACCCCGGAGACGTCTGGCAGTTCTCCCACGTCCATTACTCGAACCCGGAAAGGGAGGACCACCCAACACAGAAGCCAGAGGCACTGGTTGAACGAATGGTGCTGGTCTCGACGGATGAAGGAGATCGAGTCCTCGACCCATTTGCAGGCAGCGGAACGACGCTGCGCGTGTGTCAAGTTCTGCGGCGCCACAGCGTAGGGATCGAGTTACTGACCAGTAAATAGGATTTGACACACTAGATGGAGCCGTGCTATGCTCACTCCGTCATGGCAAAGATCGATAATCGTTCCTTAGACCACAAGGTCTTGGAGCACATGCGGATGCTCGCCACCGACCGAGTCTTGGCTGGCGAGAGGCCCAGTGTTGTGGCGAAGTCGTTCGGAATCTATCGGACTTCCATCTATAAGTGGCTGCGCGCGCGTAGGAAGCGTGGACGCGAAGCTTTGCGGAGCACGACTGCTAAAGGGCCGGCGCCCAAGCTAACGGAAGGCCAAAAGCGGCGGGTTAGGCGTTGGATCGTCGGCAAGGACCCACGCCAATACGGATTTGATTTCGGATTATGGACCCGAAGCATTGTCGCCACGATGATCCAGGATAGGTTTAAAGTCTCGCTGACTCTTCCCTCGATAGGTCGTCTGCTGACTTCGCTGGACATAACGCCCCAGAAGCCACTGCGCCGAGCCTACGAACGAAATGAAGCGGAGATCAGCCAGTGGAAGCAGGAGAAGTATCCGGAGTTGAGGAAACGGGCTAAACAGAGGGGTGCGGACATCTTCTTTCTCGATGAAGTGGGCGTGCGATCTGATAGCCCGCTGGGGCGGAGTTACGGACTGAAAGGCAAAACACCGGTGGTGAAAACCTCTGGGCAGCGCCAGCAGATTAACGCGATCAGTGCGGTGAATGCCAAGGGAGCCTTCTGGTACAAGGTCTACGGCGGCACGTTGAGGGCCGTATTGTTCATTGTGATGCTCAAAGACCTTATGAAAGGGCGCAAGAAGCCGGTAATGTTGGTCGTGGACGGATTGCCCGCGCACAAGGCTAAGTCGGTTGCCAAATATGTACAGTCCACCAAAGGCCGCTTAGAGCTGCATTTCCTACCACCCTATGCTCCAGATTTGAACCCTGACGAATTCGCCTGGAGCCATTTAAAGCAGAACGGCACGAGTAAGAAGCCCTTGCGCAAGAATGAAGCGCTTCGACAGCGCGTCGAGCAAGACTTAGCTGAGATCAAGCAGGATCGGAGCCTGGTCCGGTCTTTTTTTATGGCTCCAAGTGTGTCTTATGCTATTTACTGATGAGTAAATCCGCAGTACGTGGAAATGATCCGCAAGCGCCTGCGCAACCCAATCTCGGAATTCGATTCCTTCGACCCGCGGTGCCATAGGACCCCTAAAGACCTTCCACAACGCCCCGTAGCCGCTGAAGCCCAACCCTGCCTCCTTGAGGATCCGCTCCAATTTCGCAAGGCTGCCTCTTAACCGCGTCTCGCAACCACCTACCCAGGGCGGGCGCTGATGCGCCAACCCTGGCCTGGGTGACGCGGCGCCGTTGGGGCCGGAAGGGCTTGGGCATATCGGAACCGAGAGGCCTCTTGGCAGAAGAATCGGCTGTTTTTGCCCTCTTAGGCGGCGTAAATAAATAAAGGTATCAACTTCTGAGAATCGTGGTATGATAGCTGCACATGAGTGCTATTGCCGCGCTGACGCAGAAGTTCAGGGCCATTTGGCCACTCCTAAATGAGCGGACCCGGCGCCTTACCGCCGCCAATGAAGCTATGCAGATGGGTTATGGCGGTGTCTGCGTGGTTCACCGGGCTTGTGGCTTGTCCCGCAAAGCCATCCTCAAGGGTATTGGCGAAATCGAGCGGGGCGACTCCTCGCTGGCGGAGCGCATCCGGCGCCCGGGCGCCGGACGCAAGAACCTCACGGTGTTGGATTCCGGGCTGGTGGCGGCGCTGGACGATTTGATTGAGGGCGGAACTCGCGGCGATCCGGAATCTCCCTTGCGCTGGGTCTGCAAGAGCACTCGGACCCTGGCCGAGGAGTTAAGCCAGCAAGCTCATCCGGTGAGCCACATGCGGGTGGCCCAACTGCTGCACGAGCAGGACTACAGTTTGCAGAGCAATCGGAAGCTGGAGGAAGGGGAGGACCACCCGGACCGCGACGCCCAATTTCGGCATATCAACCGGTGCGTGAAGCGGGCCTTGGCGGCGGGGGAGCCGGTCATTTCGGTGGACACCAAGAAGAAGGAACTGGTGGGCAACTACGCCAATAGCGGCCAACAATGGCGTGTGGCGAAACAACCGCAACGGGTCAAGGGGCACGACTTCCCGGGTCCCGAGGTGCCTCGCGCCTATCCCTACGGCATCTATGACTTGGGGCGCAACAGCGGATTCGTAAACGTGGGCACCGACCATGACACGGGGGCCTTTGCGGTGGCCTCGATTCGTGGGTGGTGGCGCTTTGAAGGGCGAAGACTTTATCCTGCGGTCCGGACGCTGTGGATCACCGCCGATGGCGGAGGCAGCAATGGGTGGCGGCTGCGACTCTGGAAACTCGAGTTGCAGGGCTTTGCCGACGAAAGTGGGCTGTGCCTTTCCATCTGCCACTTTCCGCCCGGCACCAGCAAGTGGAACAAGATCGAACACCGACTCTTTTCGTTCATTTCGTCCAACTGGCGCGGTGAACCGTTGCGAGATTACCAGACGGTCGTGAACCTGATTGCCAGCACAACGACGGCCAAAGGATTGACGGTGACCTGCCGGCTGGATCGTCGAAAGTATCCGACGGGTAGAAAAGTCTCACGCGAGCAGATGAAGCAAGTGAACCTAAAGCCTAACAAGTTCCATGGTGAGTGGAACTATACCATCGAGCCTCACGGGTGAACCAACTTGATACCTTTATTTATTTACGCCGCCTTAGCACTTAACAACTCACCAGGCCGAGGACTACAAGGCTGCGGCGGACGGAAATAGGACCCAGAGTTTCCCGGGTCCGGACTCCGAGGGCGGTGAATAACTTTTTGCCTCGGAAAATGGGGGTTGGACAGCCTTTGTCCTACCACTGGACGCGAAGATGAGGAGAAAAACTTGCCGCTGCTATGAATTCACGTCAAAGAGTCACGTTGGAACCGGAACTGGAGTGCGAGGTGGGGCTGTTCACGCCGCCCCAACGGCTCGAGCTGGCCCGGAAGTTCGAGCGCTGGGCCAGGCAACTAAGAGTGAGCGCCTTTATTTTGGGCCGCGCCGCGGGACCGAAGGGGCCTGCTGTTTTAAAAGCTTTGCCGCGACGAAAGCTGGCTTTGAACTAGGCGCCGCGGGCGCCGGCGCTCGGGCGTGCCCCGCCCACCGGCGCCCGGTCCGCGCCTCAACGCTCCGTTTATCGGCCGCCGGCAACCGGCCCAGCAACTCCGACCAATCGGGCGGCAGGCGCACGCGCCCGCGGTGGTCCACCACATGCCCTACAAATGTCCTGACCAACAGCCGAATCAAGGCCGATTTGCTGGTGCCGATGTCGCGAGCGATCGATTCGAGCCGCTCCTCGACCTCGGGTTCCAATCTGACGGGTAATTGCGCGCCGAATGACATGCCCCAATTGTACAGCAGTGCCCACGCGCATTCAAGAGCAATTCAGAGACTCCTTACGTCGTCTCCTACAGTCAGGGAATGGCGCCCGTCTCGGGGACTTTGTCAGTGGCCCCGCTCAGAATCTCCTTGCGCCGGCGTTGCCTCACCGTAGTCTGACTCCCGCGTTGAACTCTTAACCGCAAATACCTCTGCCCATGAAAACATCCTTGCTCCTCGGAACCGTGATTTGGCTCTCAGGTCTGGCCCCTTCGGCCTTTGCCCGGCAGGCCTCCTCCCCTGCCCAGGTGGCAAAACACTTCGAAGCCAAAGTCGCCATGACTGTGAAACTCGATTATCTTCTCTTTCTGCCTCAAGGCTATGAGAGTTCGGCCAAACGTTGGCCCCTGATGCTCTTCCTGCACGGCGCAGGGGAATCCGGCTCCGACCTGGCCAAAGTCAAAATCCATGGCCCGCCCAAAATCGTCGAGTCCAAGCCCGACTTCCCCTTCATACTGGTTTCCCCTCAAAGCCCGCGCATGGGCTGGAACGTTAACACCCTTAACGCCCTTCTGGACGACATCCTGCAACAGTACCGCGTTGACCCAGACCGCGTTTATCTCACCGGGCTGAGCATGGGCGGCTATGGGACGTGGTCCCTGGCCGCGGCCCACCCGGAGCGATTCGCCGCCATCGTCCCCATCTGCGGCGGCGGCAACCCCGCCGACGCCTCCAAACTCGCCTCCCTTCCGATCTGGGTCTTCCATGGAGCCAAAGACCCCACTGTGCCGCTCGAGCGCTCCACAGAAATGGTTGAGGCCATCAAATCTGCCGGCGGCAACCCCAAGTTCACGATCTACCCCGAGGCCGGCCACGATTCCTGGACCGAGACCTACAATAACCCGGCGCTCTACCAGTGGCTCCTCGAACAGAAAAGGTCGCATTGACACCGGCGACGGCAGGAACGCGCACGCCTGGTCCCCTTGTCCATATTGATATGAAGAGCCGCAACTCCCTCCCTTTGGCGGCGGGTCTCTCGAGCCTCTTGTGGCTCGCCGCCGGACTTATCCCCGCCCTCTTGCAGGCGGCCGACGCACCGAAGGATTCGACCGCTCAATCCAATCCGCCCACCACCATCACCGCCGGTCCGGACTGGATTCCGCTGCGCCCGGAGCTGGAAATCCAACCAGGCTCGGCCCTGGACTTCTCCGGCTTGGGTTTGGCCGAGGCCCCGGCCGGCAAGCACGGGCGTGTCATCGCCCGGCCAGACGGACAATTTGCCTTCGCAGACTCACCCGGCCAGCCTCGGCGGTTCTATGGGGTGAACCTCTGCTTCAGCGCCCTGTGCCTGCCCAAAGACCAGGCCGACCGGTTGGCCGAACGCCTCGCGCGTCTGGGCTACAACGCCCTGCGCATCCACCATTTCGAGGGCGAGTTGGTCCGGGGCCAGACCAACTCGACCACCCTCAATCCTCAAAGGCTCGACCAGTTTGACTACCTCATGGCCGCCCTCATCCGCCGCGGCCTCTACTTGACCACCGACTTGTTCGTCTCGCGCAGTGTCCCCTGGCGCGAAATCGGCATCGCTCGTGACGGCGCTATCCCCATGGACACGTTCAAAGTCCTGGTGCCTGTCCATCCCGGCGCTTATGTGAATTGGCAGAACTTTGCCCGCGCCTTGCTCGGCCACACTAATCCCTACACCCAGCGGTCCTATGCCGACAAACCCGCCCTCGCCTGGCTGGCTATGATCAACGAAGGCAACTTCGGCAACTTCTATAACGACATCCAAACCATCCCGCAATGGAAGACCGCCTGGAACAACTGGCTGGCCAAACGTTACTCCAACCGTCTTGCCCTTGCGGCCGTTTGGGGCCCGGACCTTAGGCCGGACGAAGACCCCGCCAACCTCTCGGTCGCCCTGCCCGATAGACTCCAAGCCCCCGGCTTGCGCCCCCGCGACTGCATCGCCTTCCTGGCTGCCACCGAACGGGAGATGGTGCTCCGAATGAAGACCTTTTTGCGCGACGAACTCCGCTGCCGCGCCCTCATCAGCAACTCCAGTTCCTGGACCCGCTTTACCACCGACCAGTCCGCCCGCGCCGCCTACGACTACGTCGACGACCATTTCTACATCAACCACCCCCGCTTCCTCCAAACCCCCTGGCGCCTGCCCAGCCGCTGTCCCAACTCGAGCCCCCTGGCCGAGGGCGCCTCCGGCGGGCGGTCCATCGCCTTCACCCGCCTCTTTGACAAACCCTTCACCGTCACCGAATACAACTACTCCGCCCCAGGCCGCTTCCGCGGCGTCGGCGGCATCCTCACCGGCGCCATGGGCGCCCTTCAAGGCTGGGGCGGCATCTGGCGCTTTGCCTACTCCCACTCCTCCCAAGCCCTGTTCTCGCCCTCGGCCCTGGACTATTTCGACCTGGCTTCCGACCCCCTCAGCCAAGCCGCCGAACGCGCCTCCCTCTGCCTGTTCTTGCGCGGCGACCTCCAACCGGCTCCCCACAGCGTCGCCCTTATCATGACCGACGCCGACCTGGCCAAACCCGCTGCCAGAATTCCAACCCTCGCCCCGAACTGGCATTGGCTGGCTTGGGTCACCCGAGTCGGCACCCTCGTCGTGCCCTCGCCGGAGGCGCCGTGCCCTCAGACCGTGCTCGTGCCGTTGGCCTGGCAGACTCCCGCCTCCGCCTACCCCTCCGCCCAGGTGCTCCCGCTCGAACCTTACTCCATTCCCAACGAACGCTTGATTGCCGCGCTCCAGGACCGAAACCTGTTCCCGGCCGGCCAGCCGCCCAATCCCGACCGGAGATTCTTCCGCAGCGAGACCGGCGAAATCACGATTGACGGTCCACAAGGCCGGTTGATCCTCGACACGCCGCGCACCGCCGGGGGCTATGCCTCGGCGGGCCAAACCGTCGAGACTTCCCGGGGCGGCGTGCGAATTGCCATCCAGGACAGCGATGCGACCGTCTGGGTCAGCGCCCTGGACGCCAACCCGATTCGTCAAAGCCGCCGGCTCCTGGTCACCCATCTGACCGACCTTCAAAACAGCGCCATCCAATATGCCGAGCCTGCGCGGCAGACGCTCCTGGCCTGGGGCCAATTGCCCCACCTGGTGCGCGCCGGCAAAGCCGAACTGTCCATCCGCCTCGACCAGCCCGGCCAATACCGGGTCTGGGCCCTTGCCCCCAGCGGCAAACGCCTGGCCCAAGTCCCCGCCAAAGTCCTGGGCGATACACTCCGCTTCACCGCCGATGTTGCCGCCGAGCCCGCTGCCGGCGCGCGCATGCTCTACGAGGTGGCCGCTCTTGGCAATTAAAGGATATGGCCGTATCCTTTAATTTGCCCGGCGGGAATTAAAACTTGTTTAATTGGCGCCTATGCAGCGGGGTCTCACAGGTCACTATGTTCCGCTCCCCTCAGCGGTGGGGGAGAAGGCGCGAGCTTTTGTGCCGAACCCTCTTCCGCCGGACCCGCCGCTGGAGCTCGGAGCCGACCTCCAGGAATTGATTTCCGAAGCCATGCTTGCCCTGGGCCGGCTCGATGGCTTGGCCACTGCCCTCCCAGACCCAGCGTTGTTCATTTATTCCTACATCAGGAAGGAAGCGGTCCTCTCATCGCAAATCGAGGGCACCCAATCCAGCCTCGACAACCTGCTGCTTTTCGAGAATGACGCCACGCCCGGAGTGCCGCTGGAGGACGTTCAGGAGGTTTCCAACTACGTCGCGGCCATGAGCTACGGCTTGGACCGGTTGAAGGAACTCCCTTTATCACTGCGACTCATCAAGGAAATCCACGGCGTTCTGTTGTCCAAGGGGCGCGGCAGCGATAAGGAACCTGGCGAATTCCGCCGGTCCCAAAACTGGGTAGGTGGCACCCGCCCCGGCAACGCGGTTTTTGTGCCTCCACCTCCGGACTATCTCCTGGATTGCCTCGGGGCAATGGAGAAATTCCTGCACGACGACCCTGTCAAGACTCCATTGCTCATAAAAGCTGCCCTGGCCCATGTCCAGTTTGAAACCATCCACCCTTTCCTGGACGGCAACGGACGCCTCGGGCGGTTACTCACCACCTTCCTCTTGTGTGCCGAGGGGGCATTACGGGAGCCACTGCTTTACCTGAGTCTCTACTTCAAACAACACCGTCAGCAGTACTACCAACTGCTGCAGTCCGTGAGGCTCAGCGGTGACTGGGAAGGGTGGTTGAGCTTCTTCCTGACGGGGGTGGCGGAAACCGCCGCCCAGGCCGCAGGCACATCTCGCGCTCTCATGTCGTTGGCGGCTGCGGACCAAGAGCGCATCCAGACCATAGGCAAAGCTGCCGGCTCGGCGCTAAGGGTGCACCGAATGCTCCAAGCCCAACCCCTAATCTCGATCGCCGGCATCAGCAAAAAGCTCAAACTAACTATCCCGACCGTGACCGCCTCCCTCGAGCGCCTCAAGAAGCTGGGCATCGTTTCTGAAACCACGGGCGGCAAATATGGCCGGCTCTACGCCTACGGCCGGTATCTGGAGATTCTCAACGCCGGTACGGAACCCATTGGCCAGCCATAAGATTGCCTCTTCATTTTGGTTGCGCCCGCGCCGCCCCCAGGCCGCGCAACTCGGCCAAGCCGGCCTCGAGTTCCGGACGCGGGAGATTGCCCGCTGCCAGGCGGGCATCACTCTGGCCGCGGAGGCGCTCGCAAAAGGCTATCCCGAACTCGACCAGGGCGGCGTTGCCCGGGTCTGCCTCGAGCATCGCAAAGAGGCAATCCTCGGCCTTGCCGAATTCACCCGTTAACTCGTAATGCTGCATCAAGCGCCCCTGCGTCTCGAGGGGCAACGGCTTGTCCCCAAGGGCGGTGACAAACACTTCGACGCGCGGCACGAAATCCGGACACTCGAAGGCCTCGTGGTGGGCCAGTGTCTCGAGCAGCAAGTGGAGGCCCTTGAGATAGGAGGCGCGGCCCTCCTCAGGGCGGCCTTGCGCGGCGGCCAGTTCACCGGCCTCCTTGAGGAGCGTGGTCAGCATCAGCGCCTTCTGGCGCACGACTTGGCTTGGCTCGCCTTGTATCAGCCGCGCCAGCAACTCGGTCTCCGTCAGTTGCGCCACGGCCGCCGCCCCCGCCCCCGTAAGCCGCTGGAACTCCTCGTCCACCGCCACGCCCGCCTCCCGCCAAAGCTGGCCCCGCTTGAGCGATTTGATCCTCGACAAGACCTGGGCGAACTCCTCGATCATCCGCAAGATATAGTCACGCCGAATCATGGTTGTCTGAGGCTGCAAATTCACCGGCTTGCGCCCCTTTTGCAACCTAATTCTCAGGCCCGTCTTTGTTACGAATGGGTGAAGCTTTCCGGATGGTCTTGACCGGGGTCGTGAATGGGTTACGCTGGCAAGAATCCGTTCTCTATGAGATGTCCGGCGTGTGACCATGAATTGACCGAGCTCCAGGTTGGCAGCTTGTATGTGGATGTCTGCCAGGGCGGCTGCGGGGGGATTTGGTTCGACGCCTTCGAATTGCAGCGCGTCAATGAACAGAGCGAGGCGGCCGGGGAGCCGTTGCTTTGGATTCAACGGGACGAACGGGTCGTCGTGGACGCGTCCCGCAAGCGCGGCTGCCCGCGCTGCCAGGGCATCAAGCTCCATCGCCATTTCTTCAGCGCCCGCCGCCGCATTGAGGTGGACCAGTGCCCCAACTGTGGCGGCTACTGGCTTGACGCCGGGGAGTTGGCCCAGGTGCGCGAGGAAAAGGCCCTCGATGCCCGGGAGCAGCAAGCCCGCCAATCCGGCATCTCCCCCAAGATCATTCGCTATCTCTATAAAATGGAACGTCAGGAACGCGGACCTCGCCCCTGAAACCTGCCTCCAGCCTGCGCCCCCGATAGTCCAATTTGCCCGCGACCGAATCGGGGTCGGATCTAAACTTTTCTACATTTGGTTCTGAGGTCGCGTTATGTGCTGAAGCAATTCCGGATCTTGTACCATTCTCCGGCCAAAGCGGGTCAGCCCCTGCGCCGCGGCATTCTGCGGCATTTGTAAAAAGGTTTAGATCTGACCCCAATGCGTCCTGCGGATTGTGGAATGCGGGGTTTTTGGACGGACACGTCGAGAATCTGCGGGCGAAAAACCTTTTTGACGCAAGCAATCCCAATGTGGCCCGGCGGTGGAACCGAGACCACCAGCCGCATAACGATGTCTGGCCGCCCTGATTACGCCGATTGAACCTCGGCTGCGGCTGCGCCGCGCATCCCGAGAAAGGTGACGACGGCGGCGCTCAAGGAGGCCAGGGCGGCGGCGAACCAGAGATGGCGGGTGATGGCGGCTGAGGTGAAGAGCAGGTTCGCGAGCAGCCAGATGATCAGCGGATGGCTATCGGGAGGAAGGGTCGCCGGCTTCTTGTTGATAAGCGAGGGGGTGGCAAGTATCAGGATAAACAGGGCCGTGACAACCTGGGCCCCGAGGCCAATGCACGGCGTCGCTCGCCAATCCCCCGCCGGACTGCCGCGCTGCCACGGCCAGGAATGCTCGACGCAGGAGGCGAAGGGCTGGAAGGCCAAATTGAAGAGCACGAACAGGAGGACAGCCAGGCCGATGACCTGGAAGCCGTAGGTGACCGACGCCCGGCAGGGGCGCAAGATGAGCCTGGCGACCCCGCGCGAAGTCAACAGCACCAGCAGCCAGAGCGCTGCTGCCCAAGGCAGCCAACGGAGGACCTGGTTTCCGGAACGGGCGGGCCCGGTGATTGGCCCGAGCGGGATTCCGGTGCGCGCTCCAACAGCCAGAGCCAGGCCGGCGAGGCTAAGGATGATGAACGAAGCCAGCGCCACGTTCTGGCCGGGCGCTTGTCTGGCCTGGCCTGCCAGCGTGCCGCCCAGAGCCAGGAGCAGCAGCACACGTGCCGGCCACCCGGCATCGCCAAAGAGCGGATACGGCAGGCACACCCGAACCCACACCAGCACAAACTGCGCCAGCAACAGTCCCAACCAAAGCCGCCAAACCAACCGCGTTCGATTCAAAGAGTTCAGGGCCTGTCCGAAAAACTCGCCGAAATGGAAGCTTAGTCGCATCCTTTGTCGTGAACTTTGT
Source organism: uncultured bacterium (assembly GCA_963713735.1). Classification (GTDB taxonomy): domain Bacteria; phylum Verrucomicrobiota; class Verrucomicrobiia; order Limisphaerales; family UBA8199; genus CAVQND01. Next base: position 185,510 of record CAVQND010000001.1, read on the forward strand.
CGGATTGGCTGTTCTTGGACAAAGGGTGGCGACAAAGGCGGCGACAAAGATTCGGGGTCGGAGTTTTTCGGACCTGCTCTCAGTTGCGATTGGTTTCGGTGCTGCCCACCGGGGTGGGCACGTTCTGGCCTACGGCCCGTTGGAGCTTCCAGCGCGCCACGGAGTAGTCGTGGAGCGCCTGGATTTCGGTGGTGCGGGCCTCGGTCAGGGCGGTCTGGGCGCCCAGCACGTCGAGTTGGGTGCCGGTGCCGGCTTCGTATCGGGACCTGGCCAGGCGCAGGGCCTCTTCGGCCTCTTCAACCACTTTTTTTCTGGGACTCCAGGACATCCTGGGCTTCGATGAAATTGGAGCGGGCGGTGCGGACTTCCAGTTCGATGCGCCGCCCGGTGTCATCGAGTTCGATGCCGGCGCGGTCATAGCGGGCGGTGGCCTCCTTGACGCGGCCGCGCGTGAGAAACCCGTCGAAGAGGTTCCAGGTCACCTGGACGCCGGTAATCCAGCCGTGGAGTTCATAGCTCAGATCGGAATGGAGCATGGAGTTATGGACATCATAACCGGCGAAGGCCTCCACGCCTGGCTTGTAACCGGCTTTGGCGTTGACGATCTCCTCGGCACGCAGGGCCCGGGCCTTGCGAAGGGAGCCCAGTTCGGAGCGGCGCTCGAGGGCCAGGCCAATGGCGCGGGCCAGATCCAGTTGGTAAGGTTCGGCCTGGAGCTTGCCCGAGAGCTTGAGGGGAATGTCCTCGAACGTCTCCTTGGGCACATTGAACCCCAGGAGATTGGCCAGATTATTCTTGGCGATACGGAAGCTGTTGCGGGCGCGGATCAGCCGGGGCCGCGCATTGGCCAGTTCGACCTCCGCCCGCAGCACGTTGAAGCGCGGCACCGTTCCGGCCTCGAACCGGCGCCGAGTATCGCCCAACTCCTGGGTCAGCAACTCCACCGAGGCCTCTTGCACCGTGATTTGCTGCTCGGCCAGGAGCACGTCGTCGTAGGCAATCTCGACCTCCACCACAGTGTCGGCAACCGCCGTCTGGTAATTCAACCCCGACTGTTCCCTGGTCAAACGGGCGACGCGGAGGGCCGAGAGCATCCGGCCGCCTTCATAAAGGGATTGCACCAGCCGAATCTGGGAGGTCCAGTTCTCATCGACCCCGAAATGGACGCCGCCGGGCAAGCCCGGGATGTTTGTCGGAAACGAGAAGGTATCCACGTCGGTGGGCTGCAAGGCATTGAAGCTGCCGCTCACGGCCACCTTGGGCAGGACCACCGCGCGGGTCTCGATGATGACGCCTTGAGCAGCCTCGAGGTCCTGCTTGGCCCGCAGAATGTTGGGATTCTGCTGGAGCGCCAGGTCCAGGGCGTCGGCCAAGGAAAGGGGCTGGGTGATGAACTGGTGGGAAGGCGGGGACAGGGCGCCTGGGGCGGCCCCGGCGGAACCGGCCAGCCAAAGCACCAGCAGGAGCAGTGCGGTCGCCCCACCCGAATCCGCCGGCCCCTGGTTGACCGCCGGACTTTCAGCGGCTCCGGGGCCGCCGGCCGGGGTTTCGGGCACTTCGGGGTTGCTTTCCCGCTCCGGGCACACATACATGAATACGCTCCGGGCGCCGGATTCATTGGTGCCCATCAGGTCCATGTACATCTTCACCAACTCCTGCTCTTCCCTTTCCTGGTCTGTCAGCTCGCGATTCATCGAGGCGGGCGGAATCAAGGGCGGAACCTATTGACCAAATAGATCAGCAGCCCAACCACCAAGGCCGAGAAGATACTCAGGAAAACTCCCGCGTAGAGCAGGCGCATTTTTCGATACCGCACCATGCGCGGGTTGTTCGGAAACAACATTTTGGCCAGACGGTCCACTGGGCTGCATTCTTAGTCCCTGCGCCCCGAGTTTGCAAGGAAAAATGGAATGATTCAAAGTTCCCGTTTGAGCGTCTCGATGGCTTCCACCATCCCCTGTGCCATCCGCTGCGCGCTGAATTTTTCAAACACGGCCTTTCGTCCGCATTCCCCCAACGCGCGCGCCCGCTCGGGCGCCAGGAGCAAGGTCTCGAGGGCTTGCGCCAGGCTCTCGGGGTTTCCAGGCTCGCAGAGCACTCCGCCCCCCGTCGCCTCGATCAATTCCGGAAAGGCCCCGCTCCGGGGTTGCACCACCGGCACCCCCGCCGCCAGGGCCTCGATGACGTACAACCCAAAGGCCTCCGCGCAACGGGCCGGCACCGAAAAAACCGATAGCGACCTCAAAAAGGCGAGTTTTCCCTTGCGGCTCAAGTTCGGACAAAACTCCGCCTCGCCTTCCAGTCCGGCGTTTCGCAAACGCCCCTTCAACGTCAGGATGAGCGGCGCATCCGACGGGCCGCAACTGCCTCCGAGCTTGAGCTTGAGTCCTTTGAGCCGCCCGCGTTTCCGCAACAGCACGTAAGCCTCCACCAGCAGGTCCAGCCCCTTCTCCCGGCACATCCTGGCGAAGAAACCGAGCACCGGACCCTCATTTCTTCCGTCGGCCACTGCGCTTGGGGCATTGCGGATGGGAGGTGTGGGATTTATGGGAGGTATGTCCCCGTTTCTTCCGTTGTCGGCGGCGTTCGAGGCGCCTGGCCTCTCGTCGAGCCTGATTCCGTTGTACACCACCTTGACTTGGCCGGCAGCCAGACCCAGGCGGCGGCTCATCAGTTCGGCGAAATAGCTGCTGGGGGCCACAAGCAAGTCGGCATCCCGGACCCGTTGCGCCAACATTTGCCAGCACTGACCCCGGAAGGGCTCGGGCAAACTGTCCAGAAAACCATCCTCACCCTGCAACATGCACACCACCGGCGCCTTGAGGTCCAGTTTCAAACGGCGGGCCAGCCCAATGAGCAGCGCATTGGACAGGCATAGCGCATCCGGCTTGGGCTGTGTCTTGAGCCAGCCGCTCAGGTCATCCAGTTCCCGGGCCTGAAACCCCTCCTCTCCGCGCAGCATCGAGAGTGTCAACTCGCCCCGTTCCTCCGGGCGTGTCCTGGCGGCGCGTCCGGCCGCCCAGCGCAAGAGCGGGCGCGAGGCCAGACCGCGCCGCAGCCAGGAAGGCGCGGCCCGAAAAAACGCAAACTTCTGGTCAAGATAGACACTGATGCCGCCCAGGAACACGGGCGTGCCCGCGCTTTGGTCCGCCTCATCCAGGGTCAGCGGCAGATAAAGCGGCGCCAGCATCGCCTGGTGGCCCATCTGGCGCAAGGCAGCGACCAGGCCGTTGTCGCGCAGACAATTGCCGCAATACATCGGCCCGGCGCCAGGGGTGAGTTGGATGAGGTTCACTGATTACTCCTACTCCCCATTGGCATCGAGCCAATGGCGGATTGCGGCCGCTTGAGGGAGGCGGGGTTCAAGCTCCAGGACTCTCTGATAATGCGAGCGGGCCTTGGCGGGCTGATGCAACTGCTGGGCATAGAGGTTGGCCAACGCCAGGTGGGCGCGGGTCTCGTTGGGGTGGCCGGCCAGCAGTCTCTCCAACTCGTTCACGGCGTCGGCCAGGTAATTGGCCTGCCTGAGAACGAGGGCAAAATTGTAGCGGGCATCGGGCGAATCGGGTTTGATCGCCAGCGCCAGCTCGTAAGCCGCCAGGGCTGCCGGCCAATTGCGCGCCTCGGTGGCCACCAGACCGAGATTGTAATCCGCCTCAAAAAAGGCCGGGTCCAATTGCGTGGCGCGGCGATAAGCCTGCGAGGCCTCGGAGAGCCGATTGGCCGATTGCGCCTGCAATCCCTGGTCGAATGCGCGCTGCGCCTGCGCGCGATTGCCCCGCGCCGGTTTGGCGGGAGAAAGATAAGTGTAGCGAGGGCCTGCCCATCGGCCCGGGGCCGTGCCGGCCTTGGCCGGCCCGGCGCCAGTCGACGGCGTTGGCAGGTCGCGCGCCGGTTTCAAAACCGGCTCGGTCGGTAAAGTTGTCGCGTTCCATGGCCACGGCCGGCGGGGGCGCGCCGGTCGGGCCGGGCCGCACCGAGGCGGGCGGCGGTGCCGGCCTGGGTGCGTTCGTGGCCGGCGCCGGTCTGGGAGGGTTGGCCGCGCGCCCGACATTTCCTGGGGCATTCGTTAAAGAAACCAGGGGCGCCCGTCTGGAAAGGTTGGTTTCGGCAGGACGGCTGGCGGCCGGGTAGGCCGCCGGATTGAGTTCCTGGTCCAGTTGGCGCATGAGGACCGATACCGCCTCGGCATTGGGCGGGGCCGGCTTGAGGGTAAGGTATTCCTGGTATTTCCGCAGGGCAAGCCGCCGATCCCGCAGATACTGTTGGCACACAATCGCCAGGTTCAACAATGCCGGGGCATACTGCGGCTGGGCCTTCAGAGCGCCGGCAAAAGAGGCCGCCGCGTCGGCCGGATGCCCGCGCTGCACCCGAACCAGCCCCAGCCCGTTCAAGGCCTCCGCGTTTTGAGGACTCAATCGCAGGGCCTCGCCAAAACTCTTTTCCGCCCCGCTCACGTCGTGCAACCGCAATTGGACCGTGCCCAGTTTGACCTGCCCCTCAACCCAACCGGCTCGACGCAGAGTGCACGCCAGCAACTCCAGCCGGGCCCCCTCCAGCTTGTCCTGCTCCAGCCACAGACAGCCCAGGTTATAGTGGGCCTCCGTCAGGTCCCGGTCGTATTGGAGGGCGCGCTGGTAGGCCCTTTCGGCCTCCTCCTCCTGCCCTGAGTAGTGGCAAGCCAAACCCAGGTAATCCCAGGCGACGGCATTGGTCTTGAGCAGCGCCGTAGCCCGCCTCAATTCCTCGACGGCTTCGCCCGGACGCCCCTGCTCGAGCAGCCTCTTGCCCGCCAGCAAAGCCCGGGGCCCAGGCGGCGTGCATCCGCCCAGCAATACCGCCAGAATCATGCACAACGCGGCGCCCGCATTTTTGATGGCCAGCATCAACGGTGGTGGTAACATCCACCGCCTAACGTGTCAAGAAACGCGCAGTTCACAACCTGTAACGAGCGAGCAACTCAGCCGGCCATCATAAGAACCAGCCGGACCTGCTCAAGCCCTCTCTTGGCGGCGTTCAAGGCCGCGATCTGCCCCTGGCTGCTCCTGCCCGCTTGCGCGCATTTCTGCTTTCTGCTTTCCCGATTTCTCCTTTTCGCTATCTGCGCCTGGCTCCTCCTGCCCCCATGCGCGTCCAGCCAGGCCGCCGATTTGCTTTCGTCCCTCGGACCGCGCGCCCGCATCGTGGCCGTGCAGGACCCCCAAGCAACCCAGGCCTTTCTGCCCCGCCGCGAAAAAGTTCGAGCCATGGTCGACCGCGCGATAACCAACCTGACCGGCAAGCCAACCGTGCCGGAGGCCTGGCGCAGCCTCGTCCGCACACAGGACGTCGTCGGCATCAAGGTCTATTCCTCCCCCGGTCCCAACAGCGGCACCCGCCCGGCGGTCGTGGCCGCCGTCGTCCAGGGCCTCCTTGGCGCCGGACTGCCTCCGCAGAACATCATCGTTTGGGACCGCCTGGCCTCCGACTTGCGCCTGGCCGGTTTCTTCGACTTGTCCAACCGCTTCGGCATCCGCATCCAAAGCAGCGCCGATGCCGGCTGGGACGAAAACACCTTTTATGACCGGGCCCTCCTGGGCAGACTGGTTTGGGGCGACCTGGAATTCGGCAAAAAAGGCTACGGCGTCGGCCGCAAGTCCTTTGTTTCCAAACTGGTCTCCCGCCAGCTCACCAAAATCATCAATGTCACTCCCTTGCTCAATCATAACGTGGCAGGCGTCTGCGGCAATCTTTACAGCCTCGCCCTGGGCAGCGTCAACAACATCCTCCGTTTCGAATCCGATCCCGATGCCCTCGCCGAGGCGGTTCCCGAAATCTACGCCCTGGAGGCCCTCGGCGATCATGTCGTGCTCAATATTACCGACGCCCTGCTCTGCCAGTACGAAGGCGAAGAACGCAGCCGCCTCGACTACTCGACCGCCCTCAACGAACTGCGCTTCAGCACCGACCCCGTCGCCTTGGACGTCCTTTCCCTGCAAGAATTGGACAACCAGCGCCAGGCCGCCCACGCCCCGACCGTCAACCCGGACCGCAAACTCTACACCGTCGCCACTCTCCTGGACCTGGGCGTCTCCGACCCCAAAAAGATTCTCCTCGAAAGACTGAAATAAGGCGCTGCGCAAAGACCAGCAAAGGGGTCGGAGTCTAAAGTGACAATTGCTGGCCCGTTGTCGGCGCGACCGACTCGACAATCGGGGCTGGATCCTATAATTTGGGGTCGTGGCGGAGACAGCCGCACCAGAGCTGCTGCCTGGGACCATCCAGGAGGCAGAAGAGAAGCCGCGCTCGAACCTGGAGCCTGGCTACATGGTTATTTGCTGGAATGACCCGGTCAATTACATGGATTACGTGACACATGTGTTCCAGGTTGTTTTTGGCTGGGCGCGCCCCAAGGCGGAGTTTCACATGCTCCAGGTGCATGAGCAGGGCAAGAGCGTGCTGGCGCGGGAGAGCATGGAGAAGGCGGAGGCTTACGTGCATCAGCTTCAGAAGCACAGCCTGCACGCCACGATGGAGCGGGACCAGTGAATCTGATTCGGTCAACCAAGGACCAGTTCCAGTTTCGCCTGGGCAGGCGGGAGAAGCAGGTGCTGCTGAACCTGCTCAAGCTCTATCCCTGCCTGCCTGCGGCGCACCAACCGCTGAGCAAGTCCGGCGGGGTGCCGGGCCAGGAGACGGGCCAGGGAATGCTGGATGAGGCGCTGGCGGAGCAGCGCCAGGACAACCGCCGGCAGTTGCAGGCCCTGCTGGCCGACCCGGCACGGTTCCAGGAGCAGGAGACCGGCTGGCGGCTTTCGCTCTCGCCCGCGGACCTCGAGTGGCTGCTGCAAGTTCTGAACGATATTCGAGTCGGGAGCTGGGTCCGGCTCGGCTCGCCGGAGGAACGACTCGTTGCGCTCGACGAAAAAACGGCCCCGCACTATTGGGCGATGGAAATGTCCGGCCAATTTCAAATGCAGTTTCTTGAAGCGATGCAGGGCCCGAACTGAAACACCGGGGCAAGACGTCGAATCATGCGCCCGGCAATACTCGGCAGACAGCTCAGATTTCCCGACCCACGGCTGGCGGAGGCGGAGGGCTTGGTTGCGGTCGGGGGGGACATGTCGGCGCCGCGCTTGCGGCTGGCGTACAGTTCGGGCATTTTTCCCTGGACCGCCGAGCCCATTACGTGGTGGTCGCCGGACCCGCGCGGGATCATCGAGTTGGACGCGTCTGCACGTGTCGCGCAGCCTGGCCAAGGTGATTCGCCGGGGCGAGTTTGAGATTACCCTTGACCGGGCCTTTAGGGAGGTGATGGCGGGCTGCGCGGAGCCGGGGCCTGGGCGGCAGAGCACCTGGATTACAGAGGAGTTTCTGGAAGCCTACTCGGAACTGCACCGGCAGGGGTGCGCCCACAGCCTGGAATGCTGGCAGGGAACGCGATTGGCCGGGGGCATTTACGGGGTGTCGATCGGCGGGTTTTTCGCCGGCGAATCGATGTTCCATCGGGTTGGCAATGCCTCGAAAGTCGCCCTGTTCCATCTGGTCGAGCACTTGCGCCGGCGCGGCTTTGTGTTGTTCGACATCCAGATGCTGACCCCGATTACCAGGCAACTCGGCGGCATCGACTATCCCGCGCCAGGAGTATCTGCGCCGGTTGCGGCAAGCCGTGGCCTTGGAGCGGACGTTCGGGGCCGACGACCAAGGGCGCAAGCCGTAACTATTCAACGAGAGTTGAACAGGACAAAGTTTTGACATGCCGTCAATTTAGTCCAGATTGTGCCTGCGGGGCAAGTTGAACAATACGAGCCAAACCAATTCGGCGATATGGCTGGGAGCCAAGAGTTTTTGAAGGGCCAGTTGCTTCTCGACAGCGGCCAACTGGGGGGGTCGTTTTTCCAACGGACGGTCGTGCTGATATGCCAGCACGACGCGGAAGGGGCCTTTGGCCTGGTGCTCAACCGCGCCAGCGGGAGCAAAGTCGGCGAGATGATCGTCGCCGATCTGCCCGAGTCGCTCAAGGTCTGTCCGCTTTACGTGGGCGGGCCGGTCCAGCCCTCGGCGCTGAGTTATTTGCATAGCGACGCCTTTATCCCGGATGGCAACGTGATACCGAACTTGAGCCTGGGCCATTCGCTGGATACGCTCATCGAAATTGGCGAGTCCTTTTCGCCGACGCGGAAGCTCAGGCTCTTCGCGGGCTACGCCGGCTGGAGCCCGGCCAGCTCGAGGAGGAGATGAAGCGCAAGGCCTGGCTGACCCATCCGGCATCCCTGGACCTGGTCTTCGATGCCGAGCCCGGCAAGCTTTGGCAGAAAATCCTCAGCCAGAAAGGCTGGCAATACAAATTGCTGGCCCAGATGCCGGAGGATGTTTCGCTGAATTAATTCTTTTGTGTTGGCGGGGGTATTGGCACCATTTGCCTGATGGGTGTAACGCCGCAACAGTTCAAGCAGATGGAGGAGCGCCTCAGGGGGACCCGCCGCGCGGCGGGGCCCGTCTTGGAGCGCAGCGGGTCCGGAGGCGTGACGCGCCACCAGGTGCTCCTGGGCCTGGACCCTTCCTTGCGCGGGACGGGTTATGGCGTGATTCGGCTGGCCAAGCCCTATCCGGAGACGCTGGCCCAGGGCACGATTTGCTGCCCGGGCTCCTGGGAGCGTTCCCGGTGCCTGGTCAGGATCGTTCAGTCGCTGCGGCAGGTCCTGCCGCGGCATCATCCCACCGTTTGCGTCGTCGAGGGGCTCTTTTACGCCCAGAACCTGCAGACGGCCCTGATCATGGGAGAGGCGCGGGGCGCCGCCCTGGCGGTCGTGGCGGAGGCCGGCCTGGAGATTTACGAGATGGCCCCGCGCAAAGTCAAACAGGCCATCGTCGGTTATGGCGCCGCCCAAAAGCTGGCCGTGGCCAAGATGGTCCAGCGCCTTCTGCGTCTGCCCGAACCGCCCGCCCCGGATGCCGCTGACGCCCTGGCGCTGGCGCTGACCTTCGCCCAGGAGACCGGCCGCTACTGGCTCAACCCGCCCAAGAGGGTGTAGGATGAGAAGCCGAAGGCCGGAAGTTTGAATTATGATCGGCTTTCTTCACGGCACGTTGGTTGATGCGCTTCCGACCCAGGCCACGATCGAGGTGAACGGGGTCGGTTACGAAGTGCTCATTCCCCTATCCTCATACGACAAACTGCCGCCGGCCGGCCAGGCGGTGAAGCTGCTCACACACCTGGTCGTGCGGGAGGATTCACATACCCTCTATGGCTTTATGAGCAGCGCGGAGCGGGACTTGTTTCGTCTTCTGATTAACACGGTCAGCGGCATTGGTCCTAAAATTGCCCTCAACGTCCTGAGCGGCATCAGCGTGGTCGCTTTTCGCGGCGCGGTGGCGACCGGCGATGTGAAGGTCTTATCGCAGGTTTCCGGAGTGGGCCGGAAGACCGCCGAGCGGATGGTGGTGGAGCTGAAAGACAAGATCGGGGCTGCCGGGGCCTGGGAGGCCGCCAGCGCCCAACGCGCCCTCTCGGAGCCGGAGCAGCGCGTGAACGACGCGGTGCTGGCGCTGATGGCGCTGGGTTTCAAGCAGCTCGAGGCGCACGACTCCGTCCGCCGCACCCAAGCCGCCCTTGGCCCGCAGGCTACCGTCGAGGAGTTGGTCCGCGCCTGCCTCAAGAAGAGCTGAACGGTGAGTCCTTCCTCTGAAAACTGCACCCCCCCGCGCCGCGCGAAACGAAACGGCGGGTTGGTCATTCCCCACGCCCCTCGGTGGTATCAACGGGCGGGGGCGTGGGCCGTCTTTGCCCTGGCGCGGGTGGTGGCCGGGACCATACGCTATCATTACCGGGATCGTTCCGGCTTCCTGGACGGCAGGGCGGGCCCGGCCATCTATTGCGTTTGGCATAATCGGCTGGCCCTTTGCATGAAGATTTATCACGATCACGTCATGCCGCGCAACCAGACTGCCGGTCTGGCCGCCATGGTCAGCGCCAGCAAAGACGGCGCATTTCTGGCAGGCATTTTGGAGTGTTTCAAGGTGCAGCCGGTGCGCGGTTCTTCCAGCCGGCGCGGCCCGCAGGCGCTGCTGGAACTGACCACCTGGGCCGAGCGCGGTTATGACCTGGCCATTACTCCCGACGGGCCGCGCGGACCCTGCTATGTCGTCCAGGAGGGAGTGATGTCCCTGGCCCAAGTTACCGGGCTGCCCATCCTCCCGGCCTCCTATGACCTGAACTGGAAGCTCCGCTGCGGGAGTTGGGACCGGTTTCAAATCCCGCTGCCCTTCGCGCGGTGTGAGGTCGTCATCGAAAGACCCATTCGCGTCCCCCGCCAAGCGTCCGACGCCGAGCGCGAGGGCCTGCGACGGCAACTGGAGGAAACCCTCAAAGGGATTACTAAAGATTGACATTTCCCCTCTCCGGCTGCACCCTCCTGGCAACATCACATCGCTTATCTCTATGAAAACAAGGTTCGCCCTCGCGCTGGCGGGGGCCGTTTTGCTGGGCAGCGGAACCGCCTTCGCCCAAGGCTCGGCAGTCATCATCAAGCAGCGCGCCAAGGAATTGCGCGACCAGAACAACGTCCAGCAGGGCGTGCCGTCGCCTGCCCCGCCGGTCCAATCGGCCGCGCCCGGGGCGGCCCCGACGGCCACAGCCCCGGCCCGTCCTCTCACTCCCCAGCAGCAAGTCCTGGCCAGGCTGCGGGCTGATTTCGATCGCCATCAAACCCGAGACGCCCGCCAACCTGGCCATCAAGCAACAACTTGCCAGGGACCTCATCGCTGCAGCCCAGGGCCCCAACAAACCCTCTCAGCTCGCCGCCAACAAACTGGCCGAGAGTCTCTCCTCGGCGCTTTCGGAAAAGCTCCTTTCCGCCGTCACCCGCGAGCGGTTGCTCCAGGACGTCAATGCCGTCCTGAACCCGGAAAAAATCGCGCAACCTCAGCTCACTGACATTACCGGCGACATCCAGGCAATCTTCCAGGCCAACAACCTCGACCGCAAACAGGCCGTGGCCGTTGCCGGCGACGCCAAAGCCCTCGCCCGCGAAATCCAGAAGGCTGCCGCAAAGTAGGCCCGCCCGCCGGAGCGCAGAGGGCGGATAGCGCGAAGCGTTTGGAGAATATGCCTGGTCAAATAAGTGCGGAGCCTGCCGATGCGGAGCTGGTGCAGCGCGCCCGGGCGGGCGATTTGGACGCCTTCGAGGCGCTGACCAACCGCTACGAGCAGCGGGTCTATTCGCTGGCCCTGCGGATGTTGCGCCAGGAGCAGGACGCCGAAGATGCCACCCAGCAGACCTTTCTCAGCGCCCTGGAGAACCTGGACGGATTTCGCGGAGAGGCCCGCTTTGCCACTTGGCTGCTGCGCATTGCCGCGCACGCAGCCCTGAAGATCATCCGCAAACGGAAGGGCCTGAACACCGTTTCTCTGGAGGAAGCAACCCAAGGGGCTGATAACTCCGACATCGTTCCCCACCCGGAATACATCGCCGATTGGCGGCAGTCTCCCGCGGAACTGGCGCACCAGCACGAAGTCCGCCGCCTCCTGGATGATGCCCTGGCCCAGTTGGACGAGAAGCACCGGTTGGTGTTTCTCTTGCGCGACGTCGAGGGGCTGTCGGTCAAGGAAACCGCCGACGCCCTGGGCCTGAGCGAGGCCAACATCAAGGTGCGCCTGCTTCGCGCCCGCCTCCAGCTCCGGGAATTGTTGACCCGCACCCTCGGCGACCCGGCCCGACGCCTGGCGCCGGCGCAGCACCCGCAGTGACCGAGGGGGCCGGTTAGCGGCCCCAACGCTTCTTAGACCCCGGTTCAAAAGCAATCCGATATCCGAGGGGCGAGTGTCGAGTGCCGAGGGGCGGCACTTCGTTCCCTCGACCCTCGACCCTCGACACTTGGCCCCCTCCTGCCAACGCGCCTGAAAACTGGTACAGGCTGTAACCTTTTTCCCGATGACGACTCAATAATAGTGCTGAATCGGATCGAGCTGCCATGAAGTGCGAAGAACTGCTTGCGATGTTGAATGAATACGTGGATGGCACGGTGGACCCCGCCCTCTGCGAAGAATTCGAGAAACATACGGCGGGGTGCAATCCCTGCCAGGTGGTCGTGGACAACATCCGCAAGACCGTCACCCTCTATAAAGAAGGCAAGCCTTACGACCTGCCGGCCCCCTTTCGCCAGCGGCTCCATGAGGCCCTCCGGCAGCGCTGGACAGAAAAGCATCCCACGGGCGGGACCGTGAACCATGCCTCAGCGCCACATCCGTGACCGGCGACTCTATTGTAACTATTTGCCTGCTGGCGGCTCAGATCTGATAGCGACGCGGACGTTGAGAATATGAGAAACACTATGGAAATGATTATTCGCAGATTTGCCGGCAGTTTTGTTCTCCTCAGCCTTTTGCTGGCGCACTATCACAGCCCTTATTGGCTTTGGTTCACGGCGTTCGTCGGGTTCAATTTGCTGCAATCCTCCTTCACCGGCTTCTGCCCGCTGGAAATCGTGCTCAGAAGACTGGGCGTTGGCGGAACGTGTTGCGCGACCGAAAAGGCCGCCAAGTCCTGCTGCGCAAAAGACCAAGGATGAAACGGCTCGAATTGAGGGCAAATGCAAAAGATACAATGCGTCCTTGGTTTTGGGATTCTCGCGGCCGGCGCCGGCTTAGCCTTTGCAGGTGACCTGCCGTCACCCGAGCCGGCCGGCCTGTCAGGGCGCGGGCAGTTCTTCCTCCTGGCGGCGATGGGCGTCTCGGCCGCGGCGGTGGGTGTCTCCGCCGCCGACAACAAAGGCGAAACCCTCAGCCGTCCTGTCCGCACAGGATTCCTCTATGACGAAATCTATCTCCGGCACCATACGGGCGCGGGGCATCCGGAGCGTCCTGAGCGGCTGACGGCCATCGTGGAGCGGTTGAAGCAGAAGGGTCTCCTGGCCGAGTTGCTGAGCCTCAAACCCGTGGCGGCCTCCACGAACTGGCTCACCACGGTCCATACCGCGGAATACGTCGCGCGGGTCAGGCAGAGCTGCCGCGCAGGCATCGGCTACGTGGACACGCCCGACGCGCCGGCATCGACCGACTCATACGAGGTCGCGCTGGCGGCTGTCGGGGGCGTGCAATCGGCGATTGATGCCGTGATGGCAGGGAAAATCAAAAACGCCTTCTGCGCCATTCGGCCCCCGGGCCACCATGCCCTTAGGGACGGAGCCATGGGTTTCTGCCTCTTCAATAACGTGGCCATCGCCGCCAGGTACATCCAGCAGCAGTACAAGCTGCCCAAGGTCCTGATTGTGGACTGGGACGTCCATCATGGCAACGGCACCCAAGCCGCTTTTTACGAAGACCCAACCGTGTTCTACTTCTCGACCCATCAATCCCCATTCTACCCGGGCATCGGGCAGCGCCGCCGAAAAAGGGCGGGGCAAGGGACTGGGGTTTACCTGCAATGTGCCCCTGCCGGCCGGGTCGCGGCGACGCGGAGTACCGGCGGGCCTTCGAGGAGAAGCTCAAACCCGCTGCGGCCGCCTTCAGGCCGGATTTCGTGCTGCTCTCCGCAGGCTTCGACGCCGCCCAAGGAGACCTGCTGGGCCAAATGAAGGTGACGCCTCAGGGCTATGCCCAACTGACCCGCATCGTGAAGGACATCGCCGCCCAATACAGCGGCGGCCGCCTCGTTTCCATCCTCGAAGGAGGCTACAACCTGGACGCCCTGGCCGCCTCCGTCGAAGCCCACCTGCGCGTCCTGATGGAGTAGGGCCTCAAGGCCGGGGTCCGATCAGCTCGACGAAATTGCCATCCGGATCCTTCACTGCGACCAGCCAGTTGCCGTTGCCCGTGTCGAGCGGGGTCTCACCCAAGGTCTTGACCCCGGCCTGTTTGAGCCGCGCGAGGGCGCGGTTCATGTCCTTGACATAGAGCGTCAGGTAGCGAATTCCCAGCGTGGAATGGATGTAAGATTGATCGGCCTGTTTGCCCGGCGCCTCCGGGAATGAGAGTATTTTGATGCGCGTGGCCGGCTCGGCTCCCTCAAGCACAAAAACCCGAACGTCGGTTTCCCGCCCGTCAATGAACCCGATTTTCCTGCCCAAGTCGGCCTTGACCGAAAATCCGCGCACCTCCTTGAAGCCAATTGCATTTGTCAGGAACCGGGCGGTGCTTTCCGAATCCTTGACCACTATGCCAATATCAATGACCGGTTTGGCAAACTCGCTTTCGGCCGCACACGCCGCAGGCCCAAGAGCCAGGGAGGCGATGCCGGCCAGGAGAGTGACGATGCCAGAAGTGCGTCGAATACAAGGTAGAGTCATGTTCATGAGGGGAGGATATGCCCGCGTTTCGAGAAAGTAGCCAGCAAAAACAATGGACAGAGGCAAGGGATGCTTGGCATGTTCGTGCGGATGACAGACCACAGTTCAAAAATATCCAGACGCAGGGGTTGAGGGTTCGAGGGTTGAGGGTCAAGGGAACGAAGTGCCGCCCCTCGACACTCGACACTCGCCCCTCGACACTCGACACTCAACGCTCGACCCTCGACCCTTCGATGTCGGTTTGCCTATGGTTCGGCTGGGTGGCCTGCTGGCCGCTCTGCTGGCGATCGGGGCAAGCTTGGCGCCCCCGGCCCGGGCCGAAGTGCGCTTGGCCGGAATCTTCGGCAGCCACATGGTCCTCCAGCAGGAAAAACCGCTCGTCATCTGGGGCTGGGCGCAACCCAACGAAACCGTCGCCCTCCAACTCGGCACCGAAAGCGGCCAGGCCCAGGCCAATGACCGTGGCGAGTGGCGGGCGGTCCTGCCGGCCATGAAGGCGGGCGGCCCCTTCAGGTTGGCTGTGCGCGGTTCCAGCACGGTGGAACTTGACGACGTTATGATCGGCGAAGTGTGGCTCGCCTCCGGGCAATCCAACATGGAAATGGGCATCGGAGCCGCCCTCAATGGCCGAGAGGAAATCGCCGCCGCCGATTACCCCGGCCTCCGCCTCATGCTGGTCCCCAAACGTTGGACGCCCGAGCCCCAAAACGACATCCGGGGCGCCTGGAAAGTCTGTTCCCCCAAGACCGTCGCCCAGGACGGCTGGGGCGGTTTCTCCGCCGCCGCCTATTACTTCGGGCGTGAGTTGCACCGCAAACTGGGCGTCGCCGTCGGCCTGGTTGATGCCGCCTGGGGCGGCACCCGCATCGAACCCTGGACCCCGCCTGAAGGCTTTGCCGAGGTGCCGGCCTTGAAAGGCGAATTCGAGCTGGTGCAACTCGGCGACCCGCGCGCCGCCCTCCATCAACAGCGCCTTCAAGTCGTCCTCGACGAAACCCAACACTGGCTCGAGGCAGCCCGCAAGGCCCTGGCCCAGCGGTCGGTGGCTCCGCCGATGCCTGTTTTCCCTGCCGAACTGCTCCCGCCCCACGACGTCCAGAACGCCACGGCCCTCTTCAACGGCATGATCCATCCCCTCTGCCCTTTCCCGCTGCGCGGCGCGATATGGTACCAAGGCGAGTCCAATGCCGGCGAAGGCAAGCTCTACACCGAACACATGAAAGCCCTGGTCAGCGGCTGGCGCCGGATTTGGAACCAGGGCGAGTTCCCCTTCTACTTCGTGCAGATTGCCCCGTTCAATTACGGGGGCAGCAACCCCGAGTTCATCGGTGAGTTCTGGGAAGCCCAGGCCGCCGCCGCCCAGGCCATCCCCAACACCGGCATGGCCGTCATCAATGACATCGGCAACCTCAAAGACATCCATCCCGCCAACAAACAGGAAGTCGGCCGCCGCCTCGCCCTCTGGGCCCTCGCCAAGACCTACGGCCAGGAAAAGCTGGTTTGCTCCGGCCCCGCCTTCAAGTCCATGAGTCTGGACGGTGAGCGCCTCCGCATCACCTTCGACAACGTCGGCGGGGGACTGGCCAGCCGCGACGGCGCCCCGCTCACTTGGTTTGAAATCATTGACGCCGACGAGGGCGGCTTTGTCAAAGCCGCCGCCCAAATCGAGGGCCCCGCCGTGGTCCTCTCCTCGCCCGAGGTGAAGCACCCGGTGGCGGTGCGCTTTGCCTGGGGCATGCTCGCAGAGCCCAACCTGATGAATGCCGAGGGCCTCCCGGCCGGCGCCTTCCGCGCCGGCATCGTCCCCAAACGCGACCTGCTCGCCCTCAAAGTCCCCGAGGCCAGGCAGTACCAGTTGGTCTATGACCTGGACCTGTCAAGACTCGGCCCAAACATCACCTATGACGTGGATAACCACGCCAGGATCAACAAACCCTTCGACCGCATTGCCTATTTCCTGGAACTGCAGGCCAAAGACGGGGAGACCCAGTATTTGTATGTCTCGATGGATGCCTTCAGCCAGGACCTCGGCAAGATCGGCATTCCCACCTTCCAATCCGGCGCCCGCTTCCAGCAAAACGTCACCGCCATGAACGTCTATTCCAACGCCAAGGGCATCGTCACCGGCTCGAACCTGCCCGGCGGCAACCTCGAGTTCTGGCCCAATAACTACGGCCCGGAAAATGCCGCCAATGTCCCCAATGCCTCCTCGCAGGTCTGGGATTTCGGCGACCAGATGGCCGAGCCGGCCGACGGCTA
Source organism: uncultured bacterium (assembly GCA_963713735.1). Taxonomy (GTDB): domain Bacteria; phylum Verrucomicrobiota; class Verrucomicrobiia; order Limisphaerales; family UBA8199; genus CAVQND01. Next base: position 202,034 of record CAVQND010000001.1, read on the forward strand.
CGGCTCGATGCAGGTCCATAACCACGACGCCAAACAAACCCTCTTCGCCCTGAACCACTGGCGGGAGGGCAGCCGCGCCGACCTGGGCCTCGGCAACCAGCCCACCGGCAATCCCGACTGGACCTTCGCCGGCAACGCCGCCGCCTACCAGTCCAAGCGCCTCCGCGTCCTGGTGCGATGCCCGTGAGACCGGCGGACATACAACCGATTGGAGAAGAGCTGGCCATCAAATGGGACGATGGCAGCGAGACCTACATCCCGCTCAGAAGCTGCGCCGGCAGTGCCCGTGCGCGAGTTGCAAGGGCGAGGTGGACATTATGGGCAACCTCTACCAGAACCCCCCGCGGCCGCTGCCGCCTGAGGCCTTCCGCCTGGCGCGCCTGGAAACGGTGGGAGGTTACGCCCTCCAGCCGACCTGGGCTGACGGCCATGCGACGGGAATCTACTCCTTCGACTACCTGAGGCGGCTCAATCAGTGAGGCCCGCCTCCCGGAGGCTGGCCTGCTCTGATGTCACTCCGGTGAGCATCCCGGGCCCTGGGGCAGGGGTGATTCAAGATCGCCCCGGAACTGCAGGAGCCGACGTGAGGAGGCTCAGTATTTATTCTGAACCCGATCAGAGCCTCCTTACGTCGTCTCCTACGGGATATTGAATCAGCCCTGCCCCAGGGGCCCCAAGGGAAAAACCCAATATTTTGTGCTTTACAAACGGCCCGGGATCCTGTAGGAGATATTCCCGCAGCCAATTGCCAATTCCCAGTTGACAGGCGCGGGTTCGGTTTGCAAAGATACCGCAGTAAGCGCAAACGACCGTGACAGGTGAAGGTCGTTCATGTACTTCACTCGACTTGTGTTATGACATTAAACAGACAGCGCAGCGCAGGGCGGATGGGACGCCCGGCCTTTACATTGATTGAACTCCTGGTCGTCATCGCCATCATCGCTATCCTGGCGGCCATGCTCCTGCCGGCCTTGACCAAAGCCAAGGAAAAGGCCCAAGGGGTTTCTTGCATGAACAATCACAACCAACTATGCAAGGCCTGGCACATGTACGCGACGGACAACAACGGCGTCCTGGTGCAGTCGTACCATGGCGGGGATACTACCGGGGGAGCTTATGCGCTGCAGCATCAGTTCACGGCTCCCCTTTATGCCGGCTGGGCTCAAGGCTGGCTGGACTGGTCCACCAGCACGGATAACACGAATACGCTCTTCGTGTCGGCCGATGTGTATTCGAAGCTGGGCGTCTATACGGCGCACAATTATGGCATTTTTAAGTGCCCGGCTGACCATTTTGTGAGCTCGGCCCAGTTGGGTGCCGGCTTTAAGGCGCGGGCCCGCAGCATCTCCGGCAACATTGGCGTGGGCGATGGCAACGCGGAAGCAGGCCCCTGGAACGCCATTTACCGGCATATCAAACGCGACGGAGAGTTCATCTACCCGGGCCCGGCAGAGAACTGGCTTTACACAGACGAACACCCCGACAGCATCAACGACCCCGGGCTGTTCAACCCGGACTCGCAGACGGAATGGGCTGATGTGCCCGCAACCTATCATAATGGCGCCTGCGGGTTTTCCTTTGCCGATGGCCACTCGGAAATCCACAAGTGGAAGGCCTCGCTCGGCCAACCTAGCGCCAGGGCCGTCCTGTGGCAAACCTACGCTGGCATCGATGGCCGGATTGGGGTTGGCGCCAACGACAGGGACATCGGTTGGATGGTGTACCACGGAGGCAGAGTGAATGCCGTTCCAAGCGGTTGGCCGATGAGCGCCAAGTAAGCCTTGGGCGCCCTCACCCGCCAGCACCAACCCGGTGATGTTCAACCGTCGTCGTGGCCGGAAGGTCCCGGCCTTGACCGCGCCTGGCGCTTTCTGGACGCGCTTGAGGTGTCCTAACTCATCGGAATCCTCATGAACACATTTTTCGCCTATACCCTTCTCCTGGCAGGAATGCCCGTTTTCGTCGGCATGTTCGTCGGCTCTTTTATTTTGCGCCCGGTTTCAAGAGCATTGCGCCGAGTGCCAAATATTGATCGGACGCATTTGCAGATCCCGGAGGTTCTCAATGGGCTAGCGGCAGCAGCGGCAGGCGCGTTTTACTTCCGGGTCTGCGGGCTGACTCCAAGTCTAATCGTTCCCCTCATCATCGCAGCCTGGGTCTCGTGCTATTGTATCGCATCTCACCAGCACCTTCCGAACTGGCTCAGTTGGCTTGCAGGGCTTGTCGTCGGCTGGTTGGCAATGGCAAAAATGGTCCTTGCGGCATGACGTTTGGCAGGCGCTCAAAAACAGATCGGCGCCCATTCACGTTGTGAATCAAGAGTTTAGCTGTTTATGGATGGCTCGATAGGCAGGAGCTGCCCGGTGTGCGGGGACGCTCAGGGGCGAGGGTGGCTTGAGAAGGGGGGCCTGCGGCTGGCGCGTTGTGCGCGCTGCTCGATGGTCTATGTGAGTCCCGTGCCCGCCGCGTTCGCCTCGGGCCGGTACTATGAGCAGGTGGGCACGGAATATTACCTTTCTCCGGCGAAGCTGGAGGGGGATTACGCCGCCGAGCGGTTCGAGCGGGAGTTGCGCCTGTTCCGGAGGCATTGCCGGAGGGGGAGGGTGCTGGATGTCGGCTGCTCGTCGGGGGCGTTCCTGTTTCACCTCAAGGGCCGTTTTCCGGGGGATTATGAAGTCCTGGGAACCGATGTGAGCGGCGCGCCGTTGGATTATGCGGAGTCGCGCGGGATTCCCGTGGTTCGAGACGATTTTCTCGTCCAGGATTTCGGCGGCAGGCAGTTCGAGGCGGTCACGTTCTGGGCGGTGCTCGAGCACCTGGCGGAGCCGCGTTCGTTTCTCGAGCGGGCCTGGCAGGCGCTCAAGCCGGAGGGAGTCTGCTTCGTGCTCGTGCCGAACCTGGGTTCGCTGGCGATGCGGCTGCTGGGGGCGCGCTGCCGTTACGTTTATCCCCAGCACCTGAATTACTTCACCCGGGGGACTCTGAGGCGGTTGGTGGAAGCGCGGTTTGCAGTTGTCGAGACGCGTTTTACGCATTTCAACCCGGTGGTAGTTTGGCAGGACTGGCGGCACGGGGGAGCGGAGGTCTCGAACCTGGAACGGGCGGCGTTGCTCCAGCGCACGACCGCCTGGAAGCAGAACCGCTGGCTCAAGCCCGTGAAGGGCCTCTACGCCATCGCGGAGTTGAGCCTGGCGACGTTCGGGTTGGCAGACAATTTGGCCATGGTGCTCCGCAAACCGTTGTAGGAGACGACGTAAGGAGTCTCTGACGGAGTTGGGGGCACAGGGAATGGCAGATCCCCTCGGAAGCCATTGATCAGAGACTCCTTACGTCGTCTCCTACAGTCAGGGAATGGGGCTCGTTTCGGCGATTTTGTCGCTGGCCCTGGGGCACCGCCTCGTTACGGTAATTTCTGGATTGCCGGTCTGCGGAGGACGGTTATACTCAGGGTGGTTGCTGTCTTTGGCTTCGAGCCGGGCCTCAGTCGGCCGCCGTAAAGAAACTGAGCTTTGAACATGAGGATGACGAACCCCCTGAGACTAACCCCGGCCATTGCGGCTTTGGCTTTGCTGGGAGCGCCGGTTTGCCCCTATGCAGGCAGTTTTGTGAGTGATTTCAATTCGGGCCTGCCGCCGGGGAGTGTTCTGTTCGGCACTTCGGTGGTCTCGCCCAACGACGGGAGCGGGGGCGGATACACCAACAGCGGTTGTCTGCAACTGAGCGGAGCCCTTGGCGGCCAAGGCGGGGCCTTCATCATCGCCAGCGACCTGGATGGCGGCACTGCCGTGGTCAGCTTTGCCGCCGCTTTCAAGGTGTTGATGACCGGCGGAGACACGGCTGCCGGATTGAGCTTCAATTTTGCCCCAGACCTGCCGTTCGCCCCAATCCCCATGGAAGGGGCAGGCAGCGGATTGACCGTCGAGTTTGACACCCTCATCGATGGGGCGACGGAACCTGCTCCGGCCATTGACGTGAGGGTCGCCGGGACCCTGTGCGCTACCAACTACTGCGAGGGTTTGCAGGCGGGCGCCTATGTCAACGCGCTGATTCAACTCAATCCGAATAACACGCTGGATGTGGTCTATGACGGCGTCTATGTCTATTCGAACCTGGACCTCAACGCTTACGGGTATGCGCCCGCGGGCGGGAGTCGGTTTGGCTTTGGCTCGATCACGGCAGGGACCAACGACGATCATTTCATCGATGACCTGAGCATCGTTACCTCGACCACGCCCGCGCCTTACGTCCAGTCCTTTGCCCCTCGAGGACGGCAGGTCCAAACCAACAGCGCGATAGAGGTCGTGCTTGAGAATGACCTCACTGCGGTGGACCCCGCGTCGCTGGTGTTGACCCTGGACGGCGCCGCCGTTTCTCCGGTCATTACCACCAACGGCAGTAAGACGAGGCTGTATTTTGTGCCGCTGTCGGGCTTCGTGTTTTCTTCGGCCCATACCGTGAACGTGGCCTTTGCTGACAACGCGGCGCCTGCGCCGCGGCAGTTCACCTGGACTTACAGCTTCACGGTTGCCGGTCCGCCGTTCATTCCCGGGTCCTATAAGACGCTCTTCTCGGACGGCTTTGAGAGCTATGCCCTGGGAGCGCTGGACAAGAATCCCATGTACTATGGGGTTCCCGGCAGCGACGGCCCCAATTACGCGCCAAACGGCTCGGGTAATCCGTGGTTCGGGCCCACACCGCCCAACGCCCAGGTTGTGACGGCGACCAATGGCGTCACACCGCACAGCGGCACTCAGATGATCGGTGGCGCGGCTCCCGAATATATCAATCAGAATTGGTGCAACATCGCCTATCGGGCGGGCGGCGGGCAGAACTTCCTGAGCGACTGCATGCTCGAGTGGTGGTTTTACGACCCTCTGGGCAACGCTCCCAACGCGGCCGACTTTGAAGATTATGTCGCCCTGTGCAGTTACAATACCGCCCCCACCAACACAGACTATCCTGAGTCCTCGACGCCCGAGAATAACGGCAACCTCAACGCCGGGCTGGTCGTCTCCACGCAATACCAACGGCTCTCCCTGGGCGCTTCGGCGTACCTGCCGGGCTACGGGGCCTATGACAGCTCGAAGTACCAGGCGCGGATAGCAGGCGCCTCCCTGGGCTATGGCCAGGGATGGATTGACACACCCACGCAACGCAGCGTCGGTTGGCACCACGCCCGTATCCTCCTGGGCCCGCTGCTTGGGGACGGGACGGTCAATGTCTATTTTTACATAGACGACCTTCGCACGCCGGTCTATTGGGGCAACTCCATCAACACCAATGGATTCAATGTCATCGAGGTCAACAGCGCCCAGGCCAACGCTGTCGGTTACTTCGATGACATGAGTTTTGCAGTGGTGGGGACGGCGACGACCCCCTCGAGCCTCTCGATCGCGCGCGCGGGCAAGATGGTGGTCATCTCGTGGCAGGGCAGCGCGACGCTCCAGTCCGCGTCGCGCCTGACCGGTCCCTGGGGCGATGTGACCGGGGCGATCAGCCCGTACCCGTACGACCCTGCGTCCGGACCGATGCGATTCTTCCGGTTGCGGAGCGGGACCGCTCCCTCGAGCCTCTCGATTGCGCGCGCGGGCAAGATGGTGGTCCTCTCCTGGCAGGGCAGCGCGACGCTGCAGTCGGCGCCGCGCCTGGCCGGCCCCTGGGGCAATGTAAGCGGGGCGACCAGCCCGCACACCTACGACCCTGCGTCCGGACCGATGCAATTCTTCCGGTTGCAGAACTGAAGGCTCGCAGAGAATCGAAGAGAACTGAAAAAAACCTCTTGACGGTTGGGGTGAGTCCAGGCAGTATAGCGCCATCGGGTGCCTGCGCGTCTCTTCTTGGGTTCCCCACCCACCTCCTCTCGGCGACGGGCGCCCGCCCTTTTTTTTCAGGGCCTTGCAACTCACTAATGCCTATGTCCTCCCTCGCGGGGGCGGTGGAATTGGCGCAGGGCGCGGCGGAGGGACTCGATTTCGTATTCGTCGGCATCCTTTTGCCGCTCGGCCAACTCGAGCGTCTCGAGCACTTCCTCCATCTGGTCGAGTCCCTGGCGCAGAGTCTCAGAATCTCATTGACCTCTTCGATGGCCTTTTTGACGGCCGCCGGCGCAGCCGGCTGAGGTTGGCGCGCAGGGGAGGGCGGAGCATGGGACCTGTGCTCGCCAGAAGCAGGCCGGTAAGCGGGTGGCGGCGCTCTTAGAGGCTCAGCGGCGGGCGCGCTTTCCGGCTCTGTTGCCGCTTCGGGTCGGGGGGCGGATTCGAGTTCTTCCGCCGGCTCCGGCCCTTGGGCCGGCTCGGGCTCTTCAACAGGCTCAAAGTCCTCCACCGGCTCGCGCTCGAGCGCCATTTCCGGTTCAGCGGCGGTGTGGCCAGGCGGCGGAGGTTCGGCGGCTTGCGGCGACTCTGCAGGGGAGCCGGCCAGCCCTGTGGGCGGCTGCCCGGTCTGGCGCTCGGCAGGCAGCGGGGATTCGACTGCGGATGGCAACCGCCGTCGTCCACGCCCGCGGCCTCCGTAGCCTGAGCGCCGTCCGCGTCGCGCGGCGTGGGGTGGCTTGGAATTCTCAGTCTGCTGCATTCCGGCGTTCGGTTCTTGTTCGGGAGCCATCTTCAATTCAACTTGCCCTGATTGGCCGCAAATGCAATGGGAATTTATTGGTTGGACGTTGGGTGGCGGTTTAGCCAGAATTCAGGGGTCATGAACAAGCGTCAGGTCATTGTGGGGCGACGGGCCTTGGCCCTGCTCCTTTGGCTGGTGGCAGCGGTGCCCGGCTTTCCCGGCGCACAATCCAATCCCAATTCCTCTTCGCTTTCCAAGGCCTTGTCTTCGGCGAGGGCGGGCTCCGGCAAACCGAGTATCATTTTCATCCTGGCCGATGACCTCGGCTACGGGGACCTGGGTTGCTACGGCCAGGGCAAAATCAAGACGCCGAACCTGGACCGGCTGGCGGCCGAGGGCATGCGGTTTACGAGTTTTTATGCCGGGAGCACGGTCTGCGCCCCGTCGCGTTGCGCCTTGATGACGGGCCTGCACACCGGTCATGCCTATATCCGCGGCAACGGCACGCAGGCGCTGCGGCCCGAGGACCGGACGGTGGCCGAGGTGCTCAAGGCGGCCGGCTATTACAACGGGTTGGTGGGCAAATGGGGCTTGGGCAACGAGCACACCAGCGGCGTGCCGCAGAACAAAGGGTTCCACGAGTTTGTCGGGTTCCTGGACCAGACGCACGCGCACGACTACTACACCGATCACCTCTGGCGCTACGACCCCGCCACGGGGTATGATCAGGAGCAGACCTTCTTTGAAAACATGGGCGGCAAAAAGGGGCTCTATGTCCAGGATCTCTTCACGACCGCCGCGACCAACTTTGTCCGCATCCACCAGCCCGACGCGTTCAATCATTTCCAGCCGCTCTTTCTTTACGTGGCCTACACCATACCCCACGCCAACAACGAGGAAGGCAACCGCACCGGCAACGGCATGCAGGTGCCCAGCGATGCCCCTTACTCGGGGCAATCATGGCCGCAAACCGAAAAGAACAAGGCGGCCATGATCACCCGTTTGGACCGGGACGTCGGGCGGCTCCTGGAGAGACTGCGCCAGCTCGAAATGGAGGACAACACGATCCTCTTTTCTCGAGCGACAACGGCCCTCACAAAGAAGGGGGCGTGGACCCGAAGTTCTTCTCGAGTTCCGGTCCGTTGCGCGGCCTCAAGCGCGACCTTTACGAAGGCGGTATTCGCGTGCCCCTGATCGCGCGCTGGCCGGGCCGGATTAAGGCCGGCCAGGTCAATGACGACCCCTGGGCCTTCTGGGACTTCCTGCCCACCGCCGCCGACCTCGCGGGCGCCCCAGTGCCCGCCAATCTCGACGGCCTCTCGATGCTCCCAACACTCCTCGGCCAGACTCAAACCAACCGGCACGAGTTCCTCTATTGGGAATTCCATGAGCGCGGTTTCCAGCAAGCCGTCCGCATGGGCGACTGGAAGGCCCTCTGCCCCCAGCCCGGACAACCGCTGGAACTTTACAACCTCAAGAGCGACCTCGGCGAACAGCATAACGTGGCCGCCCAAAATCCCGAGGTCGTGGCGAAAATCGAGGAGTACCTCAAGACTGCCCGAACCGATTCCGACCTCTGGCCCATCAAGCAGCCCGCCCCGGGCCCCTCCCGGCTTCAGAACCGAACGGCCCAACCAAGTGAGGCCTCACGCAAGGGACGCGAGGGACGCCCAGCCGGAATAGAGGGGCCAGAGGAGGACGGCGACATCGTAGCGCAGGTTTCCAACCTGCTGTATCGCCGGCTTCCAGTCGGCAGGGCGGCGGAAACACGCAAGCCGCCTGAATGGACGCACGGCTGCGGATTGGAAATCCGCGATACGGCAGACTTGAAGTCTGCGTTACGTTGGTTGCGGTTTTGGCGCTCCAGGCCCTTTGCGTGATGAAGCGCCGTGCCGTCTATTTGCCGCGCTTCCGGAGCTGCTCCTTGACCTCGCTCACCCGCGGATACTCGCCATGGCCGTCAGCCATCACGCACGGGTAAGAGCCATCCTGTTCCTTGTCATCATAGAGCAGAATCAACTTGTCTCGCTCAAATGACTTCTCAGGCAATTTCTCGCCGGCGGCAATGAAGACATAAGGTTTGCCGGTCAAGGCCGACCGGGCCTGGCTTGGGTTTTTGAGATATTTCCCTTTTTCAAACAGAACCTCCAGGCTCGGCGGCAGGGTTTGATCATGGTCGGCCGCGTAACTGAAAAGCGCCAGCCGAAGTTTTCTTAGAGAAAAATAACGGTATCGCTGTTTCCTCGCCACACCGGGCTTGCATTACGCCTGAAAAGTGGCAGGTTTAAAAAAACTTGAATGCTGGAAGCAATCAGTAAATGGAAGCTTAAATGAGCGCCGAAGAGCCAATCGAACTTGAGGGTACGATTTCCACTGTATTGCCCGGCACCATGTTCAGGGTGAAGCTGGACAATCAGCATGAGATCCTGGCCCATCTCTCCGGCAAAATGCGCAAGCACTTTGTCCGCCTGACCGTGGGCGACCGTGTTCGGTTGGAAATGTCACCCTACGACCTGAGCAAGGGCCGAATTACCTACCGGCTGCGCTAGCCTGCCCTGCCTTCGCTTTGACAGATGTAGCTATCCGTGCTACTTATATTCGGCTCCCTTATCGGAGCGAGTTGCCGTTTTGCCTTGGCAGTGCATGTCCCGACCGTCTTGGCTTACAAATAGGGCGATCGTGTGTCCTCCGGATGGCTCCTTGCCAGCGTGAACACCAATTGTGAAAAACATGGCCTTGAAGAACAAGACGACGAGAAGCCGCTCCGGGAGAATGGTGAAGGCGGCCTCTGGCTCTCCGCGCGCGCGGGTGCGCACGGGGATTGGGCCTCCGCCGCGGCGGAGCCGCATTCCTGAAGCGGCAGCGAGTCCGGTGCTGCCGCCCGTCAGGCCGGAGCCGGTCCAAGGCGAGCCTGAACAACCCACGGAACCGATTTCCCGCGATTCGGTGCAAGGCAGCCCGCTGCAGCTTTACCTCAGGGAAATTGCCCAGGTCAAACTGTTGACCCTCAAAGAAGAGAGGATACTGGCGCATCGAATCAGGAAAGGCGATGAACAGGCGCGCGAGCAGATGATCAAGGCCAACTTGCGGCTGGTCGTAAAGATCGCGCACGATTACGACGGGCTGGGGTTGCCGCTGCTGGACCTCATTAGCGAGGGCAATATCGGTTTGATCAAAGGAGTGGAGCGATTTGACCCCGCCAAAGGAGCCAAGCTCTCGACTTACGCCGCCTGGTGGATCAAGCAGGCCATCAAACGGGCCTTGGCCAACCAGTCAAAGACCATCCGGTTGCCGGTGCACGTCGTCGAACAAGGTGGCGCATATTCGCCGAGCCGAACTGAGGCTGCGGGAGAGCCTGGACCGGGACCCGACCGATGAAGAGGTGGCCGCGGACGTGGGGATCAAGCCCGGGCGCGTGCGGGAATACCGCCAGGCGTCCAAGGCGCCGGTTCCGCTGGATGCCCCCTTGGGCGCCAGTGACGACACCAATCCTGTCGCCGAAGTGGTCGCGGATGCCAACGCGGCGGCTCCGTTCGACCACCTGCTCAAGGCGAGCGATGCCGAACTGTTGAGGGAAGTTTTTGCGACCCTCGCGCCGCGGGAAAGGGCGATCCTCTCGATGCGCTTTGGCCTGGAGGATGACACGCCCAGGACTTTGGAAGAGATCGGCGCGCGTTTTGGCGTGACGCGCGAACGCATCCGGCAGATTCAGAACGAGGCGCTCCAGAAACTGCGAACCAAGGTGGAAAAGCGCGACCGCCTGCCCGCCGAACGGATAGTGGCCTTGGCAGAGTAGGGAACCGGCTTACCACTGGAGGTTTTCCAGAAATCCTTCGAGCTTGCTGCGGCGGGTGGGGTGACGCAATTTGCGGAGGGCTTTGGCCTCGATCTGGCGGATGCGTTCGCGGGTGACGTTGTACTGCTGGCCGACCTCCTCGAGGGTGCGCGGGCAGCCGTCAGACAGGCCGTAGCGCAGCTCCAGGATTCTGCGCTCCCGCTCGTTCAAGCCGTTGAGCACTTCGCAAAGATGGCCTCGCAGCAGATTAAAGCTCGTGACCTCGCTTGGGTTTTCGGCGCTCTTGTCTTCGATGAGGTCGCCGAAATGGGTTTCTTCGGCATCGCCCACCGGAGATTGCATCGAGATGGGCTGCTGGGCGATTTTCAACACCGTGCGGACGCGCTCGACGGACATTTCCATGGCATCGGCCAGCTCGTCGGAGGTGGCTTCCCGGCCCAACTCCTGCATCAGGCGCTTTTGGGTGCGCCAGAGCTTGTTGATGACCTCGATCATGTGGACTGGGATGCGCACGGTGCGGGCCTGGTCGGCAATGCAGCGTGTGATGGCCTGGCGTATCCACCAGGTGGCGTAGGTGGAGAATTTGTAGCCGCGCCGGTACTCGAACTTTTCGACGCCTTTCATCAGGCCCATGTTCCCTTCCTGAATCAGGTCCAGGAATGACTGGCCGCGGTTGGTGTACTTCTTGGCAATGGAGATGACCAGGCGCAGGTTGGCCTCCACCATCTGCGCTTTGGCTTCGCGGGCGCGGGTCAAGGCGTTCTGCAACTCACCCCAGAGCCGCAGAAAATCCTCCGCCGGCATCCGCACAAAACGTTCGAGGGCCTTGAGGCGGTCCTTCTCGCTCTGGATGAGCGCCTGCTGGGAAGCGGACAGGGAGGCGGCCTGGGCTTTCTCGACAACGGCGCGGCTGGCCCGCATCCTCTCCCGGACGTTTTCGGCTACCAAGGCCATCTCCTCGATCACCTTTTGCTTGAGGCGGAAGCGGGCGAAAATGGCCTCGAGCTTCTGGTTCCGACGCTTGAACTCCCCAACCAGCCGAGCGCGTTCGGGTTCCGACCCCGCCTCCTGCCACCGGCAGAACAGCCTGTCGGCCTGGCCGTCGAGGTCCTGAACTCTCCTGATGAGCCGCCGCAAGCCGGCCATGTGACGCTCCCGGTGCTCGGACAACTTGTCGACGATGAGGCGGTCGAACCGTTCCTTAGGCGGCACGGCCAGGAGTTTCTCGGCCAGGGCAATGTGCTCTTTGGCGGTAAAACCCATCGCGTAAATAGTGCGCTGGATTTTGCCCTCGGCCTGCTCGATGCGCCGGCAGATCTCGATCTCCTGCTCGCGGGTTAGCAACGACACTTTGCCCATTTGCTTGAGATACATCCGGACCGGGTCGTCCAGGGTGTCAAGCCGGCCTCCGTCAGGTTCGTCCTCCGCCTCGGACAAGCCAGGCCGATCCATCTCGGCCGGGTCAACGATTTCAATTTCCAGGTTGCGGAGTTTGATGAGGATCTGATCCAGGTCCTCCGGCGTCGCCACCTCGGCCGGGAGGGCCTCGCTGACGTCTTCATGGGTCAAGTAGCCCTGCTCATGGGCCAGGCGCACGAGGTCTTTGAGCTTCTCAGCCAGGTTCACGCCGCGATGGCCGTTGTTGCCCAGGGTGGGCCGCCGCGGCGCCGGCGGGCCGGCGCGCTGCCTGGCGGGCGCCGGGCCGGAGGCGCCAGACCGCCGGGCCGGGGCGGCATCGGTGGACGAAAGCCCCGCCGAAGCGGCGGTCAGTCGCTTCGCTTCGCTCTCCCGACTTTGAGGTCCGGCTTTTTGCATAATCCCGCTCGAACGCAGAGCATACAGATTCTCCGCCAAACTCAAAGAAATAAACGCGCCTCAAAAAGCATTCCCCACGCGGCGGGGAAAGGTTTATCTTTGGGCGCAGTTATGTTTGAGACCCAAGGGTCGTCGAGCGCTCTTGAGTTGCCCGGCGCAGCGGTGGATCCGTATGCCGTGCTGCGGAATCGGGATTTTGCCTTTTACCTGGTGGGCCGCTTCGTGGCGGCCCTGGGCCAGCAGATGCTCACGGTGGCCGTCGATTGGGAGCTGTACCAGCGAACGAACTCGTACCTGTGCTTGGGGATGGTAGGCCTGGCGCAAATGATGCCGATGATTCTCTTTGTCCTGGTGGCGGGGCACGTGGCGGACAACTTCAATCGCAAGCGGATTATCCTGGTGACGACCTTCATCATCGCCTGTGTCGGCGTGGGGCTGAGCTTCATTTCCGCCTTGGGCGCCCCGATCTTTTGGATTTACTGCTGCCTCTTCGCCGCCGGGACGGCGCGCACATTCCTCTGGCCGGCCAGTTCGGCGTTTCTGCCGCGCCTGGTCCCGCGCGAGCACTTTTCCAAAGCCGTCACCTGGAACAGCCTCAGCTTCCAGCTCTCCCTGGTGGCGGGTCCGGTGGCAGGCGGCGCGATCATTGCCTTGACGGGGCGGTTCTGGCCGGCTTATGCCCTCAACGCGGGCGCCGCCCTGGTTTGCCTGGCGCTCATCAGTTTTGTCCGGCGCGACCATGTCGTCGCCCTGAAAGAGAGGATGACCACCCAGAGCCTGGCGGCCGGTTTGAAGTTTGTCTTCGCCAGCCCGATGATCCTGGGCACCATCACCCTCGATTTGTTCGCGGTGTTGTTAGGCGGCGCCACGGCCCTGTTGCCGGGCTATGCCAAGGACATCCTGCGGGTGGGTCCCAGTGGTCTGGGATTTCTCCGGGCGGCGCTGCCCTTGGGTTCGTTGTTCTGCGCGCTCATCCTCGTCCACCGCCCGCCCCTCCAAAAGGCCGGCAGCACCTTGCTCCGGGCCGTCGCCGCCTTCGGCGTGGCGACGATTATCTTTGGCTATTCCCGCTGGTTCTGGTTGTCCTTCCTGATGCTCTTTGTCTGCGGCGCGGTGGACAACATCAGCATCATCGTCCGCCATACGCTCGTCCAACTGCTCACTCCCGATGAAAAACGCGGCCGCGTCTCCGCCGTCAACAGCCTGTTCATCGGCACCTCAAACGAGTTGGGCGGCTTTGAATCAGGCCTGGTTGCCTACCTCGCCGGCCCCGTCTTCTCCGTCGTCTCCGGCGGGCTTGGCACTATCCTCGTCGTCATCGCCGTCGCCCTCATCTGGCCCGACATCCGCAAGATCGGGCGCCTCGATGCCCCGGGGCTTGCCAAAGGGATGGACCTTTATCCGTAGAGGGTCCATCGGAATTGAACAGGAGAAAACGGAGAAAGCGGAGCAAAGGGCCTGGGACTGTTAGTCCACCTAATACTTACGGCTAAGCGTAGCTCTGAGCGCGCGGATGAGTTCACGCGTCTGGGGCAGGCCCTCGGCAGGTTTGATGACTTCGGCCGAATAGAGCAAGTAGGCCAGCACCAGTTCGCGCTCGAACCCCGCTATGCCCGTGTGCGCGGCGTACCGCTGGAACGGCTCCGAATGGAGCAACTCCTTGACCCGCTCGAGCAGGCCCCCGGCGGGCCGGCGTTCGACCAGGATGGCTCGCTGAATCACATAGTGAAACCAGTCCCAGCCCGCAATGCCGGTCTCCTCGCCGCGTTCCCAGTCCAACGCGGTCCAGTGGCCTTGCGGGGAGATCTTGATGTTCCAGGGGGCCAGGTCGCCATGGCCGATGGCCGGGTGCAGAGCGCGGGCGCCCAGCCCCCCGGCCAGGGCCGGCCACAACCCGCCACTGCCCGCCGCCGCCGTCTCGAGGCGCCGCCACTGTGGTGTCTCGGACAGAGTGACCGTTCGCTTGGCATCCACCCAGGGCCACAGCAGGGCCGGCAGGGCCGCGTCGTGTCGCAGGCGGGGGGCCTCGCCGGTGATGTAATCCAGCGCCAGCGCCTCGAGGCGCGAAGACTGAAAAGTGCCGCGCAGCCTCGGCACACCGGGCTTGCCGGCCACAGCCTCGAGGAACGACTGTTCCTTGCGCACCAGCGCCTTGGCCGGCTGGCTCAATCCGGCCTTTGCAACCGCAACCGGTTTTTGACCAGCGTCCAATACCAGCACGACAAATCGCCGGCCCGGGCTTCCGGGATTGCCGGCCAGGATACCCAACCCAGGCACTCCGGAAGGCCCCGTGCCGGCGAGCGAGCAAAGAAAGCCAACGAAAGGGTCGGCGCGTGAAATCGTGAGTAAGATGCCTTCGGTCCCCACCGCCGCGCCGGCCCGGAGCAGCCAGCCCAACAGCGTCTTGGCGGCACGAGCCCGGCCAGTTTGTGCCGGATACAAACTCAGGGCCGCGACGGCCGCGCGTCCCCGGGGCGGCAAAGCCAGGAAGGGCCGTCCTTGCTTGCGCAAGACGCGCAGCCGAACCGTGGCGCCCTCATCTCCGCCCGGACTGAACAACTGGTTCCAAAAACCTTCCGCAGCCGCCGTAGCCGTCATTCATTTTCTCCGTTCTCTGTATTGGCTCCTGTTCAACCGTTGCATCGGCGGCTTAGCGGGACAGTTGGCGGTTTCGCCACAGCAAGTAAAACCCCGCGCCCAGCACCAGGGCCAGGACCAGAAACGCCAGGAACGTAGCGATGGCCTTGAGGAGTTTCCCCCGCTGCAACGCCCGGGCGCTCTGCCGCCTCTCCGATTCCACAAACACCGCAAACTCTTTGTCCACCGAAACGATCGTGTCGAAATCGTCCCTGAGTTTGAGTGTCCGCCAGGCCGAAGGCAATCCCCGCCAGGGCGCCGGCAGCTTCTCCAGGGCCTCGGCATCGGCCTCAACCAGCCCGCAATGGCTCCAGAACGGCGCTTGCTCCCGGGTCCAGAGCCGCAGCAATCCCTGGTTCAGTGCCACGGCTTGAATCCGCTCCCACAACAGCGGCCGCAGAGTGTCGGCCAGCGCGAAATCCGTGAAACCCTCGCTGTGCACCAACCCCTGCCGCTCCGCCACCTGCAAGCCTGCCGCCCCGAGGAAGACTCCCTGCGCGCTCTCCGCCACCTGGAAATCCGTGATGCGCCGGGCCAACTCATCGACCGCAAAATTCATCGTGCCCCACAAGGCCGCCAACTGGCGGAGATCGTCCAGTGTCGCGCGCCGCACCCGATATTTGGGCCAACTCATCGCGCCGAATGTAAAAGCGCCGGCACCAAATTCAAGAAATCTTCCGTCGTACGCCGGGGCTGGGGCGCAGATCGGTTCTTGAGCACATGCTCCGTTTCGAGCGTCCCGTTTCCCCTCACCCCGGCCCTCTCCCCGAGGGAGAGGGAGCAACCAGGGTCGGTTCTCGACCATTCTCACACCGCCGGATTCGTCAACCGGCTGAGGAGGATTCTCCCTCCAACTGGCAGCCGGCTGCTTTCTGTGGCATTGTGGCCCGGGCAATGAACAAGCGGCGGAACCGAATCAGGAACTGGGGCGGACTGCTTTTGGCAATTTCAGCGGGGTTTATCGTGCTGCGCTATTTTGAATACAGCCAGGTCTATCACCCCGACCGCGTCCTCAGCGCAAGTGGCGCCGAACTCGGCCGGCCCTTCGAGAATGTGGCTTTCGCCGCCGGCGACGGGGTGGAACTGAACGGCTGGTTTTTTCCGGGCAATACGAATTCGAGGCGGGCGCGTCTGGCGGTGCTGATTTGCCACGGCAATGCCGGCAACATCAGCCATCGACTCGGCTTATGCCAGGCGCTGCTGAGCACCGGCGTCAGCGTCTTCGTGTTCGACTACCGCGGCTATGGCCGGAGCCGGGGCCGCCCGGCCGAAGAGGGCACGTATCGGGATGCCCAGGCAGCTCACCATTGGCTGCAAGGCAAAGGGTTTTCGGGCGACCGTGTGATCGCCTTCGGCGAATCGCTGGGCGGAGGGGTCGCCAGCGAGTTGGCCCTGCGGGAACGGCTGGGCGGGCTGGTCCTGCAAAGCACCTTCACCAGCATCCCGGATGTCGGTTCGGAGTTATTCCCCTGGCTGCCGGTGCGCTGGCTCTCGACAATCAACTACAATACGCTGGCCAAACTCCCGCGCCTGAGGGTGCCCCTGCTGGTCATGCACAGCCGGGCAGATGAACTGATCGGGTTTCATCACGGCGAAAAGAATTTCGCCGCCGCCAATCCACCCAAGCTGTTCTGGGAACTCACAGGCCACCACAACGACTCGCTCCTGGACCCCCGGCAGTTCGTTGCCGGCATCGAGCAGCTCCTTCAGATGGTCGAAGGGCGCCGCCAGGAATAACTTGAATTTGAAACCACGGCTGCGGGCGGGGCAGAAAGGAGAGGCATAAAGCGCGGGAATACCGCGCACTCCAAACGCTTCGCGATAGGGGAACCGGCCCGCGAACCGGCGAAGCCCTTGGAGTGCGCGGTACTCCCGCGCTTTGACCGCGTCCTCCGGCAAACCAATGACCTCGGAGATCTGCTGGCATCACCCCCATCCCGCCTTCATTGAAGTTGCCACACCCAGTCGCCCTCCGCTGTCGTCTTGCCGGGGACGCCGCCACCGTCCTTTTCGTCCCAGCCGATGGAATAAAGCAGGTATTCCCCGTGCTCGGTGCGCCGGTACTTCAAGGGCTGGCCGCCGATGATGTCGCGCGGGAGCTTGTCAATGAAACGCGGCACGAGCGCCTCGGGCGTTTCAGGGTATTGCCCCTGGGCGAGGCGATAGCGCTCGAGCGCACAGGCGAGCCGGCCCTGGTTCACGACGGTTTGATGCAGCGCGATCGCCTGCGCAGCATGAACGCAGTTAAGCATCATCGCGGCAGCCAACACAGTGTAGGGGGACCGGCGGTAGAGCTTGGGCAGTATTTCGCTGGTAAATTTACCGGTCTGTCGGGGAAGAACGAGGTGATTCGTCAGGTCCACGCTGCCGAGGAACTCCTGCAGCGCCCCGGCGCCCATCGCCATGTTCTGATACAACCAACCGCGTGGCATGAAGCTCAAAATGGGCCGGGAAGACCCGAAGTTGAGCATTCTGGCGATCTCGACGGGTTTCGTAGTTTCAAGAATGCGGCAGGATGCCGCTCGCTCGCTCCTGAGCGACTCGACAAATAGAGGGAGCAAGTCGGTTTCCCCAAACTCGTGCTCAATCGCCGCCAGTTGCGGCTCGCGCCAGGCTTGCAGCCGCAAGCCGTCCTTGACGATTCCCGTGTAAAGCCCCGTTATCGCCGCATCAACCATTGCCGCCACCAAAGATATCGGCCTGCCTGCCGGCCTATTGGGTTCCAGGAACCGGCATAGGGCGCGAACCAGCGCCAACTCGTGCCAGGCCGCCTCAGGTTGGCCGAGCAGCAGGTAACATTGGGCGCGCTGCGAGAGGACTCGCGCCGCATTCCGGAGGGCGATGAAATTGGGAATTGGGCTTATGAAGGGCCGCTCGTAGTCGCCCTCAATCCGCGCATCAGGACGCTCCAGGGCTTTGCGCGCCAGGTCGAAATTGGCGGTCAGTGGCTCGGTCCACGCCAGGTAATCGGACGCGGCATACACCGGCTCCTTGAGCGCCACGCGAAATGTGTTGCTCCCCGCCGGGTCCACGCGCAAATAGCTGGCCTCGGACGAAGCCAGGGCGGAATTGGTCAACCGGCTTCCTTGGAAAAAACCTGCCAGCTCTTTGACGGGCGGCACCGTGTCCGCCTGCAGCACCAAACGCACCGGTTTAGGCCGATTCAACGGCGCGGCCACAAATACGAAGGAGCTGGCGCCGATGGCACAGGGCCCGACGGCATCGCGCAGCAGCTTGGCCGCTTGCTCCGGCGCCGCCGGATCGTCCAACCGCAACACGGCGTCCGCCGGCTGGGAGTCGAGCGGCGCGGCAGTGGGCGCCACTCTCACCTCCGCCACGATCAGATTGGTCGCCCGAGCTGGAGCTAGCCGTGAAGGTGGCGCAAAGGGCCGTGATACATTCGTGACATTCCCTCCGATGGATGGGTTGAGGTCCTCCCATGAATTCTTCACGAACCATTCCTGCATTTTCGGCGCCTTGAAGATGTTCTGGTCATCGGGCACGGGCGCCGGGATGTACGCGGCCCAATCGAGCACTTCGCCTTTGGCTTCCAGTTCGCGCCGGCAATTCTCCCAGGCCCGTTTGCCCCGCCAGTTCTCAACCGTATAAATGACGGCGACCAGGGTAAACACGGCGGCGGCGGCCAGCAGGAGCCGCCGGGCCATCCGCCAGCGGGCAGCCGGGGAACGGGTCGGTGAGGAAGGAGAATCGGGTGCGTCCATAACGATGAGAGCGGCTTTAGCAAGATTTCAAAGTTGAGGGCCGCTCGCTGCGCGGACGGGGACTGGGAGGCGTGGTCTCCACGGGCGGCGGGTTGATGGGGGGCAGCAGCTCGGCCAGCCAGCGCCGCTGCTCCGCGAACGCCCGCACAACCTCGCGGGCGGGAGCGGACCGTGCCCCCGGCGCAGGCCCAAAGGCGGCCTTCATTTGCACGTTTGCGGCAAGCACCGCCAGCCAGAGCGCGGCCATGCCGGCCCATGCGCGCCGGGACGGCCAGATCAGCTCCCGCCAGGCCTTGAGCACAGCTCGCATCAACGGCACTTCGCGCCGGCCGGGTTGGGGCCTGTTCGCGCTTCCGGGCGCCGGGAGTGCAGCGAGCGCCTTCCGCCGGACAACATCGAGACTGCACTGGGCATCCCGGTGGCGTTCCAATAGAACCTCACGCGGCGTTTTCATCTTCCTTCCTCCTCAAGCAATTGTCTCAGGGCCTTCCTGGCGTAATGCAGCCGGGACTTCACGGTGCCAAGCGCGGCGCCGGTAATCCCGGCAATTTCTTCCAATGAAAAGTCCTCGACGAAATGGAGCAACAACACGGAACGTTGCGGCGCCGGCAGTTGATTCAGGAGGGCCATAAACTCAGCTTCCTGTTCCCGGCGAATAAGCAGGTCGTCGGGGCCGGCATCGAAGTTGGGCGGGGCGGCGCCAACTTCCTCGAGGGCGCTCTCCTCACGGGTCTGCTTGCGCCAGCGCTGGACGCACTTCTGGTGAGCGATGCCAAAGACCCAACTGCCGAATTTGTCATCCTCGCGCAAGCTGGCGATGTGCCGCGCGGCATTGATGAAGGTCTCCTGAACAACGTCCAGGCTGGCTTGTTCGTCATGCACCAACTCAAACACATAGACATACAGCGGCAGTTGATAGCGGCGAAACAGAGTGTCCCAGGCCACCGGGTCCCCGGCCCTGGCTTGCGGCACGGGCAATTGGTCGCATTCAGCCACTACCAGCATTTCTAACCAGTTGAATGCGAAAAGCCAGAAAAGGTTCAATTTCAGAGGCCAAACTGCGGCAAGACCCCTGCTTTTCCAGGTTCTCGACCGGACCGAGACCAACAACTCCGACAGCCTTGAGAACGCCGACGCCAGGGTCTATTATGCGGTGGATATGAATAAGGCACATCGCCTGCACAGGCAAAAAGTTCAGAGGCGGGTCCGAGACCTCAAGGCTCAAGGCCGCGGACGAATGACTCCGAAGATCTTCTGTCTCGCCAAATGTGTGGACCGCGCCGTCCTGGAAGCGCCCCTGAAACTCGGCAAGATTGAGATCCCGACGGCGTATGAGGATGAGGACTGAAAGCACGGTTTCCAAATACTCAGCGCCGTGCCCATTGAGAGTGTCCGAAGCGAGGCCCGGCTGGGGAAACCGGAAGACCGCCGGAAGCTGCAGAAATTCCTCAGCATCCAATGGCCAAAGATCACTGCTGCCGGCCAGACCGGCCCATTGGGAGGCTGATGAGATTCTTCACCTGCCAGGGCCAAATCAGCCCAGTTGACAGGCTGTTCACGTTGCCGCACCTTGGAACCATGACGATTGACTTGGCCAAAGACGTTGAGGATTTCGTGCAGCAGCAGGTGAGCGCGGGTGCTTGTGCCAACGCCAGCGAGTTGGTCAACGACGTTCTCCGCTGCGTGCGAGAGCAGCAATTCAAGCCGTTCGACGCCACGCCTGAACTCGAGGCGTGGTTGTTGAAATCAGCGGACCTGCCGATGACACCCCTGACCGGAGCCGACTTCGAGGGCATCCGCGAACGGGTGCGGGCACGTCGTCCATGCACCGCGCCGTGAGGGTCCTTAAGACCGAGGCCTTCGTGGCCGACGTTGAGCGGCAGTTTGAGTGGTACACGATTCACGCCGGCCGGGAGGTGGCCAATCGCTACCTCGACGCGGTGGAAGCCACTTGCTGCTTGCTCGGGGAGCATCCGCTTCTGGGACCCCGCGGCGGTTTCACCCATCCGCGCTTGCGCGACTGGCGGTTCTTCCTCGTAATTCGACCATTCCAAAAGCATATCCTCTTTTACGAAGTCACCGCCCGCGACGTGGTGATGCGCCGAGCGGTGCGCGGGGGACGGGACTTGTCCCCAGGATTGCTCGAACCGCCGGCACAGGAATAAATGGGTTCGCCTCAACAACGACGTTCATCGCTGGCAGCCGCGCTTCTCTGCTCGATACTCCGCAATGGCTTCTTCCACCACTACCTCTTCTTTGCGGGTCTAGCAATCACTACGGCGTCAAATGCCGCGAAAGATTGGCCAGAAGCCGGCGGTGGCGGTCTGCCGAGATGGCGCCAATCCTGCCCATAACGGCTCCCTCTCTCATGGCAGGTAGTGCGGATTCGGCTCGATGATGGCGGCGACGCTGTAGCCCGGTTCGTCGGGGCCGTAAGCACGCGCCAGATTTGCCATCGCCGCGCGAGCCCACTCCTCACGCTCGGCATCCGGTTTCCCGTCCTCCTCGATGGGCAGCAAACGGGCGACCGCTTTTTGTCCGCGCGCAATGACGAACTGTTCACCTCGTTCGACGGCCGCCAGCAGCATGGCCGCATTCTCTTGGAATTCTTCTACTGTGGCTCTGGTCATACAGATAAGCCTAGCCTCGCTTCAGGGCCAAATCAACTAAACTGTCGCACGGGAGAGGGGTCAGATCGGAAAGCGTCAAGCCCTCCAGCATTGACACGATGGCCTCCCAAGCCTTAGAAACCCGCAATGAACCAGAGGGATATCGCGCTATGAAACCCGTCATCTGCTTTACAAGACGCCTTCTTCTTTCCGTGCCGCTGCTTCTGCTCGGCGGATGCAGGCACTTGCCGCCCGCTCTGCAGCCGGCAGTCGAGGTCGAGGAAAACGTCTATGCCTACGAAGCGGCCGATAACGGGGCCGGGCCGCTTTGGTGCAGCGGGTCCACCTGCCTGGTTCGGAGCGGGACCCACATTTTTGCCAGCGGGCTCGAAACGCTCAAAGACCTCAAGCCCCTGAACAACTGCCGCTGGCTGCTCTTCGAGCGAACCGGCGACGGCTGGCAGCTTGCCCAGGCCGACGCCACCGGACGCACCCGCGAACCGTGCCCGTTGGCCGCGTTCCCCGACGGCTCACTGTTTCTGTCCGTCAACCCAACCCTCACGCCCAGCAACACCTACGCCGGTCCGGCGCAGCCCGAAATCCTCCAATTCTCCGCAAGAGATGCCCGGGCCCCAAGCCAACGCCTCTTGCCGGTTTGGGACGGAAGCCCCGCCTTTTCCGAGCACTCCTATCGCAGTTTTGCGGCCGACGGACCCAAGGGCGAGCTGATCCTGTTTCAGAACATCGGCTACACGCACGTCGAATGGACCTTCCGCGACCGGACCGGCAACTGGCCGGCCCGGGGCCGTTTGGCCTGGCCCGCCGGCGCGGATTATCCCAAACCGGAGCCCATCCGCGTTTGCTACCCGAATGTCGCGCTCAAAAACCGCGCCGTGCATTTCTGCGGCGTCAGCGATATCATCGAGCCCTATCCCGAATGGCGCGCCTTCAAAAAGCAGCTCACCGGCAGCGAGTGGGATTATGATTTCCGCCGGCTCTTCTATACCTGGACACCGGACATCACGCGGGACAAGTTCCGGGACTGGGTCGAGCTCGCCAGCCGCGACAAGACCTGCGGCTGGATTTCACCCGGCGACCTTTGGGTCGCCCCCGACGGCGCGGCGCACGTCGTCTGGACCGAGCGGGCGCTGGACGAACGCCTGCGCCAGAAGTTCTTTCCCGAGGCCAGGCAGAGCCAGGCCCTCAACTACGCGGTTGTCCGCGAAGGCAAAGTCGTCTCCCGTCGCACCCTGCTGGCCGCCCAGGAAGGCAAGTCCCGCGAAATCCCCTCCGCCCCTCGGTTCCACGTAGCCCCGGACAACCGCCTGTTCGTCATTTTCTATGTCCAGGGAACCGGGAGCGACGGCAAGGCCGTCTCCGAGAATCGCTTGCTGGAGATGCTTCCGGATGGCGAACCGGGCGCGGCTGTCCGGATTCCCTTTAAGCAGCCGTTCACCTCCTTCTTTACCGCCACCCTTCGAGGCGGGTCGCCGCCGGCCAGCAGGCTCGAGTTGCTCGGCCAGCGCGCCGGCGCGCCCCTGGCTATGGGCTACGCCCGCGTTCGGCTCTGGTAGTTATGAAGATATTGATGGTCTATCCGCAGACATCCCCACCAACTCCGCTGCGCCATCGAACTGGCCGTCATCGGTTACCATTTTCGCCGCGTCGCCAGCCGCCTGTAGCCGTCCGGCAAGGGGCGAGGGTCGAGTGAACGAAGCGCCGTCCCTCGACCCTCGGCACTCGGCCTTTGGGTGCGGGGCCACTGACCAAGTCGCCGAAACGGGCCCCAGCCCCTCACCGTAGGAGACGACGTGAGGAGTCTCTGATCAATGCCTTCCGAGGGAAGCCGGCTTTTGCCGTGCCCAAGAATCAATCAGAGACTCCTTACGTCGTCTCCTACAATGCTCGCCGCCTCTGGCAATGTCAGGGAGCCGCAGCCGGCGGGAATTGGGTAGGAGGAATGATGACGGAATCTCCGGGCCTGAGACGGTTGAGATTCAAAGCGGGGTTGACTTGGCGGAGGGCACTGATGGGCACGCCGTAGATCATCGATACGACGGCTGCGGTGTCGCCGGGGTGGATGACATAAGTTCTTTGGGGGAGAGCCGGCGGCAGCGGGGGCGGCTCGGGGGGCAGTTCCTGGCCGGTGGCGAGGGTATTGGCCATGAGTTGATTCGAGCTCGAGTTGCTTGAGTTCGACGCTCTTCTGGGAGGCGGTGAGGTTGGTGTTGGAGCGGATGCTGTCCTGCTCTGTTTGGGCGGCGAGATTGATTTCATAAATGCTGGCTGCGGCCTCGGGCGTGCCGGCCTGGATGGCCTGGGCCATGGCCTGGCGATAGAGCGGGTCCTGCAAGTCGCGGTACTCTTCGTAGCGACTGGGGCCCAGGGCGAGCTTGATCGCATTCTCGCGGGCGCTGTCCAGTGCATTGCGCTGGGCCACCGTATCGGGGTCGGTTCCCGAGAGGAGCCGGATTTGCTGGTCCAGGTTGTCGGTAGCGCGAAAGAGCAGGCGGAACTCGTTGGAAGTGACATTAAAATAGCTCAATTGACCCAACTCGGCGCGGAGGTCGCTGGCGTTTTGAGAATAGCGGAGGAGGAATTCCTCGAGTTGAGGCGGGCTCAGGACGCGGGCCAAATCGTCCCGGGTTTGCTGGCGCAGCTTGGCCAACTCGACGGGGTCCGGCACTTTGCCCGCTGCCCTCTGGGCGTCGAGGTAGGCCTCCATCCGGTCGGCGGACCGCGCGTTGGCCTCCTGGATGGCCTGCTTGGTTTCAGCGGGCAAGGCCCCGAGTTGCGGACCGTCCAGGATGACGCCCTGACGGGAGGGGCGGGGGAGGTTGACCAAATCGCCGGATTCCCAGTTGGTTCCCAACAGCCGGACCAGGAGGTCGCTTCGTTGCTGCTCCAACTCGCGCGCCTTTTGGAGGGCGGCCTGGAGCACATTGGTGTCCGGTTCGCTGCGCCACCATTGCTGGCCGGGGGTCAGGATTTCCTGGGCGCGTTTGCGGGCGTAGAGGGCGTTGACGTCGGCGATGATAATGTCGCGGATGGTCTGTTCCGGGCAGGCAATGTCGCGCAGGTTGGCAATGTAGGTGGGGTAATCGTCCGATTCCAACTCGTGCCAGGAGAAGAACTGGCGGCGCACGACGATGTTGGTCGCCCCCGAGCCGGGGCCCGCTGGCCGGTCGCCGCCGGGGTTGGAAGGCGGCTTTCATGGCCGGGGCGTGTCACGCCCAGCCATCCGAACGCCAAGACGACATTGATGCCCAGGGAAGCCAAGCCAACCGCACGCCAACGCATATCAGTTATGTAGCTGCAAATCCGCTCCACAGCAAATTCAAAAACGCAGCCGGAGAAAAGTTTCTGCGCCACGGGCACAAATTCAGGAGCAAGATTGAGATTCGGATTTGGAGCCGGAAACTGCCGCCAAAAAGGTGAAAGGCGCCCCCGCGGAGCGTGCGCGCCACTTCTGAGTTGACCCCGGGCGCCCAAATACCGCATTTGTGGCGGGCCGGCGGAATTGAATGAACATGAAACAGAAGGCATACGCCCGCGCGGGCGTGGACATTGATTTGGGCAATAAAGTCAAAGCGGCTTTGCCCCGACTGCTCGCCTCGACGCATCGGCCTGAGGTGCTTGGCAAAGTGGGCGGGTTCGGGGGCCTGTTCGCGTTGAACGTGCGCCGCTACCGGCAACCGGTGCTGGTCTCGAGCGTCGATGGGGTCGGGACCAAGCTCAAGCTGGCCTTTGCGTTGGACCGGCATGACACGATTGGCCAGGACCTGGTCAATCATTGCGTGAACGATATTGCGGTGCTGGGCGCCGAGCCACTGTTCTTCCTGGATTACCTCGGCACGGGCAAGCTCGAGCCGCGCGTCTTTCGGGCCATCCTGGAGGGTTTCGCCCTGGCCTGCGCCCAAAACCATTGCGCTCTCATCGGCGGTGAAACCGCCCAGATGCCCGGCTTTTACCAACCGGGCGAATATGACCTCAGCGGCACCATCGTCGGCGTCGTTGAGAAGTCCCGGATCGTGGACGGCAAGGCCATTCGGCCCGGCGATAGCGTCCTGGGGCTTGCCTCCAGCGGGTTGCATACCAACGGCTACTCGCTGGCCCGCAAGATTTTCTTCGAGCAGCTCAAGCTCAAGCCCAACAGCTACGTCCCGGAGTTGCGCAACAGCATCGGCGCCGAGTTGCTCAAGGTGCATGTCAGCTACGGGATGCTCATCCGCAAACTGCTGGACAAGTTTAACCCCGCCGCCCGCCCGGCCCGAGGCGCAGCCCCTGCCATCAAGGGCCTGGCCCACATCACCGGCGGCGGGTTCGTGGACAATATCCCGCGCGTGCTGCCCAAGAATTGCGACGTGGTGATTCGCAAGGGGAGCTGGGATGCGCTGCCGATCTTCGAACTGCTCCGGGCTCGAGGCCGGGTGCCGGAACCGGAGCTCTACCAGGTGTTCAACATGGGCATCGGCCTGACGCTGATTGTGGCCCCGGAAAAGGCGGAGGCGATCCTCAGGTTCACGCGCGCCGAGGGACAGAGGGCCTGGGTCATTGGGGAAGTGACCCGGGGCCGGGGGCAGGCGCGAGTTCAATGACTGGGGATTGACCTTTGCCGGACAAAATGTGAGTATAATAGCTCATGTTCTCAGCGCACCACGCAGGGCAGCCGAAACCCGCCTCCAAGCCAAGGCGCCAGGCGATGGAATTGGGTCGTCAGTGACCTGCTTCGGAAGGTGCTCAAGCACCGGATGGAGTGGTCTGCGCGGCTCCGAGGGCAGCGTTTCTATTGCCGGTCTTTAGGCGGGGAATCGGAATACAATCTGACCATCAACTGCGACCTGACGGTTTCCTGCAACTGCCAGGATTACGACGGGTCCGGCCACATTGGCGAGCTGAACCGGAGCACGTTCCAGGAGGTGTTCTTTGGGGGTGCGGCGCAACGGCTGCGCCAGGAGTTGGCCAAAGGCAAACTGCCGCTCAAGGCCTGCACCCGGTGCGGGGACTTGCTGCGAACCCCCGCCTCCACTGTGAACCCGGGTCCGCCCATGTTTGCGGGTCCCAAACCGCGCCTGCCTTACCGGGGAATGCTGCTGGAGAACACGGTGCGCTGCAACCTCGACTGCCTGGGATGCGACCGGGGTTCAGCCGCCCGCATCCGGACCGTGGCGCAGATGGATCTGGACAAGCTCTCGCGCATGGCGGACCTGGCGCAAGACCTTGGCCTGCAGCAGCTCTTTTATTTGAACCTGGGCGAGCCGTTTCTGTCGCCCAACATTGGCCGTGAGCTGCCGTTGCTGCGGCGGAAGATCCCGGATTGCCGCATTCTGATCTCGACCAACGGCATCGTCCTGAACACCGACGCCAAGCGCGAGGCGGCCCTCTACGCCAGCCACATCCTGTTCTCAGTCGCCGGCATTGATGATCGGATGCTAAAGAGATATGAACGCCTGGGCAGCTTCGAGAGGGCCTATGCGAACATGAAGGCGCTGGCGCAGTATCGCAACGCCAGGGGCCTCTCCCAGCCGGTGCTGGAATGGAAATACCTGCTCTTCAACTGGAATGATCGCCGGGGCGCCATCCTCAAAGCCATCGAACTGGCCAAAGCCGCGGGCCTGGATCTGATTTCTTTTTGGCCCACGAACAATCCCTTTTACGGCTGGTCGTACCGCTACCGCCTCGGCTGCCTCAAGGATATTGGCATCCGGTGCTGGAAGGGCAGGGAGGTGGACCTTCGCCACAGCGGGATGCCTGAAAAGGCTGCCACTTAGGCGGCGTAAATAAATAAAGGTATCAACTTCTGAGAATCGTGGTATGATAGCTGCACATGAGTGCTATTGCCGCGCTGACGCAGAAGTTCAGGGCCATTTGGCCACTCCTAAATGAGCGGACCCGGCGCCTTACCGCCGCCAATGAAGCTATGCAGATGGGTTATGGCGGTGTCTGCGTGGTTCACCGGGCTTGTGGCTTGTCCCGCAAAGCCATCCTCAAGGGTATTGGCGAAATCGAGCGGGGCGACTCCTCGCTGGCGGAGCGCATCCGGCGCCCGGGCGCCGGACGCAAGAACCTCACGGTGTTGGATTCCGGGCTGGTGGCGGCGCTGGACGATTTGATTGAGGGCGGAACTCGCGGCGATCCGGAATCTCCCTTGCGCTGGGTCTGCAAGAGCACTCGGACCCTGGCCGAGGAGTTAAGCCAGCAAGCTCATCCGGTGAGCCACATGCGGGTGGCCCAACTGCTGCACGAGCAGGACTACAGTTTGCAGAGCAATCGGAAGCTGGAGGAAGGGGAGGACCACCCGGACCGCGACGCCCAATTTCGGCATATCAACCGGTGCGTGAAGCGGGCCTTGGCGGCGGGGGAGCCGGTCATTTCGGTGGACACCAAGAAGAAGGAACTGGTGGGCAACTACGCCAATAGCGGCCAACAATGGCGTGTGGCGAAACAACCGCAACGGGTCAAGGGGCACGACTTCCCGGGTCCCGAGGTGCCTCGCGCCTATCCCTACGGCATCTATGACTTGGGGCGCAACAGCGGATTCGTAAACGTGGGCACCGACCATGACACGGGGGCCTTTGCGGTGGCCTCGATTCGTGGGTGGTGGCGCTTTGAAGGGCGAAGACTTTATCCTGCGGTCCGGACGCTGTGGATCACCGCCGATGGCGGAGGCAGCAATGGGTGGCGGCTGCGACTCTGGAAACTCGAGTTGCAGGGCTTTGCCGACGAAAGTGGGCTGTGCCTTTCCATCTGCCACTTTCCGCCCGGCACCAGCAAGTGGAACAAGATCGAACACCGACTCTTTTCGTTCATTTCGTCCAACTGGCGCGGTGAACCGTTGCGAGATTACCAGACGGTCGTGAACCTGATTGCCAGCACAACGACGGCCAAAGGATTGACGGTGACCTGCCGGCTGGATCGTCGAAAGTATCCGACGGGTAGAAAAGTCTCACGCGAGCAGATGAAGCAAGTGAACCTAAAGCCTAACAAGTTTCATGGTGAGTGGAACTATACCATCGAGCCTCACGGGTGAACCAACTTGATACCTTTATTTATTTACGCCGCCTTAGCCCGGATTGTTCACAGCCTAAGAGCGGTACTGGGCGGCCGAAGCTACGTAGCGCGGGTTTCCAACCTGCCGTATAGCCGACTTCAAGTCGGCAGGCTGTAACTGCTTGGGAGCATCTGCGGATTGGAAATCCGCGATACAGCAGGCTGGAAGCCTGCGCTACGCCTTCCAGTTGGCGAAACCCGTGAAATACCCGGGTTAGAGCCTGTCCCCAAAGCCCGGCGTTACTGCGGGTTCACCAATTTCGGCATGGCAGGCACCGTTGTCCACGCGGCGAGGTTGGCCAGGTCGACGTTATTGAGCTGGTCGGTGCCGCATTGACTTACTCGGGCCGTGAGCGGGTCCCGGAAATGCCACACGGGGGCATGGCCGTCGGCAAAGATCATCGAGGAACTGTAGCTGTGGCGATTGGCCGACACAGCCGGAAACCGAAACCAAACCCGAGCGACAGGGTCGGTTACAAAGGAACCATCCGAGATGCTGCGTTCGTCTTCATCGATCAGGATGAAGAGCTTGGAAGGGGCAGGCAAGTCGGTCAGCCGCGAGAAGAACGGAACGAAACCGAGGGCGATGTTCGGGTTAGAGGGGGCATTGGCAGGGCGGTCGCCCATGAATGAGTTCATCGAATAGCTGCGCACCGACTGGAGCCTGACGCCGTCGATGGTCACGCCCTGGTCTGTGGGGCAGCGGTAGATTTGGACATTCTGGTTGTAGCTGTAGAGGTTGCCTGCTTTGATCAAAGCCTGGTCAACGGCCTCGGCGGCGATGGTCATATTGCCCTTGACCCAGACAAAAGGATTGTTGGTCGGGTAGGACCACACCAAGCGGTCACCGTTGTCGTCGTTGTACATCGTCCAGGCGATGCCCAGTTGGCGGAGATTAGAGAGGCAGGTGGCCTGATAGGCCTTACCTTTGGCTCCATTGAGGGCGGGCAGCAGCAGAGCGGCCAGCGTGGCTATAGTGGCGATCACGGCCATCAGCTCGAGGAGGGTAAACCCCCGACGCCAAGTGGACCGACCCGAACGCAGTTGTTGCAGATTCTGCATGTTCGTATCGCTTTCCTACAAATCATTTATACAGCATTGCGCCCAACATTGCAACAGTTTTCTTCACTTCGTTTGTATTCGCTTGGCAATCAGGCACATAGAGGTTAAAATCGACGCCTGGGCGGTGGGGGGGGCGCCGGTCCGTTTCCACAACCTGTTGGGGTCAGGTGGGGCTCTTGACCCATTGGGGAGGGGATGCTCTGCATAGCGGAAGGCATCAACGCCAGCCGAGCAAGTGGCCGGCGTGCAGAGTCAAAGCCGCCAGGACCCAGGCCAAAGCTCCCATATAGAGCCATTGGAACAGCGGCCATTTCCAGGAATTGGTTTCACGCCGCACGATGGCCACAGTGCTGGCGCACTGCAAGGCGAAGACGTAAAAGACCATCAACGTGACACCGGTAAGCGTGGTATAGACCGGGGTGCCGTCGGGTCGTTTCTGGGTCTGGAGGGTCTTGGCCAGGCTGCTCATGCTCGAGGCGGTGGCGTCGGTCTTGCCAACGTTGTAAACCGTGGAGAGAGAGCTGACAAACACTTCGCGGGCAGCGAATGAGGAGATGATGCCAATGCCCATTTTCCAGTCGAAGCCCAGGGGGGCAATGGCGGGTTCGATCCAGCGGCCGAGTCGTCCTGCGAAACTCTGGCGGAGCTTGGCGCCAGCTTCTTCGTTGTCGAGCGCCGCGAGCTGCTGTTCCACAGTGCCGGCGGTTGGCGTCAGCCGTCCCGGTGGCGGCATCCGGGTCCGGTTGAAGTTCAGGGTGGCGGCGGTTTGGATGGCGGCGCGTTTGGCGGCAAACTGGTGTTCGATTTGGCGGTTGCGGGGGTAGGTGGCCAGGAACCAGAGGAGAATGTTGATGGCCAGGATGACGGTGCCGGCGCGCCGGAGGAAGAGCTTGGAGCGTTCCCACATGTGGCGAAGCACCACCCGGATTACGGGCTGTTTGTAAGGAGGCAGCTCCAGGATGAGCAGAGGCGGTTCGCCCTTGAGCAGCGTCTTCTTGAAGAGCGACGCCATCAACAAGGCCACCCCAATGCCCAGGAGGTACATTGCCAGCATCGTCAAGCCGCTCACTTTCAGAAAGCCCAGCACCGTGGTGTTGGGGATGCAAGCGGCGATGAGCAGGGTATAAACGGGCAGGCGGGCTGAGCAACTCATCAGCGGCGAGACCAGGATGGTCACCAGGCGGTCTTTTGGGCTCTCGATGGTCCGCGTCGCCATGATGCCGGGTATCGCGCAGGCAAACGAACTGAGCATGGGAATGAAACTCTTGCCGTGCAGACCGACCTTGCTCATCAGGCGGTCCATCAGAAACGCCGCTCGCGCCATGTAGCCGGTGTCTTCCAGAAAACCGATGAACAGGAACAAGAGCAGAATCTGGGGCAGAAAGACGACTA
This sequence comes from uncultured bacterium, assembly GCA_963713735.1. Classification (GTDB taxonomy): domain Bacteria; phylum Verrucomicrobiota; class Verrucomicrobiia; order Limisphaerales; family UBA8199; genus CAVQND01. Next base: position 232,672 of record CAVQND010000001.1, read on the forward strand.
CCGCCCCCACCCCCGCGATTACGCCCTCCACCAGGAGGCTGTTGAGATCTCCGGGCGGTATCAGCCGCCCCACGGCGCCTCCCAGCCAGTCCACCCCGCTCTGGAGGGCGTCCATCGGGATGCGGGCAAAGGTAAAGATGCTCTGGAACATCAATGTCATCACGCCGATGAAGATGAGCGTGCCCCAGGTCCGATGGGTCAGCAGGCGATCCAGCTTGTCGCTGAGCGTCTCGCCGGGCGGCGCCAATTCGACGGTCACGGCGCGCTGAATGGCCGACACCGCCAGGTAGCGCGCCTCGATAGCGGCGCCCCGCCAATCGGTTCCGGCGGCCTCAAGGCGTTGGCGCGCGGCCAAGACGGCCTGGGCGATGCTCGCCGGGTAGTGTTCGAGGCTCGAGGCGAGCGCTTTTCACTGCACAGGATGAGCAGCGCTTCGGCTGCCGCCTGCGCCCTCCGCTCATGATAGGCTTGGGCCAACAACCCGGCAATCCCCTCCGCCTCCTTTTGCAGCGGCGCCGGCAGTTGGGAAAACCGGCGCGGCTCGGGCAGTTCGACGCGCTGCAAGGCCGAGATGATTGCCTGTCGCAGTTCGGGCAGTCCCTGTCCCTGGCTGGCGATGATCGGCAGGACGGGCACGCCGAGCGAAGCGGCGAGTTCCTGACAGGAAATCTGATGGCCATTCTCTTGGGCGACATCGATCATGTTCAACGCCAGGAGGGTAGGGTGGCCCAACTCGATGACCTGCGTGGCGTAATAGAGGTTGCGCTGCACGTTCGAGGCGTCGACGACCGCCACAATGAGCGCGGGGGCCGGCAATTCCGGCAGGCGATGCAAGAGCACGTCCCTCGATATTTGCTCGTCCAGCGACTGCGGGCTCAGGCTGTAAGCCCCCGGCAAATCCAGCACCCGCACATTCAGTCGCGCAGGAGCGCCCAGCAATCGGCCTTCCTTGCGCTCGACGGTCACCCCTGCGTAGTTGCCCACCTTGGCGCGCAGACCTGTCAGCGCGTTGAACAGGGTCGTCTTGCCGCAGTTGGGATTGCCCGTCACGACGACGTAGGCCGGGGAACTCATCTGGCTGCGGCTCGCTTCTTGCGCCGCCTTCAGACGACCGGGCGCACGAGGATCTGTTCCGCCTCGTGTTTCCGTATAGTGAGGTTGTAACCGCGCACCTTGATCTCGACCGGGTCGCCCAGCGGCGCAAAACGGACCAGTTCGACCGGGGTCCCCACCAACAGGCCCATTTCCATCAGGCGCGGCCGGCTTTCCGGCGGCAGTTTAATCTCCGCAACCGTGGCGGTTGTCCCGAGGGCTACCGAGGTCAGCGGCTGGACAGCAGGATTATGTTCCATAGGCGCGAGGGTTTAGTCGGAATTCCGGTCCACAGCATCTTCAAAGCTCATTGGCACAACCTGCCGGTTACCGGGCCGGGACCTTCTCCACGAGGATCGAGTCGGCCAGTTTTCGGCTGATGCCCAGCCGGGCATTGCAGACCTGGCAGATAAGGCTTGATTGGCGGGCGACCAATTTGATCCGCCGCTCCTCGCAGAATCCCAACTCGCGCAGTCGCTGCGTGAGCTCCGGAGCGGTCCTAAGCTGCTTGATGCAGACCTCAACCCCGGCCTGTACCCGGCTCAGGGGACAAACCTCAGGGCCGGCACAGCGGCCTTCCAGGATGACCAAAGATGATGGCGTGTTTTGCTTCACCGCGCGAAGAGTATCGTAGTTGAGACTGGGTTGCAAGAAGGAATTGACGCACAGGGCGGGGCCGCAGGGCTGCTTTAAACTCACGCGGGTCAGAGAAAGGGCAAACCCCGCAGCCCTGAAATCCGGTTGGAAGTCCGAAGGTCGAAGGTCGAAGTTCGAAAGAAATCCGAAATCCGAAGGTCGAAAAGGCCCTGTTTCACCCAAGAAGCCAACCGCGAATGCACGCGAATGCGCGCGAAACACGAGAAACCGTAGAGCCGGATGCAAGATTAACCGCAAAGAACGCAGAGATCACAAAGAAATGCCTTGTTTCTCTCAGGTCTTTGCGTTCTTTGCGTTCTTTGCGGTTAATTCTGCAATCGCTCCTTCCCGGCTTCCTCCGCCAGGGCGCAAATCACGGCTTGTTCGGACTTCGGAGTTCTTTCGGCCTTCGGCCTTCGGGGGTGCCCGCCTGGCTCTCCCTCTGCCGTCAGGCTTTAGAGCAGCCCGGCGAAGCCCATTGCGCCTGGGCGGCCCCTTTGGCTATGCTGCGGCCCTCATGTATCAGGACAAAAAGGTCGTCGTGGTGATGCCGGCTTACAACGCGGCCCGGACGGTTCGCCAGACGTACAGCGAGGTGCGCGAACAGCAAATTGTGGATGCGATCATTTTGGTGGATGATCGGAGCCGGGACGAGACGGTGGCGGTCGCGCAGGCCCTGGAAGGCGTGCAAGTGCATGTCCACCAGGTCAATAAGGGCTACGGGGCCAACCAAAAGACCTGCTATCGTCTGGCCCTCGAGGCGGGGGCAGACATCGTCATCATGATTCATCCCGATTATCAGTACACGCCCAGGTTGATTCCAGCGATGGTGGCCATCATTGCCAACGGGCTGCACCCTTGCGTGCTGGGCAGCCGGATTCTGGGCGGCTACGCCTTGAAAGGCGGCATGCCGCTTTGGAAATACGTATCTAACCGCTGCCTGACCCTGGTCGAGAACCTCTTGCTGGGGGCAAAACTCTCCGAGTATCACACCGGCTACCGGGCGTTCTCGCGGGAGATCCTCGAACGGCTCTGCCTGGCCGGCAATTCGGACGATTTTGTCTTCGACAACCAAATGCTGGCGCAGATCCTCTGGCATGGTTTCACGATTGCCGAGGTGAGCTGTCCGACGAAGTATTTCCCCGAGGCCTCCTCGATCAACCTGCCGCGCAGCATTCGCTACGGTTTAGGCTGTCTCTGGACGGGGCTGCGCTTTCGGCTGGCGAAGATGGGCCTGGCACGGTGCCGGCTGTTCACGCCGCCACGGCTGATTCAAGATTCTGTAGGAGCCGACGTGAGGAGGCTCTGATCTCCGCGCTCTTTATCAAGTGAGCCTCCTCACGTCGGCTCCTACATTCTGGGAGGAATCTTGAATCAGCCCCGCGCCGCGGCTGAAAATTTCTGTATTGCTTGTGCCGCGTTATCTGATAGCATTGGACCCCGCGAACCTGACCACTGCGCTTACCGGGGCTAACCAGGCCGAGGCGCGGGGTCGCGGGCCGGGGACCGTGATTGCGATGCACTGTGCAGCGTATGCGGATAATCCTTCAGCAAAAAGATTCGGGCCTCTACTTCAAGGGCCTCAATGTCTGGGTGCGGAACAGCCTTGAAGCGGTGGATTTCGTCAATTCCACCGCCGCCATTGAGTTCTGTGCGCAGGAAAGACTTGCCGGCGTTCAATTGGTCCTGAAGTTCGAGGGAGAAAAATACGAGATCGTCTTGCCGTTCCAGCCCGGGGGAGCCTCTGCTGCGGTCCAGCCGAGGCTCTCGGCTTAGACCACAGCTCAGAGGTGCCCAGCGCGGCGGAGCCCATTCGCGTCAGGCTAAGGCGTCTGCGGCTCCGGACAGCAGTTCGTAGTAGTTTTTGCGATCGTTTCGCTTTTCGTAGAAGGCATGGCGGGCGAGGCAGAACTCCACCCATTGAACGACCGAGACGCCCAGCACCATGGCCGAGAACCAGCAAGCGCACTGTCCGAGAATGTGCCCCAGGCGAAGGAGGCTGACGTGTTGGCCGTGGGGACAATTGAGTTCCAGCAGGTCAGAAAGCTGGCAGACCAGCGCGCAGAACAACAACTTGGTCAGCACCGAGAGCCTCAAGCAAGACCGGGGTGCGGCAGTTAAGGTGAGGCAATCCCAGGTGGCTTTTCCAGGTTTTAAAACTGATCTCAATTCGCCAGCGCAGCCGATAGATCGCGGCCAGGACCTTGGGGGGCCAAGTCGCCGCCGGCACGTTGGTCACGAAGATGTTCCAGCCCATCAAGAAGAGATGCTCGGCGCCAGGAGGGGAGCGGTGGCGTTTCTGGGCGGAGACTTTGGCCTTGTGCCGCCGCTGATTGGCCACTTCCTCTGGCACGGGCAGGGCGACCAAGCGCACGACCGCTCGCTCCGGTCCCAGGAGCACGTCCATATCCAAGGAGCCAGAGTTCTTCAGGAGGGCCTTTAAATTCAGCGGTTGGCCCGTCTTGGGGTCGTAGGGATTGACGCCGTGGCGGTAGCGGCTGAGGAAGGAGATGCCCGCACTGACAAACTGGGCCAGGACTGCCGTGGTGAAGTAACCCAGATCCCGCAGGACCAGATCGCCGGGGCGGGCGACTTCCAGGATGTCCGGGGCGGCGGCCTGGTCATTGCGAGTATAGCCCGAAAGGGAGACGTGCCCGACCACGCCGTTTTTGATGTCGCAGATCCATTGGATTTTGAGGGTGGCGTAGTCGGACACAGAAAAGGCCGCCGCGTCAACTGCGCGCTAAACCTTAGCCTGACGCGAATGGGCGGAGCCGCAACCCAAGTCCTTGAACCCCACTGCAACTCAGACAGTGGGGGAGGGGCTTCAAAAATGCCTCCAGGCGGGCTTTTTTGAGGTCGCCGCTACCCCAACACCCCTTTTCTCGGTTTTTTCACTTTTTCGCGTTTTTTTGCTTGCATATCTGCACGCTATATAATATATAACGTGCAGATGACGGATGACATCAGCAAACTCCGCCAGCAACTCCGACGCGCCCATGACGCCGCCGGCCGCATCCTCCGCCACCTCCTCCGCGGTCAACCCCTGACCCCGGGCTCGTTCTATTTGCAGAAACGCCGCTGTGGCAAACCCAACTGCCGCTGCGCCCGCGGCCAACTCCACACCGCCTGGGTCATCACCCGCAGCCAGGACGGCGCCACCCGCACCTTCATGGTCCCCGCCCAAGACCGCGCCCGCTTGCGCCAACTCACCGCCGAATACCGCCGTTACCATCGCGCCCGAGCCCTGCTGGCCAAACGCCACGCGCAGGTCTTGGACCTGGCCGACCAACTGGCCCAACTCCGGTTGGTCCCCTGGCCGCCGGGACCGTCATGAACCTGGAGATCATCGAACACCATCAGCAGCAGGTCCTGGAGGCCTTTAGCCAGGGGGAGTTCGACCAGATCGAGATTATCGGCGAGGCCGACGAAAAGGAGTTCTTCGAGTTGTGCTTTCGGGAAAAGATCCTCGCGCGCCTGGCGGAGGCAATGCCCACCGAGCGCAAGAAAGAGGAGGTACCGCTCTGGTTTGAGCTGGCTGGCAACCTCAGCCTGAAGCTGCATTTGGAGAACTCCTATTCCGCCTTCGAGCGGGTCGTGCAGTGTGGCGGTCTGCTCAGCGCCATGCCACCGGACCTCGCCAGCAAGCACCTGGACGCGCAGACCCAGCAAATTTGGATCCAATGCCGCGGCTTTAACGACAAGAACCACTACCCCCGCAAGATGCCCTGCGACGACGACACCCTGCGCAAAGCGGTCAAGGATGTCGCCTCAGAGCGCTGGCAAGAGTGGTTCAACGGACCGGTGCAAGCGGCCTTCCAGGAATATGGCTTTTTCGATCCCCGCGGGATTTTCGTGGCCGACGCCACCTATCTGTTTGTGCCGGACAATCGGCAGTACGAGGGTTCAGTGGTGATGTGGTTTGATGAGCACAACCACCCGGTGGACTACGACAAGCTCGGTGCCCAGGACCGCAAAAGGGCGCATCGGGAACGCTGTTACAAGCTGGTCAGCCTACTGCATCTGCGCGGGGAGCATTACGTTTATGCGGGGCTGCGGGTCGGGTCGGGCAAGGTCCACGAAGACACGGTGCTCGGTCCCATGGTGGAGCAATTCGTTCAAGCCGTAGGCAAAGGGGTGATGAAGTTGCTGATTATGGACCGGGGTTTCATCGACGGCAAAAACCTCGGTCGGTGCAAGCAAGAGTGGGGCGTGGACGTGCTCATCCCCATGAAGCGCAACATGGACATTTGGACCGATGCCTGGGCCTGGGCGAGCGGGAGCCCTGGCAGAAGGTGGCGGTAGCCGCGCCACCGGCCCAACCCCCGGCTCCGGGACGGCCGCTGCTCATCGCTCGCCGGGAAGCCAAGCGCCAGGCCACGCTGGCGCGGCGGCGGCCGGCCCCCGATCCCGCCGAGGTAGCTGACGCAGCACGAGGACCGTTGGCTGGAAGGTTTTACCAGTTGGAGCGCCCTGCCGGTACCCATCAACGTGCTTTTGATCCGCGAGCGCTATGCCGATGGGCACTGCCAGGAATGGGCGCTGATGACCACCCGCCCTTACCCCCAGCCGCCCCAAGCCCGAACCGATTATCAGCACCGCACCAAGATTGAGGAACGGCATCGCCAACTGAAGTGCTTCCACGATTTGAGTGATTTTAAGTCGCGCTCCCAGAACGTGATTGTCGCCCAGGTGGTGTTCATTCTGCTGAGCTACACCCTGCGCCAATGGCAGTTGTGGCGTTTGCACGGGGAGGCTCCGCCCCAGGAAACCCCGGAGTTGATGCGCCGCCGGCTCAACCTGCGCAAACAGTATGTGGTGATTTACCTGGCACGGTCCTACGCGCAAGTACCGCTAGTGCGCTTCACCCGCTTGGTCTTGGAACTGGACGGCGCGGCGCGGGAAAAAGCGCTGGCCAAGATCCGCAAACTGGAGCAAAGCCTCTTGAACCCACAGGACGATACTTCCTGATCCACCGGCCCGTTCGACCCGCCCTCAGAGGTCAGTGGTAGGGCAGCGCTGCTGGCTCAAGCTGTGCGGGCTGGCAGGTTGGCCTTCATCGCCCGACTGCCAGACCGCCGCCTCCCGCCCGACCCGCCCCACAGCGTCCCCCGCCTCACGTCCCCAGGTCCCCCTGCTGGAAATCCCTCCCCCGCACTCGGCCCCCCAGTTCCTTCCCCCACTGTCTGAGTTGCAGATTTTTTAATGGATCTGCTTGACACCCCAAGGCGTGGGGTGGTACGCTGATGGCAGCTACTATTAGCGGTAGATGGTTTTTTGCTTTTTATGCGGTGCCCCAAATGCGGCTGCCAGGACGATAAAGTGGTGGATTCGCGCGCCTCACGCGAAGGGGCCACCATCCGTCGGCGGCGGGAATGCATCGCCTGCGGGTATCGGTTCACGACCTACGAAGAAATCGAGCGGGTGGGGTTGGTGGTGCTCAAACGCGACGGACGCCGGGAGGAATTCTCGAAGGAGAAACTGCTGGCGGGCATAAAGAAGGCGTGCCAGAAGCGCCCGATCAGCCAGAAGGTGATCGAGGATTTGGTCGAGAAGATTGTCAATAAAGTGACCGATCAATACGAGCGCGAGTTGCCGGCCGAAGAGCTGGACGGGAGGTGATGGAGGGGTTGCGGGAGATTGACGAGGTGGCTTACGTGCGCTTTGCCAGCGTTTATCGGCGTTTTCAGGAGGCCACGGATTTCGTTCAAGAAGTCAGGAAACTGGAGGGAAAACCATGATCGCACTTGCCTCGGATTGTCTATTGTTCCAGTTGGCCAGCGGAGAGAGCGTGCCGCTGTCAGCGGAGATGATTTCGATAGAGCTGATGGGAGACACCGCGGCGTGGTTTGACCCGGAGTTTGTCCACCACGCCGCCAACGCGGTGTTTCATTACTTCAAGGAGGATCTGGGTCGCCAGGCGGTGACGGTGGGGGAGTTTGCGGGCGCGCTTGAGAAGGTGCTTCGGGGATTCAGGCCGGCGGCGACGGGGAGACTCTCGGCGGCAGGGGTGGTGGAATCGGATCTGTGCCGGCTGGCGCGCGAATCGGGAGAGGGGTGCGAGTTGTTCTTCTTTCCGCGGTTGCGAGCGGAGTTGCGGCACAAGATGGAGCAGGCGCCGCGGGTGTTGCGCTTTCGGGGCCTGCGCTCATGCGTGATGCAGCTTGCCGGGGCGCGCCGCTGGACGCTCCGCTGCCAGAGCCTCGAGGAGCAGATCGTGGGCTACCTGCGCGGCTGCCTTACGGCCGAGGGAGGGCCGGCGCAGTTCTCCCTGGTAGTCGAGTGAGGGCCTCAAGAGCCGCATCTGCCGAGGCAGAGTTCGTCCAGGGCCTGGGCCTGGCGGACGCGACGATGCTGGTAGCCGGCTCGATGATCGGTTCCGGGATCTTCATCGTCTCGGCCGACATCGCGCGGCAGGTGGGCTCGGCGGGGTGGCTGCTGGCGGCCTGGGTGGGGACGGGCCTGCTCACCCTGAGCGCCGCGCTGAGCTACGGGGAATTGGCGGCCATGATGCCCCGCGCGGGCGGCCAATATGTTTATCTCCGGGAGGCCTACAGCCCGCTCTGGGGTTTTCTCTACGGCTGGACGCTCTTCCTGGTGATTCAGACGGGTACCATTGCGGCCGTGGCGGTTGCGTTCGCCCGTTACCTGGGCGTGCTGGCGCCCGCCGTTTCGCCCTCTGCCTGGCTCATCCCGCCTATCAATCTCTCGGCCAACTACGCGGTCAGCCTCTCCTATCAGCAATTGGCGGCGATCCTGGTGGTGGTGTTGCTCACGCTCATCAACACGCGCGGGCTGCAAGTCGCCAAGGTCATCCAGAACGTCTTCACTTCCGCCAAGGCCCTTTCGCTGCTGGCGCTCATCGTCATTGGCCTGGTCATCGGGCGCAACGCCGAGGCCATCAGGGCCAACTTTAGCGACCTCTGGACCCCGCGCGGCGTATCGGTCATCCAGCCCGATTTCTCGTTTATGCCCGCCGTGGCGGCTACCTCGGGGGCTTTGGGCCTGTTCGTGGTATTTTGCGCGGCGCAGGTGGGGACGCTCTTTTCCTCGGACGCCTGGAACAACATCACCTTCACCGCCGGGGAAGTGAAGAATCCGCGGCGCAATCTCCCTTTATCCCTGGCCATCGGCACGGCCCTGGTGACCGCGCTCTACGTCCTGGCCAATGTCGCTTACCTGTGCCTGTTGCCCCTCGGGAAAATCCAGCACGCCCCTGACGACCGCGTGGCGACGGCCGCCATCGAGGTCGTGTTTAGCGGCGCAGGGCCCGTCATCATGGCGGTGGCGATTATGGTTTCGACCTTCGGCTGCAACAACGGGCTGATCCTGGCCGGGGCGCGGGTTTATTACGCCATGGCGCGCGACGGCCTGTTTTTCCGCGCCGCCGGCAGGCTCAACCGCCGCCGCGTGCCGGCCGCCGGGCTGGCCTTGCAATGCGTGTGGACCGCCGTGCTCATCCTGCCCCGCACGCGCTTGCGGGACCCGCTGACCCGCGCCCGCCTCCTGGATGCCGCCGGGCTCGAACAATACGGCAACCTCTACAGCACTCTCCTGGATTACGTCATCTTTGCCGTCCTCATCTTCTATGTGCTGACCATTGCCGGGCTCTTCGTCCTGCGCCGCAAACGCCCGGATGCGGAGCGGCCCTATCGCGCATTGGGCTACCCCCTGGTGCCTGCGCTCTACATCGGGGCCGCCAGCGCTATCCTGGCGGTGCTGCTCCTCTACAAGACCCAGACCTCCTGGCCGGGGCTGCTCATCGTCCTGGCCGGCGTGCCCGCTTATTTCCTGTGGAAAGGGCGAAGCTCGATTTCCTCCGGCCCTCCCCAAATCGGAAATCCGAAATCCGAATCGTGACCGCGGCAGCGAAGGCAGCACCCTGCAAAACCAGGGCTCCTTCGAACTTCGCATTTCTCTCGGACTTCGACCTTTATCCATCCGGCCACTACGCGAGCGGAGCGAGCCAAACCGATGTCCCGTAGGGACGATAGGATAATAGCCCAGGCCAAGCGGAGCGATGGCCTTTACCCAGGGCGGCGGCCCCGCCTGCGCTGCGCTCCGGCGGGCCTTGGCTGGGCTATTATCCGCTGCCCCTCTGGGGCAGGAGAGTGCCGCGCTCCGCGCGGGCAGATTCCGATTTGGGGGCAGTGTCCGGATGCGCCCCGGATGACGGGAGCAGAAAAATAACTATTGACACCGCCCTGCTATTGTGTGCTATGGGTCCAACGGGATTCAATTATGGGATCAACCTCTGAAAACTTCTTGGTATGAACCATCTGTCGATCGCCGCGGTGGCCTCTGGCGGCCTCGCCGCGGTCAGTCCGTCGCCCGCCCAGAGCTGGACCGCAACGGCCGCACCCAACACGAATTGGTCCTGTATCGCCTGCTCGGCCGACGGGAGCACAATCGTGGCCGGGACTGATTATGGCCTGGTTTATTTTTCGGGCGACGCCGGGGCGACGTGGAAGGCGGCGGGCATGCCCGACGGACATTGGTCCTCGGTTGCCTCCTCGGCCGATGGCTGCAAATTGATGGCCGCGGCGAGCGGTGGCACGTCTTATTTGCCCCCGCGGCAGGGCGGCATTTTCACCTTGCAATTCACGCCAACGCCGGTGCTGGCCATTGCCCGCTCAGGCGGCAGCACGGTCCTCTCCTGGACCATCCCTTCGGTGAATCTCGCCTGACAGCAGAGTCCTGACCTGGCAACGACAAACTGGACGGAGGTGCCCGGCGCACCGACGCTGGACTACTCGACCTTGCGGGACCAGGTCGCCATTCCGGCCCCGCCACGCACGATGTTCTACCGACTGGCGCCGCCTTAGCGCCGGCAATTTGGCGGGGACGGCAGGCCGCCTGGCCGTCGTCCGGCCCAGCGTCGGTGCCGAACCACAAGCGCAGAAACCCGCAGGATGACAGGATGACGGGCGCATCTTGTCGGTACCACCACCTCCAGCCAGGAGCGGCGGCTCGGGCCAACCCGGAGAAGGTGTGAAGAAATTGAAAAAGCCGGCCAAAACGCAGGTGGCGCCCCTTGGGAATCAATGACTTACGACCAGGAGCACGTCCATATCCAAGGAGCCAGAGTTCTTCAGGAGGGCCTTTAAATTCAGCGGTTGGCCCGTCTTGGGGTCGTAGGGATTGACGCCGTGGCGGTAGCGGCTGAGGAAGGAGAATGCCCGCACTGACAAACTGGGCCAGGACTGCCGTGGTGAAGTAACCCAGAATCCCGCAGGACCAGATCGCCGGGGCGGGCGACTTCCAGGATGTCCGGGGCGGCGGCCTGGTCATTGCGAGTATAGCCCGAAAGGGAGACGTGCCCGACCACGCCGTTTTTGATGTCGCAGATCCATTGGATTTTGAGGGTGGCGTAGTCTTGCCCATGTTGGTTGCCGGCCCCGGGGAAGAGTTCAGCCAAGTGCTTGGGCAGCGTTTGGGAGGTGCTGTCATGGACCCAGACGTGAGCAAAGCGTTCAAGGGCTTGGCAGGTCGGAACGCCACGAGCAATCTGGCTGAAGAGGGCCGTGACGACCCCAGCCAGAAAGCCTTTGAGGCCACCGGAGAGCCGTTCACTCAAAGACTGTTTAGTGTAGGTGGTGTCGGCGGCCAAGCCGATGACTGCGGCGGTATGCTCCAAGGCGAGGTCGGTTTCGGGAGCGAGGGCCAGGAGGCCCTTGGCAAATTTGAGCATGGGGATTTTACGTGGGCTGCGCTGCAGAAAGCCTGAGGCTCGGGCGATACCCTCGGCGTCGATGGCGTCGAGTTTGGGGAGGCAGGCCGGGAGCTGTTGGTGGAGGGAGGCGGGCAAACCGGAATTGTTTTGCGCGGAAGGGTTAGGAGATGACATGCGTGGTTTTATATAGTATTAATACTATATGCCAAAGCGACAAAAGGCGACAGAAAAAACGACGGGTTACCTCATCAAAGTGCAAAAGGTGGAGCGGCCAACCAATCGCTCCTACTATCTGAACTTGCCGGTGGTCCTGGCGGAGGCGCTGGAGATCAAAAAAGGGGAAGAAATGAAGTGGCTAATCGAAGACAAAAACGTGCTGCTCCTGTGTCGGACACAGAAAAGGCCGCCGCGTCAACTGCGCGCCAAACCTTAGCCTGACGCGAATGGGCGGAGCCGGGCCGAGGACGAGGAGCGCCGGCGCATCGCCCGCGATTTGCACGATTCCCTCGGCCAGAAGCTCGCCGCGTTGAGCATGTCCGTCGGCTCGCTCCAGGACGCCCCTAACGCCCCCGGGGGCAAGGCGGACAGCAGGTTCGCCGACTGCCTCGCGCTAATCGAGCAATGCGCGCAGGAAACCCGGACGCTCTCCCACTTGCTGCATCCGCCCTTGCTGGATGAACTGGGGCTGGCTGCCGCGATCAGGAACTACGTCGAGGGTTTCACCAAACGCAGCGGCACGCGCGTCACTTTCGACGCGCCATCCGCTCTCAAGCGGTTGGCCGGCGAGGTTGAGATCGTGCTGTTCCGGGTGGTGCAGGAAAGCCTCAGCAACATCTACCGGCACGCCGGCGCCCCGAGCGCGCGCATCCGCCTCGCCTGCGACGCGGAACAGGTGACGCTGGAGGTGAGCGACCAGGGCCGCGGCATGTCCGCCGAAACACTCCAGGCCATCCAGGCGGAGAATAGTTCGTTGGGCGTCGGCATTGCGGGGATGCGGGAGCGGTTGCGGCTGCTCGGCGGACGGCTGGAGATCGAGTCCGGCGGGCAAGGCACCACGCTGCGTGCTATTGTTCCCCGGGGACAGGGGCGCATCTTGCCAGTACAACCGTAGCGCAGACTTCCAGTCTGCTGTATCGCGGATTTCCAATCCGCAGATGCGGCCAAGCAGTTACAGCCTGCCGACTTGGAAGTCGGCGATACAGCAGGTTTGGAAACCTGCGCTACCAACGCGAGCATCCTGGCGACTGGTGGCACTGGCGAGCTGCTACCCTCAATCACATCATCGGCGGGCCAACCAAAACGCTGAACTCCATTGAACGAAAACGAGCGATGAGCGACGAGTGACGGGGCCCCGCGTCACCCGTCACCCGTCACCCATTAGGGTGTTCTCCCTACGGAACTTTCCGTGCCCTTTTAGGGAATCTCTGCGCTTACCCTTCCCTCGCGCGTCCTGGATACTTGACCCGCTTGGTAAAGAGCCGGCCATGAACGGGGAACCGGCGAAGACCGCCGGCACGCACAGGTTCATTGGTGCGCTCATCGCGGACAACTCGCCCGTGGATGAAAATCGCTAACGATACTGGGATGAAGGAACCTTCGGCAAAATCCAAGATGATTGCGGTGCTATTGGCCGCCGGGTTGTTCCCCTGGGTTGGAGGAAACTACAGTTCCGCGGCGGAGGCCGCCAATGCCCTGGGCGCGGTGGGTTTCCTGGCGGCGGCGCTGTTTTTTTCCCGGCGTTACCTGCGCCAATGGAAGATGGAGGACTTGGCGTTCGCCGGCCAGACACTGCTCTTTGGCCCGGCGGGTTGTTGCTTGGGGTTCTCCCACGTCTGGGCGGCCGACTGGTGGGTCTGGCACGGCCTCCGGTTGCTGGCTTACGCGCTCCTGCTGGTGATCGCTTGCAAGTTAGTCGTGACCGCGATGAGCGAGATCACCAAACGCAAGCGGGCGCAGGAAGCGTTGCGCGCCTCGGAGGTTCGCTACCGCCGGCTTTTTGAGGCGGCCAAGGACGGGGTGTTAATCCTCGACAGTGAGACGGGGACCGTCGTGGATGTAAATCCGTTTCTGGCGCAGTTGTTGGGTCTTTCGCGCGAGGCCTTCCTCGGAAAGCAGATCTGGGAACTCGGATTCTTCAAGGAGATCGTGGCCGACCGGGCCAGCTTTGAGCTATTCCGGCAGGAGGCATACATCCGCTACGACAACCGGCCCTTGGAAGCCGCCGACGGGCGGCGCATCGAGGTGGAGTTCGTCAGCACCGTCCATCAGGGGAACCACCGCAAGGTGGTCCAGTGCAACGTTCGCGACATCACCGAGCGCAAGCGCAACGAGGAGCAAGCGCGGATTCACAGGGCGCAACTGCGCGCCTTGTCCCGCCGCCTCGAGAAGCTGCGCGAGGAGGAGCGCACCCGCATCTCGCGTGAAATCCACGACGAGCTGGGCCAGATGCTCACCGGCATCAAGATGGATTTGCGCTGGATGGAGCGTCACCTGGACGAATTCGGCAACGACCGCCGCGTGAATCCAATTCTGGACAAACTGGTGGCCACCGCCGAGTTGGCCGATGCGACCGTCAAAACCGTGCAACGCATCGCGGCGGATTTGCGCCCGGGCATCCTGGACAAGCTGGGTCTCCCGACGGCGCTCCAATATGAGGCTGCCCGGTTTGAACAACGCACTGGCATCCCCTGCCGGCTCGTTATGCCAGGCGACACGATACCGTTGAGGTCTGAAGCTGCCACCGCCTTCTTTCGCATTTTCCAGGAAGCGCTAACCAATGTGACCCGCCACGCCAGGGCGAAGGCCGTCGAAGTAGAGCTGCGGTTGGAGACGGATGGCTGCCGCTTGGAAATCCGGGACGATGGCCAGGGCATGGCCGGGGTTGAGTTGGCACGCCTGACCTCGCTTGGGCTGCTGGGCATGCAGGAGCGCGCCCGCTTGCTGGGCGGCGACGTGACGTTTGGGCCGCGGCCCGGCGGCGGCACGGTGGTCACAGTGCGGATACCGAACATTCCCGCCAGCGAACACAGCGTATGACCCGAGTGTTGATTACCGACGATCACGAGCTTCTGCGGCGCGGTGTGCGCGACATCCTGGCGGACCGCCTTGGCGCCCTGGCGGTGGGTGAGGCGAAGGATGCCGGGCAGGCGATCGATCTTCTCATCCAGAGGGAATGGGATTTGGTCCTGCTCGACATCAACCTGCCCGGTCGAAGCGGCCTGGAAGTGCTCGAGGAAGCCAGGCGGCTCCGGCCCAAAGCGCCCGTGCTGGTGCTGACGACTTATCCGGAGGAGCAGTTTGCCCTGCGCGCCTTCAAGCTGGGGGCCTCCGGCTACGTCACCAAGCAAAGCGCCTCCGATGAGCTGATCATCGCCGTCAAGCGCGTCCTGGCGGGTGGCAAATATGTCACCGCCTCGCTGGCCGAACGGCTGGCCTCGAGCCTCGGCGCTGCCGGCGAACAAGCTCCCCACGAAGCGTTGTCGCACCGCGAACTGCAGGTCCTCCGCCTGATCGCAGTCGGCAAATCAATGAAAGAGACCGCCGAAGAACTGGCCCTGAGCGAAAAGACCGTGGCGGCCTACCGCGCCCGCATTTCAGCCAAGACCGGTTTGAAAACGACCGTGGAAATCGCCCGTTACGCCCTCAAGCAAGGGCTGGTGGATTAGGAGCAGGCACGCGGGCCTGAACCGGAAGGCGTAGCGCAGGTTTCCAACCTGCTGACTTGAGCCGCCTGGCAGGCGGTGAAAGGGATTGCCCGAGCGGAGCGAGGGCAAGGCCCGCAGGGCCGAGCGAGCGGGAGCGAGCGAGCCAATCACGGATTTCCAATCCGCCAGCCGCCCTCCCCCGCCCCAGGTACCAAGACCCATCGCACGGCCTGCCGGCTGGAAGCCGGCGATACAGCAGACTGGAAGTCTGCGCTACGGCGCGTCGCGCCGCCGCCGGGCCTGAACCGGAAGGCGTAGCGCAGGTTTCCAACCTGCTGTATCGCGGATTTCCAGTCCGCCAGCCGTCCCCCCCGCCCCGAGTACCAAGACCCATCGCACGGCCTGCCGGCTGGAAGCCGGCGATACAGCAGACTGGAAGTCTGCGCTACAGCGCGTCGCGCCGCCGCCGGGCCTGAACCGGAAGGCGTAGCGCAGGTTTCCAACCTGCTGTATCGCGGATTTCCAGTCCGCCAGCCGTCCCCCCCCGCCCCGAGTACCAAGACTCATCGCACAGCCTGCCAGCTGGAAGCCGGCGATACAGCAGACTGGAAGTCTGCGCTACGGCGCGTCGCGCCGCCGCCGGGCCTGAACCGGAAGGCGTAGCGCAGGTTTCCAACCTGCTGTATCGCGGATTTCCAATCCGCCAGCCGTCCCCCCCGCCCCGAGTACCAAGACCCATCGCACGGCCTGCCGGCTGGAAGCCGGCGATACAGCAGACTGGAAGTCTGCGCTACGGCGCGTCGCGCCGCCGCCGGGCCTGAACCGGAAGGCGTAGCGCAGGTTTCCAACCTGCTGTATCGCGGATTTCCAGTCCGCCAGCCGTCCCCCCCGCCCCGAGTACCAAGACCCATCGCACGGCCTGCCGGCTGGAAGCCGGCGATACAGCAGACTGGAAGTCTGCGCTACGGCGCGTCGCGCCGCCGCCGGGCCTGAACCGGAAGGCGTAGCGCAGGTTTCCAACCTGCTGTATCGCGGATTTCCAATCCGCCAGCCGTCCCCCCGCCCCGAGTACCAAGACTCATCGCACAGCCTGCCAGCTGGAAGCCGGCAATATCGCGACGGATCGGGAGAAGTTTGCGCTACAAGGCATTCGCCTTTGCGGGGCTGTCTTCGCGCCATGCGCTGCTCCAGCGCCAGTCCTCGGGGCGAACGCACAAGCGGGCGGTCACCGGATTGTGTCGGATGTATCGCGCGATTCGGGCTCGCTCCTCGTCATTGCGAACCCAGTGGTCAAACGGCTCCGGTTGCCAGAAGCGTCCTTCAGGCAGGCCGAGCAGGCGCTTCGCCCGCAATGACGTGAACTGCTTCCAGCTCTTCACCACCTCGCCAACCAGATAATTCGGCATCGGCCAGAACAGGACGTGCACGTGGTTGGGCATCACAACCCACTCCCGGAGCAGGTAGCGCTCCTGGTGGAAGAACTCCAACGCGCCCGCCACGAGGCGGGCTATGGCGGGCTGGCGCAGGTGACAGGCGCCGGCGCCCCGGTCGAGGCAACGCTCCACCTTCCTGAGAAAATCGCGGTTGATGATCTCCTCCATCTCAGCCGTTGGGCGGCCTAAGCGTTTGGCTTCCTGAAAGGCCCTCAGGCGTTGCGCGCGTTCGCCCTCGTAACGCAGCAGTACGTCCTTGGGCAAGGAGTCGGCGAGGCGGAAGGTGACGAAATACTCCGCCCCCTCGCGTTTGACATGGGGAAGATAGCCGCGCGAGTGAATGCCGCTGCGCAAGGGATTGGCGGAGCCATTCGGGACACCCCTCGCTCGCAGCTCATGATGCATGCGGTCCAGTCCTGGCCTTTCCGAGTCCGGAGACATGCGCGCAGGCTACGCGTCTGACGCTCCACGCGCAAGATTGCTGCAACCGATCCTCATTCCCGTAGCGCAGGTTTCCAACCTGCTGTATCGCCGGCTTCCAGCCGGCAGGGCGGCGGAACCACCCAGGCCGCCGGAATGGACGCACGCCTGCGGATTGGAAATCCGCGATACAGCAGACTGGAAGTCTGCGCTACGGCGCGTTGCGCCGCCGGACCTGCGCCGTTCCCGTAGCGCAGGTTTCCAACCTGCTGTATCGCCGGCTTCCAGCCGGCAGGGCGGCGGAACCACCCAGGCCGCCGGAATGGACGCACGCCTGCGGATTGGAAATCCGCGATACAGCAGACTGGAAGTCTGCGCTACGCCCCGTTGCGCAGGCGGACCTGCGCCGTTCCCGTAGCGCAGGTTTCCAACCTGCTGTATCGCCGGCTTCCAGCCGGCAGGGCGGCGGAACCACCCAGGCCGCCGGAATGGACGCACGCCTGCGGATTGGAAATCCGCGATACAGCAGACTGGAAGTCTGCGCTACGCCGCGTTGCGCAGGCGGACCTGCGCCGTTCCCGTAGCACAGGTTTCCAACCTGCTGTATCGCCGGCTTCCAGCCGGCAGGGCGGCGGAACCACCCAGGCCGCCAGAATGGACGCACGCCTGCGGATTGGAAATCCGCGATACAGCAGACTGGAAGTCTGCGCTACGCCCCGTTGCGCCGCCGGACCTGCGCCGTTCCCGTAGCGCAGGTTTCCAACCTGCTGTATCGCCGGCTTCCAGCCGGCAGGGCGGCGGAACCACCCAGGCCGCCGGAATGGACGCACGCCTGCGGATTGGAAATCCGCGATACAGCAGACTGGAAGTCTGCGCTACGCCGCGTTGCGCAGGCGGACCTGCGCCGTTCCCGTAGCACAGGTTTCCAACCTGCTGTATCGCCGGCTTCCAGCCGGCAGGGCGGCGGAACCACCCAGGCCGCCGGAATGGACGCACGCCTGCGGATTGGAAATCCGCGATACAGCAGACTGGAAGTCTGCGCTACACCGCGTTGCGCCGCCGGACCTGCGCCGTTCCCGTAGCGCAGGTTTCCAACCTGCTGTATCGCCGGCTTCCAGCCGGCAGGGCGGCGGAACCACCCAGGCCGCCGGAATGGACGCACGCCTGCGGATTGGAAATCCGCGATACAGCAGACTGGAAGTCTGCGCTACGCCGCGTTGCGCCGCCGGACCTGCGCTACGCAGCCTCTCCGCGCGTCGTCCTGTCAGCAAAAACACCTACACGCAAGTCCCGTTGAAACCGACACGCGATTCCGCCATTCCCCCGACTATCCGGTATTCCAGGCGCGCCCCAAACTGGCCGCATGACACCCGCAATCTGCAGCGCTGGCGCAGCGTCTGGCAGCCAGCTATGGCCCCTCAATCCGCATCGCGTGCACGCCATGAACGCGTCGCTTTATGTTGCCAAGTACGTGCCGTTTGATTACCGCACCCCAAACACCGACAAATGCCAAACCCGCCGCATCGCCCAGGAATTGAAAGTGCCAACCGAGGAAGCAATCCGGATTGCCGCCCCCGCCATGGCCGCCCTCATCAATGGCCCTTGCTGGCTGGTTCCAGTCCCGGCCAGCAATACCAGTCTAACCGCCAATCTCATACTCGCCCGAGCTATCGCCGAGCTTGTTCCGGGCGCTCACGTCAAATGCGCTGTTGTCCGCGCCCACCGAGTTGAAAGCTCCTGCAACCGCCGCTTGCGCGGCCTGCCCGGGCTCACCCCGAACAACACGCCGTCACTCGCAACGCCGGTCCCATGCAGCCCTGGCCGCTCTATTTCGTGGATAACGTCATCACCACCGGAACCACCATCGCCGCTTGCCGCCGCGCCCTCGGCTGGGGCACGGGTCTGGCATACGCGGACGCCAGCACACGCCGCAACACCCGCCCCTTTTCGGAACCGACAGGGATGGGGCTAAACCGTAACCTTTCACATTCGGACAAGTGGGGCGGGTGTTGGCGCAGCGGCGATTGACGCCGCGCCGATCACATCTTGCCAGTACGACTAGTCGCCAGGATGCTCGCGTTGGTAGCGCAGGTTTCCAAACCTGCTGTATCGCCGACTTCCAAGTCGGCAGGCTGTAGCTGCTTGGCCGCATCTGCGGATTTGAAATCCGCGATACAGCAGACTGGAAGTCTGCGCTACGGTGGTGCTGGCAAGATGCGCCCGTTGGCAAGAAAAGCGGAAAAAAACTTTCTTGACAACTTCTCGGGATCTGTTTAGTCTAGTACATCGCGGCGCAAATTCGTGAGTATCAAAGTCGGTGAAGTAGCCAGTTGAGCGAAGTCCTCTCTTTCAGCCCGCTCCTGCATTTCGCTTGGTTTACTGCAGGGCACTGATTCCCCGACCACCTCTCGCCGATGGGAGGCAAGGAGTTTTTTGTCGCTATAGGTAGATTATTTTGTTGACATATACTTACCTATACCACACATTGGGCCATATGACAAACTTTTTCCTCGCCCCATGAACCCACTCAATAAAGACGACCTCATCGAAGTCCTGGAAAACACGGCCCTGGCTCAACTCCGCGCCTTGCGCGCCCTCCGCCGCTCGGAGCACCGCAAAACCGCTCCGTCGGCGGAGCCGAAACGTAAGTCTAATATGGATGTAGTATATGACATACTGCTGACGGCCAAGGGGCCCCTCCATATCAACGACATCATCCAGCGCGCCAAAAAAGACTATCAGCGCCCACTCCACCGGGAATCCCTGGTCAGCGCCCTGACCAAAAAGGTCCTGGACCAAAATGCCTTCACCCGCACGGCCCCCAACACCTTCGACCTCTTGAAACGCCCCTCATGAAAACCAACCGGCTGCACCCCCTGCTCTGGCCTTGGGAGGCTGCCGTGCTGGCCGTAGCCGACCGCCGCCCGCCTCACAAACCGGTGCCACCACCGTGAGCGCCAGCCAACCCCATTTACGCGCGCCCTGTTGAACACAGCCTTGGCCCTCTCCTGCCAGGAGAAAGCCGAACTGGAAAGCTTAAGCCGGCGGCTGGCCGCTCCCCGACGTGCCGTCGAACGCGCCCGCATCATCCTTTTGGCCGCCCAAAACACCAGCATCCCCGCCATCGCCACCAGGCTCCAGGTGTGTGCCAACACCGTGCGTAAGTGGATCCGGCAATACACCCCCAAACCCTTGGAGAGCCCGGCCACCGAAAACTCCGGTGCGCAACCTCCGGCGGTTGACCCCCGCCCTCCAAGCTGCCCCTCCTGGCCGATGCCCCGCGCTCGGGCCGTCCCGACACCTTCACCGCCCAACAAACCTGTGCCCTCGTCGCCATCGCCTGCGAAAAGCCCCAGGCCATGGACAACCGATCACTAACTGGACTGCCCGTGAGTTGAAGGACCAAGTGGTCCAGCAAGGAATCGTTTCCAGCATCTCCGAGCGGCAGGTCAACCGCATGCTCGCCGCCCTGGACTTGCAGCCTCACCGCAGCCGTTACTGGCTCAACGCCAAGCCCGATCCGCAAAAGGAGGAGAAAATCAGGGTCGTGTGCGCCCGCTATCAGCAAGCCCAGCAAGCCGCCGCACGGGGTGAATTGACCTTCTCGGTGGATGAGATGACCGGCATCCAGGCCCTGGCGCGCATCGCTCCGGACCAGCCCATGAAACCCGGTCAACCGGTGCGGCGCGAGTTTGAGTATGAAGCACCATGGCACCCTCTCGCTGCTGGCGGGTTTGGATGTGGCTGGCGGCCAAGTGCAAGCCTACTGTCGGCCCACGCGCAACGAAGCCGACTTTCTGGACTTAATCAACGGCCTGGTGCAGGCCCATCCCCAAGCGGTTGGCTTTACCTTTGTCCTGGACAACCTGAACACCCACCAATCCGAAAGCCTGGCGCGGTATGTGGCGCGCGACGCGGCCATAGCCGAGAGCACCTTGGGCGTCAAGGGCGAGCAAGGGGTCCTCCAGAGTCAAGAAAGCCGCGCCGGCTTCCTGAGTGATCCCACCCATCGGATTCGGTTTTGTTACACCCCGAAACACGCCTCTTGGATGAACCAAATCGAAATCTGGTTTGGCATCCTGGTGCGCAAGGTGATTCGCCGCGGCAACTTCGCCTCCTTGGCCAATCTCCAACAAAAACTGGAGGCCTTTGTGGATTACTTCAACCGCACCATGGCCAAGCCCTTCAAATGGACCTATCAGGGCAAGCCTCTCCAGGGCATTGCCTCTGGCTGACAAAACCGCCATCCCCACGCACCAGCGGCTCCAAAAACGGACTCGCGCCCAAGGTCCACCTTTGAGCGTGACGCTTTCCGGGGCCCTCAAGCCTTCCGGTGGGAATGACCTCTCCAAACGACCTCCATTGCCAGCCACGGCTCCCAATTCCTCGTCTTGACGCGCCAACCTCCTCACGAACTTACGCCGGGCTGTACTAGTTGTTGGCCTGAATCATGCCAGAGGGTGTCAGGCAGGGGAATGCGCCAGTAGCGGCCCGGAACCGGGCCGCGAACGGGAATGGG
Source organism: uncultured bacterium (assembly GCA_963713735.1). Lineage (GTDB taxonomy): Bacteria > Verrucomicrobiota > Verrucomicrobiia > Limisphaerales > UBA8199 > CAVQND01. The sequence goes on from CAVQND010000001.1 coordinate 254,089, forward strand.
CGGCCGGGGCGAATCCGCGCCAAACGGGCGGTGCTCGCCAAAAGGAAGGTCGTTTAGGCTTCCGTCTTCCCCAACCTTAGACATCCTGGAGCCAGTAGGGATTGCACGCCATGATCGCACCGGCGAGGACGCCATTGCCGACCTCTGAGGGACAGCCCTCTCCCCAGGCCGAGGAGAGGAGCCGGATTCACCTGCCCACCGTCCACGCGCAGGCGGACATGAGGGCGCTGAGCAACGCCATCAAGGAGATGACTATTCAGAAACTGACCGGGTTGCGCGCGCAACTGGCCGGCATGGGAGAGAGACCAGGCCAATGAAACCTCAACCCTCCAAGGATCCCGCCGCGCTGCGCAACGCGGCCGAGGCGCGGCTGAAACAGAGGGCCGCCAACGACCGGCCTCAGACCGAGGCCGATCTGCGGCGCCTGCAGCGTGAACTCGAGGTCCACCAGATCGAGCTTGAGATGCAGAATGAGGAGCTCCAACGCAGCGAGCGGAACTACCGGGAGTTTTTCAACGCCACGAACGAGGCCGTTTTCCTGGGCGATGCCGCCACGGGGCGCCTTTTGGAGGTCAACCACTCGACGTTGTGCCTCTATGGTTACGAGTCGAGGGGGGAGATCCTGGCGCGCAACATTGGGGATTTGAGCGCCAATGAACCGCCCTACACCCGGCAGGAAGCCCAACGCCGCATTCGCATGGCCCTCGAGCAAGGCCCCAGGTTTTCGAATGGCTGGCGCGCAAGAAGAATGGCGGCCGTTTCTGGACGGAGGTATCCCTGCGCAGCTCTCAGATCGGCGGCCAGGGGCGCTTCCTGGCGGTAGTCCGTGACACCACCGAGCGCAAGGAACTTGAGGCGCAACTTCGCCAGGCGCAGAAGATGGAGGCCGTCGGCCAACTCGCCGGCGGCGTCGCTCACGATTTCAACAACCTGATGGCGGTGATCCGGGGCAGTGCCGACTTGCTGCTGATGGATGCCGACCAACTCAGCGCCGAAGTTAACGAATGTCTGAAGCTGATCGTCGGCGCCTCGGAGAGGGCCGCCAACTTGACCCGCCAATTACTGGTTTTCAGCCGCAAACAGGTCGCGCACCTCCAACCGGTGGCGCTAAACGATTTGATTCGCAACCTCGCCAAGATGCTCGGACGCACCATTCGCGAGGATATCCGCCTCGAATATCTTTACGCGGACCAGTTGCCATTCGTCCGGGCCGATCCGGCGATGTTGGAGCAGGTGTTGCTCAACCTCGTCGTCAACGCGCGGGATGCCATGCCGCAGGGCGGGCATCTGCAGATCGCGACGGAAAAGCTCAACCCCGGCGCAGCACCCGCGCCGGCAAATCCCGAGGCGCCGGCCGGTGAATTCATCTGTTTGAGCGTGAGCGACACTGGCACCGGTATTGCGCCGGAACATCTGCCGCGCATCTTTGAGCCTTTCTTTACCACCAAGCAACCGGGCAAGGGCACCGGTTTGGGGCTGGCCACGGTGTATGGCATTGTGCAGCAACACCAAGGGCGCATCGAGGTGGCCAGCCGGGTTGGGGAGGGCACGACTTTCAAAGTCTTTTTGCCCGCCGTCCCGCCACCGGCGAAGAGGGCGGCCGGGCTGCAAACTGAGGCGGAGTTGCGCGGCGGCAAGGAAACCATCCTGCTGGTCGAAGACGAGTACGCGGTGAGGATGATCACGCGGCGCGTCCTCGAGACGTTCAATTACAGGGTGCATGAGGCCACGTGCGCGCGGGAGGCGCTGGAGGTTTGGGGCCGGCACCGCGAGAATATCGCTTTGCTGCTCACGGACATTGTGATGCCCGAAGGGGTAACCGGTTTGGATTTGGCCGAGCAGTTGCGCGCACAAAGGCCGGAGCTGAAGGTCGTTTTCCTGAGCGGTTACAGTTCCGACATCGCCAGCGGCAAACGCGATTTTATTTCCAGGCTGAACGCTCGTTTTCTGCGGAAACCCTGCCCCTCTCGCACCATCCTGGAAACCGTTCGGAGCTGCCTGGATCAAAACGCGACCCCCGAGTCTGGCAACCAATGAGACCCGTTGCCCAAGCCGCAAATGAACACGCTGCGGAATAGGAACTCCGGCGCGACGGTGAGCTTCCCCGCCTTCTCACTGGCCGCGGCGTTGGTTCTCACCGCCGGTCTCTGCCTGGGCCTGGTGGCCAGCAACTGGTACGCCTACCGGTCGAACATCGCCACGCAGAACCGCTACCTGCGCCTTCAGCAGTTGGCAGGCACCATCCGGCATCTGAACGAGGTGCTGAACCTGTCGGCACTCCAGGCCGCGGCCACCGGGGAGAGTCAGTGGGAAGAGCGTTACCGCCGTTTAGAACCCGGGCTGGACCTGGCCATCAGGGAAGCCAGGCGGATGGCCCCCGGCACGGAGATTGCGGAGCAAATGGCCCAAACGGATGCGGCCAACCTCAAGTCGATCGAAATGGAGCACCGGGCTTTGGAGATGGCGCGCCAGGGCCGGCGCGGCGAGGCACGGGCGCTGCTGGGGAGCAAGGAATACGAGCAGCAGGAACGGATCTATAGCGAGCGCCTGGCGCGGTTCATGGCCTTGGTGGCCGGCCAACTCAACGCGGACCGCCAGTCCTATTTGGCAGTGGTGCGGATGATTATCCCGGGAGCGCTGGCGGGTCTGGCGGCGGCGGTGTGGACGTGGACCCGGGTCATCCATAATCTGCGCCATTGGCGCAGCGCCCTGCAGGCCGCGATCAATGCTCTCTCTGCCTCCCAGGAGGCGCTCCTCCAGAACCAGAGCGAATTGGAGACCCGAGTCCGGGAACGTACCGCCGAACTCTCCACCCAGATCCTTGAACGCCAAAACGCCGAGATGGCCGTGCGCGAAAGCGAACAAAGATTCCGCTCCCTTTTCGAGCTGTCCCGCGACGCGCTCATGCTCTCGGACTCGGGACGTTTTCTGGACTGCAATGAAGCGGCGGTCAGGCTGTTCGGTTACTCAACCAAGGAGGAAATCCTGGGCAAGCCTCCCGCCGAGCTGTGGCCGGCGACGCAAGCCGACGGCCAGGATTCCCTGACCTGCTGGCGAGCGCGCCTCGGTGCCGTCTCCATTGCCGGCAGCCAGTTCTTTGAGTGCCTGCACCAACGCAAGGACGGCACTGTGTTTGAGGCGGAAGTCTCGCTGCAACGGATTGATCTCAAAGACCAGACGCTCATCCAAGGGGTCGTTCGCGATATTTCGCAGCGCCGGCGGGCAGAGGCGGATCGGCGGCTGCTCGGCTCGGCCGTGGAGCAAGCCGCCGAGTCCATCATGATCATGCAGGCAGCAGCGGACCCGCACAAATCGAGAATTGTCTTTGTCAACCCCGCCTTTACTCGCATTCGAGGCTGCACGGCGGCGGAAGTCCTGGGCAAACCCGTCCTCTCGTTGCGAGGCCCGCTCTTCCAGGAGGAGATGCTGAGGCGGCTGCGGCAAACCCTGGAGCGGGGCGACGTGTTTCGGGGTCAAGCCGCTTTCTGCCGCAAAGACGGGACGCAATTCGTGCTGGACTTGACGATCACTCCGATTCGCATGGCGGGTGGCGGGGTCACCCACTTCGTGGCCATCGAGCGTGACATTACTGAAAACAAGCGCGCCGAGGCGCAGTTGACCTACGAGCGCGATCTGTTACGAACCCTGCTGGACCACTCGCCCGATTACATTTACTTCAAGGACCTCGCCTCGCGGCTCCTCAAGTGCAGCCGCGCCAACAGCGCCCGCTTTGGTTTGGCGAGCCCGGAGCAAGCCGTCGGCAAAACCGATTTTGACTTCTTTGACCAGGCCCACGCGCGCCCGGCCTTCGAAGATGAGCAAACCGTGATTCGCACCGGCCATCCACTGATCGGCAAGGTGGAGCGGGAGGTCTTCCCGGACGGACGAATCGCTTGGGCGCTGACGACGAAGGTGCCGTTGCGCAATCCGGCCAACGAAATCATCGGTACCTTTGGCATCTCCAAGGACATTACGGCAATGAAGGAGGCGGAAGCCAGGTTGGCAGCGATGCAGCACGAACTGCTGGAGGCCTCCCGCCAGGCCGGCATGGCTGAGGTCGCCACCGGCATTTTGCATAACGTTGGCAACGTCCTCAACAGCGTTAACCTCGTCAGTTCGCTGGTCATGGAGAAAGTCCGCAATTCCCGGGTGCCCAGGCTCGCCAAAGCCGCCGCGCTGCTCAACGCGCACCGGGATGATGTGGCCGGGTTTTTGACCTCCGATCCGAAGGGACAACGGTTGCCCGGCTATCTCTCAGGGGTGGCCACTCGTCTGGCGCAGGAGCAGACGGAGATCCTCAAGGATCTCTGCTCCGTGCAGGATCACGTCGAGCACATCAAGCAGATTGTGGCGCTGCAGCAGAACTATGCCGGCATGGCCGCCATCCCGGAACCGGCCTCGCTCGAACAACTCGTCGAGGACGCGCTGCAAATCAACGCCGCCGCCCTGGACCGCCACCAGGTCGAGGTCGTGCGTCAGTATGCTCCCTGTCCGCCGGTGCAGACCGAGAAACACAAGGTCCTGCAGATCCTGGTCAACCTGATCCGCAATGCCAAATATGCGCTGGATGAGGGCCGGCCCGCGGAAAAGCGCCTGGTGCTGCGGACCGAGGCCACGGATGAGCGGGCCAGGATCTCGATCCAGGACAACGGCATCGGCATCCCCGCCGAGAACCTGGTTCGCATCTTCGAATTCGGTTTTACGACGCGCAAGGACGGCCACGGTTTCGGCTTGCACAACGGGGCTCTGGCGGCCCAGGAATTGGGCGGCGCTTTGACCGCCCAGAGCGCCGGCCCGGGCCAGGGCGCCCTCTTTGTCCTGGAACTCCCCTGCCACCCAACCAATCGAGCCCGCTCAATCCCCAGCTTATGGAAAGAAATCCCCGAATTCTCATCATTGACGATACGAGCGCAATCCACGAAGGCTTCCGTAGAATCCTCTGTTCGGCCCCCTTTGAGCCGGGTGCCCTCGAGGAGGACGAAAGTGTGTTGTTCGATGTGCCGGTGGCGCGCTCCCCACGCCTGCCCTTCGAGCTGGACTCGGCTTATCAGGGCGAGGAAGGACTCGCTTTGGCCCAAGCTGCCCAGCGCAACGGGCGCCCTTATGCCCTGGCTTTTGTTGATGTGCGCATGCCGCCCGGCTGGGACGGCATCGAGACTTCCGCCCGCATCTGGCAGGTGGATCCGGACCTTCAAATCGTCATTTGTACCGCTTACGCGGACTATTCCTGGGAGGAAATGGTGAACAAGTTGGGCGCCACCGACCGGCTGGTCATTCTCAAGAAACCTTTCGAGACCGTGGAAGTCTTGCAGTTGGCCAGCGCGCTAACCGAGAAATGGCGCTTGCACCAGGAAGCCAAGTGCCAATTGGAGCGCCTGGAAACGCTCGTCCGGGAGCGAACCCGCCTGCTCGAGGCAACCAATGCCCGGTTGGTGCAGGCCCTGGCCAACCTTAAGACCTTGAGCGGCTTGATTCCCATCTGCGCCGGATGCAAAAAGGTCCGCGACAACCGGGGCTTCTGGAAGCAGGTCGAAAGCTACGTGGCCGAGCATTCCGATGCCACGTTTACGCACGGGCTGTGTCCGGAGTGCGCGTCCATTTACTACCCGGACGTGGAATATGCCCCGGCGCCGGTCTCGAAAGGGCAAAAATGTTGAATCCGGGTGTGCGCCATACCATCCTGCTCATCGATGACGAGGAGGACTTTTGCGGGGTCATAACCAAGTCGCTGGCCAGGCACGGGTTTGACGTTCAGGCCGCCTCAAGCGGGGCGGAGGGCCTGCGCCGCGCCGCCGAGTGTCTTCCGGACTTGATTCTGTGCGACCTCGTTATGCCTCAGATGAATGGGTATGAGGTGTTGGCGGCGTTGCGGCAACATGAAAGGCTGGCCGGCATCCCGATCATCTTTCTTACCGCCCAATCCGAGCCTGCCGAAGTGCGCCAGGCCATGAACCTGGGGGCCGATGATTACTTGACCAAACCGGCCGGCATCCTGGACCTGCTGGGCACAATCAAAGCCCGCCTCGATCGGCGCCAGTCAGAACGGCAAAGACATCAAAAGCAGATGGAGCGGGCAATGCGCCTCTTCGCAGAAACGGTGCACGACCTTCGCAACCCGCTCTTTGCCGTCTTCGCCTATACCGACCTGCTCAAGAACGCCGCGGGGGCGCCCGGTCGGAGCCGGGAAAGGTCTGAGCAAATCCTGGCCGGAATGCAAAAGGCCGTTGCGCGGATGCAGGACATCATCTCGGAGACAATGTATGTGGTCCGCTCGCGGATGCGGCCTCAGCCCTTGAGTCCAAGCGGTTTCGACCTGCGGAACTTCTGCGAATCGTTGCTCGCGGATTATGAGCCTTGTGGCCGCCTGCAGTTCCACTGTGGCGCAGGGCCTTTTCCCGTGGTTGCCGATGCCCCGCGCCTGCGTCATGCGCTGGAAAACCTCCTCTCCAATGCCCTCAAGTATTCAGATGGACCCGTTGTCGTCAGCCTGACCCGTGCCGCCCAAGGATACCGACTCGAAGTCAGCGACAGCGGCATCGGGATACCGGCCGAGGACCAGGCCGGCATCTTCGATCCATTCTTCAGGGCTTCAAACACCGGGGCAAGACCCGGCCATGGTTTGGGGCTGTGCGTGGTCCGGAGCTGCATCCAAGAGCATGGTGGCAGCATCAGCTTCCTCAGCGAGCCCAACCAAGGCACGACCTTTGCTATCGATTTGCCGGCAGACCGACTTGCCCCGCCAAAGCCAAAACCCCCTGAACCTCCACCCCCGGCGGCCCGACTGGACGCCGGGATTCGGCCGGCAGAAACCGTTCCTGAGGCCGGAGGCAAATTGAGGGCCATTGTTGTCGAGGACGACCCGGTAGTGCGCAATGTGCTGCGCGAGTTGCTCGAGGGCTCAAACGCCGTTCAGGTCTTTGGCGAAGCGGGCACGCTCGCCCAGGCGCGCCTCTTGGCCGGCCGACAGAAGCCTGCGGTCGTTTTCCTGGACGTGAACCTGCCGGATGGCTCGGGCTTCGACTTGCTGCCGGGCCTGGCGCCGAACGTCTCGGTCGTTTTTGTAACCAGCGCCGAGGAATACGCGGCCCAGGCCTTTGATTGCGAAGCCACGGACTATTTAGTGAAGCCGGTCAGTTCGGAAAGACTGCAAAAGGCCCTGTGGCGAGTGCGAGAGCGTCTGGCAGGCAAGGTCGCGGCCCCATCGCGGGCGGATTCCAGGTTGACCGGTTCATTCCTGGTCAAAACCTTGACGGAGAAGCGGCTGGTAAACCTCAGCGAGATTAAGAGCATTCTGGCCTACGGCGAGTACTCCTGGGTTTATTGGGATAAGAGCAAGAAGGGCGCGCTGCTTAGAAAACCCTTGAAGCAATGGCAGTCTGACTCCCCGCCGGACAGTTCATCCGCGTTCACCGTCGCGCGATTGTAAATCTGGCCTTCATGGATCGCATCGAAAGACTCCCCACCGGCCGGCTGCAAGTCCACCTGCGCGACATGGCGGAGCCGATCCTGGTCAGCCTAAGCCAAACGCCGGTTCTGAACCGCAAGCTCAAGGGGCTGCGGGGTTGATGGGGTCGTGTGCCAACTGGGTTCACTGCAAGTTTCCTGGGCTTTAATGCACGCCCCTTGCCTCCTGGAGAAGCCGTGCTAAAACCTGCTGGATAAAGGAATGTCACTGACCGGAATCTGGGCGGCGGATAGGCGGAACCTGATTTGAGCCTGGTAAAAACTTCCTCCGACTCGCTTCCGCGGCAGTTCGCAGCCCGCCCGGCATGCCCTTCCTCGAAGTTGGCATCCTCTCGGACCGGCTTCACTGCAACGGGGCTGTGGGCGGGGTTATTCAAATGAAAAGAACCGCGCGTAGCGTTGTAATCCTGCTGGCGATGGTGGTGGAGGGCATCTCGGCCGAGGCCCCGCCGGAGGCATCCAGGCCCGATCAAAGCGCCCTCGCGTCCATGAGCCTGGATGAGCTGTCCAGCATCAAGGTGGAGACGGTCTGCGGCGCCTCCAAGCACGAGCAGGATACCAGCGATGCCCCCGCCTCGGTCAGCATCGTGACTGCGGACGACATCAAGAAGTCCGGGTACCGCACCCTCACAGAGATCCTGAACAGCGTGCGCGGATTCTACACGACCTCCGACCGGTCATACTCCTACATCGGCCTGCGCGGGTTCAACCGCCCGGGGGATTACGGAGGGGACATGCTAATCATGCTCGATGGGAATCGGATAAACGACGCCATTTATGACCAGGCATTCAACGGGACAGAATTCGTCCTGGACGCGGACCTCATCGAGCGGGTTGAGGTCATCCGCGGCCCGGGGTCCTCGCTGTACGGGGACAACGCATTCCTATGCATCATCAACGTGGTCACACGGCGGGGGCTTAGCGGGTTCGAGGCGGCCGGCGCCTATGCCAGCTACAACACGGCCACCGGGCGCCTCAGCTACGGAAACCGCTTCAAGAGCGGCGTCGCCCTGGAAGCATCGGGAACCTACTTCGCAAGCGATGGCCACGACCGCCTCCGCTATCCCGAGTTCGCCCGGATCAACCACGGATACGCGGACAACATTGACTCGAGCCACGGGGGCAGCACTTTCGCGACCATCAGCTTCCGGGACTTCTCGTTTGAGGGCGGTTTCCTGCGGCGCACGAAGACCCTCCCGACGGCGGCCTACCGGACAGTCTTCGACGATCCCCGCAACTGCCTCCTGGACGAGCGGGCGTTCGCCGAGCTGAAGTACCAGCACGAGTTCCAGGATGAATGGCAAGTCTCCGCCCGCCTCTACTACGACCAATACCACTACGGGGGCAACTTCCCGAACCCCGAATACGCCTACGGCGATCCCCGTACCCGGGGGTAATCACGATGAACTGCGACCGGAGCGACCAGGAGTTGATGGGCGGCGAGGTCCAGATCACGAAGGTGATCCTCGACAGGCACCGGCTCACGGGCGGGGTCGAATGCCGCCGCGACTTCGTGCTCGACCAGATGAACTTCGACGTGGCCCCGCCGGCCACCTATATCAACACCAACATGCCCGCCTACACCGTGGGCCTCTATGCGCAGGATGAGGTACAGCATCCTGAACAACCTCATCCTCAATGCCGGGGCGCGCTACGACTACTTCTCCACCTTCGGCGACACCCTCAACCCGAGGGCGGCGCTCATCTACAAGCCATGGACCAACTCCGTGTTCAAAGCGATTTACGGTCAGGCCTTCCGCGCCCCCAGCGCCTACGAGATGTACTACGTAGCCCCGGGGTACGCGTCCAACACCCAGCTTAGGCCCGAGACCATCCGCTCCTACGAGCTGGTCTACGAGCAGACCATCATCCCGCAGGTGCGATGGACCGGCTCGGTCTTCTATAACGACATCCATCACCTCATAAGCTTCGGGACCAACGCAGCGGGGACCTCAGTCTTCGGGAACATCGACTCCGCCACATCGCTCGGCGGAGAGGCCGAGCTGGATGGGCACTGGGGGGGGGTGGCGCACCCGCGCGAGCTACGCCTATGCGGACGCGAGGGACGCAAGCACCGGCCGGCGCCTCAGCAACTCCCCGGAGCACGTGGCCAAGCTGAACCTGACGGCACCTCTCTGGCATGAGAAGATCTTTCTGAACGCCGAGGTTCTCGGCCTAAGCTCTCGCCTAACCGGAAGTGGCGGCACCGTCGGCGGCTATAGCCTGGTCAACGTCACGCTGCTCAGCCTCGATATCGTGAAGGGCCTGGAGGCATCGGCGAGCATCTACAACTTGTTCGACCAGCACTACTCGACCCAGTCAGCAGCGACTTCCGGCAGAACTCCATCCCCCAGGATGGCCGCAACTTCCGCCTCAAGCTCACTTACCGGTTCTAGAGGGATGCAGCCCATCGCCCACCATAGCCGCAACGCCGGCGCCAGGCCGGCGGGGGTAGCCAACCGCTGGGCGACATGTTGCCTGGCGTGGATGCTGCTGCTCGCACTGCTCTCAGGGCAGCCCCGCGCCGGGGCCGCCGATGCCGGGCCCTCGGAGTACCAGGTCAAGGCGGTCTTCCTGTTCAACTTCGCCAGGTTCATCGAGTGGCCCGCGGCGAAGCTGGGGCAGACAGATTCGCCACTGGTGATCGGCATACTTGGCGCCAACCCCTTTGGCACCCTGCTCGACGAGACGATCAAGGACCGGACAATCAACGGCCATCGGCTGGTCAGCCGCGCCGTATCCACCGCCGCCGAGGCCGCGGCCTGCCACATCGTGTTCATCAGCCGCTCCGAAAAGGAGCGCATAGGGCCGCTGCTGGCCAGCCTCAAGGGCCGGCCCGTGGTCACCGTCAGCGAGACCAAGGGGTTCGCACAGGATGGCGGCATTATCAACCTGATCATCCTGAACGGCAGCGTCAAGCTGGAGATCAACCCGACGGCGGCCGGGGAGGCAGGGCTCAAGCTCAGCTCCAAGCTCCTGGCCATCGCACGAATCAAACCCGAACAAAAAAACGAACAATGAACTGGCTCCGCAACATCCCGATCAAGCTGAAGCTGATGGTGATAACGATGGTCACTTGCAGCACGGCCCTGGTGTTCGCCTGTGCCATGCAGGTCGCCTACGAGGTCGGCGTCTTCAAGGGATCCATGGTCACGGACCTCAGCGCCCAGGGGAAGATCATCGCGGGCCTGAGCACGGCGGCGCTGAGCTTCGACGACGCAGCCGCCGCCCGTGAGCTGCTCGGCGGGCTGAGCCACGAACCCCACATCGTAGGCGCATGCATCTACCGCCAGGGCACCCTGTTCGCCACCTACTCGCGACCGGGGCGCAACCGGACTTCGCGGCCACCGAGCCTGCGAAGGAGGGTGCCGTGTTCAGCCGTGGACGGCTGGACCTCAGCCGCAGGGTCATCCTGAAGGAGGAAGTCATCGGGACAGTGGTACTCCAATTGGACATGCGGCAGCTCTACAGCCGGGTCCGGCAATACCTGGCCATGCTCCTGGGCATGCTGCTGGCCTCGGCTGGCATCGCCTTTCTGCTCTCACGCAAGCTCCAGCGCATCATCTCGGAGCCGATACTCCAGCTCTCCAAGACCGCCGCCGCAGTGGCCATCGACAAGGACTACTCGCGGCGCGCCGCGCGGCTGAGCGGTGATGAGATAGGGGCGCTGACGGACACCTTCAACCAGATGTTAGCGCAGATCGATGAGTATAGCCGGTCCCTGGAGAACAAGGTTGTCGAGCGCACTGCGGAGCTCCGGCACGCGAAGGAGGCCGCGGAGATGGCGAGCCAGGCCAAGTCGCAGTTCCTGGCCAACATGAGCCACGAAATCCGCACCCCCATCACGGGGGTCATCGGGATGCTGCAGTTGCTCCAGCGGACCGAGATGGACAAGCGCCAGACCCGCTACGCCGCCAATGCCCTGACCGCCGCCGAAACCCTGCTGACGGTGATCGGCGGCGTGCTGGACTTCTCCAAGATCGAGGCAGGAAGGATGGAGATCGAGGAACAGCCCTTCAACTTAGCAGAGATGATCGACATGGTCGTGCGACTCTTTGCCGAGAAGGCGGAGGGAAGGGGGATCGAGCTGGCCTACCGGGTGGCGCTAACGTGCCCAGGCCGGTGCTGGGGGACTCCAACCGGCTCCGCCAGGTCCTGGTCAACCTGATCGGCAACGCGCTGAAGTTTACCAATACCGGGGAGGTCATCGTCACCTGCGAGCAGCGTGACTCGGGCGCCGAGACCATCATCCTGCGCTTCGAGGTCCGGGACACAGGCTGCGGCATAGCCCCGGAAAAACAGGGGATCATATTCGACGCCTTCGCGCAGGCCGACAGCTCCATGCGCGCAACTACGGGGGGACAGGATTGGGGCTGACCATATCGAGGCAACTCTGCCAGCTCATGGGAGGCGGCATCGGGGTGCAGAGTGCGCCGGGCAGCGGCTCGGCCTTCTGGTTCACCGTAAGGCTAAAAAAGGCAAAGGGGGGCGCAGCCCCGGCGCCCCTCCAGGCCCTGCCGGATCTGCGCGTGCTCATCGTGGATGACTGCGCCAGCACGCGTGAGATTCTGCTGCGAGCACATCCGGGCCTGGAGGGGGCAGGCGGACGATGCCGCGGACGCGACGCTCGGCCTGGAAAAGCTGCGGAGCGCTGCCCGAGCCGGCCGAGCGTTCCAGGTGGCAGTGCTGGACTGGCGCATGCCGGGGATGGACGGCCTGACCCTGGCAGGGGTTATCAAGGCGGATGCAGAGACGAGGCAGACAGCCCTGGTCTTGCTGAGCAGCTACTCGCGGCACAGCACCGAGGAAATCACCAAGGCGGGCTTTGCCACCTACATCCCCAAGCCCGCCAGCGGGTCCGATCTGTACGATGCCATCTTGACGGCGGCAAACGGAGGGGTGAAGAGGGCGGGAACGATTGCGGCGCCAGCCCCCCCGCCGGATCCGGTTACATCGTTATCGGGGATCATCCTCCTGGCGGAGGACAACGACATCAACGAGGAAGTTGCCGGGGAAATGCTCGCGGCGCTGGGCTACAGGCACAGGTTGGCCCGCAACGGGCGCGAGGCCGTCGAGGCCTGGCAGGGGGGGCAGGCCGACCTGATCCTAATGGACTGCCAGATGCCGGAGATGGATGGCTACCAGGCCACGAACGCTATTCGTCAAGCGGAGGCGCGCAAGGGGGGCCGCCGGATCCCCATTGTGGCGCTGACGGCACACGCCACCGCGGGCGACCATGAACGCTGCCTGGCGGCGGGGATGGACGATTACCTAACCAAGCCTCTTGACCCTAAGAGCCTGGGACAAACCATTGCCAAGTGGCTCTCAAGGGACGCCCCACTCGCGCGCCGCCACGAGCTGCCCGCCCCGGCGGAAAACCCGGCGCCCGAGTCCGGACCCATCGACTACCCCAGCCTGCTGCGCCGGTGCATGGGCAAGGAGGAGCTGGCCGCACGCCTGGTGGGTAAGCTGGTGGCGCAAGCTGGACGCGACAGGGAGGAGATCGCAGAAGCGATGCAGCAGGGTAATGCCGAAGTGCTGGCCGCCGCCGCCCACCGGCTCAAGGGAGCCTCGGCCAACGTTGCGGCAGAGGGGCTGCGCCGGGTGGCATTGGAGCTCGAGGCCCGTGCACGAAGCGGCCAACTGGCAGCATGCGCCGGCATCGTCGACCGGCTCCAGCAGGAGATTGCCCGCCTCGTTAACGCCCACCGGGGCGGTATTAGAGCGGAGGCTTCCGCAACCAGCTAAAAAGTGAACTTAACAAAGATGAACTGCCGTGACCGATTGCACCAGCCTGGCAGGCATCACTGAGCCTCGCTCCATATTCGTCAGGCGGCTGCCAGCGAACCCCAAAGAATCCTAACCCTATGCCCGAAGAATTCTCATCCAAAAAAGTCGTCTGGCTGATAGACGATGATGAAACAACCCTAATGCTGGCCGAGGAGGCACTAGCCGATGGTGGCTCTGTCCGGACCTTCCCCAATGTGCCCGCCGTACTGGGGGCGGTAGGGGCCGGCTGGCCTGACCTCATCGTCACGGACCTGATGATGCCGGGGCTGGACGGCTTCGAGCTCTGTGCCCACCTGCGGGGCATCCCCGGGGGCAACGGTCCCTATCCTGGTCACGACCTCCCTGGAGGACACCGCTTCGATCGAGCGGGCCTACAAGGCGGGGGCCACCGGCTTCGCGACCAAGCCGCTGAACTGGACCATCGAGGTGCAGCGCCTGCGCTGCATGTTGCGGGCGGCAGACACAGCCAAGGCGCTCAGCCTGCAGACCACGGCGCTCAAAGAGCAGATCGCGGCCAAGGAAAAGGCCCATGCCGAACTGAGCGAAATGCATGAGCAGCTCGTCGATGCCTCCCGCAAGGCAGGCATGGCCGAGGTCGCAGCCGGAGTCCTGCACAACATCGGCAACATCCTGAACAGCATCAACGTCTCGACCACGCTCTTGCGCGACAACCTCCGCAACTCGAAGGTCCTGACCCTGATCAAGGTCAGCGGGTTGATGCAGGAGCACAGCGCCGACCTTGGAACATTCCTCACCACGGACCCCAAGGGCAAGCTCGTGCCAACCTTCGTCATCCACCTCGCGGAGATCCTGCAGAAGGAGCACGCCGCGCTGCAGAAGGATACGACCTGCTCGCCACAAACATCGAGCACATCAAGAGGGTTGTCACCGTGCAGCAGGGGTACGCACGCATGTCCGACCGCAACGAAAGCGTCTCCCTCAGCAAACTGGTTGAGGACGGGCACAGCTTCGGGCTGCACAGCGGCGTCAAGGCGGCCACGGAACTGGGCGGGCATTTGCACGCCCACAGCGCTGGCCCTGCCCAGGGCGCCAGGTTTACCCTGGAGCTGCCGCTATCTGTGGAGGAGAACAAAAAAGCTACGCTCAAATAGCTGGGGCACGTCCCCTCGATAGCGAACCAGGAGGACGACTCAAAGTCAGAGTTGCCTGATAACCGTTGTTTCTCTTGGCGGGACGTGGACTCTCGCCGGGGTTTCAGACCCGCGCGGAGCGGGCTTTTCGAATGCGGCATCTTCTCAGCCCCGCTTCACTGCAAGTTTCCCGGCGCTCGATGCGCGCAGCTCGCGCGTTGTTCCAGCCGGTCTAAAACCTGCTGTTCTTCAATCATGACATACTTGAGCGACCTGGCCGAAGCGCCGCGCGAAGAATTGCAGCAATATGGTGAGATGCTGGCGCGGGTTAAAAAACCGGAAAAAACTTTCTTGACAATTTCTCGGGATCTGTTTAGTCTCGGTTTTGGCCTGAGTCATGCCAGAGGGTGTCAGGCAGGGGAATGCGCCAGTAGCGGCCCGGAACCGGGCCGCGAACGGGAATGGGCGGTCGGGGCGGTTCCGTCCCACATGGGCGGTGCTCTCCAAAAGGAAGGTTGTTTAGGCTTCCGTCTTCCCCAACCTCAGACACCCTGGAGCCAGTAGGGATTTCACACCATGATGACACCGGTGAGGACGCCATTGCCGACCTCTGAGGGACAGCCCTCTCCCCAGGCCGAGGGGAGGAGGCTGATTCACCTGCCCATCATCCACACGCAGGCGGACATGGGGGCGCTGAGCAGCGCCATCAAGGAGATGACCATTCAGAAACTCGGTCAGCAGGGCTGGGAGCGCAACGTGCATCTGATCGACGAGATTTGGACGCGCATTGAAGAGGCGATTGACAGTTGGGCTTTGCCTTGCGAGCGCGTCCGGCTCTACCAGGATGGCCTGCCCGTCTGCGGGCGGGAAGCTGGAGATCGTCACGGAGTTGGCCAAGGCGGGCAGCCGCAACCACCGGTTGCTGCTTCGATTGCAGGAGCGTGGGGCGAGCCTCATGGGGACCGAATCGGCCGACTTGCTGGTGCGGGAGTATAAGCTGGTCAAAGAGATCGTGGCGGCGGGCGATTCGCCCAAGGCACTGCGCTTGGAGGCCCGGTATAAAACGCTGAGCAAGGCCCTGCTCCGAGAGCGGGACCAGGCCATCGCCGAGCGCATCAACACGACGCTGCGCCCGGGGGAGATCGGCCTGCTGTTTCTGGGAATGTTACACTCCCTGGAGGGCTGGCTGGCCCGGGATATCCAGGTCACCCATCCGCTTTATCCGCCGTCTCCGGCGGGACACCCACGGCCCATGACCAACGGAAAAAGCCAGGTTCTGGTGGTGGACGACGAGCAGGCGATCTGCCAGTTGATCTCCCACTTGTTGGAGCAGGAGGGCTTTGTCCCACTGGTGGCGCTGGACGGAAAGACGGCCCTGCAACGACTTCGCACCGCCTCGCCCGACATGCTGATTGTGGACCTCAAGTTGCCGGATTTGGACGGGCTGGAAATCCTGCGCCAGGCCAAAGCCCTGGACGAGGATCTGCCGGTGGTGATTCTGACCGCATACGCGGAAGTCCACGGGGCAGTGGAGGCGATGCGGGCCGCCGCCTTCGATTATCTGGCCAAACCCTACGACCATCAGAAATTGGTCCGGGTGGTCCGCCGCGCTTTGGCCGAACGGCAATTCAAACTCAAGCTCAAACAACTCGCCTGCCAGACCAACGCCAGCCATGACCTCACCGAGATCATGGGCCCCAGCGAGGCCATCGGGCGGCTGATTGACGACCTCAACCGCGTCGCCAAATCCAACTTCAGCGTGGTCATCATCGGGGAAACCGGCTCCGGCAAAGAAGTGGTCGCGCAAGCGATTCACGGGAGCCGGCCCGCGCGCCAAAGGCCCCTTTGTGCCGGTGGATTCGGGCGCGATTCCAGAGACGCTTTTCGAGGCGGAATTGTTCGGGCACGAAAAGGGGGCGTTCACCGGCGCGGCCGGCCGCAAGCCGGGCCGATTTGAACAGGCCAACGGCGGCACGCTCTTCCTGGACGAGATTCTGAACATGCCGCTCAGCGCCCAGGCCAAAGTGCTGCGGGCGCTGCAGGAAAAGTCCTTTTGCCGGGTCGGCGGCACGCAGCCGATCAAGATTGACGTGCGGGTGCTGGCGGCCGGCAACCAGGATTTGGAAGCGGCCGTCGCGGCGGGGCGGTTCCGGGCGGACTTGTTCTATCGGTTGAACGAGTTCACGCTGCGGATTCCGCCGCTGCGCCAGCGCAAGGAGGACATACTCTACCTGGCCAAGCGGTTCCTGGATTTGACCAACCAGGAATTGAAAAAAGCGGTGCTCGGGTTTTCCGAGCCGGCCATCCAGGCGCTGCTCAATTACCCGTGGCCGGGCAATGTCCGGCAACTGCGCTCGACCATCCGGCGGGCCGTGCTGCTGGCCGGCGAGGTGGTGGCCGAACACCATCTGGATATTCTCCAGGAGAACAGCGAGGCCTTGCGGCGTGCGGCCTCACCCGCCAGGGCGCCAGCCGCGTCTGCCGCCGGGCTTTCGCTCAAGGAAATCGTGGCGCAAAGCACGACGGCCGTCGAGCGCGAGGTCTTGTCACGAGACCTTGCGTCAAACCGGCGGCAACAAAGCCAAGGCCGCCCGCCTGCTCCAGGTGGACTACAAGACGATTCAGTCGAAGATCAAACAATACGGGATTAACTCCAATCAAGAAACGTTATGAAGAAAAAGACCCCAGATAAAAATGAACCCTCAAGCCGAAGCCGGCGGCAGTTTCGGCGGCATCCTTTCGGGACTAACCGGTTTGGTGGAAAAGCTCAACGAGCTGGCGGAAACCGGCGCCGAACTGCGGCGCAGCGGCGAGATTCACGGCGCCGGCAAGGAACTCAAAGGCATTTACGGATTTACCGTCAAGGTCGGCTTGGGCGACCAGGCGGCCCGCGTCGAGCCGTTCGGCAATATCCGCACCGACAAAACCACCGGCCAGGCGGTGGTGGAGGAAATCCGGGAACCGGTCGTGGACCTGTTCGAGGAGAAAGACCACCTCCTGGTTGTGGCCGAGATGCCGGGGATCAGCGCCGCCGACGTGCAGCTCGAGGTCAAGGACGACGTGCTGACGATCACGGCGGCCAAAGGCGATAAGAAATACCGCAAAGAGGTGCTGTTGCCCGGCAGCTATCCCAAAGACAAAATGCGCCTGACGTGCAACAACGGCGTCCTGGAAATCAAGTGCGTCAAATCTAATCCAATCCTAATCCCAGTTTGACCTATGGACAAACCCCAATCGGCGCAACTCAAACTCAAAGTGACCGAGGCCATCGGCAAAGACGTGGGCCGGGCCTTGGCGCGCATCGGGCCGGAAGACTTGGAGCGGCTCCAAGTCGCCATCGGGGACACGGTCGAAGTCGAGGGCAAACGCGCCACGGTCTGCAAAGTGATGCCGGCCTACAAGGAACTCCGCGGCCAATCGCGCGTCCAACTGGACGGCCTGACCCGCGAGAACGCCGGGGCGGCGCTCGATGAGTTTGTCCAGGTGCGGAAAATCGCCGTGCGCCCGGCCCAGCGCATCGGGCTGGCGCCCCTGACGATTGCGCCCGGACGCCCGCGACCTCCAATACATCGGCAGCCTGTTGGACGGCTTGCCGGTCCGGGAAGGGGACCGGATTCGGGCGGTGTTGTTTGGCAGCCGTTCCGCTGATTTCAAGGTGGAAAACACCACGCCCCGCGGGCCGGTGCTGATTAATCCGACGACCGAACTGGTGGTCGGCAAAGCGGAGGCCAAGGAGCGCGCCCGGATGGCCGTGCCGTACGAAGACATCGGCGGCCTCAAGCCCCAACTGCACCGCATCCGGGAAATGATTGAACTGCCGCTCCGCTATCCCGAGGTGTTCGAGCGGCTGGGCATTGACGCGCCCAAAGGCGTGCTGCTGCACGGTCCGCCCGGGTGCGGCAAGACGCTCATCGCGCGGGCCATCGCCCATGAAACCGAGGCCCATTTCTTCGCCGTGAGCGGGCCGGAGATCATCCACAAATTCTACGGCGAGAGCGAGGCGCACTTGCGCAAGGTCTTCGAGGAGGCGACGCGCCAGGGACCGAGCATCATTTTCCTGGATGAGATTGACGCCATTGCGCCGCGGCGCGAGCAGGTGGTCGGGGAGGTGGAGAAGCGGGTGGTGGCCCAACTCCTGGCGCTGATGGACGGCCTGACCAAGCGCCAGAATGTCATCGTCATCGGCGCGACCAACATTCCCAACGCGCTGGACCCGGCGCTGCGGCGTCCCGGCCGTTTTGACCGGGAAATCGCGATTCCGATTCCGGATCGCAACGGGCGGCTGGACATCCTGGAAATCCACAGCCGGGGCATGCCCTTGAAGCCGGACGTGGACATGAACCGCCTGGCGGAGATCACGCATGGTTTTGTCGGCGCCGACCTGGAGGCGCTCTGCCGGGAGGCCGCCATGATTTGCCTGCGCGACATCCTGGCCGACCTGGATTTTTCCCTGGCCAAAATCCCTTACGAGCGGCTGGCCAAGCTGGAGGTGCAGCATGGACCATTTCCTGGCGGCGTTGCAGGAGGTCGAACCTTCGGCCATCCGGGAGGTGTTCGTCGAAGTGCCCAACGTGCGGTGGAGCGACGTTGGCGGGCTGGCCCGGCTCAAGCAACGGCTGGTGGAAGCCGTCGAGTGGCCGTTGCGTTACGCGCCCCTGTTTGACCAAGCGGGCGTCCGCCCGCCCAAGGGCATCCTGCTCTCCGGCCCGCCCGGCTGCGGCAAGACGCTCTTGGCCAAAGCCATCGCCAACGAAAGCCAGGTCAATTTCATTTCCGTCAAAGGCCCGGCCCTGCTCTCCAAATATGTCGGCGAATCGGAGCGGCAAGTGCGCGACGTCTTTCGCAAGGCCCGGCAGGCCGCGCCGTGCATCATCTTCTTTGACGAACTGGACGCTTTGATGCCGGCCCGCGGCGGCGCGGCTTCGGACACGCCGGTCACCGACCGGGTGTTGAGCCAATTCCTGGCGGAGTTGGACGGCATCGAAGAACTCAAAGGCGTCTTGGTGCTGGGGGCCACCAACCGGCTGGATCGGCTGGATCCGGCGGTGCTCCGGCCCGGCCGCTTTGACGAAGTCGTGGAAATCCCGCTGCCGGAGGAGCCGGAGCGCCGCGAGATTTTTGAAGTCCATCTGCGCGGCAAGCCGGTGGCGCGAAACGTCAAAATCAGCGAGCTGGCGGCCAGGAGCGAGGGCTTCAGCGGGGCGCAAATCGCGTCGGTCTGCAACCTCGCCGCCCTCCGGGCGGTGCGCCGCGCGGTGGCGGCTGGCCGGCGGTCCGGGCGCCGGCAAACCGCCGCCTGGAAACTCAGGCGAAGGTGCGGATCGAGCCGGATGACTTGGCGGCCGCGCGGCGGAAGTTTCTCCCAAGCCATGAACGAAGATTCCAACAACGCGTTTTACGTTTACGGGTTCACCCAGGCCGGCCTGGCGCCCGAGGCGCCGGCGCGGCGATGGCTCAATCCGAGCTTCCCACAGCCATTCTCAGTGGCGGGATCGATGAAGCCATGATTCCCATGCTTCCCATCCCTCCCATCGGATTTCCACCGCCCTTCTCAGTGGCGGGATTGATGAACCGCACCCTCCATTTTTCCGGCGCAGCGGGAGCGTGGCGGCGGTCTTGAGCCGGGTTTCGCGCTCTGAATTCTGCGGAGCCACGGGTGAAAAGAATTTGCAGGACTTGGCTTGGCTGGCCGCGCGCGCCTGCCGGCACCAGGCCGTGCTCGAGCAGGTGATGCGCCTGGGACCGGTGTTGCCGACGCGGTTCGGGACGCTCTTTTCCTCGCCGGCAAGCCTGGAGAGTTTTCTGCGGAAACATGAAGCCGCCATTGCCCGGTTTCTCGAGCGCGTGGGCGGCCAGGAAGAATGGGCGGTGAAGGGCTTCCTCGACCAGGCGCGCGCGGAGGCGGAGTGGCTGGCTCGCCGGCGGTCAGAGAGCCCGGCCCGCCAGGCTCCTCGCCCGGCGTGGCCTATTTGCAGGAACAAAGCTTGCGGCTCCAGGCCAGGCAGGCGCTGGATGACCGGCTCGCGGAGGCCTGCGACGGCCTCTTGAACGAGTTGAATCCCCTGGCTTCGGAAATTGTCCCGCGCCGGATTTTGGCGCACGAAACCCCGGGGGCGGCGCGGGAGATGGTGCTGAATTGGGCGTTGCTGTTGCCGGCGGCGGCGGTGGCGGATTTTCGCGGCCGGATCGAGCGCGCGAACGCGGAACAGAATGCCGGCGGCCTGGCCTTCGAAGTGTCTGGTCCCTGGCCTCCCTACAGTTTCTGTCCGGTCCTGGAAGCGGAGGCGGCCCTGGCGGAGGAGTAGAACCATGAGTCAGCCTAATCCTAATCCTGAATCTTAATCCTAACCCTAATCTGCCCGGAGGGGGCCATAACGGAGGAGTAGAACCATGAGCGCCGACCATGCGGATGCCAAGCGGCATGACAGCCTTTACGAGACGCTCTTGAATGCGATTCCTTCGTCGGTGTTGCTGGTCGGCCGGGATTTGCGCATCGCCTTGGCCAACCGCAATTTCCTGGAAAAGAGCCGGCGCACCGAGGAAGAGACGCTGGATCGGCGGTTGCCGGAAGTCTTTCCGCCCGCGATTTTGGATCACACGAAGATTGTCCGGCGCATTCAAAGCGTTTTTGACACCAACGAGGCCAACCGCCGGCGAAAAAATCACCTACCGCGCCCCGGGCGGACTGATGCGGATTTACTACTACCGCGTCCTGCCCTTGTCGGACCGGGACACTGTGGAGTTTGCCATCCTGATCATGGAGGACGTGACGGAACAGGAGCGTTTGAGCGAGGACATCCGCCGGATGGAGCGCCACCTCTCGATCGTGGTCGAGAGCACCAGCGAAATCATTCTTTCGACCGACCCCGAGGGCCGGATTCTCAGTTGGAACCAATCCGCCGAGCAGATTTCGGGCTACACCTCCCAGGAAGTCGAAGGGCAGTGCTTTTGCCAGTTTTGCGCCCCGGAGCATCAGGCCGACGTGCGCCGGTTGTTCTCCGAACGGAAAGAGGCCAAAACCCCGCAGCGGCCGGAATGGGATTTGGTGACGAAAGGCGGCAAAGAGGTTCCCGTTTCCTGGATCTGTTCGCCCATGATGGACGACCAGGGCGAGACCATCGGCATTGTGGCGGTCGGGCGCGACCTCACCGAAAGCCGCAAGCTCGAGGCGCAACTGCTGCAGGCCGAAAAGCTGGCGGCCCTGGGGGTGATGGCCGGGGGCATTGCCCATGAGTTGCGCAATCCCCTGGCGATCTGTTCCTCCTCCGCCCAGTTTCTGATGGAGGAGGAAATCACGCCGGAGTTTCGCCGCGAGTGCGCCCAAAAGGTGCAACAGGGGATGCAACGGGCCTCCGGCATCATCGAGCACCTCTTGAAATTCACGCGGCCTTCCCAGCCGGGCGATCACGTCAAGTTGGACCTGCTGGCCGTCCTGAAAGAGACGCTGGTGTTGGTGGCCGACCAGGCCAAGATTCAGAACATTAAAGTGAGGGCGCAACTGCCCGAGACGCCCGCGTTCGTTCATGGCGATGCTCACCTGCTCCAACAGGTGTTCATGAACCTGTTCTTGAACGCCATCCACGCCATGCCCACCGGGGGCCAGCTCAGGGTGATCGTCGAGACGGGCCCTCCGCCAGGTCAGCGTCCAGGTGGCCGACACCGGGCACGGCATCGTTGCGGCGGACCTGGGCAACATCTTCGACCCGTTCTACTCGAAGTCCACCGGCAGAAAGGGCACCGGCTTGGGCCTGCCGCTTTGCTATGCCATTGTCAAACAGCACGCCGGCGCCATCGAGGTGGACAGCGCGCCGGGACAAGGCAGCACCTTCACCGTGCGATTGGACCTCAGTCAGGACTGATCCCTGAACCGGAGCGATGAACGGTGAATACCTCATTGTGGATGACGAGCCGGACCTCTGCTGGGCCTTGGGGCATCTCTTGACCTCCAACGGGCTGCCTTGTCAAATAGCCCAGACCGCCCAGGCGGCCCTCGACTTGATGAAAGCCCACCGCTTCCAACTCGCGTTCTTGGATGTCACCCTGCCGGACATGAACGGACTGAATCTGGCCAGGCGCTTGCGCAAGTTGGACCCCTTCCTGCCCATCGTCATCCTCTCCGGCTACCTTCCCAATGAAGCTGCCGCGGTGGCCCTGGCCCGGCACGAAGGACTGATTTGCGCCTACTTCAACAAACCCTTCCTGCACGAAGAAATCCTCCAGGTCATCGAGGACCTGGCGGCGACCGAGGCGGCGCCGTAAGGAGGTTTCGCCCACCCGGCACAGAGCGCCGGCCAGGGAACCAATTCACCAGCCAGGCTATTTCATGAGCCGAAGCCATTAGTTTAGCCGCCACCCCCCTAACCTATGCCTTCCCCAACCGCTTCCCTTTTGCACCGCAACAGCCAAATCTGCCCGCAGGCTGCGGAGGATTTTGAGCCACAGATTTCACAGATTACACAGAAGAGAATTCCCATCTGTGCAATCCGTGCAATCCGTGCAATCCGTGCAATCCGTGGCTCAAAAATCGTGGTCGAGGTCCTTGGTTGCGGCTGCGCCGCTCTCGTCTGCCAAAACGGGGCAGCCGTTCGCTCGTCGTATTCCTCAGGCCGCCTTGACGGTGCCGCCTGTTCCTTCGAGTTCTATTTGTGTGATGGTGTCATAGGGGACATTCATCTTCTTGAACCAAGCAGCGATG
The DNA here is from genome assembly GCA_963713735.1 of uncultured bacterium. Taxonomy (GTDB): domain Bacteria; phylum Verrucomicrobiota; class Verrucomicrobiia; order Limisphaerales; family UBA8199; genus CAVQND01. The sequence continues at coordinate 277,129 of CAVQND010000001.1, forward strand.
GCTTCCGGCTGCGGAGCCTGCCAAATACAGAAGATCTTGCCTTCGCTCAGGTTGGCGAAACTCTGGAGACCTTTGACGGTCGGGTCCTGCTGGGAAGCCGCCGCCACCTGACAGAACTGGTCGCGGGTGACGCCCTTCATCGTATGAGTGCACATGAATTTTGCCATGACGTTTATCCTTTTCCGTTTTTGTTCGTTGTCTCTTAATCCGCCCCCGGGGGACGAAACCTATCGTTCGCAGGAAGCATGCACCTGACGGCGGTGACTGTCAAATAGATTTATGGAGTCAATCAGGCGTGATAATGATGTGCGGGCCCCCTTGGAGATGGCCCGGGGGCGCGGCCACAGCCCGGCCGGCGCTAGGGGGATGCGCCGGGGCAGCGAACGGAGCAGCGAGCGAAATCACGGCGCCGGCCCTGGCGCAGGCAAGGGTGCCCTGGGGCTTGTCGCAGGTTGGGCAGCCGTGTTCGAGCTTCGCTCAGTTGGTTCCGGCGACTGGTTAGCCTCTTTCATTGCTGCAGTCCAAACCAGCGGGCGCGGCGGCTCGAACCGCCAGGAGACCAGGCTCTGGGCCCTCACCCAGCCGTTGGACCTGATGCGCACCCAACTCCAATTCGGCACCGCCAACCACAAGGAGTTCCTGCGCCGAGGAGGGATTGCCCCGCCGCTAGGGAGCGCCGGCTAGGGAACCAACTCCCTAACGGCTGCCCGCGGGCCATTGCCGAATTTCAAAATCGCTGGAAAGGCCAATAAATGGGACGGCAAGCACGCGGGGAGAGCCGTCCCGGCCTTGGCACGACTCATGCGTAGGGTGTGGTCCACGACGTTTCCAGGTGTTCTGGAAGAGATCGTGAGTCAGCGAAGCATTAAAAAACAGAAACGAATATGGCAAAAATCACAAAATCAACCGACTCGTCGAGTCTGGCCGAAGTGGTGGATCGAATTCTTGACAAAGGCATCGTCATCGATGTTTGGGTCAAGGTGTCACTGGTCGGAATCGAACTGGTTTCCATCGAAGCCCGCGTGGTCATCGCCTCCGTCGAGACCTACTTGAAGTATGCCGAGGCCATCGGGCTGACGGCGACGGCGGCGGCCCCGGCCTAACCCGCGCGCGAGAGGCCTGAATCAGGCGGGGAACTCATTCCATTCTCCGCCTGACTCAAGGGCGCAACCGGGAATCCTCGAACCACGAAAGGTTTGCCCATGATAAATAACTTAACCAATGACATGACGCGGTTGTGCGGCGAGATTGCCGCGCTGCGGGACAGCCGCGCGGATCTGATGAGTAACCTCGCCGAAACCCGCGCGGAAATGCAGGCGGCGGTCACCCGGATGCTCGCCGGCTTTGGAGAGGCCCGCGCCGAAATGGCCAGACAAGCCAAGGCCGAACTGAGCGGATTTGTCGTCCGCGTCAAGGAAGCGGTGACGGAGTTGCGGCAAAAGGTCGCCAGGTCGCAGGATGAGTTCCGCGATGACATCGCGGGCGCCCACCGGGCGTGGCATGGCGCCGGCCAGGCGCCCCGGCCGCCAGGGACAACGGCGGCAGAATCGCCCTTTCAGGCCAAGGAACCGTGCGATGAACTGGCGCCCAAAGGGAAAAAGAAGAAGCGGTAGGCTCGGCGCGCCGCCCCTGTCTATCGGGTCACCTCGTCCGCGCCGGGGAAGATCAATCCCCGCCGGGGCGAGGTGAGCTGCCATTACCCCATGAATGTTTCCAAATCCAAAGCGAACGGAGCAGAGAGGGCCGATGTGCAAGACGCCCCGGACACCTTTTTGCCCGAACCCAGCAACGGGTTCGTGACAACGCCCTTTGTGGAGCAGATTGCCCGGCGGGCGCTGACCTATTTGCAGGCGGGCTATCCCATCCATTTCGCCGGCGCCGCCGGCACCGGCAAGACCACGGTGGCCTTTCACGTGGCCGCGCAACTGGGCCGGCCCGTGTCGCTTATCCACGGGGACGATGACTTCGGCAGTTCGGACCTCGTCGGCCAGGACAGCGGCTACCGCAAGCACAAGGTCATTGACAACTACATCCATTCCGTCGTCAAAACCGAGGAGGAGATGAAGTCCCTGTGGCTGGAAAACCGGCTCACCACCGCTTGCCAAAACGGGGACACGCTGATCTACGACGAATTCAATCGCTCGCGGCCGGAAGCCAACAATCCCTTTCTGAGCATCTTTTCCGAGCGCATCCTTAACTTGCCCAAGCTGCGCCGCTCCGGCGGCGGCTACTTGCAGGTGCATCCGCAATTTCGCGCCATTTTCACCTCCAATCCGGAAGAATACGCCGGCGTCCACAAGACCCAGGACGCCTTGATGGACCGGTTGATTACCATTCAACTGGAACACTACGACCGGGAGACGGAGATTCTGATTACGATTGCCCGCTCCGGCATCGGCCAGGCCGATGCCGAAATCATCGTGGACCTGGTGCGCAAGCTCCGGCGCGTCGGCGTGAGCAACAGCCGGCCGACCATCCGCGCCGCTATCGCCATCGCCCGCGTGCTGGCCTTGCGCGGCGTGCACGCCCAACTCGAGGATTCCATCTTCCAATGGGCCTGCCGCGATGTCCTGAGTTCGGAAACGGCCAAGGTCACTCGCGACGGGCGCTCGATCATGCCGCAGAAGGTGGAGGATGCCTTGCTCAAGGGCCTGCGTGCCACCACCACTTCCATCCCGCCCATTCCCCCCACCCTGCGCCCGCGCAATGCCACCAGGCAAGGAACCGACGCATGCCTCCTCCAAAACGCATAATTCGCGGCGTCAAGGACATCCGCACCCGTTCCGGCACCCCGGACCAGGCGATTGTCCCTTACAAGGCCTACATGGCTATAACTGCCCTGGAGATGGAAAAATTCCGGCGCGAAACCGAACGCGACAACCTGATGCTCCGGTTGAACAACGTCAATGCCCGCCTGCGGACGGTGGAATCCGAAAAGGCGGCCCTGTTGCAGGGCCTGGGCAAGGAAGCGGCCCCCCGGCCCAGGCGGCGGCCGATCAAGTCCTCCCGGCCAATTCGGGACTGCCCTCAGGTGGGCGAGGCCGGCGGATTCACATACCAGTATTGACCGACAAGCTATGAAGATAAACTGCCTTTCCTGCGGGCACACAGTGGAGTTGCACGACGCGTATGATGACTACGCGGGCCAGATCAAGTGCGTCGCTTGCCACGCCATCATGGAAATCGAGAGCGAGGATGCCAAACTCAAGTCGGCCAAGCTGGCGTGGAGCGTGGCCCGCCCGGCAGTCCAGGAGCATTGCAGGGGACAGGAATCTTGACAATGGAAGCAAGCGATGAACATGACTCCCGAATCCGGCCCGCCCAAGGGCGGACAATACCTGTATGCCATCACGGCCCTCGTCCAGGACCGCGCCTACGATGTGGCCGGCGTTGACGGCAGCCCCGTGCGCAGTGTCAGCAATGGCCGCGTGGCGGCGGTGGTCAGTGATTGCGCGCGCCAAAAACTCCGCCCGGAACGCGCCCACCTGGCGGCCCACAAAGAAGTCCTCAAGCGGCTGATGCTCGACAGCACCGTCCTGCCGATGGCCTTTGGCATCATTGCCGACGATCTCAAGGCGGTTCGGCGGATGCTTTCGCTCAACCAGAAGGCCTTTCTCGAACAACTGGAGCGCGTCTTCGGCAAGGTCGAGATCGGCCTGCGCGTGAACTGGGACGTGCCCAACATCTTCGAGTATTTCATTGATATTCACCCCGAATTGCGCGCCGCGCGCGACCGCTTGCTGGGCAACCAGCGCGAAGCCCGCCAGGAGGACAAGCTCGAACTGGGGCAACTGTTCGACCGCATCCTCAACGATGACCGCGAAGCCCATTCTGAAAAACTGGACGGGGCGCTCGCGCCGTGCTGCGCCGAAATCAAGCGGTCCCCGCCCCGCAATGTCAACGAGGTGGCCAATTTCAAGTGCCTGGTCGCACGCGACGACCAAAAGCAACTGGAAGACGCCGTTTTCCAGGCCGCCGGCCTGTTTGACAACAACTACGCCTTCGACCTGAACGGGCCGTGGGCGCCGCACAACTTCGTCGAGATGGACCTCAAGCTCAACGGCCAAAAATGAACCACCTCTCCCATGCTGCTCCTGGACAAACTCCTGCTCTCTCCACTCTACGCCACCATTTGGGCAGCCCGCCAGGTCCATAAGGCCGCCCAACAAGAGCGCGCGGCGGAACCGGAGCGCATCACCGGCGACCTGAGCGAGCTTTACATGATGCTGGAAACAGGCCGGATTACCGAGGCGGAGTTCGATGCCCGCGAAAAGGAGGTGCTCGACCGGTTGGACCGGATTCAGGAGCGGGAAGACGACTCCGAAGAGAAATTCCTGACATGAACGCGCCGACACCCTCCTTCCTGGCGGACAAGGGACTCAGTCTCTTGCTCTTCGGCGGCAAAGGCGGTGTGGGCAAGACTTCCTGCGCGGTCGCCGCGGCGCTCAAACTGGCCGAGGCGGCTCCCCAGTCCGAGTTTCTTTTGATTTCCACCGATCCGGCCCATTCGCTGGCCGATAGCCTGGCCGGATTGGCGCCGCGGCCCAATCTGCAGGTCACTGAATTGAACGCCCATGCATGTTTGGCCGCCTTCAAATTCCGGCACGGTCCCAAGCTTTATGCGATTGCTTCGCGGGGGACCTTTCTCGACCACTGCGACATCAGCCGCTTTTTGAACCTGTCCCTCCCGGGGCTGGACGAACTGATGGCATCGCTGGAAATCGCCAACTGGGTCGCCTCCCACCGTTACCAAACGATCGTGGTGGATACCGCCCCCACCGGCCACGCGCTCCGCTTGCTGGCCATGCCCGCGTTGCTCCGGAATTGGCTCGGGGCCTTGGACGCCTTGCTGGCCAAACACCGCTATATGAGAAAGCTCTACCGCGGCGCAGTCAATCACGACGAGGTTGATGCTTTCCTGGAGGGATTGGACGGCTCGGTCAAACAGTTGCAAGCCTTGCTCCGGGATTCGGCGCACAGCCGGTTTGTGCCCGTGATGCTGGCCGAAGAGATGAGCCTGAGCGAAACCCGCTCCTTGCTGGCCGAACTGAAACGCGCGCAGGTGCCGGTCAACGACATTGTGGTCAACCGGCTGTTGCCAGAAGATGATTGTCCACTCTGCGCTGACGGACGCGTCCAGCAAAACCGCATCTTGAGTGAAGTATTCGCCAGCCGCGATTTATCTCCCTACACGTGGTGGGGCCTGCCCGTGTACCCGGAAGAAGTTCGTGGGGCCGAGAGCCTCAAGGGGTTTTGGGAAGGATTGACGCGCCTGACCAAACCGCTGCTTTGTCCTGAAACGGCCATTCCCTCGAACGGTCCGTGGGTGGAAACGGCGGCCGGCCCGCCCGGCGAGGAATCGCTGTTGCTCTTCGCCGGCAAAGGCGGTGTGGGCAAGACCACGCTGGCCTGCGCCACCAGCCTGCGTTTGGCCCAAGACTCCCCCGCCCGCGAGGTGCTGCTCTTTTCCACCGACCCCGCCCACTCCCTGGCTGACTGCCTGGAAGTGCCGGTCGGCCCTGCGCCCCAGCGGATTTGTCCGGGCTTGACCGCGCTGGAGATTGACGCGCCAGCCGAATTCCGCGCCCTCAAGCAACTTTACAGTGAGGAGCTGCGGTCTTTCCTCCGCTCGCTTTTGCCCGAAATGGACTTGGCCTTTGACCGGGAAGCGATGGAGCGAATCCTGGACCTTTCACCGCCAGGGCTGGACGAAGTCATGGCCCTGATCCGGGCGATGGAGCTGTGCAATCAAAACCATTACCGCATCCTGGTGCTGGACTCCGCCCCGACCGGGCATCTGATCCGGCTGCTGGAAATGCCGGAGTTGGCGGACCGCTGGTTGAAGGTTTTTTTTGGCCTGTTCCTCAAATACAATCGTATCTTTCGCCTGCCGAAGGTGTCGCAACGCCTGGTGCAAATGTCCAAAACCCTCAAACGCCTGCGCGCCCTGCTGGCCGATCCGGCCCAGTGCGCTCTTTACGGCGTGGCCATCCTCACGGACATGGCCTTTGAAGAAACCAAAGACCTCCTGGCGGCCTGTCAGCGGATGCAGGTCAACGCGCCGTTGCTCTTCCTCAACCTGGCTACGCCGCCCTGCGATTGCCCCTTGCGCTCCGCCCTGCGGCGCCGAGAGTCGGTCATCGAACAAAAATTCCGGTGGGCGTTCCCCACCGCGGCGCAAGTCGTGGTTTATCGGCATGGGGAGCCTCGCGGTTTGGCCCCTTTGGGCCAACTCGGCCAGGCCCTCTATGCCGCCCCGGTCACCAAGGAGCTTATCCATGCGTGAATTCTGCCCCCGGCCAACCCGGCACATTTCCTTGTGCGAAGCCCTGGACCGCCTCCTGAACACCGGCGTCGTGGCCCTGGGCCAAGTGACGCTCTCGGTGGCCGACGTGGACCTGATCTACCTGGGGCTGCAACTGGTCGTCACTTCCATCGAAAGCGGCCGCCAACTCGCTCCGCCAGACGCCGGGCCGCAACCTGGCCCGAATTTGTGCGGCGGCCCACGACCGATGCCCCGAGAGCAAAGGCCAACCAGCCAGGCTGTGAGGCGGACGCCCGGCGCCCATGGAGCGGGCATCCTGCCCGCTTCCGGGCTCATGTTGCCGGACCGGCCCGGCCCGCTTCCGTCGGGCGCCCCTGGCGAAAAAACCGAACTCGTTGCCAGCGCCCTCGCCGATTCCAACCGGGAGAGAAATGGGCTGGGGCAACTGGTTTTGACCTTGATGAAACTCCTGCACGAACTCCTGAAACGCCAAGCCCTCCGGCGCATCGAAGGCGGCGCCCTCGCCCCGGCCCAGGTTGAGCGGCTCGGCGTGACGCTCATGAACCAGGCCCGGGAGATTGAGCGGCTGCGCAAAGAGTTCGGCCTGCCCGAAGCAGACCTGAACCTCGACCTCGGCCCGCTGGGCAAATTGCTCTGACCGCTATGACCTCGCAACGACACATCGAGCATTCCACCAGCGGCGCCACCTTGGCCGACCTCCTTGAACGGATATTGGATAAAGGCATTGTCATCGCCGGCGACATCAAGGTGAAGATCGTCGATATCGAGTTGCTGACCATCCAGATTCGGTTGCTGGTCTGTTCCGTGGACAAGGCCAAGGAGATCGGCGTGGATTGGTGGGTCAATCACCCCGCTTTCAGCCATCACCAGCAGGAGCGGCTCTCGGACTCCATCCTCAAGCTCGAAGAACGACTGGCCAGGATCGAGACGCAGACGACCCCCGCCACCCCAGCCGGCGCCGGGCGAGGAGGTCTATGCTGAAAAAGCCTGATAATGTTTCCCTTTGACTGTCAGGCGGTTACAGATGGCGTTGTGCTTAGAGGCTTGACGTGGGGCTTTTTCTTTCAATCATTACTCCGCTTTATGAAAACACGGGAAAGTGGATTATCAAAACCAACCGGCAAAAAGAAAACCGGGAAACGCGCAGCCAACGCGCCGTTGACGCCCCCGGCCTCCCCGGGACAGTCCGCCGATGGGTGGAGAGTGCAAAGCGCAGAATGCAAAGTCGGGGCGACGCCCCCGGCCTCCCTGGCACAGCCTGCCAGACAAACTGCCCCGGCAGCCCCGGCTCCCCAGCCGGCGCAGCGGGAGGCGGCGGCCCCGGCCGCACCTCAAAGGGTGAACGTCGTCTTCTCGACCTTTCAGCCTCAGGCCAGGCAAGTCTCGGTCTGCGGCGAATTCAACGGCTGGTCACCGGAGGCCAACCCGATGGAAGCACACGGAGAGGGCCGTTGGCAAACGGTCCTGGCGCTGGAAGCGGGACGGTATCAATACAAATTCGTCATCGATGGGGAATGGATGCCCGACCCGGAGGCAAAGCAGAACGTGTGCAACCCTTTCGGGACGCTCAACTCCGTGGTCGAGGCCGGCTAATCGCCGAGTCCCGGGTTGGCGAACAGTTGGCCTTTGGCCGAGGTCCAGGCCTTTGTTTAAAAGCTGTGAACAGCCTGTGAATAACTTTCTCTTGAAAAGCCGGGCCCGGCTGAGTTAAATTCTCTTTGGCGAGGCGATACGTCTGGTCCAAGTGCCGGTATGGAGATCTTTGTGCCGGGGCGTCAGGACGGGCCTTCGGGCCGAAATCCCGCGTGCGGGAGCGCTTATCTCTTTGACGGCGCCTCGCTCTTGCTATTTCCGTTTGGTTCTTTTTAGATGCAGGCTTGCATTCGCCCGCATTTTGATTATCTTCCACCGCCCGTGTCCGGGAACTCCGGGCGGGACGCTTTTTTGAGAGTATGGCAACAGCAAATGATCTTAGGCGAGGCATGGCGCTCAACTACAATGGCGACATCGTGGTCGTCGTGGACAGCCAGCATCGCACGCCCGGCAATCTGCGCGCCTTCGTCCAGGCCACCCTTCGCAGCATTCGGACGGGCAAGTCTTCGGACGTGCGGTTTAGCTCGACGGAGCGCCTCGAGGTCGTGCCGATGATGACGCGCAAGATGGAGTTCAGCTACAAAGACGGCGAGGACTTCGTGTTCTCCGATCCCGAGAACTACGAAACGGTGACGTTGTCACCGGAGATTGTGGGCGAGGCCAGGAACTACCTGGTGGAAAACGCCTTGGTGACGGTCACCTTCGTCGAGGACAAAGCGGTGACCATCGAACTGCCCTCGAGCGTTGTGTTGACTGTGGCCGATGCCCCCGAGGGCGTCCGCGGCGATTCGGCCAACAATGTCCAAAAGGCAGTCATGCTCGAAACCGGCATTACGGTCCAGGCCCCGCTCTTCATCAAGACGGGCGAGAAGATCAAAATTGACACCCGCACGGGCAAGTATATGGAGCGGGCGTGAAGCCTGAAACCGTGAGGGCTTGAGAGCGTGAAACCGTGGCAAGTGCTGCGGCGCCCTCACGCTCTACGCTCCACGCTTTACGCTGTTACTCCCCCAGGGCCGGGTTGAAGCCAAATTTGCGCGCCAGGGCGAGGGAGTTGTTTAAGGACTTGACTCCGTCAGTGCAGGTGGCGCGGGAGAGGGACGCCGCGGCGATGCAGCCGCCGGTCAGGAGACAGCGCGCCAAGTCCCAGCCTTCGTGCAAGCCGAGCAGGACGCCGGCGCAAAAGGCGTCGCCGGCGCCGGCTGTGCCGCCGATATAGCTGGGGGGCAGTTTCAAAGAAGGTTGCCAATAATCCTCGCCTCGGCGGGTGCGGGCGAAGGCGCCTTCGGGGAAATGGATGACGACCAGCTCGCGGACTCCTTGCTGGAGCAAGCTGCCTGCCGCGTGGCGCGTGGCCACCGTATCGAGCTGGCCGCCGGGTTGGCGGATTTTGAAGCCGGTGGTCTTGCCGGCCTCGATTTCATTGAGGATGCAATAATCCACGTAGCGGAGGGCGGGGTTGACAATTCTGGCAAAGCGGTCGCTGTCCTCGCTGACGACATCGACGCAGGTTTTGACGCCGGCGTGCTGGGCCCGGGCCAGCAACCGGGCCGCCCTGGTGCCGAACTTGGGGTCCGGTTCATCCAGGGCGTCCAGCAGGAGCAGGTAACCGAGATGAAAGATGCGGGGGCAGGTGCGCTCGAAATCCAAGCCGGCCCCCTGCCAGAGGGCGTTGGCGCCGCGCGCATGGAAGAAAGTGCGGCGGCCACGGCCCACCTCGGTCATGACATCGGTATAGGAGGTGGCGGCCTTGGCGGTCATGCCCAGGTGCCGCGTGTCAATGCGGTGCTGCTGGCATACCTCGAGGATCTCTTCCCCCAGGGGGTCTTTGCCCACCAGACCCGCCCCGTAGAGCGGAAAAGGGGCGCCTGACTTTGCCAGATCGACCAAAACGTTGTAAGGTGCTCCGCCCGTTCCTTGGGCTTGGCTGCGGATGTTGCTCAGTTGTTCGGGTTGGGGGTAAACATCGATCAGCTTGACCTGGTCAATAATCCAGTTGCCCCCGGCCAGCAGACCGCGATGCGGATGGGCGCTCTTATTTTTCATGGCGGCGGCGGCATGGCCGCAGTGTGTGCCACTAGTCAAAGAGAACCGATGAGCTTTAGGCAAGCTAAATCTTGCCCAAGAAATGCTTTTCAAGCCGGCCACTTTTGGCTATCTAAAGGCTATGGCAGAGCCGCCGCATAAAGGCGAGATGAGTTTCCGCGGCATTCCGGTTTCCACCGGGGCGGCCGGAGTGGTCCGCGGTCTCATCCTGGTCCTGGGCCGCGCCCGGCCCAGCATCGGCAAACGCGCACTGGCCGAGCCGGAGGTGGGGGAGGAAATCAACCGCCTGGAACGAGCACTGGTGCAGACCCGGCAGCAACTCCTGGAGGTCCAGCGCAAGGTCAGCGCCGGGATGGGCGCCGAGGAAGGCGGTATTTTTGACGCGCACCTGCTGGTGCTGGAGGATCGCACCCTGCTCGACGAAGTCGTCCGGACGATCACCGAGCAGAAGGTCAACGCCGAGCACGCCTTCCACACCATCGCCGAGCGCTACGCCGCCGCCCTGGCCGCCATCGAGGACGATTACCTGCGGGAACGGGCCACGGACATGCGGGACGTGACGACGCGCGTGCTCAACAACCTGCTCGGGCTCCAGGAAGAAATCGACCTGCGCCATCTCAAGGAGCCGTGCATCATCATCAGCCATGACCTGACGCCCTCCAACACCGCCCAGTTGGACAAACGCCACGTGCTGGGCTTCGCCACGGATGTCGGCAGCAAGACCTCGCATACCGCCATCATGGCCCGCTCCCTTCGCATCCCCGCGGTGGTGGGCCTCAAGGACGTCAGCGGCCGGTTAGAGAACGGGCAGTACGCCCTGCTGGATGGCATCAACGGCGTCCTGATCATTAACCCCACCGACCAGACGCTCTTTGAATACGGGGAACTCATCCGCAAGCAGGTCACCTTGCAGGAGAAGCTGCGTGACATGCTGCTCAAGCCGGCGGTCACGCTGGACGGACACCGCGTTTTTCTCTCGGCGAATATCGAACAGGCCGGCGACACCGAACAGGTCAAAGCCAACGGCGCCGAAGGCGTCGGCCTGTTCCGGACCGAATACCTGTTTCTCAACCGCGAGCACCCGCCCAACGAGGAGCAGCAATACCTGGCCTACCGCGAAGCGGCCGTTGCCCTCAAACCGCTGCCGGTGGTAATCCGCACCCTGGATCTGGGCGGCGATAAGTTCCTGGCTCACATGCCCGTTCCCCAGGAAATGAATCCCTTCCTGGGTTGGCGCGCCATCCGCTTTTGCCTCCAGCAGCAGGACATCTTCCGCGAACAACTCCGCGCCATCCTCCGCGCCAGCGCCGAGGGCAACGTCAAGATGATGTATCCCATGATCTCCGGCCTGGACGAGCTCAAGCAGGCCAATGCCCTGGTCGAACAATACAAGGAGGAATTGCGCCAGGAGCGTCTGCCTTTCGACAAACACCTGGAAATCGGGGCCATGATCGAGATCCCCTCCGCGGCGATCGTCGCCGATTCGCTGGCCAAGCACCTCAAATTCTTCAGCATCGGGACCAACGACCTCATCCAATACTCCCTGGCGGTCAACCGGCTCAACGAGAAAATCGCCCACCTTTATGAGCCGACTCATCCGGCGATTCTCCACCTGATCAAGACCACGATCGAGTCCGCCCACAACCACAGGATTTGGGTCAGCGTTTGCGGCGAAATGGCCAGCGACCCCGTCCTGGTGCCGCTTCTGGTCGGCCTGGGCATCGATGAACTGAGCGTCGCCACCTCGCTGGTGCCCCCCGTCAAGTTCATCATCCGGCGCCTCAAACTGGCCGAAGCCAAGGCCTTGGCCGAATTCGCGCTCCGGAGCGAATCGGCCGGGGAAATCCTCGCCCGGTGCCAGGAACTGGCCCGCAACATTGCTCCCAGTCTTTTCGAGGCCGAATGAAAGTCATTATTCTTGCCGCCGGCTACGCCACGCGCCTCTATCCACTGACCCTGGCGCAGCCCAAACCGCTGCTGCCGGTTGCCGGAAAGCCGATGATCGAGCACGTGCTGGACAACCTCGCCCCCATTGGCGGCCTGGACCGCATTTACGTGGTCACCAACGCCAAGTTCGTCCGGCACTTCCAGGATTGGGCTGACCACTACCGCGCGACCAAAGCCAAGCTCGATTTCACGGTCGTCAACGACGGCTCCACCGACGATTCCAACAAGCTCGGGGCGATCGGCGACCTCTACTTTGTGCTCACCTCCCAGTGCGTCGAAGACGACATCATTGTCGTGGCCGGCGATAACCTGTTCAGCCGGCAACTCTCCGGCTTCGGCGCCTATTGCCGGCTGAAACAGCCCCCGTCCTGGCCGTCTATGACGTTGGCGAACTCGAGCAGATCAAGAAGTTCAACGCCATCACCCTCGATAACACAGGCCGCATCACCTTCTTTGAGGAAAAACCCAAGAACCCCACCAGCACCATCACCGGCATTGCCCTCTATTTCTATCCCAAAACCACCCTGCCCCTCATTGGGCAATACGTCGCCCATGGCAACAATCCCGACCAGCCCGGACGCCTGATTCAATGGCTCTACCCTCGGACCCCGGTTTTTACCTGGCGCGTGCCGGGAATCTGGTACGACATCGGCTCCAAGGAGAGCCTCGAAGAAGCAAACCGCATCTTCGCCAGGACTTGAGGTGTAATGGAAATTTCCTTTTTGGCGTGACGCCGGTTTACTGACGCTGCGCGGGTGAGGAAGAATTGGCTTTGTGTCCCGCTCATTTTCTTTGGCCGTTTGCCGGATTTTACTTGGCCCGGGGGCTGGCGTGAACTTCAAATCTGCGGATAATCGCGGGCATAACCAGGCCCTGACCCCGCCGGCCCCAGTCGAACCCCTGCCCGTATGCCCTGAATCTCGTCCACAGTTGGCTCCAGGGAACCAATCTGCCGCCTGAGAGGCAGGAAGGGAGAGCTGGGAGGTCGGCGAGGCTAGGCGGACGACGCGACCGGCATGGGGATTGGGCCAGGGGTGCGGCGTTGATCCGGTCACGGACGGCGGAAGGGGGTTGCGTCCACCACGCGCAAGCCGGGGACACGCTGAAATTCTGCGGCGTTGAGGGTGGCAACATCGTGCCCCAAGGCAAGGCCAGCAGCGGCGATCTGGAGGTCGTGTGCGCCGATCATGGAGCCGCGCGTTTCCAATTCCGCCCAGAGGCGAGCGTGGCACCGCGCCTGGGCCAGATCAAAGGGTTGCACGGTGACGGAAGCAAGGATTTGCTCCACATGCTGCTGGCGCCGGGCTTTGCGGCTGGGATCCTGTGCCCGCTCGACGCCGTGAAGCAGTTCCGACTGACCTTCCCCCATCGATGAAGGGACGGTCGGCCGTGACTTGTCTGCACAAGTCCTTCTAGGTGCGTCCCTTGCGCGGGTTGGTCAGCCGCCGCCTGTTGGCTTTTCCTAGAGACAACATTGGCGGCTTCAGCTTCGGCAACGCTGCCAACACCTCGGTCTGCGCCGGAGGATAGCTGGCGGGCAATCTCCACAGCTCCGGTTCGCTGTCGCCCAGCCGCACCAACCGTACGCCCTTGAGCCGCTCCAGTCCGTCCTCGACGGTCAAACCCAGCGGCGCCAGCCGCCGATCCAACTCCCGCGCCAGCTTGAGTGCCAGCAGACACACCACGGCGTGCCCGCGCGTGCGACCTTCCTTGCGCAAGAAAATCGGCCGCAGTTCCAGAGCCCGGTTTTGAGCGTGCGAAAGTCCCGCTCAACCTGCGTCAGATCCAGATAGCGGTCATGCACCTGCTGGGTGTCGGCCACCTCCTTGGGCAGATCGCTTTCGATCACATAGCACCCATCCAGTTCAGCCTGCTTCTGCCGCACCGCCGTATCTTCGGTCCAAACCACTTTGCGCCCGGCTAATTCCACTTTCACCCATCCCCGGAGCCGATACTTGGTGAGCAGCGCCTGGGCTTGCTTGAGCGAACTCTCAGGCTCACTGCGGGGCTTCTGCTCCACCTGTTGATTGCGCGCCGTGATCTTGGCTTGCACGCGAGCCCACTGGTCGGCGCGGCGGGCCCGTTCCCGGGCCTGGGTCTGAGGATTGCACCGGAGCACATAACGCTTGCCCTCCAATTCCACCTCCGCAGGCTTGTCCTCAAAGAGCTCCAGTTGCAGCCGTTTCTTGGCCAGCAACGCTCGGATTTGCGGATCGGTCAAGGCCGTCACATAGCAGAACCTGGCTTCGCCCAGCGCCGCCTTGCCCAGGCGCTTGATCATGCCCCGGTCTCCCACCAAGGCTATTTCCTCCGCCCCAAAGCGCACCTTGAGCTTCTGCACCGCGTCCAAGAATGTCGGCGGATCTCCGGTGTTGCCCCGGTAGAGTTGAATCGAAATCGGTTCCCCATGGCTCGTCGGTCAACAGCCCGGCCACCAACTGTTTCTTGCCCTTCTTGCCCTCGCGATTATATCCAAAATCGGCCAACTCATTTTCCAGGCCCTCAAAATACACGCTGGTCACGTCATACAGATAAATGGCTCGCGCTTTGGGCGCTGCCACCTTGGGGGCTAGCGCCGTTTCGATACTGGCCTGCCGGCCTTCCAGGTCCTCCAGCGCGGCGTAGAGATCGTCCTCATCGAAACTGCCCACCTGCAGGATTTCCTTGACCGCGTGGTCTTCACTCCAGCGCGCCGCCGACAAGCGGCTGCCCTGGTGGGCCACCCGAGCGTAGGTTAAGAACAGGGCCAGGCGCTGGGAGCGGCTTTGCTCTCCCACCGCCTGCACCAACCCTATCTCCCGAGCCAGGCCATCCAAGGCGGCCAGCACACCATAACACGGCCCTTGGTGAATGGCGCTCGACGCCTCCCCGCCGCCGGCTGGCCCGACGGGGCCCTCGGGTGGGGGCGGTTGGTGCTTGCAGTGTCGCTCGATCAACTCGATGAGCTCGGGCGGGAGCTTGGAAAGATTGGCCAGCGTTTGGTGGATCACCACCGATTTGGGGGCGGGAGCGCCAGCGGCGGGGCGCCCCGGCGGGCGCTTGGCCAGCACGCGCTTGCCCTGCACCAAGAGGACGGACCGGTAGTCTTTGCCGGCCAGGACGGTGTGGTTGCGTTTAATGAACACGATGGTTGGAGCATACGAGCGGACCGCAGAGGGTGCAAGATAAATATTGCACTATTAGAGACAACACTTTTGGTGCAAGAAAACCGCGCTGGACCGGGAGATTTCATTCACAAACCCTCTCTCGATGGGGGAAGATGAGTCCGAGGCGGTGATGGCGGCAATGAGCGGCTGGGGAGACGGGAACCGCCGGAGAAAGCCTGGCAGGTCGAACTTTCCGCGCTCATCCGCGATCAGGACCGACGTGTCGAGGATCAATCCCATACAGGCACCGGCCGCGGCAGTTTGGCCCGGGCATTCTCAATGTCGTCGGCGAAAGCGTTGGCTTCCTCCGGGGAGAGCTTCTGCAGGTTGGGCCAGCGCTCCGCCAGTTCGGCACACGTATTGGCCGCAGTCGGCAGCGGGCTGAGGGTCGCAACGGCTTTGCCTTCTCTGACCAGAATCGCGGTCTCGCGCTTGCGCTCGACGCGGTCGAGCAGCCCAAGAAAGTCTTTCGCGGCTTCAGCCACAGGGACAGCAGTTTCGCTCATAGACCACAGAATACCCACAGGTCGCCCTTCGGTAAAGGCGATTTGGCAGATACGACCCTAACCGCTCATTCAGGTCGGATCGCCGGGATGGTCTGCTATCTCAGCGGATCTGCTGTTTTTTGAAAGCCCGGATGCGATCGCGCAACCGGGCGGCGCGCTCGAACTCCTGCCGGTCGATGGCGCGTCGGAGCTGATGCTCCAGTTGCTCGAGTTCGGACAGCGGGCGGTTCTTCTGGATCTGAGTGGCCATTTCACGCAACCCGCTGAGCGAGCGGTCCTGTTCAAAGGCGAAGGTCTCATCGTCCAACTCGGGCAGGGCTTCGATTTTGGCAATCGCCTCCTCCAGGAGGTTCAGGGCCTTGTCGTAGGCATTATGGTCCAGCTCGATCATGGCGGCGGCGCTGGCATTGACACGGAGGATATAGGGGCGCCATTTCTCGAGGAACTGCTGGTCCTCCTGGCGCTGGGCATAGCGGTGCGCCAGATCGAAGGCGCGCAGGTTCCGCGCCGTGTCCCGCACCGTGCGTTCCCACTCCTTGAGTTGGAAAAGCCGCACATAGCGGAAGTAATAAAGGGTGCCTTCGTTGAACAACTCGCCGCACTCCTGCGGCCCCAGCTCGAACTCCGCCTCGCGCCCGGCCGCCTTGGCCTTTTCCAGGCGCTCCAAGTGGTGTTCGAGCGCCGACTCCTTCCCATACGGGCGCGCCCCGTCCGGGCGCCCGTCCAGCTCGTACTGTTCGATACCCAGCGGCGTCCGCACTTGCAGAATCGAGCGCCCGTCTTCGCCCGGCACGAGGCGCGTCTCCTTCTCCGGGTCGTAAGGCCAGCTCTTCAGAATTCGCCGCAGGTCAATAGACTCACTCATATCGCCACTGCTCCTATACCTACCATACAGGAATGCCTGCAATACAAGACAAAAAGCGCAAGGAGACGGGCCGGAGTGTAAGCCGATGTCCGGGCGCCTGCAAGGTTTTAATCTTCGCTTCGACACTTTTACTTCTGGCATTGGCGCAAGGCCCGGTGCACCGTAAAACCGACGGCGCGAACCGCCCGGTCGCCGTGACCAGGTTCGCCGCCGCGATGCATGATGAAGCAAACACAAGTGGCGCTGAGCGACGCCGCCGAATGGCTGGGCGATTGGCATCCGCTGGCCGAGCAACTCGGCTCGACCGACGGCCTGGCCACCCTCGCCTCGGCCTCCTCGCTGCTCCGCCTCGAGCCGGTGCAGGATCTCTGCTCCCTGCGGCGATTTCTGCAAGCCTACCAGGCGCGCATCCTGCTTGCCTTCGAGTTGCCTGCCATTCAGTCGGCCCACACTCACGCCGCTTGCAACGGCCTCCATGAACTCGTCGCCCTGGATCGTCAATTGGCCGGCGAGCCCCTCTTGCGATACTTCGCCGGGCCCAGCCGCCGCGTCGGTCAAAGCCAATTGCAGAAGCTCCGCCCCTTGCGCGACGTGCGCCTGCTCCAACGCTACCTGCGCGCCGTGGAGGCCGGCGAGGCCCGCGGCTGGCACACCCTGGTTTATGGGTTGACCCTGGCCATCTACTCGCTGCCGCTGCGCCAGGGCCTGCTCGGTTACGCGCACCAGACCACACGCGGCTTTATCTACTCCGCTCCCCGCTCCCTCCGCCTGTCGGAGCGGACCTGCCGCGCCCTCTTCGACGAGCTGTCCGCCGGCCTGCCCGCCGCCATCGAGACCCTCTTCCGACAGCCTTAGGGAAACAATCCCCGCGTGCGCTTGGCTTCCTGCACCCGCTTAATGCCCAGGCTCAACGCGGCCAGGCGCATCGGGATTTTCTGTTTCCGGCCCAGGGCCACCGTCTGGCTGAACGCGCTCTCCAAAATGCGGAACAGCTTGTCCACCACCTCGGTCTCGCCCCAGAAAAAACTCTGCAGGTCCTGCACCCACTCGAAATAGGAAACCACGACTCCCCCGGCGTTGCAGAGCACGTCCGGGATGATGAAAATCTCCGGGCGCCGGTTCAGGATTGCATCCGCCTCGGGGGTGGTCGGGCCGTTGGCTGCCTCGGCCAGGATGCGGCACCGGACCCGGGCGGCATTGGCCCCGGTAATCTGGCATTCCAGGGCGGCGGGCACCAGGATGTCGCACGGCAGCTCCAGCAGTTGTTCGTTGGTCAGCGGTTCCCCTTCGGGGAATCCCCCGGCGGACTTGTGCGCGAGGACATGCTCTTGCAACGCCCACAAGTTCAGGCCCGCCGCATTGAAGACCCCTCCCAGCGCATCGGTCACGGCAATGACCTTCACTCCGTAGCGCGCCAGCGAAAGCGCGGCAATCGAGCCCACGTTGCCGTAGCCCTGGATGGCCGCCGTGGCTTTGCTCACGTCCAGGCCGATCAGGTCCGCCGCGCGGTTGATCAAGTATCCAACGCCCCGTCCGGTCGCCTCGCGCCGGCCCAGCGAGCCGCCCAATCCGACCGGCTTGCCCGTGACAATGCTCGGCACCGTGTAACCGGCATGGACCGAATAAGTGTCCATCATCCAGGCCATCACCTGTTCGTTGGTCCCGAGGTCCGGGGCCATGACGTCCACCTGCGGGCCGATGAACGGGATCATCTCCTGCGTGTAACGCCGTGTCAGCCGCTCCAGTTCATCCCGCGAGAGCTTCCCCGGGTCGCAAGCAATGCCTCCCTTGGCCCCGCCAAAAGGCAGGCCCGTCAATCCGCATTTCCAGCTCATCCACATCGCCAGCGCCGCCACTTCCCCCAGCCTCACCTCCGGGTGGTATCGCAGCCCCCCCTTGGTCGGGCCCAGGGTCAAGTGGTGCTGCACGCGATAGCCGGCAAACACCTCCGTCGAGCCGTCATCCCGATGTATCGGCAAGGCCACCGTCATCGAGCGCTTCGGAAACTTGAGCCGGCCCCGTTCCGACTCGGGAATCTGCAAGTGGTCCGCCACGAGGTCAAACTGCTGACACGCCATTCGGAATGTCGGGTGATCGTAAACGTCCATGGCTTGACAATAGCAGATCGCAGTGCCGGGCAAAAGTGTCTTGAGAGGCGGTTGGAGGTCGGGGGGCGAGGGTCGGGGGGCGAAGGGCGAAGGTCGATCACTGTGGCCTCTGACTCTGGCCCCATCCTTCATCCTTCATCCTTACCCGGCCCGCCCTCGGATTGGTAAGTCAGGCCAGTCATGGTGATGAGCGGCAGCACAAACACGTGCTGCAGCTCGTCATAAACCACCACGAAGGCGCCTACGGGAGGCAAGGAGATGTAGTCGCGGTGGCGCACGCGGTACTCCTTGCCGCTAGCCATACGCAACGTAAACGGCAAATTTCGCTCGATTGCCGCTTCAATTCGGCTTCGGTTCATATCGAGAAGAGTTTACTCTGTCGGCGGTCACCCCACCAGGAATTCCCCGCGCGACGTTGTGAGCCAACGAAAAGCTGAGCGACCGCCGCCCGAAACGCAAGCCTGGAAAGAAAAGGGCCAAGCGGAGTCTGGCCCTTCCGAGAGCGCCGTACGGGGAGCATTAGCCCAAGACATCCTGACCCCGTGGAAAACGGCTGAGCCGCCCGGTGAGGGCACCGGGCCTACAATCCCGATACCGCATCGGGACTGCTGTAGGCCCGGTGCCCTCACCGGGCGTGCCAGGCTCACCCAATTTCCACGTAAAGCCACAACTCCCTCAGGGCGTCAGTCTGAGCCCAAATGGAGAGACCTGGAAAGGAGGTCAGGCAAAAGCATCCAGCGGGCCTTGTGTCGGCGAGATCTACGCACCCGGCTTCTTCATGTCCTCCGCAATGGCCGCAAACTGCTCCAGCGCGGCCTCCAAATCTTCCGTGATCTCGCTGGCGATGACGCCCGGAGCCGGAAGGTTTGCAGATTCCTCCAACGACTCATCCTTGAGCCAGAAAATGTCGAGGTTCACTTTATCGCGCCTGAGCAGGTCCTCGTACGCGAAGCTCTTGAATCGCTCCGTTTCCTTCCGCTCGTGGCGATTCTTCGGATTGTAACGCGCCACGAAATCGTCCAGGTCGCTGCGCTTGAGCAGCTTCTTCTGCGCCCGGTCGAGCGCATAGTGGCTGGCAACGTAATTGTGGGTGGCCAGGACGAAGCCTCCTGTGCCGCCAGCCGGATCGCGCATCGTTTGTCCTGGCCGGGGCGCCATCACCTCCACCACCGCCGTCAACAATGTCGCTCCTGTAACCCGCGTCGCTGCGGCTGCCCAAAGATCATTCTTCCCCCGGAAAATCCCCCAGCCATTCGCCTTAGCGAGTGAACTCAAATCCGCGTAAGCCTCAATCACGCGCGAATCGGAAATATCCACTGCGATGAGTTCCTTCTTAAGTTCTTTGAGCTTGCTTCGCTTCTGCTCTCCTCACTTTTCGCTGCGCGCAAACGCTTCGATTTCCCCGAGGCTCACCTCGCAAATCAGCGGGCGGAAATGTGCCTCACGTAGCTGGAACTGCCCGTCGACGACCGTCGCCACGTTGCTGCCGCGAACCCAATGCAGAAGGATGCCAGTGTCGAGAAGATAGGTTGTGGTGGGTGGCATCAACTCAGTTCAGCCACGGCAGCCGCAAACTCTTCGTCAGATTCTTCCCCGGGGATCAGACCAAAAATTGAAGCATACGGCTTCTGGCCCGGTCGAACTGCTGCTGCCTTCTGATAATCGTGATGGACCTCCGGCAGTGGAAGGGTCGAGAAGGATGCGTCCCCTGCGCCGGCGTCTCGAATGGCATCCGCGTCCACACGCAGCAGCGTTCCCGACGGGCGAAACTCGGCCAAACCTTCAATCACCACCTGCTTGCCCAGAAAGTTTGCCAAATCAACGAAACCTTCAATCGTCCAGACCGCCGTAACCCTTGCTCCGTCGTCGAGATCAAGGCCCAAGACACGCTTGCTGACAGCGAGCAAATCCAGTCGTCCACACAGGCGCACCCTACGAGCAGGCGGGGTCTCCCGGAACAAACTTTCCGCGGCGGCGCTCAACGGTTCGTCAATGCTCTCTACCTCGGAAGCATTGGCGTCCGGCAACGCGATGGAACTTAGCCCGCGCCGGAGCAAACGCCGGTAGCTCGCAAACCTTCGCAACAACGCATGATCAAAACGTTCGCTGTTCCTTGCCATTTGTCGCACGTCGCGCAACGAAGCCGTGAGCAGGTCAAACGCCGTCTGTTCCGGCTTTGGCCCAGAATTCCAGAGTTGGCCTTGTTCAAACAACTCTTCAGCTACACTGCCAAACTCAGGCACCTCAAAGCGGAGGATCGTCGAGTCATTCTGTCCTGCCGTATGCCCCACAAATCGCACATCCGCCGCTCGCTGCAAGCACAGTGGAACTCGCCCCCGCGCACGGCTGGAACGTAGAAATCCCATGCGCACCGAGTCAAGCAAAGTGTCGCGCACCCGGCCAAGTACCGGGCCGATCAGTTCCGGCCGCGGCTTTGCGCCCAGCCCCTCCGGGCCGCGTAATTCAAATGTCCTTTCCAGTAGCTTCATTTTTTGATCCCTCGGTTCAAGGGATCGTTGCCGTGGCACAATGTACCACTTTGACTGATCAGAGTAAATGCCATTCACAACCGGCCGGTAGAGGCCCTCTGCAAGGTGGAGTCGCTGGGGCAGGCGAGCCGCGGCAGAGCAAAAACGGATGAAGGATGAATGGAGGGTTCATGCGAGCTGTCCAGTGAATGCTTTCTGGAGAATGGATTGGCGCAGACGACCCGCCCTTTGCAAGTTGGCGCTCACCACCGCTTCCAACTCTTCTACCACGCTCAACCGCCGCTCCACTTCCGCCACAATCCGCCGCTGTTCGTTGGACGATGGGAGCGGAAATGTGCAGTCCTCAATTTCTTTGGCGCTGACGTTCTGGACGGCGATGCCTTTCCCTTCCGCCAGAATCTGTGGCTCGACAAACTTCAGCACGAGCTTGGCGAACCTCGGTTCATGGCCAGGCTTTACTTGCAGCAATCCTGTGCGCTGGTTCTGCAACGCCGGTTCTCGATACTGGTACCGCGCGATTTTGCCGAGCGAACCGGACATCCCAATCAACAGGTCGCCATCGCGAACGACGAAGCCCGGCAGTTCGTTGAGGAAGTGTGCATCAACTCGCTTTGCTTCGGCGAGGTCCACAACGTCATCTCCAAGGTCGGACTGCCGGATCAGCGGCACTCCCTCTGACTTGTAATCGGTGCTCTTGAACGCATAGCCGCTGCGGACTTTCAGAATGTCGCCGACACGAGCCATGCGCCAGCCGCCCGGTAATCCGCCGACTTCTTTCGACTCCTCAGGGCTCAATGTGTTTTGGGATTCGCGCCCCAGGGCGGCCGCTACGCCGAGTGAGGGGACGCGGCCTGCAACAGCGCCGCCCGGTGAGGGCACCGCGCCTACGCGCACCGATTCGCCCGGTGGCGGCACCGGGCCCGCTTCGTCGCCGGGTGGTCGGACGCGGTCTGCATCTCTGGCGGCTGAGGGCAGCCCGTCCGCATGTTCAAGTCGCCCACTCACGGTGTGGGACGCGTCCCCTGATCTGCCACTCGGGACGCTCTTCATATTCGTGCGGCGTGAGGAAACACGGCCAAGATGCGTGCGTCGCGTGTTCATCCTGTAGGCCGGGTGCCCTCACCCGGCGGCCCCGGCTCTTCACTTGCTGCCTGCGGGCTCCGATTCTCCCCTGGCTGGCGCCCCTCTCCTCACCCTTCCATCTTCCTCGACCAAAATCCCTGTCGCCAACAAAGGCGGTGTGCCACGAACCAATCGCGGACCGCCCGGTGAGGGCACCGGGCCTACAGGGGGATCGCCCGCGCTGTCGTAGAATATTTCGCCCCCAAAGGGCCAATCCTCCGGCCGCTTCACCAAACCGTAGCGCACCGGGTTCAGGCACACATATTCCCATTTGCGGCTCTCGCTTTCCGGCGTGCGGAACTTGTGGTCGTGGTAGCCGTCCTGCCACCGCCAGGAACGCTTAATACGGGCAAGTTCTCGCGAACGCAGCCCCGGCTGTAGGCCCGGTGCCCCCACCGGGCCGCCCTGTGCCGCTACCAGGCCGCCCGGTGAGGGCACCGGGCCTACAGGAGCGCCAGGAGGCGGTGGGGGGCGTCGCTCCCGGCGCTCCAACCCGCCGACAACCGCCTTTAGAGCCTTGATCCACTGCCCCAGCCGAGCCGCATCGTAACCCATCCTGGCAATCAGATGAATGTGGTCGGGCATAATGACGAAACGGCGGCCGAACCAACCATAGCGTTGTGGGCTGTCGAGCAGGAAGCCTACGAGCCGTTGAAAAGTGATTTCGTTGTCGAGCACCCTGCCGCGGCCATCCACGCACATCGTCAGCAGATACGAGATGTTGCCGTCCCGGTCAGGCCAGACGCGATGCAGTCGGCGCAGGCGCCGCGGAAGCGGTTCCGGGTCGTTGCCTGAGATTTTCCACTCCACATCACCTCGCAGCGGGTTCCTGTAGGCCGGGTCCCCTGACCCGGCGCATGTTGGCCTGGCGTGCTCAGGAGCCGCGTCCTTAACCTCTCGGTCGTGCGGCGTCGCTGGGCCACCCGGTGGGGGCGCCCCGCCTATAGGCAGTTGGTTGTCGCGTTTTTCACTCATGCGACCAGCGCCCCATTAAGTTCTTCCAGTAAACCAGGCAGTTGTTCCCCGAAAACCTCATGCGCTCTGCCCAAGCCGCCGCGCTGGCTGAATGGTGAATAATCGAAATCCTCCGTCTCAATGCTGAGGCTGGTGGCGATGTGGTCGCGGATCAGATTGAGCCATGCGAGCTGCTCGGGCGTGAAGACCGTGCCGGCCTGCGCCTTGTCCATAAGCCATTCGTTGAACCGTTCCCGGACCGATTCCGCGAATGGCTTGAGCACGGGCTGCTGCTCCAGCGCGAAGCGCACCAAGGCGACGAGATCGGCGAACCGCCCTGCTTGGGAACGACCCTTCACCTTGCCGTGCCGGGCGTCCCGCCAGCGTCGTCAGCGTGTCCTCGTCGCGTTTGCCAAGGGCGACACCGAGCGGGAGTTTGTCGAAGGCGACGGATGGCTTCTTCTCCAGCGGGCGCGGGTCTCCTTGTGGCGTTTATCCACATAGAATCCCTTCTCGACCTTGCCCCCCTGCTCGGAAACCTGGGTCCGAAGCCGATAAACCTCGTAACCGACATTCACGCCATCAGCGACGGCGCGCTCGTGGCCGCATTCCATGACGAGGTTTTGGTTGAAAAAGCCGATGGTCTGCTTGGAAGGCGTGGCGGTGAGGCCGATAAGGTGGGCGTCGAAATATTCGAGTACCTGTCGCCAAAGGTTGTAGATCGAGCGGTGGCATTCATCAGTGATGATGAAATCGAAGGTCTCGATCGGAATGGTGGGGTTGTATTTCACCTCGCGCTCGCGGTCATCCGCTGCCGCCAATTCAAAGCCGGATTTTTCGTCGAGCTCTTCGTCCATCTCCTCGCCGCGCAACATGGAATAGAGCCGTTGGATCGTGCAGATGCTAACACGGGCGACATGATCCAGTTTGTTGGATTGGAGGTGCTGGACATTGTATAGCTCAGTGAACTTCCGGCCTGTGTCGGGCGTGACGAATTGATCGAACTCGCCCTTGGCCTGGCGACCTAGGTTGGCGCGGTCCACCAGAAAAAGGACGCGGTGCGCGCCGGCATACCTGATCAGGCGATAGGTGAACGCGCAGGCGGTGTAGGTCTTGCCCGCGCCGGTGGCCATCTGGATAAGCGAGCGCAGTTGGTCCGCGGCAAAAGATTGCTCAAGTCTCGTGTTGGCCTCAAATTGGCAGCCTCTCATGCCGGTTTTGGTCAGCGGGTGCGCCGCGGGCATTTGTGCCAGACGGCGGCGGAGCGTGTCCGGCTGGGCGGCCCAGGCCGCGAGCGTTTCCGGGCGGTGGAATGTGAAGACGCGGCGCGAGCGCGGCGCCGGGTCGCGTTCGTCGCGGAAAAGGGTTTCGATGCCGGTCAACTCGTAAAAGAACGGCAGGCGGCCCGGCGCAAGGGCCCGAATGAAATCCGACAAGCTTTCCCCGTAGTGGCCGGACTGGTCGGCGACTGCCGAGAGCGTTGTGCCGCTTTTCTTGGCCTCGACTACGCCGAGAGCTTTGCGGTCCACCAGCAGGAGGTAATCGCAACGGCCCGACTTGAGCGGCACCTCGCGCAATGCAATGCCGCGCGCGGCGGACGGGTCAAAGGCTTTGTAATCCTGAACTGCCCAGCCGGAAGCGGCGAGCATCTCATCGATCTGCTCACGAGCTTCTTGCTCTGGGGTCAGTTCAGCCATGATCGAATTTAGGCTCTGACCGCGATTTTAGTTCATACTGGTCTTGGCGCAATGAAAAACGGGGCCATTGCGGCATTAGCGCCTGTTGAAAACCCCCGAAAGCGCCGCGTGAGGGCACGCGGCCAACAGCAACTCCTCCGAATCCGGCGTGCCCTGTAGGCCCGGTGCCCTCACCGGGCGCATTGTTCAATAGGCTGTCAGGAGCACCCCTGATTCCTCTCCCCTTCACTCCCATCCTTTCCCTCGTTATACCGTCCCCACACCGAGCGCACATAAGCGCACCAAGCGCCCCGGCCAGCCCGCTGTCCATGCCGCCCGCTTCGCCCCCTGCCGCCTCGGCCCCGTTGTCGCGTCGCCCTCGTGCCGAGCGGCCAGCAGCATGGACTCGAACTATGGACCGAAACCGGGAACTTCGCGGTCTGGCCTGCCCGAGCCTTCGCCCTTCGCCCTTCGGCCTTCGGACCCTGGCCTCCACCTGTTCGGCCCGGTCGGGAGCAGGGCCGCACCCGGAGGCATTATGCGGCGGCTTTGTGGGTCTTGCGCCGTGCCCTGGGCCGGATGGAAACAACGTGGAGAGGATCAATGATGTCCAGCAGCCCCTTGGCATCTTCGATAACGATGTTGTGGCGGCCAATCAAGACGAACTCAGGATGCGGCACGGGAAACTCCTTGCCGTCTGAAGTCCGAATGAGAAAAGGACCTTGCCCGACCAACTGCTGCCGAATCAACTCACGGTTCATGCTCTTTTTATCGCCTCCGGAGAGCAGTCCGTCAAGCCCTCCAAGGGCTTCGCCCAATTCGGACGCGGTGTCGAAGTCGCGAAGCGCTTGGAGTGCGGTGCATCCCACCGCTTTGGCCTGCCTCTGTTCCCTGCAGCCCGGCCAAGTTCAGGGAGGGTTGCGTTGGAGCAGGGGCTCGCATCCTGCCATGCCTGTTACAACCCGGTGGCCGGAATGAAAACCGCTGGCAAAAAGCGCGCCCCCTTCCCTCCGGGTCCCCAACCGGCTACATTACCAGGCGATGCCGGACACACTGGTTGTCAACGAAATCTATTTGAGCCTGCAAGGGGAGAGCACGTTTGCGGGGCTGCCGTGCGTCTTTGTCCGGCTCACGGCCTGCAACCTTCGCTGCTCCTACTGCGACACGGCGTATGCCTTTGCCGAAGGCCGGAAGCGGTCGCTGGCCGAGGTTCGCGCCGAGGTGCTTCGTTT
The DNA here is from genome assembly GCA_963713735.1 of uncultured bacterium. Classification (GTDB taxonomy): domain Bacteria; phylum Verrucomicrobiota; class Verrucomicrobiia; order Limisphaerales; family UBA8199; genus CAVQND01. The sequence goes on from CAVQND010000001.1 coordinate 303,099, forward strand.
GGCGGGACCGTGGACCAAGGCAGAAGGCGGAAGGTCGAAGGCAGAAGGTCGGAGCGCGGGGGAGAGTCCGCAGTCCACGGTCAACAGTCCACAGTCTGCAGTCCACAGTCCGCAGTCCACAGTCCACGGTCCACAGTCCCCCGTTTCATCCTTCATCCTTCATCCTTCATCTTTGCCCGCCGCGCTGCCGCTGGTCGAGCTAACCGGGGGCGAGCCGCTCTTGCAGAAAAACTCGCTGCCGCTCATGCGGGCCTTGTGCGACGACGGCTTCACGGTGCTGCTGGAGACCAGCGGCGCGCTGGACATCTCCGCCGTTGACCCGCGCGTGCGGCGCATCATGGATTTGAAGTGCCCCAGCAGCGGCGAGTCGGGGCGCAATCGATGGGAAAACCTGGCGCTCCTCGAGAGCACCGACGAGATCAAATTCGTCATCGGCACGCTCCAGGACTACCAATGGGCCAAGGCAGCGGTCCTCGAGCGCCACCTGGCCGGCCTATGCCCGCTGCTCTTCTCCTGGGTCCACCCTTTGGCGCCCAAGCAACAGCATTCATCGCTCAAACCCGTCCCTCCGGGCCAGACGCCCCTGTCCCGCGCGGAACTGGCCGAGCGAATGATCGCCGATGCCCTGCCGGTGCGCCTTCAGGTGCAGTTGCACAAGATTCTCTGGCCTCCTCAGCGGAGGGGCGTCTGACCATGAGCACCGTTCAAACGCTCGAGTGGCTGCGCCGTTACGAATCGCCCAACGTGACCTTCATCGAACCGGACGGCTCCTGGCCCATCGTCTGGGAACGCGCCCGGGGCGTCCATGTCTGGGATGCGGAGGGCAGGAAGTACTTGGACCTCACGGCCGCCTTCGGTGTGGCCGCCGCAGGCCATGCCAACCGCCGGGTGGTCCGGGCCGGGACCCGGCAAATGGCAAAGCTGCTCCATGCCATGGGCGACGTGCATCCGCATGCGCTCAAGGCGCAATTGGCGCGCGCCTTGAGCCGCTTGACCTTCGAGCGTTGGCAAGGGCCTCGGGCCGAAGGCCGGGCACAGGTCCGCCACTCGCCACTCGACCCTCGACCCTCGACCCTCGACACTTGCCCCTTCCGGAATGAGCGCCAAACCCCAGGCCAAGCCCCGGAACCGGAGGGTCGAGGCGGGATCAGAGACTTCTTACGTCGTCTCCTGCACCAGGCCAAGCCCAGGAGCCGGAAAGCTCGAGGCGGGGAAAAACAATTTTCTGCAACTCCGGTTTCGAGGCGGTCGAGGCGGCGCTCAAGACGGCCAAGCTGGCGACGGGCAAAGCGGGCGTGATTGCCTTCACCGGGGCGTACCATGGGCTCGGTTATGGCGCTCTTAACGCGACTCACCGCGAGCATTTCCGCTCGCATTTCCGCAGCCAACTCGGCGAGTTCGGCCGCTTCGTGCCTTTTCCCGCCAGGCCGGAGGAAGTGCCGGCGGTGGGCGAGGCAATCCAGCGGTTGCTGCGCCGCCAGCCCATCGGCGCAGTGTTGGTCGAGCCGATGCAAGCGCGGGGCGGCGTCAACATTCCCCCGCCCCGGTTTCTGCCGCTGCTGCGCCGCCTTTGCGACGAGCACTCGGCGCTGTTGATTCTCGATGAGGTTTATACCGGCTTTGGGCGCACCGGAAAATGGTTCGCTTGCGAACACACCGCCACAGTGCCGGACCTGATTTGCCTGGGCAAAGCCCTCACCGGCGGTTTCCCCCTGTCGGCCTGTGTCGGCAAAAACCCGGTGATGGATGCCGCCTGGCCCCCCTCGAGCGGCGAAGCTATCCATACCAGCACCTTCCTGGGCCACCCGGTCGGTTGCGCCATGGCGCTGGCCCAACTCGAGGAAATCCGGGCCCGGCGCCTCGTGCAACGCAGCGCCAGCCTCGGCCGGTTCCTGCTCTCGCTGCTCTCCAAACTCGCTGCTCCCACCTCCGCCCTCCAGCTTTCCGCCCGCGGCGTTGGCCTGCTGGCCGGCCTGGAGGTGCGCGCCCGAGACGGCTCGCCCGCCACCGCCGCAGCCCTGGGCCTGCTCAAAACGATGCTCCACCGCGGCTTTATCCTGCTGCCGGAAGGCGAACATGCCAACGTGCTCACTTTAACCCCGCCGCTGACCATCTCTGAAAGGGACCTTGCGACCGCCGTGCGGGCCCTGGAAAGCGCGCTGGGCGCATTTAATTGACACCCCGCTTATACGAGGCTCCATATTCGAGTTTGCGCGGCTTGCTCGTTGCCCGCCTGCGGGAGTGTGCTCAAGACGGGGGGCAATACCTTCGCCATCAGGCCCTCCGCCGCCTTTATCACGCAGCCGCCGTGGCACTGCCAGGGGCAGCGCAAAGTGGCTGGACGCGCCGGGGGATTTGTGTTTAGCTTTCTGATTATGCCGGGTGTTCCTAAGAACGCGGGCCAGAATAATCCCGCCAAAGCTGGAACTCTGCCCTTTGAGGAAGCTTTGAAAAAGCTGGAAACCATCGTTGAAACGATGGAGTCGGAAGATTTGACGCTTGAGACGTTGCTGGCCAAGTATGAAGAAGGGACGCGCCTGGCCAGGAGCTGCCAGGAAAAGCTGGCCGAGGCCGAGTTGAAGATTCAGCGGCTCGAGAAGACTGCGGCGGGCGAAATGCAGCTCAAACCGTTGCCGCCCGGAGTCTCGGAAGAGGCCTGATATGAGTGGATACCTGGACAGGGTGGACATGCCGGCGCAAATCAAGGCGCTGACGCTTGCCCAACTGCAGGAGCTGGCGGAGGAAATCCGGCAGGAACTGATTACGGTCCTGGCCCGCAACGGCGGCCACCTGGGGCCTAACCTCGGCGTGGTCGAGCTAACCATCGCCCTGCATCGAGTCTTTAGCACCCCCAAAGACAAGCTCGTCTGGGACGTCAGCCACCAGAGCTATATTCACAAACTCCTGACTGGGCGCAGGGAGCGTTTTCACACGATTCGGAGCACGGGGGGCCTCAGCGGGTTCGCCCTGCGGTCCGAGAGCGAGCACGATTGCTATGGGGCCGCTCATGCCGGGACCGCCCTGTCCGCGGCCCTGGGCATTTGCGCGGCCCGCGACCGCCTCGGCTCGGATGAGAACGTGGTGGCGATTTTTGGGGATGCGGCGCTGACCAATGGGATTTCGTTCGAGGCGCTCAATAACCTGGCCTACACGACCAAGCGGTTCATCGGCATCCTCAATGACAATGAGTTCAGCATCGCCAGAAACGTCGGGGCGATCGCCAGCTACCTCAACAAGCTCATCACGCACCCGTCCTACAACAAGCTGGCGCGGGATTTCGAACGGTTCATCCGGCGCTTTCCCAAGGGCGAAGTGGCCTTGAAGCTGGCGCACAAGGCCGAGGAAGGGTTCAAGGGCGCGCTGACCGAAGTCGGCCTCCAGCCCAGCGCCAAGGTGGCGGAGTCCGATGGGCGCGGCGGCTACGGGAGCAGCCTGATCTTCGAAGAGATGGGGTTCCGCTACCTGGGTCCCATAGACGGCCATGACCTGCTGCTGCTGATTCACACGCTCGAGTTTGCCAAGGCCTGCGATCATCCCATCGTCATCCACGTGCTGACCAAGAAGGGCCAGGGGTTCGATGCCGCGCTCAAGAATCCCGAGCAATTCCACGGCCTCGGCCCTTACGATGTCCAAACCGGGGCCACGCTGCCCGCCAGGCCGGGCATGGCCCCCAACTGGCAGGACGTCTTCGGGCAGGCGATGGTTAAGCTCTGCAAGGGCGACGATTCCATCGTCGGCATCACCGCCGCGATGCCCAGCGGGACGGGGTCAAGCTCCTGGAAAAGACGATGCCCGACCGCTACTACGACGTTGGCATCGCGGAGGAGCACGCGGTCCTGTTCGCCTGCGGCATGGCCACGATGGGCTTTCACCCGGTCTGCGCCATCTACTCGACCTTCCTCCAGCGCGCCTACGACTGCATCGTGCACGACGCGGCGCTCCAGGACCTGCCGGTTATCTTCTGTATGGACCGCGCCGGCCTCTCGCCCCAGGATGGTCCGACCCACCACGGCTTGTTCGACATCAGCTACATCCGCCCGGTGCCTAACTGCATCGGGATGGCCCCCAAGGACGAGGATGAACTGGTGGACATGATGTTCACCGCCACCCGCCAGCGGCACCCGGCGTTCATCCGCTACCCGCGCGGACCGGCCGAGGGCGTGCCGATCAAGGCTCAGCCCGTGGTCCTGGAAATCGGCAAGGCCGAAGTCCTCCGGGACTTCGCGCATAACGGGCGGCGCAAGGTCGCCTTGTTCCCCCTGGGCAACATGATGAGCCTCGGGCGCGAGGTGGCGGCGCAACTGGCGGTCGAAGGCTACGATGTCGCCATCGTCAATCCCCGCTTCTTCAAGCCCCTGGATGCCGAGGCGACCGAGACGTTCGGGCGGAGGGCCGAGGTGCTGGTCACCTTCGAGGACCATGTCCTTGCCGGAGGTTACGGCAGCGCGGTGCTGGAACTGTTCAACGCAAAACGCATCACCACGCCGGTCATCCAGGTCGGCTGGCCTGACCGTTTTATCGAGCACGCGACCTCCGTTCAGGACCTGCGGACCAAGCACGGCCTCACCGCCGAAAACGTCGTCGCCAGGGTCAAAACCGAGTTCGCCGGCGCCGGCGCCTCAGCCGAAGCGATGCGGCACTGGGCCACGACCGGCCCGGTCATGCGAAGTTGATGTTCCCGGTTAGCCCGCTTTCGCCGGCGCTTGCGACCAGGCGCAGAATGTGCCTGCACTCGGCCTGGCGGGTCCTTCTGCGATTGAGGATGATCAGGCCGGTGGCCGGGGCCGCGCCGGCCAGTTGCAAGAAATCCTGCCGGTTGCAGGTGACCACGATTGCCTTGGCCCGGGCCGCATGGTTCCAGAGGTCGGGGTCCTGCGTGCGTGCGCCGAGGACCTCGGCTGCGAGTTGCGCCTCGTGCCCCGCCTGTTGCAAACAGCGGGCAATTTCAACCGCCACGTCCTCGTCAATCAGGAATGTCACTCGTCCAGGCGGGCGATCTGTTCCCCGGCCAGCGGGTCGATCTTCACTCCGGTGGTCTTCATAATAGGCGAGACACTCATAGACTTGCGCCCGCGTCAGCCGCGGAAAGCTGGCCACCACCTTGTTGACAGACGCTCCCGTTTTGATCATCGCCACGACGTCATGAACCCCGATGCGGGTCGCCTCGACGATCGCATGGCCGGAACGCACCCCGGGTGCTTTGACAATGTAGCGGTAGCTCGTTGCAATCATGTCCAGAGTTTAGCTGGTGCCGGCGCTTGATTCAAGCGCGAGCAGAGAACTCCGGGGAGTTGAGCGCCACCGGCGGCTGCAGAAAGCACAGGCGCCGGATGTTGAAAGGGCCGAATTCTTTAGTTTCCCCGGGCTTGACTGCCCGCCTTCATTTAATGGACAATCCAACGTCCGAAATTAACTAACATGGCTTATACAGACATTACGCCCCCTGCCGGCGAAAAGATTTGCCTTCACAACGGACGCCTCGACGTTCCGAATCACCCCATCTTGCCGTTTATCCGCGGAGACGGCACCGGTCCGGACATTTGGGCGGCCAGCCAGCGAGTTTTCGACGCGGCCGTGCAGCGGGCCTACGGCGGGCGGCGACGCGCGGCCTGGTTCGAGGCCTTTGCGGGCGAGACCGCCAAGAACAAGTTCAATAACTGGCTGCCCGACGACACGATCGCGGCCTTCATGGAATTCCGGGTCGGCATCAAGGGGCCGCTCACCACGCCCGTGGGCGGCGGCATTCGCTCGTTGAACGTCGCCCTGCGGCAGATGCTCGATCTGTATGTCTGCCTGCGTCCGGTCCAGTACTTCCAGGGGGTCCCCTCGCCGGTCAAACGCCCGGAGAAGGTCAATATGGTGATTTTCCGCGAGAACACGGAGGACATTTACGCCGGCATCGATTTCCAGGCCGGCAGCCCGGAGGCGAAAAAGCTCCTGGAATTCATCGGGCGCGACCTGCCGGCGGCGCTCAAGAAGATCCGCTTCGGTAAAGAGGCCCCGGACCTGGTGGGCCTCGGCATCAAACCGGTGAGCCGGCCCGGCTCGGAGCGGTTAATCCGCGCCGCTCTGGACTACGCGGTTCGCCAGAAGCGGAAGAGCGTCACGATTGTCCACAAGGGCAACATCATGAAGTACACCGAAGGGGCCTTCCGCGACTGGGGCTATGAACTGGCCAAACGGGAGTTTGGGGCCGTGGAATTCGACGGGGGTCCCTGGTGCAGGCTGCCCCAAGGCATCGTCGTCAAAGACGCCATCGCCGACATCACCCTCCAGCAGGTCCTGACCCGCCCGGAGGAGTTCGATGTCATCGCCACGCTCAATTTGAACGGGGATTACCTGAGCGACGCCCTGGCCGCGCAGGTGGGAGGTATCGGCATCGCCCCGGGAGGCAACATCAACTATGTCACCGGCCACGCCATCTTCGAGGCGACTCATGGCACCGCTCCCAAATACGCCAACCTGGACCGCGTCAACCCCGGCAGCGTGGTGCTCAGCGGCGAGATGATGTTCCGTTACCTGGGCTGGCCCGAGGCCGCCAACCTCATCGTCAAGGGCCTCGAGGGCGCCATCGCTTCCAAGCGCGTGACCTACGACTTCGCCCGGCTCATGGAAGGGGCCACCGAAATCAAGTGCTCCCAGTTTGGCGACAATATCATCGGCCATATGTGAGGGCCTAATGGCGTGTTCGAGAAGCTTCTTAACGTAACCAGCCGGCATCCTCAGCTCTGGAGCGCAGCAACGGCGCGTGGGGCCACGGCGTTTTGTGGAGTGCGCCGGCAGAGCGCAGCGGCGACGGCGCTTTCGCGCTCCCCAGCGCCGCTTCGCTCATCCGGGATGGGGCTCTTGTTTTCCCATGCTGGTTTCAGGGCCAAAGCGGTGTCGCGCTTCGCTTGCCACCGCACTCCATGTTCGCGTCGCGCGGCTTTATGCGTCCGGCCCCAGCTTCTCGAGCACTTTCTCCAGTTACGGGCTGGCGGAGACCAGTAAGTCGGCGCACCAGAACGCGAGCAGGATAGCGATGGCGAGCAGGAGGGCGGCGCACTTGACCACCACGGCGCTTTGGACCTGGGCGCGGTGGAACTGGACCAGGCTCTGGGCCAGGGCCGCCAAGGACAGGATGAGCCCGCCGGGTATGAAACCCCATAGCACCACCTCCTCATGTCCGTGGAAAAAGCCCGGCGACAACTGCCACCAAGCGATGATCGTTTCGGCCAACCAGCCGGACAGGAGTACGCAGAGCACAAGCGCCCCGGAGCCCAGCACCGCGGTCAACACGGCGCGCATCGTATTGCCCAGCAGTGTTGCCGCCCAGAAACTCAAGACGAAGAACAGCCATAACGCCGTCCCGGCAGCCAGCCCTGGCAGATCGGTCGCGTTGCCATGTTGGGTGATATGGGCCAGGCCCGCTCTTGCCTCAGGCAAGGTCGCCAGGGCCAGAAGGCCGGGCAGAACCAGGCCGAGCCCGATCGCAACGACCGCGCCGACGGCCAGTTTCAGCAGCCATTGGAGCCGGGCTGAAACGGGCAGGGTCAAATGCCACGCTGCCAGCCCCAGCGTCCTCTCTTCGCCCAGAGAGATGGAGCCGGCCAGGGCCAAGACCAGCGCGATGTACACAAAGGCCAGCATGTAAATAAGGCCGTCATAGCCGCGCTCCGGTGCCAACCGGTGCAATCCCACCGCCGCCAGCCAGCAGAGGGAGAAAAGGGCGGCAACGACGAAAGTGGGCTTTTGCAGCCGCAACTCTTTGCGGACCAGGTTGCGCAGGCCGCCGGCGGGACGGATGCGCAGCCAGTTCCACCACCGGCTCTCGCGCGTGACCTGTGGAGCGCCGGCTTCAGCCGGCAGCAGCACGTTGCGCAGGCACTTCCACCACCCGCTCTCGCGCAAGGCTGCGCTCAGAGAATGGTGCTCTCTCCGAGAAGGGCATCTTTGAGCTCCGAGGCGGGCGAATTTCCGCCAGCCGGCCAGAAGACATGCGCCGGAGTAGATGAGGCCTGTAATCAGCCAGGCCCAGGCATACACGGAATCGGGAATCCCGTTTTCATATCTCGGGCCGAGAATCTTCTCGACTCCCAATTGCACGGTCAGCAGGAGCAGCAGAAGCGCGCCGGCCAGGCTGAAAACCATGCCGCCGATGATCGAGCGCGCAACCAGCGTCCACAGAGGGGCCGAACAGACCACGGCCAGGCAGAAGATCCCGGTCATCACCATGTCATGGTGGCGTTGGGTGTCCGCCACCGCCCAGATCGCCTGCCCCACACTCGGGGCCATCACCATGTCATGGCGGGCGTAGCCCATCGGTACTGCAATTCCCCAGTTCACAAACAGCACCAAACCCAAGGTCCCAACCAACATCGCCAGAACCAGGAGTTTTTCGCGCCACAAAGTGCGGCGGGGGCAAGGCTGGCTGAGCAGCAGGGCAATGGTGCGGTGTTGGAACTCATTGCCGATCGACATCGCGGCCAGCAGGGCCACGCAGCCGACGGCAGCGACGATGGCATAGTCCTGCGCCCGGTGATCGAGCATCGCCAGGCCGGCGGCCAATCCGACCAGCCAGGGCAGGCGCAAAGCGCGATATTCTTTGGTCAACCTTTGCCTCATGCGCGCCTCCTACTTGAGAGTGGCCACGAACACTTCCTCGAGCGTGAGCGCCTCGCTGGTCAGCGACTCCGGGGCCAGGGCGCGCAGTTGCTCGAGGATGCGGGCGCCGCCGCCGGCGGCAATGAGTTCCAGTTCCCGCCCGTTGCGGCGGACATCCAGGGCCTCCTTGAATTCAAGGGCGGGGGCCGCATGGGAAAAACGGGCGCGGATTCTCTGGTATCGCTCGCGGGCCTGGTCCGCGCCCAGCGTGAGCACGTTGCGCCCCCGGTCCATGAGGGTGAACTCGTCAATGAGTCCCTCGAACTCGGCAATGAGATGGGTCGAAACCAGGATGGTCCGTTTGCCCGGTTCGCCTTCCTGGTAAGCGCCGATGACGGTCTCGATGAACTCGCGGCGGACGATCGGGTCCAGTCCGGAGGTTGGCTCATCGAGCAGCAGCAACTCGGGCTCCGGGCAGATTGCGGCAATCAGGGCCACTTGCGTCCGCTGGCCCTTGGAGAGCGCGCCCGTGGCCTGGCGGGCATCGAGCCGGAAGCGGCCCACCAGGTCGCGCTCGATCTCCCGGTTCCAGTGCGCGCGGAACGACGCCAGGTAGTCCAGCGTCTCCCGGACGGTCATCCAGGGGTAAAATCCGGCACATAAGCCAGGCGGCGCTTGACCTCGACCTCCTGTTTGGCCGGGTCAAGCCCCAGGACGCGCACGGTGCCGCCCCGCGGCCGCAGCAGGTTGAGCAGGCATTTCATCGCCGTGGTCTTGCCGGCGCCGTTGCGCCCGAACAGGCCGTAGCACCGGCCTGCCGGGACCCTTAGATTGAAGTCGTGCACGGCCTCGGCGCGGCCATAGGCATAAGTCAGGCCGTTGATTTCGACGGCGAGCGCCGCTTGGTTCGTATCGGTGTTCATGGGTGTTTATCGGTGGTTGATTTGAATGGCCGCGCCTCCGGCTCCGCCTGTCCGGAGGCCCGTTCGCTCGCCCGCCGCTTTTCTTCCATCACCTCGAGTCGCTCCCGGGCCAGTTCAAGGAACTCCCCCGCCGGCACCTGCAAGTGATGCGCCTTGACGACCGCCTGGTCGATTTCCTCGATCAGCAGCTTGCGACGGACCTCTTTCCTGAGCGGCGACTGGTTGGGTTTGAGGAAACAGCCTTTCCCCGGGAGGGTCTCGATGATGCCCTGGCTTTCGAGCTCGGTGTAGGCCTTGGCGATGGTGTTCCGGTTCAAGCGCAATTCCTCGGCCAGCGGGCGAATCGAAGGCAGAGGTTCGCCCGCCTGCAAGGCGCCGGCCGCCGCCGCCGCCTTGACCTGGTCCACCACTTGGAGGTAAACCGGCTTGCCGGACTTGAAATTGATCTGCAAAAGCATAGTCGTTATTTACTGTCATAGGACAATATGACAGGTGACGGAAAGTGTCAAGAGAAAAAATGCAGCCCCAAATCCCCGCCGGCACCAGTGACAAGGCTCTCCGCAAACCATGGAGACGACGCACGTCGTCTCCCTGGAGTTTGGACGTCTTCCTTATGTGACTTTAGGTTTGCCGGGCGCCAGTGCTGCGATTTAGAGGGCCAGGGCGGCTTGGCACCGCGTAGCGGTGCTTGAGGGTAGCCGTGGACTTCCAGTCCACGGTTTTCCCGTGGCCCGAGATGACCCGCGTCGCATAGCGACGCTTGAAGGACGGGCCGGATCCGCTTTCAACCCCACAAATACCGCTCTTCATACTCAATCTCATGCCGATCCAGCAAAGCCCGGTATTCCTGCTGGGAAGTCCTTACCCGGTGGTGTTCGCGCTGGCCCCGGAGGCACTCCTCCACCTCGGGCACTTGCGATTTACTCACCGTGAAGGCGCCATAGCCATCTTGCCAGCCAAAGCCACGGCACCCCGGCAGGTTTTCCCGTATCCACCCCGAAGAGCCGCCTTTGATGCGTTTGAGGTTGTGCGGCGCAAGACTATCAAGCGTCGCTACGCGACGCACGACATTTCCAAGCCTCAGACCGTGGACTGGAAGTCCACGGCTAACTTCAAAGCACCGCTACGCGGTGGCCCCCGATCCGGTCATCCGAAATGTCCAAACCCCAGGGAGACTCCTTACGTCGTCTCCTACACTCAGGGAATGGGACGGGCTTGCGAGAAGGGGGCAAAGAGGGCAGGGTATTGGCGTGGCTGCGACCATAGTTCTGTGCATCGGGCACGCCGCTTATGATCTGTGCATGAGCGTGGCGGCGTACCCGACGGAGAATTCGAAGATGCAAACGGACTTGCTCCTCGAATCCGGAGGGGGGCCTGCCGCCAATGCGGCCTGGCTGCTGGCGCATTGGGGCGTGCCGACGGCAATGGCGGGCGTGGTGGGGGAGGATCAATACGGGCGGCGCATCCTGGCCGAACTGGAGCAGGAGGGCGTGGAGTGCTCTCTGATGCAGAGCCGGCACGGTTATTCGACATCGGTGTCTTTCATCATTGCCAACCGCACCAACGGCTCGCGAACGATCATCAACCGCCGGGCGGAGGGCGGGGGTCTTGAGTGGCCGCGCCAAAAGGCGGCCGGACTCCAGCCGCGCCTGCTGCTCTTCGACGGGCACGAACCGGGGGCTTCGCTGGCGGCGCTGGAGGCCTTCCCTTCGGCGGTGAGCGTGCTGGATGCGGGCACGCTGCGTGAGGGGACTGAACTGCTCTCCCGGCGGGTGGATTACCTGGTCTGCTCGGAGCGGTTTGCCGCTCAAGTGACCGGTTGTGGTGAGGTGGAAGCGCATTGGCAATCGTGCCTGCAGGAGCTGCAGGCCCGCAACGGCAAGGTGGCGGTCGTAACGTTGGGGGAAAAGGGCCTTGCCTTCTCCGATGGCCGGCAGCAGGGCCGTCTGCCGGCCCTGCCGGTCCAGGCGGTCGATACGACCGCCGCCGGGGACATCTTCCACGGCGCCTTTGTCTTCGGGCTGGCCCAGGAGATGGAGCTTTGCCGGGCGTTGCGACTGGCGACCATCGCGGCCGGGCTGTCCGTCCAGCGCCCCGGGGGCCGTCCCTCGACTCCGGAGTTGGCCCTGGTCATCGAGATGATATGAACCAAAAGAGAGATTTTGTGGCGACCTACCTGGACCAGGTGCAAGCGATCACCCAAAGGCTCGACCGTTCGGCCATCGAGCGTATGGCCGGGATTCTGGCGGAGGGGCGCGCCCATGGCGGGCGGCTGTTCTTTTTGGGGGTGGGGGGCAGCGCGGCCAATTGCTCCCATGCGGTCAATGACTTCCGCAAACTGGCCGGCATCGAGGCTTATGCGCCGACCGACAACGTCTCGGAACTGACCGCCCGAACCAATGATGAGGGCTGGGCGGCCGTTTTCGTCAATTGGCTCAAGGTGAGCCGGCTCAGGCCTGCGGACGTCATCTGCGTCCTGTCGGTCGGGGGCGGCAATCTCGAGGCCCAGGTCAGCCCGAACCTGGTTTTGGCGTTGGAGTATGCCAGGCAGGTTGGCGCCCGAATCATCGGCATCGTCGGGCGGGACGGCGGCTACACCGCCAAAGTGGCGGAGGCCTGCGTGATCGTTCCGACGGTGGACCCGGAACTGATCACGCCGCACTCGGAGGCCTTTCAGGCGGTGGTCTGCCATCTCCTGGTTTCCCATCCGAGCCTGAAAGCAGCCCCCGCAAAACGGGAGCCGGCCGGCGCTGGCGCCAGCGAGGCCATGAAGGGTTGAAGCGTTTTTGCAACTGTTCAGCAGCTATCCACGTCCTTTGCCCTAAGCCGGCTGAAGCCGGCGCTCCGGAACGCCGGCTTCAGCCGGCTTTGCGTGCCCGTAGTCCGCGAAGTCTTCCCACCCCGCGCTGGAGCCGGGATGTCCCACGTTCGCTGCCACTGAACCTAAATAGTCACGCCTTTTTTTGAGACATTTTTTCGGGGGTGACAGCGGATGTCAGACCCTCGTGATAAGGTGCGGTTTGAAGGTTGGAAGACGCCGGTCTTTCAAGGAGCGGGCGGAAGGGCGAAATGGGGGCGAGGGAGGCCCGGCTACGGAGGGGGCGAGGGATGCCCGGTTCCGGAGCCTCCCTCGGCCAGGGTTGCCTGGGCCTCACACACAATGAGACAGGGAGCAAATGTTCTAATCTCGCCGCACGTAGTGATTACCCGGCCTGAGTTAGTGGATTTGGGCGCGCAGGCCAGGATTGATGCGTTCACGGTGATCGCGACGGCGGCGAGCCTGGGCAGCTACGTCTATATCGGGCCGCACTGCTCGATACTGGGCGGGTGGGACGGGCGATTCATCATGAAGGACTTTTCCAGCCTGGCTGCCGGATGCCGCATCCTCTGCTCGAGCGAGGATTACACCGGAGAGGGGCTCAACGGGGCGGCCATCCCGCTCCAATACCGCGTGGTGAAGATTTCCACGGTGACCCTCGAGCGGTTTGCCTCGCTGGCGACCAACGTCACGGTTTTCCCGGGCGTAACTATCGGAGAGGGCGCAGCGGTTGCGGCCGGGGCCATCGTGGAGGAAGACCTCGAGCCGTGGGGCATGTACGCCGGCTCTCCTGTGCGGCGCATCGGCGCGCGGCGCCAGCAGAAAATGCTGGCCTACGCGAGGGAGCTCACGGCGTCGGGAGCCGCCTGGGAATCATCCCGGTAGAGCCTGTCCCAAAAGCTCGTCGAGGCAGGGACGCCGGTTGCCCGGCTGTTCTCCGCAGCCGGACTCACTGAGGGCGGCGTTGCTGGACACTGCCATCGCAAAGAAGCTCGTGGCCGTGGATCGGGCAGCGAGCGAGGACCTCCTCCGGATGTGAGTCGTTGACGTTCGTTCCGGATCGGAACTGGTAGGTCACGTTGTCCGCGCGCAGACTCAAGAAGTCGGCGGCGGGTTGCCGGGAAGAGTCCGCGGCGCAGACCAAAATCTTTGGGGTGGACAGTTCGTTGGACAGGACCATGAAGTGCCTGAACGAGTTCTGGTCAAAGCCGCCGTCCCCTCGGGCACACCATTCCAGGGTGCCGCCCTTGTTGGTCGAGACGTTGAAGGGGAACTGGTCCCCGTTGTCCAAGGCCCAGGTCTTGCAGGCCAAGCCGATCTGCTTGAGGTTGTTGACGCAATTGATGCTTTGCGCGCGCGCCTTGGCCTTGGCCAGCGCCGGCAGGAGCATGGCCGCCGGCACCGCGATGCCCCCAACGGCCGGGGCTATCAGCAGGGCGCCCGACGAATCGCGGTTGCCCACCGAAACCACCTCCCAGCCCGTTGGCGTGTGTCCCCCCACGACCAGGGCGAACGTGGGCGCCTTCGAGAACAGCAGCGATTCCAGAAAGGCCCCTTGCCCGGCCGCCCCAGGGTTGGACTGCAGCGCCTGTTTCTGGACCGCGCGGATGGCCTCCGATAACCGCTTGTTGACATAGAAGAACTGGTTGCCTTCGGCGGGCAGATATTGCCGAAGTGCCTTGAACTGGGCCGATTGGCCGACGCCCGGGGCCTTGCCGCTCCGCGCCTCGAGCACCGCGCGAACCAGCTCCGGCGCCGTAGCCGCGAAAAAGTAGCCGCCACTGCTGGCCACCGTCAGTTGCACCGGCATCGGCAGCGGAAGGGGCAGCGGCATCACGCACATCTTGAGGCCCAGCTCCTCTTTGACCTCCGTTTGCGGGTTTGCCTTCAGTTCCTCGCTCACGCGGTCGAAAAGCGTCTCGTCGTTGACTTTCACGGCGACGATGAGACCCGGCTCGGGCAATTCAACCCCCTGCGGCCCGACCGGAAGACTGAGTTTGCGCGACCCGTCGAGCGTCAGGATGATGCCGGCTTCCCCTCCAAACGACGCCAGCAGCTTTGTCCACGAGAGCTTTGTCCCTTGCTCAAACCCTCGTTCCCACTCGCGGAGCCCCTCTGCCAGCCCGGAATCTCCCGAGCCCGACACCGCCTGCTCGATAAAGTGCCAAGCCCGCATCGCGTCCAGGTCGCCGAAGGCCGCGAGCGCCGTCGTTTTGGGCAGCATGTCCATCGCCCGCAGCGGGTGGGCCTGCCCCCCAAACAGGTTCCAGAGCAGGCCCTCGCCCCGCCCGGGGTTGTGGTGGACGACCAGCTTGGAACGGTGCAGCTCCTCAGTCATCTGCACACCGCTGACGCCGACGCCGCTGATGCCTTCGATGCCGCTGCGGGGAATGGCCTCCATCAGCAACTTGAACACCCGATCTCAGCTGCTCGTGCCCGGCCGCCGGTATGTTCGGCAGACCCTCGATCACGTCGCGCAGGCGCGAGATGTTCGTGGACAGGCCCGCCAGCCATTGGTCTGTGGCCAGGTAAACAAAAACGCTGCCGCCCCGATCAAGCTGGCTGGTGACCTCCTCGAAGCTGGTCTTGCGCGCGGGAGTAAACGTGGCCTTGGCCGGCACTGCCGTGGAGCTTGCGGAAGTCGTTGGTTGGGTCGGGGCCTGGCCTTGTGACTGCGCACCGGCATCTAATCCCGGACCTGTCGCCACGAGGGAAAGGACCAGACCGGCGAGCAATTGCGGCTTCGCCCATTCGCGTCAGGCTAAGGTTTGGCGCGCAGTTGACGCGGCGGCCTTTTCTGTGTCCGACACAGGAGCAGCACGTTTTTGTCTTCGATTAGCCACTTCATTTCTTCCCCTTTTTTGATCTCCAGCGCCTCCGCCAGGACCACCGGCAAGTTCAGATAGTAGGAGCGATTGGTTGGCCGCTCCACCTTTTGCACTTTGATGAGGTAACCCGTCGTTTTTTCTGTCGCCTTTTGTCGCTTTGGCATATAGTATTAATACTATATAAAACCACGCATGTCATTCCCTAACCCTTCCGCGCAAAACAATTCCGGTTTGCCCGCCTCCCTCCACCAACAGCTCCCGGCCTGCCTCCCCAAACTCGACGCCATCGACGCCGAGGGTATCGCCCGAGCCTCAGGCTTTCTGCAGCGCAGCCCACGTAAAATCCCCATGCTCAAATTTGCCAAGGGCCTCCTGGCCCTCGCTCCCGAAACCGACCTCGCCTTGGAGCATACCGCCGCAGTCATCGGCTTGGCCGCCGACACCACCTACACTAAACAGTCTTTGAGTGAACGGCTCTCCGGTGGCCTCAAAGGCTTTCTGGCTGGGGTCGTCACGGCCCTCTTCAGCCAGATCGCTCGTGGCGTTCCGACCTGCCAAGCCCTTGAACGCTTTGCTCACGTCTGGGTCCATGACAGCACCTCCCAAACGCTGCCCAAGCACTTGGCTGAACTCTTCCCCGGGGCCGGCAACCAACATGGGCAAGACTACGCCACCCTCAAAATCCAATGGATCTGCGACATCAAAAACGGCGTGGTCGGGCACGTCTCCCTTTCGGGCTATACTCGCAATGACCAGGCCGCCGCCCCGGACATCCTGGAAGTCGCCCGCCCCGGCGATCTGGTCCTGCGGGATCTCGGGTTACTTCACCACGGCAGTCCTGGCCCAGTTTGTCAGTGCGGGCATTCCCTTCCTCAGCCGCTACCGCCACGGCGTCAATCCCTACGACCCCAAGACGGGCCAACCGCTGAATTTAAAGGCCCTCCTGAAGAACTCTGGCTCCTTGGATATGGACGTGCTCCTGGGACCGGAGCGAGCGGCCGTGCGCTTGGTCGCCCTGCCCGTGCCAGAGGAAGTGGCCAATCAGCGGCGGCACAAGGCCAAAGTCTCCGCCCAGAAACGCCACCGCTCCCCTCCTGGCGCCGAGCATCTCTTCTTGATGGGCTGGAACATCTTCGTGACCAACGTGCCGGCGGCGACTTGGCCCCCCAAGGTCCTGGCCGCGATCTATCGGCTGCGCTGGCGAATTGAGATCATTTTTAAAACCTGGAAAAGCCACCTGGGATTGCCTCACCTTAACTGCCGCACCCCGGTCTTGCTTGAGCTCTCGGTGCTGACCAAGTTGTTGTTCTGCGCGCTGGTCTGCCAGCTTTCTGACCTGCTGGAACTCAATTGTCCCCACGGCCAACACGTCAGCCTCCTTCGCCTGGGGCACATTCTCGGACAGTGCGCTTGCTGGTTCTCGGCCATGGTGCTGGGCGTCTCGGTCGTTCAATGGGTGGAGTTCTGCCTCGCCCGCCATGCCTTCTACGAAAAGCGAAACGATCGCAAAAACTACTACGAACTGCTGTCCGGAGCCGCAAACGCCTTAGCCTGACGCGAATGGGCTTCGCCGCCAAGCGGGTTGCAGAAGACTGGATCTTGATACGCATCATGGCAACGGTTATGCCACAAGCCGCTTGCTCGTGTCGAGCCTATTCCGGAATTCTCACACCTTGGGACATGCCTGACAGCTCCGTGCGGAGCGGCATGTCAGTCTTCGAAACTGTGCGACCCCGACATGCCGCTCCTGACGGAGCGCGTGAGCCGTAGAGTGCTAGAACCAAGTCAGTTAAACGGTGCAGTTGATGGTAACAACAACTAAATCCTACCGAGGCGGGTCCGCGCCCGTCTCGAAAACGTGGTCAAAACCCTCGGTCTCCAACCGAGGGGAACGAAGCCAGTGCCGCACAGTAATGGGCGGTAGCGAAGAGGCCGGGCCACGTCATTCCGAGGGGTCTTGCATAGGCTTGGCCGTTGGGCGAGCATCCGCTCCGTTTGCGAAGCCTGAGCCGTTGGCCCCACAACGGCTCCCGTGTCGGTGCGTGCGGTTATCCGGCGCGGCTAACCGGGTCATAGGCGTGGTCACTCGGAAACAATGGTCCTCGCACTTCACCGGCGAAGTCCCACCGCGTCCTGGTTCTCCCAACCAGGCAACGGTCGGCCATAAGGTTCGTCCAAAAAGCCGACCCCATGCGCGGGTGCAGCGAAGGCGGTCTCCGCCGCCGCTGCTTTGGGGATGTCAGCAGAGCCAAAGTAGGTCGGCCGCAGGGCCAACTGAAAGGCAAAACCTCAGTCAGCATCCCGAAGGGTTCCGGCACACGGGGCCAGTTAGCCCGCCGACTCCAGCCTCATTTTGGCTCGCTGTGGCCTCTTGCGCAGCAACTCGGCGTCAGCTAAGAAACAGCCCCCAACTGGCCGGCGCCAGGGCGGGATGCAGTTCGTCAGTGTGGGAGACAACAGCATGGTTGTAGAACCAACAGTCACAATGCGCCCAGCGCCCAAACGCAAGGCTCATTCGCTAACCGGCAGAATCACCCTGCCTCTGCTGGCCGCCGCCTTCAAAGCGGTCAAGGCCAACCGGGGCGTTGCGGGCGTGGACAAGGTGAGCATCAAAATGTTTGAGGCCAACCTTGCCCAAAACCTCCACGCGCTTATGCGACAACTCAAGGATGGCTCCTTCGAGCCTTACCCGCTGCGGCGTGTTTTCATCCCCAAAAATGAAACGGAGTTTCGTCCGCTCGGTATTCCCGCGGTTCGAGACCGAGTCGCTCAGGAGGTGGTTCGTCGCCTTCTGGAAGCCATCTTTGAACCGCTGTTTCACGAGGCGTCCTACGGCTTTCGCCCAGGACGTAACTGCCATCAGGCGCTGGCGGCGGCATTATCGCTCCACGACCAAGGCCACGAGGTTGTCCTCGACGCCGACATCAAGGGGTTTTTCGATAATCTGCCGTTGCGCGTCATTATGCAGGCTGTGGCCGCAGAAGTGGCTGACGGCAACATCCTGCGCCTGGTCGAGAAGTTACTTCGCTCCGGGGTGATGGAAAACGGGCGGTTCAAGCCAACGACCCTTGGCACTCCGCAAGGCGGTGTCATCTCGCCGTTGCTGGCCAATATCGTTCTCAATCACTTGGACTGGCAACTCCATGATGCCGGCTTCCGCTTCGTGCGCTATGCCGACGACTTTGTGGTGCTCTGCCTCACCCAAACTCAGGCCCAAGAGGCGCTGACCAAGGTGCAAACCGTCCTGGGGGAATTGGGGCTGAGCCTCAGCCCCGAGAAAACGCGCATCACAACTTACCGCAAAGGCTATGCCTTTCTGGGATTTGTGCTCTCGCGTTGCTCCCGGCGGATGCGCCCAAAGTCAGTCAAGAAATTCAAAGACCAGGTGCGGGCGTCCACCCGCCGAAAGCACAACTTCGACCGCCGTGTCGTCGAGAAACTCAACCCGCTCATCCGGGGCACCGGACACTACTTTGGCACCTCGTGGAGCACGAACCGAGAACGGTTCAACCAACTCGATTCGTGGGTCAGGATGCGGCTACGCTCTATGAAATACAAGCGCAAGTCCCGTCACGACAACCGCAAGCTGCGCATTAAAAGTTTTGTCCGACTCGGGTTGTTCACGCTGGAAAGCATCCTGTTGGGCCATGCCAACGCACACCGCCCGGACTCCCCGCAAGGGGCAAGGACTGTTCACCGTGAGGTGAAACACTGGTGGCGCTTTGATGTGGAGCCAGTGCAGGGGTCGCCCGGAGCATGAAACATGCACGCCGGCAAATATGAGGAATCAACTTCATTGCGACAATGGGGAGGGGGTGGCCACGCGCCACCCCCTTACCCGCTCTGGCTCTCCCTCTGCGGCCAGAGCCGCCTCATGCCAGAACATCGAAATCCACTCCCTTGCGGCCATTCGGTCCTCTCGTAATCCACCGCGCAGTTCATACTTGCCCCCCGGACCCTTAACCAACTTCGCCTGGCCAAATCCGGCAATCACCTTACCATCGCCGTTGACTTCCCGGAAATGGCGCCCGGTTCTCATTTGCCGCTCAGTTTGCAGTGCCTCCCCAGCGTCAAGGAACACGTCCACCCTTGCTGCCAGCGCCGCGGCGCGCAACCCTTCCCACCTCTGGTCGGCCGCCGCGGTGTCTCCGGCCGGCGTGTCAAGCAACACCACCACGGCAGACGGTTCTCCGCTTCTGCTCTCAAACCACCGCTCGAGCCACTTATTGGCCCTCGCCGGCAGTTCGCCCTGGCCGTGCGCCGACAGAAACACAATGTCCGCCTTTGCCGCCTCCGTTGCAGCCCGTTCGAGCAGGCCCGGCTCGCGAAACAGATCGAACTTCCATAGGTCCACGTCCGCGTCCATCTCGATTTGGGGCCTCACCTGTTCGAATGCCTGCCTGGCTCGCAACTCCGTGCTCAAATCCTCATGGACCAGCAACACGTCCAGCCTCCCCCTCGCCTCACCCAGGGCGGCTTCACCATCTTTAGCGATGTTCACTAAACTCATCTTTTTACGTACGTTTGCCCTTCATCCTAGTATAAACCGGAAAGCTGAGTTGGGGTATTCGGGAATTGACCGTAGGGTAATTGCCCCATCTGATCTCCAGAAGAGCTATGGCGCCGAAGTTTTGCGAGCCCGCAAGTGTGATGAGTTTATTTATCCGGGTTAGGGCTCCGTTTTTTCCTCGCATCGGCGCCCGCCAAACGTATCTTGAGCCAAGGATGTCGCACGCCTTGGCGTTGTCTCCCGGCGGACGTTTATTTGTCGAGATGGACGACCAGGCTGAGCCGAAGCTCAGCCCGGAGGTTGGCGCGCGTTTGCAGGAGGCCTTCGGCGCCTCGGCCGCCGAGGGCCTGGTTTTGCTGGCCGGGGAATTTCTGCACGAGCCGCTGCCGCCGGGTTTCGATTTCTGGCGCGGCCTGGCCCGGCGGTTCTTTACCGCGCTCTGCCATAATCCGAACCTGGAAAATCCCACGACGCTGAGCATCAACAAACCGGCGGCGGCCGAACTGAGCGGCCTGGCCGAGACCGCGCCACCCATGAAGGGCCTCGAGTACCTCGATGGCGAGGTCCTGGGCCGGCTCTGGGACGGGTTGGATGCCTATGCTCGGGCAGCCATCCAGCAGGCCCCAGGCGGGGCCGCGGGCTGGCTAAAATCCTGCAATCCGGCCTGGCAGGCAGTCGGGCGCGTGACCTTCCACCTGGCGGAGAACAAGCGCAATCCAGCCTATCCGTTTGCTTTTCTGGCCACCTACACGCACCGCCTGTCCGAGCAGGGGACGGTGCAGCACCTTCCCTTGGGCCGGGCGTTGGAGGAATATGCGGGCGCCCGGAACCGCGCGGCGCTGGCCGCCCTGTTGAGCCCCGTGCAGCGCGCCGCCCAGCAGAGCAAGCTGGCGCGTCAGTTGTTGGATTCCAGGGCCGTTTTCCATCCCCAGGTCTGGCGCCCGGACCAGGCCTTTGCCTTTCTCAAGGACATCCCCCTCCTGGAGCAAAGCGGTGTGGTCGCCCGCATCCCGGATTGGTGGAAGGCGGGCCATCCCTCGCGCCCGCGTGTCAATGTGCGCATCGGAGAAGCGGGCGCCAGTCTGCTGGGCAAGGATAGCCTGCTGGACTTCCGCATGGAGATGACGATCGAGGGCGAACCGCTCACGCAGGACGAGCTCAAGGCCCTCCTCCAGTCCGCCTCCGGCCTGGTGCTGCTCAAGGGCAAGTGGGTCGAGGTCGACCGCCAGAAGCTCCAGGAAGTCCTTGATCACTGGAAAAAGGTCCAGGCTACCCTGGGCAGAGACGGTATTACCCTCCTCCAGGGCTTGCGCCTGCTCTCGGGCTTCAACCCCGGCCAGGAGGAAACGCTCGAGGCCCAAGCCACGAGGCTCGAATGGTCCAGTGTCATCGCCGGACGCGGCCTCAAAGAAGTGCTCGAGGAGATGCAAAACCCCGGCGCATCCGCCGAGTCCGACCCGGGCCCGGCCCTGTGCGCCGAGTTGCGTCCCTACCAGCGCCAGGGGGCCCATTGGCTCTGGTTCATGAACCGGCTGGGCCTGGGGGCCTGCCTGGCCGATGACATGGGCCTGGGAAAAACCATCCAGGTCCTCTGCCTGCTCCTGGTCCTCAAACGCGCCAGCTCCGTTCAGATGTCCCCCGCCCGCCCCGCGCCCGCCCCCAGTCTCCTGGTCGTTCCCGCCTCCCTTGTCGCCAATTGGAAAAGCGAGATTCATCGGTTCGCTCCCGCTCTCTCTGTCTTCTATGCCCACCCGGCTGAAACGTCCGCCGAGGCCCTGGCTGCCGCCGCCAAAGACCCCGCCGCCATTGCCGGGCGCGACCTGGTCATTACCAGCTACTCGATGGTGGTTCGTCTGCCCTGGCTCAAGGAAACCGGGTGGAACCTGGTCGTCCTGGACGAGGCCCAGGCGGTCAAAAACCCCGGCGCCCGCCAGTCTCGCGCCGTCAAGGAACTCCCCTCCCGCCACAGAATTGTCCTCACGGGCACCCCCATCGAAAACCGCCTGTCCGATTTGTGGTCGCTCTTCGACTTCATTTGCCCCGGCCTGCTGGGCAGCGCCAGGGAATTCGCCGCTTTCCTCAAAGACCGCTCCTCCGGCGACCAAACCCAGTTCGGCGCCTTGCGGCGCCTGGTGCGGCCCTATATCCTCCGCCGCCTCAAGACCGACAAACGCGTCATCGCCGACCTGCCTGAGAAGACCGAGATGATCGCCTTCTGCTCGTTGACCCGCCCCCAGGCCGCCCTCTACCAACAGTCCGTCGCCGAGCTGGCCGAGCGGCTCGAAGGCC
Organism: uncultured bacterium; assembly: GCA_963713735.1. GTDB lineage: Bacteria > Verrucomicrobiota > Verrucomicrobiia > Limisphaerales > UBA8199 > CAVQND01. The sequence goes on from CAVQND010000001.1 coordinate 325,050, forward strand.
CCGAGGTCGAAGGCATCCAGCGCCGCGGCATCATTCTGGCCTTTCTGACCCGGTTCAAACAGATCTGCAATCATCCCTCCCAATGGCTGGGGGATGGCGGCTACGACCCCGCCGCCAGCGGCAAGTTCCAGCGTCTGCAGGAGTTGTGCGAGGAGATTGCCGCGCGGCAGGAGAAGGCCCTGGTCTTCACCCAATACCGCGAGATGACCGAACCGCTGGCGCGCTGCCTGGCGGGCGTCTTTGGCAAACCCGGCCTCATCCTGCACGGAACGACTCCCATCAAACAACGCAAAGAACGCGTGGACGATTTCCAGCGCGAGGGCGGCCCGCCCTTCTTTGTCCTCTCGCTCAAGGCCGGCGGCACCGGCCTGAACCTCACCGCCGCCTCCCATGTCATTCACTTCGACCGCTGGTGGAACCCGGCCGTCGAAAACCAGGCCACCGACCGCGCCTTCCGCATCGGCCAGAAGCGCAATGTCATGGTCCACAAATTCACCTGCCGCGGCACCGTCGAGGAGAGCATCCAGAATTTGATTGCCAGCAAGACCTCGCTTGCCGAAGATATTCTCGGTGAGGGCGCCGAGCGCCTGCTGACCGAGATGGGCAACTCCGAATTGCTCCGCTTCGTGGCCCTGGACATCAAGGCTGCAGCGGGGGAGTGAAGGGGTGTCGAGGGTCGGGTGTCGAGTGTCGAGGGAACCAAATGCCGCCCCTCGACACTCGACACTCGCCCCTCGCCCCTCGCCCCTCGACACTCGACACTCGACACTCGACACTCGACACTCGACACTCGGATGCCGGAGTCCCTGTGAACCTTGGTCTAAGAACGAATCAAAACCTATGAGTTGGAGAAGTTACGGATATTACGGCGGATGGCGGCCTTATGTGCCCGTGGCGCAACGCCGGGCCAACGCCGCGCGTGGAGATGGCCAAATTGACGAAAAAGGCCGGCCGCCTAGCCTCGCCCGTGGTCCTGGCCGGGCGGACCATTGCCGGCACGTTTTGGGGCAAGGCCTGGTGCGACAACCTCGAGGCCTACAGCGACTACGCCAACCGCCTGCCGCGCGGCCGCACTTACATCCGCAACGGCTCAGTCGTCGATTTGCAGATTTCCGAGGGCAAAATCGCCTCCTACGTGAGCGGCTCCGAACTTTACGAGATTGAAATCAAGATCAAGCCCTTGCCCCACCGCCTCTGGAAGACCATCCAGACCGAATGCGCCGGCAAGATCGACTCCCTCATCGAACTCCTTCAAGGCAAGCTCTCCTCCGCGGTCATGCAAGTGGTCACCCGCCAGCAGACCGGCCTGTTTCCCAGCCCTAAAGAAATTGACCTCGACTGTTCCTGCCCGGACTGGGCCGGGCTCTGCAAGCACGTTGCCGCCACGCTCTACGGCGTCGGCGCCCGGCTCGACGAAAAACCCGAGCTGCTCTTCCTCCTCCGTGGCGTGGATCCTTCAGACTCATCAGCCGCGCCTCAGCGGCCGACATCGTGCGCCCAACTGCCGCCGGAGAACCCGCCGCCGCCATTGCCGAAAGCGAACTGGCCGGCGTCTTCGGAATTGAACTGGATACCTCGGCCCCCACCCAAACGCCCGCAACTCAAGCCCCGGCCGCCCACAAAGCCCGCCGCTCCAAAACCCGGCCCGCCGCTCCCGTCAAACGTCCCCGTCGGCGGAAACCCGGGAAGCAGCCTTGATCCCCGTTTCCCGGAAAATCTATGAACAAAAGAGCACATCGCGGAAGCGGATTCCGGGATTTCCTGAACGAACAACTCATCGGTCACTCTGAATACCATCAGCAAAGCGGCGCGCGTCCTGGGCCGCAAAATCAAAATCGAATTGGTGCCGGCGTAAGCCATTGCCCGCTGCCCACCGACCATGCGTAGCGGTCGCGCAGGGGTCTGAAAGGGAAAGACCGGAATGACAACCTCCGTTGGCTTTTGCGGCCGATGGAGCGTTTGCTCGCTCGCCTTTGGTTCTGCCGTTTAAGGAGGCCGATTTGTCTCGACAACGCGACGGCTGGCTCCCGCCGGCTGCACCGACTCGTTAGAAACCCACTCCCCCTCATAAGTCCGGCTGTATTTGCCGTTCAGCAGCCCATGCTGGCTCAGCCAGTACCTTTCCCTCTGGGACATGGAACCCAACGGAAGTTTGCCCAAACGTTTGCTCACCTCCCTTCGCAAGGCGCCTGCGTCGTAAGTGTACTGGAAAACGAGTCGGACCCGTTTTGCTCGTTCCGGAACATCGGCGAATGAAATCGTCGCCACGCCGTTCGGCAACAAGGTGTACACCACTGTCAGCGAAGTTCCGCCCCCAAGCATCGGGATAGGGGTGAAGTTTGTCACACCAATCCAGTTATGAAACGTGAACCAGCCGCGCGGTGCGTTTTCTACATGCCCCCGTTCGTCTTGGCACTGCCAAAGGCAGGCATTCATCTCTATGGGCACTACGCCTGTGTTTGTGACCCATCCAGTGAAAACAAAGTGCGCATCTTTTGTTAGGCCAAAGCCCACAAGTTGTGGTCCGGCTCCCGCGCCAGCCGCCTGCGCTCTGGATTTTTCACGCAACACAAGCCACGCAGACAAAAGCAGGCCCGCAGCCAGCGCTCCGGCCCAGCAAATAACGAAGCGACGACGCATCCTCGTATATTGGATGGCACAGGTCCTCTTGACGGGCCCTTACGCGGACAGAAAGGCGGCGTGCTCCAGGCTGGCCAGTCCGCGCTGCAGGGCCGCCAGCACCGCCTTCATGTCGCCGCGCAGCAATGCCGCGGCGTCGAGCCAAAGGCCCGGGAAAACGCCGCTCTTGAGCAGCCCGTCGGCCGCTGCGGCGAGTTCCTGATAATCTCCCTCCCTGAGTTGCCACCAAGCCAAGCGCTGTTCGCCCGTAATCCAGGCAAGATACTCGCGCACCCCATTACGGCGGTAGGCGCCTTTCTTCTGGTGCAGGTCATAAGCGCGCGAGCTGGCCACGATTTCCACCACCAGCTCCGGCGCGCCTTCAATGTAGTCGTCGGCGGAAATCCGCGCCTGTCCGCCTTTGGCCGGCAGCTTGAGAAGCACAAGGTCAGGCTGCGGCTCGTTGTCGAGGTCCAAACGCACCGTCACGTTATCGGCGTACTCCACACCCACGGTCTCGGCGGCATAAAGCCCAAGCCAAGTGCCGAGCTGGCCGTGAGGTTTGGCGTGTCTGTAAACCCGGACGGGTGAGGGAATATAGACGGTTCCTTCGATTAGCTCGGCCTTCTTGAGCTGAGGCAGGCGTTCGTAGCGCCGCTCGAATTCATCGCGTGAGAGCCGGTCCCCAGCCTCCAGCAATGGCTCCGCGCCCTCGGCACTCAGATCTCCCGGCAGAACAGTTGGTGCGGCAGGTCTCGCCATACCGCTATCCTACGATAACTGCCCGTGGAAACAAGGCCAATCGCGCCAAGCCGCGGCCCGCCGCAAAGGCCGCCGGTCCAAAACCCCGCCTTCCAACCCCGTCAACCCTCCCCGCCGGCGAGAACCCGGAGCGAAACCCTGATCCCCTTTCCCGTCATTGCGGCGGCTGCTCGCCGCGTTGGGCGAACCAGTAGCGCAGGAAGACCAGATCGGCCGCATCTTTCTCGCGATGCGTGCCTGCCTTCATGCGCCAGAGCAAACGCGGTGACGCGAACGGAATCGGGACACCGTCCACCTCGTGCACGGCCACGTCGCGAGCGGCCTCTTCGTAGTTGATGCCGCCGGCCGAACACATCAAATCCACCAGAACTTCGTCGGCTACGCGGATCACATTGTATCGTTGGAGCTCGCCGGGCTGCAGTTCGCGAACGGCATTGTCGGGAAGGGTCGAGAGGGCCGCGTAAACCCTGGCTTCGTTTTCCGGGTCTCGCGCTACCATAATGTCCACATCCATGGTTCGCCGATTATACCCGGCGGCGCGAACGGCGAAGCCGCCTACGACGAGGTAACGCGCTCCGCAGCGATTGAGTTCACGGCACAAATCCCGCAGGTCTTCAACCGTCGGTTCGCGCGGCTCTAACTCGTTTTGGGCCGGGAGATCATCCGCCATAACCAGTCGTCTGCCTCTTCATGGGTGCGAAACCGATGAACCCCTCGCGGGACATTGACGCCGCCAAACGCTTTGCGCCAGGCGACGGAATCAGCCTTCCTGCTGGCCCGCACGGAGAGGGCGTCGGGCGCCTTGAGCCGTCTCCCGACGACCTTGTCAATCTTCTCTTCCAAGTTAACCAACGGCTGCTTCGCCATGTCGCTAAGCTAATCCAGATTGATGCGGTGCTGCAAACCCAAACTATTTGCGCTTTTCATCTTCCCTGCGCCCAGCACCCCCGGTGGTTGCTTTGTCGAAAAATGGCCAGTTCGACAAAGGTGGCGACCAAGGTTGCGACGAAGTCTTCCGTTCACCAGGCCCTTGGGACAGGCTCCGGTCATCCTCGTTCAAGGCCCGGGCCAGCTCGCGCCGGAGCTTTTCCAGCTCAAGGCCGGGCCGACGCCGCATCCGGCTCACCGCTGGTGTCGCTGGACTGTCACTTGACCGGCCCCTCATCTATGGTGCACTCTCGTCCGGCTGACAGAGCGTGAGCAGGTGTGTTTATGAACATTTTCAATAGCATAGCCAGGGGATGGATACCGATGTTTCTAACCGGCCTGATGGGCCTCGGCGCCGCGGCCGCCGGGGCCGAGCGCCAGGCCCCGGTGCGCCAAAGCGGCCAGGACGTGAACAGTCCCGCATTGCGCACTGCGCCGGGCCTCCACCCCGATGCCAACCTGCTCTTTAATGGGTGGGGTCTCTCCCCGGCAGGCAGCCACGTCAGCATCAGCGACATGGCCCTCAAACTGGTGATTTCTCCGGACAAGAAGCTGGTGGTGGCCGCCTGCGGCGGATATAACCGGACCGGGTTGAGTTTCGTTGACCTGGCGACCCGGAAGCTCACCCAATTCCTGCCGCTGGCGGAGGTGTGGAACGGCTTGGCCTTTGGCAAGGATGGGCAGCGGCTTTTTGCCTCGGGCGGCGATTCGGGTCTGATTCATATCTTTAAATTCAGCGAAGGCAAAGCCACTGCCGACGGGGCCGTCAAACCATCGCCCGAGGCCAGTTCGGTCTTTCTCGCCTGCATGGCAGTGCATCCCGCCACCGGGAAGCTTTACGTGTGCAACGAAGCCAATCATGAGGTGTGGGTGGTCAATCCCGAGTCGCTGGCGCTCGAAACGACGATTCCGGTGGGGCTGCATCCGTTGGCCTGCGCGTTTGGGGCCGACCGCCGGCACCTTTACGTGAGCAACTGGGGCAGCCGCAGTGTCAGCGTCGTGGACACCGAAACGAATCGGCGGGTCCGGGACATCACCGTCGGGCTCCGGCCCAACGAGGCGGTGCTGGCGCCGGACGGGCGTCTGTTCGTCGCTTGCAGCGGTGATAACACGGTGCATGTCATTCAAACCCGCGCCCTGGAAACGCCCGAGCCCGGCGCCAGCCCGTCCCGGCGCCTCCCGGAAGGCACCCGCGAGATTATCTCGACTTCTCTCTACCCCCAGTCACCCGAGGGCAGCACGCCGGACGCGGTGGCGGTGTCCCCCGATGGCAAGACCCTGTTCGTGGCCAACGCCGACAATAACGATGTCATGGTAGTCGATATCTCGAACTCCCTTTCTGAATCAGCTCAGCGGAACGGGGAGTCCGTTTCCGTGGTGGACGGTTTCATCCCGGTGGGCTGGTATCCGACGGCGCTTTGCGTGACCCCGGATAGTCGGACACTCCTGGTCGCCAATGGCAAGGGCCTGGCCTCGCGCGCGAATTTTCCCAGCCAGGGCAAGTCCCCCACGAAACTGCACAAGCCCCCGCCTTTCGATTACATCGGCCACCTCTTCGAGGGTTCCATCTCGTTTATTGCCCGTCCGGACACCAAACAAATGGCCGCTTACACCGAGCAAACCCGGCGCAATTCGCCCTTTACGCCCGAGGCCATGCGCCGCGCCCCGTCCGAGGATGGGGGCATCATCCCGGCCCAGGCGGGTCAACCGTGCCCGATCAAGTATGTCCTCTACATCATTAAAGAGAACCGCACCTACGATCAGGTCTTTGGCGACATGCGGGACGGCGAGGGCAAGCCGATTGGCAATGGAAAGCCCGAACTCACCATGTACGGCGAAACCGTCACCCCGAACCAGCACCAACTGGCGCGCGACTACGTGTTGCTGGACAACCTCTACTGCAACGGCGAGGTCAGTGTGGATGGACATAGCTGGTGCGATGCGGCGATCGCCACCGACTTCAATCAACGGTCCTGGATTATTTCCTATTCCCACCACGGGCGGTTGCCGGGCAATGACGAACTCGAGACACCGGCCGCAGGCTATCTGTGGGATTTATGCCGGCGGCATGGCGTCAGTTTCAAGAATTACGGCGAAGGCGCCTCGCGCGTGCCCTCGGCCAACCGCGGCCGTTGGTCGGGAGCGCGGGACATGGACCGCGTCCAGTGGTGGATTCAAGACCTCCAAAAGGCCGAAGCGAGCGGTGAACTCCCGCGCTTTACGATTATGTCGCTCGGCGAGAACCATACCCGGGGCACCACCCCCGGCGCCTTCACCCCCGATGCCTGTGTGGCCAGCAACGACATCGCCTTGGGCAAGCTTGTCCAGGCGGCCACGCGCAGCCGGTTTTGGAAGGAGATGGCCATCTTCGTCATCGAGGATGACGCGCAAAACGGGCCCGACCATGTCGATGCCCACCGGACGGTCGGCCTGGTTCTCAGTCCCTACTGCAAACGCGGCTTTGTGGACAGCACGCTCTACACCACCGCCAGCATGGTCCGCACCATCGAGTGCATCCTCGGCTTGCCGCCGCTGACTCAATATGATGCTGGAGCGACCCCGATGTTCAACTGCTTCCACAAATCGAGCGTGCTTGCAGCCTACGAACCGCGCGCCCCCCAGGTGGACTTGTCCGCCAAAAATACTCGGAACTCGCCGGGCGCGAAACAATCCAGCCGCATGAATTTTCGCCAATACGACCGCGCGCCCGAGGACGAATTGAACCGCGTTCTTTGGGCCGCCGCCAAAGGCCCGGAGGTTCCTTATCCAACACCCATCCACCGCGCCCTGTTCATCCGCTCGGAATACTGACCGGCGACACGACCCAACTCATGTATCGGATCACCCGGCTTGCCAACGGTCTGACGGTCGCCACTGCGGAGATGCCGCACATGCGCAGTGTGAGCGTTGGCTTGTGGGTGGGCATCGGGGCCCGCTACGAGGCGCCCAAGGTGAGCGGGATATGCCATTTTATCGAGCATTTGCTCTTTAAAGGCACCCGGAAGCGGTCTGCCCGGGAGATTTCCCAGGCGGTCGAGGGCATCGGCGGCTACCTCAATGCCTTCACCAGCGAGGAGACCACCTGTTATCATGCCCGGGCCTGCCATGACCGCTTTGACGAGTTGCTGGACGTGCTGATGGACATGTTCCTCGAATCGAAGTTCCTGCCGGCCGATGTGGCCAAAGAACGCGAAGTCATCAAGGAAGAGATGGCGATGTACTTGGATGAACCACAACACCAGGTCCAGGAATTGCTCAATGCCACACTCTGGCCCGACCAGCCCCTGGGCCGCTCCATCAGCGGCACCAACCGGACACTCGACGCCATGGCCCGCCGGCACCTGGTCGGCTACCTCCGCCGGCATTACGTGGCCGCCAGCGTGCTGGTGGCCGCCGCTGGAAACCTCAACCATCGCCACGTTACACGGGCAGTCGCCCGCTATGCCCGGCGCTTCCGGACCGGCCCCCGCCCCGAGTTCGCCCCCGCCCGAAACGACCAGCAAAAGCCCAGAGTCCGCCTCTTCACCAAGCCCATCGAGCAGACCCAACTCGCCCTGGGCATCCGCACCTGCTCGCGCCATGACCGGCGCCGCTACGCCTTGCGCCTGCTCAGCACTCTTTTGGGCGAAAACATGAGTTCGCGCCTCTTCCAGACCGTCCGCGAAGACCGCGGCCTGGCCTATTCCATTTACAGCATTCCAAGCTTCTTCGAGGACACCGGCGACCTGGTCATTTCGGCCGGCTTGGACACCGACAACCTGCCCAAGACGCTGCGGCTCATCCTGCGCGAGTTGCGCCGGCTCACCCAATCCCCGCCCAGCGCCGCCGAACTGCGCCGCGCCCGCGATTACCTCATCGGCCAAATCGACCTCAGCCTCGAGAGCGCCAACAGCCAAATGAACTGGCTGGGCGAACAACTCCTGGGCTACGGCAAAATCTATCCCCCTGCCGTTCTCAAACGCCGCCTGCGCCAAGTCACCTCCGGCGACATCCGCGCCGTCGCCCGCGATTTCTTCCGCCCCGAGAGCCTGAGCCTCGCCCTGGTCAGCCCCCTCAAAGGCCAGGACCGTCTCCTGGAATGGCTGCGCCTGTAGTGGCCTGGAATAGAACCTGTCCCAAATGCCCGGCCAGAGACTTCTTATGTAGTCTCCTACAATGGTTTGCGGTGAACTTTGTCACTGGCCTTGCATTTTCCCGGTTTTTTCCTGCTTTTTAGCTTGAAGTCGGCCGGTTTTCTAGTTACCTATTGTGCCCATATGGCAAAAGCATTGACCAAATCTCAGATTGCATTGTCTCTGGCCGAAACAGTCGGAGTCACCAAAAAACAAGCCACCGCGGCGCTGGAAGCCCTGGTGGCCCTGGCATACAAGAACGCCAAGAACAAGTTCACTATCCCCGGGTTAGGCAAGCTGGTCCTGGTGAATCGCAAGGCTCGCATGGGCCGCAATCCCGCAACGGGCCAAAGCATCAAGATCCCTGCCAAGCGAGTCGTAAAGTTCCGTGTCGCCAAGGCGGCCAAGGACGCTATCCTGGGCACCAAGTAACTCGAGGCCTCGCGTATGAACCTGACCAGCTTGTCTGCTAAACAACTGCGCGCAGCAGCCGGCCTCAAAGAGAATATCGAGGCGCTGCAAGATCAACTGAGCGCGATTCTTGCTGGCGAGACACCGGTTCCTGTCGCCACTCAGGCTCCGGTCGCCCCCGAGGCCTCTGCCAGGCCCAGGAATGGGAGGCGGAAGAGGAGGAAGAGAATCAGTCCGGAGGGTCGTGCAAACATCAGCGCTGCTCAGAAGGCAAGATGGGCGGCAGTGAGAATGGGGAAAAAGAGCGCGCGGCTGGCAGCAGAGCCCGAGGAGCCGCTGGAAAGGCCAAAGAGGAAGAGAAGTGCGGCCTGGCGGAGGGCAGTCTCAGCAGCGATGAAGGCAAGATGGGCGGCGAGCAAGGCCATGGGAAGAAGATCCCTGTAATTCCCATGGTAGTAGAGTTGTAGTGCTTGGGGTAAATGTTCGGCTCTGGCCTGCTGAACGGGCGCCGGTTGCATTTCGAGCATTCCGTTTCCCCACCCTGACCCTCTCCCCGGGGGAGAGGGAACAGCAGGGGACGGCCTTCGAGATGTCGAACCACTTTCGCTACCCCAACTGACTGCGGGTAATTCCCCCTCTCCTCTGGGGAGAGGGCCGGGTGAGGGGAGATTGGCCGCGCTACAAAGTCACTTTCAATATTCCCTGGAGAGATATTTCTGCCGATGATTTGCCTGCCATGATCTCAAAATCGCCCGGTACGACCCTCCAGCGCAGGTCAATGTCGAGCAACTGGAGATCTTCCGGGGTAAGCTTCATAGTTACGGTTTTGGTTTCTCCATGATTGAGCGCCACTTGCACAAACCCCCGGAGTTGCTTGACGGGGGTTGAAACCGGGGCGTATTTCTCGTGAATGTAAAGCTGGACAGTCTCCGTGCCCGGGCGGTCGCCCACGTTTTTCACGTCCAGGGTCACGCGCGCCTCGCCGCCAGGATGGATCGCCGCCGGTTCAACCCGCAGATTGCTATACTCAAACCTGCTGAAGCTCAGACCATAACCAAAAGGGTAGAGGGGCGTCGCCGGCATATCAACATAGCCCGGCCGCATCCTGTAAGCCTTGGAAGGCTTGTAATTGTAATAGACCGGCAATTGGCCGGAGTGGCGGGGGACGGTGATGGCCAGCCGGCCGGTGGGGTTGTAATTCCCAAAGAGGACGTCCGCCACGGCCTCTCCGCCGCGCTCCCCGGGTTCCCAGGCTTCCACCAGGGCGGGCACGTGTTCGGAGGTCCAGCGCGTGGAAAGGGGCCGGCCGTTGATCAGCGCCACGACGGTGGGGGTTCCCGTCTCGAAGACCGCCTGGATAAGGTCCTCCTGAACCCCGGAGAGATCCAGGCTGGCCACATCGTGCGATTCCCCATCGGTGGGCCTGTCATGTTGCCGCTCGCCGACCACCACAATGGCAACCTCGGCCCCTTTGGCAGCCCCCACCGCCTCGGCAAACCCGCTCTTGTCCGTGCCCGTAATCTCGCAGCCCCGCACCTGCGTGACTTTAGTCTGGGGTGAGACCGCCGCCTTAATTCCCTCGATGACGGTCGTGACATGCTGCAAGACCTTCTTGGGGGAATAGTCGCCCAGTTGGTTCATCACGTCATCGGCGTTGGGGCCGATGACCGCCACCGATTTCAAATCCTTCTTGAGCGGGAGGAGGTCCTTGTCATTTTTCAGCAGGACGATGCCTTCGCGGCCCGCGCGCAGCGCCAGGTCTTGATTGGCTTGCGAATGCACGACCTGGACGGCGTGCTCCACATCAATGTATGGATTCTCGAAGAGGCCCAGGCGGAACTTCAGCTCCAGGACTCTGCGCAGGGCGCGATCCACCAGCGACATGGGGACTCGCCCTTCTTCCACGCTCTGGACCAGCGGCCCCATGTAGGCAGGCTCGTAAGTTATATTCAAATCCACTCCGGCCCTCAAGGCCAGCAGTCCGGCCTCCTTTTGGGTGGGAACGATGTGCTCATAAAGCAAGGTCCCGAAACCGCCGCCCTCGCTCTGGACAACTCCTTTGAAACCGATTTCCTGCCGCAATACATCGTTCATCCACTTCACCGAGGCGTGCGCCGGCACATCCTCCACTTCCGGGTAACCGGCCATCACACCCAAGCCGCCGGCTTTGGTAATGGCCCCGATCCAGGGCGGCATGTAGTTCTCCCGCAAGGAACGGTCCGACACCTCGATGGCCCCACGCTCCAGACCGCTCGAGGGTTCGCTTTGCGTGGGAAAATCCGTCAACACCGCGATGACCTTGTCGGGGGCGGAGATGTCCGAACCCTGCGTTGCCCGCACGATGGTCTCGCCGAGGCGCATATAAAGGTAAGGATCTTCCGTGTAAGCTTCCTCGTTTCGCCCCATGCGCGGGTCGCGATCCACTTCCATCACCAGTGTGGAGAGCATGTGGATGCCGACCGCTCGCGCCTCCGCCGCCGCCGCCGCGTAGATCGCCTTTACCAGCTCCAGGTCGAACGAACTGCCCACCGCCAGCCCCTCCGGGAAAACCGTGCCACCCGGAAACATGGCGCCATGCGTGCCTTCTTCGTCCTCCATAACCGGTATCTTGAGGCGCGTCTGGGTGAGCGCGATCTTCTGCAGCTCGTTGAAGTATTCGGCCTGCTGGCGGGCGCCTTCCCGGAGGATCTCATTGGCGAGCGTGAAAAATCCACACGCCGGACCGATTTCCTGGGTATAGGTTCCAGCCGTGAACTTTTTGCACGCCTCCATCTTCGAGGGAATGTCTCTTCCCAGTTCCTCGACATAAACACAAGGCTGATTGAGCTGCCCGACTTTTTCCTTGAGCGTCATCCGGCTCATCAGGTCATCAATTCGGTCCTCGATCGGCCGTTTCGCATCGAGGTAGCTCGGCGTCTGGCCTCCCGCTTGCGCGAGGACCACCGAAATAGATGCCAGCGTCGTGCCGGCTGCCACGACCAGGAACAAAAAGGTTCTCTTCCCCACCAGGCGACCGGGGGCTTCATTCGGATTCGCATTCATGTTTTGTTTTGTGGCGCCATCTTCGCACGAGGCCGGGTCTGGAGCAATGAACAATTGCCGCGTCGGCAGAATCTCGAAATCCCCGGCGACCTCATCGGCCTCTGGGTTTCGCCGCCGCGAGGACAAAGCGCAGAGCGCCTTCGCAGAAGGCCGGGCCGTGTTCCGAGTCGCGCGTGAGGTTGAAGGTGACGTAGAGGATGCGCCCGCCGCCCGGTAACTCGACCAGGCCCGCAGCGTCGCCGTAGCTCTTGCCCGACTGGCCAAAGACCGTGGCGATGGGCGTGTATTTCGCGCCCCCCGGCAGGCGGCTGCCCTCGATGCTGCGAAGGCGCGGGTCTCCTTGGGGAAACGCGAACTCCGCCTGCTGGGCTTTGACCAGCGACTGGGCTGGAGAAACCCGGACTGCGAGGCTCTCATCCGGGGCAGCCTCGATGGCCATGAAGAGAGGCAGGCCGAGTTTTTCAGTGAGCGGTTCCGGATGGTGCCCGCCGGGGTCGTTGGCATAATAGAACGGCCACGGCTGCGTCGGGAGGATGACCAAAGTGCCACCCTCGCGCACATAACGCTCGACCGCCGCCGCGGCATCGCCGGGCTGACGCACCGTGCAGACGTAATCCTCAGCCGCCACGTAGAGGGCCACGGGAAAACGCCGCGCGTTGAAGACGCCGGGAGAGACCATCTGGTCACCGTTCAGAACTGCGGCCCGTTTGGCCAGGCCGACCCGTTGGGCAATGGTCCAGGCCTCGCCGCCCTGGGCGGGCGGGAGGATGGCGAGCGAGCCTTGGGGCAGCGCGGCAACGGCGACTCGCAATGCATCCATTACCGTCTCTTCCTCGCATTCTCGTTGCCAGTCGACGGCCCCCTTGGCCAAGGCGCTGGCCGCCGCCGCGTACGCGCTTGCCTCGCGCCCTTTGCGTGTTGGAGTCGTTAGCGCCCACACGGCCCGGCCCGCGGGGTCGAGGCCCGCCACAGCCGCGCCTGGCTTCACCGGTATCCGGGCCACCAGCAAACGGCCAGTGAAAAGGGGCGGCCAGGCTCGCCAGGCCAGCGCCTCGATCCGGGCCGTCCCAGGGTCGGTGGCGCCATCCGCGTACGCCAGGGACGGCGCCGGGCCTTTGCCGGATTCATAGAGCAAATAAATGCAGTCAGCGCCTTGGATGGTCTGGGCCAGCCGCACGGGCCGGGTCACGAAGGCCGGGACGCCGGTGGCCTCAAGTTCAAAGGGGATGCCGAAGGCCCAAAACCGTCCGCGAGGCAGCCCAGCCCAGCCGGCAGGATGCTCCCAACTCAGGTTCGGCGAACCATCACAAGGGAGGCGCACGAGCTGGTAACCAGGCACATTTGGAACAGTCGAACGCGCCTGCATCCCTTGAAAGGCGCTTTCGGCCCAGGGCGCCGAGGTTGGCAGCGCGGGCGCCTTCTCATCCGGCTCGCCGAGCACGACACGGTCCCCCGGTTCCACGTTCTTGATGTAGAGCGACCAAAGGGCTTGCGAGGGCCGCTGGAAATCCTCCCCCGGCTTCAATTGGGTGCGGGTGCCGCTGCGGACTATGGCGGCGGGTTTGCCGCTCAAATCCACATAGGGGACGGTCAGCGACAGATCAAACCTGGGGACGCTCGCCTGGAGGGTGAAGGCAAGGTTCCCGGTCGGCGTGTAGCGGTAGTCAGCGATGCGCATCGGCGCGGCGCCCTTGCGAAAGGCCAGGGCGGCCCTCTCCCCGGCCAGGACGCGCAGCGCGGAGTGTCCACCGGCTCGGTCATGCACAAGGCCCCGGCAAACCCGTAGCTGGCGCGTTTGCCCAGACCGTAAATGTTGCCTGGGTAGAGGCCGTAGCCCTCGGTCATGTCCGCCGGCTGGTATTCGGCGAGACTGTCCTTGAGCACATCCTGGTAGAGCAGATGCCAGCGGCTGAGCGAACCTTGCAACGCCCACATCAGGACCGGATCGCCCGTATGCACGGCCGTTTGCGCGAGCGTGTCCAGGTTCCAGAAGACCTCGTTGGCGCACGCCGCCCCGGTCCAGTCACGCCCGCTGTTGGGTTCCCAGAGGAAAGCCGAATCGAGGTTGTCTTGGCGATTGTTGTCGGAAGGCCACATTGTCAGGTAGCGATAGGTGAACGCGCGGGCCAGTTCGAGCGCGCTTTTGGCCTGCGCGCGCCGTCCGGCGTCGGCATCGTCCTTGAACGCCATGTAGTATTCGAGGCAAAAGGAGGCGCTGAGCGTCCCGCCGATGGCAAACGGGGAGGAGGGCACGTCGGCGAATTCATTGCGCGTCCAGGCGATGTGCCGCGCCCAGTGGAAAACGCCGTCCACCACCGGCAAATATTCTTTCCGGCCGAGGTCGCGGCACAACCCCAGGAAAAGGCGGCCGGCGGCAAAGCCGTTGGCGTTGTGCAGCGTGGTGACCGGTTGGCCGCCCCACTCCTCCGTCCATTGGCCCGCCAGCGGCTTCTCCCAAAACACGCAGTCCTCCCCGCCAGCCTGGAAGTGCTTGGCGAGTTTGAGGAGTTCCTGCGCCTCGCTTTCCAGGGCCTGGAGACGCCGGGTGTCCCCGCGCCGGGCAGGCGCAGCAGTGGGGCTTTCGTTGTGCCAACCCCAGCCGCCCAGCACCCTTGAACCATCCACTTGGAATGGCTTCTCGACCCCGCCGATCAGCCCCCCCGCCGCAGGACCTTGGAAATCACCCTGCCGAATTCCGCCGGGAATCCAACCGACATCCGGCGTCTCCGGCGGGCGGGGGAGCAGCTCGCGCGTGTGTTCCCACAGGAACGACCAAAGCAGCCGGTTCGGGTCGTCGGTGGCGGGCAAGTTGCGGCTCCAGAGCAGCGTGGCGCGCGAGTTCAGCCGCGACCCGGGCACGGGCCACACGAGTTGCTGATAGCCCTGGCCGCCGAAAGGATAGACCAACGCCACAAATTGGCCCCCCTCCCCGCCTGCGTTCCCGGCGGCTTCTTCCCACCGGTAGCCGGTGGCGATGTCCTTTTCGGAGTTGTCCTCCAGCCGCGTGGTTTGGAACTCGAGGCCCACATAGCGCCCGGCGCTCGGAGCCCACAGGCCGATGGCCGGCAGCGGATGCGCACCCAGCGGCGGCGTGTAGCTCCAACGGCGGTTGTAAAGGTAACCGGAGATTTCAGGCGTGCCGGCGTGGCGGTCCAGCAGGAGCGGGAACGGGTCGGCCAGCGGGTTCGCGTTGAGCCAGCCGCGCTGGTGCCAGGCCTCCGCTTCCGGCAGATACAAGGCCAGGAAGTGAAACGGCTCGAGGCCCACCCGGTTTGTCCATTGGGCGGAATCGAAACCGGCGATGGTCAAGTCGAACGCGACCATGGGGTAAGGCTCGCCGGGTCTGAGCGTCACGCGCATGGTATCGGCCGCTCCCAGCGCGAGGCCCGAACCGCTGGCCGCCTGCAGCTCCCTGAACACGAGGGTCTGTCGTCCGTCTCGTGCCTCGCAGCCTCGGGCCGCCAGTTGGACCCGGGCCGAGCTGAGCCGCACGACCGCCGCATTGGAACCCCGGGCCAGGACATCGAAGCCAAGGTAGCCCCCCTCCCGGCGAACCGCCCGCACCGAGACCAGGCCATTGCTGATTTCCTGCGCCGAGGCGGCCAGGGCCGCGAGCAGAAGGACTTGCGCCCAGGCGGCGCTCCAAACCCGGCGAGAAGGCACACTGAAGCTTGGGCACAGAGTCATGCGGTCGTTGTTTGTTGTTGCATCTTGATGCTCAAACAAATACCAGAAACCACAGGTGAATCTATGAAAAACCAATCGAGTCTTTCGAGAAGACAGTTCCTGGACAAAAGCATGGTTGTGGCCGGAGCCGCCGCTTTGCCGAAGCTGGCCCTGGCCGCAGCCGATTCCGCTTCCGGACCGGCGGCGGCGGCTATGCCGGGCATGAAAGTCGGCTTGTACAGCATCACTTATTTGGGGATTTGGTATCGCGGCCAGGCGTTGACCTTGGAGCAGGTTATCCAGCGCGCCCGCCACTACGGTTATCAGGGCATTGAAATCAACGGCAAGAGGCCCCATGGCAATCCCCTGGACCTGCCCCAGGCCCGCTGTCGGAAGCTCCGCGCCATGGCTGATAGCGAGGGCATCGAGCTCTACTCGGTGGCCGCGAACAATGATTTCAGCAGTCCGATCCCTGAGGCGCGCGAATGCCAGATAGCTTATGTGAGGGACCTGGTTCGCATGGCGGCAGACCTGCGAGTGCGCGTGATGCGGGTTTTCCTGGCTTGGCCCGGCGTGACCCGGCATCCGCAGCTCGCCCGGTATGACATCGCCCGCGGGCTATGGAAGACAATCCATGAGCCCTTCACCCCGGAAGAGACTTGGAATTGGTGTCGTGAGGGTCTGACTGAGTGCGCCCGATATGCGGGAGACGCCGGGGTGACCTTGGCGCTGCAGAACCATGCCCCGGTCATCAAAGACCACCACGACGTTCTGCGGATGGTGCAGGAAGTCGGTTCTCCCTCCTTGAAGGTTTGCCTGGACGTGCCGATCATGCCGGATAAGAGTCCGTCCGTGATTCAAGCGGCCGCCCGCGCGGTGGGCGCTTTGCAGGTCTTGTCTCATTTTGGCGGTGAATACACGCGCGGCAGCGATGGATTGATCCAGGGCGAGGACTATTATCCACATTTTATCAAGGCCATGAAGGCCATCGGCTACCAGGGTTATTTAAGCTACGAATTGTGCCATCCACTGCCCGTGGTCGAGGGTCAGACTGTCGGTATTGAATATGCCGACAAGAATGCCCAGCTCGCCGCCGAATATATGCGCGGGTTGATTCGGTCCCTGTGACGGAGAACAGTCAACTGCTCTTCAAACCGGCCACCAAGGCCCGCACCTGGGCCGCAGCCTGGGCCGGAGTGACACTGGTTTCCTCACGGGTCTTGAGGTTTTTGATTCTGGCCAGCAACTCGCCGCTTGGGCTGCGGTCCAACCTCAGCGCGCAGGCGGCATTGAGTTTCCTGGGCCCGCTTGAACTGCTTGTCGGATTTGGCAGGAGTCAGACTGTAATCCACCGCCAGGCCCGCCGAACGCAGGTCCTGAATCAGTTTGAGGGAAGGCCCGCGCAGGCCCTGGTCCTCGATCAGGCAAAAGGCATCGAGGGAAATGTCGAACTGGGGCAGGCGCCCCCGGGCCTTGAGCAGTTCGAGCAGGACCACGTCGCCCATGCCGAAGCCCAGGGCCGGGAGATTGACTTGGCCGTTGCTGATGAGCTTGACCAGGTTGTCATAGCGCCCGCCGCCGGCGATGGCGCGAAACTGGCCCTGACGGTCGAAAGCTTCGAAGACCACGCCCGTATAATAGGCGAGGCCGCGGATGACCCCATAGTCCACCTGGGCGTACTGCCGCAATCCGCGCGCTTCCAGGTTGTCGAGGATCTGTTGCAGTTGGGCGGCGGGCTTTGCCTGCTCGATGAAGGCCTGGACTTGTTCGAGCGATAAGCCCAGGGCTGCCAGTTTGGGGCCGTTGGTGTCCGGCCCCTCCCGTTCCAGTTTGTTGATGATTTGGTAAAAAGAGTATTCGGCCCCGGCCTGGCCGTGGTGTTCGGCGAAGAAGTCGTGCCAGGCCTGCCGGCTGCTCAAGCGCACCACGAAGTCCTCGGCCCCGAGGCCGAAGCAACGCAGCGTGTCAATCAGCAACGCGATCAACTCCCCGTCCGCCGCCGCATCGCTCTCGCCCAGGATGTCGGCATTGAGCTGGAAGTGCTCCCGCAGGCGGCCCTTTTGTTGGCGCTCGTAGCGAAAGAGCTGCGGCAGGGCGAACCACTTGATCGGCTTCTTGTAACTCCGCTCGTGGGCGGCGATCATGCGGGCCAGCGTCGGGGTCATCTCCGGACGGAGCGACACCTCGCGTTGGCCTTTGTCGCGGAAGTTGTAGAGTTGGCCGAGGATTTCTTCGCCGCTCTTGGTCGTAAACAGTTCCACCGGTTCGAGCGGCGGGCCGTCGTATTGGCGGAAGCCGTAGCGGCGCGCCGTGGCGCGCCAGGCATCCAGGACGAACTGGCGCGCGTCGGCGCTCCACAGGCCGGGCTGGGGCAGCGGCTCGGGGTAAAAATCACGAAACCCGGGCAAACGTTCCATAATGCTCCCCTGTCCTATCCTGCGGTCTGGTCAGCAACCGGCAAGTCCTCTCACGCGCTGGCCGCCCGGCTGCGCAGTTTAGGCGGCAGCTTCAGGACTTCTGCCCGCATCTCTTTGCCGGGCCTGAATCTGACGACAGACCGCTGTGGGATGGGCACGGCGGCTGTCGGTGCGTTGGGATTGCGCCCCACGCGCGCGCGGCGCACCTTGACCTCGAAAACGCCAAAGTTTCTCAGTTCCACCTTGTCACCCCTGGCCAAGGCCTCCGCGATGTAGTTGAGCGTCTTCTGGATAACTTCCATGATCTGCTGCTGGATGAGGCCGGTCTCCACGCTGATCCGCACCACCAAATCTCGCTTCGTCAGAGTCATATATTAAGGGTTAATGGGCACCGGTCTTCCGGTATCCAGCCCCGGTATAACTCCCGTCCCGGCAATGGTCAAGCGAGGAAATTGCCCCCCTGGCCTCCAATCCGCATGGCGCCCACCAGCTCGCCCACCTCCCGGATGCCGTGCCGCCGCATGAAGTCGCCAATGCCGGCGATGACCTGCAACGCGGTTTGCGGTTCGTAGAAATTCGCGGTCCCCACGGCCACCGCCGTGGCGCCGGCCATCATGAATTCGATGGCGTCGGCCGCGTTCTGAATGCCGCCCATGCCGATGATGGGGATTTTCACGGCGCTGGCCGCCTCCCAGACCAGCTTCAGGGCGATCGGCTTGATGCACGGTCCGGTCAGGCCGCCGGTCACATTGCCCAGCTTTGGCCGCCGCGTCTCGATATCGATGGCCATTGCCGGAATGCTGTTGGTGATCGACAAGGCGTCGCTGCCGGAATCCTCGGCCGCGCGGGCGTAAGGCCCGATGCTGGCCACGTTGGGGCTCATCTTGGTGATCAACGGCAGCGTCGTTGCCTTCCGGCAGACCCCCACCACCTGGCTGAGCAAGGTCAGGTCGGTCCCGAACTGGGCCCCGCCTTCCTTGATGTTGGGGCAGGAGACATTGAGTTCGAGCGCGCCGACGCCCTCGACGCCGTCCAGGCGCCGCGCCACTTCTCCGTATTCCTGGATGGTCGTGCCCCAGATGTTGATGATGGTGGGCACCTTCAGTCCCTTGAGGAACGGCCAATAATTCTTGAGGAAACCGTCCACCCCCGGCCCTTGGAGGCCGATGGCGTTGAGCATGCCGCTGGTCACTTCGACTGTCCGCGGCTTGGGGTTGCCCGCCACGGGATACGAGCCGGATGCCCTTGACTACTACGGCGCCCAGTTGGTTCAGGTCAAGGAGTTGGGCGTACTCGACACCGTAGCCGAACGTGCCCGAGGCCACCGTCACCGGGTTCTGCATCCTGAGCTTGCCGATGGCAACAGATAAGTTCATGCGGCCTATTTCAGTGCTGGGCCGGAGCGTTCCGGCATGGAGTTTCACACCCCGATTAAGCATAGGCTTCTGGCAGCCCCCACAGAACCCGGCGGGAGTCGAATACGGGTCCTTCGGTGCAGGTTCGCTGGTATTCCCAGCCCGAATCAGTCTTGATGGGCAGGACGCAGGTCAGGCAAGCGCCCAAGCCGCAACACATCTGTTCGTCCATGGAGAGTTCTGCCGGCGCGTCGAAGTCCGCGGCAATGCCGGCGACGGCCTTGAGCATCGGCGTCGGGTCCGCAGGCGAAGAGCTTGCGCTTGCCCGTGCCGCGCTTCAACTCGGCTATGAGGGGTTGGGTCACCAGGCCTTTTTCGCCGGCGCTGCCATCCTCGGTGGCCACGCGCACCTCCCAGCCCAGCGCGCGAAACTCTTCTTCGCACAAGATGTCGGCGCGGCGGCGTCCGCCGACGAATACGATGCCTTTTTGGGGCGAGCGCCGGGCCAGCAGATACAGTGCCGCCATGCCGTAGCCGCCGGCGACGAGCAGCGGAGTTTCCCGGCCGGACTCCGGCACGGTGAATCCGCGGCCCAGCGGCCCAATGGCGCTCAATGGTTCTGCGGCGCCCATGCGGGACAGGGCTTGGGTGCCTTTGCCAACGGTCTTGTAAAGGACCGAGAACGTATCGCCCTGGGCCTGGAAGATGCTGAATGGCCGTCTCAGCAGGGCGTGCTCGGGCGACGGGATGCGGAGGTGAGCGAACTGTCCGGGTTGGACCAGCGCGGCAATCCGGGGCGCGCGCACGACCAACCGGAAGTAATGGTCGGTGTCGGCCTCGTTGGAGATGATGCGGACTGTCTGCTCAACCATCATTGTCCATAGCATGGTGGGCAATGGAAGGTGTGTCAACGCTGGCCGGCCAGCAGTCGGCGATAGGTGGCCAGGGCCAGCAGCGGCCAGGCGTTGCGGTACATGTCGTATTTGAGATAGAAGACCTTGGGAAAACCGGTGCCCGTGGCCTCGTGTTCGGTCCAGGAACCGTCCGGGTTTTGGGAGCGCACCAGGTACTCGACGCCCCGGCGCAGGCTGGGGTGGTGCGGGTCGTCGAAGGCGCACAGGCCCATGAGCGCCCAGGCGGTCTGAGAGGCGGTCGAGGGGCCCTGGCCTTTGAAGACCGGGTCGTCGTATGTGTTGCACCGCTCGCCCCAGCCGCCGTCCTCATGCTGGATGCTCCGCAGCCAATCCCGGGCTTTGAGCAGCCACGGCTCTTCCATGTTGAGGTTGAGCGCGCGCAACCCGCGCAGCACCTGCCAGGTGCCATAGATATAATTGACTCCCCACCGGCCATACCAGGAACCGTCCTGCTCCTGGTGTTCGCGGATGAAACGGAGGGCCTTTTGGACCTGCGGATGGGCCGCGCTGTAGCCCTCGTAACCGAGCAATTCCAGGATGCGGGCCGTGATGTCGGCGCATTCGGGGTCAAGCATGGCATTGTGGTCGGCAAACGGGACCTTCTCCAGGACGCCCTTGGTGCAATCCTTGTCGAAACGAGGCCCACCCGCCGTCTCGGCACTGGAAGGTCATCATCCACTTCAGGCCCCGCTGGAAGGCCGCGTCGCGCTTTTCGGGGTCCGCGGTCGGGACTTTGCGCAGCGCCAGAAGCACCATGGCCGTATCGTCCACGTCCGGGTTCCATTTGTTCTCGAATTCAAAGGCCCAGCCGCTCGGCTCGACTTTGGCGGGATTCTTGTACTGCCAGTCGCCGCGGAACCGGATTTCCTTGGAGAGGAGCCAGTTGGCGGCCTTCTCGAGGGCGGGATGCTCGGCGGGCAGGCCGGATTCGCGGAGGCAGAAGGTGACGATGGCGGTGTCCCAGACCGGGGACAGGCAAGGTTCGAGGCGGACGGTGTGTTCGGTCTGGTGCTCGTGCTTCTTGAGTTGGTCATTGATGCGCCGGACCTGGGGGTGGTCGTCCGCGTAGCCGAGGGCTTTGAGGGCGATGAGTGAATTGACCATGCCGGGGAAGATCGCGGCCAGGCCGTCAGAGCCTTCGAACCGTTCCAGCATCCATTGCTCGGCCTTGCGCAAGGCGCGTTTGCGAAAGGGGTGAATGCCGTTCTCGGCGAACCACTCGGCGAACTTGTGGACGCGGTCCAGCCAGAGGAAGAAATTGCGCCAGGTCAGCCGTTCGGGGTCGGGGGCCAGGGCCAGGTCGCGCTCGTGAATGCCCTCGGGGATAGAGTTCGTTGAGGTTGACTTTGTTCCTGGGCGGGGACGTCGGTTTGAAATGGTTGATAATGGCCAGCGGAACCAGCATCGAGCGGCTCCAGGAACTCATCTCGTTGAAGTTCACATAGAACCATTTGCCAATCAGGATGACCTCGCAGGGGATGGTCGGGACGTATTCCCATGGAAAGAGGCCCAGCAGCGCCAGGGAGAGCTTCGAGAAGGTGTTCATGCGCGGCACGCCCCCGAGGCTCAGGGCCACTTCGCGCGCCCGCAACAGGCGGGGGTCGGTAACCGGCACCCCGGCCAGTTTCAGCGCCAGATAGGCCTTGATGGTGGCGTTGACCTCCGCCGGGCCGCCATAATAAGAGTTCCACCCCCCGTCGGCCAACTGCAACGAAAAAATATGGTTGACCGCCTTGCGCTGCCATTCGGGGTCCACCTTGCCATCCCAGTGGCGGTAGGCAATCAAGTCCGCCACCAGGGTCACGTCCACTATCAATTCGCCGATCCAGTAGCCTTCCGCCTTCTGCTGGCTCAGCAAATAAGCCCGGGACCGCCGCAAGGCGGTTTCCAGCTCGCCCTCAAGCCCTGACCCTGGAACCCGCTGACGAGGCACCTTCGCTGCAATCATTTCCCGGAACAATGCAACATCCACGCCCAATAATCTGATAGCAGCCGGCCCGTCTGTAAAGGAATAATTCAGCCACTAAGCCGCCGTCTGGTTCGGCATCCATCTCACCTGACATGGTCCAGGAAATCCTCTTCTGGCACACCGGCGTCGCGACGGGCTCCCCGCAGGGTGTGCCGATCCATCTCATGGCTGCGCAGGGCCACCGACACGGCCGAGGTGGGCAGTCCGCTCCTGCGGACGCCCGTCCCCATCCAGTCGCCAGCGTCCCTTCCCCCACGCTCCACGGACTGAGGACCGCTCTCCGGAACGCCGCCTTCAGGCGAATGGCGCTAAGTTAAGGCATAACTTTCGTATTGTGAACTACTTGCGTTTTCGCACACCGGGCACCTTTTTGAGGATTCTTTCGAGCGTCATCGTTTGGAGTTTGCCCAGGGTAGCCATCACCCTTCGATTGGCTGCAATCGCACTTTTAGCCACTTCGGTACTGCTCTCGGGACAGCGCGTAACAAACGGTTTTGCCTTGGCGCTTGCCAGTCCAGAGGTAATAAGGCCCCTTTTGGACCCACTGGCCGGCGACCTTGCGTCGCAAGGGCCGGCTGACCACCGTGCCCTGGCAGAACCAGCCCGCCCGGGGCAACCGGCCCAGGAGTTTGGTATAGGCGGCGGGCGGAGGTCCCAGGGGGTGTTCGGCTTTTAAGCCCATGGGCCATAATTTTGCCAGAAAGGGCTTGACTTGTCAATTAATATCTGTATTTATACAGATATATATGTTTACGACCGCTCCTCTCTTCGGCAAGTTCCACTCCCCTTTGAAGCAAACCGCTGAGCCCTTGCGCGGCCAACCCCTTCATCACCTGGAAGGCCTCCTGGCCGACCGCCTCAACCCCGCCCTGCTCGCCCCCAACCCCACCAAAACCAATAGCCGCCAGCGCCTCTATCCCCCCAAACTCACCTTCCTGAGCTTCCTGGGCCAGACCCTCAGTCCGGACTCCTCCTGCCGCGAGGCGGTCCGACAAATCAGGGCCTACCACCAAAAACAGCCCGACCCCAAGCACCTGGACAAAGACACCAGCGCCTACTGCCAGGCTCGTGCCCGCTGGACCCTCGATGAGTTGACCGAGATCCGCTCCCACCTGGCCGGGCACATCTGTCGCGATCCCTTCGATCTGGAACTCGCAGCAATGCGCCCTCTCAAGGTTATCAATGGCACTTGCCTCAACCTGCCCGACACCCAGGCCAACCGCCTGCTCTATCCCCAATCCTCCGACCAGCAGCCCGAGTGCGGCTTCCCTCTCCTGCGTTTGGTCGGGATCTTTTCCCTCCGAACCGGCGCCCTGTTGGAGCGCGCCTACGGCCCCTACAGCACCAGCGAAAACGCTCTGTCTCACACGCTGTGGCCGACCATCAAAAAGGATGACCTGCTCCTGGGCGACCGCAACTTCGGCTCCTGGGTCAATCTGGCCACCCTCAAAGAGCAGGGGGCCGACGGACTGTTCCGCCTCCACGCCAGCCGCAACGAGGACTTTCGCCTGGGCCAACGCTTGGGCCACAACGACCGCTTGATCCTCCTGGCCAAACCCAGACAGCGATCCAAAAACATGACGCCAGAACAATGGCAGAGCCTGCCCGCCACCCTCACCGTGCGCATGGTGCGTTTCCGGGTGCCCACCGCCAACGGCCAGCTCCAGAAAGATCACTCTGATTACCACCCTCACCGATCCAGTGCTCTGGCCCGTCGAACTGCTGGCAGCCCTATACGCACGGCGCTGGAATATCGAACTCTATCTGGATGACATTAAGACCACCTTGCACATGGACATGCTCAGTTGCTTGACCCCGCCGATGATCCACAAAGAACTGGAAATGCACCTCATTGCCTACAACCTCATCCGCTCCATTATGGGCGAGGCAGCCTGTGTCTGCCACACCCCGCTGGACCGACTCAGTTTCAAAGGCACGCTGGACACTGCCCGCCAGGTACAGCCAAATCATCGCCCAAGTCCCGGTTTCCCACCGCAAATTGCGCCGGGCCATTTATGCGGACATGCTGGCCGTCGTCGCCGAAGACCAAGTGCCTAAACGGCCCGACCGTTTCGAGCCCCGCTGCCAAAAACGCCGCCCCAAAGCCTACCCTTTCATGAAGCGCCCCCGGCGTGAATTGAGGGCGGCGCGCGTGGACCATCTTCCCGCCCGCAAGAAGCGCCGTTCTTAACTTAGCGCCATTCGCCTTCAGGCGGCAGCGCGTCCCTTCCCCCACGCTCCCCACGCCCCACGCCCTTCCCGCCAAAAAAACAGCCAATACAGCCAACAGAGCCAATGGAACGTTTGGCCTTTCCTCCCAACCATGCGAAAACTGGATCGCGCGAAAAAGGAACAAATGAATACGCCCAACAATACTTCGCCCCGCATGGCCGCCCAACCCGGCCGGCCCCCAGGCCCATCCGACCCCGCCCTCCAGGACATTGTCCCCCCTTACAATTCCCATCCTTCCCATAAATCCCATCAGGACCCATCGCTCCCCGCTCTCCAAGACATCCTCGCCCGCCTCCATCCGCGACAGGCTTGCTCTCCTTCGCGAAAAGTTCGAACGCGACTCCTGCGCCCTCTTCCTCAAATGGCTCCAAAACCCAAAAGCCCGCGAAATCGCCGAAAACCAAATGCCCAACTCCGACAAAATCGCCCTCCTCCGCCAAACCCTCTTCGCTGACGTCGACCAACTCGAAAACTCCGGCCAGGTCATCCTGCCCGATTGAACCCCATTCATCCTTCGACCCTCGACCTTCATCCTTCATCCTTTCCCCCCATGCCCCCCGACACTCCCCTCTCCGCATCTTTGTCGCCGCCTTTGGCGGGGCCATTGCCACCCACCTCTCCCACTCCGGATTCCGCACCTCGCACTCCGCACTCCGCACTCCAAAACGCCCCTACGAAAAAGCCGCCCTCGTCGCCGCCAACCCCCAAGCCTCCGCCGAATACCGCTCCCTCCCCGCCAATGCATTCACCGACCTCTCCTTCCGCCTCATCTACGCCAGCAACCTCCCCGCCGACGACCGCCACCCCTTCTTCCTCCTCACCCTCCCATCCCTCAACCCTCAACCCTCAACCCTCAAGCCTCGGCTCCTCCCATCCCTCCCATCTGTCACCCCTCGACTCTCCCCCGTCCCCCTTCGGCTCCTTCTACCGCGGCCAAGTATCTGGCCGGGCTTGGGTTTCGCTCGATGACCTTCAAGGTAGCTCCTGCAAGCTCGCCACCCCGACGTTCTTGCTCGTCCATGCCTGGTTCAATCCCTGGCCAGCCACCCTCCAGACGATGCGCGACCTGGCCGACAATCGCGTTGACCTGGAACGGGTGATCACCTGCCCGCAGCAACTCAACCTCGCTATGGCCAAGGTCTATCGGAACACCGATGTCGGCCTGTTCCCCAATCGAAGAGGATATTTTTTAAGAAAAAGCGAGGTTGGGCTCTCCCAACCTCGCTCGATGTCGCCGGGGACCGCCTTGGCGCATGCGCCCGGGGCGGTTTGATGGCAGAGCCCGCGCTCTGCCCCCCGCCCCTTAGTAATCCATCTCGCCCATGCCGCCGTGGCCGCCCGGAGGCATGCCTTTCTTCTCCTTCTCCGGGATCTCGGTCACCAGGCATTCGGTCGTCAGCAACAGGCCGGCAATAGAAGCCGCGTTCTGCAGCGCCGTGCGAGTGACCTTCTTGGGATCCACCACGCCGGCTTTGACCAGGTCTTCATAGACGTTGGTCGTGACGTTGTAGCCTTCATTGCCCTTCCGCCGTTTGACTTCCTGGACGACTACGGAGCCTTCCACGCCCGCGTTGTCCGCCAGCGCGCGCGTCGGAAACTCGACGGCTTTCTTCACGATGTCAACGCCGATGCGCTCGTCTTCGTTGTCGGTCTTGACGCCTTCGATGGCCGTCAGGCAGCGGAGCAGGGCCACGCCGCCGCCCGGAACGATGCCTTCTTCGACGGCTGCCCGTGTCGCGTGCAAGGCGTCTTCCACCCGAGCCTTCTTCTCTTTCATCTCGGTCTCGGTGGCGGCGCCGACGTTGATGACGGCCACGCCGCCGGCGAGCTTGGCCAGGCGTTCCTGGAGCTTCTCCCGGTCATAATCCGAGGTGGTTTCCTCGATCTGCCGGCGGATTTGGTTGACGCGGCCCTGAATTTCGGAGCTCTTGCCGCCGCCCTCGACGATGGTCGTGGTCTCTTTGTCCACCGCCACGCTCTTGGCGCGGCCCAGGTCCTCGAGGTTGAGCGACTCGAGCTTGATGCCGAGGTCCTCGCTGATGAACTTGCCCCCCGTCAGAATGGCAATGTCTTCGCACATGGCCTTGCGGCGGTCGCCGAAGCCAGGGGCCTTGACCGCGCACACATTGAGCGTGCCCCGCAGCTTGTTCACCACCAGCGTCGCCAGCGCTTCGCCCTCAACGTCCTCGGCGATGATCAACAGCGGCTTGCTGACCTTGGCCACTTTCTCGAGCAGCGGCAACAGGTCCTTGAGGCTGCTGATCTTCTTCTCGTAGTTGAGGATGTAAACCTCTTCCAGCCGGCATTCCATCGTCTCGGCATTGGTCACGAAATAAGGCGACAGATAGCCCTTGTCGAACTGCATGCCTTCCACCACCTCGAGCGACGTCTCAATGGACTTGGCTTCCTCCACCGTGATCGTCCCGTCCTTGCCCACTTTGTCCATCGCGTCCGCAATGATCTCGCCGATGGTCGTGTCCCAGTTCGCGGAAACCGTCGCCACCTGCTTGATTTCCTCCTTGTCCTTGACCTTCTTGGCGATCTTGTCGAGCTGCTCGACCGCCGCCGCCACGGCCTTGTTGACGCCGCGCTGGATGCCGATGGGGTTGGCGCCGGAAGTGACATACTTCAAGCCCTCACGGTAGATGGCCTCTGCCAGCACCGTGGCGGTAGTGGTCCCGTCCCCCGCCGCGTCGCTGGTCTTGCTGGCCACTTCGCGGACCATCTGCGCCCCCATGTTCTCATACGGGTCTTCCAGCTCGACTTCCTTGGCCACGGTCACCCCGTCCTTGGTTACCGTCGGAGAACCGAATTTCTTGTCGAGCACGACGTTGCGGCCCTTGGGTCCGAGCGTTGCGGTGACGGCCTTGGCCAGTTTGGAGACACCCCTGAGCAGGGCTTGACGAGCCGACTCGTCAAAAAGCAATTGTTTTGCTGCCATAGTAAGTATTAATGATTTATGGTTGAGAGTTGATTGTTAGTCCAGGACGGCCAGGAGGTTGTCGGAGTTGAGGATCTTGTATTCCTTGCCGTCGAGCTTGATTTCAGTCCCGCCGTACTTGCTCACCAGCACCCGGTCCCCTTTCTTGACCTCGAACGGGACCTTCTTCCCGTTATCATCGGTCTTGCCCGTGCCGAGCGCTACG
Source organism: uncultured bacterium (assembly GCA_963713735.1). Taxonomy (GTDB): domain Bacteria; phylum Verrucomicrobiota; class Verrucomicrobiia; order Limisphaerales; family UBA8199; genus CAVQND01. The sequence goes on from CAVQND010000001.1 coordinate 352,622, forward strand.
ATGATGCTTTCCATCGGTTTCTCTTTGGCGGTGTCAGGGATAATGATTCCGCCTTTCTTGACTTCCTTCTCCTCGACCGCTTCCACCAGGACGCGATCGCCGAGGGGTTTAACATTTAGTGCCATAGGTTTTTGTTTCTCTTTGGTTTTTGATTATGCCTTGAATCAAAATCCCGCCGCACTCGCTGCGGGAAACTTGTCTTTTATGATCTAAGATTTCTTCTCATCCACCACTTCCGCGTCAATGATCGGCCCTTCCTCCTCCTTGCCCCCGCCTTTGCCCTCCCCTCCGCCCGCCCCGGGCTGCGGGCCGGCGCCGGCTTGGCTCTGGCCGCCAGCCGCCCGCGCCTTTTCCCCGGCCGCCTTGTACAACTCGGCCGAGACGGCCTGCCAGGCCTCGTTGAGCTTCTCCCCGGCAGAGCGAATCGCTGCCGTGTCGCCGCCCTTGAGCGCCTCTTTGACCGCGCTGATGGCCGATTCCATGTTGGTCTTTTCGGCCCCGGAGATTTTATCGCCGTTTTCCTTCAGGAACTTCTCGGAGCGATAGACGGCGCTGTCGGCCTCGTTGCGCGTCTCGATTTCCTCGCGCCCCTTGCGGTCCTCTTCGGCGTGCGCCTCGGCATCCTTGCGCATCTTCTCGATTTCCTCCTTGTCCAGGCCGCTGCTGGCGGTGATGGTGATCTTCTGCTCCTTGCCCGTGCCCAGGTCCTTGGCGCTCACGTGCAGGATGCCGTTGGCGTCGATGTCGAAAGTGACCTCCACCTGCGGCACCCCGCGCGGGGCCGGAGGAATATCCGTCAAATGGAACTTCCCAATCGTCTTGTTGTCCCGGGCCAACGGGCGTTCCCCTTGCAGCACGTGAATCTCGACCCCCGGCTGGTTGTCCGAAGCGGTCGAGAAGATCTCGGATTTCCGCGTCGGAATCGTCGTGTTCCGCTCGATGAGCTTGGTGAACACCCCGCCCAGGGTCTCGATCCCCAGCGACAGAGGCGTTACATCCAGCAGCAGCACGTCCTTGACCTCGCCCTTGAGCACTCCCGCCTGAATGGCCGCGCCGACCGCGACCACCTCGTCCGGGTTCACCCCCTGGTGCGGGGGTTTGTTGACCAGGCCCCGGGCGGTGTCCACCACCTTGGGCATGCGCGTCATGCCGCCCACCAGCACCAGCTCGTCAATCTGCTCCGCCGTGGCCCCGGCATCGCGCAGACAATTCCTCACCGGCGCGATGGTGCGCTCGAACAGGTCGTCGCACAACTGCTCCATCTTGGCCCGGGTCAGCTTCATGCTGATGTGTTTGGGCCCGCTGGCGTCGGCCGTGATGAACGGCAGATTGATCTCATAGACCTGCGAGCTGGACAGGGCGATCTTCGCCTTTTCCGCTTCCTCTTTGATCCGCTGCAGGGCATCGGGCTGCTTCCTCAAGTCCATGCCGTTCTCCCGCCGGAACTCCTCCAGTATCCAGTCCATCATCCGCCCGTCCCAATCGTCGCCCCCCAGGTGCGTGTCGCCGTTGGTGGCCTTGACCTCGAACACCCCGTCCCCAATCTCCAGCACCGATATGTCAAAGGTGCCGCCACCCAGGTCGTACACCGCGATCTGCTCGTCCTTCTTCTTGTCTAGCCCATAAGCCAGCGATGCGGCCGTGGGCTCGTTGATAATCCGCAGCACCTCCAAGCCCGCTATCCGCCCCGCGTCCTTGGTGGCTTGCCGCTGGGAGTCGTTGAAATACGCCGGCACCGTGATCACCGCCTGGCTGATCTTCTCCCCAAGGCGCATCTCGGCGTCAGCCTTGAGCTTGGCCAAAATCATGGCCGAGATCTCGGGCGGACTGAACTGCTTGGTCTTGCCCTCCACTTCCACTTCCACGTAAGCATCCCCATTGGGCCCGGCCACGACCTTGTAAGGCACTCGCTTGCGCTCTTCCTCCACTTCGCTGTACTTCCGCCCCATGAAACGCTTGATCGAATAAATCGTGTTCCTCGAATTCGTGACCGCCTGACGCTTGGCCGCGTCGCCCACCAGCCGCTCGCCGCTCTTGGCGAAAGCCACGATCGACGGCGTAACCCGCCGTCCTTCAGAGTTCTCCAGCACTACCGGCTCTCCGCCCTCCATCACTGCCATGCAGGAGTTCGTTGTGCCTAAATCAATGCCAATTACCTTTGCCATAAATTCTCCTGGATATAGTTACAATCCGACACCCTTTTAGCAATGGCGATGCCACGGCACTATGATCGCGCATATAGGCCATGTAAGCCATTGATGTAAAGTGAGTTACAAATCAAACCCCGCTTCTGTTCACGGCCCCGGAACTGTGACAGGTGAGACATTATGGCGCCCTTCCAAGCCTTTTTGTCACACCTCCTTGGCACCGTCCTGACCACCGTCGTAGTTCCTGCGCCGCTCATCGTCTCGGCCAGTTCGGGCCAGGACAACAGCCTGTTCCTGAGGTGGACTGGCTGCCAGCGGCGCTGCCAGATAGCTCAGAACCGGCATGGTCGAGCCTTCTGCCTGGAAATCTCCGTGGGGTCGAAACCGAATCCCAGCTCTGCCATTTCGTGGAGATGTTCTGACAAATCCTTCCTGGGGCCGGCCCACTCTCGCCGCTTCCTTGGTGGCTGGACCTCGGGTGCGGGCATGACCCACCAGCCGCCGTTCTCGCTGGAAACGAGGTACTGGCGACCCCGCTCGGTTCCTCGGATAAGGATCCGACCCTTGTGATCCGCTTTGGCCAATGTCTTCATGTGGGAATGTTCCCACCAAGCCCTTCTTCCGTCAAGCTCGTGCAGATCCGAAGAATGAATATCTGGGTGAGCACCCCATTCCCCTAACTACCGCCTCTTGGTGTTCCGCTTCGCGGAAATCACTGAAGTCGGAGGCGGTTTGCTTCACACTTAACCAGGAGGGGGTGGCGAGATCTCCGTTGCGAGCGTGAGGCGAGAGCGGGCTCGGTGGGGCGTTGTCGCGCAGGCAACCGGGGCCGCCAAGATGGAGGGAGGCTGGTGAAACGAGGTTTTCAGGCGGGGCCAGCTTGGTTATAGAGGGTTCATGCAAAACATCTTCAAAACCTCACTGACCCCGCAGCAGTATGCCGATCGGAAGTATCATAAGCAAGTCAAGGCGCCGGAAAACTGCCTGAACTGCGGGCGGGCGCACAGTCTGGAGGCGTTGGCGTATTACCACCGGTATGTCAGTTGGCTGACGGGCGTGCTGATGATTTGGGTGCGGCGGTTCCTGTGCCGGCACTGCCGAGTGAGCGTGAGTTGCCTGCCGGACTTCGCCCAGCCGTATCGGGCGGTCAATAGCGAGACCATTGCGGCCGGTTTCAGCGGCCAGACCCGGACCCGGGAACAGAACCGGGCCGTCGAGCATTGGGGCACGGCCATCGCGGTTTACTGGCGCCGGTATCAAGGGCATCTGCCGGCGCTCTTGTGCATCGTGGGCAACGCGTTCGGGGCGCTGCCGCTTCAACCCACGGCCCGGGAGTTTTGGAACGTCCTGCTGGCGCGCTGCGGGGATCTGGCCGGCGCCACCCGAGAGTTGGTCCAGCAATATCACACCTGTTTGTTCGGGACTTACCGCTGCCATCAGCGGCGACCGCTTCGGGCTGCATGAGGAGCCCCCGCCCGGGAGTCGGGCGCCGGTTAACCCCCACACACCCTTGCTATTCCAAGTGCGTGAGACCGGCCCCAGACTCGCGAGCGTATGAATCAACCAAGCGATTCCGAAGCATCGGCCCTGGCCCGGCACGCCGCCGCGAGCTGGATACAGGAAGCCATTGCGCAGAACTTCACGTTGGCCCGGGCCACCACCCTGGCCAGCGAACGGCCCTGGGGCGGCAAGCTCTACGGCGCCTCCACTCTGGAGGGCTGGTATTACTTGTGGCGCAACCAGGGGTTCGAGGCCCTGCACCGACAACCCCGCAAAGACAAAGGCGCGCGCAAGGCGCTCAGCCCGGAAGCCTGCCAGGCCCTGGTGGAGTGGCGCCAAAAATATCGGGACCTGACGGTCAAGTGCATCGTGCGCCAGTTGCTCGACAACGGCACGCTCCAGTTGGGCACCTTCAGCCTGCCCTCGGTTTACCGCGTCTTGGCGGCCCACCACCTGGACGCTCGTTCCCTCAAGGCCAATCCACTGGCCGGACTGAGCGGCCCGACCAAGGCCTTCGAGTGTGCCCTGGCCAACCAACTGTGGATGACCGACATGATGTTCGGACCCACGCTCAAGCTGGCCGACGGCCAGGTCATCCATACCCGGCTCTTCTCGCTCCTGGACGACTGCTCGCGCCTGGTCCCCCACGCCCAGTATTACGACTCGGAGAAGCTCTGCTGGTTCCTGGACTGCTTCCGGCAAGGCCTGGCCCGGCGCGGCTTCCCCGAAAAGCTCTACACCGACCAGGGCAAAATCTTCACCAGCTACCACCTGCAGATCGTCTGCGCCAACCTCGGCGTGCGCCTCTGCCACGCGGCCCCCTATGCCGCGTTCTCAAAGGGCAAGATCGAGCGCTGGTACCGGACCCTCCAGATGGACTTCGAGGCCCGTCTGGTGATTGACCCCGTCCACAGCCTGGAAGAACTCAACGCGCGGCTCTGGCGCTGGATCGAGGGCCAATACCATCAGCGGCCCCACAGTGCGCTGGGCGGCCAAACCCCGGCCGAACGCTTCGCCCAGCGCGCCTCCAACCTGCGCACCGCCGACGCCCAAACTGACTGGGAAGCCCTCTTCCTGTGCCGAGCCCAGCGGCGCGTGCGCCTGGACGCGACCTTCAGCCTGGCGGGCCAACTCTGGGAAGCCCCCGTGCATTTGCGCGGCCAACTCATCCAAATCCGCTTCGACCCCTTCGCCTGGCGCCGCCTGGAGATTTGGTGGGAGGGCAAGTTCCTCGCCCAGGCTCGCCGGTGCGATAAACAACTCAACGCCAAAACCTATACCGACCGCGATTATGAACGGCCCGATAAATCCGCCTGACCTGGACGTCGCCCTCAAGAGCCTGTGGGGTGCCACCGCCATGCCCTTTGGCGCCGCCGTTCCCAAACCCTATGCCGCGCAGAGCTTCCAGCAAGCCCGCCACCGGCTCGAACAGTTGGTGGCCGTGCGCGCCTGCGGATTACTTCACGGACCCAACGGCGTGGGCAAGAGCCTCTTAATCCAGCACTTCCTCTCCAGCCTGCCCGACAAACGCTTCAAGCCCCTGGTGGTGGCGCACTCCTCGGTCACCGGCACCGACCTGTTGCGCCTGCTCTGCGCCGAACTGGGCCAGAACGCCCGGATGCGCCGCTCCGACAACGTGCTGCTCATCCGCCAGGGCTGGCAGCAGTTGGAGCGGCTCTGGCCGGTCATCGTCATCGATGAGGCGCAGAACTTGAGCGCCACCGCCCTGGAGGAAGTGCGCCTGCTCTCTTGCGACCGGCGCGACACCCAGCCGCCCTTCAGTTTGCTCTTGGTCGGCGACGAGCAACTGCTGCCGCGCCTGCAAATGGGCATCAACGCGCCGCTCTTGGCCCGCCTGAGCTTTTGCCTGCCCCTGACGCTCTGGACGGCCGACGAACTGGCCGGCTACGTCCAGGCCCGCCTGCAGGAGGTCGGCATCCACGCCAACCCCTTTGACGCAGCGGCCCTCCAACTGCTCATTCGCGCCGGCAACGGCCTGCCCCGGCTGCTCAATCACCTGGCCCAGCGCGCCCTCGAAGAAGCCGCGGGGCAGAACTCCCGGTCCGTTACCGCCGCTCACGTGCAGCGCGCCTTGGAACTGCTGCCCTGGGTCGCCCAATTGGTTCCATGAGCCCCGTGAGCTATCCCCAGCCCCCATCTGCGGCCCGTTCGTCAGGCTTGTCTGACGGGGTGAACGGGCCACCCCCAGGCTCGGTCCCGGCGACCCTGCTCCAACTCCACCAGACTTATTGCCAGCTCACCGGCCAAACCCTCAGCCTGGGCTTTGACCGGGAGCGGCTCTGGTTCGAGTTCCACCGCGCCGGCTTCACCCAGGCCGACCTCCTCCAGGTCGTGCGCTATCTGCAAAAGGAAATCCGCCACACCCGCCGCAATGTCGGCGCCCTCAAGCTCTCCAACCTCTTGCAACTGGATCGCTTCGAGGAGGACCTCAACATCAGCCGGGTTCGCCTCAGTGCCCCGCCACCCCCCAAAACCCCGGCCGCCCTCCTGCCGCCAACCTGCTCACCGGCGCAACAGGAGCGCGGCCGACAACGCGCATTGGAGCAACTGCGCCGACTCAAAGAAACCCTTCGCTAAAGAGCCTATGCCACTGGACCTTTCCATCCTCGAAAAGCTTGAAATCGCTCACCGCCTCGTCGCCGAAGCGCTGGGCCGAGCGCCTCAACTCTGCGACTGCCGCCTCGATCAGGCTATGCTGGTCTTGGAGCTATCCATCAAACGCGCCCGGCGTTCGCCACAAATGCGTCTGCGCCTGCCACCGGACCGCCGCGAAGAGGCCTTCCTGTTCTGAGCCCCATCCCTTCGCCAAAACGGCCTCTCGCCCCGCCGCAGGGGTGTGCCGCGCAGCATCCGCCTCTCCGCCCCTTACCCAAGCCACCAGCTTCCTCGACGATCTTGATACGCCTTTGTCGAACCTCCTTGATTATCAAGATACTTTTCTCCCAGAAAAGCGTGAAGCGGAACACTCTTGGGGGCCGCTTTTCGTTTGACGCGTCGCCCCCGCCGGCATCAAATGGCGGGCATGAACAACCCGAAATTTGTCCTTGTAATTGCCGGACAACCAAAACCCGCGATAGGCGGAAGCTCACCAGAAACAACTTGGCGCAGCTTAGAATATCCACCGCCCGTTCCGCCAACCGCTTGAACCAGCCACTTCTATTACTCATTTTCCCCCCTTTGGTTTGGTTTTCACCCACTGGCCACAACAAGTAGCGGTCAGGGGAATCAACTGCATACCCAGATATGAATATTCATCACTTGGAACTGTTTTATTATGTCGCCCGCTACGGCGGCATAACGGAGGCCGTGCGCAATATTCCCTATGGCATCCAGCAACCTGCAGTGAGCGGACAGGTCGCGCAATTGGAGGAATTCCTGGGCGTCACTCTCTTCCAGCGACGGCCCTTTGCGCTGACGCCGGCCGGGGAGAAGCTCTACCACTTTGTTTCTCCGTTTTTCTCCAACCTGGATACCATGGCCGCAGAACTCCAAGGCGGCAAGGCCCGCCAAATCCGAATCGGCGCCTCGACCCTCGTCCTTCGCGACCATCTGCCGGCCCTGTTCCAGAGCGTGCGCCAGAAATTCCCCAATCTTAAAGTCACCCTGCGCGAGGGGTATCAGATCGAGTTGGAAGCGATGTTGCAGAAGGAAGAACTCGACTTGGCTGTGACGGTGATTGAGAAAAAATCGGCGCCCGGCATTCACTCCGTGCCGCTCATCGAGGTGCCCCTGGCCTTGCTGGTCGAAAAGAGCAGCCCGATCACTTCCGCGGACCAACTCTGGCAGCGCGATAAAATTGACGAACCGTTGATTTGCCTGCCGGGCGTGGAAGCCATCTGCAAGCATTTCCAGCAAGGACTCTTGCGGGCGGGGGTGGACTGGTTCCCGAGCATCGAGGTGAGCTCGCTCGACCTGATCGAAACCTACGTGGCCAATGGCTTTGGCATCGGCCTGTCGGTGCTGGCGCCCAAGGCGACCTTCTCCCTCAATATCCGTCCGTTGCCCCTGCCGGGTTTTGAACCGGTTGTCGTGGGAGCGCTCTGGCGGGGCCGGCCCTCCGCCTTGCTCCAGGCCTTTTTGGCCCAAATGCAGGTCCATGCCAAACGCCTCGATGGGTAACTCTTCGGTTCAGGGCCCCCCGCTGCGGTTGGCCCGTGTCGGGACGGGTTTGCCTCGATTCAAGACACGGACCTCCGCCCCGCTCTCACCCATCCCCTGGTGTCCCTGGCGCCGACCACTTATCTAGGGCCTGTCCCAAGAACTCCGATTCGCAACCTTTGTCGCCAACTTTGTCGAAAAACGGCCAATTCGACAAAGGTTGCGACAAAGGTTGCGACGAAGTCTTCCGTTCCCCGGGCTTTTGGGACAGGCTCTATCTAACCGCTGGAAACCGCGCACCGCGCCTTTGGTGGCAATGAAAATGCTGACCAGAATGCGTTCGACCGCGAATCCAACCGGTAAGGATGCAAACGCGGTCGTCGTAGAAAGGCCGCCATGTGTCTGTCAATGCCAGCAACCATTCATCCAGCCAAGGGCTCTGCCCGGGGCCTTACCCTCGTTGAAGTGGTCATGTCCTTGGCCCTGTTGGCTTTGGTAATGGGCAGCGTCGTTCTCTGTTACATCCAGGCCTGCGAACGCGCGCAGTGGACCGGCTATGCCCTGGCCGCGCAGGGCCTGGCCATTCAACAGCTCGAACAGGCTCGGGCGGCGGCCCTGGACCCCAATGGCCCCGTATGCGAGTTGACCAATATCGCCCCCAGTGGCATTGCCACCTCTGTGGCCACCCTGGATCTCCCGGTCCCAGGCACCAATTGCGTATGGGCCACCAACTATGTCGGCATCAAACTGGTGACCAACTCCGTCACTCCCCTGGTCACCGTTTACATGGTGCGGGTGGACACCGTTTGGCCCCTGGTGCGGAAAGGCCAGACGCAGTACTTCAGCAACACCGCCGCCTGCTACTACTCGGAGGACTACTGAACCATGAAACCCTTTGCCCCCCAGCCCCGGACTCTGCGCCCAGCCTCCGCCCGCCGGAGCCGGGCCATGACTCTGGTCGAAACCCTGGTCTCGATGGGCGTCTTCTCCCTCGTCGTTCTGGGGATGGTTTACGCGCAGATGTTCATCATGAAATATGATGAAATGACCTCCAGCCAGCTCGGCGCCAGCGAAATGTCGCGCATGAGCTTCAACGACCTGGTCGCTGACATCCGCACCTCCTGGACCTGGGCCGTGGGCACCGGCAATCAGACCGGTTTCACCCCGGCCCCCAACAGCTCCCCCCAGGTCGGCAACGCCCTGCAACTGAGCCTCACCCAAAATACCAACAACTTCGTCCGCTACTTTTTCATCACCAACGTCACGACCACCCTCACTAATTTCATGCTCTGCCGCATGACCAATGGCATGGCCTCCTGCAAAGTTATCGCCCAAAACCTGACCAATAATTTCTACACGAACATGTTTGTGGCCGAAGATTACAGGGGCAACATGCTCACCACCTTGCGCTACAAATACGTCATTCATGTCACCCTCGAGTTCTGCCAATACCAGTACCCCCTCACCAAGGTGGGGCCGGGCTACTACTACGATGATTACAAAATGGAATTCCGCGTGGCGTCCCACAACCTCTGACCGCCTGTGAAAACCAGTCTCGCCCCCCATCGCGCCGCGGCCGGCTACTCCCTCCTCATGGTCCTGTCGGCCGCCGCCGCCCTGCTCCTGGTCATGGGCTCGACCCTGGTCCGAACCGCCAGCGTCGCCATGACTAACAACCGCAACCGAGTGTTCACCGCCGGCCTCTACGCCGCTGAGGCCGCCGCCGAGAAAGTCGTTGCTCGCATGCGCAACGACTATGCCAACGGCATCGCGATCACCAACAACCTCTCCATTTACCGGGCCATGGTGCCGACCTCCGCCGAAGACCCCTACTGGGGCAATTTCCAGTTCTCCGACGGCCAGGGCAACGCCAACGCCACTTATGTCCAGTGCATTTCCAATACCTGTTACACCCTCCTCTCCGGGCCCTACGCCGGCCTCAACGGTTGGTGCACCGTCTATCGGGTGCTCTCCAACGTCACCCAGACCAACTCCGGCTACAGTATCGTCAACGCCTTGCAGGAAGATTTGCAGTGCGACATCGTGCCGTTGTTCCAGTTCGCCATTTTCTACAACAGCCTGCTCGAGTTCACCTGGGCGGCGCCCCTGACGGTCCGCGGCGCTACTCACTCCAACACCAACATCTTTCTCGGCTCCAGTTCGCCTCTGACCTTCACTGCCTTCGTCTCCGGCAGCGGCCAAATCACCGTCACCAACTGGGGGGGCCATACGCTCAGCCAATACACCGGCACCATCACTTTTGCGACCAATCTCTATGGCGGATACGCGACCAACTACCCTGTCCTGACCATGCCCATTGGCACCAACAACACCCCTGACGCCGTCCGTCAAGTCGTGGACATGCCGCCCGCGGGCGAAAGCCCCACCTCCGCGATGGGCCAGTTGCGCTACTACAATATGGCCGGCATGGACCTGCTGGTCAGCAACTCCACCGTCACGGCGATCATCAAGAACTCCTCGACCGATCCCTCCCCTATCAGCCTCGTGGTGACCAACTACGGCACCAACAACTCCAGCCTCGCCAGCAATTTCCCCTTCCTCTCGGTCACCCCCACCTTTACCGACCAGCGCGAAGGCAAAACCATCGTGACTTCCCAGATCGATATGGGCCAACTGGCCACCTGGGCCGGCACCAATTCCTCCATCGCCGCCAAGCACCCGACCACCGCCCCTTTTAACATCCTCTACGTCGCCGACAACCGCACCGTGAACGGCACTCAACTGGCCGCCGTCCGCCTCACCAACGGCATCGTCCTGCCTACTGCCCCGAGCCCTAGCGGAGGCCCCGACCGGCTTCACGGTCTCCACCCCGAACCCGCTCTACGTTTGGGGCCATTACAACTGCACCAACGCGGCCTACCTCAACACCACCAACACCTCCGCCACCGTGCCCGCGTCCCTCATCTCCGACGCCCTGACCATCCTCTCGCCCGGTTGGAAGGACTCCCACAGCAACGATTCCTTCTCCAGCGGAGTCCGCGTCGCCACCAGCACCACGGTCAATGCCGCCATCCTGGCCGGCGTGGTCTATACCGCCGGCTCGACCGGCAACTCCCCTTTCAGCGGGGGTGTCGTCAACCTGCCGCGCCTGCTCGAGGACGGGGCAACGGCGGCGCCGTGACCCTGACCATCAACACTTCCATCGTTAACCTCTATAACAGCGTCTGTGCCACCGCCCCCTGGCAGGTCCCCGGCACCTACTACTATGCCCCCACTCGCAATTTCAATTTCGATCAGAATTTCTTGAACCAGAATCGGCTGCCCCCCGGCACCCCCATGGTCTATTACCTCTATCGCCAAGCCTGGACTGTGCCTCCTCCCAACACCACCAGCTATTATGTCGGATCATAGTCCGTTGTCCGCTTCGCGCGCCCGGGCCCGCTGGGCCCTCTGCCTCGCCCTGCTCCCTGCGGCCGGCTTTTCCGCCGGCGCCACGGACCCCCCACCCGCCTCCCCGGCCCTGCCCCTTGCTCTCCGGGCCGAGGTCAGGACCGACAATGAGGCCGGCTCGCTGCCGGCCCGCCGCGCCTTCGTGACCGTGGGCACCAACCGCTTCGCCTTCAGTGTGCCCGAGGGATTCCGCCTCGAGCCCTCCAACGAGAATTTGGTCTCGCTCGTCAGCGCCGATTACCATTCCCTGCTCACCTTCCGCATCGCCGCCCCGGGAGCCTCTGCCGGCCAGGAACCCCGGGCGGAGGTCTGGCGCGAAGCCCTGCTCGAGCAGCATCCCGGCGCCAAAATCCTCCAGCAGTTCACCCTCACCGCCGCCAATCGCACCGGCCCCGCCTTCGATGCCGCCTGGAGCTCTCCCGGCGGCCTGCAGCGCAACCAGCGCGTCGCCTTCATCCCCGCCTTGGCCGGGACCCTCGAGTTCAGCCTCGTTTGCACCCCCGACGCCTTTCGGAAAGCCCAATACGACTTCAATTTCCTCCTCCTCACCTTTCGCGCCAGCGACACCCGGGGCAAGCTCGATTTGCCCAGGTTCTCCGACAAGTTCTGACGCCGGCCCTGTCGGACACCGGGGCGGATTCAGGATCGCCCCGGAACTGTAGGAGCCGACGTGAGGAGGCTCACTATTTATTTTGAACCCAATCAGAGCCTCCTCACGTCGGCTCCTACAGAATCTTGAACCAGCCCTGGTTCTGACGCTTTAACACTGGACACCCCGTCAATTTGGCGCAAACATCCGCCGTGTGCCCAGTGCCTCGCAAGCCGCTCTCAACCATTTCATCAGGCCGCGGATGAAACCCAAAGCCAAACCGGCTATTGCCCGTGTCATCGGCAGTATTCCCAACCGCCTGGCGCTGGCTGGCGGTTGGATTGACCAGCCCTTCGTGTCCTGTCACAACCCCAAGCCGCCCGGCTCGATGGTGGTCGTGTCGCTCAAGCCGACCTTCCCGGTGATGGACCGCGCAGGTTGCGCCAGCGGCACCCGGGCCATAGCCATGAAGCTGTGGCACGGTCGCCTGCCCAACCGCCCCAAAGAGGAACTGGTGCGCGAACTCTATGAAGCGGAGAACCACGGCAAGACCGACCCCAGCGGTTCACAGGACATGATCGGCTTGATTTACCCGGGCATTAGCCGCCTCGATTATGATTTTGCCGTTCACGGCGGCGTGTTCCCCTCACACATCGAATCGCTCAACCACCGCCGCGTCGCGCGCTGGTTGCAGCGGGTCCTTTATCTGTTGCCCATCCAATCGCGGCCCGAGGGTTACAATCCGCTCGGGGAAAAACACCTCGCCCCCGCCTGCATCGCCCGCCTGGGCCAGACCGGCAAAGATTGCTTCGACGCCATCCGCCGCATGGACCTCAACGCCCTGGGCGCCTCGATGAATCAATGCATGGTCTGCTGGGAGAAGATTCTGCCGCGCGTCCTTTGCCACCCAACGCTCAAATCCGATCTCAAGGCCATTCTCCACGCCTATCAACGGCATTATCCGGGCGCCATGTACTCCGGATGCGGCGGCGGCTATTTGCTGATCGTATCCAGGGAGCCTGTGCCGGGAGCTTCTCAGGCGACCGTGCGCCTTGACCAAAACCCAACATGAAATCAACCGCCCGTTTCTGTGCGCCGGCTTGCGCCCTGCTGGTTCTTCTGCCTTGGCTCGGCCAGGCCCAGGGTTCGCCCGAAACCACTCTGGTTCTGCGGCGCCAACCGCTCGCCGGACCCATTGAACACCTCGAACCGGCGGTGCTTGACTTCCGTTACCGGCCCGAGCGGTGGCAGGCCTGCCTCGGCTTGCCCGATGATCCGTTCAAGACGATTATCGGGAGCAATGGCGGACTTTACTACAAGTTTGGCAAGGGCCCGCCGGTCTACGAGCAGTTCGAGGTGCGCCTCCTGGCCGACCTGGAAGCCGAGGGTCAAAAGGGCGCCCGATTGCAGGAACTCTACACCGCCCGGGTGCCAATCGTGACGACGCGCCAGCGGCGCGGCGGCCTCGAGCTCCTGCAGGTCGCCTGGGCCGGAGCGCCGGAAGGCGCCACGGTCGCGCAGTGGGCCCCGCGACGACGGGATTTTCTCTGGCTTACGGCCTCCAACGCCAGCCCAACCGCCTCGGCCGGCAACCTGCAGCTCGAAGGTCGCCGCCGGCCTGGCAGTCAGGTTGGACGAGACCCGCACCCGCCTGGTCGAGGAGGGGACGCCGGAGCGCGCCTTTTGCGCGTTCTCGCGCCCGTGTGACCCGATTGCCAGTGCGACGCGCGTGCCCGGGGCGACCAACCCGGTGACGCTGAGATGGAACTGCGGGACCTTGCCCCCCAGCCAGCGGTTCGATGTCCTGGTGACCGTGCCGCAGGGCGAGGAGGCGAGCCGCAACCCCGGCGCTTACGACGCTGGGACCGAGTTGCAGCGCGCCGTCCGGTTCTGGGAGAACGCCCCTCTGCCTTATGACCGCATCCGCGTTCCCGACCCGGCGGTCCAGGCGCTGCTCGATTCGTGCATCCGCAACTTGTATCAGGCGCGCGAACTCAAGAACGGCCAGGGCAAGTTCCAGGTCGGCCCCACTTGCTATCGCGGTTCGTGGGCGGCCGATGGGGCGTTCATCCTCGAGACCATTGCCTACCTCGGCCGCCCGGGGGAGGCGCGGGTGGGGCTCGAACAGCAGATTGACCAGGACGACGGTCCCGGCGGTGTCGAGTTCTCGAAAAAGGCCGGGCTGCGCCTGTGGCTCCTCTGGCGCCAGGCGCAACTCACCGGCGACCGCCAGTGGCTCCTGCAAATGTGGCCGCGCGTGGTGCGGGAAGTCCAACAGATCCAGCAATACCGCGCCATGACCCGCTCAGACCCCAACCAGCCCAACTACGGCCTCATGCCCGCCGGCTTTGGGGATGGCGGCCTCGGAGGCCCCTTCCGTGAATACAGCAACGTGTACTGGACCCTGGCCGGACTGCGCGCCGCCATTGACGCCGCCCACTGGCTGAACCAGCCGGCCGACCCCTGGCAGGCCGAGTTCGATGATTACTGGGCCGCGTTCGACAAGGCGCGCCGGCGCGACCGGCAGACCGACGCCGCCGGGAACGCCTATGTCCCGCCCGTCATGAAAGGCGAACCGGCCCAACTCCCCCAGCGAGGGGTCTGGGCATTCCTCCAGTCGATCTATCCCGGCCGCGTCTTCGCCCCCGACGACCCGCTTATGTGCGGCACACTGGCAATGCTCGACGCCAATCAACGCGAGGGCCTCATCTTCGGCACCGGCTGGATTGCCGACGGCGTCTGGAATTATGCCGGCTCCTTCTATGCCCACGCCCACCTGTGGCTCGGCCATGGCCGCAAAGCCGCCGCCACGCTCTACGCCTTTGGCAATCACGCCTGTCCTTTGCTCTGCTGGCGTGAGGAACAGAAGCCGGTCGGCGAACCGCCCGCTTATTGCGGGGACATGCCTCACAACTGGGCCAGCGCCGAATTCATCCGCCTCATTCGCCACCTCCTGGTCCTGGAACGCGGCCCCGAGCTGCACCTCCTCGAGGGCCTGCCGCCCCCGTGGACCCAGCCAGGTGCCCAGACGCGCCTGACAGACATCCCGACCTCTTTTGGCTCGATGAGCCTGGCCTTGCGAATCGCGCCCGACGGGCGCGCAGCCTCACTCGTCCTCGACCCGCCCCGCCGCGAGCCGATGACCAAAATCGTGGTCCACCTTGAACCCTTCGCCCGCGAGGTGGACGACCTCCGCGTGGATGGCCAGCCCGTCGTTGCCTCCACCCTCGCGATTCCAACCACAAAGCCCGCCTCCGTGACCTGGAAGTTCAAGAACTAACCTGGGTGAGTTGTTGGTATTCCCTTCAGGGCCTGCCTATCCCAGGTGTATTTCCCCGTTCTGAACTGCAGGTTGCGAACAGGGCCATGGCCCCAAACCCCGCCAGGGGTGACCTGCTTATATCGCTACAGCGGCCAGGAGGGAGACACGGACCAACCCCGAGGCAACGGGAAACTGCTTGTGGACGGCGCCAAGCCCCCAAACCCCGCCAGGGGTGGCCTGTTTATAGCCCCAGCGCAACCATCCCTCCTTCTTTTTGTTTTTCAGCGGCGCGGCTCCAGAGCCGCCCGACGCTCCGGAGGCCGACCGGCCGCGCCGCTGAAAAACAAAAAGGAAGAGGTTGGAGAAGTTCTTCTGTCCGGACATTTTGCACGCCAACGGCGTGCGGGCACATCAGCCCACGGCAACCGCCCTGGGTTCAAGCCCCCAAAATAACACCCCCCTCTCCCCGCTCCTTCGTCGCGGGGAGAGGGTCGGGGTGAGGGGCCTTCCCATCGCCTTGCACACCGCGTCCACGGGATCGGCGTAGAAACTGGTTCGGAACTTCGCGAACAGGTCGCAAGAACGGCCGGGATGTCGGTCACACCGCTCACGAGACGGCGGTCTATTCCACTATCGCCTTCAGCAGCGCCTCGCGGGCGTCGGTGTAGTAGAGGATGTTTACTTTTGTGATAAGGTCGTCGGGCAGGTCGTTAAGCTGCTTCCGGGCCGACACCGGCATGAGCAGCGTGGTCGCGCCCTTCTCGATGGCCAGTTCCGCCACGCTAACGGCGTTGTGAACCGGGTCAACCGAGCCGCCCAGGTTCAGGCTGCCGACCACGGCCAGCCCGCCCTTGATGCTCTTTTGGAGCAGGGCGCTGCATAGAGAGACCAGGACCGCCAGGCCCGTGGCGTTCCCGCTTTTGGCCGCATCGAAGGCCCGAAGCTGCACCGAAAACTCGTGCTCGCGGGGGTCACGGTCGCCGGTCAACTGCTTGGCGCGAGAATACAGGTTCTGCTCCGCGTAGCGCACGCTCTCCGAAAACGGTGCCGGAGCTGGCCGGTTCAGAATCCTCACGCCTGACCCAGGGCCTTCGGTGACCTCGATCCGGTATAGCCCGGCATTCTCGTCCAGCCCACCGGGACTGATCGTCCAGATTTGGCCGGGCGGCAGCGGGTCGGAGCCAATGCTGTCCTCGCTTTGCAGCTCCGGCGTGACCACGAATTTCTCCACCCCGTCCTGGCCCAGGGTATAGCTGAAGTGTGTGTTCCTGAACTCCGCCGATCCGATGCGCTTCTGCTGCTCCTTCACGCGGCGGCGGCACTCCAGCGCCAGCCGCGCGGCCCATTCCAGCGCGTCATCGGGTATCGCCGCGTCGGGATTGGGATACAGAAGCTTTAGCAAACCGCTGATGGTCTTTTGGGTCGCCCACGTATCGCGGCCACTGAGGGCACCGCCGAAAAACATCCTGCCCTGGAGCGCCGTCAATCGGCTTTGTTTGCGCAGATGAGTCCAACACTCCGAGAGGAAGTCGCTCACCAGGCCAAAGCGGTTGGTGAAAAGCTGCGCCGACACCTTGGGCACGTCCCAGCCCGGCAGGTAGGAATGAATACGATCCTGGAAGGCCGTGTCGTCGCGCATCTCAGGCGGCAGCGGCCCGAACAAGTGCCCGATCTTTTGCTGGTGCGCCACGTCCACGTCAAAATTGCCGACCATCACGATGCACCCATCGGCACGGATGTTTTCTTTGCCCCGGCTGAACTCCCCGGACTCCATGTAACCCTTCATGATGTTCACGCCGTCCTTCTGGTCGAACGAGACGCCGGAGATTTCATCGAAGCACACCACGTCATACTGGCAGACCAGGCCGCGCTGCCCGTTGGCCATGTTGACGAACATCCGGGCCACGGTCGTCTTGCCGCCCGACACCAGATGCGCGTAAGGTGAAACCTGCTGGAACAGATGGCTCTTGCCCGTGCCACGCGGCCCCAGTTCCACCATGTTATAGTTTCGCTCCAGGTAAGGAACAATCCGCAGCAACACCACGTCCTGGTTGCGCGGCGTTAGGGCATCGGGTTCGAGACCGATGCTGCGGATCAGCAACCGCTTCCACTCCTCCAGGTTGAACAGCTCCCGCCCACGGTTGAGCGCGTCGAGGACATCCCGCCTGGAAAGCTGAATCTCCCGGATGCTCTCCACCCCGAATGGCCGACCGGACTGCTCCTGGGCGATGGTTGCATCATAGACCAGCTCGATCTCGGCGTAAAAGCCGCCCGTCAGCATCCGGTCGTGCTGCTGAACCAGGGCTGGCGTGATCCGCACGTCGCGCAGGCGCAGGCTGGGCAGCTCCGCCACGTAGGAGTCCGTCTTGGCGTCCAGCCTGGCGGTGATGATGTCGATGATGCGGATCGAGCCGCTTTCCCGCGCCTTGGACTTGAAATACTCCTCCTCGCCGGGGCGCACGGTGCGGTCGGCCAACTGCCGCTGCACGACCTGCAACCCTTCCTCGATTTCCTTTTCGTCGGTCGAGGAGCAATAGCGCCCAAGCAGAAACTCGGCGACGTAGGTCGGCACCGGATACTGGCCTTTGAACTTCCTGACCAGGTCCTTCCGCACAATGTAGCCCTCGAAGGCTTTGGCGGCGAGTTTGTCGATGGCATCAAGTTCCATAAATCATCGCTCTCCAATCACGGTCGGGAATTTGGCGACCACATTGTCGCTGCCGTCCACGAGCACGACCGTTGCCTTCTTCCCGGCCCTGCGGTCATCCGGCACGAGCAGAGAGGTTTGGCCGTCAGGTTCGATTTCCTTGGGCTTGGCGACCAGGGACGTGGCCTTGTCGGCGATCCTCTCCCGGATGTCGGCCATCAGCCCCACCACCCCGGCGCTCGCCACGACACGGCAGCGCAGTCCAACCCACTTCACGGAGGAAATCGCAATGTCGGCGGCGGCGGGCGCGGCAGAGCTGACGGTCAGTTCCGGCACCAGGCACTCCTGCACGCTCAGCCCGCCGTGAGCGTATTCCAAGCTGGCGTTGAACGCCCCGACGCCGGGCGGCACGGCCACATGCACCGTGCTGGCCCAATGCCACGGCACCGAGGGCAGCTCGCTCTGGACGCCCTCCTTGATAAGAGCACAGCGCCCCCAGCGCGTCTCGGTCAGGTATTTGGGCAGGGCGACCTTGGGCAAGCCTCCGGGCACCAGCAGCCAGCCGTGGTCGGTCACCACCCTGACCTTCTTCCAGCCGCCCTCCAGCAGGCCCACAATGGCCCCCACCAGGCCCTCCAGCTCCTCCGGCACGCGCTTGGCGAGCTTCCAGCCTTCCTTATGGCCCGTGCTGTCGATGCTGCCGTATTCCAGCCAAGCCACGCCATCCGGCTGGCCCAGCTTCTTGTCGCTGAGCACCTGGCACCCATGTTCCTCCAGAAGTTGCTTGAGCCGCTCGCTGGTCAGGTCTTTGCCACCGTCCTTGATCCGGGGCCTGAACTCCTCGCAGCCCTCGCCGCCCGTAAACAATTCCGTGATCGGCGACACGGCAGGCTTGGCGGTGGGCGTCACGGTCGGCAGGGCCGTCCAACGCCAGCTCAGTTGCAACTGAAGCCCCTTCTCCGCGAGTTTGGCCCTCAGCTTCTGGGCCAGGTCAAAGCGCAGTCCATCCGCAAACAGGATTACCGTGCCCTTGGCCACGTCCGAGATGCTGGCCGGTGCCTTGGCATGAATCGCCGCGCAGTCCACCTTGACCAACTTCTGGAACGCCAGGGCGCTGGCCTCCAGCCACGGCGCATAGACCGCCCGGATGACCGCCTGCACGGCTTCGATGTCGTCCTTCTTCTCGGCGACGCCCAGGGCGTCAACCACGGCGGCATCGGCACGCCAGCCGCCGTTGACGTGGGCGGCGACCAAATCGTCCATTGCGCCGCCCACCACGGGCTTGCCGCAGGTCTCAACCACTGTGGCCAGGTGCTCCAGAGCGACCGCCAGCGGGGCCTGGTCAAGTTCGGCCCAGACCCAGCTCCGGCGCTTGCCGTGTAGGCTCTCCATCTCCCTGATCCGTTCGATCACGGACTGGGCGGACTTGCCCGCGCAGCCCTTGAGGACGGTCCGCAGGGCGGTCTCATGAATCTCGTTCGACTGTGGCCAGACCTCATCGCTCTCCTTGAGGAACAGGTCGTCGTCCTGCGGTTTGGCCTTCCGCAACCAGCCCGGTAAGTTCGGGTAACGCCTGGGCGCTTCCCGGAACCGATCCCATACCCGGCCCCAGTTCCCCTGGCGCAGGCCCATCATCTCCGCTGCCCGGAGCGGGCCGTCCTTCATTGGGTGGAAACCGAACTTGTCCTTGCACGAGTGACAGAAGGCATCCCACTGCTGCGCGGTCAGCTTGGCTTGGGCTGCCTTGGGGTCATTCATCCAGGCCAGGATCTCGCGCACCGGGTCCGGCGAGAGCAGGGCATGGAAGTCCGAGGCTTCGAGCCGATGGCCGGTCAGGTCTTGGATGTCCGTCTCGACCAGTTTCGCCAGCGCGGTCTTCATCGCATCCAAGGTCGCGTTGTCCCGCGCCACGTCCAAGCCCAGGCCCCCGTCAGCCGATTGCAGGAACGCCAGCACCGTCCAGTCCTTGTGGTTCGCCTGCGACCAGAACGCCCCGCGATATTGCAGCTCGGCCAGCGGCATTAGCGCCGGTGGACATTCGGCGACCGCGCGCAACTCCTGGCGGCTCACGCCGGGCAGGTAGAGGATCGGGATGGTCTTCTCCGGCCAGTTCGCCTCCGGCAGCAGTAGGGAGGTCGAACTTCGACCGATCATGCACCGCAGCCAAATTGCCGGCCCGGTCTTGGATTTGGGGTCATACGGCCCCAGCGTGAGCAAGTGTGGCAGCCGCTCGCGCAGCACCGGCAACACCGGCTCCCACTGGCGCTCCCTGTCCGGCCACAGGATCACCGCAGGCGCAACCTGATCGTCCCGGTTGTATTCACCGGCCCGGCTGAGCGATTGGATTATGGCCTCCAGGACGCTCATTTCAATGTCTCCCTGACCTGCTGCAACTGTGCCAGCGACACGCACTCGATCTTCTCGTCCATCGGGTAGCCGTTCTCGCCTGGATAAACCACCCACAGCCGCTCCAGCTTCAAGTCCTGCATCGCTATCCGCATGGACTTCGTCATCGTCGGCGCGTCCTGGTATTTGACCTCGAAGCCCCAGCGTTTGCCTTTCGCCAGCACCATCAAATCCAGTTCTGCCCGGCTGTGCGTCGCCCAGAAGTAGGCGTTGCGTTCTCCCGCCCACGACAGGATTTGCTCGATGACGAATCCCTCCCATGACGCTCCCAGTTTCGGATGCCCCTGCAACGCCGAAATATCGGGGATGCCCAGCAGCGCGTGCAGCAGCCCGGAATCCCGCACATAGACCTTCGGCGACTTCACCACCCGCTTGCCCAGGTTCTCGAACCATGGCTGCAACTGCCGCACCACGTACGCGCCGCAGAGGAGATCAAGGTATTTCCGAGTCGTGTGATGCGTTACGCCCAGGGATGCGCCGATCTCCGACCCATTCCAGAGTTGGCCATGATAATGCGCCAACATCGTCCAGAACCGCCGTAACATCTCTGCCGGCACCTGCACCCCTAACTGCGGCATATCCCGCTCCAAAAACGTCCGCACCAGACTCAATCGCCACTGGCGGCTGTCCTCGTCGTTGTCCGCCAGAAAAGACGGGGGGAACCCGCCGCGCAGCCAGAGCCGGTCACGTTGGCCCTCCCCGACCTCCCCCAGCGTGAAACCACCCATATCCACAAAGTGAATCCGTCCCGCCAGGCTGTCCGAAGCCTGTCGCATCAGATCGGGCGACGCGCTCCCCAGCACGATGAACCGGCAGGACAAGGGTTTCCGGTCGGCCAGCACCCGCAACAACATCGTCAACTCAGGCCGGCGCTGAATCTCGTCCAGGATCACCACGCCGCGCTGTGACCCCAAAACCAACTGCGGATTGGCCAGGCGCGCCTGATCGTTGGGATCCTCCAAATCGAAATAGGTCGCGTGTTCCTGCCGGCCTATCTCTCTCGCCAAAGTCGTCTTGCCGCACTGGCGCGGCCCCAGGATCGCAGTCACAGGACTCCGCTTCAGCCCGTACTGGACGCGTTGCAGTAATTCATCCCGATCAATCACGAGTCGGAATATCGGAATAGAAACTTCCAAAAAGCAAGAACATTCCTCCCACCCTTGTTTTCATCGGCGTTTTTACATTGACCATGCCGTTGTCCATGGACGAATCTTAGATTCCGACGCCAAATCTAAAGTCCGCTTCGCGATCCGCCATCCGCTCCCTTTTTTGTGTCTTCTTGCGCCTCTTTGCGGCTATCGGTTCAGTGCTTCCTCGCGGCCCGCTTCTCCGCCAAACTCAAGTGCCGGTCATTATCCCGCTCCTCGCCCCATGGGGAGCCGGGCGGGTTCTTTCCACGGTCGACGCCCCACTTGATGTTCGGGCGCCTGCGGAGCACGTCGGCCTCCACGAACGGGCGGATGTTCAGCCGCACGCCGTCGTTCAGGTCAGGGCGCCATCCGATGGGCTGCTGCTCCAACGGCTTCCACCGGACGAAAATGTCGTGGGGGGCCTCGCCTTCGAGGATCAGCTTGAGCTTGTCCTGGAGCTGCCGGGCCTTGACCAGGCGGTCGTCGGCACCCGACTCCTCGTTGGCCACGGCCACCTGCTGATTCTTAATCCAGTCGCCCAGGTAGGTATAGGTGAGTTTTTCCAGCAGCTTGTGGTCGAGCTTGTGGTAGTTGACCAGGGCGCTGAAGCCATCCTTGCGGCCATCCCAAATCTGCCAGACGAACGGGCGCTGATGGAACAGCTTGCTGTGCTGGTCGAAGAACCCGTTGCGGAGCCAGTCTTCCAGGTTCGACCCGGCGTAATCCACGGCACTCAGCAATTCGTCCAGCTTGCCGGGACTCCATGACCTGCCGTAGGCGGCAGTCAGCAGGGCGCGGAGCCACTCCGCCGCCGGCGCTTCACCGCGCACGGACGGGATGCACACGATGCCGTCCTCGTCCCCGAACTTGTCCAAGCCATCCTCCGGCATGGGTGCGGCACCGGACACGGTCTGCCCGGTCTGGCGTGGCCAGCGATAGCCGACCAACCGCGCCACGCCCACTTGAAGCGGGGCTGTGGAATCCGCTGGATGCCCGGCGAACAACCACTGGGTGGGATCATTTGAGAATGGTTCAGGTAGCGGCCCTGCTTCCTGCACGACTCCACGCCAATGGTCAAAGTCGAAGTGGACTTTGAGCAGTGTTTGGTTGGTGATCTTGATCGAGCGGTCAATTGATCGAATTGCCTCGGCAAAACTGCGTGCCGAACAGAAATGCCAGATGGCCGGGAGATACTCGCATTTCTTCGGCACGACAACAGCGACGTTGTTGTCGAAAGTCTCACCAAGGTAGAGTGCTGCTGAAAGGTCGCTCATCCGGTTGAGCGCAACTCCCCGTTTACCCCAGGCGCGATTTCCGCTTTCGTGCATGTCGTGTAGCCATTCGCGGGTTGCGCGTGCATAGTCTGCGAGCTGTCCTCTGCCATTCTGCCACAGCAATATGGAGGAGACGCCGTTATAGGGCGATCCATCCTCGTTGCTGCTTCTCAGGGGCACCCAGTCCTCACCGAAGCTGCACACTTCCCACAACTCCCGCGTGAATCGCTGCAAGTCCCCCGTAACCAAACCCTGATAACAATCAGCATACGCTGACAGCAGACTGTTGCCGTCCGTCGCTACGCCCGCACCAATTCGCGCATCAGGATTCTTGAGTTGCGCGGCCTGGTTTAGGGCCTGCATGGCGGCAGAACGCATACTCAAACTCTTTGCGGTAACACCTTCGTCCTGGCAACTGTCCAACTCAAAAAAGGAGCCAGCACGGGACGGGGCTTTGTTGGTTAGGCAGACCAGTGCCACGTTCACAACGTGGCCGCTGACCGTCTCAAACGCTCCAACGCCGAGGCGCACGACCCAATGCCATGTAGTGTCTCCAAGCAGCCTTTCACGTAGGCGCTTGTAGGAGCCAAGGAACAACCAGTTTTGAGGCGTCACCAAAGCAATCGTCCCGCCACTTGTGCTCAGGCCAACACACCTTTTCAGGAACACGGTTGCCAAGTCGGGTTTAGCCTCTGCAGCATTCTTCTCGCAAAAACCCTGCAAGAACTCGTTCTGCTTACCGCGCATCAAATACGGGACGTTCGTAACAACCAAGTTGAACTGCACGGAAAGCAGACTCGCCGCCTGCGTCATCCCCTGAGCCGCCACGCCAATTTCGCTGAGGTTGTCGTTCTTTACGGCTTTGTCGGATTGGAGTGCTTTGGTCAGGAGTGGGTGGAGTTCGCCGAAGCTGGCCGTCACCAAGTCGCCGTGGGCCAGTTGGCGCGGGTTGATAAGGCTCCCCAGTTCCGGCGCTTTCTGGAACAGGTCGTAGAGCTGCTCCAAGCCGCTGCGAAGCCGGGTCTCGCCGTTGGCCAGCGCCAGCCAGTCTTCCTTCCGGGCGTTCACCCCCAGACCGGAGCAGGCGATATTCAGCGGCGGCAGGGGCCGGAAGCCCAGGGGCAAGGCTGAAGGCTGAAGGCTAAAGGCTGAAGTGGAATGATCGCCTTCGGCGGGCGCTGGGAGGTTGGGGAACTTCCAGGCGGCGAGGGCAAGGGCAAAGGCAGCGATTTGCGTGCAGCGTGGATCGAGTTCGAGTCCGTACAGATTTTCACGGAGAACGGCATCGCAAGCGTCCGCGCCTGACAGCTCCTCGTCCCGCATCCGCAGCGGCACCAGCAGCACGAACGCGGCGACCAGGAAGTGGCCGCTGCCGCAGCAGGGATCGAGCAGCTTGAAATCCTTGAGCGACTTCGGCCAGCCGGGGAACCCGCCAGCGGCAGGCACCCAGTCGGCGTTGCCGTCCTTGATGAACCGCAAGTAGGTGAACGCGTAGCCCGGCAACGCCACGAGCTTTCGGCAGTCGTCCTCGGTCTGGCACTTGTCCCATTCTGACTTCTGAACTCTACCTTCTGACCTCTGTCGTGTCGCCCACCATGCGCCGATGGTGTTGTGCAGGAGAAAAAGCACCATGTAGTGCTCGGTGAACAACTGCGTGACGGCGGGCAGGGTCTCGCCCGTGATCTTGTCGCCGGAGGCGTTGACCTCGTCTTTGCGCTCCGCCTGCCAGAATTGATAGACCCAGCCCAGGCTGTCCTCGGCGGTGAAGACCTCGACCGGCAGCTCGGTGACCAGTTTCTCCAGCGCCCGCTTATGCTCCGGCGCAAACCCGACCTGGAGCACGGGATCGTCTGGCCGGAAGATTTGCGGCAACATCCGGGCCGCGTAACGCGCCGCCAGCGTCCACCCGTCCAAGCGTGGGGCAGACCTCTGGTCTGCCGGTGGCGAGGCATCCTGCCTCGCCGCTCCTGGGGGCGAAGACGCCCCTGGGACCGGCAGGCGGGACGCCTGCCCCACTTCGTCCTTCGCCAGCTCATCGCACTCCGCCAGCGTGACCGGCATCCCTTCCTTCTCATGAATGAGCAGATTGCTCTCGGCCAGGAACCGGGCAAAAAGCATCCGGTGCCAATGCTCGTAAGCGCACTCATGTTTCAGCCGGTTGATTGACTGCGCCCCCGTCTTCGGATCGCGCTGGTCGCCAAGTTGCCGTCCATGCGCCCGTAGCCGGTTGCGAAGCTGGCGCTCCTCCACGCTGAGATGCGTGCCCGGCTCGGCGCTGCCGACCGTCAACCGCTCCAGCGCCACCTTGGCCGCAGCCTCCCCCGTCCGCCGCGCCTCTTTGACGGCAGCTTCCAAGCGATTCCGAAGTTGGGTGTGGAGGACGGGCATAGGATTTAGCCGCAAAAAGGCACAAAAGACGCAAAAAGGCACCTCTTCTTTGCGGCTTCTTGCGCGTCTTTGCGGCTATTCGTATTGTTGATCACAGTTCTTCCGGTTCCGGGTTGGTGCGGAAGGCGTCGCTCAGGACGTACTTCTTGATCTGGAGCTTCGGCGAGCCAAAGTTGATGAGCAATCCGTCTTCGATGCGTGAGGAACGGAGATAACCGAGGACTTGCGCGACGTGCTCGTTCAGGAGCGTGCTCACCGCTTTGAGTTCGATAAGCAGTTTGCCTTCGACCACCAGGTCGGCAAAAAACTCTCCCAGCAGCGTGCCATCCTCATCATAAACGTTCAGCGGCTTCTGCGCTTCGACTTTCAAGCCTTGTTTGGTGAGCCGATGGACGAGGGCGTTCTGGTAGATCTTCTCCAGGTGCCCGTGCCGATGGTAGCGGTGAATGGCGAAGGCGGTTTCGCGGACTTGGTCGCACAGCTTCTTGAGTTCCGGTGTCAGCATAGGATTGGATTGTGGTTGGCCGCAAAGAGGCACAAGAGGCTAAATGGGGGATTCTTCTCTTTGCGATTTCTTGCGCCTCTTGGTGGGTTTCATCTTGGTCAGTTTTCGCGTCTTTTTGAGCCTTTTTGCGGCTAAACTCCAACTGGCCCTTCTTTGAGCCGCTCCTTCAGTTCCTGCTTTACCTTGGCCAGCCACGCTTCGAGCTCGGCATCGTTGTGGATCGTAGCCGATGGCAGGTTCACATAAACCACCTTGGGTTCGATCAGCCTGGCGGCGTCGCGCTGGGCCTTCTGGAACCGCTGGGGCAGCGCGTCACATTGGGCCTGCCACATCTCCAGGCTCATGCCTTCCAGGCTGGCGATGACCTCCGCTTCGGTGCCGACCTTGATGCCGGGCACGGTGGTCAGCCCGTTTTGCTCCAGGATGGACCGGCGCTGCGCGTCGGCGAGCTTCGCCCAGGCGTCCGACCGCTGCAACGCCGCCATGCCCTCCTGGTGGAGCTGCTCGTAGCGGGCGTGGTGCCCGGTGAGCTTCTCTCGGAGAACCTGAGCGAGCTTGTCACACAGTGGCGCGACCGGATCGGGATCAGCCAGGAGCTGGCGTTCGCTCTCGATGGTCCGCATCTGCTGCCGGACCTCGTCCGCCTCCGCCAGCCCGGCCGCGTGCCGGGCCAGACCGGCGAGACTATTCCACCGGGGCAGCCTGTCCTGGATGGCTTTGGCGGTCTTGGCCCAGTCGGTCAAGTCCTGCGTCAGGACATCGCGCTGGTCATAAAGCTTTGCCAACCGCTCGTTGCCGGTCAGGGCCTTGATTTCCTTCACCGTCGCGAGGTTGGGCTTTTCCGGCCGCGGGGCCTCGCCGCCAGCGGACTCCGCCACTTCGATGACCTTCAGGATGAACTCAGGGGCGACTGCCGCCTCCTCGCCCGGCTTGCAGCCCGCCCGGGCGGCTTGAAAAAGTTTACGAATGGCCAGCTTCTGCGCGGCGGAGATGGTGATGTGCTCAGTGCGGAAATCACAGATGCCGAGCTTCGCATGGTCGAGCTGGCGCGGATCGAACGGCTGGCCATTCTGCGTGACGCGCAAGTGCCCAGCGACGGAGAGCAGCACCAGGGCACCGTCAATCGCGTCCTGGGCCCAGCCGTATTGGCCAGAGGAGAATTGTTTACGAATTTCGTTACCCTTCTTCCCAGCATTGACGAAGGCGAGGATCGCCGCGCACACCGGGTGCTTGTCGGGGTCGCCCTTGAAGACCAGCGCGTCGAGGGCGCTGGGATCGCCTTTTTTGGCCCGCTCGACCACCTTTTCCCACCGGGGGTCGTCCGCCACGTCAAACTGAGGATAAAGGCGCGTCAGGGCATTCTTGGCCGCTTCCTCGACACGATCCTTCATGAACATCCCAGCAATCTCGTTCCCACCCGCCATGAAGACCCGCGTGCCGTTGACGATCTCCGTGACGATGCCTTTAAGCCTGGTCTCGGCGACGGTCTTGCGCGTCTCGATGGAGGCCCGCGCTTCCTCACCTTCGGTTGTGGTGGGCCTTCCTTTGATGTTGAGCGTCTCCTCCGCTGCCTTGAGGCTGGCCACGGTCTTCCTCAGCTCGTCCGCCGACCGGCGGGGGATATAGACAAAAACGAGCGGACTATCCGTTCCGGCCTTCTGCGCGTCGGCCACGATGGACTTCTCATCCACCGTCCAGCCGTCGCGCACCCACACCGGCACGCCCTGGCCGGTGGGGATTGGCGTCTCAGTGCCGGTGAACAGCTCGACCCTGCGGGCGACCTTGCTGCTGCCGTGAATGACTTTCAGGTTTTTCAGGTCGGCGCACTCGGCCCTGAGCAGATCGGCACGCTCGCTGGCGATACGGGAGTCGTCGTTGACGATGCGGTTGTAGTTCTTCTTGAACTCGGCGTCCCAACTGGCGCTCTCAGGCGTCTGGAGCCGGTATTCGTCGTCCACCACCATGATTTGACCGGCCTGGGCGAGGGACTGAAGTAGTTCGGGCACCTTTTTCCGCAGCTCGGTGCTGCCTGCTTTCAAATCCTCGACCAGCAGGTCGGCCAGCACATCTGCCGTGGCGCGAATGCCCAAATCGGCCCCGGCCTCGCGGGGCAGCTTGTTGATAAGGAAGACCAGGGCGCAAATCCGGGCGCTGAGCTTCCCGTCCACGCTGCCGTCATCCAACTTGCGGATCATCTCGTCAATCTTGGGCTGGAGGATTCCAGTCTGGAGCAGGTCAGTGGCTTTGGCCCAGTAGATGAAATCGCCGCCCACGACCGTTTCGACAGGGCGGTCGGCGTAGGTGCGAACGGATTCATAGACAATGCCGAGCTGGTTGCGGAGCTGAGCTGCCGTCCCGGCCACGTCCACCGCCCGGAGCACCTGCCCCCAAAACCGCCGACGCACCGGCAGCAGCGGGTAGTCGGGAACGTACGCAGCATCGTCTTCCGACCGATACTCGATCTTCGTCCCGTTCAAGTGCCGGGTGACTTCGCCTTCGTAGTCGGAAACGACTCTCTTGATGGCAGAGGTTTTGTCCGGCTTTTTCGCGGTGATGACCTTGCGGATCACGGCCTGAACGTCAGCATCGCTGAGCTGGATCGCTGCGCGGAAACGGTCGCGGAGTTTCTGGAGCTGCGGCGTGCCGCTCAAGGCCGACTGGCCCGTGGCGACGATGAGCACCCGGCTGTTGAGCTGCTTGCTGCACGCTTCAACCACTTCCTGGATTTGGAGGCTGCGGTCACTGTCGTCGCCGATGAACTGCTGGACCTCATCGAGCACGACCAGCGTGCAGGGCAACTGCCCCTTGACCGCCAGGGCTTCGCGCATGGCCTGCAGCATGTCGTCAATCGTGATGTCCTTCACGTTCGGGAACTGCTGCGCCAAGGACTTGGAGATGTCCCTGGTGGACGCGCCCAGCCCCTCGTCCACGAGGGTCTTGTGCAGCACCGGCGACACCCACAGGTTGTTCAGTTCCCTGGTAAAGTCGCGGCCAGCCTTTTCCACCCGCCTTCTGACGGCATCGAGCTTGCCGTTGTCCCGGAGCCACATCACGAACCGGGCGACGGGATACTTGGGCGGCAGGCCGACCGATTTGAAGACGATGTTCAGCACCGAGAGCCGGACGTTGTCGCCCAGCTCGCCGCGCAGCGTGCCGGAGGCGGCGTGCAGACCGCCGAGGCGCTTGCCGGCCGTGGTGAGTTCCTTGAGCAGATCGGTGACCTCGGTGGACAGGTTCGTCAGCCCCCTGGCTCTCGCCTTATCTTCGGAAAACTCGAAATCGTTCCACAGGTAGCGCAGGATTTTCCCCAGGTGCGATTTGCCGGAACCGTAGAAGCCGCTGACCCAGGCCGCCGGCTGCTCAGGGCGATCCAGGTTGCCGAGGAACGTGCGGAGGATTTTTTCCAGGCCCTTGGCATACTCGCCCTCGCACACGAACGTCTTCAGCTCGAACCGTAGCGTCTTCAATTCCTCCGGCGTCACCACTTCCTTCACGAACGCGACGCCGTTGTTGAGCAGTTCGAGGCTCTTGGGGTCGGTTGAGAAAAGTTCGCCAAGGTTCATGCTCTTGGGACTCCTTCCTCTGCGGTGATTGGGACGGCCAGGTAGTTCCAGCCATCCCGCGCATCCAGGAAACGAAACGTGTTGTTTTCATATTCTCCGGGAAAGAAAACCAGCAGGCGTCCGCGAATCATTGGCTCAACCTTGGAAACCAATTCGGAGGTCTTCATGAACCCGAAGAGGCTCGCCACGCCGCAGATGGCAACCACCGTGGATTCGTCCGCCTTCGGCGAGGTCAACACGTCGGTCACCTGCCGAACCATCGCCTCTTTGAAATCATCCATCGCAGCGGACTCGCCCTCCAGGTGCTCCGGCGTTTCAAAATAGCCATCCCGGTACTCATGGTCCGCCAGCCAGTGGGCAAAGGCATCCGTGAGGTCAATGGTCACCCACCCATGGTTGGCACGCTTGGTCGAGATCTCGAACTCATCCAACCGCCTGCGGAGCCGCCGTTCCTCGGCTTTGTTATAGACCGCGAACCAGACGCGTTGCGGCCCCGCGAGGTTGCGTTCCCACGGGAGCGAAACGCGGGTGCCGTAATTCTGGATTAGCCTTTCAATATGGCCCATGTGAAGCTTTGATTTCCATCGGGATTAAGAGTTGCCGGAAGTTGATCTCAAAGACGTTCCCCGCGCCTTTGAAGTCCAGCCAACCGCGCCTCGCCGCTTCCTGGGCCAGCCGGATGATCTGGTCGCGGGGCATGTCCAGAAGCCGTGCCCAATCACTGTCGATCAGGAGCTGCCCATCCAGCCCGCACAGGTAGCCGAGCGCCAGCGCGTAGGCGGCGGTCGCGGGCGTGACCACGGGCCGGGTGCGAAGCTTCCGAACCTTGCCTATGAAAAAACCGGCCTGCGCCCAGGACGCCGCGACATTCTGCGCTAGCGATAGCGTCATGGCCTCGCTGAAGCGGCCCGGCAGTTCATGATTGAAAAAGTTTACAAAATCCTCGCTCGTCAGCCTATCGCCAGGTTTGGTCTCCAGGACTTTCTTGGCCGAAAGCCGGAGCAGTGCGTCCCGCGCCTGGGCGCACAGCAAGGCGAGCATCGGACGGGATGGTGCGTCCGCCTCCCAGAAGAACCGGAGCAACCGGAAGACGGTAACACTGTGGTCGAGGGCGTAGAGGTCGGCCAGATGCCGGGCGGTGAGCCAGCGGTTCGAGGTCGTGCGCTTGCCCAGGATGTTTTCCTCGACGATCAGCCGGTTGAAGTCCTCGCGTTTGGCTTCCCCAGGCGCGGCCCCGAGGAGGGCAGTGAGGTCGCCCAGCATCATCGTCCGGGCCGCGTGGGCACCGCTGACGCCGACCTTAAAGCCGAACTCCGGCCTCAGCTTGCCCAGGGTGCCTGGGTTGTCGGTCCCGCTTACTGCCGATTGGTGAAGGCCCTTCATCGGGGTAGAATCGTAATCAGCGGTAATTCAACCAAAATCGAGCGCCCCCCACAATCCCCAATGCGGGAAAGAATCCGACGCCTCCGACTCCGACGCCCTCAGGGCCACTCCATAGTCGGGAAACACCTCCAGCCTCGAAACTCATTACCAGGCCGCCGCGCCGGCTCATCTTCCCCTTGAAGGCTGGACAGGTGCCCACGCGCGCCCGCCGCTGCCCGCGCCCCCAAAGCCTCTATTCTATTCTGCAGTCCGGTCAGTAATCCGAAAAAACAACCAAAAACAGCCAATAGAGCCAATACAGCCAATGGAGCATTTGCCCTCCCGCCCCAGAATATGCGAAAACCGTTGCGTATGAACGTTACACAATCTGAATTCGACCCCGAGCCTCGGCCCTCGCCGCTCGACCCTCGGCCCCCGACCCTCGGCCCCCGACCCTCGGCCCCCGACCCTCGGCCCCCGACCCTCGGCCCCCGACCCTCGGCCCTCGCCCCACCAGCCTCGCCCACCGCTCGCCCGCCGTAGCCCCAGCGAAGGCGGGACACTCGCCCCTCAACCCTTTTTCGCCCCATGACTCGCACCGGCAAAATCGCCCGTCTCCCCGTCTCCATCCGGGACCAACTCAACCGCCGGCTCCTGGACAACGAACCCGGCCCCTCCCTCCTCGATTGGCTCAACTCACTGCCCGAGGTCCAGGCCATCCTCGCCGCCGAGTTCGCCTCCCAGCCCATCTCCCCGGCCAACCTCTCCCAATGGAAAAGCGGCGGCCACCGCGACTGGCTCACCCGCCAGGACGCCCTCGCCCTCGCCCGTGACCTCGAAGACAGACAAGCCCTGGGCCACTCATCACTCGCCGGCCCCTTTACCGACAAACTCGCCCGCTGGCTCGCCCTTCACTACGCCTCGGCCGCCGTCCGCGCCCTCACCGCCGAAGACCTCAACCCCGACACCCATTGGCGCTGCCTCCGCCAATTCTGCGCCAACGTCACCCGCCTCCAGCGCGAGGAGCACCAGGCCCAGCGAATTGACCTCGAACGCCAGCGCGCCGAACTCCAGTTCGCCGAGGCCGAACTCCAGCACGAAAAAGACCTCCTGCAAGCCGAGTCCCACGGCCGGCGTCTCCAGATGCTCCTGACCACGCTCTCCCCCAACCATCACCCGGCCGCTCCGTCCCCTGATTCGGACCCGCCCCAACCCTCGCCTGGTGGCCAATCCTAACCAATTATCACCAATTATCACCAGTTTTAACCACCCCCCCCCCGCGTACCGTCCGCCACATCCCCCCACCTGGACCGCATCGTCCGATGCCCCGATAAAACGAAATGCGCTTTGGTAAAAGAACCGCTGAATTCCTGTTATGCGCCCACGGCGCTTTCCCTGGCCGGCGCGGCGGGTTCCTGGGCCTCGGGGAGGTAGCCGTCGCCGCGGCCCAGCTTGTCATACCATGTGAATTTGAGGATGAGAGAGGTGGCGGCGAAGACGGCGGACGAAATGGCGAACTGGCGCCAGTGTTGGATGACGAGGTAGATGGGCGCGGCCACCATGGCGGTTTGCCAAACGAGGCCGACCAGGATGTTGAAGGCGTCGCGGCGGAAGTCGCGATTGGGCTGGAAGTCCGGATTGCGGCTGCGGCACCGGGCCAGGACCGGTCCCCAAAACCCCCACGGGCGGACATTTCGGTAAAAGCGCTCGAGGACTTCGCCGGGCTCAGGCTTGGTCAGCAGACAAACGAGGATGGAGGCGACCGTGCTCAAGCCGAGGATGAGCAGGAAAGTGAAGACCTCGTGCAGGTGCGGGAGGCAGCGGGGAACGACCAGCGCCCCGGCTGTGCCGGCAGCCATGCCGGCAAAGAAGCCGTAGCCGTTAAACCGCCACCAGTGCCACTTGAGGACGTTGGGGATGACGAAGGCCGGGATGAGGGCGGCCGTTATCCATCTGGTGACCGAATGAACGTCCTTGGTGACGAAGCCGAAGCCGATGCCCAGGAGGATGACCGTCCTCGAGGTGAACCAGGCCAGGACCACGTAGCGGCGCGGCGGGGCATTGGGATTGATGTAGCGTTTGTAGATGTCATTGACGACATACGCCGCCCCCGAATTGACCGTCGAGACAAACGTGCTCATGAACGAGGCCAGCAGGGCCGCGATCAGGATGCCCTTGAAGCCGACCGGGATATAGCCGCGGTTCAGGACGCGGGGCAGGATTTCCTCGAACTTGGCGTTCTTTCCTTTGGCCGCAATCAACTGGGCCAGGTCGGACTGGAAGAAGACGATGGCCAGCACGGAAATGCCGGCGATGAGCAGGAAACGCGGAGCGAGCGAGACGACGGCCATCATCATGTTTTCGAGGGCGGCCTCCCGCGGGCTGCGGGTGGACAGGACGTGCTGAATGGCGTAGTTGGGCGTCGGCCCGGCCATGCTGACGAGCACGCCTTTGAAGAGGAGCATGGCGGTGAAAAACATGAACAGCGAGTAACCATCGCCCCCCTGGCTGACGGGGTCGGCAACGCGGTGTTGCAGGGCGGGGATGAGGTGCGACCAGTCCAGGTCCAGTTTCCATCCGAAGAACAGTTGGTCCCACCCCGCCGGCACGGCCGCCATGATCTGCCCGGGGCGGATCGTGACAATCGCAATGACGGCGATGCCGATGGCGGCAATGACCTTGAGGACAAACTGGATCAAATCGTTCATCACCACGCTGTACATCCCGCCCACCACGCAATAGACGCCGGTGACCAGGAGCATCGCCGTCCCGTAGGTCTCATAGGAGAAGTCCCAGGGAAAGAACGGCTTCGTGAATTCGGCGATGCCGCGGAAGGCATAGCAAAGAAAGCCGACCACGTGGACCAGGGCGTAGGCCACAATGCTCAGATAGGCCAACTCCGCCCCGCGGCCCCGGCCGAAGCGGGTGCGCATCCACTCCGCCCCGGTGAGCACGTTGGACCGTCGCACCCAGGTTCCCAGATAGATCATGCGAAAGATGACGCTGAACAAGGGCCAGACCCAGAGCAGCCACACCCCTTTGACGCCGTAGATGAAAAACATCATCACGAACCACATCGTGCCGGTGATGTCAACCCCGCTGGACCCGTGCGCCACGCCGATGATCCACCACGGCAGGCTCTTGCCCGCCAGGAAATAAGATTCGGCATTGCGCGAGGCCCTCTTGGCTACCCACCACCCCACCAGCGACATGAGCAGGAGATAGAGGACGATGATGGTCAGGTCAACGGGGTGCATGTGAGCAGGTGCTCGAGCAGTTGCTGGAACTCGCAAGTGGCCAGGCAGCAGTATTTGTCAGCCCCACCGTAATAGACGAACAGCACCCCATCGATCACCACCGCCCCGCAGGGAAAACAACAGCCCCGGTAGAAGCCCTCCAGCTCGTAGTCCGCCTCCGGCTCGAGCAGCCAATCCGGCGTCCGGTGACGGACAATGCCCGGGTCCTCCAGGTCGAGCAGCAGCGCGCCCAGACGGTAGAACTTGTCGGGGCCCACGGCGTGATAGAGCGTGAACCATCCGTGCGGGGTTTTGATCGGCGGGGTATTGATGCCCAGCTTGAAGGCCTCCCACGGATAGCGCTGCTTAATCAGCAGCCGGCTTGGCGCGGCGGCAAAACCCAGGAGGTCATCGGCCAACGTGATCCAGGCGCAAGCCTCCTCCGTCCCGTAGCCCGGTCCACCCATTCCAGCGGGCGGTGCAGCAGGACGTGCTTGCCGTTGACCTTTTCCGGAAAGAGGATGGCGTCGCGGTCATCGAGCAGGGGGTCGGTGAGCCAGCCCGCGCGAATCCACGATTTGAAGTCCCTGGTCATGGCCAGGCCGGTCAGGGTGGCATTGAGCCGGAGGTAACGCGGAAACTCCTCGGGACAGTCCGGTTTGAGAAAACGCACGCGCACCTCCGGCCTCCAGAACTGTCCAAAGGGAAAATGGCGGCAGGCATAAGTAACGTAAAACCAGTCCCCCATCTTGACGATGCGCGGGTCCTGGAGCGTCGCGCCGTCGAAGCCCTCGACGCTTGGACCAAGGCAGGGCTGGTCGCTCGCGCGCCTGAAGTGGAAACCGTCCTGGCTCCTGGCCAGCCCGAACCAGCACTTGTATTCGGGGCCGGATTCGGCCGCGCGATAGAGCAAAAGCACCTCGCCCGCCTTTTGGTCGTACCAGGCAGCCGGGTTAAACACGGCCAGGTCCTCCCACGGGTGGGCCGCCAGCGGACTGAGGATGGGGTTGCCTTTGAACCGCTGAAGTCTCATTTTCTACGGAAAGAAAACGACCGCAAAGAACCCAGAGAGCGCAGAGCGGCAAAGCCGCACCCGAGGCCGGCGTCCCGGAGCGCCGGCTTCAGCCGGCTTGGGGCAAAGAACCCGGACCGGTGCCGAATAGTTCCCAGCCCTGAGAGGATGAATCGCTTCCATTTTTATAATCTGCGGGGTGGCCTTCACCTGGACAGTTGCATTCCTTCTCATTGTCGCCCTGGCTAAATCTTGAAGCTCTGCACGGCCTCGAACCTGCCCGAGGCCTCTTCCCAAGGGGCGGCCGGGCCCGGCAGGAAGGTCTTGACTTCGCTCGAGTTCCGGATGACCTCGCGCATCTCGGCCAACGAGGCCAGTTCGCCGCTGGCCCGGACCTGGACGAGGAGGTTGCCCATGGCAGTGGCCTCGATGGGGCCGGCGATGACGGGCCGCTGACAGGCATCGGCGGTGAATTGGTTGAGGATGGCGCTCTGGGAGCCGCCGCCCACAATGTGAATGACCTCGATGCGGTTGGCGGTGAGCTCCTCCAGCCAGCCCAGCACCTGCCGGTACCTGAGCGCCAGGCTCTCATAAGCGCAGCGGACCAATTCCCCTTCCGTCTTGGGAGCAGGCTGCCGGGTTTGGCGGCAGAACTCCTCGATGGCCCGGGGCATGTCCGGCGGATTGAGAAAGCGGGAATCGTCGGGGTTGACCAGCGAGCGCAACGCGGGGGCCTGGCCTGCCAGTTGCGCCAGTTCGCTGTATTCGTATCTTCTGCCACGAGCGTCGAACGCGCGTTTGCACTGCTGCACCAGCCACAGCCCCATGATGTTCTTGAGCAGGCGGTAGGTGCCGTCCAGGCCGCCTTCGTTGGTCATGTTGATCTCAAGCGCGCGCGCGGACAGGGCGGCCTGTTGAACTTCGGCCCCCATCAGCGACCAGGTGCCCGAACTCAAGTAGGCCCAATTGGCCCTGCCGGTGTTGGCCGTCGGCACGCCGGCCACCGCCAACGCCGTGTCGTGCGTGGGCGGGGCCACGACTCTGACGTTGCCCAGGCCGCTCCTTTCCGCAACCTCCGGCCGGAGCGCGCCCAACTCCGTGCCGGGAGGGACCACTTTGGGAAAAATGCGCGTGGGCAGCCCGAACTTCTCGAGCAGGCCCACCGCCCAATTGCGCTCGAGCGGGTGCATGCACTGCGTGGTTGTGCCGTTGGTGAATTCGACGGCGCGGGCCCCACACAGCGCCCAATGGATAAAATCAGGCATCAGCAGCAGGCAATCCGCCTGCTCAAAGAGTTCCGGTGTGTCCTGCTTGACGGCCAGCAGTTGGAACAGGGTGTTGAACTGCATGAACTGCAAGCCGGTTTGGGCGAAGATCTCGGCGCGGGGCACTTGCCGGAAGGCCCTTTCCATCATCCCGTTGGTCCGCGCATCCCGGTAATGTCGAGGCTGGCCCAGCATCTCCCCGCTCCGGCTGAGCAGCACGAAATCCACGCCCCAGGTGTCCGCGCCAACCGACACGATGGCCGGGCCGTATCTCTTTGCCGCCACACCCAGGCCATGCTCAACCTCGGCCCAAAGCCGCATCACGTCCCAGCGCATCGAGCCGGCCAGGTGGACGGGGCCATTGGGGAAGCGGTGGATTTCCTCCAGACCCAGGGTCTGGCCGTTCCAGAGGCCGGCCATGACGCGGCCGCTCTCGGCGCCCAGGTCAATAGCAAGATAAACACGTGGTGACATAAGCTGAGTGTAGAATTGGGGTTTTGCAGGGGGGCAAGTAACTTCGTCGCAACCCTTTGTCGCAACCTTTGTCGGCTTGGGCCCTCTTCGACAAAGGCGGCGACCAAGGATGCGACAAAGGTCCGAAATCGGAGTTGTTGGGACGGGCCCTATTTAACCGCAGAGACGCGAAGAACGCAGAGATTCGGTTTCTGCCCCTGTTCCGCGTTCTTTGCGGGTCTGTGTTTTTCATTAGTCTTCGGAATGTCTCGACGGTGCCTCTGCTCGGCCAGACTCCAGCGAGCGTCTACGCGCTACGTCCCGGCTGCCGCCGGCGCCGCGGCGCGGGCAGGGGTCTTGGCTTCTCCGGCCTTGAGCTTGTTTCCGTAGCCGATGACCAACAATGAGGCCACCAGCACTGCCAGGCTCGCGCCCAGCAACGTCTTGGTCCGGCTGCTCACACCCTTCCACTCGCCCAAGCCGATCCCCAGCAGCGTGCTGAAAATGATCATGCTGGACATGAACACCGTCCAACCGGCGAAACCAAACTCGCCGATCTTCGAGTCGGCGACCTTGTAAGTGATAAACTGGAGGCACCAGATGAGCCCGGCCAGGCCGGCGAAGAAGGCGTTGGCCGCCTGCGGCGCGTCTTTCCGGCTGTAATCGCCCGTGGTCTTGTTCTTGAAATTCAGGTAAAGACACCAGACCGCGTTGACGGTGAAGCCGCCCAGCAGCACGACCACCAGGACCGGGATGCCCTTCCAGGTGGGCGAAGTGCCGGCGGCCACCGCGGCGCTCTCCAGGGCCCCGCCGCTCGCCAGCCCAAAGGCCATGCCCGCGCTCATCACCCCTGAGAAGATCGCGACCAACATGCCCTTCCTGAAGTCGAATTCGGCCACGGCCTTCTTCTTCTCCGCTTCCGGCAGTTCCTTCTCTTTGGACATGCCGGCCATGCCGACCATAATGATGCCGAGCAGGGCGATGGCGACGCCCAGCAAGGTCGCCTGTCCCGAGGCGACCCGCAGGAACCCGCCCAGTTCCCCTTTGAAGAGCGGCGGGATGAGCGTCCCCGCCGAGGCGCAAAGGCCGCACCCGACGGCCAGGCCCAGGCCGACGCCCAGGTATCGGATCATCAGGCCCCAGGTCAGCCCGCCGAAACCCCACATCGCCCCGAAGACGAAGCAAAGGGCCAGCATCTTGAGATCCGCGCTCGACAGCAAGCCGCAGACCTTGGGCGACACTATGAACGCCACCACCCACGGCACCACGACCAGGCCGGTCACGGCATAAACCAGCCAGTAACTTTCCCAGGCCCAGTTCTTCACCTTCTTGAATGGGAGATAAAAGACCGCGCCGGCAAAGCCACCGAGGACATAGAGCAGGATGGCCGCAATGGGATTGGGTTCGTTCATAAGCGGGGTTCCTTATTTAGGCGGCCGCAGGGTTGGAGCGGGGCCATTTTATTCCAGGGCCTGTCCCAAAAGCCCAGCTTCCCGACCTTTGTCGCAGCCTCGGTCGCCAACTTTGTCGAAAAAACAGCCGTTCCGACAAAGGTTGCGACAAAGGTTTCGGCGAAGTATTCATTTTAGCAGGGTCCCGGGACAAGCTCGATTCTATCGGCGCTTGGACAGCACCTCTTCCTCGTAGGTCTTGACCTCGGCGAGCCAGGCCTCCCCGGGCGGCTTGCCCGCCTTCTGGCAATAATAATCCCACACCGCCCCGAAGGGCAGCGCCTTGGCATCTTCCATCAGCGCCAGGCGCGAGGTGTAATCGCCCTCGGCCTCGAGCTGTTTCAATTGCCCGATGGGCGCCAGCAGGGCCAGCAGCAAGGCCTTCTCCATGTTGCGCGTGCCGATGACCCACGCCGCCACCCGGTTAATGCTCGCATCGAAATAATCCAGGCCGATGTGGATGCGCTTGGCGTAGCCGCCCCAGACGATCTCCTGGGCGATGGCCTCGAAGCTCGTCGGTCAGCGTTACCACGTGGTCGCTGTCCCACCGGACTCCGCGGCTGACGTGCAGGCCGATCTCCGGCAGGAAACAGAGCACCGAGGAAATCTTGTCGGCGATGCCTTCCGTGGGGTGGTAATGGCCGGCATCCAGGGTGAGCAGGGTCTGACGGCTCACCGCGTAGCCGAGGTAAAACTCATGCGAGCCGGGCGTGTAGCTCTCCGCCCCAATGCCGAAGAGTTTGGGCTCGACCGAATCAACGTTGTATTTCTTGTCGATCTTCTTCTTGAACACGGCGTCCAGGGCCTCGGTGAGGCGTTCCCGCGGGCCGCGCCGGTCGGCGGGCGTGTCCTTCATGCCGTCGGGAATCCAGAGGTTGGTCATGCACGTCTTGCCCAGGGCCTTGCCGATCTCCCCGGCGATCTCCCGGCACCGGATGCCGTGCTCGATCCAGAACTTGCGGATGGCCGCGTCCGGGCTGGTCAGCGTAAAACCGCCAACCACCTTGGGGTGCGCAAAGTAGGTCTGGTTGAAGTCCAGGGCGATGTGGAGCGACTTGGCCCAGGCGATCCAGTCCTTGAATTGATCCACGCTCAGGGCGTCCCGCTCCACCTTCTTGCCGTTCATCTCCGCGTAGCTCGCGTGCAGATTGAACCGGTGCGTGCCAGGCACCAGCGACCGCGCCTTCTCGAAGTCCTTGCGCAATTCCTCCGGCGTCCGCGCCTTGCCCGGGTAATTGCCCGTCACTGCCAGTCCCCCGCCCAGTTCCTGCCCGGCCCGCTCGAAACCGCCCACGTCGTCACCCTGCCAGCAATGGATCGAAATCGGCATTCCGCCAAGTTGTTTGATAGCTCCCTCGGTGTCCACGCCCAGTTCGGCATAGCGTTCTTTGGCCAGTTGGTAGCTTCTTTGGATGTTCTTGCTCTTGCTCATAATGGTTTCGCGCAGAATAGCCACCTTCCCAGCGCGCTGTCTAGCGCCGAATTCGACAACCCCACCGCCCCGCAGGGCTGCGGGATTTGCCCTTTCCCTCACCAGCGTGACTTTGTTAAGCTCACCCCAACATGGAAACAAAACGAGATCGCATGGCCTGGCTCAGAGGCGGAACGGCAGCCTGTGAACCGCCACCCAAACCTGTCAAAAGGCCGTGCCGGCTGGTCCTCCTGGGCGCGCCGGGAGTCGGCAAGGGCACCCAGGCGGAATTGCTCGCCGCTAAGCTGGGCGCCTGCCAGCTCTCCACCGGCGACATCTTCCGCGCAGCCAAGTCCCTCGAGCCGGGCGAGCGTTCACCCGCCATGACGGCCGCCCTGGACTATATGCGGCGCGGCGAATTGGTGCCCGATGACACCGTCGTAGACCTCGTCACCGAGCGCGTGGGCTGCTTGCGCTGCGAGAGCGGGTTTCTGCTCGATGGTTTTCCGCGCACCGTCGCCCAAGCCGGGCCCTCGAGGCCCTGCTCAAAAAACATAACCTCAAACTCGACGCTGTGCTCAGCTACGACTTGCCCATCGACGAAATCGTGGCGCGGTTGGCCGGCCGGCGCACCTGCCCCGGCTGCAAGGCCGTCTTTCACCTCCAAAACCGCCCGCCCAAGGTCCAGGGCGTTTGCGACCATTGCGGAGGCGCCTTGTACCAGCGCGAGGACGACCGTCCCGAATCGATCCGCGTGCGGATGGCCGCTTACGAGAAGAGCACCGCCCCCCTGGCTGAGTACTATCGCAACCAGGGCCTCCTCATCCCCGTCCTGGCCAAGGGCGCCCCGGAAGAGATCTTCCAGCGAACCTTGAAGGCGCTCAAAGCCAAAAGGGGCGTTCGCGCCAGCGGCTCTTAGCCCGGATATTTCACACGTTTGGCCGACTGGGAGGCGTAGCGCAGGCTTCAAGCCTGCTGTATCGCGGATTTCCAATCCGCGGACGCGACCAAGCACCTACAGCCTGCCGACTGCAAGTCGGCGATACAGCAGGTTGGAAACCTGCGCTACGCGGCCCCGGGCGCCCGGTCCCGCTCTTGGGCTGTGAAATATCCGGGTTAGGCGGCCGCCACCTCAACGTATTCCGCGCTCGACAACGCCTCAGGCGCCGCCAGCCCCTCTCTGCGCATCTCTTCCAGATGGTATTGGATCGCTTCGCGGACCTTCACACTCCGATGCTATCACGAAGGCGCATTCCGTCAACATTGCGGGGGGCCTTTTCTGATGGCGCGTCGGAAGGTCGAGAGCCTGGGCGCCCCACTCCCCATGGTTGGACACAAAGGTCTTGCCAGAACTGCAAGCTCAGCTTAGGAGATCGCCTATGCAACGCGCCCTTGTGATGACGGTGATTGGCCAGGATCGGCCCGGGCTGGTCGATACGCTCGCCGGCCTGGTGGCCGGACATGCCGGCAATTGGTTGGAAAGCCGGATGTCGCGTTTAGGCGGGCACTTCGCCGGCATCCTCCGGGTCGAAGTGCCGGAGGAGCAGGTGCCGCCCTTGAGCGCGGCACTGCGCGCCCTCCAGTCCCAGGGATTGACCGTCGTGGTCCATCCCGACCAGCCCCCGCCGGCCCCCTCCTCCCCTCGGTTGAGCCGGCTGGAAATTGTCGGCCAGGACCGGCCCGGCATCGTCCGCCAAATCTCTCATGCCCTCGCCGCCTACGGCGTCAACGTCGAAGAGCTTCACACCCAATGCGCCAGTGCTCCCATGTCGGGCGAGACCCTCTTCACCGCCCGCGCCAAACTCAGCCTCCCCGCCCGGTGCAACACCATCGAGCTCCGCCGCCGGCTCGAGAAGATAGCCGGGGATTTGATCGTCGATCTCACCTTCGAAGAAGTCGCCCCAGCGCCGAAGCCGTAAGCCGCCGTCACGAAATCACCTTTACATTCTGTGTGGTCCGCCGGGTGGACGACACCCACCCCCGAACGGAACAGCCGCCAAGAGGCTCAAAAGGCTCAAAAGATCGGGTCTTATGCCTCTTGTGCCTCTTCGCGGCTATCTGAGTTGTGTCTTATCCTGCGGACTCCCCATGCCTTGCCCACGTTATTTCGCGGCGGCTCCGCAGCATTCGGTGAACTTGACCGCCGCGCCCAATATATTGTGGAAAATGATTGACAACAGTCGATATGCGGTGTACAAATCAACCGTGCGCACGAAAGCAGACACTCGGCACTTTTTTCGTCAGACTCGGGCCAGCGCAGATCCGAAGAAGGATTCGGTATGAAAAAGCTTCACTTGCACGATAAGTCAACCCCCACCCCAAAACTGGCGCGCGACCTCACTCCGGCTCATGAGGAGCAGAACCAACTTCAAAATGGTTCGCTTAGCCTTTCCCCTGAGAGAATCAGGGCCGGAGCCACCGCCAAAACAGACGTCATGAACGAGATTCTCCAGCGGGACACTCACTTTAATTATTCCCGTCACTGGGGAATAAACGAATAACCCGCTCAGCGGCTCAGTGGTGTGTTGATGATACTCAGCGCGGCACCGTGCTGAGGTGAGGGGCCGGGTTTCTTTGGCGTCGCCCGCGCCGGCAGTTGGGGTTGCCGCAGATGCGACTCTCCCTGCCCGCGCGGGAAAAAGGGTTGTCCTGCGGGGGAATATGGCATGGTTAATGCTCCGCCCTTTTCGGTTGTTAGTGCATTATGCAGGCATCAACCAACGCCAGATGAAGACAGGCGCCCGCTCGACCAACCGGCCTTGCCGACAAGAGGGGGTGCTTATGCTGTGGCCGGGACGCCGGGGAAGAAAAGGGTTGGCCACCGCGGGTTTTACCCTGGCCGAAGCCATCCTGGCCGCGGGGGTACTGGCGTTCTTCATTATCGTTTGCTATTGGTCTATTCTCTTCTCCCGGCTCGGGTCCACCAAAACGAGGGAGCAAGGGATTATGTCTGATTTTCTGGTCCATTACGTCGAGATGA
This sequence comes from uncultured bacterium, assembly GCA_963713735.1. Lineage (GTDB taxonomy): Bacteria > Verrucomicrobiota > Verrucomicrobiia > Limisphaerales > UBA8199 > CAVQND01. The sequence continues at coordinate 394,733 of CAVQND010000001.1, forward strand.
TCAAGGCCTTGCCTTTCTCCTCCGTCGGCGCGGGCGCTCCGATCAATCCTTTGTTCGATGGAACGGGGGGGGCGCCAAACATCACCATCCCGGCGAGCGGTTCCAGGACTGCGCTCAACACCGCCCCGTACTTGACCTTTCATCCGGACCTCCTGTGGCTGACCAGCCGTAACCCGCAGCTATGCGTCACTTACACGACGAATTCCTTGAATGCCGTCGCGCATGACCTCCACCTTGCCGCCCAGGTCACCTGGGATCCCCCGCTCGGGCTCGGGGCGCGGCAGGTGGTGCAATTCGACCTGGTGCGAACCAAGGATTTGTAGAATGAGCATCTCAGGGGAAAGCGGACCCCACCGCAGGTCGGAAAGCTGGCACGACGCCCCCAGGGGACTGGGCCGGGACACTGCTCGCCGGCGCCTTAAGGCCGCATCGGGATTCACCCTGGTTGAGCTGATGGTCGCATCCGGCGTGGGGTTGCTGGTCGTGGGCGCCGCGTCGCTCATGCTGCTCCAATCCGCCAGGGAGGACCGGCGCGTGTTGGCGGATGCCACCGTGCAGCAGGCGGCCAACGTGCTCGAGAGCAAGCTGATGGCCCTGCTGCGGCTGATGAGCGCCACCCAATCCGCGGCCTTTGCCCAGCCGGTATTCGATAGCGGCGGCAATCTCCTGGGTTTCCAGTGCCTGGTTGTCTCCCGGGGTGCGCCGCCGGATTACACGCCGGAGGAGATTGTATTCCAACCGGCCACCGGCCGGGTGGTCCACTACGCCAATTGCGCCAGCACTAACAACCCGGACCTCCTCTGGGCCACCAACTCGAGCCTGGCCTTGCGCCGTATGGATTTCCTGCCCTCGCTCAAGCCGGACGGCACCTCCGACACCAGTCTCATCAATGTGACCATCGACCTCGATGACAATGGCTATTCGCAACGCCAATTGTATAACGCCTCGACCAACGCGGCCACCATTTGGCGCACCTTCAGCGTCAAGATGCGCAACAACTAGCATATCAGCGTATGCATATCCTTCCTCCACGCCTTTCGCCCCGCCACGGCAACTCGCTGATCATCGTCATGATCCTCGGTAGCGCGATGTCGCTCGTCGTCGCCAGCACCTATGTCCTCACCATCGCTTCCTTGCGCAATGCCCAGGGCCGAACGGACTGGAACGCGGCGTTCTACCATGCCGAAAACGCCCTGCAATGGGCGGCCCAGGGCATCGGGGATAACATCCCGTCCGCCCCCTTCAATTACTATGCGACCGCCAACGGGACCTTGGGCCTGGCCTACATGACGGGCGCCCCGGGCGCCGCCGGCCCCGGATTCAGCAACGCTTGGGTCGAGGTGATATGCACGAACCCCGGTTTGCCCAACACCTTCCTGGTGATTGCCTCCGCGCGCGTCAACGACAAAGTCAGGACCCTGCAGGCAGTTGTGACCGCCAGGCCGGCCAGCCAGATCTTCGACAACGAATACTTCCTCAACAACTGGGGTTGGTGGTGGGGCAGCACCATCGTCGGCAACGGCGCCAACCGGGCAAACTGGGACTTTGATTTTCGCGGCGGCCCGGTGGTCAACGGACAAATCATGGCCAGTGGCACCATCACCTCTTACGGAAGCCCCGTGAACCTCTTTTCCGATGCCCCTCCTTTTTGCGGCACCGCAGGAGCCGAACCGCTGGATATGGCCCACACCAGCGTCCCGCGCCTGAACATGCCGAACCTGAACTCGGATTTCGGCTATTACTCGAACCTCGCCATGGTCAACGTCAATACCAACGGACTCTGGGTGGGGTCTCAGCAGGTGGTTTATGGGGTCCAAACCAACCCCGCCCAGCCGGGACTCTACCTGATTGCCACCAACAACCAGACCATCACCATCAGCAACATGGTCGTGGTGCCGGGGGATGTCGTGATTCAGGGGCGGATTAGCGGGCAGGGCACTCTTTATGTGGGGGGCAACCTGTATATAGCGGGCAATCTGACCTATGCCAACGGCCCCGACTTCAGCACCTCGCCCGAAACGATGGCCCCCGCCCAGCGCGATCAGTGGGCTTCCAACAACAAGAGCAAGGACCTGGTGGCCTTTGCAGTCAAAGGGTTGGTGCTCGGGGGCGATGTAACCAGCAACGATTGGATTTCCTGGTGCTATGATCCCTACAATTTTGGCCTCAAGTGGCGAGGCGACGAAACCCACCTCGGCGCCGACGGCATCCCCTATACCGCCGATGACAATATTCCCTATCTCAATAGCAACGGCGTGTGGACAACTTCCTTCGACGCCGATGGCGACGGCGTCATACGCGGTTACTACAATTACAATGCCGAATTGGCCATGACCGCCGCGCGCGCGGCCGCGATCGCCGGCTACCCCGTCGATGCTAATGGAGTCCCGCTGGCCTACAGCAACGTCGCCTCCAACAACATGTCTCTGATCGAGGGCGTTTTCTACACCAACCACGGCTATGCCATGCGGATGACCGACGGGTGGAGCACTTTCCACGGTGTCGTGGTCTCGAGGGACGAGGCCATTGTGGTCAACAACGGGATCACTTTCGATTACGACTCCCGCGTCAACAGCCGTTACAACAACGATCTCAACCGGCTTATCAACCTCAATCTGCCCGTCGGGGGCCTGTTGAGGATCACCCGGTTCACCGACCTGCCGCCTGACCCCACCAACCTATGATGTGCGCCACGCCCCGGTTTCCAACGCCTGCCTGGTCGCTATTCCTCGCCGCCTGCGCGGCCGCCGGAATCGTCTTCCACGCCGACGCGGCCTATACCGTCCCTCCCGAGCTGCACCATGCCGCCGAGGAGCAAATCCATCGTTACCAGGAGACCGTCGCTTATTCGGCCAAACAAGAACAAACCGCCGCCGCCGAGCGCGCCTATCGCGAGCGCCTGGCCTTTCGCCGCACGCTCGCTAAAGCCATCCAGGCGGGCGTCGAGCAACGGCGCCAGGAAATCAACGCCCAGTTGGTTAAAACAGGGCCTCGCTCGGTCCCGGCCCAGTCCAACTCTCGGCCCGTCATGGTCCTCATCATAGGCATCCTCGCTGCCGGCTGGTTCCTCTTACGGCTCTGCCGGCGCCGGTCCTTGAACCAATCATCGGTTGAATGACCCCGATGACTTCCGCATCAATGACCCCCACTAATAACGCTGCTTAGCTTGAAGATAGGCAGAAACGCGCAAATGACGATGCCGCCAACCACCACTCCCAGGACGACCACGAGGATCGGCTCAATCATGGAAGTCAGGCCGGAGAGAATGCCTTCGACTTCCTCATCCAAATAGTCCGCAACGCACCCCATCATTTCGTCAATCCTGCCGGATTGCTCGCCGGCAGACATCATGCGAATGACCATGTCGGGGAAGACGGGGTGCTTGGCCAGGGAGTCCGAATGCCCTCCCCGAGTCGGAGGTCCTGCGCGGCCGCATTGATGGCCTTTTCCATGACGACGTTTCCACAAGCCTCCGAAACGGTTTGCATGACGCTGAGGATGGGCACCCCGCTGCGGACGAGCGAGGAGAACGTGCGGGCAAAACGGGCCAGGCAGATGCAATGGGCAACATTGCCGAAGACGGGAAGTTTGATGCGCCACGAATCCCAGAACTCGCGGCCGAGTCTGGTTTTGATGAACCAAAACCAGCCGTAAACCGCGCCGCCTATGGCCAGCAATATCACGATGAGCCATTCGCGCACGACATTGCTAAGTCCTATCAGAATCAGGGTCGGGGCCGGCAACTTGCCCTTGAAACTGGCGAAAACCTCGCCAAAGACCGGCACGACCTTGGCCAGCAGGAAGATAGTGATGCCAATGGCCACGGCGGTGACCACGGCGGGATACATCATCGCGGACTTGACCTTGCGGCGGAGCCGCGCGTTGTTTTCCAGGTGGGTCGCAATCCGTGACAGTGCCTCCGCCAGCAAGCCGCCTTGCTCCCCGGCGGCCGCCATGCAAAGGTAAAGCCTGTCAAATACATTGGGGTTTTTTGCCAGCGCATCGGACAATCTGTCGCCCCTTTCAATGTGCGCGCAAAGGTCCTTGATGACATTCCGCATCAACTTGTTGCGCGTCTGCTTTTCGAGCCCTTTGAGGCATCCGACCATCGCGATCCCGGCGTCAAACATTGTCGCGAATTGCCGCGTGAACAGAACCAGGTCCTTCAAGGGCACCCGCCCGCCCGCCTGCCGGTGTTTCTTGCCCGGTTTCTCCTGTATCGAAACCACAAGCTGGTCGCGCTTCCACAGGGCGTCAATGGCGGCCTCCTCAGTGTCGGCCTCCAACGCGTTAATGACTTCCAGGCCCGTCCTGGCGTCCCGGGCCACATAGTCGAACGAAGGCATGTTTTTTTTAGGTTTTGCTGTTGTATCCGGTCGATTAGGCGGAGGCGGCTCCGTCCGCCGATCGCGTCATTTTCATCTTCTCCAGCCGGGCGCGCAGCACATACGTCAGCGCCTTGACCGGGATTTCCATGAAAACAAACGGCTTCGCCACAAAATCCCGGGCGCCGCATCGCTCGGATTGGGCGCGAAACGCCTCGTCGGAGTGGCTGGTGACAAAAACCACTGGCGTGCAGCGGTTGGGAACGGTTTCATGAATCTTGGCGCACGCCGTGAAACCGTCCATCACCGGCATGCAAACGTCCAGAAACACCAGGTCGAACTCTTTCTCCGCCGCAATCCCCACCGCCGTCTCCCCGCTCTCCGCGCCGTCCGGCCTGGAAAACGCCATTTGCAACGCGCCGGTGAGCGCGCGGCGGGCCAACGGCTCGTCATCCACCACCAGGATGCGAATCGGCGGGTTGCTCGACAGGTCGGCTTTCACCCCTGGGGCGCACAAATCTTTCAGCAGTTCCAGCCCCATGGCCGCCGTGCCCAGCGTGGAGACGGTGGTTTTCCTCGGATCGTCCTTGAGTTTCCTGGACAGCCCTTCCAGGGCGCAGCACAGCTCAAAAGCCGGCCGCAGTTCCGGCAGGTCGAGCCTGCGCGACAGGGACTGGAGCCGCAAGTGCAGCCGCACCAGCAATTCCTTCCGCGCCGCCGCCTCCTCCAAGCCGCCCAGGAGCGTGATTTGCTCCTTCATCTCTCGAACGCAGGCCGTCATGTGCGTCAGGAACGCCGGGGAAAACTCGCGAGGAACATTCCTCGAGGCCTTGCCCATGTCTTCTCCGGCCGCGCCGCGGGTCGCGAACACGGGCGGCGGCAGCAAGACGATGGGCCCGGCGCCCGCCTGCGCCACGGGCCGGCCCGGTCCCGGAAGCCGTTCCGCAGGCGGGACGGGATCTTCTTCGGACACGGCGTCTGCCCGAAGCTCCGGCCAATTCACCGCGGGCGTCGGGGAGCCGGCCAGCCCGCCGGAAGCCTCCAGGATGCGATTGCGCTCCTGCAGCCGGGCGCGTAATACCAGCGTCAGCGCCTTGAGTGTAATTTCAAAGGTCAGAAATGGTTTGCCCAGGAGATCATTGCCGCCGGTGGTCAGCGATTTGACGCGCGTGTCAAAGTCCTTCAACGCGGTGACGAACAACACCGGGGTCGAGCCGTTGGACCCGGTTTGGCGAATCCTCGTGCATACTTCAAAACCATCCATCCCCGGCATCATCACGTCGAGCAGGACGAGGTCGTAACTTTGCAGCCGGGCCAGCGCCAGCGCCGCCTCGCCGCTCTCCGCCAGATCCGGCTGCCCGAAAGCTCTCTTTACCGCCCCGCATAGCGCGAAACGGCTCACTGGGTCGTCGTCCACCGCCAGTATCCGTATGGCCGGATTGGCCGCCAGGTCGGCGCGCACCCCGCGCGCGCATAATGCCTCCAACAGTTCCAAGCTCTCCGCAACCGTTCGCTGCGTGGAATGCGTGATGTTGCTCACCCGGCCGGTGAGTTGCTTTAGCAGCCCCTGGATGGCGGCCGCCAGTTGCCAGGCCGGCCGCAATTCCGGCAGGCTCGCCCGCTGCTTTAAGACGGTGATTTGGCCGCAAACCTCAACCAGCGCGTCGCGCTGCGCCGCCGGACTTTCCGCCCGGCTGCTGCTTTCGAGGAGTTTCTGCAACGCTCCCACCTGTTCCGGCGCCCAGGCAAAGAATCCCTCGAGCTCATCACGGCCGCTCTGGCTCTCCGGCTCTCCGCTCTCCCTATCATCCTCGACCGGCCCGGAGGGGAGTCGTGAAAGTGAGGGCCCGGCGTCCAGGGCCGAACGCAAGGCTCCATCAAGCTCGGTGCCGAGGGAAGGGACTGCCGCGTGAACGGGGCATTCCGCTTCCCCGTCGCCGGACCGGCCTGAAATTCCGTGACAAACCTGGCAAAGTCTTCCTCCTCCGCGAGCCTTTCCCCCCCGCCAGCCGCCCGGAAACGTGTCAACCTCAGCTCCCCTGCCGGCAAATCAATAGCCGGCCGGGCCAGTTTTTTCAAAACCAGAAACCCGCCCAGAATGGCCGCCATCGCGACCGCGGCAAACTCGCTGCCACGGGCAAGGTCAAAGCGGCCTTCGCCCTGGGGGTGCGCGGCCTGAGCAGGCGCCGCGGCGAGGGCAGCGCCGACCCAAACGCACACCAGCCCGCATAAGAATAATTGGCGCTGCCTGGCGTTCATATATTGTCTTCCGAAATCCGGTTCATCTATCGCCAACAATTGAAAAATTCAAAACTCATTCCAGCTTGTCACCACGTAGCCTGAGCTGCCGCTGCTACCGGCATTGGCCAGATGTTCGTCATAGTGGACCGCCCCGCTGTTGCTGATCGTGACGGTGCTGGCGGTGAATCCGCCGGAAGCGCCCCCCGCCCCGGTGACAGAAAGCGCAGCCTCGGGCGCATAGACGGTTCCAATGAAAGCGCCGCTGTTGGCGCAGGTGATGGTAGTGCAGCCGGGCATGCCATAGATAGCACACCGGTTGGCCGTCTGAGCGCCGTTGACAACACCCGCCCCTGAAATGCTGACAGTCCCATTCACATACATCGTCAGAGTCGCGCCGGAGGCGATGTAAACATACGCGCTGTTGGCTGTACTGAAGTTCCCGTTGACGTAAAGGGTGGTGCTGCCGGTGACAACCATCGTCTGAATTCCGGAGAGGTTAAGGCTGGACATATTGTAATTCCCCGACCCGAGCAGGTAGTTATAGTTGGTGCCGCCATAACTATAACTTCCGCTGGAGGGGGTCGTTCCGCTGCCATAGGTGAAGGGCGCGGCCACGTCGTTGAACTGGACGTTGGCGTTGTTGGCGGAGTGTCCGGATTCGACGCCCGTCTTGCTGGCATCCCAGGCAATATCTCCCACCGCGCAGGTCCCGCCGGTTTTCACCGTCCCGCTCGGGCCGGTGGTTACCGACCCGTAAATCATTGAGCTGCCAGCAAGACTCACGGCGCCGGACGCCCCCGAATCGGTCACCGCCAGGGCGTTGGCCTTGCGCTTGCTCGCCACGTACATGCCGCCGGAGCTGTAATTCGGGTCCGAGGAATCGAAACTGTCGAGGATTGCGGCGCCGGTTAAGGAGACCGCCCCTTTGGCGTTTATTCCCCCCGGTGTCACGGCGTTCATTTGCGTGACGACCTTCACCTTCCGGCTCAGATAGTTGGTGGTGGTCGAGCTCAAGACAAACATCACCGGAACGAAACTCGTCGAAATGATCACGGGGTTGCTGGTGGCCTGAATGCTCGCGTTGAAGTAACTGCCATCGCTGAACGCTCGGCTCTTGTGATACAGTCCGTCCGCGCCGTGCGTCCAATTGTTGGAAGTCAGCAACGAACTGTTGGTGCCGGCGCAATACAGTTGCGTCAGCGCCTCCTCGATCCCGCTTTCCAGGACGGGAATCGCCTCGTTCCAGCTCTGCGACCGCGCCACCGAGGCGTTGACCTGGTTGGCCAGGGCGAGATAGCTCGTCAAAATGATGGCGATGATGAATATCGTCAACAACGTCACGACCAGGACAATGCCGCGCGGCTGATGACGAATTCTAAACTTCATAACGGAAGTGTTTTTCGCTCATTCTTTGCGGATCACGACCTTGGCCGATTGCACGCTTTCCGTCTGGCCGACCCCCAGAACGTTGCGCGAGCAAACCCACGACACCTGGACCACCTTGCAGATGGTTGGGTCGGTCGTCAGATAATTGGTCGTCACGTCTCCGCCCACCGGGTTGCGTTGATACATCGCGAACTGCATCGAATTAGTGACGATTCCCGTCAGGAGCGTGTTGGTTGCCCCGGCATAAATCCGGGTCAACCTCTGTCCCACCGGGTCGTAGGCGTAGGTGAGCGTGTTGGTCGCTCCGGTGTTGATGTCCACAGCCTGAATCTGCAACTGATTATTGGTGCAACTGAGCACCTTGTTGGCCTGGCGGATGTCCCTGCTCATCTGGTCGAGCGCGTTGCGGCTGAACCGGTTCAAATCCCCATAGTTGCCCAGGATGGCGGTGCTCTTGGAACCGTAAAGCATCATTGAGCCCACCGCCGCGAAAGCCACCCCGCCGACTACCGTCGCCAGCACGGTTTCAACCAGGGTGAAGCCCCGGGCACCGACTTTGAATGAGAATGCCGCCCGCATGAAATTCAATAGAAGTAATTGTGCAGTCCGTATTGGGAGACGATGGTGCTCATTTGCCGCTGGTGCTGCTGGTTGTTGCCGTTGGTCCAGTTCAGTGTCACCGTCACCAGCACGTGGTTGCTCGCGTAGGACTCCGTCATCGGCGCGTTGGTGATCGCGATCTGCGCCGTGTAAACCACGCCGTTGGTGGATTGGGTTCCCGTCGGGTTGAACGGCGCGGTGAACGAGGCGGGAATGAATCCGTTGCTCTGGATCTGGCCCCAGGTGTAGAGCCGGATGGTTTCCATTTGTTGCGCGAGAATCTGGGTCGCCCGCAAGTTCTCCCGGCTCACCTCCGTGGTCGCAAGCCCCTGGCTCAGACAGAGATAAAAGCCCGTAAACACGGTGCCAATCGCCAGCGTGGCCACCATGACCTCAATGAACGTAAACGCCCGGCTCCAATGAAATGGCGGGCGGGCCGATGAAATACCAAGGCGCATGTTGTGGTTGTCTGTTCGTTATGGCCGATTAATTGCAGCTACTTGCGTGCCACTGCCGCCACAGCCAGAGACCCGCCGTAAAATCCATTAAAATGCCGGTTAAATGTGGTTGGCACTCACCGCCCTGCGGCACGTTTTTCCCGGAAAAGACCTCCTCTCAACCAGGAGAGGGTTGGCTAATAGATGTCCCAAAAACAGACATTAAAGGCCATTCACAGCCCCTTCTTAACACCTTTAGGTTCCGTCGGCTCCGATTTCACCGTGTTCGCCTCTTTCCATAAAGCCTGCCTGATGCTCAAAAACAGCCGGTTATAGTCAATGGGCTTTTGGAAGAAGGTCACCGGTCCCCCGGCCAGCCAGCGACCCCGGCATCGGTCCGGGTCTTCACTGCTGATAATGAAGATTGGAATATGGCTGCCCAGCCCGGAGGCACGAAGCCAGTTCATCAAGCCAAACCCATCCCAACTGGCGGCGCCGCTGAAGCCAACGTCCGGCGGAAAGCCCAGATCGAGAAGGATCAGATCCGGCTTACCTTCGCGGACCACTGCCAGGGCCTCCGCCGGGTCGGCAGCCGTCGCAATATCATAGCCCCTGGCGTGCAACTTGTGGGACAGCGTGTTGAGGATTACCGCGTCGTCATCGACGATGAGAATCGTCTTTCCAAGACGGGGCGCCGGCGGAGGCGCCGGGGCCGGAGCTGGGGCTGGGGCTGGCGGAGACGGCTTGGCCGCCCAAGGCAGTTTCGACCTCAGCCAGCTCAGCAGCCGGCTCAGCTTGCCTTTCGGTTTGGTCGTGGTCATGACCGTTCCAGATTCATAATGCCCCTCCCGGCGGAAGCAATTTCTGATCCAATCTTTCCACAGTCCAATTAATCCGGCATCTGTATCCGAACCACCATTCCGACTGCCCCGAGCAGGGAGTCAGCCTGCGGAATTCCAGTCTGTGTACGGGGAAAAATCTGCCGCCCTGCCAAGCGTCTCTGGCTGCGCTTTCGGCATCGCGGGGGCACTGGAGCGCCCGGGCCGGTGCGAGGGTGGGCCCGCTCCGACCGAACTCAGGCTTGCGTGGTCCCGTCCTGGTCAAGAGATGTCAGGAGTTGAGATTTCATGGTTTGGGTCACAGCCTTGACGGCGAGCTCCATAGGGAAGATTGGCTTGGTGATCAGGTCTTGTCCGCCGCTCAGAGCGCCTTTGACTCGGTTTTCAAACTCGCTGTGTGCGGTCACATAAATGACCGGCGTGTGTTGGTAGCCGGGCAGTTGCCGAACGCGCCGGCAGAAATCGAAACCGTCCATGCCTGGCATTTCCATGTCGAGGATGATCAGGCCGTAGTGCTTTTTGCTCAGCCACGGCAAAGTGGAAATCGGGTCGCCGGCGCCCTCCGCTTCGAATTGGGCGTTGCGCAAGGCCGAGACGATCACATGCCGGCACACTGCGTCATCATCAAGCACTAGCGCCAGGGTCCGGGCCGCAGGCGCAAAGCCCGATGCGGCCTTTTGGTCGTGTTCGAAGAGGATTCCGAGGAAATCGACCGCGATGGCGACCGTACGGAACACGGAGGGTGACATCCGCGCCGGATAGGAGGTCAGTTCGAGCAGGAGGGCCTCCAGCACGCTCGCCATCTGGGCGAGGTGGTGGCACTCGCCTGCGCGGGCTGCCGCCGTCAGGAAGTGAACTTGGGTATAGAGACTCTCGAGCCGGAGGTTGCGATCGGCCTCATTCCCGGCCTTATGAAAGGCGCGGAAGAGGCTTCGCACGCTCGCCAACGTCGCCCGGCCTCGCTCGAGGAAGTCCTCACGGACTTTCTTCATGTCTTGAGTCTCTGTCGGACCCTCCGACGGGAGCAATTGCCTGAAGAACGCCCCGGCTGGAGACTGGGTCGAGGAGGCTCCGCGGGGCTCGGTTTCGGTTCCCCTCTCCGCAGACCCGCCGGCAGGGGCGCACAACACTTGTGGTCCCTCCCCGCCTGTCTCTTCGCCGTTGAGGAGGCTCTCGAGCGTTTCGGCCATGATCGCCGGAGTGCAGGCGACCTTAATCAACCCCTTGTCCGCTCCGGCCGCCGCAGCCTCACGCGCCAGGTCGCTCATGTAGGCGTTGGACAGGACCACCACAGGCACCTTGGCCAGATCGGACCGGCTACGGACGTATTTGAGCACCTCGACGCCCGAGAGTCTTGGCATCATCAAATCCAGCACAATGGCCTCCGGTTTGACCTTTTGCAGAAATCTGGCCGCCGCCAGACCGTCTTCCGCGGTCTCCACCTCGAATCCCCGGCGTCGTAGGCCGTCCCCATAAATGCGCAACACCAGCGGATCGTCATCCACCAATAAGATTCGTTTCATAGGCTCTCTTAACCATGCGCCCTGTGTTTGCGCATTCTAAGGTCCCCAGGCGTGCGCCGCAAGCTCACAAAGCCCCGTGCTCGTCAGTGTCCGATTAAGCTCAAAGCGGCTTCGGCAGGTAGTATTTCTCGGTATATTCGCGGACCATCCGGGCGGTCGTGAACTGTGGCACCAGGGTGACCATGGCGCGGCGAATGCGTTGAATCCACTGCCGGGGAATGCCCTGGACATCGCGCTGGTAGAACAGGGGGATGACTTCCTCGGTTAGTGTCTTGTAGAGGTTGGCGCTGTCGCTGCGGTCTTGTTCCTCGACCGAATCGCCGTGGAAATCCTCGCCGATGGCGAAGCCGTTGGTGCCGTCGTAGCCTTCGCGCCACCACCCATCGAGGATGCTCAGATTGAGGCAGCCATGGGCGCCGGCCTTCATGCCGCTGGTGCCGGAGGCCTCCAGCGGGCGGCGGGGCGTATTGAGCCAAACATCGCAGCCGGAGACCATCTGGCGCGCCACGTGGACATCATAGTTCTCAAGAAAGACCAGGTGCCCTTGCAGGCCGCTGTATTTGCTCAGGTGAATGATGTGCTGGATGTAGCGCTTGCCGTCATCGTCGCGCGGGTGCGCCTTGCCGGCAAAGATGAATTGGATGGGCCGCGCGGGGTCGCCGGCCAGCCGGACAACGTTGTCGAATTGCTGGAAAATGAGCGGCGCCCGCTTGTAAGTGGCGAACCGCCGGGCGAACCCGATGGTCAAGGCATCCGGATCGAGCAGTTGGTCGAAGGCGATGAAATCCCCCTGGCTCAGGCGCTGTCCCTGAATGAGCAGGCGCCGCCGGGCAAATTCGATCAGCTCGCGCCGCAGTCTGTAGCGCAACGCCCAAAGCTCTTCGTCCGAGATGAACTGGGGGTCGGCCAGACGTTGCCAGAACTCCGGGGAATTGATCCGGCTTATCCAGTCGGCGCCCTGCCCCGCCTGCTGGGAACCCACCCCCCCGCCGCAGGGCTCGCCACTGCCTGCCAGCTTGGCCCGCCAGAACCGGCGCACGGTCCCCTTCATCCAGCCCAGCAAGTGGATTCCGTTGGTGATGTGCCCAAGGGGCACTTGCTCGACCGGCCTGTCCGGGTAGAGGCAATGCCACATGTGGCGGCTCACCCGCCCGTGCAGTTCGCTCACCGCATTGGCGGCGCGCGAAAGCTTCAAAGCGAGCACCGTCATGCAAAAGGGCTCTTTCGAGTCTTGCGCGTTGACCCGCCCCAACTTCATCACTTCCGCAAATCCCACTGGCAATTGAGTGCGAAACCGGTGCATCGCATAGTCCATGAGATCCGCGCTGAAGCGGTCATGTCCCGCCTCCACCGGGGTGTGCGTGGTGAAAATGCACTCGGCTCGCGTCAGCTCCTCGGCCTCCCGGAAGTTCTTGCCCGCCGCCATCTTCTCGCGGATAAGCTCCAGCGTCAGAAACGCGGCGTGGCCTTCGTTCATGTGGAAGACCGATGGGCTCAGCCCCAGCGCCCGCAGCAACTGCACCCCGCCGACGCCCAGCAGCACTTCCTGCATGATCCGGGTCGTGCTGTCCCCTCCATACACCCGCAACGTCAGGTCCCGGAAGTGCTGCTCGTTTCCGGACAATTGGTGTCCAGCAAATAGACCGCCACGCGTCCCACATTTGCCCGCCAGGCCTGGAAGGCCACCCGGCTCATCCCAATATCCACGTGGCACACCACCGGCTCTCCTTTCGCGTCGAGCACCGGCTCCAACGGCAGGTTCTTCGGGTTCAAAAGCGTGTAATACTCCGTCTGCCAATTGTTCGCATCGATCGCCTGCTGAAAATATCCCTCCCGGTAAAACAGGCTGATGCCGGCAAAACCCAACCCCAGGTCGCTCGCCGACTTGGCATGGTCCCCTGCCAGGATGCCCAGCCCCCCGCTGCCGTCGGCAACGTCTCATGGAAGCCGAATTCGGCCGAAAAGTAAGCTACGGGGTTGGCCCGCAGCTCGGGGGCGTGCCGATGCGCCCACGTGTCCTTGTCGCCCATGTAGGCCTCGAACGCCTTGAGCACCTCCCGCACCTGCTCCCCAAAACACGGATCCTGCAACCTCACATGCAATTCATATTCCGATACTTCATGCAGAATCGCCACGGCATTGTGGTATAGATTCTGCCAGCCGCGCGGTGAAAGCTCCTGGAAAACCTCCTGCGCCCCCTGGTCCCACGTCCACCAGAGGTTGCGCGCCAGCTTGTTGAGCCCCACGGTCAATTCCGTCAACTCTCCGCTTCTCAAAGGCCTGGTCGTCATACCTGCTCAAACCAAATTGACTCTCATTGCCTTTCACCGTATCGAGCCACACGCCGCAGGGCAAACAAAAATGACTCCGGCAAATGAATTGACATCCGCCGCCGGCCCTGCCAACCTTGACGCATGCGCTACCGATTGGCCTGTTTGAGCGCGCGCTTGCTCTGTCTGTCGCTCTCCCTGACCTCCACTCACACCCTCAGGGCGGCGCTGCCGCCAGGATGGAGCGACGCCGACCTTAACTCCCCCGCCCTGCCCGGCTCGGCCGCCTTCACCAACGGCCTCTGGACTCTCTCCGGCAGCGGGACTGACATCTGCAGCTCCGACCAGTGCCACTTCGCTTTCAGCCTCGTGACGGGCGACTGCACGCTGGTTGCAAGGGTTGAGACTGTCCAGAATGTGCCCGGCGCCCAGGCCGGCATCATGTACCGCAATGACACCAGTTCCAAAGCTCTTGAAGTGGACGTGCTGGTGACTGCTGGAAGCGGCATCACCTTTCAGTGGCGCAGCACCCCCGCCTCCGCCTGCTCCTACCAGGTGGCCCTCGGCGTTTCCAACCTCGGCGCGCCGGTCTGGCTCAGCCTGGTCCGTTCCGGGACCAGCTTCAGCGGCTTCTGGAGCACCAACAACACCGATTGGTACCAAATCGGCTCAACCCAGAGCGTGCCACTGAACCCGACCGCCTTGGCCGGCCTGGCCGTCTGCGCCAACAACAACGCCGCCCTGGCCACGGCCACGTTCAGCGCAGTCAGCTTGCCTCCGCCTGTCTTTGGAGTCTATCGCCAACTCTGGACCAACCTCACCTCGAGCCTCGGCAACACCCTGGGCGCCCTCACCAACACCGCCTATAACCCGAACTGGCCCGATAATCCCGATGCCGACTTCACGGCTGTTTACGGTAGTTTCCAGACCGAGAGCGACACGGGGATGAATTGGTACGGCCAGCGGCTGCGCACGTTCGCCGTGCCCCCCTTGACGGGCAATTACACCTTCTGGATTGCCAGCGGCGGGGCCTCCCAGTTGCTGCTCAGCCCCGATGAAACGCCGGCCCCGGCCACCCCCATTGCCTGGGTCAACAACGGTTCGGCCAACCCTCAGCAATGGACCCTGGAAACCAACCAGCAGTCCGCCCCGATTCTCCTCCAGGCTGGCCGGCGCTATTACCTCGAGGCCCTCACGCTCCAGGACACAGGCCCCGACAACTTCGCCGTGCGCTGGCTCCTGCCCAATGGGACACATCGAAGAGCCGCTGCCAGGCTGGACCACCGGCGGCACTCGCCTGGTCCCCTGTTCCGGCATCCTGATCCCGCCGGGCATCTACCAGCAACCCACTAATATCACCGTTCCCGACGGCTACGACGTGCTCTTCACGGTGCTGGTTACCAACCAGTCCCCGGTGGCCTATCAATGGCAGGTCAACGGCGACTAACTTGAGCGGGCCCGACGCTCAGACCTCCGCCTATCTCCTCACCAACGCCAATGCCCTCTTGGACACCAACCAGCTTTACAGTTGCCTGGTTTCCAACGCCGCGGGAACCCTCACCAGCGCCCTGGCACAGTTGACAGTGCTGGCGGTTACCAATCCGCCAACCGTGGCCCGGACGACCTATCTCAATGCGACCAACGTCCAGCTCCTGTTTTCCGAGGCGCTCGAACCGGCCAGCGCGACCAACCAGGCCAACTATGTCTTCACCAACGGCCTGCCCATCACCAGCCTCCTGTTGAGCACCGATCAGGTGACGGTCACGCTCATTACTGCCCCGCTGGTGCTGGGAAGCAACTACGTCATCGTCCTGAATGGCATTCGGGAAGGGTCCAACGAGCATCTCCCGGTCGCAACCAATACTACTCTGAGCCTGACAGCCTCGCCCGTACTCCATTCTGGGCGTGGGCAACCCCGCCGCCCCCGGCAACCCTCTCCGCCAACGCCGGAGGATATGACATCGGGGGCGGGGGCGAATGGCTTCGGCAGCACCACCGATCAATTCCAGTTTGCCTATCAAGTCCAGAATGGCGACTTCGATGTCCAGGTGCGCCTGGCCGGGATGGTTCCCTCCGATGTCTGGGCCAAGGCGGGCCTGATGGCGCGCGAGTCCCTCTCGCGCCTCCGGCCGTTTTGCCGCCTCCCTGGCCACTCCGGCCATGGTTGGCTCCTGCTTCGAATGGCGCGACCCGGCCGGCAGCCAGGCCAAGTTCACGGGCGCTTTCCCCGCCAACTATCCCGACACCTGGCTGCGGCTTAAGCGGGCCGGCATCACCTTCACCGGCTATGCCAGTTACGACGGCCAGACCTGGGTGCAACTGGGCAGCGTCACCATTACCATGCCCACCCAAATCTACTTCGGCTTTGCCGTCAGCAGCCATAATGCCACCCAGCCGACCCTGGTCCAGTTCCGCGACCTGGCGACCGCCACCACGGCCGTGGCGGCCTGCCCCGCCCAATCCCCACGAACCGCTGGGGCCGTGCAGCCGAAGAACCCCACTGGTCATCTCGGAAATCATGTACAACCCCGCCCCGCGCGCCGACATGAACAACCTCGAGTTCCTCGAGCTCTACAATTCCAATCCCTGGTTCCAGGACCTCAGCGGCTACCAGGTGGCCGCCGATAACCTGTCTTACACCTTCCCGGCCGGGACCGTCCTGAGTGGCGGGTCCTTTCTGGTCGTCGCCGCTTCGCCCTCGAGCATCCAGACCGTCTATGGCATCACCAACGTCGTCGGCCCTTACACCGGCAGTCTCAAGAGCGCCGGCACTCTTCAGTTGTTGGACAACCAGGGAGCGGTCTTGCTGAGCATCCCCTACTCCAATGTTCCTCCCTGGCCGGTGGCGGCCGATGGCACCGGCCACTCGATAGTCCTGGCCAACCCCACCTACGGCGAAGCGCAACCGCAGGCCTGGGACATCAGCGACGTCGTCGGCGGCTCCCCCGGCCAGGGCGAGGCCTACCGGCCCAGCCCCCTGCGCAACGTTCTCATCAACGAAGTGTTGGCCCACTCCGAAAACCCCGGCCTGCCCTGCTTCGTCGAACTCTACAACCACAGCAACCAGACCAACGACCTGTCCGGCTGCATTCTCACCGACGACTTTGCCACCAATAAGTTCGTCATCCCCCCAGGCGCCCTCATCCCGCCCCGCGGCTTCCTCTCCTTCGACCAATCGCAATTGGGCTTCGTTCCCAGCGCCGCCGGCGGCACGCTCTTCCTGGTCAACCCCGACGGCAGCCGCGTCCTGGACGCCGTCCAATTCGAGGGCCAGGCCGACGGCGTCTCCTTCGGGCGCTGGCCCGACGGGGCGGCCGAGTTGTATCCCCTGGCGGCCCGCACGCCGGGGACCAACAACAGCCCGATCTGGATAGGGGACATCGTCATCAACGAGTTGATGTACAACCCCATCAGCGGCAACGACGACGACCAATACATCGAGCTCTACAACCAGGGCGCCAATACCGTGGACCTGGCCAACTGGCAGTTCACTGCCGGCGTCAGTTTCACCTTCCCGGCCGGCGGCGCTCCTGGCCCCGGACGGCTACCTGGTGGTGGCGCGCAACCTGACCAATCTGCTGGCCAAGTATCCCAACCTCAACACCGGCAACACCGTGGGCAATTTCGGCGGCAGACTCTCCCACAAGGGCGAACGGGTGGCCCTGGCCATGCCTCAATTCGTCACCACCGCCACCGCGCAGGGCACCGAGACCAACCTCATCTACGTGGTCCAGGACGAGGTGAGCTACCAGACGGGCGGGCGTTGGGGCCAGTGGGCCCACGGCGGCGGCAGCAGCCTCGAATTGATCAATCCCAATTCCAATCACCGCCTGGCCTACAACTGGGCCGACAGCGACGAGACCATGAAGTCCGCCTGGACGAACCTCGAGTACACCGGCGTGCTGGATAACGGCGCCAACTATGGCGGCTCCATCGATCACGTCCAACTGGGCATCCTGGACGTTGGCGAATGCCTGGTGGACAACATCGAAGTGCGGCCCGGCGGGCCCAACGGCCCCAACATTGTCGCCAACAGCACTTTCGAGACGGGCCTGGGCGGGTGGACGCTGGAAGGCGATCACGAGCGCTCGAGCCTCGAAACGGCCACCGGTTTGGGAGGCTATCAGAGTTCCCAGTCGCTCCATTTGCGCTCGAGCGACTCGGTGTGGACCCTGGCGGATTACGCCCAGGGCGCCCTCAGCCAGACCACGCTCGCCTCAGGCCAGACGGCGACCTTGGGTCTCGAGGCCCGCTGGCTGCACGGTTGGCCGGAGGTCCTGCTGCGCTTGCGCGGGAACTGGCTCGAGGTGACCGGCAGAATGCCCGTGCCGGCCAACCTCGGCACCCCGGGCCAGCGCAACAGCCGCTACGTCGCCAACGCCGGGCCGGCCATCTACGAAGTCAAACACTCCCCGCCCCTGCCGCCCGCCAATCAGCCGTGGTGGTCTCCGCCCGGTTCCATGATGTCAACCCCTTCCAGCCAACCCTCCTCTACCGCATCGATACCGCGCGTCAACCCAACTCCCGCCTACATCTCGGTTCCGATGGTCGACAACGGCACCGGTGGCGATGCCATCGCCGGCGACGGCATCTTCAGCGCCACCATCCCCGCGCAATCCGCACGGCACGGTGGTCGCCTTCCTGGTTTCGGCCCGGGACAGCCTCGGGGCACGAACCTCTTTCCCGCGGACATCAAGAGCAACGCCGGCGTGCCGCGCGAGTGCGTTGTCGGCTTTGGCGATGCCACGCCCGCCGGCAGCTTCAAGCACCAGCATGTGTTTCATCACTCAGAACTGGGCCAATCGTTGGGCCCAAGGCGCCCCGGGGGTTTCCCACGAGATGCACGATGGCACCTGGGTCGATGGCGGCGGACGCATCATCTATGATTGGGCGGGGCGCTATGCCGGCAGCCCTTATCACCAATACATGGGCTCGCCCGTCACCACCGTCGCCGGCCTCCATTGGGACGTCCCTCGCGACGACCTGCTCTATGGCGTTACCGCCCTGGACAAACAGCATGTGCCCGGCAACGGAGCCCTGGATGACAACACCCTCCAACGCGAGCAAGCCTGCTACTGGATGGCCCATCAAATCGGCCTCACGGCCGGACCAGAACCGCCGCTATTACGTCTTATTTCGTCAACGGCAACCGCCACTGCCGCTCATGGAAGATGCCGAAGCCCCCGATGGCAGACGTGATCAACGAATACTTCCCTACCGACAATGGCGGCTACCTTTACAAGAACCATGCCTGGTTCGAAGGCGATGTCGAGCCAGCAGGCACATACATGAACTTTAACAACATGTCGTGGTGTGTTCTGGGCCGCTTCACCACCACCATCAATGGCGTGCCCAACCAATACAAACTCGCCCGCTACCGCTGGAATGTATTGGGCGCGCCAATACCCGGGGTCCGCCAACGACTACAGCGCGATCTTCGACCTCATTGATGCCGCCAACATCCCCACCACCAGCCCCGCCTATTATGCCCAGATGGAGGCCCAGGTGGACACCGAAGAATGGCTCCGCTTGTCCGCCATGGAACATGCCAGCGGGGATTGGGACAGCTTCTTCACCCAAAACCAGTGGAACATGTACATCTACAAGCCCACCCACGGCAAGTGGACGGCCCTTAAATGGGACTGGAACATCACCCTGGGCCTTGGCGGGACCGCAACGTGGGGCCCCGATGGAGGCAACCTCTTCAACTACGGCTCCACCGACCCGGTCATGGCCACTTTCCACAATTACCCGGCTCACCAACGCGCCTATCTCCGCGCCTTCCAGGACATCGCCAATTACGCGATGAACAACTCCGCTATCAACCCGATGCTCGAGGCCAAGTACGCCGCCTTCGTGGCCAATGGCTTGACCGCGACCACTTACGGCGGCTTGACGGTGACGACCCCAAGGTTGCGCTCGAGGGCTGGATCGGCACCATGCACAACTCCCTCCTGGCCGCATTGGCCAGCCACGGCGTAAGCAACATCCCCTTTGCCGTCAATTCCGTGACCGTCAATAACAACCTGGCCACCATCTCCGGCACCGCGCCCCTGGCGGTCAAGACCCTCTGGTTCAATGGCGTTGCCTACCCGCTCACCTGGCCCACGGTCACCGGATGGACTGCAACGTCCCCCTCCAGCCGGGCACCAATCTCCTGTCCGTCAGGGCGTTGACCTCCAAGGCCAGCCCGTCTCAGGCGCATCGGCCACCGTCACCGCGACCTTCACCGGGGCGGTGCCTTCGCCGTCCGGCCTGGTGGTCATCAATGAGATCATGTATAATCCGGCGGTTCCCAATGCCCAGTATCTTGAGTTGTACAACCGCTCGCCCAATGTCACCTTCGATCTCTCGGGCTGGCAACTGCAAGGCGTCGGCTACACTTTCCCCGCCGGCTCGATGCATCGGGCCGAATTCTTTTCTCGTTCTGGCCGCCAACCGCCAGGCCTTTGCCAGCGCCTATGGACCGACCAATCTGGTCTTTGATACTTTCCCCGGCAACTTGCCCGCCTCAGGGGAATTGCTCTCGCTCATCCAGCCCGGCCTGACCCCCACCAGCGAACTCACCATCAACCAGGTCCTCTATGCCAACACCCCGCCCTGGCCCGCCAATCCCGCCCGGCAGCTCGCTCCAACTGCTTGATCCCGCTCCAGGACAACTGGCGCGTGGGCAACTGGGCGGTCTGTCAGACCAATGTCTCCGCACTAATCAGCCCCAATGGCAGTATGTCTCGCTTACCGGCACCGCACCCCGCCCCATCCTGCTCATCTGCATGCATGACAACCGCCGGCGATTGTTACGTCGACGACCTCTGCCTCGTCGCCGGGAGCGTCCCCGAGGCCGGCGCCAACCTTCTGACCGACGGCGATTTCGAAAGTCCCCTGAGCGGTCCCTGGACGGTGTCAGCCAACATGACGCGGTTCGGCGATCACCATGGCTGACAAACACTCCGGCAGCCAGCAGTTTGCACGTCGTTGCCAGCAGCCCGGGCGATACAATCCCAGGATCTCGATTTGGGAAAACACCGCCCCAATCGTCACAAACGGCACCTACACGCTGAGCTACTGGTTCCTGCCCGGCGCCAGTGGGAGCCAGTTGCTGGTTCGCCTTTCCGGAACCGCTCCCAATAATGGCACGATCTACAGCCTGCAAAACCTCGAGGCGCTCCTCCGCACCGCCCCTCTCCATGCCTGCACGCCCGACGCCCCCAACTCCGACCTCACCACCCTGCCGCCGTTTCCGCCGCTCTGGCTCAATGAATTGCAGGCCGACAACCTGACCGGCATCACCAACGCCGCCGGCCAGCGCGTCCCCTGGCTCGAGCTTTACAACCCCTCGACCAATGCCGTTTCCCTTGCCGGCCTTTACCTTGCCGATAACTACACCAACCTCACCCAGTGGGCCTTCCCCACCAACGCCAACATCAATCCCGGCGAATTCAAGGTCATCTTCGCCGACGGCCAAACCAACCTCTCGACCTCGACCGAACTGCACACCAGCTTCGTTCTGCCCAGTCCGAGCGGTTCCCTCGCCCTGAGCCGCCTTTCAATGGGCAGCCCGCAGGTCCTCGATTATGTGGACTACACCAACCTGCCCCCCAACTATTCCTACGGCTCATCCCCGGACGGACAGGCCTTCGCGCGCCAGCAGTTCTTCTATGCCACGCCCGGCGGCTCCAATAACGCTTCCCTCTCGGCTTCTTTCATCCCTTACACCGCCGCCGGCTCGGTTTACACTCAGAAGTTTCGATTCGCTCCCCAACCCGGGAGCGGTCTCGGTCAACAGCGCCAACCCGGTGACCATCAACGGCATTACCTATTCGCTGCCCAACCCGTTTGACTTCGCGGCCGCCCCGGTCCGCCAGCGGCCAGAACGGCGGCCTGGGCTTGCCCGCCATGGCCGGCTGGTTCGGCCTGGCCTCATCGAGTCCGGCGCCGGCGCGCGCTTCGGGGCGTCTTACGGCGATCAAGCCACCGGCGGTGTAATCAGCTTCGGCCCCGCCAACAGCGCCAATCGCGCCCTGGGCTTGCTGGCCACCTCCACCACCGGTCCCACCGCCTTCGGCGCCAAATTCATCAATCAAACCTCCAACACCTTCAACCTCATCAACCTCCAATTCACCGGCGAACTCTGGCGCCAGTCCGACATGTCCAAGACGCTCCAGTTCTATTACCTGATTGATCCCACCGCCGCCCTGCCTTTTTCGACCAGCTTTTCCGACTCCATCCCGAGCCTCAACGTGAGCTTTCCGCACGCTGGCCGCTGCGGCCGGGGGCCTGGCGGTGGACGGCACGCTGGCCGCCAACCAAACCAACCTGAGTATCGTCAACCAGACGATTACCAACTGGCCCCCCGGGGCGGCGCTGTGGCTGCTCTGGGTGATGGCCGACCCGACGGGCAAGGCCCAGAGCCTGGCCATTGACAACCTCAGCTTCTCCGCCTTAGCCGCGCAGTCCACCAACACCGCCCCGCAACTGGGCGTCGTTAATCTCACCGGCAGCCGCCTCACGCTGAGCTGGCCCACCGTGCCCGGCGCACTCTACCGCTTGCAATACAAGGACGATCTGGCCGCCCCAGCCTGGACCACCCTCGGCAATGATATCCCAGGCACCGGCGTCCCCCTTCTCAGCCGACCTGGACCTCTCGACCGCTCCACAACGTTTCTACCGGATAATGGTCGTCAATGAGCCCTGATTTGACAAAGGCAGATGGCGAGACCGCCGGGGCGAAGGCGCCGGCGGAAGACGGTTGGCTGGCGCATCCGGATCGGTTTTCGCGCCGGCACATCGGGCCTAGCGCGGAGGAGACCCGGCAGATGCTCGAGGCGCTGGGCTGCCCGAGCCTCGATGCATTGGTGGCGGAGGCGGTGCCGGCGGCGATTCGGTTGCGCCGCCCGCTCAACCTGCCGGCGGCGCGCAGCGAGCAGGAGGCGCTGGCGGCCTTGAAAGAAATCGCCTCGCAAAACCAGGTCTTTCGCTCCTTCATCGGCATGGGCTATTCGGACTGCATCACGCCGGCGGTGCTGCAGCGCAACTTGCTGGAGAACCCGGGTGGTACACCCCATACACTCCGTACCAGGCTGAGATCTCCCAGGGCCGGCTCGAGGCGCTGCTCAACTTCCAGACCATGGTCATTGATCTGACCGGGCTGGAAGTCGCCAACGCCTCGCTGCTGGACGAAGGCACGGCTGCCGCCGAGGCCATGGCCATGTGTCGCGGGCTCAAGGAAGGACGGAACACCTTCTTGGTTTCATCGGGATGCCATCCGCAGACGATCGAGGTGGTCAAGACCCGCGCCCGGGCTTCGGGGGTCGAGGTCATCGTCGGGGACCACCGGAGTTTTCAGTTCACCGCCCAGGTTGCCGGCGTGCTGGCGCAATATCCGGACACCTGGGGCGAGATTCAGGATTACTCGGGATTGGTGGCGCAGGCCCACGCCGCCGGGGCCCTGGTGGCCATCGCCGCGGATTTGCTGAGCCTGACGCTGCTCCGGCCGCCGGGAGAATTCGGAGCGGACATTGCGCTGGGCAGCGCGCAGCGATTTGGCGTGCCCCTGGGCTATGGCGGGCCGCACGCGGCCTATTTTGCCACCCGCCAGGCCTTCAGGCGGCACATGCCCGGACGGATTGTGGGGGTGTCCAAAGACAGCCGCGGCCGCCCTGCCCTGCGCCTGGCGCTGCAAACGCGCGAACAACACATTCGCCGCGAAAAGGCCACGAGCAACATCTGCACCGCCCAGGCCCTGCCTGGCCAACCTGGCCTCGATGTATGCCTGCTATCACGGGCCGGAGGGTTTGAAGCAAATCGCCCGGCGCATCCATCTCCTGACGGGCCTCCTGGCTCGAGGCTTGGCGCGCTTGGGCTACGAGGTCGGACCCGCGCAGTTTTTTGACACGATCCGCGTCGGCTTGGGCAATCGGAATTCCGAGGATATTCTGAAGCGGGCGGAGGCCCGCCGGATGAATTTCCGGCGCATTGACGGGCATACCCTGGGCATTTCACTGGATGAGACGACGACGGAGCGGGACCTCCTGGACATCTGGGGGGTCTTCAACGACGACCGCCCGCCGGGTTTCCACGCGCGCGACCTGGCCAGGGGCGTCGAGGCGGACTACCCGGCTCCCCTTGCCCGGACCAGCCAATACCTGACCCATCCGGTCTTCAACCGCTATCATTCGGAGACCGAGATGCTGCGTTACCTCAAGCGGCTCGAATCGAAGGACTTATCACTGACCACCTCGATGATCCCGCTGGGCTCATGCACGATGAAACTCAACGCGGCAGCCGAAATGCTCCCGATTACCTGGCCCGAGTTCAGCCGCCTGCACCCGTTTGCCCCGCCGGCGCAGGCGCGCGGATACCAGGTCCTGTTCCGGCAGTTGGAGGAGTGGCTGGCGGAGATAACGGGGTTTGCGAGCGTTTCGCTCCAGCCCAATGCGGGTTCTCAGGGGGAATACGCCGGCTTGCTGGCGATTCGCGCTTACCACGCAGCCCGCGGCGAACCTCACCGCCTGGTCTGCCTCATCCCGGCCTCGGCCCACGGCACCAACCCGGCCAGCGCGGTGATGGCCGGCCTGAAAGTCGTGGCCGTGGCCTGCGACAAGGAAGGCAACATTGACCTGGCGGGCCTGCGCGCCGAGGCCGAGGCCCACCGGCAGCAACTGGCCGCCTTGATGGTCACCTATCCATCCACGCACGGCGTCTTCGAGGAAACCATCAAGGAGATTTGCGAGATCGTCCACGCCAATGGCGGACAGGTTTATATGGACGGCGCCAACCTGAACGCTCAAGTGGGCCTTTGCCGGCCCGCGGACATCGGGGCGGACGTCTGCCACATGAACCTGCACAAGACCTTTTGCATCCCCCACGGCGGGGGCGGGCCGGGAATGGGACCCATCGCGGCGGCCAGGCACCTGGCCCCTTATCTTCCCGGCCATGCCGTGCTCAGTCCGGAGGCTCAAAGGCGGGAAGGAGCCGTTTCCGCCGCCCCCTGGGGCAGCGCCGGCATCCTCCCGATTTCCTGGGTCTATATCGCTGCCATGGGCGGCGCCGGTCTGACCGAGGCCGCCAAATACGCCATCCTCAATGCCAACTACGTGGCGCGGCGCTTGCAGAAGCACTTCCCCGTGCTCTACCGCGGCCGCCGCAACCGCGTCGCCCACGAGTGCATCCTGGACCTGCGCCAGTTCAAGAGCGTGACGGTCGAAGACGTGGCCAAGCGCCTGATGGACTACGGATTCCATGCCCCGACGATCTCCTGGCCCGTGCCCGGCGCCATGATGGTGGAACCGACGGAAAGCGAGTCCAAGGACGAACTGGACCGATTCTGCGATGCCCTGATTGGCATCCACGCCGAGATGCAGGCCATCGAATCCGGACAGGCCGACCAGCACAACAACCTCTTGAAAAACGCCCCGCATACGGCCGACATGCTCACGGCCGAACGCTGGCCCCACCCCTACTCTCGCGAGCAGGCCTGCTTCCCGGCCAAATGGCTGCACGATTACAAATTCTGGCCGGCCGTCGGCCGCATCGACAATGTGTACGGCGACCGCAACCTCGTCTGTTCGTGCGCCGGGATGGAGGCCTGCGGAACGTGATTCGGACTCCGGGTTAGGCGCACGCCTGTAGGAGACGACGTAAGGAGTCTCTGACCAATGGCCTCCCAGGAGAACAGGCTTTCGCTATGCCCCAAACTCGATCAGAGACTCCTTACGTCGTCTCCTACAGAGGTTGGCGGAGAGCTTTGTCACTGGTCCTGGCCGCTCCGGGTTTGGGGGCTGTGAATTGACTGGTCTAAGGCCCGGGTTGTGCTACAAAGGGAGCAGCGAAAAAAACCAAAGCGTTGCTGCCATGAAAATTACGGAAGCCTTGCTCGCGGAGCACCTGGTGTTTCACAACATGCTCGACCACATCGAGACCACCACCCCCAAGCTCAAGACCCTGGTGGAACTCAAATCCCTGGCCGCGATGCTGGGCGCCATGTTGAAGGCCCATTCGAACACCGAGGACCAGTTGTTCATCGGCCCGCTCGAGCACTGCTTCGAGCAACTGGGCCAGCGCGACGCCTTCATGGAAGAGCACGAGGAAATGGACGAACACCTGCGGCGCATCCGCAAGTCCAAACGGCTCAAGGAAGCAAAAGACCTGTTGCTCGCCGCCGTGCGCCGCTCGCGCGAGCATTTCGACAAGGAAGAACGCATCGTTTTCCCTATGGCCGAGCAGATTTTAAAGGCCGAAACGCTGACCGCACTGGGCCAAACGTGGATGCAGCAGCGGATGGACACCTCGGTCTGCGCCAATTGCGACAACAAAGTGTGCGTGTGACCCCCCATAAACCGCAGTTCAAGAAAAAGTAGCCAGACCCAAGGGTCGAGTGTCGAGCGTCGAGGGAACGAGGCGCCGCCCCTCGCCCCTCGCCCCTCGACACTCGACACTCGGCCCTTGGATGTGGGATTGCTTATGAACCGGGGCCTAGCATTCCATCGTCGAGAAGACATCGCCGTTTTGGGGAAACGGCGCCAGCTCGAGGTCCTTGAGCATCTGCAAGTCGTTCTCGACCGGGCGGTTGAGCGTGGTCAGGTAATTGCCCACCATCAAGGCGCTGGCCCCCGCCATGAACACCATGCTTTGCAGGTCGCGCAGGTTGACCGCGCGTCCTCCGGCCACCGAGATCTCCTGCCGGGGCAGGATGAAACGGAAGCAGGCGATGGACTTGAGAACCTCCAGAGGCGGCAAGGGTTGGCGCGTGGCCAAGGGAGTGCCCGGGATGGGATTCAAGATGTTGATCGGGACAATGTGAACGCCCAACTCCCTGAGCGCAAACGCCAGGTCACACCGGTCTTCACGGCTCTCGCCCAGGCCCAGAATGCCCCCGGAGCAAATCTTGATCCCCGCGGCCTTCAGGTGCCGGATGGTCGCCACCCGCTCCTCATAGCGGTGCGAGGTGCAAACCTCCGGGAAAAACCGCTGCGACGTTTCCAGGTTGTGATTGTAACATTCCAGGCCCGCCCGCTTGAGGCGCTCGGCCACTTTGCGGCTCTTGATCATCCCCAGCGCCCCATCCGGGCGCGCCTTGCCGCTCCGCTTCAAAGCCTCCAGCCGGCGGCAGATTTCCTCCAGCGCGGGTCCCTCCTCCAAATACGCCCACGCCGCCACCAGCCCCAGGGCAGTGACGCCGTTGGCTCGGGCCTCCCCCGCCGCCGCCAGCACCGCCGCCGGCTCCACCAAACTGTGCCGCGGCGTCTCCGCCGAATTAAAGCCCGACTGCGCGCAAAAGCGGCAATCCTCCGGACAACCCCCCGCCTTGACATTGACGATCGAGCAGAGGTGGATGCGGTTGCCCTTGAAATGCTCGCGCAGGCGGTTGGCCCACGAGAGCAACTCGACCATCTCCGCCCGGTCTTCCAGGTTGAACAGCCACAGTGCCTCGCCCCGGCTCACCAGCCCGCCGTCCAGCACCCGGAGGCCCAATTCCGCGATTCGCTCCCGGGTCTTTGCGTCAACTGAGTTCGTGCTCATGGTTGACAACCTAGCGCCCTGTCGCCCAAACTGCCAGGAATTTGCTCGCCGCCGGTTCACAAACAATCCGAAATCCAAGGGACGAGGGGCGAGGGGCGAGGGGTGGCACTCCGTTCCCTCGACCCTCAACCCTCGACACCCTCGTCCAGACTGCAATAGTTCAAAATCGCGCATTCCTTGGAAGATTCTTCTAACGAGCATTGGTCATTGGCTATTGAGTCCGCAATGACCAATGGCCATTTTTCAATCCTCAATTTTCAATTCACCTGAAAGTGTCAGCGGCGGGATGAAAATGCATTAAAGCCGCCGGTTCGAAATTGTATTTTCTTCGGCCGCTTCTCTCCAAATCGTTTCTTCCTTCTTCCGCGTGGTCCTTCTTGCCTTGCGCCGTTTCGCTTTAGTTCTGTTGGGCTTCGTGGTGGTTTTAACTCAAACGCACCTCGCAACCCCCTCGGCCCCGACCCGTCCCGCCGGGCAGGCCAGAACCAACGAGGGGCGAGTGGCGGGCCGCTACTCGGCGTCACCAACCGAAAAAGGTGGGGCTGGTCTTGCTGTGGAGCCAAACCGGGTCGGGACTGCCTGGCTCAACGGTGACGATGTTCATCCCCATAAAGTCGTTGCCCTCGTATATCTGCCAAGTTGGTGTCAGTGGTCGGCGCGTGCGGGGATCGAGCCACCGGTGGGTCTCGACGTGACCGTCGACGAAGGAGAGCACGGCGCCCCCCTTGTGGTAGGAGCCCGGCAGTGAATCGAAGGCGTTGGTGTAGTAGTTGACGAAAAAAACAGCCCAGCCTAATGCTATTGGGATTCTCGTCGAGGAAAGCAAATTGGTTTGCCGGATCAGGGATTTGGGAAACGGTGAAGAAAGACCCGACGGGGGCGGGGGGGCCAACGACGCAGTTGAGGCTGTAACTCCGGGGCCGCGGGGCCCGGGCGACAACCTGGGTCCGATCTTTCGGGCACCGGTAGAGGGCCGAGCTCTTGTGGTACCGGGCAAACTGGGCGAAGCGGTCGTCGAGCAGGTACATCGTGTCCCAGTTGAAGTAGTTCCTCGGGTCAAAGTCCAATTCCCCGGATACCCAGGCAACGGTGCCGCGCGGCACGTCGAAAGGACTCAATGGTTCAAACCAGATCCCCTCCTCGGCATGCGTGAGCACCGTCCTGTCGCTATTGTCCGTGGCATAGAGATGCCAGCACATCTGGAGCTGGTTGACGTTGTTGGCGCATTGGGTCCGGGTGGCCACCTCCTTGGCGCCCAGGAGGGCCGGCAGCAGCAGGGCCGCCAAGATCGCGATGATGGCGATGACCACAAGCAATTCGATGAGCGTGAAGCCGTTGGGCGCAAAAGGTCTCTTTAAGGTGGAGGTCCAAGGCGGACTACGAGGTATCCCGTCCTTACCCAAGTTGTTCATGCCACCATCCATCGTGCCGCGCCGAGATTAGCAAACGCTGTTGCCGTGGTCAAGCCTCTTTTGGGGTTCACTGCAACTCAGACAGTGGGGGAAGGAACTGGGGGGCCGAGTGCGGGGGAGGGATTTCCAGCAGGGGGACCTGGGGACGTGAGGCGGGGGACGCTGTGGGGCGGGTCGGGCGGGAGGCGGCGGTCTGGCAGTCGGGCGATGAAGGCCAACCTGCCAGCCCGCACAGCTTGAGCCAGCAGCGCTGCCCTACCACTGACCTCTGACGGCGGGTCGAACGGGCCGGTGGATCAGGAAGTATCGTCCTGTGGGTTCAAGAGGCTTTGCTCCAGTTTGCGGATCTTGGCCAGCGCTCTTTCCCGCGCCGCGCCGTCCAGTTCCAAGACCAAGCGGGTGAAGCGCACTAGCGGTACCTGCGCGTAGGACCGTGCCAGGTAAATCACCACATACTGTTTGCGCAGGTTGAGCCGGCGGCGCATCAACTCCGGGGTTTCCTGGGGCGGAGCCTCCCCGTGCAGACGCCACAACTGCCATTGGCGCAGGGTGTAGCTCAGCAGAATGAACACCACCTGGGCGACAATCACGTTCTGGGAGCGCGACTTAAAATCACTCAAATCGTGGAAGCACTTCAGTTGGCGATGCCGTTCCTCAATCTTGGTGCGGTGCTGATAATCGGTTCGGGCTTGGGGCGGCTGGGGGTAAGGGCGGGTGGTCATCAGCGCCCATTCCTGGCAGTGCCCATCGGCATAGCGCTCGCGGATCAAAAGCACGTTGATGGGTACCGGCAGGGCGCTCCAACTGGTAAAACCTTCCAGCCAACAGGTACTCGTGCTGCGTCAGTACCTCGGCGGGATCGGGGGCCGGCCGCCGCCGCGCCAGCGTGGCCTGGCGCTTGGCTTCCCGGCGAGCGATGAGCGGCGGCCGTCCCGGAGCCGGGGGTTGGGCCGGTGGCGCGGCTACCGCCACCTTCTGCCAGGGCTCCCGCTCGCCCAGAGCCCAGGCATCGGTCCAAATGTCCATGTTGCGCTTCATGGGGATGAGCACGTCCACGCCCCACTCTTGCTTGCACCGACCGAGGTTTTTGCCGTCGATGAAACCCCGGTCCATAATCAGCAACTTCATCACCCCTTTGCCTACGGCTTGAACGAATTGCTCCACCATGGGACCGAGCACCGTGTCTTCGTGGACCTTGCCCGACCCGACCCGGAGCCCCGCATAAACGTAATGCTCCCCGCGCAGGTGCAGTAGGCTGACCAGCTTGTAACAGCGTTCCCGATGCGCCCTTTTGCGGTCCTGGGCACCGAGCTTGTCGTAGTCCACCGGGTGGTTGTGCTCATCAAACCACATCACCACTGAACCCTCGTACTGCCGATTGTCCGGCACAAACAGATAGGTGGCGTCGGCCACGAAAATCCCGCGGGGATCGAAAAAGCCATATTCCTGGAAGGCCGCTTGCACCGGTCCGTTGAACCACTCTTGCCAGCGCTCTGAGGCGACATCCTTGACCGCTTTGCGCAGGGTGTCGTCGTCGCAGGGCATCTTGCGGGGGTAGTGGTTCTTGTCGTTAAAGCCGCGGCATTGGATCCAAATTTGCTGGGTCTGCGCGTCCAGGTGCTTGCTGGCGAGGTCCGGTGGCATGGCGCTGAGCAGACCGCCACACTGCACGACCCGCTCGAAGGCGGAATAGGAGTTCTCCAAATGCAGCTTCAGACTGAGGTTGCCAGCCAGCTCAAACCAGAGCGGTACTTCCTCTTTCTTGCGCTCGGTGGGCATTGCCTCCGCCAGGCGCGCGAGGATCTTTTCCCGAAAGCACAACTCGAAGAACTCCTTTTCGTCGGCCTCGCCGATAATCTCGATCTGGTCGAACTCCCCCCGGCTAAAGGCCTCCAGGACCTGCTGCTGATGGTGTTCGATGATCTCCAGGTTCATGACGGTCCCGGCGGCCAGGGGACCAACCGGAGTTGGGCCAGTTGGTCGGCCAGGTCCAAGACCTGCGCGTGGCGTTTGGCCAGCAGGGCTCGGGCGCGATGGTAACGGCGGTATTCGGCGGTGAGTTGGCGCAAGCGGGCGCGGTCTTGGGCGGGGACCATGAAGGTGCGGGTGGCGCCGTCCTGGCTGCGGGTGATGACCCAGGCGGTGTGGAGTTGGCCGCGGGCGCAGCGGCAGTTGGGTTTGCCACAGCGGCGTTTCTGCAAATAGAACCAGCCCGGGGTCAGGGGTTGACCGCGGAGGAGGTGGCGGAGGATGCGGCCGGCGGCGTCATGGGCGCGTCGGAGTTGCTGGCGGAGTTTGCTGATGTCATCCGTCATCTGCACGTTATGTATTATATAGCGTGCAGATATGCAAGCAAAAAAACGCGAAAAAGTGAAAAAACCGAGAAAAGGGGTGTTGGGGTAGCGGCGACCTCAAAAAAGCCCGCCTGGAGGCATTTTTGAGAGCCCTCCCCCACTGTCTGAGTTGCAGTGCAGCGCATCACCGCGAACAAGATTTCCTTTGGGGACGCTTACCTTGCCGCGACAGCCGTCCGGGCCAAGGAGGAGCTCGCCAGTTTTGACAAGGGCGTCGCAGCATTTAAGGACGCCCGGATTTATCCCCTGTGAGAGGGTCGCCCGTCGCGTGAGCTCGCGCCTGAATTGCCTTGCGGCACGGTGACTATTCAGCAAATCTACCACCTGAGGGTGGCGGGCGGAAGGAAGTACCTTGGTTAGAGCCTGTCCCAAAGGCCCCGAGTCCGAGTTTTTGGGGCCGGCATTTTTTGACGGATGAATATCTTGGAAGAGCTGCAGTGGCGCGGTTTGCTGGCGGATTGCACGGACCTGCCCGGGCTGGGCAAACGGGTCGGTTCCGGCCCGATTACGCTTTACTGCGGGTTTGACCCGACGGCCGACAGTCTGCACGTGGGGAACCTGGTGCCGTTGCTGGCGCTGCGCCGGTTTCAGTTGCTGGGCCACCATCCGATCGCCCTGGCAGGGGGGGCCACCGGCTCGATTGGCGATCCGAGCGGCAGGACCCAGGAGCGCCAATTGCTCACACGGGAAGTGCTGGCAGCCAACATCGCAAAGGTCAAGGAACAACTCCGCCGCCTGCTGGATTTCGATACGTCCGTCAATCCCGCCCGGTTGCTCGACAACGCCTCGTGGACGGCGCCCGTGAGCTACCTCGATTTCCTGCGCGACATCGGCAAACATTTCCCGGTCAACCAGATGGTCGCCAAGGAGAGTGTCCGCGCCCGGATGGAAGACCGCGAGGCGGGCATCAGCTACACCGAGTTCAGCTACATGCTGCTCCAGGCCTTCGACTTTTACGTTCAGTGCCGGGACTACAATTGCGAGTTGCAGATCGGCGGCAGCGACCAGTGGGGCAATATCACCGCCGGCATCGACCTCACCCGCAAAAAACTCGGGCGCGCGGTCTATGGCCTGACCCTGCCCCTGATTACCAATCCGGACGGTTCCAAGTTCGGCAAGACGGTCGCCGGGGCCGTGTGGCTCGATGCCGCCAAGACCAGCGTCTATAAGTTCTACCAGTTATGGATTCGCGTCGATGACCGGAACGTCATCCCATACCTGAAGTTCTTCACCTTCCTGGGCCAGGAGGAAATCGCCGCCCTCGAGAGCCAGCACGCCCAAAACCCCGGCGCCCGCCCCGCGCACAAGGCCCTGGCCAAGGCTGCCACCGACCTCGTCCACGGCCCGAGCGCCACGGCCGAGGCCAGCCGCGCCAGCGAAATCCTCTTCGGCGGCGAACTGGCGGGCGTCTCCGAAGCCACGTTCAACGAAATTGTCGGTGAAGTGCCGACAAAGGAAATGCGGGAAATCCGAGTTGATCCTCGGCAAGTCGCTGGTTGAGGCTCTGGTTGTTAGCGGATCCTGCGCGTCCAAGAGTGAGGCGCGAAGAGACATCCAAGGCGGGGGCGTCTATGTCAACAACCTCCGCGAGACGGACCCTCAGCGCCCCATTGGGGATGGCGACCTGCTCTTCTGCAAACATCTGCTCTTCCGCAAGGGCAAAAAGAACTACGTTGTCGTGACGGCGAAGTAGGCGGCGCCCAAAGGCGAAGGGCGGAGGACTCTTGTCAGGCGAAATTGATGTTGTGGCGAATCCCAATCTCCCCGGCGTTGTGGAGCAGTCTTAGGAACCGAGTGCATTCGGAGACACGGCTCCGGCGCCGTACCACCACGATGATCCCCGCATGAGGATGGTCCGCCGCCAGAGCCAGGAAATGGTCCCGGTTACATGTTACCAGCACAGCCTGTTGTGCATGAGCGAGGGCGAGAAGGGCCGCATCGTCAGCATCA
The DNA here is from genome assembly GCA_963713735.1 of uncultured bacterium. Lineage (GTDB taxonomy): Bacteria > Verrucomicrobiota > Verrucomicrobiia > Limisphaerales > UBA8199 > CAVQND01. Next base: position 427,591 of record CAVQND010000001.1, read on the forward strand.
CGCGGAAGCAAATCGCGGAGCCGCGCAACCTTTTGCCCTGCCTGCGTGGCGACGCGCCCAATCGCATCGGGGACATCATGGTCGAGCAAGAAGGTCACGCCACAGCTTCGGCCATCTGGCGGGCGATCAGGTAGTCAACCTCTGCCAGATGATCCTCATAGTAGGCGAGGCATTCATACACTTGCGCTCGGGTCAAGCCTGGCAACTGGCGGGTCACCGAGTCCACTGTCTCTCCGTTCTGCAGCAGACCAATGACATCATGGACCGCGATTCGGCTGCCTTCCAGGCGAGCGTTTCCACCACAGACCCCCGGCGTGCGGATAATGTAGCGGTAGGTCTCTGTTGCCGTATTCATGAGCCAAGCATATCCCCGCCCCCCTGCCATGGCAAGGAATCCTCGCCGTTTTCACTCCATTGCCGCCGTGCTGCGGCGTGCCAACTTCCGTTTGCTGCAACCCTGGTCCGTATCGTGAGGCGAAGATCCATGGTCACTCCTTTTCCAGCAGAAACACCGTCGACGATTTTCTGCCGAGGGCGGATTCGACCTTGAGCATGGCAGGGTAATCTTGTGGAGGGACAATGGCCGGCGAGGTCTCGAAGTCATGAGCGATGACGCACTTGCCGGGCGTCTCCTGTGCGCTAATGCGCGCGTATCCGCCTCCGTCGGGCGCGGCGATGCGCTCGCTCTTCGGAGCCATAACGAGGTGACGGAACCCGGGGGGCAACTCGATCTCGGTGCGAACCCTCTCCTGCCTCTGCCCGAAGATGAACAGGGGCAAGGCCCGGCGGTCGGCTCCGGGCGGGAAGAGCCAGGGAGTGAAGGGGAGATCGAAGTACAGGAATTTCCCATCCACCACGCCGTAATTGTCAATGTCCACAGTGAACTGCTCGACGCCGGGATAGGCATCGAATTTCGTCACCAAATCCCCGACCGGCCGCGCGCCTTGGGCGACGTTGGAAACGACCTCTTGATAATAACGTTTTCGCTCTTCCGGCGGCAGTTCGGAGAAATAGCGATTTTTGGCGTTGTAGTTGCCCCCGAAATAATGGCGGGCTACTCCCAGCCGCGTCTTGCCGGTGTCGTCGAGGGCGAGCGAATAGACGGTTTCGGTTCGGTCCTGGCATTCGTCGGCGGCCTGGATGGTTTCCCATTGGAGGTCGGAGAGGCGGAAGCCCAACCGCCCGTCATGGGCGGTCGAGCCTAACCTGGCATATTGGTCGGTGTCGTTCAAATAGAGGGTCTGGCCCTGGACGCTCACCCGGACCAGGGGTGTCTGGAAGGAATCGGGCAGCGGGAAACTCAAGGCTACGTTGGTGATGCCGGCGATCGGCGGCAGACCGGAGGCGAGGACAAACTGAGGTTCAAACCCGGCCGCCTCGAGCATGGCGTGAAGGAGGATCGCCCGATCGGCCAGGTGGCCGTATCCGTCGGCCAGAGTTGTATCGGCGGCGGAGAGTTCCTTGAGAGGCAGTTGAGTGAAAGCAGGCCCTGCCAGGCGGATCGATTTGGCAACATAATCCCGAATCGCTTTCACCGCTTCCAGCCGGGTTTTTGTCTCGCTGGTCAATTGGCGGGCCAGTTCCCCGGCCTTGGCGCGCTGGCGCGAGCGCCCAACCATCGTTTCGTCCAGCTCCTTCACGTAGGCGCCGGCGTCGCCGGCAAAATAGGCGACGCCGGCGACATAGACCCATTCGGGCGGCAGTTGGTTCTCGGCAGGCAGGGCTTTGACGTTCTCGGCCGTCCACTGAAACACGTGTTTGCCGTTGTCGGTCCGGGTCTGCTCCTTGAGCAAGTCCGGGCGCGCCGCTGAGCCTCGTCGTTATTTCCAGCTCGGCGGGCGCAGTCAATTGAAACGACTTCTGCTCGAGCTCGTCGGGCAACTGGAACGGTTCAAACCCGGCGACAAAGGCCCGGTCTTTGGCAGCTGATCTCGAACTCGACTTCGATGGTCGAGCCAATATCCACACCCGGCAGGTTGGCGACCAGGATTTTTCCGCCGGTATAACGTTTGGCCGAGGCGTTCCAGCCTGCATCCATGACGATTGATTTCGTCTTTGGCGATTTCCTGGCGCTGGCCGGTTTTGGAAATGACCACCGCCCGGATGAGCCGCGCCTCCTGGCAGGCGGGGTTGTATTCAATCTTGACCTCCGCCTCGCGGATTTTTCCGGCGTAAGTGAGGATGCGCTTGGAATAGCTGGCTCGATAGACGGCGGTGTGGGCGTCGGTCACCTCGAGTTCCTTGTGGCTGGAAAGGAGCCTGGCATTGGACTCGACGGGAGGCTCGGGTGAATCCTGAGCCAGGTCCGCCGGCTGGACCACGGCGTCGGGCGAGAGGGCCATCACCGGCGCTTTCCGGGCGTCGTATTCGAGGCCCTTGAGCGTCTGTTTGAGTTTCAAGTATTGCTCGGGGGAGAACTCGACCACTTTGAGCTTGAGCTGGCGCGAACAAATCAATGACCCGTCGCGGGCGCTGAAGCTTTCCTGGCAGCTCACGCAATCGTCTTCCACCGGCGAGCAGGAGGGCAGCGAGAGGGCCTGGCCAAATCCCCGGTCCAGTTTCAGGGAGATGTCCTCTTTCAGGCCGCAGGTCACCCAGGTCTGCATGGGATATTTTCTTTTCTCCAGGCCGGCCTCGCCGAGGATGAAATTGACCACGCCCAGACCTTTGCCGATCCAGGGCAGGTTCACCACGGACTTGCCGGCGCCCTCTGCGGCCAGGCCGTCCACTGAGAACTCGAGGACGGCCCGCACCTCGTGGGAGACATCGAGCATGTCCTCCGGGATGAGCTGGAGGCTCTTGAGGCGGGCGCCCGGCATGGCTTGCTTGAGGTTGCGCTCGAAGAACCGGCGCCGGTCGTCGGGCTTCATGTGGGCAAACATGTTGCGATAGGCATCGTCATTGACGCCCTGGAACGACAATTCGGATTTCGCCTCGAGCGCGCCGGCGGCGCTCAGGACGCCCGTGGTCTTGACGCGCATCATGTGGTCCTCCGGGGGCTGAATGGGGCTGAGCCGGATCGGCTCGCCCTCGGGCCGGCACACCAGGTAACTCTGGTTGCGGTCCTCCGAGGGCAGCAGGTCCCGGGTGTGCTCATCCGTCGGGTCCATCAGCAGGTACTCACCCTTTTGCAATTCCACGCTCACGATGGCATGGTTGAAATCCGCGTCCGGGACCTCCGCATCCTTTCTAAGGCCGACGTTGATCAGGACCGGGTAGGCCTTGAGCCCGGCACATCCGCAGCATCGAGACGAGCAAGGCCGCCTTGTCGCGGCACACGCCGTATTTCTTGTCGAAAGTCACGTGCACGTCGTGCGGCTCAAAGCCGGGCCGGTCTTTTTCCGGGGTCAGGCCCATGTAGCGGATTTTTTTGGACACGTGATAGAAGAGCGCCTTGACTTTATCGAGGTCGGTCTTGGAGCCGGCAATGAGCGACTCGACGGTCTGTTTCATTTCGGGCGTGGTGGCCTCGAGGTGGGGGCGGCTCAGCTCCCAGTACCATTTGGAAACCCGGGCCCAGTCGGGGATAGTGCTCACGAAGAGCCGCTGCAACACCATCTCGTAGGGCGGCATCGACGGTTCGTCGAACATGCGCGGCACGTTGCGGACCTCCCAGCGCCGGATGAGCGTTTTGTCTTCGCCCGGCTGCTCGGAGTAGTGGACGGTGCCCGGCACTTCGTCCCTCAAAGCGACGCGCTGCAGCGGGCGCTCCGAGCGGCGTGTGCGCTTCATAGGAGAGGTGGCGGATGTAGCCCCGGCCCTCAAAAACGCTCTCCTCGGCAAATTCGCCGGGGATGATGGGACGCTGGATGGTCTGACGCACAATCGAGTGGAGGAGGTCGCCGATTTCCAGCTTCGGGATGCTCACCCGCAGCACCCGCATGTTGGGGTCGTAGATGTTCATCTGCATCTGGCTGTCATCAATCGTCTCCTTGGAGTTCGCCGCGACATCAACCGGGACGACTTCGCCGCCGGGACGCAGGACCTCCGCCTTGACCACCTCGACCGTGGAATAGGGGAGCATGAAACTGAACGAAAGCGTCCGGTTGTTCGCGCTTGCCCTTTTCGGTCAGCACCTTGACAAACGTCTCATCCTGGCATTCGCCGGTGCCGTCCGGCCGATAGACGCGCACCATCTTCTTCTCGACCGTCGCCTCGTCGCAATCCGGGTATTTGGCCGGCGTGATTTCGGCGGCGGCCTCGAGGACCTTTTTTGAATCCACGAACGCCCAGTTGCCGCCGGCATACCGGTTGGTGTCGCCCCGGACTTGCAGCGCAAATACGGCGACCGCCATCAACACCAAGCCGCGAAACATTCTCGCCTTCTTTATGTTCATAAATCAGAAACAGTATGCACCATAAGTTCAGCAGCGCGGCGGTGTCAAGGGGCGCGGGGCGACCCAAATCCTCGGCTAAGGTGGCGTAAATAAATAAAGGTATCAACTTCTGAGAATCGTGGTATGATAGCTGCACATGAGTGCTATTGCCGCGCTGACGCAGAAGTTCAGGGCCATTTGGCCACTCCTAAATGAGCGGACCCGGCGCCTTACCGCCGCCAATGAAGCTATGCAGATGGGTTATGGCGGTGTCTGCGTGGTTCACCGGGCTTGTGGCTTGTCCCGCAAAGCCATCCTCAAGGGTATTGGCGAAATCGAGCGGGGCGACTCCTCGCTGGCGGAGCGCATCCGGCGCCCGGGCGCCGGACGCAAGAACCTCACGGTGTTGGATTCCGGGCTGGTGGCGGCGCTGGACGATTTGATTGAGGGCGGAACTCGCGGCGATCCGGAATCTCCCTTGCGCTGGGTCTGCAAGAGCACTCGGACCCTGGCCGAGGAGTTAAGCCAGCAAGCTCATCCGGTGAGCCACATGCGGGTGGCCCAACTGCTGCACGAGCAGGACTACAGTTTGCAGAGCAATCGGAAGCTGGAGGAAGGGGAGGACCACCCGGACCGCGACGCCCAATTTCGGCATATCAACCGGTGCGTGAAGCGGGCCTTGGCGGCGGGGGAGCCGGTCATTTCGGTGGACACCAAGAAGAAGGAACTGGTGGGCAACTACGCCAATAGCGGCCAACAATGGCGTGTGGCGAAACAACCGCAACGGGTCAAGGGGCACGACTTCCCGGGTCCCGAGGTGCCTCGCGCCTATCCCTACGGCATCTATGACTTGGGGCGCAACAGCGGATTCGTAAACGTGGGCACCGACCATGACACGGGGGCCTTTGCGGTGGCCTCGATTCGTGGGTGGTGGCGCTTTGAAGGGCGAAGACTTTATCCTGCGGTCCGGACGCTGTGGATCACCGCCGATGGCGGAGGCAGCAATGGGTGGCGGCTGCGACTCTGGAAATTCGAGTTGCAGGGCTTTGCCGACAAAAGTGGGCTGTGCCTTTCCATCTGCCACTTTCCGCCCGGCACCAGCAAGTGGAACAAGATCGAACACCGACTCTTTTCGTTCATTTCGTCCAACTGGCGCGGTGAACCGTTGCGAGATTACCAGACGGTCGTGAACCTGATTGCCAGCACAACGACGGCCAAAGGATTGACGGTGACCTGCCGGCTGGATCGTCGAAAGTATCCGACGGGTAGAAAAGTCTCACGCGAGCAGATGAAGCAAGTGAACCTAAAGCCTAACAAGTTCCATGGTGAGTGGAACTATACCATCGAGCCTCACGGGTGAACCAACTTGATACCTTTATTTATTTACGCCGCCTAAGTGTTTTCTTGAGAAACCGCGGAACACGGAATACGCGGAAAAGAGAGGGTCTTCCGAAAGAGGGGTCAAACCATAACTTTTCACATTGACACCAACTGGGGAGGCTGGCAGGATAGTCCGCATGCCGCGCCAAATCCGAATGGAATATCCTGGAGCCATTTATCACGTCATGAGCCGAGGCAACCGCAAGCAGGGCATCTGCGTGGATGACGCGGACCGGCAGGACTTCCTCAACACGCTGGCGGAAACCTGCCGGAAGACCGGTTTCCAGGTTCATGCCTACTGCCTGATGCGCGACCATTTTCGCCTGGTGGTCGAGACGCCCAACGCCAATCTGGTGGCCGGCATGCACTGGCTCCTGAGCAGTTACACCATCCGGCTCAATCGCCGGCGGAAGCTCCTCGGGCACGTGTTCAGCGGGCGCTACAAAGCGGTCATTGTGGAGGGCGGCGGCAACGGCTATCTGCGCACGGCCTGCGACTATGTCCATCTCAGCCCGGTGCGGGCCAGGCTCTTGGGGCTCCCAACAGCGCCTGCCGGACTATCCGTGGAGCAGTTTGGTCTGGTACCTGGCCGCGCCCGAGCATCGTCCGGCCTGGATACGGGTGGACCGTTTGCTGGGGGAGCATGGGATTGGGAAGGACAGCAGCTGCGGGACGGGCGCAATTTGCGCGGCGGATGGAGCGGCGCCGCCTAGAAAACCGACCAGCGGGAATGCAAGCCGCTCCAGCGGGGCTGGTTGCTGGGGAGCCGCCAATTCAAGGCCAGGCTGCTCGAGCGAATGCAGCCGCGCTTGGGAAAGCGCCATCCCGGCCAATTGCGCCACGAAGGTGCCGAGGCCAAAGCCGAGCGGCTCTTGGCCGAAAAGTTCGAAGCGCTCGCACTGGAAGGAAAAGGGTCTCAAGGAGCAGGCCAAGAGCCACCCGGTGAAGCTGGCGCTGGCCATGCGACTGAGGCGGGAAACCACCTTGACGATTCGTCAGATCGCCAAGCGACTCCACATGGGAAGCTGGAAGAGCCTCAACAACAAGCTCTATTTGGCAGGCAAAGCCAAAGGCGAAAAACCAAAGTGAAAGGACCCCTAAGTGCAAGATTATGGTCTGACCCTTTTTCCGAAGCAATAAGTCGGTTCAGATGCAACTGCTGCTCATTCCGGATCCGCGTCCGCTGGTCGAGCGGTTGGGCCGCCGGTTCTTCCGCCAGGCCCCCGAGGGCCCCGGCGTGTACTTGATGCGCGATGCGGCCGGTGCGGTGCTCTATGTGGGCAAGGCCAAGAGCCTGCGCAAACGGTTGGGCAGCTATCGGGTGGCCAACCCGGATCGGCTCGACCGCCGGCGCCTCCGATTGCTCCGGTCGGTGGCGCGCATCGACCTCGAAACCTGCCGCGACAAGACCTGCGCACTGGCGCGCGAATCCGAGCTGCTGCGAACCCTGCGCCCCCGCTTCAACCGGGCAGGGACCTGGACCGGGCCGCCGCGGTTCCTGGCCTGGAGAGAGACAGAGCAGGGATTGGACCTGGCGGGGCTGCCGGCGCTCGAGGACGGTTGGCTCTGCCGCGGTCCCTTTGGGGCGGGGGCGGTCTTCGCGCGAGCGGCGCTTGCCCGGCTCTTGTGGTGTGCCCTGCATCCGCAACGCGGCTTGGCGGGGCTGCCGGCCGGCTGGTTCCATGACCGGCGCCCTCAGGCCGCAAGCATACCCCGTTGCCGGGCAGCCCCGGAACTTTTCCAGGAGGCACAGGCACGCTTGAGCGCGCTTTTGGGCGGTCACCCCGCTGAATTTGCGGAGTGGATTCGCGCCCGGACTCCCCAGGCGGCCCAGCCCTTTGAATTGGCGGTCCGCGAGGCGGACTTGGAGACGGTCTGCCAACTTGCTTGACCTCGCCCGCCAAAAATGCCAAGGATATGTCTATGTTCAGAATGCTACTTGCTGCGGCGGTCCTGTCCTGCCTGCCCGCGCCCGCTCAAGCGCAGGACCTCATCCACACCTTCAAGAAAGTGCGCCTCACCGACCAGTTCTGGGCCGAGGGCGCGGATTTTGCCGACTTCAACCACGACGGCAATGTGGACGTGGTTGCCGGCGCCTTCTGGTACGAAGGGCCTGATTTCAAGCTGCGGCATGAGATCTGGCCCGCCAATGCCAGCTTCAAACGCACCCGCCCGGACGGCAGCCCCGAGACGGTCCCCGGCTTCGAGGGCGCCCTGGGCACCAACAACGCCTACGCCGACTGCTTCCTGACTTTCGCCTACGATATCAACGGTGACGGTTGGGCCGACGTGCTCGTCTATGGCTACCCGGGCAAGGAAGTCGTGTGGTACGAAAACCCCAAGGGCCGCGAGGGCCATTGGCAGCGGCATGTCATCTTCGATGAGCTGGATAACGAATCGCCCGGTTTCGTGGACATCACCGGCGACGGCAAGCCCGAAATCCTCTGCTGCTCCAAGGGTTGCATCGGCTACGCCCAGGCGGACTGGAAGAACCCGGCGGCGCCCTGGAAATTTCATCCGATTACACCCAAAGGTAGCTACCAGCGGTACACGCACGGCCTGGGCTGCGGCGATGTCAACGGCGATGGCCGCATCAATATCCTCGAAAAGGACGGCTGGTGGGAGCAGCCCGCATCCCTCGAGGGCGACCCGGTCTGGATCAAGCACCCCTTCCACTTTGGCGACGGCGGCGCCCAGATGGTAGTCTATGATGTCAATGGCGACGGCTTGAACGACGTCATCACCTCCATCAGCGCCCATGGCTACGGCCTGGCCTGGTACGAACAAGTCAAAGAGAACGGCAACATCACCTTCCGCGAACACCTGATTCTGAACAAAGACGCCTCCAAAAACCGCTATGGCGTCCAGTTCTCCCAAGGCCATTCCCTGGCCCTGATCGATATTGATGGCGACGGCTTGAAAGACATCGTCACCGGCAAACGCTTTTGGGCCCACGGCAAATACGGCCCCGACCCGGAGTCCGATGGCGCCCCGGCGGTCCTCTACTGGTTCAAACTGGTCCGCCCCGCCAAGGGCCAGGCCGACTTCATTCCGTTCCTGGTGGACGATGACTCCGGTGTCGGCACCCAGGTCATGGCCGGCTTCGTCAGTAACCCCAAATATCCTGACATCGTCGTGGGCAACAAAAAAGGCGCCTTTGTCTTCGAGCACCAGGTCAAGGCCGTCAGCCACGACGAGTGGGAAAAAGCCCAGCCCAAACCGCTGGCGCCTTAGTGGCAGTCATTGTCCTCATAAGCATATTATACTGTCACCAATCTTAATCTTAATCTTAATCCTAATCCTAATCCTAATCCTAATCTTGCTCCCCATCTCACTCCGGATGCCGAAGGAGATTAGGAGCAGGATTGGGATTAGGATTAAGATTAAGATTAACAGCGGCTACCCACACGCTCCACGTTTTGATTGCGTCCTGGCCGGTTTCTGGTTTGTTGTGCGTGTGAAACTCAATTTCAAACGGTTGGATTTGCATCTCGCTCACACCTGGACCATCGCGAGCGGCCCGGGCGCGGACGTTGCCAAAGTGGTCGTCGTCGAATTGCTTGGCGCCGACGGCACCCTGGGGCGCGGCGAAGCGGCCCCGTTCTCGCGCTACCGCGAAACCGTTGACTCGGTCGAGGCCTTTCTCCGGAAGGTGGACGCGCGCGGCCTCTCTTTCAACGACGTTGAGGGGAGCATGCAATACCTCGAGACGATCTCGCCCCGCGACATGTCGGCCAAGTGCGCCTTGAATCTCGCCTTGCTGGATGGGGCGGCCAAGCGCGCCCAAAAGCCGATTTATGACCTGCTCGGCCTGGGCTTCCGCGAGAACCAGCACGTCACCACTTTCACCATCGGCATTGATAAGCCCGAGGTTATCCGCAAAAAGGTCCTCGAGGCCGAGCCCTGCCCGCTCCTCAAAATGAAGGTCGGCGTGGCCGGCGACAAAGAGAACCTGCAGGCCCTGCGCGAGGCCGCCCCGGGCAAAGACCTTGCGCGTGGACGGCAATGAAGGCTGGAAAACAAAGGAACAGGCCCTGGAGATGATCCAGTGGCTCGCCCAGGACGGCCACATCGAATTCGTCGAGCAACCCATGCCCGCCGCCGCGCCCCTCAAGGACTGGGTCTGGCTCAAACAACGCTCGCCCTTGCCTGTCTTCGGCGACGAATCCTACCACCACGCCGGAGATGCCGCCCAGGCCGCCGAGTGTTTCCACGGCGTTAACGTGAAGCTCGTCAAGACCGGCGGCATCAGCGGCGGCTTCGACGCCCTCCAGGCCGCCCGCAAAGCCGGCCTCAAAACCATGCTCGGTTGCATGATCGAGACCAGCATCCTCATCAGCGCCGCCGCTCACCTGGCCGAACTCTGCGATTATCTCGACCTGGACGGCAATATTCTCATCACCGACGACCCCTACCTCGGCGTCGCCACCAACCGGGGCCTGCTCTCGTTCGCCACCGCGCCCGAACCCTACGGCCTGCGCGTCCGGCCGCGACCGGAGCCCTAAGGGCTTTACCACAGCCCCGGCCTGGCCTATAAGTTGGATGTGGAATTCAGCCGGGAGCAATTGCAGGAGCGGGCGGCAGCACTGGCGCGGCAAGGTGTCTTCATCGGCACTTCTTCCTGGAAATACCCGGGCTGGTGCGGCCTGCTTTACGACCGGGCGCGTTATGAATGGCGCGGGCGGTTCGCCGAGAGCCGTTTCAGAAGGGATTGCCTGAGCGAATATGCCGAGGTGTTCAAAACGGTCTGCGTTGATGCCGCCTATTACACCTTTCCCACTGAGCGTTCGTTGGAGGGTCTGGCGGCCCAGGTGCCCGGGGATTTCCTCTTCGGCTTCAAGGTGACGGATGCAATCACGCTCAAAAGATTCCCCAATCTCCCCCGCTTCGGCCAGCGCGCGGGCAAACCCAACGAGCATTTCCTGAACGCGGACTTGTTCGCAGCCTCGTTCCTGCGCCCGTGCGAGTCGATTCGCCCCCATGTCGGCCTGCTTATGTTCGAGTTCTCACGGTTTTATCCGGCGGACTATCAGCATGGCCGGGACTTCGCCTCCGACCTGGACAGGTTCCTGGGCCGCTTGCCCAAGGATGGCCCTACGCGGTGGAATTGCGGAACCGGGCCTGGCTCAGGCCCGACTACTTCGCCTGCCTGGCGCGCCACCGGGTCGCCCACGTGTTCAATTCCTGGGAGGCCATGCCGAGCGTCAGCGAGCAGATGGCCCTGCCCGGCAGCCGCACCCACCCCGGCCTGGTGGCCGCCCGGTTCCTGTTGAAGCCCGGCCGCAAATATGAGCAGGCCGTCCAGACCTTCGAGCCTTACGACTCGATTAAGGAAGAAAATCCGGAGGCCCGGGCGGCAGGCCGGGCGCTGATTGCCGAAGGCCAGACCGCCGGTCCCAAACGCACCACGTTCGTCTTCGTCAATAATCGCTTGGAAGGCAATGCCCTGGCAACCATCGCCGCCATGACGGGCAAGGATGAATTCAGTACTTGAGCCGATAGAACATGTTCCCGGCGGGTGCGGTGAGGATGAGGCTCACGGTCGTGCCGTTGTCGTGGATGGTTTGCTGCACCGCTTGCCAGGTGGCCGGGTTCAGGCTGGTGTTCTCCTGGAGGGTAAAGCCGGTCGAGGGTGAGGGCCACGAGATGATGACGTTTTTCCCCAAGACAGAAACCGAAACCTGCGGACTCGAGGGAGTGCTGGGCGCGGCGGCGATGGCGCTCAAAAAGCCTCCCACGAGGGTGTAATTGCCGCCGCTGAGCACGCCGGCATCCGGCTGGCCGATGGTGCCGGTCACCGAATAAGCCCCTCCGCTGCTGGTCCCGCCCCCGCCATCGATGGAAAACCACGAGAGATCAAACGTCTGCGCCCTGGCCGAGATGGCCGTCGAGACAACAAGACAAGACCCGAGAAAAATGAACAGTTTTTCAGCGTTTTCATTTTCAGCTCTGAAATGGTCGAGCGCATTAACCATGCCAGATTTCCCGGAAAAGTCAACTATAATCGGAAGATTTGCAAGGTCGGTGGAGGCGGGAAGGGCGTGCCCTCCTGGTTGGCTCCCCCCCCCGTTCCTTTCAGGGCTGAGTGTCGGCCTGTTCGAAGACCTTGAGGATCAGGTCGAAACCCATGAGCACCTGGGAGTAATCGCTCACGTTCACAGTGAAACGGCCATCGTGGTTGGAGCGCGCCAGGGCGTGGCCATCGGCGAAGAGGACATCGGCGGACCGCTGCCGGTGGTGGGTGCTGGGCTTTACGTTGTAAGCCGCCAACTGCGGCGGACAAAGGAACTGGGTGTCCAGGGCCAAGGCGCGTATGGGCAGGCCATTGCGGTTGTTCCCCAGGTTGTCGAGCTGAAGGTGCGCCGGCGTGGCATTGGTGCCGGGCGTATCGAACAACTGGGTCACCCCGGCGTGCCGGTAATAGTAGCTGCACTGGGCTTGGCCGATGCCCACCAAGGCGAGTTGCGCGGCGGAGTCCAGGGGCTGGTCGGCGGCGGGACAAAACAGGACCTTGGGCTGGCTGGCCAGGTATTGCGCCAGCAGCAACCCCAAACCGACCGGCGAGCCGTTGTACAGGGAAATCAAGCTCGTCGGCGCCCCGGTCGAAGGGTAGAAATCCTCCGGGCTGATGAACGGCGGGGCTTTGGGACCGTAGGGAATCCGGCCCCCGTTGTCGCTGGCGTAAGAGCGCACGGCAATGCCGATTTGGTGCAGGTTCGACAGGCAGGCCGCGCGCTTGCCGGCGCCCGCGCGGAAGCCAGCGCCGGCAACAGCAAGGCCGCCAGCATCGCGATGATCGAGATCACTACCAGCAATTCTGTAAGCGTGAAGGCCCGCGCCGCGTTCCGCCGATGGGAAGTCGTCTGCATCCGCCGCTCCGGCTAATCCACCAGGCGCGCCAGGTAAAACCGCCCGCCGGCATTCGCCGTGTTGTCCATGAAGATCATGCAGCCCGTGAGGTTGGTTACGGTGCCCAGGCTCGTCCATTGAGATGCCGGCAGCGACAGGTTGGCTGCGGCCAGGACTTCGCAAGCGGCCCCCGGGTCGCTTTGCAGCGTGAAGGCAAACTGGCCGTTGGTGACCGTGCGGCCCGACAAAACCGGGGCGCTGGCCGAAGTCAGCCGGACATTGTCCAAATCCCAATATCCCCCCACCAGATCAAAGCCGACCGTGGACAACAACAAGATGCCGATATGGCGGCCAGCCCAGGGATCGCCCGCCTGCACGGTGTGGAGTTGCGCGCTGAAATCAATGAAATTGGTGGTATTGGGAAAGAGCGCGCTGGAATAGACGATGTTGGTGGCCGCGACCACCACCTGGTTGCTCGCGGCGTCCCGATAATACAGGCCGAGCCTCCAAACTGGCGCCGTGCGTCATGTCCACCCCCGCCGCCGATCACCCCGACCACCAAACGATAAGACTTGCCCGCCTCGAAAGTGGCGTCGAAGGCATGCGTCGGGACGCTGTTGGTCCAGTCAGTCGAGTCGTAGTCCTGGAAGATGCCGACCTGCGGGTCGGCGAATAAGAAGAGCGCCTGGTTGCCGTCGCAGTTGGCGATATGGTTGGAGGTGCCCGCCGGGGTGTTCAGGAATTCGCCGGTGAGTTCGGCCCAGGTGAAGCCCCCGGTAGTCAACCCACCAAGCCGCTTGGGGCGTCTTTTGCCAG
>CAVQND010000002.1:0-359874 GCA_963713735.1 uncultured bacterium
CGCTAAAGAGCCTATGCCACTGGACCTTTCCATCCTCGAAAAGCTTGAAATCGCTCACCGCCTCGTCGCCGAAGCGCTGGGCCGAGCGCCTCAACTCTGCGACTGCCGCCTCGATCAGGCTATGCTGGTCTTGGAGCTATCCATCAAACGCGCCCGGCGTTCGCCACAAATGCGTTTGCGCCTGCCACCGGACCGCCGCGAAGAGGCCTTCCTGTTCTGAGCCCATCCCTTCGCCAAAACGGCCTCTCGCCCCGCCGCAGGGGTGTGCCGCGCAGCATCCGCCTCTCCGCCCCTTACCCAAGCCACCAGCTTCCTCGACTATCTTGATACGCCTTTGTCGAACCTCCTTGATTATCAAGATACTTTTCTCCCAGAAAAGCGTGAAGCGGAACAGCATTGCCTCTGGCTGACAAAACCGCCATCCCCACGCACCAGCGGCTCCAAAAACGGACTCGCGCCCAAGGTCCACCTTTGAGCGTGACGCTTTCCGGGGCCCTCAAGCCTTCCGGTGGGAATGACCTCTCCAAACGACCTCCATTGCCAGCCACGGCTCCCAATTCCTCGTCTTGACGCGCCGACCTCCTCACGAACTTACGCCGGGCTGTACTAGTTCAAACCGCCGGAAGAAACAAGGGTGCATTCATTACATTGGGGAGTCCGAAGCGCGAGTGTCGAATGAGGAACGGATGGGGATTTGCGTTTCGCACGCGCCATTAAGGCTTGACACCCCCCTTCCCGTCCGCCAGCATCGGACCTACGATGAGCGCGAGCGCAAACCAATTCTCCATCGCCTGCCCAGCGTCAATGAGGTGCAGCCCGCAAAAAAGCAATTTCCTATCGCTCGCCGTCATCCGTTCGCCTCGCCCCGCCTTCACCCTAATCGAGTTATTGGTCGTCATCGCCATCATCGCCATCCTGGCCGCCCTGCTCCTGCCCTCGTTGGCCCGGGCCAAGGCCAAGGCCAAACAGACCCAATGTCTGAGCAACACGCGCCAGATCGGTGTCGCCCTGGCCTGCTACCTGATGGACTCTAAGGACACCATGCCTCGGTGCGCGGACTGGGACGCGTTGGGCGGGCAGAATGGCCATTACGATCAATGGACCTGGGCGACTAACCGGCCGCTCTGGGGCTACCAAGGCAACCCCAGTGTCTTCGACTGCCCGGCCGACAAAGGTGACGTCGACGGCCCGGAGTTTGTCGGTTTCACCTGCACCAACTGCTGGGCCCAGTACGGCACCAGTTACTTGATCGAATGGGCGATCGACTTCATGCGCACCAAGCGAGTGTTCGGAGATTCCGGCGAGGCCGTTACCGCTTACAGTGGCGCCTCGATAACCGCCGCCGAAATTGCCCTCAGCCCGACCAAAAAGATCATCCTCGGAGACTGGATCTGGCACCACAACCGGGGTTGGTCCTCCCCAGACAGCGTCTGGCACAACTACCGGGGCAAGAGCCTGGTCGTCATGCTATTCGGCGATGGCCACTCGGTCGGATACAGGTTCCCGACGCTGCCGGACAGCGATCCGTTTTGGCAAGTCGCGCCCAATCCGGCCAATGCCTGGTGGTGATGCAATTATCCATCATTACTCCCAGTTTCCGCAGCTCGCAGTGGTTGCGCCTCTGCATTGCCTCCGTGGCCGATCAGGAGGGGATGAAGGTCGAGCACATTGTGCAGGATTCCTGTTCGGACGATGGCACGCAGAAGTGGCTGCGCAAGGACCCGCGAGTCAAGGCCTTCATCGAGAAGGACCAGGGGATGTATGACGCCGTGAACCGCGGATTCAGGCGGTCCACGGGCGAGGTGCTGGCCTACCTGAATTGCGACGAGCAGTATCTGCCGGGGGCCTTGCAGGCCGTCCACGACTTCTTCATCACTCATCCGGCGGTCGATGCCGTCGTCTCAGACACCATCGTCACCGATCCTGCCGGCGCCTATATTTGCCACCGTTATTCGCTCATTCCGCGAAAGCACGGACTCTGGGTGCGGTTTCCGGTCATGACCTGCGCCTTGTTCGTGCGGCGGCGCGTGGTCCAGGAAATGGGTCTCTACTTCGATACCCAATGGCTCGACGTGGGGGATTGCTTTTGGGTCACCGAAATGGTCCGGCGCGGCGTTCGCTTCGCCGTCCTGCCCGGCTTCACCTCGGTCTTCACGGACACGGGACAAAACATGAACCTCAAGCCCAACGCCCTTCGGGAGCGCCAACTCAAGTGGCAGATGGCCCCGCCCTGGGCCAAGCTGCTCAAACCTGCCTTCCTCCTCCAATATCGGCTCCGGCTGACCCTGCGCGGCGCGCCTTTTCAAAGGCCGTTCGATTATTCCCTCTATACCCTGGCGGAGCCTGCCCGGCGCGTGACCCGCCACGTGGCCCGTCCGACTTCCTTCTGGAAGAGACGTTGAACCCAAGGCATGTCTGAGCCACAGGAAATCAGCCCGTTAGTGACTGCCGTCCTCGGCGCCTGGCAACAGGCCGGCATCCGTTTCCTGGTCCTCCGCAATTACCAAGGGCTGCCGCATTTCACCGCCAACGACATCAATGTGCTGGTTGGCCCGGCGCAGCTTGGCGCGGCGGAGGCCTCCTTGCTGGCGGCTGCCCGCGCCGCCGGTTTTCGCCTGCATAACCGCTGCGAGTTTGCCGCCACCCTGGCCCTTTACCTGTCCGGCCTCCGGTCCAATGCCCAGGCCCATTTCGATCTCTACACCGCCTTTCAGTGGCGCGGACTTGATTTTCTGGATTGCCGGGCCCTCCTCGACCGCCAAGTGGATCGAGGGTCGTTCGCCGTCCCGCACCCCGTTCATGAAGCCGCCGCGAACCTGCTCGAGAACCTGCTTTACAACGGGAAGGTCAAGGAAAAATACCGTCCCTCCATTGCCGCTGCATTTCGGGCCGAGTCAGCCGAGGCCCTCGAGTTGCTGGCCCGGACTTGGGGCGCCGCTCCTGCGCAGTTTCTCGTCGCCGCAGCCGCGGCGGAAAAATGGACGGAAATCGAGGCCCGCTCTCGCGCCTTGCGCCGGGCTTTGATCTTGCGGCAGGCGGCTCGGCGCCCCTGGCAGGCGGCTGTCTCGCTCCTGGCGGAGACCGCCCGATTCGCCCGGCGCGCCGTGCAGCCTCCCGGTTTGACCGTGGCCCTCTGCGGCGCGGACGGGAGCGGAAAGTCAACCGCCGCCCCAGCCATCATCGAGGGACTCCGCGCCACGTTCAGCCCGCAACAGGGACGCGAGTTTCACTGGAAACCGCCTTTGTTCTCGGCCAGGCGCAGGGCGGCGCGCGGCCCGATCACCGACCCCCACGCCAAACCGCCTCGAAATACCCTCGTTTCACTGCTCTTTTTCGGCTTTCACTGGCTTCGAGTTCTTCTTCGGCTGGCCCTGGTCCGTCCAACCGGCAGCCTTCCGCGGCGGC
Organism: uncultured bacterium; assembly: GCA_963713735.1. Lineage (GTDB taxonomy): Bacteria > Verrucomicrobiota > Verrucomicrobiia > Limisphaerales > UBA8199 > CAVQND01. Next base: position 3,406 of record CAVQND010000002.1, read on the forward strand.
TTGGTCCTGATTGACAGGTTTTACTACGATTTCTTTGTGGACCAGCGCCGCTATCGCCTGCGGGTCCCCCCATGCCTGGTCGGGCTGGGCTATCGCCTCCTGGCCAAGCCCGACCTGGTCCTGTTGCTCGACGCCCCGGTGGACGTGCTCCAAAGCCGAAAGCAGGAAGTGCCCCCGGCCGAGACCCAACGCCAGCGGATGGCCTACCTCGACTTGGTCCGGGGCCTGGCCAACGGTCGCGTCATCGATGCCGCCCAACCGCCCGAAAAAGTTGCCGCCCAAATCCAGCGGGTGATTCTCGATTTCCTGGCGCAGAGGACCAGCCGCCGCGAGCGCAACAAAGGCCTCTGACGGCCTCACGCCCAGACCCCAAGGACGCAAAGGAAAATGCCCACGCTTGGCTGCAAATTGAGCCCTTGCCCCAATTGCCCAGTTTGCTCGCCGGCTGCGAAGAATCTTGAGCCACAGATTTCACAGATTACACAGAAGAGAATTCCCATCTGTGCAATCTGTGCAATCTGTGGCTCAAAAATCAGGGTCGAGGCGGTTGGTTACGGCTGCGCCGTTCTGATCCGCATTGAATTCGTCGGCATGGTAAGAGCTGCGGACCATCGGACCGCTGGCGACGTGGACGAAGCCCATGGCCCGGGCGCGCTGGCCGTAAGCCTCGAATTGGGCCGGGGTTATGAATTCCAGGACGGGGAGGTGCGCAACCGAGGGCTGAAGATACTGGCCCAAGGTAAGCAGGTCGCAGCCAACGCGGCGCAGGTCCGCCAGGGCGCTATGCACTTCGGCCTCCGTCTCGCCCAGACCGAGCATAAGGCCGGACTTGGTGTAGAGGCTCTGGCCGCGTTTAGCCTTCACTTTGCCCAGCACCCGCAATGAACGCTCGTAGGTGGCGCGGGAACGAACCGCCGGGGTCAGACGGCGCACGGTCTCGAGGTTGTGATTGAAGATGTCCGGCTTCCCGGACAACACAGCCTCGATGGCCGCGTCGTTGTCCTTGAAGTCGGGCGTCAGCACCTCGATGACAATCCCGGCATTGAGCGCCCGCACCGCCTGCATCGTCCTGGCAAAATGGCCCGCCCCGCCGTCGGGCAAATCGTCGCGCGCTACCGCGGTGATGACGACGTGCCTCAGACCCATCCGCCGCGTTGCCTCGGCCACGCGCGCCGGTTCTTGCAGGGTCCAGCGGCAGGGGTTTGGCGGTGGTGACCGCGCAAAAACGGCAAGCCCGCGTGCAGCGGTCTCCTCCGATCATGAACGTGGCCGTGCCCTTCTCCCAACACTCCCAGTGGTTGGGACAGCGGGCGCTCTCGCATACGGTGTGCAGCTTGAGCTCCCCGAGCAGCGCCCGCGTCCGGGCAAAACGGTCGCTCGTCGGCAGCCGGATGCGGAGCCATTCCGGGAGCCGGGGACGGGCCCCGGGTTCAGCGAGATTCGACCCGGCCATCCTTCTTCTCCAGTGTCTTCCAGAATTCAGCGAGTTGGTCCGGACCGAAGTCCGCCAGGACTTGGCCTTCCACCTCGAGTACCGGCGCCAGGTCCTGGCCCGAAAGCCGGATCATCTCGTCGTATGCAGCCTCGTCCCCAATGACATCAATCTTCTCATACTCCACGCCATGATCATCGAGCCAGCGCACCGCTTTCTGGCACCACCCGCAGTACGGTTTGATAAAAAGGCGAATCCGTTTCGGTTTCACACCCTTACTCTGCTAGAGGTTTGCCCAATTTTCAAATGCAGAGTACGGCTGGCCCCGATATTTCATGGCCCCACCCTCCAAAGTGGACTCTGGACCGTGGACCGTGGCCCGTGGTCATCCGCCGCCGATGAGGCCGAGGTACTGCTCGGCGCTGAGCAAGGTGTTCAACTCTTCCGGACGGGAAACCTTAATCTTCCAAATCCAGCCTCCGGCGTAGGGCTCGGTGTTGACCAGGGCCGGGTTTTCCGCCACGGCTCTGTTCACCTCGATAATCTCCCCGCTGAGTGGCGAGTAGAGGTCGCTGGCGGTCTTGACGGATTCAACAACGGCGCACGCCGCGCCGGCTTTGACCTGCCGGCCCGGCGCCGGCAGTTCGACGTAAACAACGTCGGTCAATTCATGCTGCGCATGGTCAGTGATGCCGACTGTCGCCACGTCACCGGACAGCCGCACCCATTCGTGTGACTTCGTGTATCTTAAATCCAAGGGAACATTCGCCATATAGAAATGAGGTAATTGCTCGTCAATCAGGTCTTCGGTAAAACGGTTTAGGCACCACCAGGGCTGCCGCCCGCTGGCCGCGGATTTCGATCCCCAGCGGTGTCTGGGGCGCTGCAAATGGGGACGGCAGGCAAGCCATGCCCAGGCCGATGCCCAGGGACGGGCTTTGGGTGCCGCTGGCCACCTCGCCAATTCTCTCCCCTGCCCTGCCCTGGCTCCAAATCGCGTAGCCGGGCCGCGGCGGCGCAGATTTGCCGGCCATCTTGAAGGCAACAAGCCTCCGGCTGACGCCTTTGAGCTTTTGCTCGGCCAGCACCGCCCGGCCGATAAACTCGCCCTTGGTCAGCGCCACAAAGAAGCCCAGCCCAGCCTCCAGGGCAGTGGTGGTTTCGTTCAGTTCGTGGCCGTAGAGCGGGTAGCACACCTCGGTGCGCAGCGTGTCGCGCGCCCCCAGCCCCGCCGGTTTCAGCCCGTGCGGCCGCCCTAACTCCAAAAGCCGATTCCAAATGGCTTCGATGACCTCGCCCGGGGCCACGATCTCGAACCCGTCCTCCCCGGTATAACCCGTGCGGGAAACCCAGACCTGGCGCCCGGCGAACTGCGTCCGCGCCGCCTGATTCTTCTTCAGGTCCGTGGGGAGCCCAACGGCGGCGCCGCCGGTGAATGGGCCGGGAAAACCTCGGTTGATGAACGCGGCCACTCGGGGTCCTTGCACAGCCAGCGCGCCCGTCGCCTCAGAGGCGTCCCGGAGCCTGACGCCGGCGCGGGGGCCGAACCGGGACAACTGCCGCTCGAGCCAGGCCACATCGTTGGGAATGCGCGAAGCGTTGATGACCAGCAGGTATTCATCCGGGCCGAGGCGGTAAGCGTAAAGGTCGTCAATCACTCCGCCCTGTTCGTTGCACATCAGCGTGTATTGGCCCTGGCCGGGCGCCAGCTTGCGCAGGTCATTGGTCAGGACCTGGTTCAAAAAGGCCTCCGCCTGGGGCCCCTCAACCCAAACCTCGCCCATGTGCGAGATGTCGAACAAGCCCGCAGCCTGGCGCACGGCCAGGTGCTCCTCGGTGATGCTGCTGTACTGCACCGGCATCTCCCAACCGCCAAATTCAATCAGTTTCCCGCCCAGTCTCTGGTGAGCGGCAAAGAGCGGAGTCCGTTTTATGCTCAAGCATCCTCCATTAATTCCCCGGAGGCCTCGGTTGGGCCTCTGCGCTGTGGCTATTGGCGGCTTCATTCTGCCGCTGCGCCCGCGCATTCAGGAGCCGGCGCACCAGCGCCACCAGTTCCGTGTTGTCGAACGGTTTGCTCAACTGCGCATCGAACCCGTGCGTGGCTCCGGCTTGGGCGCTCTGGTCGTATTCCGGAAGCAGCCCGCTCAGGCCCAGGGCTCCAACCCTCGCATCCACCGCCCGAATTTGCTCCAAAGCGGCCCGCCCGCCCAGTTTCGGCATGGCCTGGTCGAGAATGACCAGGTCAAACGGACCCTTCTCCCGAAAGAGCTTCACCGCATGCCTCCCCGTCGCAGGCCTCGGTCACCTCATAACCCCGGTAAGTCAGCACCGCCCGGAGCAGGAGCCTGACCGATTCATCGTCCTCGACCACGAGGATGCGCTCAGAACCCTCCAGCGAAGCCGGCTCAGCCGCCCCAAACCCTTCCGCAGACCGGTCAGGCTTGACTTCCTGGGTTGGGGAAACCGACTCGCCGCCCCCCGATTCCTGGCCGCTAAACCGCAGTTCATTCACCAGCAGCGCCCCCTGCCTGGCGCTGCTTTGGGCTTGCATCAGGAACGCCCGGGCTTGGGGCTGTCCTGCATGAGCCAAGGCCAAGTCGAGGCTGGAATGGATGCTCGCAAAAATATTGTTCAACTGGTGAAGCACTCTTCGCCAGTCCGGACCCGTCGGTGGCCGTTGCAGCCCGGGCACACTCTGGGTCGGCACACTACTCGACTGATCGGAGACGGTCATGCCGCAATTATGCGTTGACCCCCGCATATTCCAAGACAAAACACCAGGGCAACGAGAGGGAAATGTAAAAAAGTTTAGATCCGACCCCAAAGTTCATTCTTGCGGCAGAATCTCAGGCATCGTCAGCACCACGCCTTCCTTTTGCAGAACCTCGAGCCGGCGCAGGACCGACGCCACGGCGGCGGCGCGCCGGGGGTCGAGGCCCTGCATACAGGAGGCCGCCAGCTTGAGCAGGGTATCCTCACCGGCCGCGACCCCGACGTGGCCCGTCTCATCTTTGTCGCCGGAAAGCTGCTCCATCAACTGTTCCAGGAAATTCTTGGGCTCGGGTATTACGCGCACCTCGTAGTCCTTGATCTTCGCCTGCTCGGCCACGAAGACGACCGCCTCGCTCATGGTCCCCAAGCGGTCCACCAGGCCCAGCTCCAGCGCCTGTTTGCCCGTATAGACCCGGCCGCCGGCCAGGTCCTCGATCGGTTTCTTGAGACGCTTGCCCCGAATCTCGGTCACATGGTTCTTGAAGCCGCCATAGACCTCATCCATGAAAAGCCGCATCCGGGCGCGCTCGCTCTCCGTGAATACATCATCGCTCGAAAGGATGCCGGCGTTCTGTCCGCGTTTGTAGTCTTTGAACGTGATGCCTATCTTCTTCCACATCTCGGTCGTGGCGAGTTTCCCCGCGACGACGCCGATCGAGGCGGTCAGGGTTGTCGCATCGGCGAAAATGGTGTTGGCGGCGCAGGCCACATAATACCCCCCGCTGCCGGCCACGTCCCCCATCGACACCACGAACGGCTTTTTGGCCTTCACCCTCTTGGTCGCGTCGAGAATGATCTCGCTGGCCGCGGCCGACCCTCCGGGGGAATTGACCCGCAACACGACCGCCTTGATCGAATCATCCGCCCCCGCCTTTTCCAACGCCTCTCGCACCTCGGTGCCGAACGCCACCAGCCCGGTCCCGAACGGGGTGGGCGTGCCTTTTCCGGTCATGATCGGGCCGTCCACGTACACGATCCCAACGGCCGGCTTGGCCCCGGCCTTTTTCTGGGGCCCGTGCAGGAGCTCCCCAAAAATCTTGAACATGGCGAACGGCGAGGAGAAATCCACCTCGGGTTGGGTCTTGCGTCCGTATTTCTTGTCGAAGACGGTGTCTTTGCCGTACCGCTCCTTGAGCATCGCTTCAAAGTCCTGGTGTTGCTCGACCGCATCGATCAAGCCGGAGGTCTTGGCTTGCTCGGCGGTGAATAGCCCGCTGTCCAGCCAACCCTGGACCTTGCCGGCGTCCGCCTTTCGGCCCTGGGCAATGAGATCCTTGAAGCTGCCGTACCAACTGTCCATCAGCCAATTCATCATCTCGTCGGCCTCGGGGCTGGGTTGCTCGCGCATAAACAGTTCCGCCGCGCTCTTGTAGGCCCCTTCGGTCAGAAAGTCGGGTTTGACGCCGATCTTGTCCAACAGGCCGCGCACGTGCAACGAACTGCCGTGCAGACCGGGCACCAGCACCAGGCCGGTGGGCACGACGCTGATCCGCGAGGCGCCGCAAGCCAGCACATACTGCCCCATGAACAGCGACTCGGCGTGGACATAGACCTCCTTGCCGTGGCTCCGAACCAGGGACATCGCCGCGCGCAATTCCTCCACCTGCGCCGAGCCCAGCGTCCCGGATTCGGGCAGGATGACCACCGCCTTGACGGCCGAGTCATCCATAGCCTTGCCCAGGCGCGCCACCAACTCTTGCAAGGAGGTTCCGGGCGGACCAAACATCGGGAAAGCTTCCCCCGCCGGCACCTCGGTCAGCGGGCCATCGAGCCGAAACACCGCCACGATGCTCCGCTCCTTCTCATTGGCCGGTTGCTCGCCCGGCGCTGCCTGCGCGCGGGTCCCCGCCAGCATGAGTGCCAGGACCGCACTCCACAGGACTGCTGAGGCTGACGGGAAATTGCTCTTTTCGACGCGGGCGCGGGCAGCGCAGAATCGGTTATTGGTCGTGCTCATTTTTCACTATTGTTGTCTCCATAACGCACACCCGCAGCCCGGAGTCAAGCCCAACTGAACGATCCCTGCCTCTCCCGAATCCTTAGCCAAGGCCGCGGCACGTCGTACGGCTGACGAGAGTCCCGGGACCGCTGGCTAATCTCGGAGCGGAACACGCCGGGGTCGCACCTCTTTGTCCCTCCCGAAGGCAGTTTTGGTCGTGGAATGACGCGATCAGCCGGTCCGCCCGCTTGCTGGGCAATGCGCGGGCACACCCCTACCTTCCCCGTCAGCCGGACGAGTTGCAGCAGTTGGACTGAAGGTTTTCCGCTAGCCCGAGTCCACCACCTCCAGTACCGGCCGACCGACCTTGCGCTTGGGCAGCCACTTGTCCACAAAGAGCCTCCACCACCGCAGCCAACCCGCCGGCACGCAGATGCGCGCCACTTCATAGCGGGCGTGCCGACTCACACTGACCGGCACGGTCAACAGATGCCGAATGATGGTGGGGACCCGCCAACCCTGCGCCTCATCAGGCAGGTCCAGCACTTTGAGGCTCACCAACAGGTTGTGGGCCAGCATCCCAACGGCGTAAAAGGCCTGATCGGCGATGAGGTCCAGGCAAGGGGGATGGTGCAAATCCAGGCCACTGAGCACGTCGCTGAAGCCCTGCTCCTTGGCCCCCTTGAGGCGATGCCGCTCAAAGACCGCTTGCGGCGTGTCCTTTTCCCCGGCTCGGCAGGCCACGTAAGCGTAGCGCCACATCAAGTCGCCGTCCTTCTTCCAGCGTACCGTGGCAAACTTCTGCACCTGCGCGCACTCTCCGGGCTGATGCTTGACCCAGGTATATTGTTCCTGCGCTTGGCCCGCCGGCGGCATGGGGATCCATTGGCTCTCGGGCAACTCGGCCGCCAACTTGTCCAGCTTATCGGTCCACTTGTTGTAACTGACACTCCAACGGCTAAACTGCCCCTGTTCAATCCGGTTGAGGAACTTGCCCGCGCTCGAACCACTGTCGGCGTAGAAGTAGTTTGGCCGCTCGGCCCAACGGTGTTGATGCTCGTCCAGAAGCACCTTCATGTGCTCGCTCACGTCGGTCGCCCCGTCCAGGATGCCATCCAGCAGCCAGGGGCCAAACCAGAGGGTCTGCCAACTCAGGGCCCAGTCGCCGTTGTAGTTGATGCGCGCCGCCTCGAACTTGTGTCCTTCCAACTCGATTTCCGTGTCGTCGAAAAAGTTCTCCACCTCTCCGCCGTGCAACCAACGCCCCGGCTTGGCCTGCTGGCTGGACCAGTCCACAAACTCGGCATTGATGCGATGCAGAGCCCGGACGCTCTCCGGGGTCTGGGCCCGCAACCACTCCCCCAGCGTGGTCTCGTCGGCTCCCTTCTCCAGGCCCACCAGACTCGTCAGCACCCGGTCCTTGCCCATGCGCTCGGCGTCGGCCAGAGAAGCCCCGCCGCTGGTCAGAGTAAAGATGATCTGGGCGATGTTGGCCACGGGGGAGAAACCGGCGCCGGTGCGTTTGCGCACCTCCAGCGAGGGCTCGTTGTGGATGCGCTCCCAAAGGCCGGCGCGGCGGCAGAGCGCGTCGACGAGGACTTGGCCTCCGTGGGCCGTGGCCTGGTCGGAGTTGGTCAACTGGATGTGCAGCTTGGTTTTTCGCTTTGTAAAGAGCGGCATGGCACAATATCACCATATAGGTGATATTCTGTCAAGCCCTTTTTCACCTAAAATTGCATTTTTCTTCACCAGGCTAATGATTCGGGGCCTCTCGAATAAGCCGGCTGCCCGTTTCGTCTGCTCATCGGTTCGGGCTTGTCGCCGGCAATTGACTCCGCTATGCTCAGTGGTCAGTAGAAAGAAGAAAATGATGAAAACATTTCGCAACTTGTTGGGATGGCGTTTATCGCTGTTCTTGTTTGCTGGTCTCACCTTTGGCGGGCTGGCTTGCGCCCCCGCAGCTCCCAAAGACCCCGAAAGTGCCGCCCAGGCAAAACCGGCGGATGCCAAAGCGGGCAACCTCGTGCCCCTGATGCTCGACCTTCCTGCCGCCGCCTTCAAGGGAACGCCCAAAGACCTCATCGTCACCAACGTCGAGCCGATCTCCGACAAGCCGCGTCCGCCGATGATGGTCCCGCCCGGCCTCAAGAACGTTGCCCCTGGCGCCAAGCTGACCTGCAGCGACAAGAACGCCCCCGCGGACATGCTGGCCAAAATTACCGACGGCAACAAGGACGCCTCGGACGACAGCATCATCTTCCTGCGCAAGGGCACCCAATGGGTGCAATTGGACCTGGGCAGCGTTTACGAGACCTTTGCCATTGTCATCTGGCACGCCCACAATACCGCCAAGGTCTATCACGATGTCGTCGTCCAGACCGCTGACGACCCCGACTTCATCCAGAACGTCCGCACTCTGTTCAACAACGACCAGGACAACACCTCCGGCCTGGGCGTGGGCACCGACCGCGAGTACTTCGAGACCAACGAAGGCAAGCTCATTGATGCCAAGGGCGCCAAGGCCCGCTACTTCCGCTTTTACTCCAAGGGCAGCACCGAGAGCGCGATGAACGAGTACACCGAAATCGAGATTTACGGCCGCGCCCCTGCCGTCGCCTCAGCCGCTCAGAATCCCGCCCTCCACCTCGCCGCCGCTTCCAAGGCGGAATGACCCGCCGTTGGATACTCTTTGGTTTGCTGTTTGCGGCCGTCGTGGCCGCGGCCTTGCGCGGCCCAGTGCTCGGCCGGCGCCCCATGCACAATGATGAGGCGGTCAACGGCATCAAATTCGGCCAACTCTGGGATGCCCGGCTCGCCAAATTATACGGCCCCTTCAAATACGACCCGAACGAGCACCACGGCCCCTCCCTCGGCTATTTCACTTTCGCCCTCGCCCGGTTGACCGCGGCGCCCGACATCAGCCACGTTTCCGAGGCGCGGCTCCGGTCGGTGGACGTCCTCTTCGGCCTCGGGCTCATCCTGCTTCTCCCGCTCATCGCCGATGGCCTGGGCCGCAGGCCCGCCCTCTGGGCGGCCTTCCTGACGGCCGTCTCTCCGGCCATGGTCTTCTACAGCCGCTATTTCATCCATGAAATGCTCCTGGTCTTCTTCAGTTTCCTGGCCCTGGCGGCGGGCTGGCGCTACTGGCGCTCGCGCAAACTGGCCTGGGCCTTGCTGGCCGGCGCCGCTCTTGGCCTCATGCACGCCACCAAGGAGACCTTTGTCATCACCCTGGCGGCCGCTGCCCTGGCCCTGGCCCTGAACCGGGCCTGGAATCGCTGGCTGGATGCCAGCCCCTTGCCACTCAAAGCCCAGCCCCTCAATTTCCTCCACCTGGCCGCCGCCTTGGCCGTCTGGCTCGCAGTCGCCCTGGTCCTGTTCTCCTCTTTCTTCACCAACGCCCGCGGCCCGCTGGATTCAATCCGCACCTACGGCTCGTGGTTGGGCCGCGCCGGCGGCGCTTCGCCCCATATCTATCCCTGGACCTTTTATTTTCACCGCCTGCTCTGGTTCCAGGCCCCCAAGGGCCCCCTGGAGCGAGGCCATCATCGCCGCCTTGGCCCTGGTCGGGGCTGCCTCCGGGTTCACCCGCCAGCGCCTCGGTCACGCCCATGCCGGCTTCATCCGCTTCCTGGCCCTCTACACCTTCGCCCTCACCGCCGCCTACTGCCTGATTCCCTATAAGACGCCCTGGTGCGTGTTGGGCTTCTGGCACGGCATGATCTTGCTGGCGGGAGTCGGCGCTGCCGTGCTCATCCTAAGTCTCCGCCGGCGCGTCTGGCGCATCGCTGCCGCCACCGTGCTCCTGGCGGCTATCGCCCACCTTGGCTGGCAGGCCCGCCGCGCCAGCGTGCCCTTCGCCTCCGACCCTCGCAATCCCTACGTCTTCGCCCACACCCTGCCTGACCTGTTGCGCCTGGTTGACAAGGTCAACGCCTTGGCCCAAACCGACCCCCTCGGCTCTCAAATGCTCATCAAGGTCATCGCCCCCGACCACGATTACTGGCCCCTGCCTTGGTACTCCGCGACTTTCGCCACCTCGCCTGGTCGGACGCCCTGCCCCCGGACCCCTACGCCCCCGTGATGATCGTCTCGGCCAGCCTCCATGCCGCCCTGGATGAGTCCAAAACGCACTTGATGGTCGGCTACTTCCAGTTGCGGCCCCAGGCCTTTCTCGAACTCTATGTCCAGTTGGACCTCTGGCGAGCCTACCTTCAGAAAAAACCGCCCTAAAACGCCCGAGCAAGAACCTTAGCCTCAGACATCCTGACCCCGTGGAAAATGCGTGGGCCAACAACGGCACGACAACTCCTGTAGGCCCGGTGCCCTCACCGGGCGAGCCAGGCTGCGTAGCGCAGATTTCCAACCTGCCGTATCGCCATCTGCTTTCGGTTCAAATAACGAAGGGCCGCCGGCAACAAAAGAAGGCAAAGCAGCCACATCCAAGGCCGAGGTCGGCCAGGCAGCTGCGAAAGCGCAGCGACCGTCGCGCCCAACGCGGCGCAGATAACTATCGCCGAACGAATGACGAACGTACGCTTCTCGCGGCCCCCTCGCGTCCTTGATGCTCCTGCCGGCACAGGAAAGGGGGAATTACCCGCAGTCAGTTGGCACAGCAAAATTCGTTCGACATCTCGAAGGCCGTCCCCTGCTGTTCCCCCTCGACGGGGTAAGGGCCTGGGTGAGGCAGAGCTGCTTCTCGCTCATTCTGTCCCCACGCTGCCGGACGCAGAACGAGCTTGTCAACCGGCCGGGTCTCTTTCCGCGTATTCCGCGTGTTCCGCGGTTATCGCTTCCCTTGCCGCTTTGCCCATTCGCGTCAGGCTACGATGAAGCCTGCCCGCTCCAACCCCAACGGGGTTGCGGCCCGGTGTCCAAAAGCAAAAGAGAACCAATACAACCAACACAGCCAATGGAGCATTTGCCTTCCCGCCCCCAATTGTGCCAAACATGGTGCCTATGGTTGACACACAACCCGCAGGATTCACAACTCAACGTCTGACGTTGGCAAAGTCCGGCGAATCCCGATTCCGAATCGGGACTTACCTCGTCTCCTGCGGTCAGGGAATGGGGCCCGTCTCGGCGACTTTCTCATCCGAGCTGATTGTGCCGCCGCTGACCTTTACAGTGGGAAAGGGCTTCTCCGAACGGGTCCTCGTCGCTGAGGCCAAACGCAGCAACCGCTGCAACAGCTCCTGCTGCTCAGGGGCAGGCAGTCTGCGGAACTGTTCCAATAACGCCTCTGCGGTCGCACTCATAGGACAAACATGGCCTTCCGGCTCGGAGACCGCAACGCTGGGGATCAACCCTTCTTTCATCCCTCCTCAGAAAAGAGCCTGGCCGGTGTGAGAACGGCCCAAGCGCGATCCGAAGAAGGTGGCGCTGCCGGTGCCCCTGCGGCGGAAGACCACTTTCACCGGGCGCATCTTGTCAGTACCACCATGCAAGCCACGAGGTCAGGGAGAGTGCCCGCCGCCCAGGAATTCATCCCGGAGGGATGACAGATGGTAGCCGGGGGTCGAAGCGTCGCGAGACCCCCGGTTCAGCGGCGGTGTGGCTCGGCATCCTATAGGGATGCCAGAAGGCGGCCTGCTCCCTTTGTGCAGCCTTCTGGCACCCCGTTCCGGCGTGCAGGCCCCCTCTGGCCGCAAACCGGGGGTCGCGGCGATGCCGTGACCCCCGGCTACGTTCTGGCAACCCTCCGGGTTGGCCCGAGCCGCCGCTCCTGGCTGGAGGTGGTGGTACTGACAAGATGCGCCCACTTTCACCGCCGGGCTGATTGCGCCCTTGCTTTCAGAAACGCGCGTCATACATTGTTACAGCATTTGACGCCATGCCAGTAATGCCGTTTATGAACCATCCCATTTATCGCGTCACCTCGTTCGAACACATCGCCCCTTACACCTTGCTCCTGCGCTTTGACGATGGGCTGTGCCGCACCATTGACTTTGAGCCCATTCTTGAAGGCGAGCTTTTCCGTCCCCTCCGCAACCCGCCACCTTTAGCCACGTCCGCCTTGATCCAGAGGTTCACACGCTGGTTTGGCCCTCTGGCGCCGACTTCGACCCGGCTACGTTACACGATTGGCCCGAGCACGAGGCCGCCTTTCGGGCGGCCGCCCAGCGTTGGCGTCACTCCGACGCGATGGCCTAACCAATCGCTGAAGCGCGCGGCCGCCGGCCTTTCTGTTTTCATCGGCCGGTTTGTCCTGCTCTTCTCATCAACCTCTCCAATCCGGTCTCCCGCCCCCTCCTGGCAAGCCGCCCTCCCGTCAACGCCCAATTCGGCTTTCCGCGCCGCATGGGGGCACTGGCGCGTGGTCACGCCCGCGGACCGGCTCAGCGGCTGAAAGTTGCCTGGCCCCGAAAGCCACCTCTGAACCAGAAACACGCTGAGGCGCCTGGTCAACGCCAGCCGCCCTGGCGGCCTCACCGGAGAAATTCTTTCCCTGTTTGCAATCGCAACAGCCCAGAGTGAACCGCGGAACGCGCGCAACACGCGGAATTCCAAAGCGAGCCGGCTTTCTTTCCGCGTATTCCGCGTGTTCCGCGGTTATCGCTTCCCTTGCGGCTTTGCCGCGCTGCCTTTTCACGGCTCGTCCCATCCTGGCTTCTGAGGCGTCCGAAAAGCAAAAAAGAGCCAATACAGCCAATACAGCCAATGGAGCATTTGCCTTTCCGCCCCAAATTGTGCCAAACATGGTGCGTATGGTTGACACACAATCCGCAGGATTCAAAACTCAACGTCTGACGTTGAAAAGTTCGCAGGCGCAGGCGTCGATGGTCGAGGGTCGAGGGTCGAGGGAACCGAGATGCCACCCCTCGACACTCGACACTCGCCCCTCGCACGTCCGATTGCCTGTCTGGAGCCGGCCCCAAAAGCCTGCCGAGCGGAAGCCCCCGTCGCTACCTTTGTCGCTACCTTTGTCGAATTGGCCATTTCTCGACAAAGTTGGCGAGAAAGGTTACGACAAAGGTCCGGGATCGGAGCATCTTGGACAGGCCCTGTCCAAGCTCATTTCCAACAGTTTTAAGCAATTTTAACCAATTATGACCAATTATACCCACCCCCCCCGCCCGTTTTTCATTGCCATCGAAGATTGCTGCTGCTATCTCCTCCAGCCAACAAACAGTTTCCGAACATGCAAAAACAATTCAATCGACGCCAATTCCTGAAAACAACCTCCGCCGCCGCCCTCTCCGCCCCGCTGTTGCTCTGCCGGCCCGGGCAGCCGGGGAAAAGGGGCCCAACGACCGCATCACGCTCGGCTTTATCGGCATCGGCACCCAAGGCGGCTACCTGCTCCAGAATTTCCTCACCCACCCCAACACGCAGGTCCTGGCGGTGTGCGACGTGGACACGACGCGCCGCGAGTTTCATCGCAAGGAGGTCGACGCGTTTTACGCCGCCAAAGGCAATGCCGAATACAAAGGCTGCGCCGCTTACAAGGAGTTTCCCGAACTGCTCGCCCGCGCGGACATTGACGCCGTGGTCGTCGCGCCGCCCGACCACTGGCACGCCTATGTCGCCATTGCCGCCTGCAATGCCGGCAAGGACATCTATTGCGAAAAGCCGCTTTCCCTGACCATTCACGAGGCGCGCGCCATGGTCCAGGCCGCCCGCAAGAACGATCGCGTCTTCCAGACCGGCTCGATGCAACGCTCCTCGAGCGAGTTTCGCAAGGCCTGCGAATTGGTCCGCAACGGCCGAATCGGCAAAGTCCAAAAAGTCATCGTGGACGTCGGCCCGCCCTCCGTCCCCTGCGACCTGCCCGAGGAAGCCATGGAACCGGGCCTGAACTGGGACCTCTGGCTCGGCCCGGCCCCGTTGCGGCCCTACAACTCCATCCTCAGCCCGCGCGGCGTCCATCATCATTTCCCCAACTGGCGCAACTATCGCGAATACTCGGGCGGCGCGATGACCGATTGGGGCGCCCATCATTTCGACATCGCCCAGTGGGGCCTCGGCATGGATGAAAGCGGCCCGGTCGAAATCATCCCCCCGGAAGATCCCAAAGCCACCCGCGGCGTCCGCTACCTCTATGCCAACGGCGTCGAGGTCCTCCACGGCGACAGCGGCGGCGTCCTGTTCATCGGCGCCGAGGGCAAAATCCTCGTCAACCGCGGCAAGTTCCAAGCTACCCCCCAGTCCATCGCCGACGAACCGCTCGCCGACAACGCCATCCGCCTTTACAAGAGTTCCAATCACCCCGGCGACTTCCTGAGCTGCATGCGCACCCGCAAACGGCCCATTTGCGATGTCGAAATCGGCTGCCGTTCCGTCACCGTCTGCCACCTCGGCAACCTCGCTTACTGGCACCATCGCCGCCTCAAATGGGACCCCGCCAATGAAAGATTCATCGGCGACCCCGAAGCCAACCAATGGCTCGACCGCCCCAAACGCGGGATTTGGAAGGTATGAATCCAGGGCCAATTCATGAAGCCGCAAAATCGAGGCGGGGACGGCTCGTCCCCGCTTCTTGCCGGCAGGCAGAGGGCGGAACCGGGCACGAGCCGTCCCCGCCCCTTTGTTGAATTGGCCCTCTATAAATCTGTTTTTTTTGCTTTTGCTGCCCCGCCCTGCGGGTGTAGTCTGATTCCAGAACGCACTGATAATTCTCGCTATCCAATAATCGAAAGGGATCTGCTATGAAAAATACAAACCCAATTATGACGCTGGCCGCAGGTTGCCTGGTCCTGGCCGGCCTGAGTGAAGCCTCGGCGCAGGATTGGCCGCAATGGCGCGGCCCCAATCGCGATGCCAAGGCCGCCGGTTTCACCCCGCCCAAGACCTGGCCCAAGGAACTCACTCAGAAATGGAAGGTCACCGTCGGGTCGGGAGACTCGACGCCCGCCCTGGTAGGCGACAGGATCTATGTCTTCACCCGCCAGGAGGGCAACGAGGTCATTAGCTGCCTGGATGCCGCCAGCGGCAAGGAAATCTGGTCGGACAAATACGCCGTGGCGGCCATCGCCGGACCCGACTCCTCCGTGCATGGCGGCCCGCGCAGTTCGCCCACCGTGGCCGACGGCAAGGTCCTCACCCTCGGCGTTTGCGGCACCGTCTCCTGCCTGGATGCCGCCAAGGGCGCCGTCAAGTGGCGCAAGGACGATTTCTCCGGAGCCTGGCCTCGATTTCATACCGCCACCTCTCCCATCGTCGCCGACGGCCTCTGCATCGTCCAGCTTGGCAAAGAAAACCAAGGCGCCGTGGTCGCCTACGACCTGGCCAGCGGCGAACAGAAATGGAAATGGACCGGCGAAGGCCCCGGCTACTCCTCACCGGTGCTCATGACCGTCGCCGGCACCAGAATGGTCGTTACCCTCACGGCCAAGAGCGTGGCGGGCCTGGGTCTGGCCGACGGCAAGCTGTTGTGGCAGGCGCCCTTCGCGCCGCAGGGCATGAATTACAATGCCGCCACCCCGATTGTTGATGGGCAAACCGTCTTCTACTGCGGCTCCGGTCGCGGCACCAAGGCCGTGAAGATCGAAAAGCAGGGGGATGCGTTCACCGCCAAAGAACTTTGGAGCAACCCGGACAACGCCGTCCAGTTCGACACCCCCGTGCTCAAGAACGGCCTCCTCTTCGGCCTGTCCCAACGCGGCAACTTCTTCTGCCTCAACGCCCAAACCGGCAAGACCGCCTGGACCGACTCCACCGGCGGGCGCGGTCAGTTCGGCTCCGTCGTCGATGCCGGCTCGGTCCTGCTCGGGCTGACCTCCAAGTCCACACTCGTCGCCTTTGAACCCAGCGACAAGGAATATACTGAACTGGCCAACATTAAGGTCGCCGACAAGCAGACCTACGCCTACCCCGTGCTCGCCGGCAATCGCCTCTTCATCAAAGACCAGGACTCGCTCACGCTGTTCACAATTGACTGAGATCGGGGGGCGAGGGGCGATTCCGCTTAACCGCAATGCCTTTCGGGAATTCACGGTGTCTCGCTAATTTCTTGTCCCGGAGGGACATACGAGAATAGCCCAACGCTTTAGCGTTGGGTTAGCGGGTTAACAAGGGGCACCGTCCCGGAGGGACGGCTGAGATGCCGTCCGATCTCGGCCGTCCCTTCGGGACTTGTTCTCCCTGTACGGCTGGACCCAACGCTCAAGCGTTGGGCTATTCTCATGATGTCCCTCCGGGACAAGGGGCCGGTGAATTTCCGAAAGGCATTGCGGCTAGCCCGGATATTTCACGACCCAGGAACGGAACCGGGCTACCGAGGCTGCGTAGCGCAGGTTTCTCCCGATTCCGAATCGGGACTGTGTTGTCGACTTACAGTCGGCAGGCTGTGCCTGCTGCGTGGCATTTGCAGATTGGAAATCCGCGATACAGCAGGTTGGAAACCTGCGCTACGCCCTCCGGTTGGCGAAAGCCTATGAGTAATGAGCAGGGAAAGCCTCCGCAGAGCCAACGGTGCATGAAGGGAAAGACTTGTAATGAACGAACCAGCCGTCCTATATTCAGGCGGCGAGCATCTTGGCATTATGAACACACTAAAGATTTTCCTCTCGGAGTTCTGGTTGCCGTTTATTAACGTGTCCGTCGCCGTATCTGGCGTATGGCTGCTGCGCCGTTTCGTTCCGGATCCGCGCCTCCTTCTTTTGAATCGGAGAGCATTCGCAGAGTTGGTCGGCTACTCCAAGGAGGAGCAAAGGCGTTTGCTTCATGACGCGAGCACGGAGGCATTTCGACACTGGCGTTCGTTCGTTCCCGTTGCAGTGGTTGCTCTCTTTGTCGCCACGGGCGCAGCAGTCGCGCACACGCTTCCGAAGGTCACTACGATTCCAGATTCGTGGTGGGTCACGGAGCCTGTCGTCATGGTGTTCGTTGCTTTCGGGGCCTGGCTCGCCGCAGCATTGACCACAGGCTACGTGCGGCCATTTCTCCGAGCATGTTTAGAGAGGTCGCACCATGAACACTCGCAATGATCTCCCGGCAGACGGCGCCTTGAATGACGCGGCTCCTCCACCGAAGGCCGCGCCCACGATACTCGTCTCCGCCGCGCCCAGCGAACAACCGGGCGACCGCATTGGCCGTTACAAACTCTTGCAACTGATCGGCGAAGGCGGCTGCGGCGCAGTCTATATGGCCGAGCAGCAGGAACCAGTGCGCCGCCGCGTCGCCCTCAAGGTGATCAAGCTGGGCATGGACACGAAGCAGGTCATTGCGCGCTTTGAAGCGGAACGGCAGGCGCTGGCCATGATGGACCATCCCAACATCGCCAAGGTCTTGGACGCAGGCGCGACCGAAAACGGACGCCCTTACTTTGTCATGGAGTTGGTGCGCGGCATTAAGATCACTGAGTATTGTGATCAAAACCGTCTCGATACCGAACAAAGGCTCGGCTTGTTCGTGCAGGTTTGCCAAGCCATTCAGCATGCCCATCAAAAGGGAATTATTCATCGTGATATCAAGCCTTCCAACATCCTCGTGACCATGCACGATGGTGTGCCCGTTCCCAAAGTCATTGATTTCGGGATCGCAAAAGCCACCAACAATCAACTGCTGACGGATAAAACGCTCTTCACCGCTTACGAACAATTTATCGGCACACCCGCCTACATGAGTCCCGAACAAGCCGAGATGAGCGGCCTGGATATTGACACGCGCAGCGACGTTTATTCGCTGGGCGTTTTGCTCTATGAGTTGCTGACCGGCCGCACGCCCTTTGATCCCAGGGAACTCATGAAGGCGGGTTTGGATGCGATGCGCAAAACCATCCGCGAAACCGAACCTGTCCGGCCTTCCACCAAACTCGACACTCTTGAGGGCGAGGAGTTGACAACGACCGTGCGCGCTCATGGCACTGACATGCCCAAGTTGATCACCCTTTTGCGCGGCGATTTGGATTGGATCGTCATGAAGTGCCTCGAAAAAGATCGAACACGGCGATACGAAGCGGTCAACGGGTTGGCCACGGACGTTCGGCGCCACGTGAATAACGAGCCGGTGCTGGCCCGCCCGCCAAGCAAGCTTTATCGTTTCCAGAAACTGGTTCAGCGCAATAAACCGGCCTTCGTGGCCGCGGCAGCAGTGGTGCTTTCCTTGTGTGTCGGTTTGGGCGTTTCGACGTGGCTGTTTTTGCGCGAGCGCGAAGCGCGCCGGCTGGCGGTCGCCGCCATTCATTTGCGCGAAGAAAGAGACCGCTTGCAGGAAAATCGAAAGAAACTCACCGAGGCTGTAACGGTTCGGGCACGTGAGCCAGGTGGTTCGGAACTCAAGTATGGCGACGAGGTTGAGCGCCTTATCGGCGGCATTCCAATATCAGAAATCCCAGATGAACATCTTTTTGACTTTGTCTCCTATCTGGGCGTTTGGCATGCAACGCATGGCCGTTGGAAACAAGCCAACGATTACTTTGCTGCCGTTTTGCGCGAATCGCACAGGCCGACCCTCGCCTCCTTTCCATATTTTCCGCAGGCTTTTGGGGCGGTTTATCTTCGGTACGCGATCACCCTATTGCACGTGGGCGATGTTGGCGCTTACAACGAACTCCGCCGGATGGCAGTATCGAATTACGCGGGGACGACGAACGCGGGGGTTGCCGAAAACGTAGCCAAGATGGCGCTCCTGCGACCGGCTGACGAAAAAGTCCTCTCGGCGCTGAAGCCGATGTCTGAATTAATGGCGAAATCCATCGTGGAGGCAAAGGGCAAAATCCCCGAAGATTCTCTACGTTGGCCTCAGGCAACGATGGGCTTGTGGGAATATCGCAGCGGCAGCTATGGCGCCGTTGAACGCTGGTGCCAGGAGTCCTTGGCTCATCAGCCTGGAGATGAGAATTTGGCCAGAATCGCAAACCTGCAACTCCTGCTCGCCATGGCGCATCTTCATCTTGGGAATACGAACCTGGCGCAATCCGAATTGGCCCAGGCCGTGGAAATAATTCGAACCGGCTTTGATGACGGACTGCGCACCGTTTCAAATTGGCACGATTGGATCCTCGATCGTCTTCTCATGGGCGAGGCGCAAGGACTAATTCCGCGCCAGGTTGATTCACCTGAGCGAGTGAAATGAGACTCGTCTCCATCAAATCGAAGAGAGAAGAACTTATGAAGGCATCACGCACACTGCTCGGGCCAGCGCTTTTGCTGGCGCTGGCTTTTGGGGCAATCCCTGCCTCGGCTGGCGAGATCGTGAAGATCAAATTATCCGACGGCGAAATGCTGACCGGAAAACTTGAACTGCCGGCAGACTTGTCCCACATCCAGCGGTTGATAATCAATATTCACGGCACCGGGCCGGGCACCTATCTCACGCGCAGGAAGATCGGCAACTTCTATTTCAATTACTACGACCTGTTTACACGGGAGTTCACCAAACGGGGCGTGGCCTTCTTTACATACAACAAGCGTGGCTGCGATGTGAGTGACACGCCGCCAAACTACGAGACCATTGATCGGGAGAAGTTTGCTAAGGTCGTGCCCAGCCGCGAAGTCCAGGACCTGAATTCCATTATCGCGTTTCTCAAGGCCGACAAGCGGCTGCGAGAAGCCAAAATCGCCCTGCTGGGGTGGAGCGAAGGCACCATTCTCGCCGCCATGGCCGCGGAGCAGAACAAGGACGCGAAGGCCATCCTGCTGGCGGGTTATGTCAACGACAACCTGTTCGACATTATCAAATGGCAGAACTCCGGCGTCTCCTCCATGGTCAACCTTCGCCGCTACTTTCAGCCCCATCATGATCAGGTGATCACCAGAGAGGAGTACGAATCCACCGGCGCGAGGGCCACCGCCGGGCGCACGGTATTGCGGGGCGCCAGCTTCGAGCAGCTCGACCAGAACAAGGACGGCAAACTCACGGCCGAAGATTTTGCGGTGCTCAACCGCCCCCGTTACGCCAGGATCATGGAGGCTGTGGAGAAGAATGATGACGACTGGATCTGGAACAATTACTTCCATGTAACCACCGCCTGGCTCAAAGCACACTTCAAACTCGAACCCAACAAGACCAGGCTGCTGCGACTCACAATTCCCATCTACATTTTTCACGGCGACGCCGATGGCAATGCCCCGGTCGAGGGCGTTCACGACATTCAGTCACGCTTTGCCGAAGCTAAGAAAGCCAACCTGCGTTGCTTTGTCTTCAAGAACCACGATCACGACTTGGACTACATGCAGTGGACGCTGACAAAAGTCATCTCGGAAGGGTTGCAGAAAATATTCGAGACCTCGGCAGCGTTCTGAGCTGTATGAACAGGCCGCGGCTTGGTGGGTATCCAACGTGGCAAAGTCGCTCAGCCCGCCGCTGATCGCGATGGCGCACAGTATATGCTCACCGCCGGCCCTCACTCACGAGCTGGCTCCCCGGCGTGCCGGGCAGCGGCTTGCGGCCCCAAACTTCCTCCAGCCTGGCGAACGTCTCGGACCAGTCAACTTGCGGCTCCGCCGGGGGCACCAAACGCGCAACAGGTTTTCTCTTTTCCACGATTTGGACTTCTTCGCCGGCGGCCACCATCCGCAGCAGCGAATCAAGTTTTGTCCGGGCGGTATGCAGCGTCACGGTCTTCATTTGGCCTAATATGGGCCCACGCAGGAGGCTTCGACAAGCGTGGATGAGATCGGGAGTGTCGAGGGTCGAGTGTCGAGGGGCGGCACTCCGTTCCCTCAACCCTCGACACTCGCCCCTCGACGAACGGCGGCTTACGAATTCCACCCCTTGCGCAGGGCATAATAGACCTCGTTCCAGTTCAACTCCTGCTTGAAGCGCCGCAGTTGGGTGTCCCGGTCGATGACGACCAACTCCACTCCGGCCATGGCGGCGAAGTCCTCCATCATCTCGGTCGTCACCGCCTGGCTGAACGCCGTGTGATGCGCGCCGCCGGCGTAAATCCAGGCCGCCGCCGCGACCGGCAGATTGGGCTTGGGAACCCACACCGCCCGCGCGACCGGCAGCTTGGGCAGCGGTTCCTCCGGAGCCACCACCTCCACCTCGTTGACCAGCAGGCGAAACCGATTGCCCAGGTCCAGCATCGAGGCGTTGAGCGCCGGCCCGGGCGCCGCCTCGAACACCAGCCGCACCGGGTCGGCCTTGCCCCCGATGCCCAGCGGATGGACCTCCAGGGCGGGCTTGGCTCCGGCAATGCTCGGACAGATCTCCAGCATGTGCGCCCCCAGCACCTCCATCCGTCTCGGGTTCAGATGATACGTGTAGTCTTCCATGAAAGACGTGCCCCCTTTCAAACCGCTGGCCATCACCTTGAGCGCCCGCACCAGGGCGCAGGTCTTCCAGTCGCCTTCGGCCCCGAAACCGTACCCCTCCGCCATGAGACGTTGGGCCGCCAGGCCCGGCAATTGCTCGAGGTTGTGCAGGTCCTCAAACGTGGTCGTAAAACCTTTGAAACCGCCGGCGCCCAGGAAGGCCCGCAACCCCGCCTCGAGCCGCGCCCCTTCGCGGAGCGACGCTGCCGGGGCGCCGTTTCGCTGCAACCCAGGCCCCATCACGTAGGCCGCTTTGTATTCCTTGATCAGGCGCCCGATCTCCGCCTCGCTCGCCTCCTTCACGCACTTGGCAAGGTCGCCCACCCCGTAGCCGTTGACCGAATACCCGAACTGGAGCTGGGCTGAAACCTTGTCCCCTTCCGTCACGGCAACCTCGCGCATGTTGTCCCCGAAACGGCAGAACTTCGCCTCCTGCCAGTCGTGCCACGCCGCCGCCGCCCGGCTCCAGGCCCCAAGCTGCCCCTGCACCGCCGGGTCTTGCCAATAACCCGCCACCACTTTGCGCTCCAGCGCGCATGCGGCTCATGATAAAGCCGTGCTCGCGGTCCCCGTGGGCCGCCTGGTTCAGGTTCATGAAATCCATGTCGATCGACCCCCACGGGATGTCGCGGTTGTGCTGCGTATGAAGATGCGCCAAAGGCTTGCGCAGCAGTTTCAGGCCGTTGATCCACATCTTCGATGGCGAAAAGGTATGGCACCACGTAATCAGGCCGATGCACCGGGGCTCGAGGTTCGCCTCCTGGCACAGGGCCGTGGCCTCGCCGGGCGTCGTGACGACCGGTTTGAAAATCACTTTTACGGGAATCTGAGGCGACGCATCGAGGGCCTGGGCGATTTCCCGCGAGTTGGCCGCCACCTGTTTCAGAGTCTCCGGACCATACAAATGCTGGCTCCCGGTGATAAACCAGGCTTCCAGTTCCTTAAGATTGATCATCGTCATTGGCGGAGTATGGCAGTCAAAGCCATTTCACGCCAGTCAAAGCGCGTCAGACTCAATTCATCGCTTAGGCGGCCAGTGCAAGACAATCGTTGCGGGCGGAGCAGGGGCTTGAGATCTTAACCCGGATATTTCACTGGTTTTGCCAACTGGAAGGCGTAGCGCAGGCTTCTAGCCTGCTGTATCGCGGATTTCCAATCCGCAGATGCTTCCAAGCAGGTACAGCCTGCCGACTGGAAGTCGGCGATACAGCAGGTTGGAAACGTGCGCTACGTGGCTCCGGCAGCCCAGTGCCGCTCCTAGGCTGTGAAATATCCGGGTTAGGACGGGGCTCAAACGTGGACAAGGGCCAGGCGGTTGGGGACCAAAGCGCGACGGGTCCAATGTTCCTCGATTTGCTGCTTGAAGGCACTGGTGACGACCTTGGCTCTGGCCTGAAGGTATCCATCCTTTTCACGACGCAAATAAATGCCTTCCATCGGAACGCGACCGGCCCTGGATGAGCCCAGGAGCGAAGGGATTTGATTTCGCTGAAACCGCCCGCGGCCCACCTCCGGAACCGGCACGATGTCCCGGCCCTGGAGCCATTGGTTTCGGCGGTCGACCGGCCAAAAACGCCGGGAGTGAGTCTCGAAGATATTGAAGGCAAGAAACCAATCAGGCAGGGCATCGTACGGCACCGAGTGCCTGGCATAACACCATTCGCCGAAGAGCATGAGTTCGCCCTGCAGGCCCTCCTCCAGCGTCGCGCGGCGTTCGGCCAGCCACGGCCAGAGGAGGTTCCATTGGGCATGGCTCTTTCCGGCCGCCAAGTAATTCCCGCGGCTTTGCGCGCGGAGGCGGCCGGAAGGTCCCACAGAGATGCCCAAGTTGGCTCCGTCAACCTTCTCCTCGACCACGACCTCCCCAGACAAGAACTCAGCCGCCTCGTCGGGTTTGAGCACCTTGTCATCGCGGGGTGTGCCCGGTCCAAGCCAAAGCAGGTGGGGCGTGTGGGGGAATTTGTGGAAATCCTCGCTCATAGACTTTATGCGGGCGCCAAGGGTTGCTTTCGTGCCTGCATTCTCGCCAGGTCCTCGGGACACAATTGGTGGATTGTAATGCCGGCCTCCGCGAGAGCCGTTTCGCAATTGGCCCAGTCCGTCTCCACACTCACCATGATCGGTGGCTTGCCGGGGTGTGCGTTTGCAGTTGCAACAAACTTGCAATCTGAAGGGTCGAATCTGGCGAGCGCCTCGGTCCGGGGAAACTCAGCGAAAAAAGGGGGATCATTGCTGGTTTTCACAATTGTGACCCGCTCGCATTTGGACGGGTTCCACTGGTATGTGAAGACCCAGAGCAGGAATTCGTCTCCTGGACCGCGCGGCCCTCCTTGCCGGCGAAGCAACTTGTGTTGGTACTCTTTCACGATCTCGCCCAGGGAGTCCAGGACAAGGCCACCAGTTTGTCTGATTCGATTTAATGCATTAGCGCAGGCGGTCACGCATTCAGGGGAAGCCTGTTCGGCCTGCTGATTCGCGACCAGGGGGACGCCGGTGTTGACCAGGCAAGGAGTGGGAATGTCAGCCATTAGGATTTTCCCCTCTTGCAAGTCTCTGCATCTGCGCGTTGTTCATTGTGACCGCCTCACCCATCGTGTCGCCAAAAAAGTTCTCGGGCCAGTTCCGTATGTTCCCGAAGAAATCCACCTCCAACGGCGTGAGTACAGCCCCGTCGGGCGCCGGTTGGCAAAAATAGGCGGCGACTTCATCCCGGTTGAGCTCTTTCTCCGCGATCCTTCGCTGGAAACGTCTGAGGAAGTGCTCCGAGTGACTTTCAACAATAAGCTGCACATTCCGAGGTTCGCCATTTTCCCATGAATGGATCACCTCGATGAACAGATCGGCAAGCCACAGTTGGGCCGCCGGATGAAGGTGGATTTCAGGTTGCTCGATCAGGACCACCGACCGTGGCGGGGCGTAAAAGCACTGGACGAGCACCGGGAGAAATTGAGAGATACCGAAGCCCACATCAGTTATGTTCACCCACTTTCCTGAGCCCGGTGTTTTAACCAAGACCTCGTATTCCCGCCGCTTTGGGGCAATTGGCTTTACCTCGAAAGCCTCTATTAGTCCCATCCGCTGGAGCCACTCGGCGGTGACCTCCGGGATTTGGGACGACTGCTTCCTTTTCCCCCGGCTCACTTTCCTGTCCTTGGCAGCGAGGATGGCTGCAATGGTGTGCTCACCCTTCCAACCGACGTGCTCCGGCGCCTCGCCGGTCCAGGTATATTGCCGTGAAAACCGCTCACGCAACGGCCCGAGATAGAACAGGCCCTGGAAAAGTTTCTCAAAGCTTAGCGCAAGGGCCTTCACGACGTCTGCGTTCTGGTAATAATTAACCACTTCATCAGGGAAGCCGTAGCACTTCGCGGGCTCTGTAATCGGCCACACACGGCCTGGGTTCCGGACAAACTCGTAATTCTCCTGGACCAGCTCGTAAGGGGAATCAGGTCTGTCGGTGTGAGACATGCCGGCTTTCATTCCGCCCGTCCGCGGATCTCCCAAGGTGTAAACCATCCGCTCGACCCCGAGAGCGGAGCCTTTGGCCGGCTGAATCCCCACCTCCGACTCGAACCGCATTTCAAGCCCCGAGTAGTCCCGCTGATGATAGCTGTCCGTAAGGATGAGCTGCATTGGAAGGCTCCATGTCAGGTCGAACACAATCCTCCTGGTCTCATCGTGAGCGAAGACGATTTCGTAGAAACTGCCCAAATCCACCGCTGTGTTACCGCCGCCGATGTTTAACACCATTCTGCGGTCCTGGGATTCGACCGTTTGCTTGAGCATCAGCAGACATTGGGCCACACTGCTCTTCCCGGAACTGTTCGAGCCGAATAGAATTGTTAGCGGTGCGAAGCGGGCCGTGCCGAATGTCTGCCACGCTTTAAAGTTCTTGAATCCAAATTGTGTGATCATGTGCTTTCGTCGTTACTCATCACCGCCGTTGCGCTTCACCGCTGTATTGAAAAACATCTTTCGAGATTCAAGGACCCTACAGTTGTTCGGGCCGCGCCAGCAACTGGGCGATGCGGGCCAGCAGGCGCCCTGCTGCCCCGCCGTCCAGCACGCGATGGTCGAAGCTCAGCGTCAGGTTGGCTTCCATGACCGGCACAAACCGCTCCTGGGCTTCATCCCAATTGGGCACACGCCGCGCCGCCCCCATGCCAAGCACCAGGGTTTGCTCGGGCAGCGGAATGGGCGTTGCCCAAGTCAGGCCGAAGGTGCCGAAGTTGGTCACCGTGGCTATCGAGCCGCCGGTGGCATCGGCCGGCAGCTTGCGCTGGCGCGCCAGCTTGATCAATTCGTCGTAGCCGTTGACCAGGTCCTTGAGCGGACGCTTGTCCGCGTTGCGAATCACCGGCACCAGGACCCCCTCCTCGGCTTCGACGGCAAAGCCAACGTCAATAGAGGACGGGTGCACGATCTTGTTGCCGATGAGCCGTCCGGCGGGGGCGCTGTTCTCGGCCAGGGCAATGGCCAGCGCGCGCAACGCATACAAGGCAGGCCCGGGCCTGGGCCGGCAGCCCTTGCGATGAGCCAGCACCGGGTCGAAACAGACCGGCACGGCCACTGTGGCCAGCGGACGCGTCCAACTGCGCCGCATCGCATCGGCCACGGCCACGCGCATCGATGAGGCCTGGCTCAGCCGGTGCTGCTCCAGGTTGGCGATAAATTTCTCGAAGTCCTGGATGGTGACCCGCCCCGCCCCGCCGCTGCCAGGCAGACCCGCCAGGTCCGCCGCCCCTAACCCCAATTCCAACATCCGCGCCTTCATCCGCGGCGACATATAGCTGGCCCCGGCACGTATTGGCCGGCACCGGCAACCCCCGGACCGTCGGCTCAACGCCCTGTCTGGGTCCCGCCGGACCGACTCGGACCGGGCGTGTCCGGGCCCGCTGCCCCCTTCTCGACCTCCGGCCCCGGCGCCGGCGCGTCCAGCCCCAACCGGACTGCATCTTCCCGGCTCGCCTCCAAATAGCCCAGGACAGCCCCCACCGCATAGCTCTCGTTGGGGTTCACCAGAATCTTCTCCACCCGCCCCGGGCACGGCGCGGCGACATTCATGGTGGCCTTGGACGTTTCGACTTCGATAATGTCCTGGCCTGTTTGCACCGCTTCGCCCACACGGACCAGCAGCCGGATGACCGTCGCCTCGGCAATGGACTCCCCCAGTTGGGGCATGATTATGGGAATGGAAGGCATGGATAAGTTAAATCAGATAATCACATCCGAAGCAGGTTCCGGGCGGCAGCGGCGATGCTGCGGGCCGTTGGACGATGGGCAGCCCAGAGATTGGGATGATAGGGCGCAGGGGTGTCCTTGGCATTGAGACGCTGCGGAGGGGCATCCAGCAGGCCGAAGCCTTCGCTCGCCACGCGCGCGATGACTTCCGCAGTCACTCCCCCCCAGGGCCAGGCCTCGCCCACACACAGTAGCCGGCCCGTCCGCGCCACCGAGGCCACGACCGTGTCTGTGTCCAGCGGTTTCACCGAGCGCAGATCCACCACTTCAATCTCCGCCCCTTCGGAGGCCAATTCCTCGGCGACGGCCAGCGCCTCGTGCACCATGGCGCTGTAGGCCACCAGCGTCATGTCGCGTCCGGCCCGGGCCAGGCGCGCCTTGCCCACCGGCATCGCCTCGGTCGGCAGTTGCTCGGCCTTTAGATGATAATAGAGATACTTGTGCTCGCAAAAAATAACCGGGTCGTCCAGCGCCACCCCTTCGAGCAACATGCTGTAGGCGTCTTCCACCGTGGCCGGCGTGAGCACCACCAGCCCCGGATAATGCGCATAGATGCTCTCCATGCTCTGGCTATGGAAAGGGCCGCCGCCGGAGGTGCCGCCGCACGGCAGACGGATGGTGATCGGGCAAGGCAAGTTGGTCCGCCAATGCAGCGTCGCCGCCTGGTTGACGATCTGGTTGAAGGCGACAGTCGAAAAATCTGCAAACTGGATCTCGATGATCGGCCTCATCCCTTCTATCGCCGCCCCGACCGCCAACCCCACCATGGCATCTTCGCTGATCGGCGCGTCCAGCACCCGCCCGGGAAACCGCTGCGCCAGGCCCTTGGTGGCCTTGAATGCGCCCCCAAAAGCGCCCACGTCCTGCCCGTAAATGAAAACACGCGGGTCCTCCGCCAGCGCGCGCGCCTGCGCCTCACGAATGGCATCGAGATAAGTGATGCTCACTTTATTCTTTCCGAGTGATTGACTCTGGTTCCTTGCTCCGCCCCCTCGGCAGGCTCGCAGGCCTCCGCCAAATGCCTCGACGCCAGGGCGCACCAGTCCTGCCGATACGGATCGGGGGCCGGCTCGCGTTGGACTTTGGCAACCGCATCCTCGACGGTGCGGACGGCTTCCAGGCGCCAGGCGGCCAGCTTCGAGGCATCGGCCCAATTGTTTTCCAGGAGTTGGCGCTCGGCGACCTTCAAGCAATCCCGGCCGATGGGCGAGGCCTTCAAGGCCGGGTCCACATAGCCGGCATCGTCGTGTTCCCCATGGCCGCAAAGGCGCAACAAGGTCGCGATGACCATTTGCGGACCGCCTCCGGCCCGGGCCCGGTTGACACCCCGGCCCACCACCTTGAGGCAGGCGGACAAGTCGGTGCCATCCACCGTTTCACCCGAGATGCCGTAACCGGCAGCCTTATCCAGGAGCGAACGGCAGGCAAACTGGCGCTCGTTGGGGGTCGAGTAGGCATAATGATTATTGGCCACTACCACTACCAGGGGGAGTTTCTCCACGGCGGCCTGGTTCACCGCTTCGTGAAAGGCACCCGTCGAGGTCCCGCCGTCGCCCACCGAGGCCACGCCGACGGTTCCCGCAAGGCCTTTGAACCGATGCGCCAGCAAGACGCCATTGACCACCGAAATCATCGCCCCCAGATGGCTGATCATCGGCAACAGCCCTTCCTTGGGCCAGCCCCGATGAACATTGCCGTCCCGCCCACGCATCGGCCCGAGCGCCGACCCAAGATAAGTGCGCACGGCATCCAGAATCGGTTCCCCAAAGGCCAGGCGCCCGGCCTGGTCCCGAATCAGGGGCGCGAAGACATCGCCCTTGCGCAATGCCAAACCCGCCGCAACGCTCAGCGCCTCCTGACCGCGTCCGAGAAAAACGCCGCCATGAATCTTGCCCATGCGATACAGGCTGGCGAACTTGTCATCGAGAATGCGCGCCAGCAGCATCAGGCGATAAGCCCGGGTGTGCGCATCCTGCCATGAACCGATCGCCCCGACCGTGCCGGGGCTGGGCACCGACTGAACCATGCCCCGGAATTTAGCCGGCCCGGGGCTTTTTCCGCAATGATTCTTTCAGCCGGCAAAAAAACTGGTTGGCTTTGCGCCGGAGAATCGTGTTCAATGTGCGGCAAGTAAAGCAATGGGTATGCAACTATGAAAGTCCCCCCCTCCCACGTTTTGCTGGTCGAAGATGATCCGCGGATGCCCGAACTGCTCAGCGTCCTGCTGCACGAGGACCAGATTACACTCTCCAGCGCCGAAGACGCTCCGGCAGCCCTCAAGCTTGTCCGCGAGTCCCCCGTGGATTTGATCCTCCTGGACCTGGGGTTGCCGGGCATGAACGGGTTTGAATTGCTGCGGCAGCTCAAGTCCGCTCCGGACACCGAGTCCATCCCGGTGATGGTGCTGACCGCCTGGAACAGCACGAGCGACAAGCTCCGGGGCTTCGAGCTGGGAGCCGTTGATTACCTCACCAAACCCTTCGAGTCGGCCGAACTGCGGGCCCGGCTCTGTGCCGCCCTGCGCGCCAAGCACCTGCAGAACGAACTCACCCGGGCCAACCGGGACCTGCTCTCCGCCCGCGTTGCCGCCGAGGCGGCCGGGCGCGCCAAAGCCGAGTTCCTGGCCAACATGAGCCACGAAATCCGCACCCCCATGAACGGCATCATCGCCATGGCCGGGCTGCTCCTGGAAACTTCCCTCACCCCGGAGCAGTGCGGTTACGTCGAGACCATTTGCTCCAGCGGCGATTCGTTGCTGACCATCATCAACGACATCCTGGATTTCTCAAAAATTGAATCCGGCAGACTCGAGCTCGAAAACCAACCCTTTGATTTGCGCAGTTGCCTCGAGGACACCCTGGACCTCCTGGCCTCCAAGGCGGCCGAAAAGAAGCTCGACCTTGCCTATCTCATGGCCGACGGCGTCCCGGCGCGGGTCCTGGGCGACGTGACCCGGCTTCGCCAGGTGCTCGTAAACCTGCTCGGCAACGGGCGTCAAATTCACCTCCGTCGGCGAGGTCTTCGTCCAGGTCAAAACCCTCTCGCCGCCCGAACCCGTGGAGGGCGACCCGGGTTTCTGGCTCCTCCACTTCTCGGTGCGCGACACGGGCATCGGTATCCCCGCCAACCGGATGTCGCGCCTGTTCAAGTCATTCAGCCAGGCCGATGCTTCCACGACGCGGCAGTTCGGGGGCACCGGTCTTGGGCTGGCCATCAGCAAACGCCTGGTCGAGCTGATGGGCGGAAAGATGTGGGTCGAAAGCGTCCCCCAAAAGGGCTCGACCTTCCATTTCACTCTGCCCTTGCAGCCCGTCGCCCAAACCCAAACGCCCCTCTCGACCCTCGAAGAACCCCAGCCCCAACTGGCAAACTTGCGCCTCTTGATTGTGGATGACAATCCCACAAACTGCCGCATCCTCAGCATCCAGACCGCCAAATGGGGCATGCTCCCGCGCGAGACTCAAAACCCCGCCCTGGCCCTGGAATGGTTGCGCGCCGGCCAAACCTTCGACCTGGCCATCCTCGACATGCAGATGCCCTCGATGGACGGCGTGACCCTGGCCGCTCAAATGCGCCAGTTGCCCCAGACGGCCTCACTCCCCCTGGTCCTGCTGACCTCTATGGGCGTGCATCCCGATCATCCGGATTTCGCGCGCGCCGCCTTTGCCGCTTGCCTGAACAAGCCCATCAAACCCGCCCAGCTTTACGAAGTCCTCCTCCGCGTCATCTCCGGCTCCAAAGCCGCCCCCCGCCAAGCCCCGGCTACGCCCAAACTGGATCCGACGCTCGCTGCGCGGCTGCCCCTGCGCGTCCTGCTGTGCGATGACAATGCCATCAACCAGAAGGTCGCCCTCCGCTTGCTCCAGCAGATGGGCTACCGCGCCAGCCTCGCCGCCAATGGCATCGAAGCCCTGGCCGCCCTGGACCGCCAGCCCTACGACCTGGTTTTCATGGACGTGATGATGCCCGAAATGAACGGGCTCGAGGCCACTCGCCTCATCCGCCAGCGCCAGCGCCAGCCCGACCGCTTCCCACACTACAAGTCACCCCTGGTGGTCATCGCCATGACCGCCAGCGCCATGCCGGGCGACCGCGACAAATGTCTCGCCGCCGGTATGGATGATTACATCGCCAAACCCGTCCGGCTCGAGGACGTCCGCACCATTATCGAGCGGTGGGCCGCCACCGCCGCCCGCTCCCTGCCACCCGAGCCCTCCGCCAACACAGCCGCCGAGACCCCGCCCCAACCGGCCGCAAGCCCCGCCACGGCGGCGCCTCCCGCCCCGTCAGCCCCCGCCGAGGCCCCGGTCGAAATGGACCGCTTGCGCGAGCTGACTGACGGAATCCCCGAGAATCTGCGCGAACTCATCACGCTCTATCTGGACCAAACCGGCGGGCAACTGCCCCAAATCCAGGCCGCCGTCCAAGCCAACCAACCCGCCGAGGTGCGCCGCCTGGCCCACAGTTGCGTCGGCGCCAGCTCCACCTGCGGCATGCGCCGCCTGGTCCCCATGCTCCGCCAGCTCGAGCACCAGAGCGCCGAAGGCAACCTGGAAGGCGCCCCCGAACTCTGCAACCAAATCAACGCTGAATTCGCCTGCATCCGCCACTTTCTGGAATCCTACCTTGCCGCCCACTCCGCCCTGCTCAAGTCCGAATCGTGAAACGGTTTTTGCTCCTTGCTGCCCTGGCCCTGTCCATGCCCGGTTCCCTCGCAGCCGCAGCCTTAACCGAACGCGCCCTCGCCTCCAACATCCCCAACGCCAAAGAAATGGCCGGCATCCGCAGGGTGGTCGAAACCCTGCGCGGCAAAAAGTTCCTGCGCGACGTGCCGGCGCGCGACATCTCCGAAAAGGAACTTCGCGCCCTGGTGGACCGTGACATCGCCAAAGATTACCCCGGCCGCAAGCTGACGGACTTGCAGGAACTCATGGCCTGGCTCGACCTGCTGCCGCCCAATACCGACCTGAGGACCGTCTGTGAGGATTTGCTGGTGGGCCAGGTGGCCGGCCTCTACGACTCAGACACCAAGACAATGTGCATTCCCTCCCCCTCCCCTATAGAGACGAACCGGCCGGCAGCCAAACATCCGCCCCCAAGAAAGCCCGAGGACCTGTACGACCTCGATAATGAGATTGTGTTCACGCACGAATACACCCATGCCCTTGAGGACCAATACTGGCCCATTGACCCTCCCAAGGACGAAGGCAGCCGGGCCTCCACCGACTCCGACATCGCTCGCAGCTTCCTGGTGGAAGGCTCCGCCACACGCCTGATGCTCGAGGCGCTTCCCGCGGGATTCGAGCGCGACAAGCCGGCGACTTACGTCATGGTTTGGAACCTGCTTCACTCGGGACTCGGGGAATTCGCCCTGAACTTCATCCTGGGCCGGGTTTGGAAGAGCCCGGACGTTAAAGTGCCCGGAGTGCCCGAGGCGCTGGCGCGCGTCCAGGCCATGCCTTACTCGTTCGGCTATAGCTTCTGCGGGAGAATCATGCGCCATTGGGGCCTGGACGGACTGGATTACATCTACGACCACCCGCCCCTGAGCTCCAAACAAATCATGCACCCGGAGAAATGCTGGGAATGGCGCGATTTCCCGGTGCAGGTCAGCCTCCCGGAGACACTGCCGGGAGGCTGGAAGCGCCTGACCGACGATACCGTCGGCGAGGCCGGCCTGGCCGCCCTCCTGGGCAGCCAATTGAAAAACCTGGACCGTGGCCTGCGATTGGCGCGCGGCTGGGACGGCGACCGCGCGGCCCTGTACGAAGGGGCGCACGGCGCCCGGCTTCTGGCCTGGGCTTCATCCTGGGATTCGCCATCAGCGGCCGGGCGCTTCGCCCGCGCTTGCGCCGAGGAACGCACAAGGGTCCACAAGGCCCTCCTCACCAGGAGGCCCGGCCGGCCCCTGGCCTGGACGCGCCCGGACGGAGGCGCCGGGTTAGTCCGCTGCGAAGGCAAACGCGCGCTTCTCCTGGAAACCGACAAGCCAAGCGCCCTGGCAGAGGTTGAGGCCGGTCCTGGACCTGCCACCTTCACCGAACCGCCCCAGGACGCTGCGCGCGCCGCCGCCAACAGTCCATTCCTCCGACTCAACCCCCTGCTCTCCCGGAGAAAAGACGGCGATTATTCGGTCACCAAATCACTCTGGGGCCTGCTCGAACGCCACGACCAAAACAGTATCGGCGCCGCCAACCGCGTGCTCCTGGGCCTCGCCGGCGAATGGCGCCGGACCTCCTCGTTCACCAAATGGAACCTCGGCTGGGGCCTGGTTGCCAAGCACCAGTCCGAGGCCCGCCGCCGCATCACCAAGACGACCCTGCTGCCCTGGGGCATCCTCGAGCGCCATTTCTCGACCCCGTTGCTGCAGACTCCCACCAATACCCTTTCGCGCGACACTCTCCTTTGGGGGCTGGCGGCAAGCCGGACATCGGTTGCCAACGGCAGACAGGCCTTGCGCATCCTCCCCGGCGGCCTCCTATTCCGAACCACAGCCGCTCCCGGCAAAAGCGCCGTTCACTCCTTGGCACCGGCATCTCCCACACCGAGGCATCAACGCGCTTCCGCCTCCTCTGCATCCCCCTCTGGACAACTCACGCCCAGCAGGGGCCCGCCGCAGAATAAGGCGCCGAGGCAGAATAATTTGGACACCCTGACTTTACGTTCATGACCACTAAGGCTGGGCGGGTGAACCGGCCAACATCGATTCGGAAGACGACAGTCCCCCATTTTGCACTACGGCTTCCGGTCCGCCCGGTAGAACCGCTTCGGCGAAAACGGCGAGTCCATGTCGAGGTAGAACCAGTTGCTGCCACTGAGGACGTTTGTAGCCAGCGGAATCCAGCCGTTGGTGTTGCTCAGATCGGTGTTGTAGCTAATCACGTAAACGGAACCGGGCGAGCCAGCGATGGTCAGGCCGGCATACATGCGCAGATCCAAGCAGGTATCATAAACGACCAGTTGCACGGGGACGCTCGTGACGCTGCCGAAACTGTTGGCGACGGTCACGAAGTAGGTCCCCCCATCCCCGGAATGGATGTTGGTCAATGTAAGTTGCGCGTCGGTTCCTCCGGGAAGTGCCGCGTTCTGGAAGAACCACTGGTAACTCAAGGGCTGCAGACCGGTCGCGCCCACAGTGAAGGCCACCGTGCCGCCGGGGCAGCGCGCCTGGCTCTGCGGCTGGGTCATGATTGCGGGCACGTTGCCCACAGCCCACGCACAAGCCCAAGGGCCGCCGTAGGCGCCCATATCGTTGCGCGCAGTGCCGCGCGCCAGCGGCGAGCACGCCGTCGAGTCCAGGCACAGGTCGTTGAAGGCCGGGTCGGGGCTGCCAGCATCAATGCAGGGGGAGTCTGCCAGCAAGGACTGATTGGTAAGGCAGAGGGAAGGGTTGAGACTCAGGTTGCCTGGGCCGGGCATGACTAGGCCCTGCACGTCGCTGAAGGCCACGGTCACGGCGCTTGAGGCGTTTGAGCTTATCTGTTCACCGTTGGAATTATTGAAATAGATGATGCTGTTCGTGATACCGACCGGACCATATCCTGAGAGGACGCCCTGGGCGTCATTCCCGGTCACTGTGCAATTGACAATGGTGAATGCAGGCCCGCAGCCGCCAACGATGCCGGCGCCAGCATTGGTCGTGACGACATTGTTTCTCAAGTTTGCTAATCCGCAGTAGCTCCATATAGCTCCAAAGGCGTGGCCCTGACCCCTATTTGCAGCGACAAAGCAGTTAGCCATGTCCAATGAGCTCCCCCGGCGATGAAGATTCCGTCTGAAGTCTGATTTGAAGCATCGCCGCCGGAGTTCGAGACCACAGAGCAGCCTCTCATCGTGCAGTCTTCAGACCAGAGGCCCCCGCCTTGCCCGAGGCCTACGACCCGATTGCCCACAAACATGCACCCAACCAACACGGATGGCCCGTACGCGCACAGTCCGCCCCCTCCTCCCCAGAGTGAAGTTGGCCCCGCTACGTTGTTGGTGATCACGCAGCCGTGCATGACCAGGGGGGATCCCGAGAGCGCCGCCAGGATTCCACCGCCGTCGCCGGGCGCGGTGTTGTTCCGCACGATGCAGTTGGTAAAGGCCGGCGGCGCGTTCGTAATGCGCACGCCACTGTTGGTGGCTCCTTCAATGATCGCACCGTTGAAGAACGAATCCGGATCGGCTTGGTCAAACACAATGCCTTTCCAGCCGGTGGCCGCGTTTTGTCGCGTGAATAACACCGGGGCCTGGGCGTCACCTGAGACCTGCAATCGCCCCAGGACGCGGAACTCGTACGGGCCGGCGAACTCGACCACGACATCGGGTTGGATCGCCAGCCCCACACCGACAACAGCCAGATCGCCGGTGACCACATAAGGTGAGGCGCTGGCCGTCCAGGTCTCGCCGGCAACGATCCCCGACACGAAGGTGGCGGCGTGGAGATTCACCCCCACACTCAGAAATGTGGCGGCCAGTAGCGTGCGGGCAGTCGCCCACGGAGGCTCGGTTGGGCATTCGCGTCTTTTCATGATCGATCTCCATCTCAGTTGTTCGGTCTGGGTCTCATCCCGCGCGGCCTAGTGATAAGCGGAATTTTCCATGGTTGCGCTCAAATTCGTTGTGATAGACCTTCTCTTGGTTCCGGTTACGCCAGCTCGCTGCGCCCAAGAGAAGCCAGGAGTCTGCGCGCAAGCATCGTTGAGCAGAGAGCTTTGGAGAGCAACGGCGAGCGCATACAGAACGGCTTTGCTTCTCATAGCCAGGCTCTTCCCCGCAGCGACCGACGGGCGTTCGCCGCCTGACGGAACTGGTAGATGGCATGAATTCGGTTTTTTGCAGCGCCCACATGTACTCAGCGTTGCGCGGGCGAGGGGAAATTGCTTTTCGGTCCACGCATCTTGGTTCCATGCTGCCCGGCGGGAGAGGCGGTGTCAAGGGGCGAGTTTTGCGCGTTCTCGGGCGGTTTTGGCCCGGACGCTGGCGCGGCCGGCCCCTGGCCTGGACGCGCCCGGACGGAGGCGCCGGGCTAGTCCGCTGCGAAGGCAAACGCGCGCTCCTCCTGGAAACCGACAAGCCGAGCGCCCTCGCAGAGGTTGAGGCGGGGCCTGGACCTGCCACCTTCACCGAACCGCCCCAGGACGCTGCGCGCGCCGCCGCCAACAACCCATTCCTCCGATTCAACCCGCTGGTCTCCCGGAGAAAAGACGGCGATTATTCGGTCACCAAATCACTCTGGGGCCTGCTCGAACGCCACGACCAAAATAGTATCGGCGCCGCCAACCGCGTGCTCCTGGGCCTCGCCGGCGAATGGCGCCGGACCTCCTCGTTCACCAAGTGGAACCTCGGCTGGGGCCTCGTTGCCAAGCACCAGTCCGAGGCCCGCCGCCGCATCACCAAGGCGACCCTGCTGCCCTGGGGCATCCTCGAGAGCCATTTCTCGACCCCGTTGCTGCAGACTCCCACCAATACCCTTTCGCGCGACACTCTCCTTTGGGGGTTGGCCGCAAGCCGGACATCGGTTGCCAACGGCAGACAGGCCTTGCGCATCCTCCCCGGCGGCCTCCTGTTCCGAACCACAGCCGCTCCCGGCAGAAGCGCCGTTCACCTCCTTGGCACGGGCGTCTCCCGCACCGAGGCCTCGACCCGCTTCCGCCTCCTCTGCGTCCCTCTCTGGACAACCGCTGTCGAAGGGGCGCCGCCGCGGCAGACCCAGCACTGAGATCACGCGGCCTGCAGTCTGCGGTCGTTTTGAATAATGATAGTTGGGTTAGGGTTGTTTGCCGGGATTGTCATACCTTCCTCAAGGAGCGTCTGCACATGGTCGGCCATGCCCCACCGGGCCTGGTAAAGACAATCCTCGACCGAGTGCCCGACGCCAGTGAATCCCTCAAGGTCTGGGGAGTAAAAGCCGAAGAAGTCGGGGTCTTCCGTTGCTTCAATCACGAGCGAGTATGGGAGCGTAATCATGGTGTCTTCTTTGCCTCCAGCCCCGCAGCTCTGACAATCGCGTGGCACGTGCCAGTCGGGACTTCCTTCGCACCGTGGAAATCTACGCGAATCAAGCGCGGATGGCCAGTTTTGGCGTAATAGCGAACCGAGCCTTTCTCTTTCACAAGGCGGAACTCGTCCTCCTCCAACCGGCGGATCAGTTCGCTGAATTTCATCGGCCAAAACCATAGCATGGCGAGAGAAGCCACCGCAAGCAGCTGTACGCACCCGGAAGGCAAACTTCCCCTGCTGGAGCTCAGAGGCGCGCTCGCGCCTGGCCAGCGGCCAAAACCGTGGCGCCATATTGTCCAAAGTACTTTGCATCGGCTCCTAAGGCTGGGCGGGTGAACGGGCGACCGGCGCATGGCCGTCAGGCAAATTGGCTTGATTTGGTTTGATTAGGTCGGATTCACTTGGATTGGGGCTGACCGAAGGGGGCTTGGATTGGTCTGCGAGAGACTTACGGCCAAGGGTTCCCGGGGGCAGACCCTTTCGGAGTTCGAGAATGCAGGCGGCAATGTCCAGCCCCAATGCGCCGCCGCCGAACAATTCGGCCATAGGGCCAAGTTGCGCTTGCGCTCATAACGGGGCAAAGAATCGGGCGGAGGCTGGGGCGCCAGGGCTGCTCTAAATTGGGCTTGCCGGGGGGCATAGGCGCGCAGCCCTGAAGTCCGAGGTCCGAAATCCGACGGCGGCTGGTTGGCTGGGCTGCTCAGTGTGGTGGCTGATGGGTTGGACATGGGGCAGCGGGGGTAAAGCCGCCGGCCGGTCTTCTCGCCGGGCTCGCCAAATCCGCCATTGCGATGCTGTTTTCCTGAGCGCATAATTCTCACCATGAGCCCGAGATTACTTCGGCCAGTCAGCTTATGAAACACATATCCAAATCGCAGTTCTGGAGCATCATCATTGGCGTAATCGTTGGGGCAATCATTGGCGCAAATCGCAATTGGCCAGTACCGATATGAAGCGAGTGATATTGCAATTGAGATCTTTGAATGGATGATCTTTTGCGGCATTGCGGGCGCATTGATAATGCCGATTGCTAATGCGTTCAAACGGTTTATGAAATCCGGAATGAAGAAATAATACAGCCGGGCGCGCGGCTGTGGTTTCGGCGTGACGATGGCCGGCAAACGGCGCCCGTGCTCGCGCACGGGGCCGGCTCAGGCGGCACTTCGGCGAGCCAGCAAAGGGGTAAATGGCTTCCAAGTCTGCAACGGAGTAATTCAGCGGCACGCCACGTTCCTTGAGGAAAGCTTCCAAGTGCTCCACTCGCGGAAGCACAGCGGCTTCGACGTGCGTGCCGGCGACGGCCAGTATTGGAGCCCTTTTAAGCTGCGGCAAAGGCCGGGGCGAGATGAAAGGCATGCGCAGGCATGGCCATGGACAGAGTGCGGGAACGCCGCGCTCTGAGAATTAGATTCCCCCTGTTCGGTTTTGCTGCTGGCGGAGATTGATTATTAGAAGATGGAAGACTGGCGCTTATTGCAGGAGTACTGGACCGCGGCTCGGAAGCCGCCTTCGCGGCGCTCATGGACCGCCACCTGAACCTGGTGTACTCGGCCGCGCTAAGGCGGTTGGGCGACTCGGAGGCCGCCAGGGACGTGACCCAATCGGTGTTCTGCCTACTGGCCCAAAAGGCGCGCTGGATGAATCCGAGGACCGCCTTGGTAGGCTGGCTGTACCAGACCGCCTGCTTCAAGGCCTCGTGTTACGCGCGTGATGAGCGCCGCCGGCACAGGCGCGAACAGGAAGCCGCCGCTATGCACCACACGGATATTGACCGGGAAAATGCCTGGGAACACCTGGCGCCCCACTTGGACAAGGCCATGGAGGAACTGGCGGGCCCGGACCGCCTGGTCATCCTCCTGCGCTTCTTCCAGCACAAGCCGCTCAGAGAGATAGGCGACGCGCTGGGAGTGGGCGAGGATGCCGCCCGGATGCGCGTCAATCGCGCCCTGGAGAGACTGCGCCATCGCCTCGTTGGGAAAGGCGTCGTCTATTCCGCCACGATGTTGGGCGCGATGTTGGAGGAAAGGACGATCCAGGCTGCCCCGGCCTGGGCAGCCGATTCGGTTCGCGCGGCGGTGCTCGAGGCTGCGAAGGTCGCCAGTGTTCCATCGCTTTTCACAACCCTCCTCCTTGTTATGGCAAGAGCGAAACTCCAGACGGCAATCGCAGCAGGCCTGCTCCTGTTCCTCGGGATCGGCACTGGCCTGTATCTCGTGAACCAATATCAAGAACGCGCCGGGTCGCGCCCTGATTCGGGGCCTGCCAACGGCAACCAACTCACGTCGGCCTCAAGAGTAGCCCCTCACATCGAGGCCGATTTGCCGAACGGGGCTTCTCTCCAGCCCGCCGGCGCCTCAAACCGGCTCCATCTCGTGATCGTGACCGCCGACACCGGCCGGCCCGTGCCCAACGTTCTGCTGGACTGTGAGTTCCGCGAAGGCGCCAGCACCACGACCAAGGCCCTTCAAGCCACGCGCTTCGGCCTGTGTGACATCGTTTACCCGGCCAGGACGACCACGGGCTTGCGATTGGCCACGCAGTGCGACGATTTTGCGGACACGTCCATCGAGTGGCGCGTGGACCGCGGCGAGACCATACCGAAAGAGCATACCTTGCGCCTCACACGCGCGGCGCGCATCGGCGGGCGAGTCGTTGATGCCCAGGGAGCGCCGGTTGCCGCGGCCGGTGTCGGATTCAGCGCGCATGCGCCAGAGGTTGCTCAGCCCCGGCCGGAAAGCCACCTGACGGCATTCCAGGCTACGACCGATGCCGAAGGCCGGTGGAGTATCAACCGAGTCGCGCCGGAGCTTCTCCCTCGGCTGTCCGGCGCTGCAAAGCATCCGGACCATGGTTATGCCGTCATGAGCGCGAGCCCGCAAGCGCGAGAGCAACTGTTGGCCGGCACCTATGTTTTCCAGCTCGTGCGCGATGTCACCGCCCGAGGAGTGGTGGTGACCGCTGATGGACAGCCCGTGCCGGAGGCCACGGTCGGGGTTCAGAGCGAGGAAACCGGAGAAGGCCGGCTTGGCAAGACAGTGACTTTGGCAGACGGTTCCTTCGTCGGTTCCAAACTGCCGGCCTGGCAAGAATCGGTTGACGGCCATCGCCAAAGGCTTTTCCCCGGCGAGCACTGGAGACTGAATTGAGAGAGGACTCCGACCCGGTCCGGCTGACGCTCCAGCCGGGGAAGTCTTGCGATTGCGCGTCGTCAACAAGAGCGGAGCGCCGGTGTCCGGCGCCACGGTCTCGCTTAACCACCGGGAACGGATGACATCTCTCGCTCTGAGCGCGGAGGCGGGCCAGAGCCGGACTCACAGATGAGGGTGGCCGCCTGGAATGGGACGGTTTGCCGGACCGGGAAGTCGGCATCGATGTCCGCGCTTCAGGGTATATGAGGGTGGACGGGGTAAAAGTGCGGCCCGACGGTCAGGAGCACGAAGTCAAGCTGCCGCCCGCTTTGGTTATTTCGGGCACGGTCCTTGATGAGGCGACGCGCAAGCCGATACCCCACTTCTCAATCACCTGCGGCTGGCCTCAAGTGCATGACGGCGTTGCCAGTCCTCAGTGGAGCACCATCGAGCGCTTCCGGTTGAACTTCGATGGCGGCAAATTCCGCCAGGTATTCAAGGAACCCGTGCTGGTTACCTCCGATCCGGAATTCCTCTTCAAATTCGAGGCCGAAGGGTACGCGCCTTTCGTCTCGCGCACGGTCAAGGCCGATGAAGGCGACGTCTCATTCGACGTGGGGTTGCGCGCTGCCGCCGCAGCGCAGGTGGCCGTCGTGCTGCCCAGCGGCAAGCCCGCAGCTTTCGCCAGCATCGGCTTGGTCTTCCCGGGCGCCTACCCGGCCCTGGTTCCAGGTGGAATCGCCCCGTCCAGACGGGGGTCGTCGAGCGGGGCGCTGCTTTTCACGGACGTCCAAGGGCAATTCAAGTTGCCGTCCGACGACACGATTACCCTCGTGATTGGTGCCTGCGCAGAGGGTTATGCGGAAGCGCCGCCGGCCGCTCTGGCCATCGACCCGATCCTGCGGCTGCAACCTTGGGGCCGGATCGAGGGCACTTTCCTCACCAAAGGCAGGCCGGCAGCCGACAAGACCCTCACCCTTCAAACCCGAGGCCCAATCCACACACTGGAGTTTGACCCTGCCGGCTTCAGTGCGGCAACGGACGCGCAGGGCCGATTTGTTTTCGCCAAAGTCCCTCCCGGCCAGCAAGTCCTGGCCCAGGGGAGCACCCCTCTGATGGACGTCGAGGTCCAGCCAGGCCAGACAAGCACAGTTTCTGTTGGCGGAGCCAGTTACACCCTCACGATGCGCCTTGTCTTGCCTGAGGGCCTCGAGCAGCCGACGAACTCGCTCATCAACGCTTTTGTCCACTTAGGCGGCGTAAATAAATAAAGGTATCAACTTCTGAGAATCGTGGTATGATAGCTGCACATGAGTGCTATTGCCGCGCTGACGCAGAAGTTCAGGGCCATTTGGCCACTCCTAAATGAGCGGACCCGGCGCCTTACCGCCGCCAATGAAGCTATGCAGATGGGTTATGGCGGTGTCTGCGTGGTTCACCGGGCTTGTGGCTTGTCCCGCAAAGCCATCCTCAAGGGTATTGGCGAAATCGAGCGGGGCGACTCCTCGCTGGCGGAGCGCATCCGGCGCCCGGGCGCCGGACGCAAGAACCTCACGGTGTTGGATTCCGGGCTGGTGGCGGCGCTGGACGATTTGATTGAGGGCGGAACTCGCGGCGATCCGGAATCTCCCTTGCGCTGGGTCTGCAAGAGCACTCGGACCCTGGCCGAGGAGTTAAGCCAGCAAGCTCATCCGGTGAGCCACATGCGGGTGGCCCAACTGCTGCACGAGCAGGACTACAGTTTGCAGAGCAATCGGAAGCTGGAGGAAGGGGAGGACCACCCGGACCGCGACGCCCAATTTCGGCATATCAACCGGTGCGTGAAGCGGGCCTTGGCGGCGGGGGAGCCGGTCATTTCGGTGGACACCAAGAAGAAGGAACTGGTGGGCAACTACGCCAATAGCGGCCAACAATGGCGTGTGGCGAAACAACCGCAACGGGTCAAGGGGCACGACTTCCCGGGTCCCGAGGTGCCTCGCGCCTATCCCTACGGCATCTATGACTTGGGGCGCAACAGCGGATTCGTAAACGTGGGCACCGACCATGACACGGGGGCCTTTGCGGTGGCCTCGATTCGTGGGTGGTGGCGCTTTGAAGGGCGAAGACTTTATCCTGCGGTCCGGACGCTGTGGATCACCGCCGATGGCGGAGGCAGCAATGGGTGGCGGCTGCGACTCTGGAAACTCGAGTTGCAGGGCTTTGCCGACGAAAGTGGGCTGTGCCTTTCCATCTGCCACTTTCCGCCCGGCACCAGCAAGTGGAACAAGATCGAACACCGACTCTTTTCGTTCATTTCGTCCAACTGGCGCGGTGAACCGTTGCGAGATTACCAGACGGTCGTGAACCTGATTGCCAGCACAACGACGGCCAAAGGATTGACGGTGACCTGCCGGCTGGATCGTCGAAAGTATCCGACGGGTAGAAAA
Organism: uncultured bacterium; assembly: GCA_963713735.1. Taxonomy (GTDB): domain Bacteria; phylum Verrucomicrobiota; class Verrucomicrobiia; order Limisphaerales; family UBA8199; genus CAVQND01. The sequence goes on from CAVQND010000002.1 coordinate 45,531, forward strand.
GTCTCACGCGAGCAGATGAAGCAAGTGAACCTAAAGCCTAACAAGTTCCATGGTGAGTGGAACTATACCATCGAGCCTCACGGGTGAACCAACTTGATACCTTTATTTATTTACGCCGCCTTACTGTCCGCGACAACCCCTGCTGACCGCATGGTGTCCGCTGACCCCTCACCACATGCTCCATCGAAATACCGCCTGCTGGAAGACGCCGACGGCGGCTTCATCGCTGAAGACGTCGATGCTGGGGACTATCTCCTGAGCGTCTGGTGCACCGTACCACCTGTCTCAAATGGCCTCCCGTGGAGGGTGCTGGGCTGTGCCAAAATCCCCTTTACTGTCCCTGCGGACCCGGCCACCGGGGTGAAGGACCTGGGCCAAGTCCTGCTTGAGCAGATCCCTTGAGTGACGACAGTTGAGGTAAACTTGGACGGAAAGGGGTCCGCAGATTGGAACTGGACTTGTACACGCACGGCGCAACGGCGGTTGCAGTTTTCCCGTTCACATGCAGCCAACGATGCAGCGCGGGCTTGGCACCCTTGGAAGCGCCGGTCTGCTGCTGCGCGGCTATCCAGCTGATGGGCAGTGCCGCTCCCTTTCTGGCCGGCGTGGCCATGGCCAGCTTGGCCGGGTCGCTCCTCTTAACGGGCAGTAGGCGGGCTATCACGCGATCCGTTAGCGGGCCGGGTTTTCTGGCGGCAGGGAAGGGTCAGCCGCAGATTCGGCGCTGTCGTCGGGCTATTGGCCTTAGGGCAGCGACAGCCGTCCAGCCTTGCGCTCCGCAGCAAGGAATTCGCCGGGCGGCGATACCCGCAGCGAATAGAATCCGGAGCCGGAGAACCGACCGAAGTGCTGGCGATCAAGCGTCAGCAGCACATCGGCCCAACCTGCCGCCGTGAAAAGCACCGGACGATCCTTTCCCGGTGAAAAAACCGCCGGGTAATCAAAACAGGTGGGGTCACGCACGATGGAAAGTCGTGCGGCCAAGGCCGTCCACTCCTGCGCCGCGAGTGGTGGAAAACGGTGAAGGTTCGCCGCGATTTCCCGCCAGACGTAGTTGCTTGCCTGTAACTCCCAACCCATTGCTGGCGCTACGTCGAAAATGGCGCGGGACGCGCCCGTCTTCTGGCCGGCTGCGGCCAGCGCCACGCTGGCATCAAGGAACAATTTCACTTCCCTGCCCGCAGGCGGCGCATGCTCGCCTCATCTTCCACGAGCCAGCCCTGGATTTCTTCTTCGGTGAACTGGCGGGGCGCGGGCAGCTCCGCGTCAGCCACTGGAACGACGCGGAGCAGGAAGCGCAGCAACTGCTGCTGCTCCTCGGCGGGCAATTTCACCGCCGCCTGCTCAATGTCCACTAACTCGCTCATGCGTTGCAAATTGCCTGAACCCGCGGTGATTGGCAAGCCTCCGAGCAGAGGAGCCGGATGTCACGAGCACCAGTCGCCTCCCATCCTCCAAACAGGCCCTTCTTCTCCTTAGTGGGCGGCCCTGGGCGTCGAACCTAAAGCAGATCCCGGCCAAAGCGCCGTTCACCTCCTTGGCACCGGCGTCTCCCACACCGAGGCCTCGAACCCTCTTCCGCCTCTTCTGCGTCCCCCTCTGGACAACTCGCGCCCGGCAAGAGCACCCCGCAGGATAAGTCGCCGATGCAAAATAGCCTGGACGCTCTGACTGGTTCCTTTGGCGGCCGGCGGCCTTGCACGCTCGTCATCCTGACGGGGCGGGACTCCGCGGTCACGCCTTGCCAGCCGCCAAGAGCGGGGCGCAATGGCGCTCGATAAGGTCCTTCTCGCTGCGCTTGTGCGCCTCTTCCTTCTCCAGGTCGGTTTTTCGGAGCCAGTTTTGGCGTTGTATGAGCGTATGCACGGCCCGGTGGTCGTCGCGCCGCAATTGAGGCAACTGCCGGTCCTCAGACAAGTTTGGCCCAGGGTGTCCGGGAAGCGGAGAGGCGCGGGGGGGTGCGGTGCCGGGGATGTTGATTCCGGCCAGGACGCAGCGCCCGGTGACACCATCGAATCGCTGGTACCTGCAGGCGCGGCCGTTCCTGGCGGTTTATCGCGGCCAAGGCGGCGTCTTCTATCTGTTCGAGCGCCACAGCGGCAAACGCGAGAGCCTGGAAACTGTCGATCCAGAAGTTGCCCGGCGTGTGCTCCACGCGAAAAACGAGGCGCAGCAGCAGCCGCTGATTAACCGGTAAAACTTGCCTCTTTACGAGTATTCCTCCCTTTTGATAACATCCGGTCCTGTGGTCAGAACAAGAACGAACTCACCCCTCCCGGGTCACAGGATGGTTTTGCCCAGAAACGGCGGTTTCAGTGGCGGGTGGTTTAGCAACTATTTCATTTGGCTTTCTTTGCTGTAATAGAGTCTTTCGGAAGGAATCTTATCATGAAACAGACTGAAGAATGTGGCTTTCGAGTTTCGCTCGCTGGCGGCAAAAGACACTACTCGAACGGGCGAACGACCACTCCGTCAGCCGACACAAACCATTCCACAACTTCTGCGACGAAGACACGAGCTCTTGTCGCTGTCATCTCGCTGTTGCTTGCCCTTGGCGCCGACACCGTGCGATCTGCCACCACCACATGGATCAACAGCAGCGGTGGAAACTGGAGCGACACCAACAACTGGAGCGCATACAAGGTCCCCGGCGTGACGGATACGGCTGTCATCACCATCGCGGGCAATTACAACGTCTCGCTGGATGTCAGCCCAACGGTGGCTGGCTTGGTTTTGGGCGCGAGCAGCGGCGGCACCACGCAAAGCCTCTCCACGGGCAGCAGCACCCTTGCCGTCAACGGCCCGATCCAGGTCAACTCCCAAGGCCAATTCAACCTCAATGGCGGTGGGCTTGCCGGGACCAATGTGTTGACGGGAACGCTGACCTGGAGCGGGGGAAACATGGCCGGTAACGTGACGGTGGCGAGCAACAGCGTGTTAAACATTGTGGCCGGCGGAGGTAACGGATTCAGCGGCCTGGTTTTGACCAACTATGGGACGGTCAACTGGACCAACACCACGCTTTACGGCCGCGACAATAAAAACGCGCAGATCTACAACTACGGTCTGTGGAACGCGCAAAGTGACAACATCTTCGAGGGAGGCTACAACAACGGCACGACCCTCTTTGACAACTTCGGGACGTTCCTCAAATCGGGCAACACCGGCGCGACCCTGCTTGACTCCAGTGTGGTGTTCAACGACACCGGCGCTGTGGTTGTCGAGCGTGGCACGCTGGACATTAGTGGAGGCACGAGCAGCGGCGGCCTTTTCACAACCGCGACCGGCGCAATCCTCAGTTTTGTCGGCACAGCCTATAATTTTACCAACGACAATACGTTCACCGGCATTGGCAGTTTTGTTGCGGCGGGCGCGACTTTCAGCGGAACGATTCTCGGAACACTTGGCTGGGACGGCGGGGCTCTGAGCGGTGTCCTGAGCCTGCCCACAAACAGCGTTTTGAACATTGTGGCCGGGGGCGGCGACGGCTTTAACGGCCTGGTTTTGACCAACTATGGGACGGTCAACTGGACCAACACCGCGCTTTACGGCCTCAACAATAAGAACGCGCAGATCTACAACTACGGTCTGTGGAACGCGCAAAGTGACAACATCTTCGAGGGAGGCTACAACGGCGGCACGACTCTCTTTGACAACTTCGGGACGTTCATTAAGGCGGGAAACACAAACGTCAGCACGTTAGATTCCGGTGTCGTGTTCAACAATACCGGCACCGTCAATGTCGAGAGCGGGACACTGGACATCGGCGGGGGCACAAGCAGCGGCGGCAACTTCATAACCGCAAGCGGCGCAATCCTCAGTTTTGTCAGCACCGCGTATAACTTTACCAATAGCACGACCTTTACGGGCAGGGGCGGTTATCTGGCGGCGGGCGCGACTTTCAGTGGAATCATTGCCGGGACCCTGGGCTGGGATGGCGGTATTCTGAATGGCGTCATGACCCTGGCCAGCAACAGCGTCTTTAACATAGCCTTCGGAAGTGGCAGTGGCGAGTTCAATGGTTTGGTTTTGACCAACTATGGGACGGTCAACTGGACCAACACCACCCTCTACGGCATGAACAAAAAGAACGCGCAGATTTACAACTACGGTGTGTGGAACGCGCAAAGTGACAATACCTTCCAGGGAGGCTACAACGGCGGCACCACACTCTTTGACAACTTCGGGAGGTTCCTCAAGTCGGGGAATGCCGGCGCGACTGTGCTCGATGGCAGTGTGGTGTTCAACAATACGGGCATTGTCAGTGTGGGGAGCGGGACCCTGAACCTTGAAGGCGGCGGCATCAATAGCGGCAGCGGCACCTTCGCCACGGCCAAGGGGGGCCTGCTGGGTCTGGACAACATGACGTTTGCCAACAGCGCCACGATCAGCGGCAGTACCATAGTGGAGCTCGGCGGCGACATGACAATTATCGGTGTCTTGACCGCAGCGAACTTGGAGTTGGTGAGCGGCACGCTTGGCGGAACCAATGTGTTGATAGGGACGCTGACCTGGAGTGGGGGAAACCTGTCCGGCGCGTTGACTCTGGCCAGCAACAGCGTTTTGAACATCGTGGCAGGGGGCGGCAATGGATTTAGCGGCCTGATCTTAACCAATTATGGGACGGTTAACTGGACCAATACGACGCTTTATGGGAGAGACGATCAAAACGCGCAGATTTACAACTATGGTCTGTGGAACGCGCAAAGCGACAACATCTTCGAGGGAGGCTACGACGGCGGCACGACCCTCTTTGACAACTTCGGGAAGTTCCTCAAGTCAGGCGCCACTGGCGCGACCGTGCTCGACGGCAGTGTCGTGTTCAACAACACCGGCACTGTCAATGCCTCGAGCGGGACACTGAACCTCAACGGCGGGGGCACAAGCAGCGGTGGCGACTTTGCCACCGCCGACGGTGGGATCGTTAACTTCTCCAGTTATCTCTTCACCAACAGCAATACTTTCACCGGGCAGGGCAGTTTTGTGGCCGCCGGAGCGACCTTTGCCGGATCGATTGCCGGGACCTTGAATTGGGATGGCGGAAGTTTGGCCGGCGCCATGACTCTGGCCAGCAACAGCGTTCTGAATATTGTCGCTGGAGGCGGCGACGGGTTTAAGGGCCTCGTTTTCACCAACTATGGGACAGTGAATTGGACCAACACCACGCTTTACGGCCTCAACAATACAAACGCGCAGATCTACAACTACGGTCTGTGGAACGCGCAAGGTGACAACATCTTCGAGGGAGGCTACAACGGCGGCACGACCCTCTTTGACAACTTCGGGACGTTCATTAAGGCGGGAAACACAAACGTCAGCACGTTAGATTCCGGTGTCGTGTTCAACAATACCGGCACCGTCAATGTCGAGAGCGGGACACTGGACATCGGCGGGGGCACAAGCAGCGGCGGCAACTTCATAACCGCAAGCGGCGCAATCCTCAGTTTTGTCAGCACCGCGTATAACTTTACCAATAGCACGACCTTTGCCGGCATGGGCGGTTATCTGGCGGCGGGCGCGACTTTCAGTGGAATCATTGCCGGGACCCTGGGCTGGGATGGCGGAAATTTGGCTGGCGTCATGACCCTGGCCAGCAACAGCGTCTTTAACATAGCCTTCGGAAGTGGCAGCGGCGAGTTCAATGGTTTGGTTTTGACCAACTATGGGACGGTCAACTGGACCAACACCTCCCTCTACGGCATGAACAAAAAGAACGCGCAGATTTACAACTACGGCCTGTGGAACGCGCAAAGTGACAACATCTTCGAGGGAGGCTACAACGGCGGCACGACCCTCTTTGACAACTTCGGGACGTTCCTCAAGTCGGGGAATGCCGGCGCGACCGTGCTCGATGGCAGTGTCGTGTTCAACAACGCCGGCATATTGGACGCCGAGTCCGGCAATATCCGTTTGCAAGGCACCTACGATCTCGCCAACGGCACGCTGACTTTTGGCATTAATAGCCTGAGCAACTATGGCACCATCTACCTCGGGGGCGCGGCGGCGTTGGCCGGTTCCGTCAACCTGAATTTTAATAATGGCTTTTTCCCGGCGCTGGGCAGTCAGTTCAATCTTCTGTCAGGCGCCAGCCTGACGGGAACACTCAACTCCGCCCCCCTTCCGTTCGGCCTGTCGCTCGTCTATTCCAAGACGGGCGTGACCCTGGTTTGGAGCGGACTTACGCAAACCGGGTGGGCGACCGGTGCCACGGACCTCCATGGCACGATCTCTACCCTTTTTTGGAACAGTGCCGGGACGACTCTGCGGTTGGTCGCAACCGCCAATGGCGTCTCCTACGTGCTTGGCTCGACGGCGGCCAGCGGTCTTGGTGCGATCTCGTTCGACACAACGCAACTGCCGAATGGCGTTTACACTTTGCAGGCGATTGTCCTCAACGCCGCCGGCCAGGTGGCGGGTGATTTCTCCCGAACAATCTTCGTGAATAACTCCCTGGCGTGGCACGAGGGAATGTTATCCGTCAATGAGACATGGGGCACCAATGCCGTCAATGCGGTGGATCAAACTGTCATCATCCCCAACGGCGTTACCCTCACCATCGAGGCCGGCACGATTGTCAAGTTCGCCAAGGGCGCCGGCATCCTAATCGAACCCGGTGGCGTCCTGAGCGCCTTGGGCACGACCAACAACCTGGTCATTTTCACTTCCATGGCTGATGACTCGGTTGGGGGCGACAGCAACCTGGATGGGAACAACTCGGTGCCCGAGCCGGGGGATTGGACTGGGGTTACGGTGCAAGGCACCGGCCAGTTCAACGGCGCCGCCTTTGTGGATGTGCGTTACGCCATCCACCTGCATGGTGGGACGCTGGCGGCCAGCGAGACCTGGGCGGGCGGCTTGCTGCATATCGTCAACAGCACGGTGGTGGTGCCCACCAACGTGGTCCCTCACCCTCAACCCGGGCGCGGTGCTCAAGTTTGCCTCCAACGTCGGGATGACCATTCAAACGGGCGGGTCGCTCAGCGCTCCGGGAACCGTCGCCCAGCCCATCATCTTCACTTCACTCGAAGACGACTCGGCGGGTGGGGACACCAATGGCGACGGCAACCAGACAACACCCGCGGCGGGCGATTGGGTGGGCTGAATATTTCCGGCCGGGCGGTCATGGATCACTGCAACGTCACCTATGGCGGAAATACTGGCTCGGGCGTGCGCGCCAGTGGAGTGATCATTGTCTATGGCAGCTTGGGCTTTTCGAACGGCGTGGTGGCCAACGCGCTATGGGACGGCATTTCGGTTGATGTGGGCGGCTCCTGCACGGTCGTCAGTTCCGTGCTCCGTGGCCTTGATCGGGCCGTTTGGGGCTACGGCGGCGGGTACATCCATCTCGTCAACTGCACATTCGATGAGAACGTCATCGGAATCTGTAATCACGTGGCCACCGAACGCATCCTCGCCGAGAACTGCGTTGTGGCCAATAGCATCCAAGCCAGCGAAAACGAGGGGACGGTTACCAACCGCTACTGCGACCTTTGGTCCAAGCACAGCGGCTCGGTCAACCCGAGCGGCATCGGGCAAAACGGCAACATCTCCGCCGACCCGAAATTCAAAGACCCCTCCAACTACGATTACCGGCTCGACTATGGCTCGCCTGGCATTGATGCCGCCGACGGAACGGTTGCCCCGCCAACCGACCTCATGGGTTCGCCACGCTATACCGACCCGCGCAGCGCCCATACGGGCATCCCCACCGCGAGGGGCGCGTACGCCGATATGGGGGCCTATGAATTTGTGGAGAGCGCCAGTTCAGACATTGACCTGGCCGGCTCGACGGTGAGCGGGCCGCAAGCATTACCGCCGGGGACACGGTCACGGTAAGCTGGACGGGGGCCAACCTCGGCAGCGGCAGTGCCGTTGGCCCGTGGCACGACACGGTCTATCTGCTCTCCGCCGACGGCACGGCAACTCAAATCCTGGTCGGCGAAGTGCTGGTCGCTCAGGGCGTGGTGCTTGGCGCGGGCCAGACCTACTCAGCTTCGGCTTCGGTGCAGGTGCCGGCCGCGGTGGAAGGCAATTACCGCTGGCAAGTGCATGTCAACAGCGCCGGTGACATCTTCGAGGGAGTGAATTGGACCAACAACCTCGTTTCGGCTTCGGCGCTCACCAGTCTGTCGGTGCCAGCCTTGGCGGTGGGCGGGGAATTCCAGGCCAACTCAGCGACTGCCTCGGGGCAGTACACGGTTTTTAAGGTGACGCTACCGGTTGGGGGACAGGTGGTAATATCCCTGCAAGGCGGCGATCCAAATAGCTTCCTCGATCTCTACGCGGCGAGCGGTTATGTGCCGACGACGTTGCAATTTGACCTCGAGAGCAGCCAGGTACAATCTCCTCTGCGACTCTGACGCTGGCCGGAGCCGGCGGGGACGTTTTCTACGTGGCCGTGTATGCGCGCCATCTCAACTCCTCAACGGTTACTTTCACCATCTCCGCGGCGGTTCCAGTCTTGGCGGTCAGCTCTGTTTCCCCGGGCGTCATCGCCAACAGCGGTTCCTCGACCCTCCAGATCAGCGGGCAATCCCTGAGTGCGTCCGACACGTACGAGCTGGTGGGAACCGGCGGCACGTTTGCGGCGAGTTCGGCGCAGGTATCGGATCCGACCTCGGCCTATGCCACATTTGTCCTGGCTGGGGCGACCCCGGGGACCTACTCCTTGCGGGTTACGCAGCCGGACAGCCAATCGGTTACGCTGGCAAGCGCCGTGAGCGTATCCACAACCAACACTGACCCGACGCTTTGGCTCGAACTGGAGCTGCCGTCGGTTTCGCGCGTTGGCCGGGTGATTAACGGCTCGCTGGAGTACGCCAATACGGGCAACGCCGACATGCCGGCGCCGATAATTATATTGACAACCGGCCAGGCAGCCGGCCTGCGGCTGGACAGCACGGACTCCTTTTCCACCGATGATCTGCTGTTGCTCGGCGCCAGCCTTAATGGTCCGGCGGGTATCCTGCGTCCGGGCCAGGTCTGGAGCATCGCCTTTTCGTGCATGTCTTCCTCGAGTGCGACGATCCCGTTCGAGGCAGACTATGAATTGGCCACTTCGACCAATCTGGCGGATTACAGTTCGCTGGCATCGCAACTCCGCCCGGCCGGTTACAGCGATACGGATTGGAACACGATCTGGGGCCGCTTCCAAGTTGCCGCAGGCCCGACCTGGGGTGGGCTGATTCAGGTGCTGGGCAATTACGCCACCAAAATGGCGATGCAAGACCCGACCACTCGATTCTACTCGGTTGGGGACGTGCTTGGCTTTGCCTTTTCGGATATCCTGCAGGCAGCCAATTCCAATGTTGCGGGCACGCTTTACCTCAATGACACGAACTCTCCCCTGGCTGGCACCTACTTGCTGCTGGGCAGCGCCACCAGCACCAATAGCGCCGCGGATGTCTCTTCCAGCGATGGTTCCTTCCGCATTCCAACCTTGCCTGCGGGGACGTATCAGTTCTCGGTGCCGGGTTACCTGCTTTCCGGCCCCGCCCAGGTGATCATTCCCGCCTCGGGCACCATAACTGGCCTGGCAGTTACCGTTACACAGGGCGGCAGCATCAGCGGTGTGGTCAAGAGCGAAGCCAACCGTTTGTTGCTGACCAACATGACGGTCGAGGCGGTGGATGAGAACGGAACCAATTACTTTTCGACAACAACCGCTTCGGATGGGTCCTACGTCTTGAGCGGTCTCACCGAGGGCGCCTACGATCTGGATGTCAGCGGTGGCGGGTACGCGATCCAGTATCTTGCCGCCTTGACCGTGACCAACGGCCAGAATCTGACGGGCATCGACTTCCTTTTGGGAGCGGGGGCGGCGGTGCATGGCTGGCTGCTGGCCGGCTCTACGCCGCTCCCGAATGCCACGGCAACCATCGTAGATTCAGCGGGCACCTCGCTCTCCGCAGCCACCGACACCAACGGCGAGTTTGTGCTGGGCGGTCTTGCCGCCGGCGGGGCAACGCTCTACCTGGAGGCGGCCAATTACGCGACGTTGACTACCGGAGTCAGTCTTGTGGCGGGGCTGGATTTGAACCTGGGCAACATCCAGGCGACTCCTGCGGCAAGCGTTTATGTTTCTCTGCTCGACCAGGCCTCAAACGCTGTCACGGTGGCCGAGGTCACCCTGCTGCAAAACGGATCTTTCATAGCTCAAACCTATCCCGACACCAACGGCCAAGCCACTCTCACCGGCCTGGCGGCGGGAAGCTACGAGTTGAGAATCCGTCCGGGCGCGCTGATGGAGACCGAAACCAACATAATACTGGCCGCCGGCGATTCGTTTACGGGCACCTTTGTCCTCAGCCCAGGAGGCGGCGTCTCGGGTCATGTGGTGGATGGCTCGGGCTCGCCGATTGCCGGCATGGCAGTGAACCTGTTCGGTCTGAGTTCGAGCAACGCAGATATAGCGCTGTCCATCCAGACGGACAGCAATGGCAGCTATAAGCTGACGGGCCTGCCGAACGGCCCCTACGCAGTGACGGCCGGCAACAGCGGCGGAATCCTGCGACAGGAAACAACCATTGACGCCACGCACGAGCAAGCAACGCTGAACTTTATTATGTCCGGCAAGGCTGTAAGCGGGCTGGTGGTGGCTGCCAACGGGCGCACGCCCGTGAATGGCGCGATGGTGAATCTCTCCCAAGGTGGCAATCTGCTGGCGCTAAGCCTGACCGACGCCAACGGAATGTACCGCTTCCGGAATCTGTCCAGCGGTGATTACAATTTGTCGGCCATCTCGGTCACCGCCGGTATGACGGCGCCGCAGACGTTTAGCGCGACGGCAGCCATTATCGCCGGGCCGACTCTCGTTCTCGGTTCGCTAACTTTGAGTGGCACGGTTACTGACACCAACGGCGTGCTGCTGTCCGACGCCGGTTATGCGTTACTCCCAACGAATACCGCGGCAGTCGGCGAGTTCAGCGCCGGTTCAACCGACACTAACGGCCAGTTTTCGATCGCCGGTCTGGCCCCGGGTGGTTATACGCTCAAAGTTCGGAGATCGGACTATGTGCTGCTGGTTCAGACACTGACGATTTCCGCGACCACCAACCTGGCCATCCAATTGCAAGCTGGGGCGATTGTTGCGGGGAGTGTGACGGATGCGAGGACGGCCGCGCCCGTGAGCGGGGCGCTAATTGCTTTCCTGGACCCGGCCACGCACGAAGAACTGGGCAGCTTCTCTACCTCGAGCAACGGAACCTATGCGGCCACGGGTCTGCCAGTGGGCAGGTGCAATGTCCTGATCAGCCAGACCAATTATCAGATTGTGGAAATAACGAACGTCGCGGTCGTTGCAGGTTCCTCGGCCTTAAACGCAGTGTTGCAGGGCGAAACCACGATTTTGAGCGGGACGGTGGAGGACACTTCGGGTTATGGCGTGGCCAACGTCAACCTCGATATCCTCAATGCGCAGGGCGAGGTGATAACCACATTGACCACCGATGCCGATGGCGCATGGTCGATTGCCCAGGTGCCGCCGGGCAACTACACGGTGGCCGTGTCAGTCCTCGGGTACTGGCCTGTTGCCTCGACACCGGTTGCTCTGGCGGCCGGTGCGCCGCAGACCTTGCAAGCGGTGCTGACACCAGGGCCGACCGACGATAGTTCGAGCGATGAAACCTGGCAATATACTGCCATCGCCATCGAGAATGCTTTCGAGATCGTTCAGATTTCCCCGCCGGATGATCCGCATTATTATCCGACGACAGCACCGAGCTGCGAGTGCTCCCGAGCCGCCTTCAAGAAGCTCCTCCAGGCAAAACATAACATGGAAGCCAAGTGGCAGAGTATGTACGACGCCTACAACAACCGAAAGATCAGCGGCGGCGCCAGCACGGTCGCCGCCAGCGCCCAAGTCGCAAAACTCCTGGGCGCCATGGTTGCCGCCTTCGGTACTTTTGGCGAATCCGCGGCGGCCTGTGAAGCATTGGATAAAGCCTCCACCGCTGGCAAAGTGACTGTGGGGGCCTTGCAGGCGATTCGGGCTGGCCTGGCGATCGACGGCGCGGTGAACGATTTTGTCGGCGCCTACAGGAATGGCGGGAGGGTCGGAGTGCTGACTGCCAAGCTCGTTGGCGACCTCAAGAACATCCAGGCCAGTGTGGGGAATTTTGACAGCCTGGTCAAGGCCTTGGAGGGTGAGCCAGGGTGGAGCGCTGGAGGCTCTCTGGGTGTCACGGCTAACGCCCTGCAAACTGTCGCCGCCTTTGCTGATGCCTACAACAAATATGAAGCCGCGTTGAGCGCCTACGAGCTAGCCGAGCTCAACTTCGGAGTCGCCGACATGAATTATCTGCAAGCCTGGCTGGCCTATATCAGGTCCGATGCCGACGACTGCGTAAACTGTCCTCCCCACAAACCCAAGCCCCCCAAGGTGCCGGATCCCATCAAGGGACCCAAGGACCCGGTTCCCGTAGGCCAATCGGTCGATCCGAACGCCAAGCTCAGCACCGGGTTCGGACCGGCCGGATTCGTGCGCCCGGGACTCCCGATTATCTACACCATCGAGTTCGAGAACCAGGCCACAGCCACGCTGCCGGCCCAGCAGGTCGTCATCACCGACCAATTCGACACTAACCTGGATTGGTCCACGCTCGAACTCAAATCGGTCGGCTTCAACACGACCAACCTGACCATTCCCGCGGGCGTCCTGCCTTACGCCGAACTAGCCGGCGTCCCCACTGACACCAACGCTGTCGAGGTGACGGTTGCCTTCGATTCTTCCAGCGGCCGGCTGACCTGCCAGATCGAGTCTGTGGATCCTGTCACCGGTCAACTCGTGACCGATCCGCTGGCCGGGTTCCTGCCGCCAAATGACAGCCAGGGACACGGCGCCGGCTATCTGTGTTTCAGCGTATCTCCCAAGACCAACCTCTTGTCCGGCCTCGTCATCACCAACCAGGCCAGTATCGTCTTCGATGTCAACAACCCCATCCTTACCGACATCGCCACCAACACGATCGATATCTCGGCGCCCGTCAGCGCCGTCAGCGCCCCCGCCACACCGACAAACAGCAGCCTCGTGACTCTCTCCTTGTCCAGACTCAATCCAGGGCCTGACATCGTCACTTGCAACGTTTTTGCTGCCATTAACGGCGGCCCCTGGTTCATGTGGTTGACCAATACCGCCGACACTTCCGTCGTGTTCCAGGGCGTTCCCGGGAATAGTTATAGCTTCTACAGTATTGCCTATGATGGCCTCGGCTACCAGGAGGCTGCCAAGACGAATGCGGACCTGACGCTGGGCACGCTGACCGTTGCAGTTGTGGGTGACGGCGCCCTTGAGCCTGACTACGCCGGCGCCGGCTTCAAGCAGGTTGGGTCGAACTACACCATCAAGGCCATCCCAGGCTTTGGCAGCACCTTCACCGGCTGGTCTGGCGGAATCGTCAGTAGCGCCGCCAGCATCTCGTTCACCATGTCCACCGGGCTGGTCTTACAGGCGAGTTTTGCCCCTATCCCCTATGCTCCGACAAACGGCACCTATTACGGCCTGTTCTACCCCGCCACGGGCGTCACCCACGAGCGGTCGGGCGCCATCACGGTGACTACCACCGCCAAGCGCAAATACACCGGAAAACTTCAAGTTGGCGGCGGCACGTATTCCATCAGCGGGCAACTGGACGCTTCGGGCACGGCAAGCACAGGCATTACACTGGCCAACCAGGGATCCTCGACAGTTCGGCTGACGATGCTCGGCTCGGATTGGATGACCGGCACGGTGAGCAATGCGAACTGGGTGGCGGGGATTACCGCAGATCGCGCTGTGTATAGCAGCAAGAGTCCCTGGGCCGCCCTGCCGGCCCTGTACACCCTCACGGTTGCGGGCACCGATGGCGACAGCACGCTGCCTGGCGGGGACGGTTACGGGACGGCAACCATCAGCAAGTTCGGCACCATCAGCTTTGCCGGTTCGCTGGCTGACGGGACGAAGGTTACCCAGTCCGTGCCTATATCGCAGGAAGGGCAGTGGCCGTTGTATGTGGCGCTCTACAAAGGACAGGGTTCGATTCTCGGCCGGCTCACTTTGACCAACGCCGCGGAACTGGGCGGCGGCCTTGCATGGACCAGGCCGGAAACAACGACGCTGCTCTATCCCGCCGGCTTCGCCTGGATGACTGAAGTTAGCGGCGGACGCTACTACGCTCCCGGCAAGGGAACCAATATTTTGGCGGCGACCAATTCCAGTGTCGTGCTCATTCTGGAAGGCGATGGATTGGCGGACAACATCACGAACACATTCACCTTGAATGCCGAAAACCAGGTCAAGAACCCAAGCCTGACGAACAAATTGACTTTGAGTTTCACCCCATCCAGCGGGTTATTCAGCGGCAGTCAGGTCATTCCCGGGAATCCGAAAGGGATAACATTCCAGGGTGTCATCGTGCGAGGCCAGACCAATGGAGCGGGTTACTTCCTTGGCACAGAACAAAGCGGGAGGGTAGTCCTCGAACCACAACCATGATCTTTGCTCTGCCAGGCTTTAGGACCTTCACTCGCGCAGCGTCAATATATTCGAGGTGCCGGAATAACCCTAGGGCGCGGCCTTTGCGGTGAGGGCGTCGTTGCAGTTGAAGGGGTTGTCATTTTTTGCGGGACATCCCCCCACACTTTTTTATAGTTCGGGGATGGCAAAACCAAAACGACGGCACCTTTCAGGGGACGAGCAGCAGATTCTGGAACACCTCCAGGTCCGACTGTTGACTTCACCCAACAACACGGCTCGATGTGACGAGCCCATCGTAGAACACAACTATTTGCACGATGCCACGCTGGTGGGCGAACAGTTGCGCTACGCCGCAACCTAGAAGGGCCAGTGGCTGGCGCCGGCCACCTGGAGCGGGGCGGCCTTTCACATTAAGGACCGCGATCAGTTTATCGGCTGGGACTTCCAATAGTGCCGGCGGCGGCGCCCGCTGCTGGCCAACAACTCACGGCTGCTGGTCTTGCCGGAGTGTCACTCCCCCAATCTCATCAGCCGCTTTATGAAGCGGTGAACACTGGAAGCCACAAAAGCAGAAAGAAGAAAAGACAAAATGGAAATATTAAAGCCGGGCGCGCAGTTGTGGTTGACACTGAAAGGTCCGAGATTAGGATTAGGATTAGGAATTACAGCCGGGTGCGCGGCTTTGGTCAGCAGTGAAAGTTCATAGGATTCCCTGGCGCAAATCGCTTTCAGTAATTAACCGCAAAGAACGCAGAGATCACAAAGAAACGCCTTGTTTTTCTTAGGTCTTTGCGTTCTTTGCGTTCTTTGCGGTTAGTTCAGCCGCGCCCGAGACGCATCCGGAGCCGGGCGAATTCCTCCAAGAGGGCGCCACGATCCGCGGCCTGGTACTGCTCCGGCAGGTAGCGCCGGTCCGAGCAGGCCAGCACGGCCGCCAATTCCTGCAAGCGAAGCAAATTCGGGTCCAGCGGGTCGATAAACGAGCTGACGGCCTCCTCGAGGTCGCCCCGCTGCACGTCGTCATCCCGGCTGGCCAGGACGGCCCGTTCCTTGGCCCGGATCAGAATTGACTCGACGTCGCTGCCGGTTAGAGGGAGCGAACCGAGGTTCTCCCGGATGTAAGCCAGGATGGGTTCGCCGGGGGGGATTTTCCTGACCTGGGCCACAGTGGTGAACAGTTCCAGGACATCCTCGGGGCCTTGGGCCGGAAAGAGCGGGATGCACAGGCCAAAGCGGCCCTGCCGTTTCATGTCGATAGAGAGCAGGTCCGGCCGGGAGGTCATCGCCACCCAAAGCTCGCGTCCTCGCAAGGTCGAATCGCCGATGTGGGCGGCAAAGGCGGCGAAGACCCGCCCTGAAACCCCGCTGTCGCCGTCGGCTTCCCGGGTCCCAAAGACGGCGTCGGCCTCGTCCACTACCACGATGACCGGTCCCAGCGCGCGAATGGTCATCAAGATCCGCATCTGCTGGCGCTCGGTGTCCCCGACCCATTTGGAGCGGAATTCACCCATCTCCATCACGGGCAAGGCGCATTCGCTGGCGAAACAATTGACCAGAAACGATTTGCCCACACCGACACGGCCCGGGACCAGGACGCCGCGCTCGATGACATCGGTCTTGCCGCTCTTGATGAGCCAGGCCAGCTCGCGCAGCCGTTTCTTGGCCGCTCGGTGCGTCGCCACCCGGTCCAGGCTGACTCCGGGCTGGGGGTCCTTGAACCGGACCAAGCCCTGGCAATACTCCTCGATGAGCCGCTTCTTGCTCGCAGTCAGATGGTCCTGCGTCACCCGCAGGCCGTTGCGGATGGCCTCAGCCAGAAAATGCCGGATGCGAAGCAAGTTCAGGCCGGCCGTGCGCGCGGCCAGTTCTTCGGCCGAGAAATCGCTCCAGGCCGAAAACGGCTGCCCGCCGGCCATCGCCTCCGCCCAGCCCGAGCGTAGAAACTGGAGACGCTCGTCGGCATCCGGCAAATCGATGCGCGCCTGGGCCACATGCGGATTCTGCAACAGGCGCGGGCTCAACTCGTCCGCCGACTCGGCCAGGAGAATCACGCCGATGTCCAGCTTGGCCATCTCGGGGGCCGCCGCCCACTTGAGAAAGGTGACCAGGTTCATCCGCTCCTCGGCGCTGGCATTGGCCTCCTCGCAGGCCGGAATCAGCTTCTCCGGATAATCGATTACGAGCGTGATCCCCCGCCACTTCTCCTGTTCCTCGGCCACGCGCAGGAAAAACCGCCGCAGCAGAGGGGCCAGCCGCACGAAATCGCGCGGCAGGCCCGCCTCGTGGAAGTTGGTGCCCTCGACGCTGTCGTACACGCCGAGCCAATCGAAAAACCGCTTCTGCATCTCACTCGACCCAAACGTGAGGCCGTCGCTGATGTCGTAAAAGAGCAAACAGGCGCGCTCGGGAAAGAACCGCCGCACCAGAAAGGTCTTCAAGGGCACGTAATGGAGGTCCCCGTTGTCCTGCACGGGAAACAGGTCGTAAATGTTGCCGTGCAGAACGAACAGCGAGTAAGTGCCCCCGTTCCACCGCCGGGCCAACTCGAGCGCCCAGCCGCGCAGAGGAAGGCGGGTTTGGGCGGGGCTTGCCGGCGGCCGATTCGCGGCGATTGGAGTTCCTGCGTTCATGGCGTCAAGGCTAGCGGACTTCCGGCAGTGTGACAAGCCCGCCTGTCAAAGACGAGCTGCTTTCTGTTCTCGAGGGGACACATCTGTTTTAGGCGGCTCGAGGCTCGACCGGGGTTTGGCGCACCACCACGAGGTCGGAGACTGCGGGGTACTGCTCGCCCTTCCAGTTGAAATTGATTCGACGACCTGGTGCATTCCCGCATTCGTCAAGATACTTGCCGATCTTCCCTTCCATCAGGGCCCTGGCCCGCTTGAGCTTGCAGGACTCGAAGTAATTTCGCTGATCGACCAGCACCAGGAATAAACGGTTTGAGGCATCGAAGCGTCGCTCGCCTTGGTATTCGTAGAGCCATCGAATGAGCTCATTTGGGTTCTCCTCGATCCGAGCGACCAGTTCGTTGCGAAAAGTGGTGAGTTCGTCGATCAGGGCCTTGCAGGCAAGAGCCGGGTGGTCGGAAACCTTGACCCAGAGGTCCTGCACGAGTGCCGCGTTGGCGAGGGAGTCGTCGATTGGGAGACCGTTCCGCTTGGCTTCCCGCTTGAGGAGAGTGAGTTCTGGCCGCAGCCTGGCCTGCTTGCGTTTGCCCGAGAGATATTCTTCTGGAAGGTGGGTGACCTTCAAGTCAAACGGGACGTCATTGACAAAGAAATTGATTTTCTTAACGAGTCCTACCGCTGGGAGGACGTTGGGATGGTCCTTGAAGATGTCCTCGATTATTATGGAGGTCCAGTGGTTGTACCAAGAGCAGATGACGTAACCGCGCATGCTCGTCAACAGCTCATTCTCTATGCAGGCACAGAGCCTTTCATAGTCGGTGATTTTCTTGACATAGTTGTCAACGATAGTCTTCTCAAGGCTGTTTTGGTGGAGACCGCCCCAGTTAAATTCCTGGACGCGGTAGAGTTGGTTCAGGATGTCCGGCTCCCTGCCCTGCCTCTCGGCCCGCTCTCCGCGATAGATATCACGGATGAACGCCTCTACGGTACGGTTCGGGATGTTTGCTTCGAACGCGGATCTGAAGAGATCCTCACGGGAGCCGACATCTGGCTTTTCGATGCCCGCCGCTGCGAAAAGCCCATTGAGCTTCTCGGTTCGATCGAGCGAGCGCAGCTTGAGGTATCGTCTTCCCCCGGGGTCTTCTGATAGTTGGCTGAGTTTGTTTTCCCGGAAGAGTCTGTGAGCCTCTGCAAACGATAATGGCATAGTCAGGTGTTCGGTGTTGGCATGGTGGAAACCCATCCAGGGATGTTGACCAAAGAGCGGCCAGCGTCTGCAGACCGGGAAAACACAAGGCCGTAGTCCGTCCTCAACGCTCCGTCCCGGTTGTCCTGGACCACTGAGGAAGCGGAGTAAGGCGGTGTAAATAAATAAAGGTAGCAAGTTGGCGGCTTAACAACAAGTCCACAACCGGTGCTACAATGCCTGTCAAAACACCCCCACAGGTTGTGTGTAGAGTTACCTGTGGGGCTCAATAGCGTAGTTCCACTCTCCGTGAAACTTGTTAGGTCTTAGGTTCACTCGCTTCATCTCGTCGGGCGAAACTTTCCGCCCGGTGGGATACTTGCGGCGATCCAACCGGCAAGTCACCATCAGTCCTTTGGCCGTCGTCGTGCTGGCGATCAAGTTCACGATCGTCTCGTAATCCCTCAACGGCTCGCCCCGCCAGTTGGACGAAATGAACGAAAAGAGCCGATGCTCGATCTTGTTCCACTTACTCGTGCCGGGCGGAAAGTGACAAACCGAAAGACATAACCCGCTCTCATCGGCAAAACCTTGCAACTCTAGCTTCCAGAGCCGCAGGCGCCAACCGTTGCTGCCCCCGCCATCGGCGGTGATCAACAGCGTCCGCGCGTCGGGATAAAGTTTCCGGCCTTCAAAGCGCCACCAACCCCGGATCGAGGCCACCGCAAACTCTCCCGTGTCATGGTCGGTCCCCACGTTCACGAACCCGGTGTTCCGGCCCAAATCAAAAATGCCGTACGGATAGGCTCGCGGCACTCGGCCCGGAAAGTCATGTCCTTTGACCCGTTGGGGTTGCTTGGCCACGCGCCATTGCTGGCCGCCGTTGGCGAAGTTGCCCACCAGTTCCTTTTTCTTGGTGTCCACCGAGATCACCGGCCACCCTCCCGCCAAGGCGCGCCTCACGCACCGGTTGATATGCCCAAACTGCGCATCCCGGTCGGGGTGGTCTTCGCCCTCCTCGAGCTTGCGGTTGCTCTGCAGACTGTAGTTCTCAGCATGCAGAAGGTGGGCTACCCGCTGATGGCTCACCGGGTGCCCTTGGGCTTGCAGTTCGGCGGCCAGAGTGCGCGTACTCTTGCAGACCCACCGTAGCGGAGATTCGGGGTCGCCACGGGTGGCACCAGCAATCATCCCGTCCAGCGCGCCGGCCAGCGCCGGATCGATCACGGTGAGGTTCTTGCGTCCGGCACCAGGGCGGCGGATACGCTCCGCCAACGAGGAGTCTCCTTCTTCGATTTCGTCTATCCCCTTAGCGATCGCTTTGCGCGATAACCCGCAAGCGCGCCGCACCATGGAAACTCCGCCATAACCCAATTGAAGCGCCTCATTGGCCGCGGTGAGACGGCGGGTCCGCTCATTCAACAGTGGCCAAATGAGCCTGAACTTCTGCCGTAGCGTAGCCATAGCACTCACACACGATGACTATACCACCCGGCATCCGAAGTTGCTACCTTTATTTATTTACACCGCCTAAACGAGCGGGAAGCAACCGCAGTAGGTCATGCCGGCGCTGCCGGCCCCCGCAGAAAAGTCCTTGAAAAATCGCCAACTCTCCTCGGTGCGAGCGTTAAAAAAGAGAACGAGAAAGCCGCCATAGCGCAACTTGCGGCCAGCGATGTTGAGAAACCGCATCATCGCGCTATTATAATCGGCCTTTGTCTTGCGTCGCTCTTTGGCGTTTGAAACGACGATCTCGGACTCAAAGGAGGGACACTCGCCGAGGATAACGTTCCAGAGCTCCGAAAGTTCCAGGTAGGGTATGCGGTCGCTGTGTGGTGGATCCGTGATTACGAGGTTAACCGAGGAGTCTGGTAGAAGTGGCAGCACTTGCAGGGTGTCACCGGTGATCAAGGAGTAATCGGCGTTTCCTTCGCAGACAGACTGGAGGTCACCGGCCTTCGCTGAGAAGTGTGCTGACGCCGACTCGGCGACCGCCTTGATGAGTTTGCGGGCGCGGCGCTCGAAGCAATTCCAAACGTTGATCTCAAAGTGCTGCTCTGGCCGCCAGTAGCCGATTACCCAGGAGCCAACTTCCATGCGGTCGGGTTGCCTGCCGCTGGTTTTGCCCCGGTTGGTGATTGCGAAAACCATTTTACTCATTTGCCCAACGGCAGCGGTTAGAGAGAGTGTAAGGGCTTCTTGCTCGCCTGAAGGCTGTTGGCCAATGGCGTCGAGGAGTAGTTCGATATTGCGTAGCGCCCGTCCCGTAAAGAGGTCTCTCAGCGTGAGGTCGGCGGAGGAGTTAATTCTGGAATTCTGAAAAAAGCGGGGATTGCGAAGATGGCGCGGTTGATAGGTGGCGAAGGTGCTCAGCAGCGCGAGGTCATGTTCCGTTGGCTGCATTTCCGTTCGTGTCCGTCCTTCGTCGGGAGCGACCCACACCTTTTCCAAGACTTCTCGGCGCCACACATAGTGGGTTGCCGCCTTTCCTTCGCTGGTCATGTAGCTATCGAGAATCGGGGCCTCAGTGGTGGCAGCAACGTGCCTTAGCGCATTTTGCAGCAGGTTGACGGAGGGGGGGGTGACCAGCAGACGAGCGAGGCGGACGGCCGACGGATTCACGTCTATCCCAATTACGCGGCGGTGGAGTTGCACGGCCTCTATCGCAGATATTCCAGAGCCGAGGAAGGGGTCAACCACCAGACCGTCACGTGGGCATAGGTGCTGAACGAGATACCGGATGGGTTCCGCCGGCTTCTTACCCCAATACTTGTGGAAAGCGTAGAGACCACGATAGGACCGCGGTTCTGAAAGCGCGGCTGCTTGCGGAGCGAGATTGAGCTCGGTGAATGCTAGCTGCATCCTGGACCCTCCCTCCTCACCCCGTCTGCCTTTGGCGGCCGTCGCGGCGCCTGGCTTGCGCCTCCTGGATGACCGGCGGGGCGGTCGGCGCGGCGGTGGGCTGGTATCCCACGCGCAGGTCGGTATTGGGCAAGTCGCCCACAAGGTCTTTGAACTCGTCAAGCTCGGAGAGCCACTTGTTGGTTTGGTCCAGGTGCTCGACCGTGGCATCAATCCGGGCGGTGAGAGTCTCGGCGTTTTTGGTGGCGATGGCATCGGCGCGGAGCAGTTTGATTTGCTGGTCGAGGCGCTCCTGTTCGGAGACGACCAGATCGAGGTTGGCGCGGGCCTGTTCGCTGCGCTGCTGGCGCTTGCGCAGGACCTCGAGGCCGCTCGAGGCGCGAGCCCAGGTAACGCTGCCTGGTTTCCAGCAGCCCGGTGTTGCCCTTGGCCTTGAGCGACTCGATTTCGGCGTTCAACCGGGCGGCCTCCGCTTCGGCCTCCTTCAAGAGATCGGGCACCCGTTCGCGCCCTTCGGTTTCCAGGAATTGCCGGAGCGACTCTTCGATGCTCACCAGGCGCAGGTAAGTCCACATGAGTTCATCCAGTTTGCGGAGGCGCGGGTCGGCGGCCGGCTCGGGCGAGCCGGCGGGGGTATCGGCGCGGGCGGTCTCGATGTCCGCGCAAACCTGCGCCAGGCGCCCGTAGCGATCCCGGTCCGCCGGCGAAAGGGAGTGCAGCAGGGAATCCCGGCGCTGGACAAACTCGGCCACCTTCTGCTCCTCCGCCAGCCGGCGGGCCGTCTCGTGGCGCCGATCAACCCAGCGCCGGAACAGCGGCAGGTCCGGCAGGTAAATCCAGCCCAGGAGGTAAAGCGTGGCGCCGGCGATGAGTCCCAAGACCTGGGCGCTCAGAAAACCCAAGCCCAGCGTGAGCAGCCCCAGGGCCGCGTGATGCGGGCTTTTGAGGAATTCGCGGCGATAATTTATCGCTTGCTCGTCCATGCGCGTTGGCGGCGGCTACACCTTCACCCCCGTGTGCGCCGGGGATTCCTCCTCGAGCCGGTGGAGCAGGGCCTGGCAAAAGTTCACAAACCACGGCTTGCGCCGGAGCTCCTCCGGCGGCTCTGAGGGGCGCGGCACCTTGAGAATCTCCACCAAACGGCCCGGTTTGGCGGCCATCAGATAGACGCGGTCCCCGAGATAGACCGCCTCTTCGACCGAGTGGGTGACCAGGAAGACCGTCTCTTGCTGTTCGTTCCACAGGTTGATGAGCAGCTCTTGCATCCGCAGCCGAATGCCGGGGTCCAGCGCCCCAAAAGGCTCGTCCATGAGGAGAATGCGCGGCCCCAGGATGAGCGTGGCGGCGATCGCCACCCGCTGCTGCATCCCGCCGGAAAGGGCCGAAGGAAACTCCTTCTCGGAGCCTTCCAGTCCGACCTTCTTGACCCATTCCTGCGCCCGGTCCAGGCGCTCGGACCGCCTCATGCCGCGCAGCTTCAACCCAAAGGCAATGTTCTGAAGCACGTTCAGGTGCGGCAAAAGCGAATATTTCTGGTCCACCAGCCCCCGGTCCGGCCCCGCTTCCTGCACCGGTTTGCCCAGCACGCGCACCTCGCCCAACGTCGGGGGGAAATGAGGCTTGAGGCCCGCGATGATGCGAAGGAGCGTTGACTTGCCGCAGCCCGAGGGACCCACGATGGTGATCAACTCTCCCATGTTGGGCGCGTCTTCAACCACAAACGAGACGTCCTGAATGGCCACCCGCGCCTCGAGGCCCTGGCCGAAACGCTTGGTGACTTTATTGAAGACGACGACATCCGGAGGCGAAGCCGGGGCGGCTGGGGCCTCGGCTGCGGCCGCTTTGGCGGCCCCGGGGGCTTTCTGGGCCTGGTTCACGGTTATGCCTCCCTCCGGTACGGAAACAAGAGTTCACCCCCGATGCGCCACAACTGATCGCAAGCGACCGCGATGAGCACGATGACGATAATGACGGCGTAAATGGCCTCGGTCTGGCTGCGCCGTTCCGAGGCCTCGATCAGACCGCCCAGGCCGTACTTGGGCCGGACGACCACCTCCGCCATGATGATCCATCCCCAGCCGACCCCATAAACGCCGCGCAAGTGGTCCCAGATATTGGCCTGGGCGACCGGAAAGAGCACATGGCGCACAAGCTGCCATTGGGAGGCCCCTTTGGTGACGGCCACGTCCAAAAACGCCGTCGGCACGTCGGCGATGTCTTTGATGACCAGCGGCAGCAGCGCCACAAAACAACCAATAAACAGGAAGCCGATCTTCTGCGCCTCCTCGGTCCCGAACCACATCATGCTCAGCGGAATGAAGACCACAATGGGGACGTAGGCCCCCGCCAGGGAGAGGGGACGAAAAAAGGCGGCGATGGGCGGAAAGGTGGCCATGTAGATGCCCAAGGGCAACGCGACCAGCGCCGCCAAGCCAAAGCCCGCAGTCACGCGCAGCCACGAATAAAGCGCGCTGCGCACCAAGCCCTGCTCGAAGTGGAGCGGCCCAAAGGATTTGAGGACCTCGATCGGGCTGGGCAGAATCAACGGCTGCACGAGCCGCTCCGTGGGCTGGCCCCGCGTCACAAACCACCACACCGCCAGCACCACGCCGATGAACAGCGCGGTCAGGCCCATCGCCCGGGCATAGGGCAGCTCCCCATGCACCCGCAGCCTCGCCGCGCGCACCACCAGCGTCAGCAGCCCCACAAAGACCACCGCGACGATCAGAAACGGGCCAAACTCGCGCATAACAAATTATGAATTATGAATTATGAATTATGAAAACTCATACTTCATAATTCCTCGTTGCCCAAGCGTCATGATCCGGCTTCAAGCGGGAAGACTTTCACCTCTACCCGGCGGTTTTTCCGGTTGTGCTCGGGGTTGCTCGGGTCGGTGCAGCCGGGCAGCGGATTGTCCCAGCCATTGCCGACGACCTTGAATTTGTTCGGGTCGAACTTGTACTTCTCCATGATGGCCCTGCGCACGGCATCGGCGCGGTCGTAGGAGAGCTGGCGAACGAGGTCGGTAGGGACGATGCCCTTGCGGCTGGCATCGGTATTGCCCTCGATGATGATGTAAGCATTGCCGAACTTGCCGGCCAGCTTGCCGATCTCCTCGAGGGTGGCCGGGATGGTGGCGTCATACTGCGGGTCGAGCACGGCCTTGTTGGGTTCGAAGGCGACCATGACCGCTTTGGTCAGGACTTGTCCAGTGCCGGCCTCCGCGCTCAGATTGGCCAGGGCGTTGGGCCGGAAGGTCGGTTGCGAAAGGTCGCGCACGTCTTTGTAGGCCTCGGACATCGCGGCGAGCACCGTTTGGGCCTTGACCTTGCTCGGGGGGACAATCGTGCTGATGGTGCCCAGGGACTTGTAGATGGTCGAGGCGCTGTTCCACACCACCTCGAAATTCGCCGGGTTGTAAGGATCCAGGAAAAACTTCGCGTTCTCGCGGTAGTTGGCCAGGTGCGCGTCCCCTTCGGTAATCCCGCCATCCTTGCCGACCATGCTCATACAATCGGCTTCCTTGAGTTGGAAGGCCTTGGCCAGGGCGCCGGCGGCGGCTTTGGGATCTTTGCGCACGAGGTCCACGCCCTCGAAGATGCCCTGGACCAGGCCGGAGACGATCTGGGGGTTTTCGTGAAAGAAATCATTGCGCACGGCCCAGACATCGGCAATGAGGTGGTTGGCCGTGCCGGTCGTCACGACCAGGCGCGTGGTCTTGTCCCGGTCGGTGATGTTATAGATGTCCGGCGACCACCCCACGAACGCATCGTAACTGGGGTCGCTCACGAAGATCTTTGCCGCCGAGGGGGCGTCGGCGGCCCACTTGAACTCGAGGTCGCCGGGGTCAATGCCCGCGTCAATGAGCAGCGACATGATCAGGTAATGGCTCGGGGAGTTCTGAGCCAGGATGACCTTTTTGTGTTTGCCCCCCGCGCTCCGGAAATCGTTGATGTTCCGGATGTCCCCGCGCGCAACGACGCCGTCGCCGCCCGCCGACCAGTCGACCTGCTGGCAGACGACCGGGATCGTGCGGGAGTCCTTGACCAGTTCCGGAGCGAACAGCGCGATCATGTCCAGCGTGCCCCACAGGACATGGCTCTTGCCGCTGGCAAAGAGGTCCCGGGCCTTGACCGGATCATCCACAATGTCCAGCCGCACATAAAAGCCGTGCTTCCTGCAAAACACGCTTTGGTCGCTCGGCTCCAAGCCGCCATTGGCCACGATGATGGGCGCCCAACCCGGCCAGACATTGATGGGGAACTTGACGATGAGCTTGCCATCTTTGGTCTCTTTGGAGTAGCCGCTCACGCCGCTCACGGCCGGAATGCCCGACCGCTCGACCAAGGTCGCCGCGTTGGTCCCGGCCAACAGCGGGATGCTGGCCGGGTCCGGCCGCTGCGCCTGGACGGCTTTTTTGACTTCGTCAACATTGATCGAGAGGTTTTGCGGCCTGACTTGTGGGGCAATCTTGTCCCACCAGCGGGCAACCCCGAAGCCGACGAACGCCAGAAGCAGGATCGTCAGGATAATTTTTCCTCGTGTAGTCATAAGAGAATGGAATGTTGGAGTGTTGCTGGATTTTCATTTTTCGGCGATCTTCTGCCGTTCGGGCTGGGGGGCGGCAGGAGGCGCGCCAGCGGCTGCCTCCGGCTGCACCAGCCCCATCTTCTTCTTGTATTCCTGGAAGAGCATGGCGCCGCGAACCTTGCGGGCCTCCTGCTGCCGGGCAATGCCCGAACCCATTTCCTTGGCCAGGTCCAGGGTGGCGCGCATCTGGCCCTCGCCGGCGGCGGCAGACTGGCGGAGTTGCTGCATGGATTGGCCCATCTCGCCGCCCATCATGCCCTGCAACTCGCTGATCGAGCTCTTCATCATGCCCGAGAGGTTCTCGAGGGAGCGGCCGATGGCGACCCTGGCCTTGACGCCCTCGAACTCGCGCTGGAACCGCTGTATCTCGCGCAGGCTGTCGGCGATGATTTCGGTGTTCTGTTTGTAGAGTTGTTCCAGGTTGTCCGCCTGGTTTTTGTTGTCCTGGAGGTCCTGTTCCAGGGTGGCCAGTTCCTCGGCATAATGGGAGCCGTTGGCCTCGTCGTTGGCGTTGGCGGCGGCCTGGAGCAAGCTTTGCAACTCCTCGCGCTGGCGCTCCTGGCGTTTGACCTGGTCCTTAAGCATGGCTATCTGGCCGGCCAGTTGGCCGTTGGCATAATGGGCCTTGTCGGCCTTGGCTTTGGAGTCGCGGATGCCGCGCTCGACTACCGCCTGGTTTATAGCGTCGGTCTCGGTAGCCTTCTCCGCCATGAGGCCCAGCCAAATGAATAATCGTTTAATCGCTCTGAACATAGGGTTTCTCCGGGTTGGTTTCAGTTTTGGTTAATCAGTGCAGGCATCAAAATGGCTATTATTTTCATATTCATTCCGGCCCATTCGCCCACTGCTGGCCACATGCAACAGAAGCATCGTTACCAGCAGCCGCCAACGCTGTCAATATATCCCTGATCCGGCGCCCGAGCGCACCTACAAATCCTGGAATCGTTTGTAGCGCCCGAGGGTCAATCCCCGGTGGTTGAGATGCCGATGAATCATAAATTGTGCGCGATTGTGCCCTAAAGCTGGTTCCACTTATTTCTCAAGGACGCCCAAGGTCGAGCGGACGAGTTCGGGCAGGTATTTCACCGGCACGGGTCCGGGGGCGAGAACGGCTTCGTGAAAGCGGCCCAGTTGGAACCTTTCGCCCAGTTCGCGCTGGAGGGCCTGGCGAAGTCGGTAATGGGCCATGCGGCCGACAAAGTAGGTGGAGAGCTGGACGGAGCTTTGCTTGGCGCGGATGAGCTTGAGGCGGGCTTCGCCTTCGGACTGATATGCCTGTTGGGTCAGGAAGTTGAGGGCTTCCTCGTCGGTCATGGCGGCGCAGTGCATCTGGTGGTCGAGGATGGCGTTGCCGACGGCACGGAGATAGAATTTGAGCTGGGTCAGGCGCAGAGGTAGGTCGCCCTGGCCATAGCCCTGGTCGAGCATCATCTGCTCGGTATAGACCGCCCAGCCCTCAACGTAAACGCCGGATTGGAGCACGCGGCGGATGGGGGAGGCCAGGCGGTTGGCATAATCGAACTGGACGTAATGTCCGGGGAAGGCCTCGTGGATGGTGAGGATTTGGAGCATGCAGCGGTTATATTCCTGGAAGTAGCTTTGGATGCGCCGGGCGTCCCAATCCTTGGGCGGGGGGCTGACGGCGTAGAAGCCGGCGGCCTTGGGGTCGAGGGGCGGCGCCGAGTTCATATAGGCCGTGGAATTGCCGCGTTCGAATTCGGGCATCTCGATAATCCGGCAGGTGTCCGGCTCGGGCAGGCGCAGGATGTCCCGCTCGGCAATGAAACGGCGGATCTCGCTCACCGCCCGGCGCACGTCGCGGAGCAGGGTTGCGGAGGCGCCGTGGTCCCGGCTGATGCGCTCGAGCACCTGCTCGATGGCCGCCCGGCGGCCGGGGGCGTCATCCGGGGGCAGCGCCTGCCGGGGGAAATAGCGGCTCCATAGCTGGCGCGCAATCACCCACATCTCGCGCTGAACACGGTCGAATTCGGCCTGGGCGTCGGCGAGGACCTGGTCCGCGTTGAGGCCGGCATCCAGTTCCAGTTCGAGCTTGCGATAGAATCGGTCCTTGCCCAACCGCCATTGGCCATCGGCCTGGGGCAGCAGGTCCAGCTCGAGAAACTTCTGGTAATCTTTCAGGCAATCCGCCACGCGGGCGGCAGCGGATTTGAGGGCGGCCAGTTGCGGGGTCTTGCCGGCGAATTGAAAGAGGTCCCGCTCGTAAAACCCGATGGCGCCCTGGTTCTGGCGGATGGCCGTCTCGAGACAGACGCGCGGGGGGTGGCGGAGGTTTTCCTTGGCGGCGGCCACCACGCGGGGAATCAGCGCCATGCGCGCCAGGCAGTTGGCGATGTTGGTCTCCGGCGGCAGGGTGGATTGCGTCAGCAACAGATAGACGCTGTCACTGATATAATCGCCATAGACGCGCGGGTCTTCCTCGAAGGGGCGCGTGTTTTGGGCGAGCCAGATCGAGCGGGTCAGGTCCTGCTGGAAAATCTCGAAATCGATTTGGGCGGGGCGCGACAGGCGCGCATAATCGGCCTGGCGCGGGAGCGCCTCGAGGGTCTGGCGCGCATGGGCCAGCCAGGCCTCTCGGGCGGGCCGGGACAGGTCGTCGAGCAGGTGGTCGAAACGATGATCCCCCAGGCGCGTCGCCTCCATCGGCTGATCCCGGAAATGCGCATCCAAATACTGCTGGAAGAAGCTGTAGAGCCTCGAGTCCTGGGCCTGGGCCGAGCCAAACACCGAGCCAGCGGCCAGCACGCACAGGGCGGCCACGAATCGAATTGTTCTCAAGTCTTGCATGGATTCCGCCCTCATGATGCGCAAAACCCGAGGATGACGTCACGCTTTATCAATGGCGGCTGGTTGAGCCTAATGCCGAGGCCTGCACAGCGCCGCAGAGTCGCAATCAGGCAGTTCGATCGTGATCTGTGAGCCACAGATTGCACAGCGCGGTGAAGCCGAAACCAACGTAGCGCAGACTTCCAGCCTGCTGTTTTGCGGATTTCCAATCCGCCGCCGTGCGTCCGCTCTGGCGGCTTGGGTGTTTCCGCCGCCCTGCCGGCTGGAAGCCGGCGATACAGCAGGTTGGAAACCTGCGCTACGATGTCGCCATTCCGCGATGGCCCGCCAGACATGCAGCACGGCCAGCAGCCCGAAGAGAATGCCGGTGGTAACGAGATACGCTTTCATAGGGTCTCAATCATGGCTGAATGGCAGACGAATAAACGCCAAGAACCCGGTCATTCAGTGACACCAGCACCGGGAAACCGTAAGCGTTGAGTTTGGGATTCCTCGCGTCCTGCAGCATCGTCCAGCTCATGTAGCGGGCGACCTCCTCCTCGGACTCAAACTCCGCGCGCACATACGGGCCGTGGCTGCCATTCTTCTCCAGGCAAATCAGTCGGCCACTCTTGGGAATGCAGATGAAGGCATGATCTGCCCCGAAATACCGGCGCTTGACGTTCACGTAAAAGCCCAGGCCGAGCTTAAAGTTTCGCGGAAAGACGAAGCCGCCTTCCTTCAAACCCCTGACAAATGCCGCAAACGCCGCACGCCAGGCGATTTCGTTCGCCGGGTCAGGGCCGGCCAAGCGGCGCCCCGCTCTCACGCTGAGGACCAACTGGGTTTCCGCTTCGCTCCTTGGCCTGCCAACCAGGCGCTCGTAGTCCGGCTCAGGGAACAGTGCCCAATGGTAATCCGAACGAAAGGTCTTGCGTCCGGTTTTCGACAACACGATGCCGTTGGACTCGAGGTTTTTCTCAAAATCGGGAGATTCACAACCCGCGCCTCTGAGCAACAAACAGGCAGCGTCGAAACACGTAAACGTATTCTGGCCCAGGGAACCGTCGCTCGGAGTCCAGTGGAGCAAGGTCCGCAGGCGGTTGGTCAGATCGCCGAGGTCACGGAATTCATAATAGCCCTGTTGTGGGGCCGGGAACTTCGTTCTGTCAACACGGATGCCCTTCTTGTTGTGGTGCTCGACGAGCTTCTTGAACGTCGCCACCGAATCTTCCGAAAATCCGGTTTGCTTCAGGAGTTGGCAAGTGTCCCCCAGCACCGGCGCCTGATCCAGGAAACTCAGCCGGAAAGCGGCCCCCGAAACGGTCCCCGCCACCAACCCAACGAGCAGAGCCGGTACCAGTATGGGCCTGGCGGTTGACTTTTCGTTGCGTGCCATCATGTCTCGGGGCCCGCGGCCCAACTGTTTACGCGACTAATGGTTAGTATATCGAACTGGGAAGTCGAGGGTTCGTTAAGAAGGCGGTTCGCGCAAACGGCGCGGAAGGTTCCGGGCGCGGTGCATCAACCGAACTTTGCCTTGATGATGCGTCCCCCGAGGGAGCGCATCCCTTGCGAGGAATACGGCGTAAAGGGCCCCTCCAAGCCCTTGAGCAATTCCGCCTCGAGTTCCGGGTTGTCCGTCTCCACGTCCAGCGGCTTGTGCGTGTCGAGCCAGACCTGCTTCTCGCCGTCGGTCACAACGATAACCGCTCCCTGATGGGCCTCAGCAATCAGTTCCGCCAGTTGCCCCTGGGCTTCTCCAACGGTCAATGTTTTCACGTTCACACCCTATCTCAGAGTGTTCGCATGAGCCAGCCATCAGTTAGCCCGTATGTCAAAAACTTTGCTTTGCATTGATGGGGGCGGGTTTGGTAGCGTGGGGGCATGGCACAACAGAAATTGCTTTCTCCAAATTGCTCTCGCGTTTCTTCGTCTTCCCGGGCAGGGACACCCGGCGCATTGAGCCGGCGTCAATTCCTTGGGCGCGCCGTCGTGGCGGGCGGTGTGCTGGCGGCGCCGTGCGTCATCCCGGGGTCGGCGCTGGGGCTCAACGGCACAGTGGCCCCCAGCGAGCGCATCGTGCTGGGCGGGTTGGGCGTCGGCAGCCGCGGTTCGGGCGACCTGGCCTGGATGCTCCCGGAGCGGGACGTCCAGTTCGTGGCCATCTGCGACGCCAGGAAATCGCAACGCGAAGCGGTCAAGCGGACGGTGGACAACAAATACGGAAACAAGGATTGCGCGACCTACCGCGACATCCGCGAGTTCCTGGCCGCGCGTACGGACATAGACGCGCTGCTCATCGCCACCGGCGACCGCTGGCACGCCCTGGCCTCGGTCCTGGCAATGCGCGCCGGCAAAGATGTCTATTCCGAGAAGCCCTCCTCGATGACGATTGCCGAGGGGCAGGCGGTGGTCGAGACGGCGCGCCGCTACGGGCGCATTTATCAGACCGGGACTCAGCGGCTGAGCGAAGACAATTTCACATTTGCCAACGAACTCCTGCGCACGGGCCGCCTCGGCCAGATCCACACCGTCCGCGCCCACATTGCCCCCTGGGACGCCGCCGAGATGAAATACGACTGGCTGCCGGCGGAGCCCGAACCGGCGCGGGAGGAGGTGGACTGGGATCAGTGGCTCGGGCCGTGTCCGTGGCGGCCCTACAACTCGGCCTACACGCGCGGCGGATGGCGCGGCTACTATGACTTCCATACCAGTTGCATCGGCGAGTGGGGCGCACACACCTTCGCCCAATGCCAGGTGGCCATCGGGGCGGGCGAAACGTCCGGCATCGATTACACTTATGTGAACAATCCGACCGGCGACGGCATGGTCGTGCGGTACGCCAACGGGATCAAGATGGTGCTCTCACGCGGCGACCAGTGGTGGCACGGCTCGTGTGGCGTGCGCTACGAAGGCACCGAAGGCTGGGTGTCGATTGCCGACGGCTACGCCCGGCCGGAGGTGTCGAACCCGGCGCTGCTGGACGATTTCAGCAAGCTCGTCAACGATTACATCGCCCGCACGCGCCGCCCGATGAGCCACGTGCGGGATCTCTTCGATTGCGTCAAGTCCCGCCGGCTCACCGTGGCCAACCCGGTCGTGATGCACCGCTCGATGTCCACGGTCCACGCGGCCAACATCTGCATGTGGCTCAAGCGCGACATGAAATACGATCCGGTCAAAGAAGAATTCATCAACGACCCTCAAGCCAATCGCCTCCGCTCCCGTGCCATGCGTGAGCCGTGGATTATCTGAATTTGATTGAACCCTCAAACTACCCAGGCCCATGTCAACCTTGAAACTGAATTCTTTGCGCCTTGCTCTCCTGGCGTGCCTTGCCCCTTGGTCCCTCTTGGCTGCCGACGCCGGCTCCGCCGGCCAATCCCAGGCGGATAAGCTGGTCGCCGTGCTAAAGTCCGATGCGCCCCGGAAAGACAAGGCCGACGCCTGCCGCGAGCTGGCTCGTATCGGAACCAAGGATGCCGTCGCTTCCCTGGCTGCGCTCCTGGGCGATGAGAAACTGTCTCACATGGCCCGCTATGGCCTGGAGACCATCCCCGACAGCTCGGTGGACAGCGCGTTGCGGGACGCGCTGGGCCGGCTCCACGGAGAGCCCCTGGTGGGAGTCATAGGCAGCATTGGCGTCCGGCACGATGCCGCCGCCGTGAGACCTCTCGCCGGCCTGCTCAACGATACCGACCCTGACGTGGCCCAGGCCGCCGCGCGGTCCCTGGGCAAAATCGCCACAGCCAACGCCGCCCGCGCCCTCGAGGACGCCCTCCCGCAGGCGTCCGCGCCCAACCAACTCGCCTTCTGCGAGGGCCTGCTCCGTTGCGCGGAGGCTCTTTGGGCCAGGCGCGACACCCGGCGAGCCACTGCCATCTATGATCGTTTGCGCTCCCTCGAGGCTGCCCACCAGGTTCGCACCGCCGCCTGGCGCGGCGCCATTCTCAGCCGAGGCCAGGCCGGTTTGCCCTTGCTGGTTCAGGCCCTGCACAGCAACGACTTTGCCCTCTTCGCCACTGCCGCCCGCATCTCTCACGAATTGCCCGGCTCTCAGGTCACGCTCGCCCTGGCCAGTGAACTCGAGAAGCCATCGGCGGACCGCCAGATCCTCTTGATTCAAACGCTGGGCCGACGCGGAGACACCCAGGCCCTGCCGGCGTTGTCCAATGCCGCCCGGAAAAGCGAAAAGCCGGTTCGCATCGCCGCCCTCCGGGGCCTGGCCGAGATCGGCTCGCCGGCCGCCATGCCGGTGCTCACGGCGCTGCTGGACGATGCCGACCGTGAAATCGCGCAGATTGCCCAGGAGAGCCTCGCCGGCCTGCAAGGCAAGGAAGTCGATGCCGCGGTGCTCTCGATGCTGGGCCGCGCCGAACCTGACAAGCGCGTCACCGCCATCGAACTCATCGCCCGCCGCCGCATGACCGCGGCCGTGCCGGACCTGCTCAAGGCAACCCAGGACAGCCGAACCCAGGGTCCGCGTTGCCGCTTTCCGAAGAGTGGGCGGCTTGGCCAGCGCGGGCGAGCTGCCGGCGCTGCTGGAGCTGCTGGCCACAACCAAAACGGCCGAGGACCTCGACGCGACCGAGCAGTCGCTGAGCACCCTTTGTGGCAGAACCACCGACCGCGCTGCCTGCGTCGAGAAGATCGCCGCCCGCCTTGCGCAGGCCCAGTCCGCCCAGAAATGCGCCCTGCTGCGCGTGGCCGCCTCGGTGGGTGATACGGCGGCTCTGAAGTGCGTCCGCGCCGCGGTCAGCCAGACCGATGCCGAAGTCCATGCCGCTGCCATTCGCGCCCTCGCCGGGTGGAATACTCCTGAGGCCGCGCCCGACCTGCTCGAACTGGCCCGCACCGCCGCCACTCCCACTGACAAGCTCCTCTGTCTGCGAGGTTATCTGGGTTTTGCCCGCCACTCGGATGTCCCCGCTGCCGAGCGCCTCGCCATGTGCCGCCAGGCTGCCGGCCTGGTCCAGAGCAACGACGAGAGAAAACTCCTGCTGGCCGCCCTCGGCAGCATCCAGTCCCCGGATTCGCTGGCGCTGATTGAGCCGTACCTGGATGATGCCGGGGTCCGGGAGGAAGCCGGCAATGCCACCGTTGGCATCGCGGCCGGCATCCTCCAAGGCGGCCAGGCCGCCAAGCTCGCCGCCAAAGTCATCGAACCGCTTGAGAAAGTGACTCGAGTCACCACCAACACTCAATTGGCCGGTCGTGCCAAGACCTTGCTCGACCAGGCCCGGGCGAAGGCCGAGGGGAAGTGAGCGTGTCGAGCGGGAGAGCGTGTCGAGCGTGAGAGGCGTGAGAGCGCGAAGACGTCAGAACGTTCTTCACGCTCTCACGCTCAGCACGCTGAACACGCCACACTCAACCCCCTGGCTCCGATGTCGCGGCGGAATTGCGCTCCCTCGAAGTGGATGGTTTCCACCGCCGCGTAGGCTGCCGCCCGGGCGGTGGGCAAATCTCGGGCCCAGGCGGTGACGCCCAGGACGCGCCCGCCGTTGGTCACAATCTGATCGCCGGCGCGCGCGGTGCCTGCATGGAAGACCTTGGCATTGGGCAATTGCGCCGCTTTTTCGAGGCCGCTGATGGGTTTGCCTTTGGCGTAGCTGCCGGGATAGCCGCTGGAGGCCATCACGACGCAGACGGCCACGGTGGGACTCCATTTGAGTTCCACCTTGTCCAGCGCGCCCTCGAGGCTGGCCTCCAACAATTCCACCAGGTCGTTTTCCAGGCGTGTCAAGTACACCTGGGTTTCCGGGTCCCCAAAGCGGGCATTATACTCGAGGACCTTCGGCCCCGCCGCCGTGAGCATCAGGCCGGGATAAAGGACGCCGCGGTAGTCAATTCCCTCGGCGGCGCAGCCGCGCAGCCACGGTTCGAGAATGCCTCGGCGCGCCTCGGCCAGGCCAGTCTGGCTCAGAAAAGGGGTGGGCGAGAAGGTCCCCATGCCGCCGGTGTTGAGGCCCCGGTCGCCCTCCAGCGCGCGCTTGTGGTCCTGGGAAGTGGGGAAGAGCTTGGCAGTCTTGCCGTCGCAAAGCGCGTGGAGGGAGATCTCCGTGCCTTCCAGGAATTCCTGGATGACGATTTGCCCGCCGGCAGAGCCGAAGCTCTTGCGCACGAGCATCTCCTCGATGGCCTTCTGCGCCTCGGGCAGGCTGGCGCAGATCAACACTCCTTTGCCCAGGGCCAGGCCGTCCGCCTTGACGGCGCAATGTCCGCCGAGCGACGCGGCAAAGGCCAGGGCCGGTTCGGGCTGGGCGAAGGCGCCTGAACGCGCCGTGGGAATGCCGTGCCGTTCCATGAAGGCCTGGGAAAAGACCTTCGAGGCCTCGAATTGCGCGGCCTGCCGGCTGGGACCCCAGATACGCAAGCCGTGCTGCTGAAAGAGGTCCACGATGCCCAGCGCCAGCGGATTATCCGGGCCGACCACCGTGAGGTCCGGACGCCGCTCTTGCGCCAGCGCCAGAAGCCGGGCGAGGTCTTCCGCTGCGATACTGACGCATTCGACCGGCGCTCCGTTGCGGGCCAGCCGTTCTCCGGCGATGCCGGCGTTGCCCGGCGCGCACCACATCCGGGAGGCCAGCGGGGACTGGGCCAGTTTCCAAACCAGGGCGTGCTCGCGGCCGCCCGAGCCGATCACCAGCAGTTTCATGGGCGTGATTGAACCACGGATTCCCCGGTGCGCAAACGATTTTTGCTATCTTCGTGCTGGACTTCTGTGAGTTTTTGTGTAAACACGAGCGTCCATAAACGTATAATGTTCACATCACATAGAACTATGAAGAAAACATTGAGATCGATTTTAGTCATGGGGATCGGCGCCGGGCTGCTCCAGGCAGCGGTGGCGGCGGACGACAAGCCGGCCATGCCACCCCCGCCCGCGCAGCCGCCGACCGTGCCTCAGGGGCAACAGACGCTCAGGCTGCCTCCGGGGGCCAACGCTGTCAGACCAGGTCCGCCCGTGCCCCGGGCGCCAGAGCCGCTCAAGCTGCTTCCGGGGTTCAAGGACCTGAAAGAGCAGATGAGCTACAGCGTCGGGGTGAGCATCGCCCAGACCATCAAGCAAGGCATGATTGATCTGGACATGGACGTGCTAACTGCCGCCATGAAAGATTTCATGACCGGGAGCGCTCCAAAGCTGACCGATGAGCAGGTGAACCGGGGCGTCCAGGGTTGGCGGACGGCTGCCGGCGCCAAACGGGAAGAGGAGCGGGTCAAGACGGCCGAAAAGAACCGGAAACTGGGCGACGCATTCCTGGCTGAGAACAAGAAAAAGGAAGGAGTCAAGACCCATGCGGTGACGCTGCCCGGTGGCCAGACGGCTGAAATGCAGTATAAAATCATCACGGAGGGCACCGGCGCCATTCCCAAGAGCAATGACGTCGTGACGGTCAGATTTCGCGGCACAACCATCAACGGCAAGGAATTCGACAACTCGTCCAAGCGCGGACCTAACCCGGTCAGAATAATGGTTTCTCGCGCGTCTTACAAGGGCTGGGGCGCTGCCTGGCAGATGATGAAGGTCGGCTCGAAATGGGAACTTTACCTTCCCTCGACCTTGGGCGGGGGCGATTTTCCCGTGCAGCGGGTTGTCGAACCCGGCTCCACCCTGATCTACGAAATGGAATTGGTTAGCATCGAGGCCCCGCCGGCCCCACGGGCCAGCACCCCTGCCCCACCGGGCGCCACCAATGCCCCGCTGACCAGCGAGATTATCAAGGTGCCCTCGGCCGAAGAGATCAAGAAAGGCGCCCAGCCCAAGATCATGACGCCCGCAGACATCGAAAAGGAAATGCAGAACGCGAAGAAGCAGTAATCGAGTGGACTTTGCAGCAAGGCCGGAATCCGGCGCTCGGATTCCGGCTCACGGAAGCGCAATCGGCACGGCCAGGAGAGGACAGTGTCGCGCCAGCGTTTGGAGTGCTTGGAGCTTGCCCCCGCTTTGGCACGCTCCCGCGCTCAAGACGCTCAACCCGCTCCGGGAGTCGTCGGGGCGAGCTCGGCCAATTTGTTTTCCAGGGCGTAACGCACCAATTCAACGTCGTTTTGGAGACGGAGCTTCTCCAGCATTCGGGTGTGAAAGGTGCTGATCGTCTTGGGGCTCAAGGAAAGTTCGGCCGCGATTTGCTTGAGGGACTTGCCGGCAACGAGCATTTGGAGGACTTGGAACTCGCGGCCGGACAATCGTTGATGGAGGATGTGCGGGGAGGGATGGGCGAACTCCGTGGCGAGCCTCTGGGCCAGCTTGTCGCTGACATATCTGAGGCCGGAGAGGATTTGCCTGAGGGCGCGCACCAATTCCTCACCGGCGGCCTGCTTATTAAGATAGCCGGCGGCGCCGGCCTGGAGGGCTCGGAGGGCCAACTGTTCTTCGGGCGCACTGCTCAGGACCAGCACGGGGAGTTGGGGTTGGCTGGAGGCAATCTTGGCCAAGACCTCCAAACCGCCCCCGCCGGGCATGAAGATGTCGAGCACCAGGGCGTCCCAGTCTCTTTCTTGGAGCCGGGCCAGCGTCTCCGGGACCGAGCCGGCTTCGCCAAATTCGGCGCCGGCGAACTCCTCCGCAAGGATTCTCTTGAGTCCGCTGCGGACCATGGCGTGGTCGTCAGCAATGAGAATTGCGCTCATAGAGAGTTCTGCCGGGGCTGGTTGGGCGGCAGCGGCAACCGCACTTCGATAGTGGTCCCCTGCCCCGCCGCGCTGGAGATTTGGCAATGGCCGCCGAGCAACAAGGCCCGTTCCCGCATTCCCCGCAGCCCTACCGAATGAGGGTCCTCGAGCTTGGGCGGCGGAATGCCGCGGCCATTATCCTGCACGCTCAGCACAATCTCGCCGGGTCGCCGCTCCAAACGGGCCTGCACTTGGGTGGCGGCGGCGTGCCGGGCCACATTGGCAAGGCCCTCCTGAAAGATGCGAAACAAGGCCGTGGAGGGATCCCGGTCCAGGGCGAGAGGCCCGTCCGGCACGATAGCCTGGCAGGGGATTTGGGTGCGGCTCTGGAAATCATTGGCCAGCCATTCGATAGCCGCGCACAGCCCGAGGGTGTCGAGCACGACGGGACGGAGTTCGGTGGCGATTCTCTGGACCGATGCCATCGCGCGGTCAATCACTTCGACCATCTTGCCGGTTTCCCCCATGAGGACCCGCTGCCCCCTTCGTCGAGAGGCTGGCTGAGGCGGCGGCCCAGCCACATACAGTCCAATTTAAGCAGGGTCAGTTCCTGGGCCAGCACGTCGTGGATTTCCCGGGCCAGGCGGGCGCGTTCTTCCTCGCGCACGGCCTGGAGCCGCCCGGCCAGGGCGCGAAGCTGCTCGCGGGATTCGCGCAGTTCCTCTTCGGCCCGCTTGCGCTCGGTAATGTCCCGCGCAATTCCCAGGACCAGGACTTGCCCGGGCACCTGGACCGGATAGGCGCGCACCTCGACCGTTCGCCGGCTCCCGTCTTTGCGATTGAGCGTGATTTCATCCGGGCCGCTCGCCTCGCCCCGAGCGGATTGGGCCAGCAACCTGCGCGCCTTGGCCCGAGCTTCCCGCGAGAGCAGGCTCGATTGGAGAAAGCTCTTGCCGATCAGTTCTTCGCGGTGATAGCCAACCAGTTCTTCCGCTGCCCGGTTGCCATCCACAAAGCGGCCCTGGAGGTCGTGCAGATAATAAGGCGGCGTAAATAAATAAAGGTATCAACTTCTGAGAATCGTGGTATGATAGCTGCACATGAGTGCTATTGCCGCGCTGACGCAGAAGTTCAGGGCCATTTGGCCACTCCTAAATGAGCGGACCCGGCGCCTTACCGCCGCCAATGAAGCTATGCAAATGGGTTATGGCGGTGTCTGCGTGGTTCACCGGGCTTGTGGCTTGTCCCGCAAAGCCATCCTCAAGGGTATTGGCGAAATCGAGCGGGGCGACTCCTCGCTGGCGGAGCGCATCCGGCGCCCGGGCGCCGGACGCAAGAACCTCACGGTGTTGGATTCCGGGCTGGTGGCGGCGCTGGACAATTTGATTGAGGGCGGAACTCGCGGCGATCCGGAATCTCCCTTGCGCTGGGTCTGCAAGAGCACTCGGACCCTGGCCGAGGAGTTAAGCCAGCAAGCTCATCCGGTGAGCCACATGCGGGTGGCCCAACTGCTGCACGAGCAGGACTACAGTTTGCAGAGCAATCGGAAGCTGGAGGAAGGGGAGGACCACCCGGACCGCAACGCCCAATTTCGGCATATCAACCGGTGCGTGAAGCGGGCCTTGGCGGCGGGGGAGCCGGTCATTTCGGTGGACACCAAGAAGAAGGAACTGGTGGGCAACTACGCCAATAGCGGCCAACAATGGCGTGTGGCGAAACAACCGCAACGGGTCAAGGGGCACGACTTCCCGGGTCCCGAGGTGCCTCGCGCCTATCCCTACGGCATCTATGACTTGGGGCGCAACAGCGGATTCGTAAACGTGGGCACCGACCATGACACGGGGGCCTTTGCGGTGGCCTCGATTCGTGGGTGGTGGCGCTTTGAAGGGCGAAGACTTTATCCTGCGGTCCGGACGCTGTGGATCACCGCCGATGGCGGAGGCAGCAATGGGTGGCGGCTGCGACTCTGGAAACTCGAGTTGCAGGGCTTTGCCGACAAAAGTGGGCTGTGCCTTTCCATCTGCCACTTTCCGCCCGGCACCAGCAAGTGGAACAAGATCGAACACCGACTCTTTTCGTTCATTTCGTCCAACTGGCGCGGTGAACCGTTGCGAGATTACCAGACGGTCGTGAACCTGATTGCCAGCACAACGACGGCCAAAGGATTGACGGTGACCTGCCGGCTGGATCGTCGAAAGTATCCGACGGGTAGAAAAGTCTCACGCGAGCAGATGAAGCAAGTGAACCTAAAGCCTAACAAGTTCCATGGTGAGTGGAACTATACCATCGAGCCTCACGGGTGAACCAACTTGATACCTTTATTTATTTACGCCGCCTAAGCGTCAGGGGCAAACTCGAAGAGGATTCGCAGGCGCTGCTCCGAGGCCCGCAGTTCGGCTTCCGACAGTTTGGCCTGCGTGAAATCAAGCATGGCGGATTGTTCACCCGGCACGGAGGGGAAATCAAGCCCGGGAATGAACTGGCAACCGGCGGCAGTCGTGCTATGCTGCCTTTGGCAGCGACGCAACTATGTTCATCGTGATGATAGCCACAGAATGCGCGCCGGCGGCCAAAGTGGGCGGCCTGGGCGACGTGGTGCAAGGCCTGTCGCAGGAAATGGCCATCCGCGGCAACGCGGTGGAGGTCATTCTGCCCAAATATGATTGCATGAGGTACGATCGCATCTTTGGCCTGGCCAAATGCTTTGGCGATCTGTGGGTGCCCTATTATGACCAGTGGATTCATTGCGATGTCTATTTCGGGTTGGTGGGCGGTGTGAAGTGCTTTTTCATCGATCCCCACTCGCCGCACAATTTTTTTAACCGGCGCCGCTTTTATTGCGAGCAGGACGGGGAGAGATTCGCTTTTTTCTGCCGGGCCGCTCTCGAGTTCATGCTCAAGGCCAACAAGCACCCGGAGGTGGTTCATTGCCACGACTGGCAGACGGGCCTGGCGCCGGTGCTCCTCTACGAGATATATCAGCGCCTGGGAATGACCCATCCCCGGGTGTGTTACACGCTGCACAATGTGGCACACCAGGGCCGGCAGGGAGAGCACATCCTCCGCCAGGTGGGGTTGAACCCCGGGGCGCTAATGAACCCGGAGCGCCTCCTGGACGACCGGTATCCTGCCTGTGCCAATCTGATGAAAGGCGGGGTGGTCTATGCGAATTTCGTCACCACGGTGTCCCCGACTTACGCGCAGGAAATCCGCAGCACGCACCTGGGCATGGGACTCCAACGCATCCTCAACGTCCATCATCAGAAATTCGGCGGCGTCATCAACGGCATCGATTACAACGTGTGGAACCCGGAGCTGGACCCGCTCATCGCCCGTCGCTATTCGATCGGCACGCTCCAGGACAAGTACGCCAATAAGCAATCGCTCCGGGAACGGTTATGGCTCAGGCACGACTTCAAGCCGCTGGTCGCCTTTGTGGGCCGGCTGGACTACCAGAAGGGCCTGAACCTGATCCTGGACGCGGTGCCGTATTGCCTGGACCACGGTTGTCAGTTTGTCCTCCTGGGGTCCAGTCCTCACGGACCCGTCAACGAGGCCTTTTGGCGCCTCAAGCAGCGGTTCAACGACCACCCGGACTGCCACCTGGAAATCGGTTACAACGAGGAACTGGCCCACCTGGTTTACGCGGGCACCGACCTGCTGCTGGTTCCCAGCGAGTTCGAGCCGTGCGGCTTGGCGCAGCTTATCGGCCTGAAATACGGCACGGTGCCCCTGGTCCGCAACACGGGCGGACTGGCCGACACGGTCTTCGATGCCGATTACGCGCACCGGCCCTATCACGAGCGCAATGGCTATGTGTTTAACGACTACAACTGGACGGGTCTGGAATCGGCGCTACGCCGGGCGATTGGGCTATGGTACTGCTATCCGCAGTATTTCAGGGAGCTGATGGCCAATGGGATGCGCTACGATTGGTCCTGGAACCACCCCGGCCAGGACTACCTGAATATTTACAACTATATCAAAGCGCCGTAAGCCGAGATGATCTTCATTGGCAACCAGACCTCGTTTGCTGCGGCAACGCCCACTGAGCCATTCGATTACGCCCTCGCCAACGGTTTCGATGCCTTCGAATGGTTCCCGGACAAGCATGATGGAGCGGGCTGGGACACAAGCGAGTCTGAAGGGGCCGCTGCGGGCGCAGATTCGGGAAAGCGCGCGGGCGGCGGGGATGCGGCTATCGGTCCACGCGCGCTTGCAGGCCAATCCGTTGCGGCCGGAGTGCCAGGGCTGGCTCCGGGAGGACCTCGAGCTGGCCCGGGAGCTCGGGGCGGCGCTCTTCAACATTCATCTCTGTCATGAGGCGGGAGTGCCCGCCTTCGTCGAGGCTATCCAGCCCTTGGTCCGCCTGGCATCGGAAGCGGGGCTGGTGCTGACGATCGAAAACACGCCCTACCACGCGCCGGAGCTGTTCAATGCCCTCTTCGAGCGCATCCGGGGACAAGCTTCCCTGCCCGCCTCCCAGGTGGGCATGTGCCTGGATGTGGGCCACGCGAACCTCTGCGCCGCCACGCACAACGATTACCTGGGTTTCGTGGATCGGCTGGGTGTGCAAGTTCCAATCCTCCATCTTCACCTCCATGAGAACTGGGGCGATACCGACAGCCACCTGCCGCTGTTCACCGGACCTTCCGCGTACAATGACTCCGGCGTGCGCGGGCTGCTCGAGCGACTTGCGCGGCCGGAACTTCTCCGGCTCCATTATACTGGAACAATGGCCGCAGCCCCCGTCGCTGCTCAAGACGGCTCGCGACCAGTTGCGCCAAATGCTGTCGGGGGGCGAGGGGCGAGTGTTGAGCGTCGGGGGGGCGAAGGGCCGCCCCTCCACACTCGCCCCTCGCCCCTCGACCCCCGGATGCCCGACTCCTTCTGCACCCGGCTCCGACCCGCAGGAGTTCACGGATGCCCTTGTGGCCGCGGACCGGCGCTGCCGGAGCTGGCGGGAGAAGCTGGATTGGGTCCGGCGCCGCCTCGCACAGGAGACCCAGCCCCTGAGCCGGGAAGAGCTGGTGGACGTGGCCGTCTATTTGCGGTTGCTGGGCACCGGCGAAATTCCGTGCGCCGAAGATGGGCGGCATTTCCGCCCGGCCCATCACGCCCGGATTGCGCTCCAGATTCAGGAGCGGCTGGCCCGGCTTGCCAGTCCGGCCGAGGTCTTCATTGCGCGCAGGATTCATCCCTGGCTGCCTTCGGCGGCCCAGCCTTTTCAACGGGCGGAGCCGCTCACCCGGATTCGCGATATTGCGCATCGAAACGACATTCCCCAGGACCTTAAGCGCGAGATCAAGCACTCCCTCCAGAACAAGCTCCATCGTTGCGCCGGGCCCGAAGACC
Source organism: uncultured bacterium (assembly GCA_963713735.1). Classification (GTDB taxonomy): domain Bacteria; phylum Verrucomicrobiota; class Verrucomicrobiia; order Limisphaerales; family UBA8199; genus CAVQND01. The sequence continues at coordinate 88,006 of CAVQND010000002.1, forward strand.
TGGCCACCGCCAACGCCATCCTGGAACGCATCACCGCCCCCGGCGCAAATTACTCGGCGGCCTTTGTTGAACAATTCAAGATCTTCCACGAAGAGCTCAGAGAATTTTTCAACGCCCGTTCGCTGGATGAGCGGTTGAACGCCCTGCTGCCGGAAGTGGGCGAGCGCGAAGCCGATTTGATACGCTCCTTCCTGAGTCAAAAGGCAGGGAGCGGTCTGCCGGAGCAAGGGCGCGCGCTGAGGGCACTGACGGAACTGCGCGGCCGCTGCCTGGCGGCGGTCAAAGAACGACCGGGCCTGGAGGGGCAGCCATTTCTGCTGGCGGATATTGGATTGGAGGACTTCGCCTTCGTGTTGTTGAGCCGGATGGTCAACGAGTTCGATAGGGAGAGTCTTGCAGGCGACTCGCCCGGTTTGGGTCCGAAAGGCGGCTCGTCCCGCCGGCGGGCAGGATGCCCGCCCCACGGTGGCCGGAGGCGCTGGCTGCACTCCGCACTCTGCACTCTCCACTCCGCACTCTGAATGGCAGCCTCTGCTGGAGGCCCTGCTCCTGACAATTGCAAACCTGGCGCTCAGCAGTGTGGAACCGGAGGAATGCAGGGCGATTCAGTCTGAGCTGGACGCCTGGAGGCAGGGTTTTTGCCCCGCGGACCGCGAACAACTCTTGCGCGTGAAGGCGACGGCGGACCGCATCCTCCGGCTGACCGAGGAGCACAGCCAACTCATCCTGGCGCTGTTCCCCCGCCGCGTCGAGAAGCTGGGACGGGCGCTGGGCGTGGCCGAACATGCAATCCGCCTTTTCTGCGAGGCCGAGATCCGGGGCCATCTTATCTTCCAGCTCTCCAAACTGGGCGCGAGCATGTTGCGGCGCCTGCGCGCGGTACTGGCGTTGCCGGCGTGGGACGTGGTGGTCAGCGGCCAGGCGGTGGGCCGGGTCAGGGCGGTTCACGCTATCGAGGAGCTGGGTGAGGCCCTGCCGGAGGCCGTGGTTGCCGTGCTCGGCAGGGCCGAAGGCGACGAGGAAATCCCCAAGGGTGTCGCCGGCATCGTGCTGGCGCATGAGGTGCCTCATTTGTCCCACCTGGGCGTCCGGGCGCGGCAGGCAGGCACGGTCTTGGTTGTTTGTGAAGACAGAGCGGTTTTCGACGAATTGAAAGCGCTTGAGGGGCAAGTGATTTCGTTGACGGCCACTCCTGAAAAGGTCAACTGGACCACTGCGGCGGGTGCCGCCCCAGCTCCGCTCGAGAGCCGCCAGGCGCACATCCCCCCCGCGCGCCTGGCCCCGAAACCGGCCTGCATCGGTCTCGAACAGGTTGGCCCGGACACCTGCGGCGGCAAGGCCGCGGGAGCCAGGCGCCTGGCGGAATTGGCCCGTCGGGCCGGCGCCGGATTCAAGACACCGCCCGCGTGTGTGATTCCCTTCGGGGTGCTGGAGGAGGGCCTGCGGGCCGCCCCGGCATTGGAGGCGGAGTACCTGCAGTTGCGGGAGGGATTGGACCGAATGGCCCCCGAGAAGTTCGCGGCGGCAACCAAACGGCTGCGGGACCTGATTGGGCAAGTCGGCGTGCCGGCCGAGATAGCGGCGGCGGTTGGCCATCACTTCGAGGAGCGGGACCGGCTCATGGTTCGGTCGAGCGCGAACTGCGAAGACCTGGCAGAGCTGGCGGCCGCCGGGCTTTATGAATCGGTAGCCAACGTAGCCCCGGCGGACGTGGGTTTGGCCGTGCGGGCAGTGTGGTCTTCGCTCTGGACTGGCCGCGCGGCGTTGAGCCGAAAACAGGCGGGCATTCCGCACGACCAGGCGCACATGGCGGTGCTCATTCAGCTTATGCTCACGCCGGATTTGTCCTTTGTCCTGCATACGGTCAATCCGTTGGATGGCAACCCGCGCGAATTGTATGCCGAGGTCGCCGTGGGTTTGGGCGAAACGCTCGCATCCGGGGCCATGCCGGGCAACCCTTATCGTTTCGTCTGCGACAAGGAATCCGGGACGGTGCGGACGCTGGCCTTTGCCAATTTCAGCCAGGCGCTCCGCCCGGCTGCCGCCGGGGGCACGTCCCGCCAAACGGTGGACTATTCGCGCATCCGGTTGTCTTGTGAGGCCGAGGCACGAAAGGAGTTGGGCGGTCGGTTGGCCCGCATTGGAGGACAAGTTGAGGGGGCCCTCGAGGGTCCGCAAGATATTGAAGGCGCCCTCGTGGGCAATGAAATCTACCTGGTGCAGGCCCGCCCGCAGCAGGGCCTGAAGGATGAAGGATGAAGGATGAGGAGGGAGATCTGGATGCTGGAGGGTGCCCGCTGCAGGGGCCGCAAGTCAGTTTTTGGGAACTGGCTTTATTCAGCAGCCACTTTCCCCTCACCCCGGCCCTCTCCCCGAGGGAGAGGGAGCAGCCAGGGCCGGCTCTCGAGCATTCCTACACCGCCGGATTGGCCGACCGACTGACGACGATTCTCCCTCTCCCCGAGGGAGAGGGGCGGGGTGAGGGGAAACGGGACGCTCGAAATGCAGCAGGCCCTCGACACTCGCCCCTCGACACTCGAATGCCGGGCTGCTTATGAACCCGGGTCTAAACGGCCTCCAGAAAAGACAACCACCAATGCAACCTGAACCTAAAACCCTCGGTTTGTTTGAAAAGCGAATCGAAGGCGATGACAGCCTCATGGAACTGGCCCGGTTGCGATTCCGGCAGGCGGGCCTGGGCGCCGAGATGTACGCGGGCACTCCTGAGCAACTCGAGCACGAGTTGCGATTCCGGCCCGCCCCGGATGCCCCCGTCATGGTGCATCTGCCCCGAGAGCTCAACCTGGCGGAAGGTCAGGACCGCCGGCGGATAGCGGAGTTTGCGTCGCGCCTGGCCGGGCGCCTCTGCGGATTGGTCGTCCACGACCATCCGGACCTGGCGGAGCGTCACGGGGTGTGCCTGCGCGCTGCCCAGGAGATGGCAGCCCGATTGGACGAGATCCAAGGCGGCCCGATGTTGTTCATCGAGTATGCGGCCGGATTGGAGTTGGGCGTGTTCGCGCGCTTCTTTGAAGCGATCCGTGACTTGCCGCGAATCAGCGCGTGCATCGACACGGGCCACGTCGGGATTTGGCAGGCCAGGAAGACCTGGTTACAAACTCATCCCTGTGAGGATATATGCTCGCTCAAGTCGCAGTCCCCCGGCTTGCTCGAGGCCATGCCCGAGGTGGAGGCCTCCGTCCAGTCTGCCCTGCCCGCAGTCCTGGATTTAATCGCGGTCCTGGGTTCCTTGGGCAAGACAGTGCATTTCCATTTGCATGATGGCCACCCGCTTTCGACCTTGAGCCCCTTTGGAGTTTCGGATCACCTGAGCTTTCTGGCCGAGATTCCGTTGCCCTTTGAATATCATGGCCGGCGGTTCGCGCCACCCATGTTTGGCCCGAGAGGACTGCGGCGGATTGTGGCCAAAGCTCTCGAGTGCGTCGCGCCCGCCCCGGTCTCCTTCACTCTCGAACTCCATCCCACCTTCGAGCGGCTGCCGCTGGGCGATGCGGCGCCGCTGTTCGCTCATTGGGCGGACAAAACCAACGCCGAGATGATGAACCATTGGCTTTGGACGCTCAGCCGCAATCATAGCGCAATGGTGCAACCCAACGTAGGAGACGACGTAAGGAGTTTCTGAAATAGGGCCTGTCCCAAAAGCCCGGCGAGCGGAAAACTTGGTCACAACCTCTGTCGAGTTGGCCGTTTTTCGACAAAGTTGGCGACAGAGGTTGCGACAAAGGTCCGGAATGGGAGCCGTTGGGGCAGTCTCTGAAAAAAGAACCCCGCCGCTGCCGTGTGCGACCCCGCTAAAAACCAGGTTGCAACAGATAGACCTGCGCGGCTGCTTTCGACTTCCATTGGAGGCTTGTCGGCCACAACCACAGCATGCGGTCCCTAAATCGTTCAACTCCGAGTCAAGGGACAAGTCGCTGATCACGAACAGGGCAGGGTCAAATCCCATGTCCCGTTTCTGTTTGCACCGTATCACATCAATGGGTGCGGCGACATTGTCCCTTGGTCGTACCTACGTCCTTTGCCCAAAGCCGGCTGAAGCCGGCGTTCCGGAGCGCCGGCTTCAGCCGGCTTTGGGCACCCGTAGTCTGTGAGGCCTCCATACTCCGCGCCGGACTGGGGCGCCGCCGTTGACGGCGACAGGAATCTGAAAGGCAAGAACTGGAGGCATTGGTTGAATTGAGCGAGCAACTGTCGCTCGGCCGCGGGGAGGCATTGCAGATTCTAGGCAAGCCAGCCGTGATGAGCGTCTCGGAAGAACTGTCGCGCGCAGTTCGGGAGCGCGCCATTCTGCACGCCAACGGCGTGCGGGCACACCAGCCCAGGGCAACGCCCTGGGAAACCAGTCTCCAATGGCACAGCCCGCCCTGCAAGGGCGGGTGCAGCTTCCGTGGCCTGCGCCCTTTCAGGGCGCCAGCGAGCTGCGGGAGGCCGGCTTTCTCAGGGTCTTACCCTGGACTGATATGCTCGCGCGCTTTCAGCGCCTGCTCTTGGGAGAATGGGCTCGAATCAAGAGTGTCCAATCTCCACGTAGCGGCGAACAGGAGTTCGCCGCTGACTTCGATTACCGCTTGCGCCCCGCCTGGTCCGGATGGCTGGCTTTCTTCTCAGGCGGCTTGAGCCTCCACAGGAGTTCTTGGCCGGAGTTCAAGGCCCCATTCGCGGCGGCCGACAGGGGCGCACGGGAACGGTCATCCCGAAAAATGCCTGGTCATGTCCGATTTGAAACCAGCACCACGCCTCATTCCCCGCTCGCGGAGCCGGTTTCAAATCCGACACCACCAGGGCAAGTGGCGCGCGGACGGCCATCAGTGGCTTATGTGCGTGTTGCCCGCGATTCTAGCCGCGTTGATAATTCGAAGGTCACCCCCGAGTTGAAAGGCGCCTCCTGCTCCAAACCCCGCCAAATAAAGGGCGACGGCCCCCTTCTCGCCGGCCCACCGGACAACCGAGTCCGGCACTGCGCAACTTCCGGCAGCCGGCCAATCTGCCCCCCCCCCCGCCACAACCCAACCCCCATCCGCTGGGCCAAAATCCTCAAACAAACAGCAGAACTTTCTGCTTGACCCCTTCATCCTCCCTTGGCAGGATGAAAACCGTGGATAGGGTTTATAAATACTGTGGCAGGTATGGTCTCAACATCCTGCGCGGTCTGGAATTGAATGTTACGCCGCCGAATCAGTTCAACGATCAATTGGAGTTCACGCCGAAGATGATCTGATCCGATTCGCTACGTGGAGAGGCGGTGGCCGCCGGCCGTCAAGCCCCGCTTTTTGCCTGCCGCCCCTGAGGTCCCTGGCCAAACTCGCAAGGTGAGCGGCTAAGCAGCGCTCACTAGAATGCCTCCCCTTTGACGTCCCCCCGTGCCCATCGCAGCCTGTGGGCTGGATAGCCAGCCGAGGTCACGTAGGTCCTTATCGACACGGGCAGACAGACCGTGTCGCCGACCTGGGGGATCTCGGCAGCCGGCATCTCCCCCCAGTGCTCGACGAGTTGCATCACACCACCCGCGCTGACCTGCAGCACAATGAGTGTGCCGCTCGCCCTACCGTTCTTTGCCACGACCTGCCTCCGTGTCCTGGCCGTCACCTTTCCCTTGAAAAGCAGCCCCTCGAGGGCCGCGTCCTGCGTTGCCTTTGGCATCTGCTGTCTCCTTTCGCGCCGGCCTCGCGAGGCTGGCGTACTCTGGCGGCTTGAGATTGTAGACGCGCCGGCTACCGCCGCTCTGCGCTTGCGCATCCATCCGCCGCCCTGAGGCCCACTGCCTTATGACGGCTAAAGTCTTGTCCCCGCAACCACTCACTGTGGCCAGTTCGCCGCGCAGGTACGCGCTTAGCACCGCTGGCGAGTCCACCAGCCCGGCTGACCGAAGCACCTTGGAGGCCCGGCCCAGGCCCATGTCCTCAACGGCCACAACCGGTACGTCTATCGGGGTGGCGCGAAAATACTGCTCGTAGCTGAAGGGTTTGCCGGTCCGATGCACATGCCACAGTCCGGCGGCCAGGCGCCTGGCCACGGCACTGCGAGCCTTGCGGTGGCCCCCTTTCTTGTGCCGGCCCATGATGGACGCGCCCCACTGCCCTACCGCCTCCGAGCGCCTGCTCATGAGTGGTGCCGCGGCGTGAAGCAGTGCGAAGTGCAGGCGGGTATTGCCCTTGCGCCTGACCTGGCACGTCACCTTGCCCGCGCTGACCTTCAGGCTCGGGTCGCACCCACAGTACGCGGCGACCTGCTCGGCGCAACGGAACCTCGTGGGGTCGCAAACCTCCGCCAGCCACGTCATGGCAGTCCCTATCCCCACGCCCGGCACAGTCATGAGCAGCTCCAGCAGCGCCCGGCCCTCCACTTGGCCGCCTCCTGCCGGCCACTTGTTCGCCCTCACGAAGGCGACCGCGCGCGCCTCTGCGCTTCGCGCCGCTTGCAGGGCGTTGCGCAACTGGTCCAGCAACTCCGCCAGTACCGGCCGTACGGCCTCCGGTACACCGTCGGGGCACACGTTGGGCAGGGCGGGCACCGAGCCGGCCACCAACTCCTCAATGATTCCTTGGCTGCACAGCGAGCGTATTGGCGAGTCAGCGCCAAAGGTGTGCCCGAAGCGCAGCACAATGTTGTTGAGCCGGTTGCCGCACCTGGTGGCGGTCCGCATCGCATCAGCCCGCTGAGCCCAGAGGATGCGCAGTTGCTGCCCGGAGGGCGAGGGCATGAAGCTCTCAGGCCATAGGCCAGTGATCGAATGGTGCGCCAGCAGCCTGGCGTCCAGCACGTCGGTCTTGCGCCGGGTTGGCCCGGCAAGCAGGGGGTTGACCACACTGGGCACGCCGCCCATTGCCCGTATCACCGGCATGTGGTAGGTGCCGGTCAACTCGATGCAGTACCTGAGCGGATTGCCGCTGTCCACCAGCGGCCCCAACTCTTGTTCCACCCACTGGCGGGCGGCGAGCAACTCAGGCCACGAGGTGGCAAATTCTTTCTCCGTCCTGAGCACCCGGTCGCCCTGGGTCCTGAGGACGCAAACCGCGATAAACTTGCAGTGCGTGTCTATGCCGACCCCGTAGGGCCGGAGCACTTGCGCCGTCTCGGGCTGTTGAGGCCCGCAGTCCTGTGTCATCGCTTTCCTTTCTGGGCTGCCTCGGTAACCGGGATTAAACAATTCTGCCCTTGGTGGTCTATGCCGACACTTGACAATCGAACCGGAACCGTCGCCGCCTCTCTCAGGCCAGTCTTTGCTGGCAGGGAGCATTACGCGATCTCAAAGGTCGGAGGAATTGTGTAGCACTGAACCCTAATAGTCGATGGAAATATCCATCTAAATGTGCCAGCCACAGGTCCGCGTGGCACGGCGGCTGCTAATATATGGTATGTACTATAGGTACTTGTACAGCCTATCCATCTGGAGTACCATCCATCCGGATGGAATACCATCTAAAAAAAAGGGCAGGGAGCACGTCTGTAGGGCGCTCTATGCAAGCGCCCGCTCAGAAAAAGGATTTTTGGGCACATTATCCGATTATGGCTATTAAAGACGACCACTACGTTGTTGACTTCCACCACATTGATGATTACCGCTGCCTGCGCCCTTTGAGCGAGGCTATGCGCGACCCACATCTCGACAAGCCAGATTCCGCCGAGAGCCGCAAGAAGGAGCAGCGGCTTCGTTCCGAGCTTGCCGCGCTCTTCAGAGACGCCGGCTGGGAAGGCGACGGTGAGATTGGGTGCATTTTTGTGCCACCTTGTCTTTTCGGCGGCGAAGACGGATGCTGCGGGATTATTTACCACATCAAGCAGAGCAACAACGGCACATCGTGGCTGGCCATTCCGAAAGATATGCAGCTTAGTTTGCCGGAGGGATGGCTTGCTAAACGATGACGATGCCTAACACCGCGCTGGAGCCAACGGCCACCTCCCCTTGAGTTTTGACCGTCAGATGAAACTTGGAAATCATTATTGCAAGCGGGAGTCCGGCTCCGCTGGCCGTGGCTCAGCTTTGGATCGTTAGGCGTTGCTCGCACACCATGACTCAGAGTCACCAATTCAACGCAGAATCGCTGCTCTATGTTTATTCGTGATACTGCCGTCGCCATCGTCGTTGGCATGATTCTGTTGCTCTTGCTGAGCAGATTGATTGGCTGTGTCCAGTTCTCGTTGAGCACCGCTTTTTGGTGCTCTTTCATCGGCCACATCTTTATCAGCATCGTCGGCCTCTTTACGGGCTGGTTGTTCGCTTATCACCTGGCCATCGGCCTCCTCATTGCCTTGGCGATTGGATGGGCTTTCCATACCATCTTATTCCAGATTGCCGTTCGCGCGAAGAGCGGGACACTTCAGCAGTGGAGGGCGGCTATTCTTTCTGGCGTCGTCATTCTCGGGGATTTCTTTGTCTCTTCGCCGCTCATCACATTTTGGGAGCATTTACGTCAGTGACCACAACGCCTAACCATGCGCTGCAGCGAACGGCGGCGGGCGGTCGCGGTTGCAATCGGCCAGCTTCGTGGCAGCCGTCGCTGAGCCTGGGTCGTTGGGCGACCCAGACCCACCAGAATGAACGAATCGATGGCGGAAGATCCCAGCGTCAACAGACTGAAGCCAATGCCGCACGGCCCAGTTGAGACCTTGGCCGTGACCAAGCGTTCGGTCCCTCGATCACAACTTGAGACCGCCATCCAGGTGTGGTTTCTCGAAGGTGACCCGGTTTCCATTCACACGCTTGCGGTCGCCGCTCACGACTGCTTTAACGCGCTCCTCGAGCACACCAGAAACAGGCCATCCCATATGCAGGAATGGCTCGCATCGAAGTCCAAAGGTTTTCAGAAGCAGGCTCGGGTCGCTCAGAACTTCCTTAAGCATGGATACAACGAACTAAAGGGGACTCTACAGCTCACCACTATTCACGCCGAAATGCTGATGATGGACGCCGTGACCTCCTACGAACTGGTCGGAGAGAAGCCGACCGCTCTGATGAGGCTCTATGCCCAGCGCTTCCTTTACGAGCATCCCTACCTTATCACCGAAGATGCGCTGCCGGTCTTCGCGAAAAACGCAGAGATCCATCAGCTTGGTAATTCCACGCGAAGCGAGTTTTTCCAGAAGCTCCTGCCCATCTTTCTTGATCGTTACGGAGACATCCAAAAACCACCTACCTGATTCACGACATGAAGCCGCCTAACCAAATCACTGGAGCGAACGCGGGCGGGCCGTGAAAGGGTCAGTTAACGAGATTGCAATGTTCTGTTGAGATCCTTGGCCGATTCAACTTATGCGGGCGGCCGGAGAGACGCCTATAAGTAACATGACTGTGGTGTCAAATAAGCCGCGGGCATCCTTGGCGCAATTGGAAGCGCAATTGAATCAGGCTAGGTCCCTTTTGCGCCGGCTGCGTCAAACGGTCAAAGACATTGAAGATGCCCGGACCATTGAACGGGCCAAGAGCGCGCAGGGCAAAAAGCCGCGCATCTCCTGGTCGCAAGCGAAAAAAGCAGCGCTCCTGGATTGACCGCCAGCGCGACGGGCGAAATATACACCGCCCCATGATTCTTTGCACATGCGGCGGAGCCTGGTAATGAACAGGAGGAAACGGAGCAAACGGAGAGCAGCCAGTCTCCATTCTCTCTGCTTGCTCCTGTTCAAGCTCACGCGCATTCACTTATGGGCGCTCAGTATGAACTGTTTTTTTCTCCGTTCGAGATCATAATCCCACTTGCGGGCGGGTTTGGACGATGAAGTAGCTGCCCTTGCTCAAGGCGCCCTCGATGTCCTGAGGGGCGCCCACGGCAGCCTCCATGGCCAGGCCAAGCTCGGCCATGCGCAGCAGGCAGTCGCGCCGGAGCGATTCATCCCAGACCAGCGACTCGTTCGTGTAATCTGCCACTGACTTTCCTCTTGCCTGGCTTGGTTCTTTCCATGGTAACGCTAGTCTTACCGTATGACCGCAAAGGTTTCAGTGAAAGGACAGACGGTGATCCCCGAAGCCGTTCGGGAAATGGCGAGAATCAAGGCCGGCGATGAGCTGGATGTCGGTTATTCCGGCGGTCTGATCGTGATGCGCAAGCGCCGGGGCCTGACTCCCGCGCACGCGCGTTCGTTGTTGCTGGCCGGACGCGAACTTCCTGAGATAACGGCCAGGGAGGAAGCGGCGGTGAGCCGTGCCGTCCAGCGGGTGCGTAGTCGCGTCAGACGGTGAAGGTTGTCTTCGCGGCATTCAGATAATCAGGCCGGCGGATTTTTTGCGTCGGCTTTGCTCTGGTGAGTAAGCCAAGTGTAAGTCAAGTGATTCGACATCATAAACCCACTTGCGGCCGGGTTTGGACGATGAAGTAGCTGCCCTTGCTCAAGGCGCCCTCGATGTCCTGGGGCGCGCCCACGGCGGCCTCGACGGCCAGGCCCAACTCGGTGATGCGCAGCAGGGCCTCGCGCCGGAGCGATTCATCCCAGACGAGCGGCTCGTTGGTGTAATCTGCCAGGGAGCTTTGAGGGGCCGGGAGCAGGAAACTGTCATAGAGTCCGGCGCCGGCGAAACTGGCCAGGTCCTCGCCATTGGAGTCGGAGCGGAAGATGAGGCCGCCGCCGCGCAGGGACAGGCTCTTGCCGGGATAGCTCAGGAGGGTGAGGGTTTTGGAGGTCCGACCAACGACGGCGCTGAGGGCGCGGCCGGGATAGTTGCCCACCAGGGTTTCACCCAGGCCCAGGACCACCTCGAGGTAAAGCTCTTCGGGGCGGTTGCTCAAAGGGTTGACCGTGTGCAGCACGAAGGCATAGTCCGCCTCGACCACTTGCTGGACGAGCACGGCCATCAACAGGTCCTCTTGGGGGACGCCCTGCGCGCGGCGGCTGTAAAAGGCCCGGTCATTCCACTTGGAGGCCCATACCCGTTTAATGCAATGCCAGGCCTCCTGGTCGTCTGCCGGCCAGGCCAGGCCCGCCGAGGCCGCTTTTAGGCGCAAGGCCGAGGCTAGTTCGGGCGGTTTCTCGAGCTTGAGCAGGAGCTCGCGCAGGGCCGGCAAGGCGCCGGTCGGCTCGGTCTCGACCTGGCGGACCAGTTGCCGGTATTGCTCGGCAACGGCCCGGTTAGGTCCGGCCGCCATCACCCGTTCACAGGCCCCAAAGGGGACGGCAATGGAAGCGGGCCTTCGCGCCCAGGCAGGGAGTTTGCCGTCCAGGCGGACGAGGTTAAGGGCCTTGCCGCCTGTGAGGGAGGGGTCGAACTCGGCAGCCCCGAGCGCCCAGGCGCTCGAGCGGGGTTGGACCTTGGCCGGGCGCGCCCAGCGCCTCGAGGGGCGAACCTGTTCCACCAGTTTCCCGCCGGTCTCCTCCACCTGCACGTCGCCGGCGGGGCTGACCTGCACGCGAACGGCGCGGCCTTGCAGGCCCTTGAGGCGATTGAACGTCTCGGCGTCGTAACACGAGGCAAAGAGGAGGCCCGCGTTGCGCGCGCGCACCGCAACGTGCGAAACGATGTCGGTCACATCCGGCGCAATCACGGCTGTCACTGCCTCGGGAATCTCTTCGTCGCCCCTGACGTGCTCCGCCACGACCACGCGCGGGCGGTCGAAGGTCTTGCCCTGGACGGCGCGCAATTGGTCCACCACTTCGACAATGCCGCTGCCGCTGCCGCGGCTCACGATTTGCCAATGGCCCAGGCGGGCGGCCTGGCGAAGAATCGGCTCCAAGTGGCGCAAGAGCATCGACAGGACGAAATCAAGGCTGCTGCCGCGCACCACTTCTTCGCTGAAGAGCGTGACCACCCAGGCATCGGCGTGGAAGGCGTGCCCGAGCCATTCTGCCTTGGGCTGGAGCATCTGGTAAGCGCGGTCGATCAAGTTGCCCAGCACCCGCCCGATGCGGTCCACCACCGACTTGGCGTGCAGCGACCAATCCGCCCCGAAGCGCGGCTGCTCTTTGAGCCGCAGCCAGTGCCGGTGGCAAATCGACAATTCCGCGTCGTCGGTTGAGAGAAGGCGATTCTCGACCAGGCGCGCAATAAGCTCTACCAGGGCGTCGCCGCCGGCCACGTTCTGGAGATTGCGCTCGACCACGAGGCGAAGGAACTGCTCGAGCGCCAAATCGAGGTATAGCAATTCACGGGCGCCGGCCCCGCCGGCCAGCCGCGGGCCCAGGCGGCGGCGGGCTTCGGTAATCTCCGCCACCAGGTCCGGCAAGGCGACCTGTCCGTGCCGGTGCTCCCAGATGCGCCACAGCAGGCCCTGGGTGTCCTTGTCCAATTGCGAGCTGGCCGCATGGATCGCGGTTTCCAGGTCAGTCCCGGCATGGACCGAGCGGAGGATGCGCAGGAATTGCTGGAAATCGGGGATAAGGGCGTCCTTGAGGTGGGGCACGAAATCGGGCTGGCTGCGGATAGGCCGCTCGAAGCTCTCGAGCCGCCAGCGAGTGACGCCGCCCTCCTGGAGTTTCTCGTAAAAACGGTCCAGGTTGCCGTTGGAATAAAGGAACTCAAGGTAGGCCTCGCACAGGACAATGTCGTCGGGCGTAGCGTTGTTATGCAGTTTCTGATGCCATTCTTCGAGGAAGTGGCCGGTAACCTCCTTGACATGATGGCGGTGCATGATATTGAGGATTTCGTCGCGGATGCGCTGGCCCTCGCCCCCTGGGCCGACGCTGGCCAGCAGGAGACGCAGAACCGGCCGGTTGGGCGCATCCTGGCTGTAGAGTTGGGCCAACTTGCGGGTGAGCCGCTCCTGGGCGTGGCTCAACTCGCGGGGCTTGGTGTTGTATTGGCGCTGCCAGGTGAGTTGACGCAGCGCGGAGTAGCGCAGCCACACAAAAAGCAGGGCCAGGCCGTCGCCGTTGCCCGCCACGCGGTCCAGCAGGTCGTGGCAGAGATTGAACCGGTGCATGAGCGTCCAGGAATTGCGGCCCATCTCGGCCTCGACAATCTGGTTGACGATGCCCGTCAGTTCGGGCGTGCTGATGCGGGCCTTCTGTTCGTAATCCGCGCGGACGGGGACGAAGAAATTGCCGCCGCGGTAGCGGAGCCAGCGATTGGCCTGGGCTTGTTTGAGCACGAATTGGAGTCCCATCGGGGCATCCGCCTGGGGGATCTCGAGCCGCAACCGGCCCAGGCCCTCCTGCGTGGTGAAGGGGGTTTGCGCGGTATGGCCTTCCCAAAGGACAGTCCCCGGCGGATAGAGGGCGGGCGGCGGAGCAAACCACTCATTGGACGAATAGCGGGCAATCCCCCAGTGGAGCAGCAGGCCGGGGATGTCGCTCAACATCATGAGCACGAAACGGTCTTCTTCGCGCGTCACAACAACCGCCAACCCCCCGTGCGGCTCGAGCTGGAAAACGCGCTGAAACAGGACTTTCTTCTGGCCGATGTATTCTTTGAGAGCTGATTCCAGCTCGGCGCCAGCGGCTTTGCCCGGCGCAATCTCGATGCGGTAATTCTGGCCGCCGTTGTTGTCCCAGGCCCGCCGCTCGGGGAAGAACAGGACAAAATCCAGCGACGAATAGGCCACCGGCATCGGGAGGCGGATGCGGACGCTCTGCTGGCCATCCTCGGGCACAAAGGGCGTCTGCAGTGCCGCCCCGACCGCCCGCGTTTGCGCCGGCCAGACGGTCTGGGGAGGAAGCTGCCAGGCATCCTGGCCCGGCTGCCGCAGTCCCCAGTGCAATACACAGTTCCGCCGCCGGTCCAACCGGAGGTCAATCTCGATGGCGTTCTCGCTTGCCTGCTTCCCAACTTGCAGGGCCAATCCGCTGCGAGTCGCAATAGTCTCAGTCATATTTGCGTACCTGCACCCGTTATAGATGGCGCAGCATTTCCAATCCGGCAAGTCGGACATTCACCCCGGAACATGGCTTAGGGCTCAACGCCGAGGATAAAATCAAACCACTCGCCATAACGATGGCCATCGAGCGTAATGTCCAACGCCACGATATGAACGCCGGGTCTTGCGTCCTGGCTTGCCGTGAGGCGCACAGGAAATGATTGGCGGGTCTCCTGGCCAAGCTTGCCGTCGAGCACCGCCGGTTGAGCGGCCACCCCGGGAGGCGCATGGAGGCTCGATATGATGGATTTGTTCACGCTGCCGGAAGTTGCGCACGTGGACGGCCACTTCGGCCGATTTGCCGCGCCCGAGGGTCACTCGGTACGGTTCGGCCCGCACCCAGAACGGGTCGAACCAGTAACGGTAGTCCGGGTCGGTGCTCAACGACTGAAAGGAGTCGCGCAGGTCGTAGGCCCATTGGCGATAGCGTTGGATGAGCCCGGCTGGATGGTCCATGACGAAGGAGTGGCCGCCCATGAGCAGGTCCGGCTTGAGCCGCGTGAGGTACTCGGCGCCATAGATATAGCCTTCCTCGAGGATGCCGCTGTTGCGAGCGACAATCGCCTCGTGGCCGCTCTGGCGCGGGTTTTGGGGATCGGCGAAGATGTTGTCGCCGGTGAAAACGACTTTCCGGCCGTTGATGGCGCCGGAGAGGCCCATGGCAAACTCGGTTTGGCCGGGCATCCAGTCGGCGGTCAGACTGTAGCCTTCCCATCGAAAAGTCTCGCCCGATTTGAGCACGCGATCGACCCGCACCGAATCGAATCCCTTTCCATAAGCCTGGATGGGCGCGGCGTAGTCGTAGCGCTCGGGATGCTCGATCTGGTCCGTCTCCCGGTCCAGCGCCCAGATGGGGGCGCCCCATTTCTCGCGCAGGTGGGGGGCCTCGAGCAGGTGATCGCCGTGCATGTGGCTGATGAGCACGGCATTGATCTGTTTCAAGCCCAACCGCTCCCGCATCAGGGCCAGCGAGCGGTCCAGGAACGCTTCCTCGAACAGCCCGCAATCGACCACCAGCGCATGGCCGCTATCGGCCAGGAGCATCACGAAATTAGGGTAATAGTCCGGGCCTTTGAACTTGTAGAGATGCGGCGTGGTCCGCCAGACAAAGGGAACCGGGGACGGGGTCGAGACACGGTCCTGATCGGCGGCGGCGAAGCGCCCTTCATCATAGCCGCGCACGACCCGGCCCTCCAAAGCGCGCAGCTTCTCCTGAAATTCCTGCAATTGGCCTTTCGGTTTGGCAATGACCGGACCGTGCGCCGGCAGGAGCAAGGCCGGGTCGAAGCTCTCGACCAGGGCCGCCGCGTTGTGCAGGGCGCGGATGCCCGAGGCAAAGCTGTAGTCCCATTCGGTGTCGAAATAATTGTGCATTCGCGCCCCGTCGAGCATCACGTCGCCCGAGAACGCGGCCCGCCGCCCGTTGACCGTGAGCAGGTACGTCATGCCGCCCGGGCTGTTCCCTTTGGTTTCAACGCACCAGAATTCCCGCCCGCGCCAGTTGAAGGTGTCCATCCGCGAAAAAAACCGGTCCAACGGAATCGGCTCGACCGGCGGGCGAACATAGCTGGCGCTGTGGACGGTCAGCGCGTCTCCGAGCCTGGCGTGCATCTTGCGAAAGGAGGCCGGGGTCTCGAAAAGGGCCCGCTCGGCTTCCGGCGCGGCGAGCCTGGCACTCCAACCTTTCAAGCGGGGATGGCCCTGGCACAGCTCGCGGTGGTGGCCGGTGAACAGGACCCACTCGACTCGCCGCACGCCGATTTCTTGCAAATGGTCGAGCACGCTCCCATCGCCCAGATCAATGAGCAGGGCGTTCTCACCGTCGCGGAGCACGTAGGCATTGCAGGTGTCCGTCCAGACGAACACGTCGGGAAGGCCCGCCTCAGCCAACGAGCGCAGTGCGGCGCCGGCGGGTCCCGGGGCGGCAGGGGCGGCAACCGCTTGTCCTGCGATTGCGAACCAGAATAGGAATAGAGCTAGGACACGGTTCATATATCAATTTCCCCTCACCCCGGCCCTCTCCCCAAGGGAGAGGGGGAGTCACCCGCAGTCAGTTGGCGTAGCGAAAGTTGTTCGACATCTCGAAGGCCGTCCCCTGCCGTCCCCTCTCCTTGGGGAGAGGGTCAGGGTGAGGGGGAATTTGCATCCCATAGGCTCAAGGCACCAGCCCCGGACAGTCACCAAAACTACAAGCTCCACCCCT
Organism: uncultured bacterium; assembly: GCA_963713735.1. Lineage (GTDB taxonomy): Bacteria > Verrucomicrobiota > Verrucomicrobiia > Limisphaerales > UBA8199 > CAVQND01. Next base: position 104,008 of record CAVQND010000002.1, read on the forward strand.
CGCGGTAAGGTGGATTGAGGAATTGGTTGGCCTCGGGCGAGTTGAGGAAGCGGCCCCTTGGCCCGTCCCATTCCAGTTTCTTGCCGCCCATCTTGATGGCGATAATGCCCAGCAGGGCAATCTCCGTGAGCGGCCCCCCGTATGAGAAGTCCGAGCCGGCCATGGTCCCTTGGCGGATGGCCTGGAGCCAATCCTGGTGATGTTCCTTGGCGCGCGGGATGGTCTTGGGCGGTTTCTGGTAAGCGTCCATCTTCGCCTGGGGAATGAGGTGCACCTGGCCCGCTCCGTGCGAGCCATAGACAATCGTCCCCTTGTCGCCGACGACCACCGCCCCCGTCTGAACCGGCTTCTCGTCGGACTCCAGTTCGGGTGGGCGGGGTATGGGCCGGTTGCCGCTGTACCAGTGCATCACCACGGGCCCGCGGTTGCCCTTGGCAGGGAACTCGTAGGTGATCACCTCGCCATACGGAAAGGCGTCGCCCTGGGTCTTGAAATCGTAATCTCTTCACGTCGGCCTGGATCGTGGCCGGCGCGCCCAGGTCCAGCGCCCAAAAGACCGGATCCACGACGTGGCAGGTCCAATCGCCGACCGTCCCGTTGCCGAAGGGCACCCAACTGCGCCAACTCCCCGGCAGGTAGGCCGGGTGATAGGGGCGCTCGTTGCGCCGGGCCGAGCCAGAGGTCCCAATCCAGGGTGGGCGGCACAGGATGCTCCTCCTTTAGACGCGCCAGTTGGCCGATCCCGGAGTTCCTGGCGTTGCAGCCGGCGTGGATGGTATGGACCTGGCCAATCGCGCCGTCCTGCACCCATTCGCAGAAAGAAGCGGATGGACTCGAACGAGTGGCCCTGGTTGCCAAGCTGGGTGACGACCTTGTGCTCTTGGGCCGCCCGCATCAATTCACGGACTTCATGGATGGAGTGGGCCAGCGGTTTCTCGCAATAGACGTGTTTGCCGCGTTTGATGGCGGCCATCGCGGCCACGGCGTGGCAATGGTCGGGCGTCGCCACCACCACCGCCTCGAAGCTCTTCTCCATCTCGTCGAACATCTTGCGAAAATCGCGATACTGCTTGGCCTGGGGGTACTTCTTGAAAGTGCTGGCGGAGTGCGCCAGGTCCACATCGCACAGCGCCACGATGTTGTTGCCCCCCGAAACGGCATCGATGTCCCCCGCCCCCTGCCCGCCCACCCCAATGCCAGCAAGATTGATTTTTTCGCTGGGCGGAGTCTCGCCGCTGCCGGCCACGACGTGGCGCGGCACAAGGCTGAAAGCCGTTGCCGCCATAGCGGAGGTTGAGAGGAATTGGCGCCGTGTGAGACTTGGTTGTCGGTTCATGTTCGTGTTTAGCTCGTTAAGCGCCCCGGTGGGGCGCGGCAATTTCGTTGCGCTTCGCGCGCGGGCAAACGGACCGCACCCAACCCGCCGCGCATGACGGGGCCAGAATACCCCCACCCGATTCGCCAGGTCAAGGAGAGGCTTGGGGCCATGCTTGGAGAAGGCGTCCAGGCCAAGGGAGCGGCGCATAGGAACGGGCGGGGCGAGAGATTAAAACTGGTTAAAATTGGCGATAATCGTTAAGGTTTGGCCGGCAGGTGAGGGTTCGGCCGGGTACGGGGCATCCTGGAATAGGTTTATGAGAATGATGAAGCATCCACGATGGGCTGCCGGCCTGATGGCCGCAACTTTGATGGTCTGGTGCATTAGCTGCCTGGCGCCCCGATCCAATTCGTCCAACCACGCCGAGTTCAAGCCGGGCGAGGTGTGGCTCGACACCGCCGGCCGGCCCATCAATGCGCATGGCGGCGGCATGCTGTTCCATAATGGCACCTACTACTGGTATGGTGAGAACAAGGAGGGACGGACCTGGCTGCCTGAATCCACCAAGGCTTGGGATGGCTATCGCGTCAATGTCACCGGCATCCGCTGCTATTCATCGAGGGATTTGCATCGCTGGAAGGACGAGGGACTGGTGTTGAAGGCCGTGCCGGCTGACCCGGCCCACGATTTGCATCCCTCGAAAGTCTGCGAGCGGCCGAAAGTCGTGTTCAACCCGCGCACGAAGAAATTCGTCATGTGGATGCACATTGACAGCGAGGACTACCAGGCCGCGCGCGCCGGTGTCGCGGTTGCCGACCAGCCGGCCGGACCATTCACCTACCTCGAAAGCGTCCGGCCCGAAGGCCAGGATAGCCGCGACCAGACGGTGTTTCAGGACGATGACGGAAAGGCATACCGGATCTATTCGTCGGAGAACAACGATACGACTTATATCTCGCTTCTTACTGACGATTACCTCCGGCACAGCGGCCGGTTTGCGCGCGTCTTCCAGAAGCGGCGGATGGAGGCGCAGGCCGTCTTCAAACGCGCGGGTAAATACTGGTTCATCGCCTCGGACTGCACGGGTTGGGATGCAAACCCGGCGCGGTCGGCCGTGGCAGACTCCATCTGGGGGCCGTGGACGGAGTTGGGGAATCCGTGCCGCGGGCCGGGAGCGGCCGCAACGTTCGGCGCCCAGAGTGCGTTCGTGTTCCCGGTCGCCGGCAAAACAAACGCCTTCATCTTCATGGCCGACCGATGGAACAAAACCAACCTGGTTGACTCGCGTTACGTGTGGCTGCCGCTGCAGTTCGACGACAACGGCCGGCCCATAGTCAGGTGGACTCAGAGTTGGGATGTGTCGTTCTTCGAGCGCAACCCCGGCTCCAGGAACCCGCCCCTGCCGGCCCGGAAGAAGGGCGTGGGTTTCTGGAATGGTAACCCCAAGCCCAATCATCTTTCCGACAAGGTCAATGCCTTGGGCTTTGCGGGCGCGGTGCGGCGTCAAAGCCGGCGTGGATGCCGGCCTCCACGCCTGCGTCAATGGCCGGGCTGTCCTAACACGAGGCAACGGAGATGAGACCGGCGTATTGGTGAGTCGCTATGAACGCCAACCCCAACACTTTGTCGCGCTCGGTCATCGGGCGGCCCCTGGAGGTTTTCCGACACCGGCCGTTTCTGATTTTCTGGATAGGCGCCTGCATCTCCAACACCGGCAACTGGACGGAGAACGCCGCCCAGAGTTGGGCCGTTACAAGTCAGACCATCGGCAATCCGCACCAGGGCCTTCTGGTCGAGATTCTGCAATTTGCGGACTTCTGTCCGGTGCTTCTGCTGGCACTGCTGGCCGGCGTGATATCGGACCGGGTGAACCGGAAGGTTTGGTTAATCACCCTGCAGGGGTTGGCCTGCGCACTGGGCGCGGGCCTGGCGGTCGCAGCGTTCCTGGGGCGGGCGACGCCCTGGGTCGTCATCGTCTTTACGTTTCTGGAAGGGATCGTATGGGCTCTGAACGGCCCGGTTTTCCTTTCGGTCGTGCCCAGTCTGGTTCCGCGCGCCGAACTGGGCCGTGCCCTCGCGCTGAACTCGGTCCAGTTCAATATGGCCAGGCTCTGCGGTCCCATGCTGGCGGCGGCGCTCATCGGCGCCGTCGGCGTCGCCGGGGCCTTCACCTTCAATGCCTGCACGTTCCTTCCGCTGTTGATCGCCTTAGTGGCAGCCATTCCCAGCACACCCGCTCCCTCGCGCTCCCAGACTGCCTCTGTCTGCGATGACATCCGGGAGGGTTTGAAATTCGTGTGGGCGGGCCCCGGCACTCGCCGCCTGACAATCATGGGCGTGAGCTTCATGTTTTTGGCCGCGCCTTTGCAGGGGCTGCTGCCCGTGTTCGCCCAGAGCGTGCTCAAAGGCGGCCCCACACTCTTTGGCCTGATGCTCTCAGCTATTGGCCTGGGTTCGATCCTCGGGGCATTCCTGCTCTCCTGCATTCCCTCTTACTACCCCCGCCACCATCTCATCCCTCTGGCCATGTGCGTCTTCGCCGCCATCGGGTTGCTTTTCAGCCTCTCGACGACACCGCTCTTAAGCCTCATCATCCTGGTCGCCAGCGGCACATTCTGGCTGCTGAGCCTCAATCCGAGCAATACCGCCAATCAACTCCTGGCCACGGACGCGAACCGCGGCCGGGTCCTGTCGGTCATGCTGCTGGCTCAACAAGGCGGGATGCCGCTGGGCCACCTGTTCGCGGGCTGTCTAACCCACTACATGTCTCCGTCCTGGGTGCTGCGCCTCATGCTCGGCACACTCCTGGTGGTGATGGTTGTCTTTCTTTTCTTGCGCGAGCCAGCCATTGATGGCCTGCCCCGCCGGAAGTTGGGCAGCCGCACCCTCCGGGCCGCGATTTGGGAGGCGGTTACCGCTCACTCTCACCATCCCGCCTATCCGGCCGAGATCGGCCTCTCATCTGAATGCGCACGATCACGCTGACCACCGATTTCGGCATGGGCGACTGGTTCGTCGGCACGATGAAGGCCGTCATTCTCGGCATCCACCCGCGCGCGAATGTGGTGGACATCACGCATGAGATTGCACCGGGTGACATTCGCGCCGGAGCGTTCGCGTTGAGGGCCAGTTGCCGCTATTTTCCAAAAGGCACGGTGCATCTGGCGGTGGTTGATCCGGGTGTCGGCAGCCAGCGCCGGGCCATCGCCGTGCGGACCGCGAACCACTTTTTCGTCGGCCCGGACAACGGCGTGCTCTCGTGGGCGCTGGCGCTTGAAGAAATCGAGACGATCCGGTTGCTGGAGAATCGGGAGTATTTTCTCGAGCCGGTCAGCCGGACATTTCATGGACGCGATATTTTTGCGCCCGTGGCTGCCCATCTGAGCCGGGGCCTGTCTGCGCCACGGCTCGGTCGCGAGTTGACAGATTACGTGCGCGTGCCCTGGCCGCAAACAACCAAACAACGCGGAGAGATTCAGGGCGAGATCGTTCACATTGACCGCTTTGGCAACACGATTACGAACATCGAAGCGGCATGGGTCTCCCGCAAAGGGGCGGGCACGTGCGAACTGAGGGGCGAACGGAAGGTGCGCTGCGCCCTGGCGGAATTCTACGGTGCGGTTCCGCTCAACCGCCCCGTGGCAGTGATAGGTTCGAGCGGTCTTCTGGAAATTGCCGTGAACGGAGGTTCGGCCGCCCGGCAGTTCGGATTGAAAATCGGCGACAAGGTGAGCGTGCGGATGAAGTCCTGACTTTGTCCTATTTTTTCGGCACGAAGGCGCGGAAGAAGGTGGAGCTGTTGGTCCCCAGGGGCGCCGGGAAGGTGATGGCAAAGTTGGTCAACACACCCTGCCAAACAGTTTGCCAGCGGTTGGAAACGCCACTGGACAGGGACGTGGCCGCCTCGATCGTGTTGGTGACGTTGGGAATGCCGTATAAGGTGAGCAGCGGGGTTTGCGGCGTGGGCAGTGTGGCCAGGAGGAAAGGGTTCTCGCCAACGACAACCACCTCGCCAAACTGGGTGCCCGTGTCCAGCACAGGCGAGCCATCGGCACGCAATGCGGTGATGGCGCTCACGAGCAGAGGCACAATCACCGAGGTCTGGTTGGAGCCGGCAGTGAAGCAGAAGTCAGCGACCTGCTGTTGGGTGGCCTGCAGAGTGTGGCCGGAGGTCGCCGCCAGATTCACCAGGACTTGGGTGGCGGAGAGCGTCTGGAGCCTGCCCGTGAGTGTCGGCAGAAGGACGTTGAGGCTGAAACTGCTCAGCGCCTGCGGAGGCAGATTGAGGGTGAACTGGACGTTGGTCAAGGCAACGCTGGAGAACAGGTTCAGCGGGACGCAACCCGATTGGCCCGAGCGCACCACCACCGTCCCAGGGTTGGCCTGGACGTAATCCGGCACCACGAGGAGGAAGGTCTGCGTAGCACTCAGACTGGGCAAGCCATTGTCCGTAACCACCACCTGCAAAAGGTTGGTCGTGCCGGCCAGGCCGTGATTGGGTGAGAAGAAGATGACGACATTGGTGCCGATGAGCGAGGCCAGGGCGCCGGGCGGCGCCAGCGGCAGGCTCACGGTCAGGGTCGAACGGGACTGGTTGGTGTCGAACACAGCGTTCGTCAAATTCAGCGTGCCGCCGACCTGGACGGTCTGGTCCGGCAGTGGAGCCATCACCGGCGGCTGATTGAGGGAAACAACGGTCTGGGCATCCGCCGTCGCATGGGCAGGTTCCAGGTTATTGGCGTTGTCGCGGGCGCGGCTCGTGAACTGATAGGTGTGCCCTGGCTGGCCGGAGAATACGGCGCTCGCACTGGTTGTGGCGCTCTGCCAAAGCGCCCGAAGCCCGCCGTCGTCCGAAACGTAGATATCGAAGTTCTGGACGCCTGAACCCTGCCGATCATCCTGGCCAGACCAGGAAACCGTGAAATTGGTGCTCAACGTCACGGTGGGCAAGGGCGCCACGAGGCTGGTGGGGGCCACGCCATCGATGGTGTTTGTCGTGATGGCTGTGGGAATCGGCGCGTTAATGTCAAAGACGACGACCGCCTGGTTGGTGATGAGGGTGCCCGTGGCCCGACCGGCCAGCGGCCCGATGGTGTAGGCAACGTAGCCCTCGCCCAAATGGTCGGGGGTGTCTGGCGCGAGCACACCCTGGTTGACGCTCAGCGGCGGCTCGCCGGTGTTTAAGTCGATCGCCGTCAGGGTCCAGAAGACGCTTCCGGCCGCCAGGTCGATTCCCGCGCTGATATCGACCACGATATTCGTCCCTTGATCGGGCATAGCGACCCGCGTTTGGAAGAAGCTCAGGTTGTTGGGGACGCTGACCGAATTGGTGCCGAAGGCAATCTGGCCCAGGCGGAAGGTCCGGATGTCGAGGTTGGCATCGAGAATATCGGTCACCTGGATTTGGCGGGCGTAGGCGCCCGCCGTGGGCTGATTCTCGAAATAGATGGTGTAGGGCATGGGATTGCTGGAGTTGACGAAGGCCTGGGGCCCGTAACCGGTTGGCCCGATTTTCTCGTTGGGGTCGCACGGACTGTAGCCGGCGCCGCCGCCGCCGCCGCCGCCGCCAGGACCGCCTGGGCCGCCGCCGCCAGGACCGCCGCCGCCGCCGCCAGGACCGCCAGGACCGCCGCCACCGCCAGGACCGCCCGGGCCTCCAGGTCCGCCCGGGTCGCCACCGCCGCCGGGACCGCCGCCACCGCCGGGACCGGAAGGTCCACCTGGACCGCCTGGGCCGCCAGGGCCACCCGGGCCGGGGCTGCCGGGGCCACCTGGGCCACCGGGACCCCCAGGGCCGCCGCCGCCGCCGGCTCCGCCTTGACCGCCGCTCCCGCCGGCCCCGCCCTGACCAGGAGGCGCACCGGGTTTTCCCACGCCACCTACACCACCCACGCCACCGATGCCACCTTTGCCGCCCAGGCCACCTTTGCCGCCCTGACCCCCCGGACCACCGGGCGCACCGGGGCCGCCCTGACCGCCTGGACCACCGGCGCCGCCCGGGAACCCAGGGCCGCCCGGACCGCCTGGACCACCGGGACCGCCCGGTTGCCCCGGAGCCACGCCATTGGTGCCGGGAACACCCGGGAGACCAGGACCGCTGGGACCACCCGGAGCGCCGTTAGTGCAGTACGCGGAGCTACACGTCCAGATGAAGGCCATGTCGGATGCCGCAGCCGTCATCATGCACGGCCAATTCGAGACCGAAGCGCCGCAGTTGTTATAGTTTGTCAGCGCGGCGGCTGCGGTTTCCAGCCAACAAAACGTCGCGTCGGTGCATTGACCCGCGAACGTCCCAAGTTACCCAGTTCCAGCCGGCCTCGTTCCCATCCATGAGGCCGCCGGCAACATAGACGCTTTGCCAAAAAGTGCCCCAATCTACGGGCACATTCACGAGTTGGAGGAGGTCGGGCGTGACATTGGCCGGGTTTAGCACGCCGGCTGCCCGCACCAGCCCCACGTAAGTGGCAAGGAACGAGGCCATCTCATCGGCGGTCCGGCCTTGGTAAAGAAGTTGGTACTTGAACGGGCCGGCGGCGATGCCATTGACTCGCCAAACAAAGTTCGCTTTTTGGCGCGGCGCGAGGTTGCGTATCCAGAAGGCGTCCATTGTAATACCGCCCCGGGTGGTGGCACTGGGCGAGGCGTTGAACCAATCGACACCCGGAGAATCGGACTGGCGTGGGAACGTGCCGGCGTCGCGCAGCCATCCCATTGGATACTGGCCCGAAATCGCCGAAACGACCATGACGTATGGCGCATCCACATTGCCGCTGTTGACGAGAGTGCAGGGCACATCCCAGCGGGTGCCGGAGCGAGGCGAACGCGATTCGCTGGTGGTCATTTGCAGGGAAATACCCGTGGCCCCTTGGATGGTGACGGCGCCCGGGGCGGCAGCAGTGGTTCGGTCAGGGTTCAGGAGCTGGACATCATAAGTGCCGCGAGCCGGAGGAGCGGCGTTGAAGTAGAATCGGGCATTGGCCGTCGAGCTGTCCGGCAAGGTGACATTGGTTGGGACGAGGGTGTTAGTGCCGGAAACGAGCTGGATGGTCGCGCCCGGCTGGAACCTGGCGCCGGTAATCGTCAACGTCACCTGTCCATAATCGCCGATGATGGTGGGGCTGACCGAGGTGATGCTCAGGGGGATGAGGTTGGCCAGGAGAGAAAAGGCTGCCGGGGCATCGGGCACGCTGGCCCCGCGCACGAGGATGTAATACCAACCGGCTTGGGTCGTGGGCACCACGATCTGCTGGTTTGCCGCCAACGGCTGGCTGTAAGAGAAATCAAAGTGGCTCAGGTCGGGCAGCTCGGAGAAGCGCGCATAGAGTTGATTGGCGCTCGTTGGCGAAGAACTGTTGAGGGAAATCGAGAGGGCGTCGCCGGCGCCGACTTGCACCTTGTAAAACCACTCGGTGCCGGTGCTCAGCGTATTGGTGAGCGGTGTGCCCAGGGTCAAGGCCGGGATGTCCACCAGGATCGGAGCAGCGGAGACCGCCAGGTTGTTGGTGAGGGTCAACTCGCGCAGGTTGTCCCGGATATTGGCGCGGATGAGCGCATAGTAATTGCCCGGGGTCAGCGCGGGAAGCGGCGCCGTCAAGCTATCGGAATAAGAGGCTCCCGGCGCAACGGAACCGCTGTGCGGGTTGTCGCCGAGCAGCACGGCGCCGGGCTCCCAACCCGGGCTGGGCGACAGGAACAGGCCGTCTTTCCAGGTGCCGACCGCGGGGTTCGTAGCCAGGTTCATTACTTGATAAGACAGGGTCACAGACTGGCCCGGCACACCGGTTGCGGGAGCAAGGGTTATGCTGGTGGGGGCCAGGTCGGCAGCGGGCGCTATGCTCAGGATGGTCGCGGTGGGCGTTACCGCGACGTTGTTGGCAGTGTTGCCATACTCGTTGAGGATGCCATTGGCGTTGGCAAATACGATCAGATAATAGGGGCCGGAGTCCCCCGGCGGCATTTGGACATCAACCGTCTGCGTGTAGCTATCGCCGGGAGCCAGGGAGTACGGGCGAGCAAAGGAGTCCAGCACCAGGTCCGAACTGTCCAGCACCTGGTCAGTGGAGAGATAAACCACATCGTACCACGCCGCGGGCGGCGTGGCCGCAGTCCCGGCGTTGGCGACCGTCCAGGAAACTGTCAGGGGTTGTCCCGAGATGCCGCTGGGCGGCGCCACGACATCGCTGACGACCAGGTCCGGATAGAGCGAGGGCACGACCTGGAGCGGGATCTGGCTCGAGGCCATGTTATTTCTTTGAGCCGTACATTCCTGCACTAGGTTGCTCACGTCAGTGAATAAGAAGACGTAGAACGTGCCGGCGAGACTGCCTGGCAACAGCACACTCGCGTTCTGCGTATAACTGTCCCCCGCCGCCAGGGTGTTGGTGTGAATCTCGGTATCGGCCAGGAACGCGCGGGCGTCGAAGTTCGCATTGGCGGAAAGGAAGACGGCGTCGGTCCAGGGGCCGACCGCGGGAGTGTTGCCGGCGTTCTGTACGGTCCAACTCATCGTAAAGGGCACGCCGCTGACCACCGAAGGCGGTTTGGACAAGGCGGTGAATTGGAGATTGGGGTTGCCGGGCAGTATCTGGATTGGGGCGCAGAGCCGGTTAAAAGGCGCGCAACCGGCGGAGGTGACCTCGTTGGAACCGTCGACCACAACGCAGACCTCGACGGGGCCGGAAATGCAGGATGGGGCCTGGACGTTCACGGTCTGGGCATAGGCGGCGCCGGGGAGCAGCGGCCCGAGGTTCGTAACGCTGTCCAGGGCGACGGACGGCTCCATCAAGCCGTTGGTGGTGGCAAAATAAAGCGTATCAACCCAAGTCCCCCGGGCGGTCGCTGAACCCGCATTGGTCACCACCCAGGAAACCGGGAACGTGGTGCCCGCCAAGACGTTGGAGGGAACCTGGAGAGATGCGACCCGGAGGCTGGCAAATTCGGTGCCGGTGACGGCCACAGTGAAAGGGGATTGCAAGAAGTTATTCGTCTCGCAGGAGAGCGGGTCGACATGGTTGGTCGCATCGGTAACGACAAAGATATAGAGCGAACCAGCGGCACAGAGCGGGACAGGGTTGGTCAGGCCCTGAGTATAAACCTGGTCGGGGAGCAAGTTGGTGGTATGCGCGACGGCGCCAAAAGGCAACGCCGTAGCGGGATTGAACTCAGGCTCAGAAGAGAGATAAACCATGTCCAGCCACGGGCCGGAGGCGACGGTGCCGCCCGGGTTGATCACCGTCCAGGCCAAGCCAAGGGGTTCACCGGCGGTCGCGGCGGGGACGGCAGTGATCGATTGCACGAGCAATCGCCCCAGGTTGGCGGAGATGATATTGACGGGGGAATCCGAGTGGCGCACGTTGTTGGTTCCCACGGGAGTGCCCGGGTCCAGGTGGTTGGTGCTGTCGGCCAAGATGACGACATAGTAACTGCCGACGGAGCAAGCCGGCATCTGCACCAGCGGGCTTTGGGTGTAAGCGGCGCCGGGGGCGAGACCGGCGGGCGGAGAGGCAAAGTTGCCGAGCAGCGTTGCCGCCCCCGGATTGAGCGTGCCATCGGTGGAAAGATACACGCTATCCAGCCAGTTGCCCGGCGGTGTGTTTGTCCCGCCGATGTTTTGCACCGTCCAGGAGATGGTGCGGGCCAGACCCGCCACGGCCGGCGCCTGCACGGTCAGGGCGGTCACCTCCAGGGCCGCCGGCGCAACGGGCGGTGGTGGCAGGATGAGGATTGGCCCGGGCGCGGCGGTGACATTATTCGTCGTGAACGGTCCTTCATAAACAGCCCCGTTACTGTCCGTATAGAAGAAGAGGTAATTGGTTTGCGTGGAGACGGCGGGCAGCCTGACGACGGCGGTCTGGGTATAATTACTGCTCACGTCCAACGGGCCGTACTCAGCCACAGAGGCAAGCAAGGTCGCATTGGTGAGGTTGAACACGGGACTCGAAGAGAGGTACACACTGTCTTGCCAGACGTTGTTGATCGAAAACGTGGGCGCCAGGCCGAAATTGGCGACCGTCCAACTCACGGTGATGGGTTGTCCCACAAACCCGCTGGCGGGGGCAACGACGGAAGTGACCTGAAGGTCCGCCGGCAAGGGTGGCGCCACGAGGATGGGGGCCGCCCCCTGGTCGCGGCCCACATTGGGCTGGTGATATTGGTGGTCTGGAATGACCACGACATAATTGGTCCCGATAAAACCGGGCGGCATCGTGATGACGGTCTGCCGAGAGTAACTCTGGCCTGGCAACAGGGGCGGAGTAAAGGGAGCCCGACCGAGGACGGTCACGCTATTGCTGCTGGGCCAACTCGGAACCGGGCTAACGGCCACTGCATGAACCCAGGAGAGGCCCGTGATCGGCGAAGGACCCGTATTCTGTATCGTCCAGGTCACCGTGAGCGAATCGCCTGTCCAGACGGCCGTGGGCGGGGATGGCGCCACGGAAACCGAGACTACGTGAAGGAATCCCGGCGCGACATAGAGCACCGGGGTGGGGTTGGTGGCAATAGCCAGGTTGTTGGCCGAATTGCTCTCGAGCACCAATTTGTCCGCGTTGGCCTCCACCACGAAGTAATAGGGACCCAAGAGACCGACGGGCAGGGCCACATTGACCGTCTGCTCATAACATTCGCCCGGCCCAAGGAAACTGGGGTTGGGGAAAGTGCCGTAGTCCTGCGCGAGGTGGGTCAAGTTGGTATCGCTGTAAAGCCAGACGTGATCGTGCCAGAGCGGAACGTCGGTGTAGGCGTCGCCGATGTTGCACTCGGTCCAACTGAGGGTGATCGTCTGACCCGCATAGACACCGTTGGTCGGCGCGTCAATTTCGCTGATGACCAGGTCAGGCAAGGGAGTGATCTGCACCAGGACGGGTTTCGCGGACGAGGCGGCATTGTTGGTCTCGGCAGGGCTGCCCGGCGGGCCTTCATAGATCTGATTGAAGACATCCGCCACCACTGTGATGTAGTAATTCGCGTTAGTGACGCGGGTGCGGTCTATCGTCACCGCCTGGATCCGGGTCACGCTCGCCCCACTGGCCAGGCCGTTGGTATAGCTGAATGTCCCAAGCAGGTAGGTCGTGCAGGGCGAAGATGAACTGCACAGATAGACCCCATCGGACCAGGCGTTCGTCGCGGCAGCCGGGCCGGTGTTGGTGACGATCCACGTCACGTCAAATCCGCTGCCGGTCCAGACCGAAGGCGGGGCGGAGACAAAGGGCACCTGCAGGTCGGGCGCGGGCAACGTAGTGAACGAGTGGTCGGCAGAATCGGTTTCGCGGGCGCAGGGATCGATCGAGCGGACGCGGAAATGATAATTGGTTCCGGGAAACAGGTTGTTTAGCGTAAGCGAGTGGTTCGTCTGCGGGGCGCCCTGATAGGCAGGGGCGCTCAGTCCGTAAGCCGAGGTGAAGCCATAGTCCAGGTCCGAGGAGGCCGGCACATCCGTCATCCAGGTAATCACCGCCTGTCCGGCGGTGGCCGTGGCGGCAATGGAGGAGAGCACGGGCGCTTGCGTGCGGAGGGTGAAGTCCACCGTGGCCGGCGTCGGGTCCACGTTGCCCGCCTGGTCCTTGGCCTCGACCTGGAAGACGTGCGACCCATCGGCCAAGTGACTGAAACTCGTGGTGGTTACGTTGGCAAAGGCCGAAAAGCCGCCGCCATCCATCTGGAAGGCGAACAGCAGATTCGTGGGCGCGGTCACGTTGTCGGTGCCCGACCAGGTGAACCTAACGGGGAGGCTACAAGCCGTGCTGTTCTGAGCAGGGCCGCCGGTTAGGAAGGTGTCGGGGGGGGTTAGATCCGGGAGCGTGGTGAACGTCCCGTCAGCACTGAGGCCCAGGTTGCCGGCCAGGTCCGTGGCGCGGAGGCGGAAGTGATAGAGGGTTTTGGGGGCAAGCCCGGTGATAGTGACAGTGTGGTTGGTGAGCAGCGAGGAAATCAACGGCGTCAGGGACCCATAGCCGCTGGTCAGGCCGTATTCCACCTGGGCAGTGGCCGCCTCGTCCGTCTGCCAGGACACCTGGGATTGGGTGACATCGGGCACAACCTCGACGCCCATAAAGGCCGGCGGAGTCGCGCGCACGATGAGAGTCAGGACATTGGTGCGCGCCATTTGGTGGCCAAGCAAATCCTCGGCCTGGCTTACGAGCACGGTGTTGGTCCCGTCGGTGCCGGGGGCGAAGGTGATGGGGGGGACCTTGAATGTGTCGTTGGTGAGCACGGTGGAACTCCAACTGCCTCCGGGCGGCACGCGCGCCTGCACCGAGGCGGTTGGATTGGTCACGACCACCAGCGGGTCCACATTCGTGTCCATGCTCCGATCGAACTGCAGGGTCAGGAGGAAATTGGTGGTTGCCGGAACCGGCGGGCTGTAGTTGGCGAGCACGTTGGTCACCAGCGGCAGAAGGCTCAGGAAGCTGTAGTCGGCGACATATTGCAGATTGGTCGGGTCAGTCGTCGAGAACACTTTCGAGAAGCTGGCGTTGGTGCCGGCCGGCGCGCCATTCAACTGGAACTGGCGGAACGTATAGATGTATGGCGGCTGTGTCACCGAGAGGGGCGCGCTGATAGTCGCGGATTGGCCGTTGGTATAAACCCCGGCGCCGGCGACCGTGGCCAGGTTGGTTGGGAAGGTTCCCGTGGTGACGACATGGACCAGGTTGATGGCGGCATAATTGGCGGTCACGAGAAGATTGCTGGTGATAACGTTGGTAAGTAACGGCGTCGTCCCGATGACTAAGCCGTTGAGCGTCCAATTGGCAAAGGCATAGCCAAAGTTGGCGCTGGCCGTCAGCACGTTGGTGGCGCCGTAGGAAAAGACACCCTGGCCGCCAACGCTGCCGGCGGCAGGCGGGTTGTTCGTGGCGGAGACGGTGAAGACGGGCAGGACGAAATTGGCTACCAGTTGGCGGTTCCGCGTGGCCGAAAAGACGTAGGTCGGGGTGGAGGCCTGGACGAGCCCGTTCTCCGTCCAGGCACTGAAACTGTAGGGCAGAGCATTGGTAATGGCGGTGGCGCTGAGAGTGACCGCGCTGCCCGGAGTGAAGAGGCCGCCTCCGGCAGCGGTCCCTGCCCCCGGAGGAGCGACGGCGAGTGTAATGGCGAAGAGCGGACCCGTGTAAGGTTGGAGCACGAAGTTCACCACTTGGGCGGCGTTGGTGAGGGCAACGCTCAGGCGGTTGTCATCCACAAACGCATCGAGGTCGTTGCCGGAATGCCGGACAAAATCCATCGTGTATTGAATATAGCGCGCGCCGGCGGGGATCTGGAAGAGCGCCAGATAGTTCGACCACGCTCCGGCATGTGAGTCGATCTCGGGCGTTGAAACGGTGCTAATGACGTTGGACGCGCCGTTCCAAAAGGCCAGACTGACATAGGCGTTGTCGCTCGGCGTGCCCTGGTTTAAACCCTGTTCCCAAAACGAGACCAAGGCCAGCGAACCGCCGCTGTCAATGGCGGTGGCGGTCAACCCTTGGCTGCCCACCAGGGGCACGACCTGCGCCAGGCTGCCCAGCGCCCCAGTGCCCCCGCGGAAATCATAGCTGCCGCTGTGCGGGTTAATGCCCGGATCGAATGAACCGTTGTCCACGGTCGGACCTGAACTGCCGCCCACGGTCCAATTCGTGAGCGTGTCGGCCTCGGCTCCCGGGTTTGACAGCAGGTTTGTCGCGTTGAAAATCGCGGATGAAATCAACACGAGTTGGTTTGGAACGGGGTTGTAGCCCTGGCCGGTTACGTTCTGAAGTCCGACGACCCAATTGCCGTTGCCTACGCCGAGCGTATAATTGCCAGCCGCATCGGTGGTGGTGCTCAGATAGAGCCCGGGCGTGTTGGTGGTGTAGGCGAAGACGGTGATTTGAGGAATCCCATGGCCCTGGTTGTCCCGGACCGTCCCGGTGAGTTGGCCGAATAAAGAATTGGAAAGGACTTGCAGCAAGAGGGCGCTGGCGGAGTAGGAAACCCGCCACTTGAGGTTGGTTCCCGGCGAAGCAAGGTCCAGGTTGTTGAAACTGCCGGCGTATGACCCATAGCTCAGGAGTGAGAATGAATCGCCCAAGCTCGGGGAGTACCCGGGCAGGAGGTTGACCTGAAGAGTTCCGTCCAGATTCACATTGCCGGAAACGGAGACATGGCCGGAAGTGCTCGGGGTCCGCAGACCGAAGGCCACCGTCGCGCCGGTTTGCGTGTAAGCCGGACTGCCATTGAAGGACAGGGTGCCGCTCTCCGCATCCAGTTCACCGGAATTGTCCAAGGGGATGTAAAAGGAGGTCGTACCTGTGCCCGCGATCTTCTGAATCGTGCCCAAGTTCAAGAAATAGCTGCTGGCGGGCAATCCGCAACTGTATGTCACATACTGGTCGCATTGAACACTCCAGAGGGCGCCCGGCAGGTTCACTACCGGCCCGGGGGCGTAACCGCAGGCGTAAAGAACCAGGCTCCCCCCAGTCCAGTTCACCGTCCCGGCATTGGTCAGCGTGGACTCCAAATACATCGCGCTGGTCCCCAGCAAGTTCAGCACGCCGCTGCCGGCGATCGTCAACGGACCGCTAATGGTGCCCCCGCTCCAGTTCATGCTGGCTCCGCCCGCGACCAGCAGAATGCCGGAGGCGCCGCCGCCGCAGTTGAATAGCCCGCTCACTGTCCAGTTACCGCTCAGCGTGCTGCCCAGCGACGTCAGATTGGTGATCGTCCCGCCCTGAAAGTCGGCCCCCAAACTCACCGTTCCTCCCGTCATGGCCAGGTCCGGTATCTCGTTGCTCACCAGCAGCAGGCTGCCGCCGCTAAACTGGATGACGCCCGGACCGCTCAGCGCGGCCGGGACAGCGTTGCTGAAACTGCCGCCCGCAAAACCGACCACCGCCCCGCTCGCCGCACTGTAGCTGCCTGAAATCGTACCGCCATTGTAGAAACTCAACGTCCCCGCCAACCCCGCCACCGCGCCCAGGTTGTCGAAGGGGAGGTAGATGTAGGTCGTACCTGTGCCCGCCTTTTTCTGAATCGTGCCCAGGTTCAAGAAATAGCCGCTGGCGGGCAAGGTGCAATTGTAAGACACATACTGGTCGCATTGAATGCTCCACAGGCCGCCTGGCAGGTTCACCACCGGTCCGGGGGCATAACTGCAGGCGTAAAGATACAGGCCCCCTCCCGTCCAGTTCACCGTCCCGGCATTGGTCAGCGCGGACCCCAAATACATCGGGCTGGTTCCCAGCAGGTTCAGCACGCCGCTGCCGGCGACTGTCAGCGGACCCGCCACCGTCCCGGAAGCCCAGTTCATCGTCCCGGTAACGGTGTTGGTCCCGCTAAGCGTGCTCCCGGACAAGGTCAAGTTGGTAATCACGCCGCCCTGGAAACCCGGCGCCAAGGCCACGGTACCCCCGGTCAATTGCAGGCCGGGAATGATGTCGTTGACCAGCGACAGGCTACCGCCGCTAAACTGGATGGCGCCCGGACCGCTCAGCGCGACCGGGGTAGCGTTGCTGAAACTGCCGCCCGCAAAGCCGACCACCGCCCCACTCGCCGCGCTGTAGCTGCCTGCAATCGTACCGCCATCGTAGAAACTCAACGTCCCCGCCAACCCCGACACCGCGCCCAGGTTGTCCACGGGGATGTAAATGTAGGTCGTGCCTGTGCCCGCCTTCTTCTGAATCGTCCCCAGGTTCAAGAAATAGCCGCTGGCGGGCAAGGTGCAATTGTAAGACACATACTGGTCGCATTGAATAGTCCACAGGCCGCCCGGCAGGTTCACTAACGGCCCGGGGGCAGTAACCTGCAGGAGTTCAGATACAGGCCCCCTCCCGTCCAGTTCACCGTCCCGGCATTGGTCAGCGCGGACCCCAAATACATCGGGCTGGTTCCCAGCAGGTTCAGCACGCCGCTGCCGGCGACTGTCAGCGGACCCGCCACCGTCCCGGAAGCCCAGTTCATCGTCCCGGTAACGGTGTTGGTCCCGCTAAGCGTGCTCCCGGACAAGGTCAAGTTGGTAATCACGCCGCCCTGGAAACCCGGCGCCAAGGTTACCGTGCCCCCGGTCAGTTGCAGGCCGGGAATAATGTCGTTGACCAGCGACAGGCTGCCGCCGGTAAACTGGATGGCGCCCGAACCGCTCAGCGCCGGCGGGGCAGCGTTGCTGAAACTGCCGCTTGAGAAGCCGATCACCGCCCCACTCGCCGCGCTGTAGCTGCCTGCAATTGTGCCGCCATCGTAGAAACTCAACGTCCCCGCCAATCCCGCCACCGCGCCCAGGTTGTCGAAGGGGAGGTAAATGTAGGTCGTGCCTGTGCCCGCCTTCTTTTGAATCGTGCCCAGGTTCAGGAAATAGCCGCTGGCGGGCAAGGCGCAATTGTAATACAGGTACTGGTCGCATTGAACAGTCCACAGGCCGCCCGGCAGGTTCACTACCGGCCCGGGGGCGTAACTGCAGGAGTTCAGGTACAGGCTGCCCCCCGTCCAGTTCACGGTCCCGGCATTGGTCAGCGCGGACCCCAAATACATCGTAGTGGTTCCCAGGAGGTTCAGCACCCCGCCGCCGGCGACTGTCAACGGACTCGCCACCGTCCCGGAAGCCCAGTTCATCGTCCCGCTCAGGGTCAGGTTGCTGCCGGACAAAGTGCCCGCGCTCCACCCCAATGCGCCACTGGCATTGACAACGGAGGGATTGGTAAACGTAAGCGCATTGCCGTTGTTAGTCAGGGTTTGAAGTCCGCTCCCCCCGCCCAGCGTCAGGCTGCGAACCGTGGCGCTCGCGCTCAAGGTGACGGTATAAGTGCCGTTCATCGTGATGGCGGCATCATCGGGCGGGCCGGGGACCTGGTTCGGACTCCAGTTGGCGGGGGTGCCCCAAGACCCGCCGCTGGCGTTGGTCCAAACAATTGAACCAGCGTGGGCCTGGCTGGCGCATCCCAAGAGCAGGGCCAGGAGCAAGCCGGCAAACTTAACGGCCAACGGGGTGCGCAGGCGGAAGCGGGGCCAAAAGCGGCGGGATACGCCGCACTCCAAACGCTTCGCGATTTCGACCGTGTGCCCCTGCTTCGCGAATGGTTCATTCGTTTTCATAAAAGGTTGCTGGATTTACAGGGTAAATGCCCCTGCCCTGCCTCAGTCCGGCAAGCAGGTTGTCTAATTTCTAAATTCCATTCCGAGCCGGAGGCGCATTCCAGGCTCGGAAAGCCTGAGCCTCAGACCCTGGCCTTGCCGCCGCTCTCGAGTGCTTCGACCAGGAGATCTTTGCGGCGGATGGGCAGTCGCTTTGCCG
The DNA here is from genome assembly GCA_963713735.1 of uncultured bacterium. Lineage (GTDB taxonomy): Bacteria > Verrucomicrobiota > Verrucomicrobiia > Limisphaerales > UBA8199 > CAVQND01. Next base: position 122,568 of record CAVQND010000002.1, read on the forward strand.
CCATGTAATCCGGAATCCCGGCGCCCAAAACGGAGAGCTTGCCCGTCTTGCAGAACTCCTGGTTGATGGCCTTGAACAAGCGACCGCTCGTAATCTCCTGGCCGCGTGTGCGCGCCGCGTCGAGGGAGGCGCAGGCCCTGCGGAGGTCGATGCCCGGGCCGAGCGCGGCGGCGGAGAGGCACAGCGGCGACCGCAGGTAGCGCCGCGTAAAGTCGTAGCCGCGGATTTCCAACAGGTCGGGGAAGTAATTGATGAGATGATGAACGATGATCGGCGCCTCCTCTTTGGACGCACTGGAGCCAAGCACTTGCCGCTCGAGGGCGGCGTGGCCGGCTGGCAACTCCAAGCCCAGGAGGGTGGTGTCGAAGGCCGCCGCGAGGCAGCACTCGAGGCCCGCCACCGTCGAGCCCGGCTCGAGCAGCAGCTTCGCCCGGTAGCCCTTGCCCCGCTTTTGCCCCTCTTCCAGCGCTCCGTAAGGATCGACGACCCAGGCGCCGTCAATCGAATAGACTAGAAAATTATGGGCCAGCGGGACGAGCGGGACTTCGCGGTGGAGCGTATTGTGTTTGAGGAAATCGTCCAATTTCAGGCAAAATACGCTGTAGGCCTTGGATTGATAGACGAAGCGGATGAAATTCTCCGGCATTTCGGGCGTCGAGACCGGCGCCACGCCAAAGGCAAAAAGGTCCTGCTTGATCTTCCCGAAGGCCTTCGACTCCGTCAACAGGTTCAGATAAGGCAGGTCCGTTCCGACCACCTTGCCCAGGACGCCCCCGCCCAGCAAGCAGACCCCGGCCGAATGCCGGCGCAAAACGGAGATCACCCCTGTTTCATCCGCCCCAAATGCCAGTCGCAACGGCTTTCTCGCCCGGTCGGCACTCAGCTCGCCCTTGGTCTTCCACCCGCTCGGACCCAGTTGGCCCGACAGGAAAGGCAGCCCCAGGGCTGAGGCCCCCATTAATTGGATAAATGCGCGTCTTTTCATAGCTTCAGAACACCCACGCCCCGTAGTATATTTCCGAGTAGTTGACAATTTCCCGCCGCACCGGCGCCGGCCTGCGGGAGAACCGGCCTTTAATCAAATAAACCGCCCCGAATTTCATCCGCCCGAAATGGCGCATCAGCTTTTTCAGGACCTGGGCCGCTCCTGCCGCCTTCGCGCCGACGGCGGCGTTGAGCAACGTGTTGAAGACCGGGGCGCCCGGTTCCAGGAAGTGCTTGCTGCAAACCGTCAGGCCCCAGCTCAAACCCGATTTGCCCAGGAAAGCCCGGAGTTGCTCCTCCATCGCCTTGGGGTCCGGGTCCGAGAAGAACAGGAAGGTCATCGCCAGGGTTCCCCCAGGGGCCAAGGCCTTCTCGGCCAGGTCCAGGACCTCGCGGAGCCGTTGCCGGCCATCCCGCCCCCCGCTCATCCAGGGCGCAAGCCGGCTGTCGCTCACCTCGATGCCGCAAGGTGGTGAGGCCGCGATGACATCGTAAGGCCCAGGATTCGGGCACCGGTCCAACGCCAGGAAGCGGGGGCTGGCTCCCGCCGCATTGAGCTCGAGGTTCGCGCGGATCAGGCCCCGATTTAGCGGGCCGTTCGAGAAACTGACTTCCACCGTCGAGCGCGAAGCCAGCGGCAGCACCGAGGCCCCACACCCGGGATACAGGCTCAGGCAGGTCCCCCGCTCGCGCCGCGGGACCAACGTCATTAGGGCCCGGGTATCATCACTAAAATACGAACGCCCCAGTGGGTTGCGCTCAGCAAAGAACCTCGTTCCGCGAAAAGAAAGCAACGAAAGGTCTCCTAAGGTCAACTGACCGTCCGCCGCGCGGCAGAGCTTGTGCCGCTGCAGGAATCCCAGCGCCTCTTTGCCCAGCAACCGGGCCGCCCGTTGCGCCGGCAAGGGTGCGCCCAACATGAAAAACCGCCAAAGGGCCTGGGTTTCCCCGGGCAACAGCGAGGCCATCTTTTCCCAGTCGTGAGCGCGGGCATTGCCCTCGCCGAGGAGGCTGTAAATATCAGCCAAACCTGCGGTTTCGATTCGCTGCAACAACTTGTTGGCGCTTTCGTTCATGGGGTTCATGCGGCCTGTGCCACAAGTTGTTGCCGGGAACGCTGGGGAGAAGGCCCCGCAGCCGGGCGCAACAAAGTGCCCCGGTGGGTTTCGCGGATCTGGCTGAGGCTGGCGTGGGCCCGGCGGAAGCTCGCTTGCGGCTCGGCCATGGCTGGGTTGCAACACCAAGGACTGGACATACTGGGAGAGGATCTGGCGCATGTTCTTGGGCGGCTGCTGCCTGATTAAGGCGCGGATTCGGGGATTGCCGTACACAAAGCGGCACACTTCGCACGGATGTCCTACCTGGCGCGGGAGGGCGATTGCTGGGTCCAGGCTCTGGGCGTAGCGCACGACCGCGTCCGGCCCTTGCAGGCTAATCCAGATCTTCATGAAATCATCCGGGGCTTGCGCCAGGACCTCTTTGAAGGTCCTGCCGCGCAGAGTGCCGGCCTTCATCTCCGGGATTTGCTCGACCGCCAATCCGCAGCAGAGGATGACTTCGTCCTTGGGGGTGATCCCGACCACCTTGAGCACCGTGGCGCAGCCTTGTGAGCGCTGCAGGTTCAACTCCCGGAGGCACCGCTTGGTATAGCTGATTCGCCGCTCGCCCCCGAAGCGTATCCAGGGTGAAACCTTCAATATGATGCTCCCGTCCTCCACCCGCCGGCTGAACTCCGGCTCGGAAACGAATGCCTCGAAATCAAACCGGCTGGTGCCAAACGAGTCAACGACCACGAGGCTGGTCAGCCCCATTTCCGCCGCCGCGATGGCGCCGTGGCGCACGTATTCGGGCGGGACAAACCGCCCGTGCTGTTCGCCGGTCGAGAAATTGGCCTCCATCACCCCTCGGTGCGTCAGGCGCTCGAGCCTGCCGCCGGGCCGCCTCCCGGCTCGTGGCCCAATAACCGTTGGACACGAACCTCGTGACAAACCCCGCCTCGCCCGCCGCCTTCACCAACTCGTCCAGGTCCCGGCCCAGCAGGAAGCACTCCCCGCCCGTGAATACGACCACCCGGATCGAATCACACTCGCGCGCCTGCTCGATATACTGGCGCATTTGCCGGGCAGGAACCGAGCGCTGCTCGCGCGGCGAGCAGGAAAAGCAACAATGATCGCAGGCCGCCGTGCAACGGTAGGTAGTGATCAGCGACAGGGTGTGGGGTGACAAATGCATGGCTTAAATCACTTCGTGCTATTCATGGAATTACCAGGGCGGGCGCTGCGATAGCGACCAGCCAGACGGCCAGAAGGGCGATCGCCAGCAGGACCGAAACCGCCGCGACAAGCACATCAACGGCGAGAAGGACCGAAGCATACAGCCACCACAGAACATATTGAAAAGTTGCCAAATCGGCAAACGGGACCGGGTCCGGCGGCGGCCCCGGCCCCGGGCAGGTGTTGGCCAGCAGGATGCGATAGTCGTTGCCGAAATGGTAGTCTCCGGCATAAGTTCTCTTGTTCCGCTGCGCCAGCGCGCCGTAATTCTTCAGAAACTGGAGCGCCTCGGGGTAAAGCTCACGCAGCCCGCTGGCCATGGAGTCGACGTCATAATAGAAGGCCTTGAGCTGCTGCGGAGTCGGCTGGGAGGCCTGGCTCAGGCCGAGGCGGTGGTTCAGTTTCTCACCCAGTTCCTTGACGCGCCGGTCCTGCGCCAGCATCGCCAACTCAACCGCGCCCGAGGGCAGCCCGTGCTCGGTTTCGTAGGCCCGGCGCCGCGCCGCCGAATAACCCACTGTCTGGATCAGCTTCTGGCACTGCTCGGTCGTCCGGATGCTCCTCAGAAAATCGTCGATGGCAAAAATGTTGTAATCCGCCAACTCGACGGGGATTTCGAACCGGGTCTTCATATCGTGTTATCAGGCTTGTTTCTGGTCGGTTTCAGTTCCTCCCGCAGGACTTCCTCAAGGGACCTGGTGGCTCGCCGCGGCTTGGCGGTTATCACCGGCGCCTCCTGGCTGACCACGGCCTGGTCGAAGCTCAGGTAGGTCAGTTTCGAGGTGGTCCGGTGGCCCAAAGTCAACTCCTCCACCTCGAGCGGCCGGCTGGCCGCATCCAGTTTGAGCGTCACGAAAAGCGCGCCGGCGCTCTGGGGCAGGCCGAGGTCCTCCCCGGAAAACATCATCGTGAGCGCCTTGAAATCCTGGCCCGTCTCCACGAAACAGCTCCGCGGCTTTGCCCCAGACAGCCCAATGCCCTGGCTGCCCGCCGTCAAACCCGCGATCCCCATGGTCTTTCTTATGTCCTCCCCGCTGTCGAACTCGAGGGCCTGGTTCGATCGCGGCAAGAAGACCACCACGCGGGCTTTCTCGACCTGCATGACCACTTTCGCCGACACCGGCAGGGACATCTGGGTTAGAACGCGGCTGACCGGCTCTCCCTGCTCGTTGGTGAATCGATAGACTTCCGCGATGATCAACGCATCGGGGCCCGTGGTCTCGACGCGCAGATGGTAGGCCGGGTTCTGGCGCTGCCAATCCTGGGTCAGCTTCAGCAACCGGCCCGCCTCCGTATCCGGCCTGGCAAGTGTTCGCACGGCGCCCCCTCCGCCAGCCAGGACTGCATTCGTCGGGGGGACCGCCGGCGGGGAGTCCGCACCCCCGCCATTGACGGCCGGCCTCTTCCAACCGGCGCCGAAGTGGAAAGCCAACCCGCCCGCCAACACCACCCCGGCCCCCGCCAGCGTTAGGCGTCCGAGCCGCCTTCGCCAGGCACGGCCGCGCGTTGGGTTGACTTCGTGCTGCATGGGCCTATTTAATTATGAACATTACTTTACGGCAACACAAATCCGTCACTGTTCAGCGAATCCACCACCTGACGGTGGCGGAGAAGGACCCGGATTTTGAAATCACCGCCGAGCCTGGCGCGCGGGCGGGTCACGGGTCCCTCGGAACGCCGCCTACGCCACGCCGCTTTCCTCAATCACCTTGAAGCTCATGAGCTCGCCCAGGTCCCGCATCGGTTCCAGGAAGTCGCCGTAGAAGACGACCCGGTGGAGCAACGCCATGACACCGCCATGGATGACACCCCGGCCGTAGTTGAGGAACAGTTGCCTGGCATTGGGCACGCTCTGGGCAAATTGGGTGCGGCAGGCTAACGGGTTGGTGCTGGTTTCGAGGATTTTTCCGGGCGTAATGAGCAGCGTATCCAGGTTTACCAGTTTGGCGCAAGTCACTGCCTGCCCAACCCGGTGCTCCACCTGCAGGGCCACGCCGGCTTTGCTGTCGCATTGGCTGCGGATGGCGAAGGGCAGGCGCAAGCCCGTCGGCCCGTCCATCTTCGTCGCCGAGGTGCAGTGAAAATGCAGCAACGCATTCTTGGCGGTGTCAACGACCGGGTCCGAGATGAAGCCCGGCACCCGGAACGCATAGGCAAAGAGCAGCATCGTCATCATCGAATCCATGTCGCCCTCGCACGCCCCCACGAACCCGAGGTCGTTCAGTTTGCTGAACGTCAGGCAAGCGCGCGGATCCCCCATGCAGTGGCAACTGGCGATGGCTTGGGCCTTCTCCCGAATCATCAATTGCTTCACCGCCAGAAACAACCTGGCCGCCTCGATGATCTTTTCCCGGTTAGGCTCGACGATTTCTCTGGCGTGTTTGAGCCAGGTCCTGCTCCGCCTCGGCCTCGGCCTCGGCGGGGTCGATGCTCCTCCAGATCTCCTTTACCTGGGCGTCGGTATAGGAAATCAACTCCGCGCCAAACCGTTCCTTGATCAGTTCGCCCGAGCAGGCGGCACTCGGTGCCCTGGGGCGGCCCCCAGGCAATGATGCGCGTCTGCTTGAGCCAGGCCGGCACCCGCATGAGCGCTACCGCTCGGTCGAGCTGGCTCCAATCGCTGCTGGGCAGCAGCAGCACTTTCCTGCCCTGCTTGCGCAGTTCCGGCAAATACATCCAATCATGCCCGCTGTATGGTTCCGAGAACAGGGCCGTCGGCAATCCCGCGTCCACGATTTTGCTCAGGGCCGGCACGTCGCTGCCCTGCGACGACATGTGAATGATCAGCACCGCATCGGCCTCCTTCACTTTCTCGGCCAATGGTCCCGCGTCTGCCGGCGGCATCAGGTCTCCGCCCACGAACTGCACGTCGCCGAGCTTGTTCTCCAACTCGCTGAAATACTGATTGAACCTGGCCAGTTCCTCGGTGGGGCGGGTGAGGTAGGAATCCCCCGTTCGCCCGGCGAAAATCTTGTAAATCTTCACCGGGGGCGGCTTGGACAACTGGCCCGTGTCCGACGCCAACAAGCGTTGGCTGAAAAGCCCGGAGGCGAACAGGGCGCCGCCGGCGGCAGTGGTGCCCAGGAATTCTCTTCGGTTGATCAGGTGATGCTTCATAGTGGTTCGCGGGTGAGGACGAATTGCTTTTGGCTCGCATTCATCATGGCGGCAGGCTACCAGACCGGGGGAGGGCGTCAAACAGAAACTTCAATTTGCCAAATGATGTCGAGCTGGGTCCATTTCAACCAGGTGCCGCTTTGTCAGGAGCGGCCCGGCCCTTTGGCCGATTTGCTCGATTTTGGAAACTCACGCCAGCCAGTGCAAGCATGCCCCAGAGAACCAACGCGACATAACCCAAACTTCCGGCCGAACCCGGTTGAGCCTGATCAAACCACAGCCAAGCATGATTGTGAGGGCCTGCGACCAAGTGAAATAGGCCTGCCACTACGAGATACGCGCCGGCGAAGGCCGTTGACATGATAATCATGAGCTTGCGGCTCAGCGTTGCGAGCACTCCGAAGACGATGGCGACGGCCAGAAGGGGAATGGGTTGGGGTTGGTTCCCGGCCGCATTGAACAGGGCCGTAGCCACAATGGCCCCAGCACTGGCGCCCAACAGGAAGATGCCGAGGTAAAGCAGCCAAATGGAGAGGACCGCGCCAATGGCCGCGCCGATGATGGCACACACGAGTGCGATCCCGCTGTTGCCCGGCTCCAAGGACAACCCGACGGCCCAGCCTCCACTGGCGCCGGCAATGAACCCCATAATGCCCAAGGTGATCTTAAGCAGGCGATACCCCAAGAACCCCGTGAGGAGCCCCGCTGCGACAACCAGAGGAGCACTGATTTCACCGACCCAGGCATTGGCATTCATGGCGCAACGCTTTCAGCAGCCGTTTAGGCCGGAGCCAATCTACTCGCTCAAACCCTGGGCGTAAACAACTCTTTGACTGAGCCAGGTGATCAATTGAATCCATCCGCAAGCTCAGCCGAAAAAGGCATGGCCGGGCTTGAGTGGTTCACCAATGGCAGGAGGTTGCTTTTTGGACTCGCCGCCCTTTCGCATCGCTGCGCGCGTGGATCACTTCGCAGGGGAATTGGTGGCCGTCGCCCCGTTGGTGTTGGGAGGCGGAATGACTCTGACACCGCCATCGGAAGTGACTTCGACGTTGAGGTCGTAGTTCGGTTTGGGGGTCATGGCCAGCAACCGCAGCGGCTTGATGCCCTCGGCGAGTTTCTGGGCGCCTTTTTGTTCGCCGCTGGCAAAGAGGCCCATCCGAATCCAGTCCAGCCGGCGGGCAATGGTGAGTTCGTGTTTCAACTTGGCCACCTGGCCGCGGAGAATCGTGATATCGTTGAATTGACGTTCCAGTTCCGCCTTCTCGGCTATCAGACGCTTGAGAGTGGTCTCCAGAATGGCTTTGTCTCCTTCCGAGGCGGCCAGTCTTCGTTCGGTGTCTTCGATTTGAACCGTGAGGTTGGTAATTGACGCGCCCAGCTCCAGCGCCCTCTTGTCCAGCGTCTGGTTCTGGCTCTCGAGGCCGGTGATTTTGGCGTCGCGTTTCTTGACCTCTTCCTCCTTGGCCTTCAGCGCGGCCTCGGTTTTGGCCAGATCGGTGCTCGCCTGGGAGAGATTGGCGGAGACCTGGGTGAAGGTGTTGGTCAGGTCGGAGAAGGCCCTCTTTGACTCGGTGAGATCCTTCTCGAAGGTGGTGCTCCGCTGGACCTCCTCGCCCAGTTTGCTCTTGGTCAGCACCAGGTTGTTGGAAAGGCTGTTGATCTCATCCGCGCGGGCGCGCTGCTCCTGGACAGCCTGCTTCTTGATCGCGATCAACACGATGCCGAGGCAAAGGCAAATGAGAACCAAGGTGATTACCCCAATTCGCTTTTTCATAGTGTGGCCTTAATTATTCATAGTCTCAGGTTTCTGCCGAGCTACGTCTTGTCCACTGAGGACATTATCGGCAGGAATGCGCCGGGACTTGAGGAATTATTTTTGTCCGCTCCCCAGAGCCAAACCCTGACAACTGGTTCTGCCGCGAAGGCGCCGCCGCACAGGCCCAGGTCCAAAAGAGAAAGGAGAGAGAAGGCGGCTGAGCGAAGAATTGCGGTCGCGAAGAATTGGGGTCGGATCTAAACTTTTTTACATTTTATTACATAGTATTCTTTCCCGGCAGGTTACGCCAAAACAGCAACGTCCAGGCACATGCCGCTCCTAAAGGAGCTTGCGAAAGGCTTGGTTGGCTGGCATTTCTATAAACATGGCCCTCCTAACGGAGCTTTCACGGCTTCCGGGAATCGTACCACTTTCTGCCTGGATCTTCTTTTTGTGAAAGGAGTTTTGGTTGCGGCTTCGCTGCGCTGCGAAATATCCGGGCTAGCGCCTCGCCGATGAGCGAACCGGCCCCAGGGCGACCTCGTTGATGGCGCCGGCTTCTCCGCCATCGGCCGGACGTTGACGGCCGGTGAAGTCGTGAAGGAACGGCCCGTGGAACTGCCAGGCGTAGAGTTCCTCGATGGTCGTCCTGGCGTCGGCCAGAGTGCCGCGGGCGATGCGCAGGAAGTTGATCGCGCCGTCCAGGTTGTGACCCTGGGGCGTGCCGCCCACGTAAAGGTCGGCCTGGTTGGCCAGGGAGGCGTCCGCGCCGAGGCCGGGCCCGCCGGCGTCCTGCCGGCCATCGAGGTAGATGGTGAAGGTTCCCGGGTTGCGGCCGGCCTCGGCGATGACGTGATGCCACTGGCCGTCGTTGACGGCGCCATGGCTGGCCAGGCTCGCCTTGGCGCCGGGCGCCTGCGCCGCCAGGGTCACGCCTCCCGCCTCATTGACGCGCAGGGCGTATCCGGCGTCATCCATCTTTTGGATGAGCGTCGCGTTCCTCTGTCCGGGCGCCGTTTTGAAGCAGGCCTCGATGAGGAAGCTCGAGGTGTAGATCTGCGGGTTGCTCAGGTCCGCGCCGCTGACGTTGCGCGGTTCGCTACCCCGCTGGCCACCCATGCTGACCGGGCGGTTGATGTCCTCGTTGGCGAGGAGGGCGTATTGGTCACGCCCGTTGAAGCGCAGGGCGCCCGTGGTCCAGTTCTCGAGCGGGCCGTTCTGGTAGTCCTTGAGGGTAACGTTGACGCCCTTGAGCGGATAGGTGGGGAACCGGTAGTAGTTGTCCCGCTCCGTGTAGTAGGGGGACATGCACCAGTGCTCGTCCAGGATGCGCGCCGGATCGCCCTGGATAAGGCAGAAGTTCCACTCGGCGACGGTCTCGTAGAGGCTCCAGGGCACGAAGACCTTCGCGCCCAGGCCGCGGGCGGCCGAGTTGGCGGACGGGCGGAAGTCGTGAGCGGCCGCATCGCGCAGGGGCGGCTGCTGCGCCATGACACCGACGGTCGCGGCCAGCGGTTGGTAGCTTGCCAGGGCCTGGCGGAAGGACTGAAGGGTGCGGTGCCACCGCCCGGAAGGCTCGAACACGCCGAAGGTCTCGCCCGAGTCGTAGAAGACGTTGCGGGCGTAGGCGTCGGTGTCTATGGCGTAGTGGTTCCGGGGGGGGCGGGCGGCGGCCTCGTTGCCGGCGGCCTCGGTGTTGGCCGGATCGGCATCGCGGAAGACGCGCAGGCCGAGGCCCTGCCAGAGGTTGCCCAGGAACTTGACCCGGCCGGCCTGGGGCTCCTGGCGACGGGAGCCGCGCACGAAGTTGTAGATGGTGTTGTTGAAGAAGGTGTTCTGGTAACTGATGATCTCCTGGAAGGCGGAGGTGTTGGCCAGCTTGCCGGCCGGGCCTTTGGACTTGCCCCAGGCGATGTTGTTGAAGTAGTAGTTCTTGAAGGCCCCATCCAGGTAATAGGCGTGGCCGAAGCGGTTTTCGGCATTGGGGCTCAGGACGTGTTCCCAGTTGCGGTAGCCGCCGGGGTTGCCCGAGATGTTGTCATAGACGTAGGCGGGGCCGCCTTGCCAGGTCTCGATGCCGCCGAAATCGTCCACGTTGAGCAGCGAATCGACCACTTTGTTGTGGTGTATGAGAATGCGGGCAAAGGGGCGGTCCGTGGCCGCGCCGCTGGGCTTGGCGCCATAGACATCGATGCCCTGGGCGCAGACGCGATCGAAGAAGTTCCCCGCCACCTCGGCAGTCTGGGCGTACTGGACTCTGAGGGCCGCGCCCTGGCTGAAGAGGTCGGGGCGGATGCCGACGTGGTCGAACCTGTTGCGGAGCACGCGGACATCGTAGAGGCGGCCCATCGGCGGGGCGACGTCCCCGTAGGTGGAGCTGTCTGCGAGCTCGACGCCGCCGGAGTCCGCATCGGAGAACACGTTGTCGGCCACCACCACTTTGTCGATGGCATCCTGGCGGCCCATGGCCTTGAGGCGGACGCCCTTGTGGACGTGCTCGAAGGCGCAGTTGAGCACCTGGATGTCGGTGCCGCTGCCCAGCAGGCGCACGCAGCCGGGTTCCACGTCGAGGCTCTCATGGGAGACCCAGTAAGGGGCGGCGGTCAGGTTCCAGTAAACGTTGGAGAAGCGGAAGGTGAGTCCGCTGATGCGCACGTGGCTCAGGCCCGAGCTATCGATCATGTGGATGCGCCTGGCCACCTCGACGCGGGCGGTGTTGGGGTCCTGGTCGCCGGGCAGGCGGAGGTAGAGGCGGCCGCCGGTTGCCTGCTTGTCGAACCAGAACTCGCCGGGGCTGTCCAGGTACTGGGGCTTATCTTCCAGGTAGAAGCAGCAGCCGCGTATGATCTTGTAGGAGGGTGCGCCGCCCCACTGGCCGGGGAAGACGAGCGAGCCGTTCTTGCGGTCCACTGCCAGGACCCTGGCCGGCAACGGGTTGCCCATCACCCAGCCTTTGGTGGTCCAGAGGATGGCGCCCTCGTAGTAATCCTGCGGCTTGCTCTCGTTGATGTCCACCTTGTCGAAGGCCAGATGCCGCCGTTCGCCGTTGACCGTAGCGTAGTTGTCAAACGGCTTGTCGGGGTTCTTCCACGTCCACCACTGGCTCTTGATGTCGTCCGGGTCGGTAATCGTCCAGTTGGGCGTGCGGGCCAGGGGGATGCGGGTCACGGCGCCGTCCTTGCCGACCATCCAGAGGTTGCGCGGCGCCCAGGCGAGGTCCACGTACCACACCTTTTCCGGTTCCGGGATGAGGTGGTTGTCGGCGCCCTGCTTCCAGCCCGTCACCGCGTCCGAACCGCAGATGACAGCCGGCCCGTCGCCCCAGGACGGGTCTCGGGTCAGGATGATGGGGGCGTCGGCGGCGCCCGACTCATTGGCGTTGAGCTCGCCGCGGTAATCAACGCCCTGCTTGAAGACGTAGGTGTGCACGCCCTTGCAGGCTGCCGCTTTGCCGGCGGCGTTGGGGTCCCAGGAGTGGTGCTTCCAGGGCGTCTGCTTGGAGAGGCCGTCATTGGCGTCATTGCCGGACTCGAAGTCAATGTAGCGGACCGACTGGCCGGCCTTGAACTCGAAGGCCTTTGGCGCCCACTCGAGGTCGCCGGTCGGCAACACCTTTGCCTGCGGCTCCTGCCAGGACCAGCGGGTGGCTGCGTCCCCTGCCCAGGCGAGCCGGCAGCCGAGGCTCAGCAAGACGGCTGTGCGAAGGAATGGTTGCATGGTGATGAAGCCGGCAAGTGTTTGGTGTGTCATATAACTGCGGCTCCAGTTGTAGTCCAAGTTCCCGAGTTCCACAACTGCAAGCGACGCTTGGCGCGCAAGGGGTGGCGACTATGGATCAAACTGTTTCTGAAGCTCATAGGGTCAAAGACAATCCGAAGGCCGGCGTTGGTTTAATTTGGTTTAATTTGGTTTAATTTGGTCGTTCGGAGGGTGGGGCGGGGACGGCGGCAGGGGTCTGGCTGCCAGCGAGGCTGTGTAACATGTGGCAGGTGCGGCCCCCATTCCCCCTCACCCCAACCCTCTCCCCGAAGAGAGGGCGGGGCAAGGACCGACGCTCGAAAGTCCTCAAACTGAGGATTCGCCGACCGACGGACCATGATCCCGCCACGGTAGGGGTCCGCGCTCCCGGGGGCGGGCAGAGGGAGTGTGTTAAAATCAGGGGGAAAACGCGGCAGTTTTTTTGCGCGCCGACTTACGGTTCATGCAAGAACGAGTTCTGGGGCTAGGGCGCAGTTCTAACGTTATTCTCTGGCACCCCTCCGGGGTGCGACCGGCTGAGGACGTCCTGCCCGGTGGTCGTTCCCCCCTATCCCCGGAACGACCACCGGCTACTTTCTGGCAACCCTCGGGGTTGGGGTAAATCGGAACTACCTTCTGGCAACCCTTCGGGTTGGGGCGAATGGGAACTACCCTCTGGCAACCCTTAGGGTTGGAGCAAATCGGAATTTGTATTTTGCGCGGGCACTTAGGCCGGTTTTGGCTCGCGCGGGGGCGTGGGGCGGGGCGGGCATCCTGGCTGCCGGCAGCCAGGATGCCTCCACAAGCTCCGGCGGCAGGCAGGATGCCTGCGCCACGGTGCGGGCGCGGGCGCCCGAGGGACAGGAGTTTGTCCTGGGGCGATTCGCGGGCTGGACTGTCGGACTGGAGGCGCTAAACTGAGCGGCATGACAAAACGACTACTGGGAATCATTCTGGCCGTGTTGTTCGGAATGCAGTTTGGGCCGCGGGCCAGGGCGTCAACGCTGCAGCTTGAGGCGCCGAGGGTTTTCGAACAATCGGTCACCCGTGATTTGCGGCTCACCGAGGGACGGGGAGAAATCGAACTGGAGGCCGGAGAACTCTTCGAGGATGACGGCCCCGCATCGGGCCATTCTTACCAAAAGCCCGACAATCAGGAAACGGTAACGTCGCAGACGTGGATCAAGAAGGAGCTGCTCATCCCGAATCCTCAAGCCCGGGCGGCGTACCTTGTGGTCCTGTCTGAGGAGCCGTTTGAGGCCGTCATCAATGGGGCGCCCCAGAAGCTCGGGGAAAACCAGAGCGGGCGGACACTCCATAAAACGTACGCCTTCGACCCCAACTTGCTCCGGGCAGGGCGCAACGAGATCATCCTGCGAACCTCGGGCAGGGTGTCGATCGCGCGGGACGATGAGTTTGCCTTGGGGTCCCGGACACGTACGAAGCATCCTAACCGCAGCGCCAAGAGCACGGATGCGGGGAAGACCTGGGATTACGATCACCTGGGGCCGGAGGGCAAACTCGACGGGGAGTACGGGGTGCGGGTTTTTCTGGAGCATTATCGGGCCCAAGGCTCGCTGACCATGCCGGTGCTGGACGCGGGCAACCTGGAGGGCAAAGCGGTAGGGGCGCCCATCACTCGAACGGGCCCGATCAAGGTTGCCGTGGCGGCAGAATCCGGACCCGCAGGACGCATTCTGGTCCGGGCACGGAGCGGCGACACTTATGTTCCCACGGAGAGGCATTGGTCGGATTGGCAGGTGTTGGGGGAAACCGGAGGGGCGCTTGCGAAACCTCGGGGTCGCTATGTGCAGGTAGCGTTGGAACTGTCCTCGCGTGATCCGTTGCAAAGCCCAAGGTTGAGAAGTGTCCGGGTGGAAGCCACGCCCGTTTGCCCGGAGGACTGGACGAGACGACTGCGCGTGCTGGAGGAGCACAACGAAGAGATCGTCCGCACTTCGATTCCGTTCGAGTACCAACCGCTGGACCACCCTCATCTCAAGCGGCTGCGCGAACAGTACAAGCTGGATGAGTTGGCGCCAGGCGCCAAAGACGAACTCGGGCTGATGCTGCGGCTGGCCCAGTGGACCTGCAATTACTGGGATTGGCCCAACCACATCAGCGAGTACCTACCCGCCTTGGGATGCGCTGGAAATCCTGAGGCCTCACCGGGACGGGACGCCCGTAGGTGGGTTCTGTCTCCAGTTCAACCTGGTGTTTTTGCAGGCTTGCGAGAGCTTCGGGTTTCCAGGGCGCGCCATCTCCATCAGCCCGGGGCGGTTGTATGAAAAACTGTCTGGGGGCGGCCACGAGGTCGTGGAACTCTGGTCCAATGAGTGGAAGAAGTGGGTCTATGTCGATGGCGCCCTGGCGTGGTATATCGTTGATGAGAAGACCGGGACGCCGCTGTCCGTGTGGGAACTGCGGCAACGGCAGTTGCAGATGCTGCGGGGTGAGGCCACTCCTGCGGTCCGCCTGGTCAATGCGGTGCGGACGAGGAACAAGCAGTTTGGGTGGAGTGGTTTGGGACCCAAGCCGCAGAATTGGTATCTGGAAATGCGGCTTATCCCGCGCAGTAATTTCCTCGAGGAGAAATCGCCATTGCCCCTCAGCCAGGGAACGGCCGAATGGTCGTGGACCGGCCATTACGTGTGGACAGATTCCGAGGTTCGGGCCGGCTTGTTGTTTGGCCATCGCGTTACCAAGCGCAGTGATTTCGAGTGGACCCTAAACCAGGCACACTATGCCCTGGAGCCGGGAAAGAAGCCTGGCAGCTTTCGGGTTCATTTGGATACCGAGACGCCCAGCTTCGAGACATTCCTGGCCGAGATCGACGGCGGGGAGAAAAAGACCGTCTCCTCAGGTTTCACCTGGACGCTGCACCCAGGCAAAAACCAGTTGCGCGTAAGGCCGCGAAATGTCTCGGGCAGGGAGGGAATCCCGAGCTGGATCGCGTTGGATTACGCCAAGTAATTCATGCCGGAAATCATATTCGGACCCGCGCACGACCGAAATGTCCGGTTCCGGCTCGGAGTCTTCGCAGGTGATGGGTTGTTCGGAGCGCAAGAGGCGCCCCTCTGGCAGGACGGCCTGGAGGAGGCGCAACAAACGGGTGAGAAGGAAACAGTGGCAGGGGGATTTTGGCGTTTTCTGATAAACGAATCCGTAGAGCAGCTCCGCACTCTTCGGAACCAATCCCGCCTCGCCCAACGTGTGGTAGGCCGCCACCGAAAGCGGCCAAATTCGCGCGCCATGGGGCGGGATTGGAGGTGCTTCAACTGTTTTCAACGCCGTCGCCCTCGTTCAGTACTCGAGAGTCTGCTTTACGAAATGGCGGCTGAGCTTCCAGGTTTCGCGCAGGGGACGAGTCAGTTGAAAGCCTCTTTCGTGCGCCAGCTCGATGACGGCGTCGCCTTGAAAGCCAACGTCGTGCAGCGCCCGGCCGATGGCGGCGAAATCGGTGTCGCCTTCGCCCAGGGCTTCCGACCAGCGGCCATCCTTCTTCTGATCGCGCAGGTGCATACTGACCAGTAAATAGGATTTGACACACTAGATGGAGCCGTGCTATGCTCACTCCGTCATGGCAAAGATCAATAATCGTTCCTTAGACCACAAGGTCTTGGAGCACATGCGGATGCTCGCCACCGACCGAGTCTTGGCTGGCGAGAGGCCCAGTGTTGTGGCGAAGTCGTTCGGAATCTATCGGACTTCCATCTATAAGTGGCTGCGCGCGCGTAGGAAGCGTGGACGCGAAGCTTTGCGGAGCACGACTGCTAAAGGGCCGGCGCCCAAGCTAACGGAAGGCCAAAAGCGGCGGGTTAGGCGTTGGATCGTCGGCAAGGACCCACGCCAATACGGATTTGATTTCGGATTATGGACCCGAAGCATCGTCGCCACGATGATCCAGGATAGGTTTAAAGTCTCGCTGACTCTTCCCTCGATAGGTCGTCTGCTGACTTCGCTGGACATAACGCCCCAGAAGCCACTGCGCCGAGCCTACGAACGAAATGAAGCGGAGATCAGCCAGTGGAAGCAGGAGAAGTATCCGGAGTTGAGGAAACGGGCTAAACAGAGGGGTGCGGACATCTTCTTTCTCGATGAAGTGGGCGTGCGATCTGATAGCCCGCTGGGGCGGAGTTACGGACTGAAAGGCAAAACACCGGTGGTGAAAACCTCTGGGTGTCAGCGGGCGGTCAAAACCAGCCACCAGTGGGCGAATCAAAACCAGCCATTTTGAGGTGAGGTAAATCGTTGCGGTCAGGGTCAGTTTGATGACCCTGCCCGGCGATGAACCAACTCAAAATGGACATACAGCAAACGATTAGCAGGTTGACCCGCAGTAGCTGGTCACAGCGCAGGATAGCTCGGGAATTGGGGATCAACCGTGAGACGGTGGCTCGATACCGTCAATTGGCTCGCCAGGTGGGGGGACCAAACCCGGCCATTCCGCCCGCCGGGTCCAAACCGGTCGAAGGGGCAAAATCAGCCACTGCGCCCCTCGGCTCGAAGGTAACGACGGCGCCGAGCAACCCTCCAGCCCAGCCGGCAAACCCGGCCATTCCGCCCGCCGGGTCCGAACCGGCCGAAGGGGCAAAATCAGCCACTGTGCCCCTCGGCTCGGAGGTGACGGCGTCACCGAGCAACCCTCAGGCCAGCCGGCAAACCCGGCCATTGCGCCCGCCGGGTCCGGACCGGCCGAAGGGGCAAAACCAGCCACTCTGCCCCTCGGCTCGGAGGTGACGGCGTCACCGAGCAACCCTCCAGCCCAGCCGGCAAACCCGGCCGCTCCGCTCGCCGGGTCCGGACGGGCCGAAGGGGCAAAACCAGCCATTGTGCCACCCAGCTCGGAGGTGATGACGGCGCCGAGCAACCCTCCAGCTCAGCCGCCAAAACCAGCCATTTCGCCCGCCGGGTCCAAGCCCGGCCGAGTCAGTCACTGCGAGCCGTTTGTGAACTTCATCAAAGACGGTTTGGACGCCAACTTGTCCGCTCAGCGGATTTACCAGGACTTGGTGAGCGAGCACCGGTTCGCCGGCAGCTACGATTCGGTGAAGCACTTTGTGCGGCAGTTGGACGCGGTCAATCCGCTGCCCTTCCGGCGGATGGAGACCGAGCCGGGACAAGAGGCGCAGGTCAATTTTGGCCAAGGGGCTTGGGTGGTCCAGGACGGGCACCGGCGCCGTCCCCATGTCTTGCGCGTGGTTTTGAGTCACTCGCGCAAGGGTTACACCGAGGCCTTTTGGCGGCAGACTACCGAGAACTTCGTCCGGGGGTTGGAGAATGCCCTGAGGCATTTTGGCGGGGTGGTCGCGACCTTGGTCATCAACAATCTGCGGGCGGCCGTCAAGAAGGTCAATTGGTTTGAGCCCGAGCTCAATCCCAAGGTGGTGTCGTTCTGCGAACATTATGGCACCGTGATCCTGCCGACCAAGCCGGCGATGCCTCGCCACAAAGGCAAGATCGAGGCCGGGATCAAATACGTTCAGGAAAACGGGTTGGCCGGCAAGCAGTTCGAGAGCCTGGGCGCCCAGAACCTGCATTTAGCGCACTGGGAAGAAACGGTGGCCGACACCCGCATTCACGGCACCACGCGCCAGCAAGTGCGCGCGCATTTCCTGAGCGTCGAAAAGCCCAAGCTCTTGCCGCTGCCCCTGAGCCTGTTTCCGGCCTTCAACGAAGCGCCGCGTAAAATCCACCGCGATGGCTACGCCGAAGTGGACAAGGCTTATTACTCGGTGCCCCCGGAGTATGTGCGGCGGAAAGTCTGGGCGCGGTGGGACGCCAAAATGGTGCGTCTGTTCAATGAACGCATGGAGGCTATCGCCGTGCATGTGCGGCAAGAACCCGGAAGATTCAGAACCGATCCGGCCCACATTCACGATCATAAACGCACCCTCATCGAACGGGGCGCCGAGTGGATCCTGGACCGCTGCCGGCTGCTGGGCTCGGGGGCGGAGACTTGGGCCGAAAGTCTTTACCAGCAGCGCGGCCCTGAAAGCCTGCGCGTCTTGCAGGGGTCCTGGCCCTGGCCGAGAAACACCCCACCCCGCAACTCGACCACGCTTGCCAGTTGGCCCTGACGCATGGCGCGTGGCATCTGCGCGATTTGCGGGAACTCCTGGCCCGACCCGTGGCTCAGGAACAGTTCGCGTTTATCGAGACTCACCCGCTCATCCGCAACCTGAGCACCTATGACAATTTGGTGCCGGTCTGTTTCAGCCCGGCCTCCCAAAGCAACCCCAACCCACAATCCAATACTGATGAGCATTCCTAACCTGGAAACCACCCTCAAACAACTGCGCCTCTCCGGCCTGGCGGGCACCTTGAGCCTGCGCTTGCAGGAGGCCGCCGCCAACCGCCTGGCCCATGAAGAGTTCCTGGAGATCCTGCTCCAGGACGAACTCAACGTGCGCAAAGAACGGCTGCTCAGCCGCCGCACCAAAGCGGCGGACTTCCATCGCCTCAAAACGCTGCAGGATTTTGACTGGCGCTTCAACCCCGGCATCCCGCGCAAACAGATCTACGATCTGGCCGCCGGCCAGTTTATCCGCCAGGCCGCCGACCTTTTATTTATTGGCCCGCCAGGAGTCGGCAAAACCCACCTCGCTCAGGCCTTGGGCTACGAGGCCATCAAGCTCAACTTTCAGGTCCTCTACCGCTCCATCTTCGACCTGGTGCGCGACTTCCTGAGGGACGAGGCCTTCAACCAACAGGACCGCGTTCTGCGCCGCTATCTCAAGCCCGACCTTTTGATCGTGGACGACATGGGACTCAAAGCCCTGCCCAAACACTCCGGCGAATACCTCCTGGAAGTGGTCATGCGCCGCTACGAGAACCGCTCCACCATCATGACCAGCAACCGCCCCATCCAGGACTGGGGCAAGCTCCTGGGTGACGTGCCCGCCGCCAGCGCCATCCTGGACCGCTTCCTCCACCACGCGCAGACCATCGCCATCACCGGCCGCAGCTACCGCCTCAAAGATCAGAGCGCCGTCAAAGAAGAAAAACCACACACCAAAGCCGCGGAGGAACCCTCCCATGACTGAACCCGTTGGAAGCGCGGAAAAGCTCTCGGCGCGGCCTCTGGAGGCAATGGCCCGGGGGCTGGGGCAAGGATGTCGTCCGTCCGCCTTCAGCCCTGGGAAGCTCAAGGCCCCATGCGCGGCGCTTTGAAAGCATGGACTTCGGAGATCCGTGGCGCGCCTATTTGTGCGGGCGAGGCGAGTCCGTTACGCGTGGCGACCGGCGGGAACGCGAACTGGAGGTTCGGAGTCCGTTCCCGCCGCTCGCCCGCCCGCACAAATAGACGGCGCGATTACGCCAGGAGACTTCGGAAAACACCTGGCGCCCCACGGGTCTCCGCGGGTCAGCAGAACCTCGCAGACCATAGCCGAGCAGAAAATCCCGTTTTCATCTTGAACCAAACCGAATAACTGATATGAAGTTCTCGCCTCAGAGTGGCTGGTTTTGAATCGCCCATAGGTGGCTGGTTTTGAACCGCCCGGTGACACTCTGGGCAGCGCCAGCAGATTAACGCGATCAGTGCGGTGAATGCCAAGGGAGCCTTCTGGTACAAGGTCTACGGCGGCACGTTGAGGGCCGTATTGTTCATTGTGATGCTCAAAGACCTTATGAAAGGGCGCAAGAAGCCGGTAATGTTGGTCGTGGACGGATTGCCCGCGCACAAGGCTAAGTCGGTTGCCAAATATGTACAGTCCACCAAAGGCCGCTTAGAGCTGCATTTCCTACCACCCTATGCTCCAGATTTGAACCCTGACGAATTCGCCTGGAGCCATTTAAAGCAGAACGGCACGAGTAAGAAGCCCTTGCGCAAGAATGAAGCGCTTCGACAGCGCGTCGAGCAAGACTTAGCTGAGATCAAGCAGGATCGGAGCCTGGTCCGGTCTTTTTTTATGGCTCCAAGTGTGTCTTATGCTATTTACTGATGAGTAAAGACAATCTGCTTGCCAAACCGGCGGATGAACCCCGCCGGGTCCACGCCCGCCCGCACGAGCCAATTCAGGTCGGGCCCGAGCTTGACCTCGGGTATGCGGGCCAAAGTGCCTTTGAGGTCGTGCAGGTCGTCGGCGACTTCATAGGTGTGGTTGTGGAGGTTGAGGACGACGCCATGCCGTTGGCACAAAGCGATGAGCTTGCGCAGGAGTTCCGCCTGGTCGTCGAGTTGCGGCTCGGTCTTGCGCTTTGGCGCCGGCCCGACCGAGGTGCCGAGGGTGCGCCCGCCCAGTTTGGCGAGGCGCGGAATAATCAACTCGGCATCTTCCAGGACCGCCTGGTGCTGGGCGCGGTCCCACATCGCGCCGCCAAAGGACATGCCAATGACGGGCAGGTGGTGTTTCCGGGAGAGTTCACCAATGCGCTCGACGGCATCGTTGGGGCGCAACGCCGTGTGCATGAGTTCGATCCCATCCAGACCGGCATAGCTCATGTCCTCAAAAATGGTGGGCAGAACGGGGGTGATGTCGTAATTCGGCTGAGTAGCCGCGTAAACCCACGGATGGCCGCCCACCACGACTTTCTTGCCGGCCGAAGTGCGGCGGTTGGCCTCCGCCGCGCCGACGAGCATAGGATTCAACACGGCCAGCGAAATGGCCGAGGCCCCGGCGCTGGCCAGAAAATGCCGCCGCCTCATGGGCTGGGCTTGGTTGGCGCCGACGGGCGCGGCGCTATTGGGAAGTTGGTGGTGGTTCATAAGAGCTTTTTCTGTTCACGGGTTTTGTCGAAGTTGGTTCTCGACCCAGGCCTTGGTCTTGGTCATCTCGGCTGGTTCGGCTTTGATGTGCTCGATGATGCAGGGCAGCGGGCGGTTGAGCTTGCGGATTTGGGAGATGAGCAGCGGGTAGTTCATCTCGCCGCCGCCGGGGCCGGGTAAGTCCACGCTCGAGCCGGCGGGGTTGAGTTTCAGGTCTTTGAGGTGAACGAGGTGGATGCGGTCGCCGAGTTCGTGGAACAGCCGGCGCAGCTCTTCGTCGCGTTTGGGATAGAGCGCGGGCGTGATGAAGTTGGGCGGGTCGAGCAGCAGCCCGACCCGGCGGGCCGGAAATGGCGCCGACACCTCCTTGGCCAGTTCCACGGTGCCGAGCACATGCGGGAAGTACGGCTCGAAAGCGACGCGGCCGCCGATGGGTTCGAGGAGCGGCAGGACGACCTCGCGGATGGCGCGGTGGAGTTGGGCGACGGCCTCGGGCGTGTGGTTGCGGGGCTCGGCGCCGTCGAACCGCGGCGAGTAGCTCGCGCTCCAGGTGACGAACTGGTTGCAGTCGAACAGCCCGGCGTGCGCGGCGACCAGTTTCATCGCGGCCTGGCTCGACCCCATGAAGCCGGGGTCGTCGGGGCGGAAGAGGTTGAAGTAGGTGCCGAACGCCACGGTTTTGAGCTTCAGGTCCTTGAGCGCGCGGGCCAGCGATTGGAGTTCCTCGGCGGTCGGGTGGAAGAAGAATGTCACCTGCACCGTGTCGAAGCCGGCGGCGGCAATGGCCCTGGCTTTTTCCTGCAACTCGGCGGCCGAACCGCCTTGGAGCATCATGCCGAGGCGGATGTTGTCTTTCGGGGATTCGGCGCCGAGGAGTTTCGCCGCGCCGAGGCCGGCGACAGTTGCCCCGACGGCGCCGAGAAAATGCCGGCGCGAAATCGTTGAAGTCGTCATGTCCATTGTTTTCATGATAGCGGGCCAAAGCAGCCTGGCCCGCGGGGCGACGGCGCTGAGGGCTTGTTTCATGCGAGCTATACTGCCTGGGGACGGCAGGGCGTCAACACCATTCCAGGCCGTTGACCGAAATCCAGGGCTGATTCAAGATTCTGTAGGAGCCGACGTAAGGAGGCTCTGATTTCTGCTCTTGCTAAAAAGTGAGCCTCCTCACGTCGGCTCCTACATTCTGGGGGGCATCTTGAATCAGCCCTGCCGAAATCCCTTGGGCCGGTTCCTGCGGTTGGGCTCGAAATCCCTGAAGAGAGGCTCCGAACGAAGGCCGGTCTTGAAATGCAGGGTGCCGGCGGCTTAGGATTGGCCATGCTTGTCTGCCGAACACTGCCCAGCCTATGAGGGGCCCGACCTTGCCTGTTGCCGCCCGGCCTGAGACGGGGGGTGCTGCGCGTCCTGGCTCGGAGCGCATTGTCTCGATCAATGCCTTGCGCGGCCTGGTCATGTTCAGCATGATCTTCGTCAACGACATCGCCGGCGTCTCCGACGTCATCGTCCCGCCATGGATGAAGCATTTCCACGGAAAGAGTGGCATGACCTTTGTCGATGTGGTGTTTCCGGCATTCCTGTTCATCGTCGGCATGTTCGATCCCGTTTGCCCTTGGTTCCCGCTTGAACCGAGGTGAGCCTCTGTGGAAAACCCTGCTCCACGTGGTCGTTAGGACGGTGTCCCTCCTATGGATCGGCATATTGATGGTCAACGAAACCCCTGATGCGGAGAAAATGGGCTGGTCCGGCGCCCTTTGGTGCACGCTCATGTACCTCTCGGCTATCCTGGCCTTTTGCACGGTAACACCGCGCTCGAAAGCGGAAAACGAGGCCGCCCAGGCGAAGAAACTCCGAATTCTTTCCGGGACGCTGCGTCTTCTGGGACTGGTATCGCTGGTCTATTTGGCGTTTGCGTTTCGCGGCCGGGACGGCCACCGGATCATCCAGCTCTTTCCCTTCTCCCTCCATACCGAATGGTACGGCATCCTCGGCTTGATCGGCTGGGCTTACCTCATCGGCTCGATAGTGTTCCTGGCCTGTCGCAGCAACCGCACTGCCCTGCTCGGCTGCGCGGTGCTGCTGATGTGCCTTTACCCGGCGGACCGGGCCGGCGCTTTCGACCACTTCTGGCTGGCCAAGTACGTTGGGATTGGGGCGACGCTCGGCTCGCAGGCGGCCATCACGGTTGCCGGTTTGCTCCTGGCTACAATCCTGGTGACGCCTGACACCGGCTCCCGGTGGCCTCGCACCCGGTCTGCTCTTTGTTTCATCGCCACCTGCTCGATGGCTGCCTGGCTGCTCAACGGCCTCTACGGCATCAACAAGAACCGCGCCACGCCCTCCTGGTGCCTTTGGGCTTGCGCGATCACTGCCCTGCTGTGGCTCCTCTTCCACTTCCTCATCGACGGTCGCTCCGTTGGGGTCATGGCCCGGCCCTTGGTCCGCGCCGGCCAGAACGTCTTTCTGGCCTATCTCCTTTCGGAGATGTTACCGTCGGCAATCGATTTGCTCCGGCTCGATGACTCGTATGCCGGGCTGGCGGCGCCGGGCCTGGCCCACGCCGTCACGCGCTCCGCCGGTTGCGCCCTCATTCTCTTGGCGGCCACTATCGGCCTCAACCGCCTGGGCTTCCGCCTCAAGCTCTGACTGCTCCCGGCGCTTTCACCCGATCGCATCAATCCTGGTGCTTCCAGGCGCGCAGGTACTCGACGCTGAACGTCGAAGGCAAGTCAGCTTCGTCGGGCATGCCGAACCACTCGGGCATCGTCTCGCTGTCAAAAATGAGGTAAAGCGGCTGGTGCCAGTGCGTGTTTTGCACGGTGCGCACGAGCTGGCCATCCACATACCAGCGCAATTCGTCTCGGCCCCATTCAAAGCCATAGACATGGAACTGCTCGGCGAAGCGCCACGGCGCCCGCCAAAAACTCCCCACCTGCCAGTGCCGCCTCTCCTGCGGAGTGCCAAAGATGTGCACAGTCATATAGTAGCGATGGTCGTGAGTAGCGGACTTGCCACACAGCTCGAAGACGTTGATCTCGCTGGACCACCTGGGATTGGCCTGATGATCTTCCTGTTGGAACCAGAAGGAACTGGAGCCGGCGGAGTTCATGGCGCGGGCCTTGACTTCGTAAAAGCCGTAGCTCGAGCGCGCCTTAGTGTGCAGCGCGGCAGAGGTGTAATCGTGGTAGCCGCGGCCGGCGAGTTCCTTGGGTGTGGCTTCCTTGCGCAGGGTCAAGTGCAGTTGGCCGTCACGAACCACCACGTTGGCCGGATTAAACCAGGCCGGCGGGCGCCCCTGCCACCAGGACATGCCCACGGTCCACTTGTTTGAATCCAGGGTCGGACCGTCGAATTCGTCCCACATCGGCTCAAACTTCACCCAGCGGCCCCGGTTGTCCTGATCCGAGAGCGGCAGGTCTTCAGTAAGCCGCTTGGGCGTTTCCCCCAACGGCTGGTCTCGAGTCCACTGCCGGATGGATTTTTCATCGAACCGGTTGGTCGAGGCCCCACCCGGGCCGGCGTCGGCGCGTGTCGCGCGGCCCGCCCCGGTTTCCACGACTCCCGAGTTCGCCCCTTGGGCACGGAAGTTGAGGAGCCCAACCCACGCCAGCGCTAGTGCCAGGTTCAGTTTCGCGTTCATGCGAGCCATACTGCTTGGGGACGGCCGGGCGTCAACCCATTTTTGGCCGGCGGCTCCTTGGAGGGCGTCGGTTCTCAGGCTGCGGAACCTGACTTGGCTATGCCGTTCCCATTCTGCCGGCCAGCGGCGTCAGGGCCAATTCATGAAAGGGGCGGGGACGGCTCGTCCCCTGTTCCTCTTGCCACGGGCCGCCAAGAAGCGGGGACGAAGCCGTCCCCGCCCCTGGCTTTGCCGCTTCATGAATTGGCCTTGCACCCGGCGTAGTCCAGGCCGCAATTTACTGGACCATCGCTTCGGAACGCGGCAGACTCCTACCGTAGTATTGTCAGGCAGTTATCAGCAAGACCATGAACTTCCGACCCCTGCTCCAGGCCGCGCTCATCTGTGGCGCGTCGGTGATGATGCCCCAGGAATCCTTGGTGCGCGCGGCGGAACCGGCAAACCTCGTTGCCAATGGCGACTTCTCGCAGCGTCTCCAACGGGCAGCCGCGAGACTGGGAGACGGCGGGAGACACAGCCATCGTGACCCAGGAATTGCGTGTGACCACCGCTGCAGATGGCAAGCGCCACGCGCAGTTAAGCTGCACGCGCTTCGAGCGGCAGACTCCTTCGGCCCATGCCATGCTCGCCCAGGTCGGACAGGTGCATTTGGTCAAGGGCGGACCTACGAGTTCTCCTGCCAACTGCGAGCCGAAGGGATTGCCGGGCGGAGCGTCTCCGATCGCGATCAGCGATACCGGCAACTGGCAGAACTGCGGCCTGCAGACCTCGTTTCCCCTGGGCAGCGCCTGGAAGACCTGCCGGCGGATATTCCGGGCCACACGGGACGTCGGCCCGACGAGCCGGCTGCAGATCTGGTTCACCGAGACGGGCACGCTCTACGTGGCCGACGTGCGCATCGTCGAGTGCCGCGACGAGGATGCGGAATTCACCGACGTAGTCGCAAGGCTCCGACAGCAGGAACCTCTGTGCCCAATGGCGTCGTTCGAACTCGGTGAGCAGCGGCTGGTCTTCCATCGGGAACGGGGTCGGCTGGGGCAACCTCAGCCGCCTGCATGGCCGGATTGAGACCACCGGCGGGCCGCATGGCCGCGCGTTCCTGCGGATTCCCGTCGGGGACGACCAGACACCCGTGCTGTAGTTTCGACTACTACGAGCCGGTCGCGCGGCGGGAGATCCGCCCGCTGGCCGCCAGCAAAGGCTGGATCAAAGTGGAGAAAGGGGCCGCCTACACCCTGTCCTGCTACCTGCGGGCCAGCAAGGAGGACGTGCCCGCCTTGCTCGGGAGTCATGGCCAGGGAACCGGCGGGCGGCGGCAGAGAGCACCGGCAAGCAGTGAGACTGAGCACCGAGTGGAAGCGCTGCTCCCTGACCTTCAAACCTGAACAGCGGTATGTCTTTGTTTTTGCCGGCCCGGACTTGCAGCGGGAAGAGCGGGTGGACGTGGATGTCGACTGCCATCCAGCTCGAGCGGGGAGAGCAGCCGACGGAGTTTCAGCCGCACCAGCCGGTGGAGTTGGCCGTCGAGCCGCCAGAGCGCCGGGGGGATTTTCCTGATGACCAGCCCGGCGGCTTGCGGCTTCGCGTCTGCAATCACGGCACTGCGCCGTGCCGGATGAGCGTCAGATTCCGAGTGACGGATTTCGAGGACCAACCGGTGGCGCTGCCGGATTGTCCGCTGGAGGTTCCGGCCCGAACGTAGCTTCAGCGGAAGGTGCGGCTTCCGAGCGATTGGAAAGGCTTTTATCGTGTAGTGGCTTCCGCCGAGGCCGGCGGGCGCGACCTTGGCGGCCCAGGTGCGATTGGCGATCGTGCCGCGGCGCACCTGACCAGGATTCCGTGTGCGGGATCAACCATGCGTTTGTCACGCCGGACCTCATCCAGTTGGCCTCCAAAGCGGGCGTGAGCTGGTATCGCGACTGGTCGCTCAAATGGCAGCACATGGAGCCGGCCAAGGGCGACGTATCACTGGGAGCTGGCCGACGCGCAGATCGACCGGGTGCTGCGCCAAGGATGCTCGGTGCTGCCGCTCCTGCCGCCTTTCCCGTCGGCCGACTGGTCCAGCGAGGCGCCGCCTGGCCCTCTCCACGAAGGGGTATCCGGGCGTGCGCGCCCGCCAGGCCTGGGCGCCAAAAGACCCGCAGGAACTGGCGGATTTCATCGAACGAGCCGCCACGCGCTACAAGGACCGCATTCACATCTGGGAATTCCTCAACGAGCCGATCTACACCGATTACGCCCTGCCGGCCAGGCCCAACGGCCAGCGTGACGCCAGGTCCGTACAAGCCGGCGGACTACGTGGCCCTGCTGGGGACCGCGGCAGCGGCCATGCGCAAGGCTGACCCAACCTGCAAAGTCATGGGCGGCATCGCCGGCGGGCCGCGGGAATTGACCCGAGACGTGCTCGAGGCCGGGATTCTCAAGCACGTGGACCTCTTCAACCTGCACATCTACCCGGGCCTGCGGGCGCCGGAAGCTTATGCCGGCGAGATGGCGGAACTCCTGGAGAACATGGAGGCGCACGGGGGCGCGAAGCCGATTTGGATTACCGAGTTCTCCTATTATGGCGTGGACAACCTGCCGCGACGGCCCTTCGTCCCGCAACCGGACAACTGGGCCGAGGAACGCCTGCTCGAGAGCGAGCGGCAATGCGCCGATTACACGCTGCGGTTCTTCGCCGTCATGCTCTCGCATGGCGTGCAGAAGATATTCATCCACTCGGGTGCCAGCGGGGCCGTCAATAGCCCGAACTTCGAGTGCGCGCTATTCGATTACGGCGGGGCGCCGCGCAAGTTGCTGCCCGCGCTGGCAGTGCTGACGCACCTTCTCGGGCCCTCGCCAAAGTGCGTCGGCACTAAGGCCATCGGGAAAGCCGGTTACGTGGCTGGCTTTGAAACGGGCAGGCAGGCCGTGCTGGTCTTGTGGCAGGCCGAGGACGCGTCGGTGTCGAGCTTGCCGCTGCCTTCAGGCAGCGCCTTGACGTGGATGGACGCCATGGGCCGGAAACTCCCCGGGCCGCCCGCGAAGCTCTCCACCTCCCTGACCTACGTCCTCGACCGAAACGGCAGGGCCGCGGAACTGCTTCAGCGGACCGCGCCGTAAGGAATCGCGCGCTGCTCGCCCCAAAAGAAAAGCATGGAAATCAGGAAGAATCGGATTGGGCTGAACGCTTTTGCTTTCGGTAACCTCGCCCGGCAGCGCCCGGCGCTGGCAGGTCCTTTCGGCCGGCTTCCGCTGTTGTCGCGCCGAACCTGCGGATTCCAAGCGCGCGGGCCACGCCTTCCCTTCCATGAACCGTGCTCCCGTAGCGGCGTCTCGGCAGAGCGCCGCCATTCCCAGGAACGATTTCCAGCGGCGCTTCGCGCTGGCCACTTGGAATTTGGGAGCAGCGTCAGGAAGCGCCCGCAGGTTGCGGGCGCACGACGTGATACGGCTGCTGGTTTAGATTCGGCCCCAGGCCGGGATGCATCCAGGCTTGGCCTTTTCGATCGCGAAGCTCGAAGTAGTACTGGAGTGCGAAAGGCGAGTCGGTGTAGTCAGCGGGGATCACTGCCTGAAAAGCCCCAGCCTGGCCAGGCATCGCTACGGTGCGGAACTCCTCCGCCTGGTTGGTGTGCCGATAGGACAGGCGAACGGAGAGCGAGCGCGCGGCGACCGAGCCGGGTGGAAGCGTCAGACGGATCGTGAGGGGCTGCCCACGTTGAAAACTCAGTGGCGGCGCATGCTTCGCCGGGACGGCGAGCCGTTCTGATTTCCTGAGGACGGCGCGGAGGGCCTGGTCGAGGACTCCTTGGCTGACGGTGCGGTAAGGGGGGAGCGAATTGGCCAACTGGCCGAGCCGCCGCTCCATGTCCGCGATGTCCTGGTCGATTGCCGGCAGACGATCCTGCCAATGGCCCCGGAGGTGCGCGTCCCGGCCAAAGGTGATGTCCGGGACGTAAATGCCTGCCGCCTGTCTGGCAAGTTCGGTCCAGGCCTCGCGCGCGCGGCGATAGGCGGACGCGGCCTCCTGCAGCGACCGGCGATCCTGGGTCCGCTCATGCAGGGCAAAGAGCACCCCGGCCCGGAGTTTTTCGGCGAAGAAACGCCCCAGGCCGGTTTGGATGGCGACATCCGCGGCCAGACGTCGAAAGGCCGGTTCGCCGGAGTCAGCGGCCAACTCCACGGCTTTAGCCATCTCGCGCGTTGCGGTGTTGACCAGGGCCAGCAGCCAGTCGGCCACTTCCAGCGGCGAATAACTGGCGCTGACGTTGCCTTCGAGCAACTGGCCGGCAAAGTCGTCCACCCTCAAGAAAAGCTGGGGATCCAGTGGGCTGACGGCGCCGAAGCGTTTCGGGCTGGGCGTATCGCTGTAGGGGTGCTTTCGGTTGGGGTCCACTATGGGCATGTTCGTGTAGATCTCCGGCCAATAATTATTGTTGGCGGCGGAGGGCAGATGAGCGGTAGTGATTAACGGGAGGATGCGGCTGGCGCCGGCCAGGGCCGTTTCCACCGGCCTGGCGGCCCGACCATACTGGCCAGCGAGCTGGCGGCGCCAGGTTTCCGGCGCGGCGTCCGGGTTGTAGAGCAACCGGCCCCAAAGCCGATACCCGTAAGCGTATTTTTCAAAATCCCCCAGCGCGGGTTTGAGCGAGGCATCGGCGTAAGCATCGCGCCCGCCGGGAAGGCCCGAGCCTTTGCGGCCCTTGAATGAGAGCGGTTCGAAGAGCTCGACCCCCATGCTGCCGCAAAAGCTCGCGGCGCGCCCGTAGCCCGCCGCCAACTGGGGATCGCCCCACAGCAAGAGCCGCTGCGTGCCCGGCCAGATGCGATGAAGCACGCCGTATCGGCGCCCGTCGGCCAGCAGGTCGCCATAGCCATAGCGCAGAAAGCTGCGCGAGCCGGAGCTTTTGGCGAAGAAGCCTGCATCCTGGCGCCCGCGCGGCGGCATCTCCGTAGGCCGAATCGCCGCCTGATGGTATGGCAGGCCCATGTGCTCGGCCCAGAACTTGGGGGAAATGTTCACCGGCAATCCCGTGGCCAGCGCCACATCAATCATCTCGGCATCCATGCCCTTGGCGTGCATGTTGATCTCGACGCGGCGCCCGCATTGGGTGAGCCCATCGAATACCGTTCCCCAGAAGGCGTAGCTGCCCTCGGCTACCCCGCTCTCGCCGTGGATGCGGAAAGTCACGCCCCCGATTGCCGGGCAAGCGGTCAACACCGCGCGCAAGGCGTCCCGGCAGTAGGGCGCATGGCTCTCCGGCGTTAGTCCTTCGATGACGTGATTGGCCTGCGGGCTGTTTGTCCACTTGTAGGCGTGCGTCCAGAGGCCCAACTGGAAGTGAAGGCCCCGGGCCGCTGTCTCGTCGCTGATGAAGTGCAGCAGCTCGAGGTTCCGCTCCCGCTCCGCCGCAGAAAGCCCGCTAACCCGCACGTCGTATCCGGGAACCGCGACCAGGAAGGGGTAGGCAAAATGAAAATAGGCGTCGCGGATGCCGGAAGTGAAATCGTAGCCCAGCCCCAGTGCGAGATTGAACCGGTTGAAGCGTTCGGCGGCCAGCATCGAGAGATACCGCCGCCAGAACGCCCGGTCATAAAACCAGCTCTTGTCCTCAACATCGCTGGCGAAGAGCCGCATGATGCTGCGGATTGGGCTGGCCGGCCGCTCGGACACAGGCCGGCTCAGCCTCAAAGCTTCCAAAGGCCGGTCGGCATACCGGACCTGATCCGCCAACTCCAGGAGGGCATAAGCCAGGCCGCGCGGGTCATGGCCACACGCCAGCAGCACCGAGCGGCCACTCACGCGGCCCGATGCCATCACCAGCGACTCCGGGACCTGGGGCAGGTCTCAGAAGCGCGTGTCAGCATTTCACGAGCGGGCGGGTGCGCGCTTCCCGTGGCCAGCAGGCAATGAGCGCCCGCCGGGATGTCCGTCATCCGGCTGGCCGTCTGGACGCCGATCTGCCGCTGGACCAACACTTCCTTGAGTTGCTCTAATGCCCACCGCGCCGGTCTGGCGTTCGCGATGGGATCGGCTGGATCGACGATGATGGCCACAAAAGCTGATGCCGCGGTGCGGGGCTGGGCTCCGGCACAACTGCTTGCTAAATGGAGCGCGGCGGGGCCAGCGGGGGCGCCTGCGACGACCACACCTGTCTGCCTGAGGAATTCTCTTCGAGTCATTTCGCGGAACTCGGCGCTGCAGCCGGTGGCTTGGCCTCCAGAACCAGGAGCCAATCTCCGTCGCCATCGGCGTTGTTGCCGGGCGGTATGAAGTACGGCTGGCCGGAATTGGGGAAAGGAGAGCCTTCGATGGGGGAGAACGTTCCGCGGCTCGGATCGTACCACCGCGCGGTGACCGGTCCCTTGAGTTGCGAGAGATCGATTTTTAGCGGGCGCAACGAAGGCATGTAGGCGATGGCCAGCCGTCCGTCCGGCGTCCGTCCGGCGGTGACATAGTCGCTGGTCATCACGTAATGATTGCCTTCATGGGACGTGCCGTCGAAGGTCCCATAGCCGGCCACCACCAGCGTGTGCCGTTGATCCGGGACCAGCTCGAACCAGGCGCGCGGCTCGAACAGGGCTTTGACCCACGCCATCTGGACCGCCCCGGCGGAATCCAGCGCCCTCTTCCAATTGTCGGCGAACGGCCAGATCGGCCCGCTGCCATAGACCTGGCCGGCGGCGCCGGCCAGAATCGACCAATACTCCTCGCGGCGCAAAACCGCGGGTGTGGCCCGCTGCTCGAACTCGTAGTCCGACTCGATCATGATCACCGCCAGGAAGTTGGGCCGATTGTACTCTTTGAGCACCTGCGCGTAGGTTGGATAGTAGGTGTAGGCGCAGCTAAGGCTGATGACCGGCTCCCATTTCGGGTCGTCCAGCGAACCGCTCACTTCGTAGTTGAGTTCGACGGTTTGCAGATGGTCCGGGTCAGTCTCGCGAATGCCTTTGGCGACGGCCAGGGCGGCTTCGTCGTTCTTGGGGTCGCGCCAACTCTGAAAATCATTGCCGCTCATCCAAAGCAAGTTGGGGAACCGCCGGTAGCGTTGGCCGAGATAACGGCCGAACGCGCGGCATTTCTCCGGGCCGTTCGCCACGAGGATCTTGAGGTGGTCGATGGTCTCGGCAGGATCGAGGATTACCAATAGACTGTGTTTTTGGGCCAGGCTCATCATTCGGTCGCAACGGGCGAAGTAGGCCTCGTTGGGAGCGGACAGGTCGTCGGTGGTGGTGAAGGGAGGGATGCCGTCATAGGTCGCGCCGTCTTTGCGCCCGCCGGTGCCCGGGCGGCAGAGGAGATTGATCCAAACGGCGTTGAACCCGTGCGCCACCCGGTTTGAGAGGTAGAGGTCGGCGTCGGCTTCCGTGAGTTTGACCATCAGGGCTTGCGGAGCGTCGCCCGCAACGAGGAACGGGGCGCCTTTGGAATCAACCAGGTAGCGTCCGTTGGCGCTCTTCTTGAGCGGATACGCAGGAGGAGGCTGGACCGTGTTGCCGCTTGAGAGGTCCGTGCTCCGCGCCTGGGGCGGAAGGCACAGCGCGGCCGCCAGGGCCGCGGCGAGGGCGATCGGAGTGGTTTTCAGGAGAGTTTTCATGGCTAACGGCATTTCATAGGAATCTCATGGGCTGCAACGCGTTTTCCTCTGGACGATGAGGCCCGATCCAGGATGAGGTCAAGCTGAATGAGGTTCTGATGCGGTGAGCATCCGTTTCCAAGGCCACCCTTACTTGACGCCCGCCTTGGCGGCGGCTTCGGGGTCGATTTTCAGCAGAGCGTTTGAGGCTGCTTCGCGCACCCATAGAAGTTGGTCATGCGTTGCTGTCAGCAGTAGTCCCGGCACGGCAGCCTGCGCACTCAGCCCCATATTTCCCAACCCCTCGGCAGCCCATTCGCGAAAGTCCGGATGCTCATGTTTGAGCGCATCCGCCAGGGCAGGAATCGCGTTCGTTGCGGCAGGCCCCATTCCCCCAAGGGCTTGCAAAGCCTCCTCCTGGGTGTACCAATCGCCGTTTCTGGTCAAAGCATATACTAAGGCCGCAACTACGTTGCTGGTTATTGGCCTCAATCGCCCCAAAATACTCGGGACAGACCTTTGGAGGACCACATCCGGGGCGTTCAAGGCGTTGATTATCGCGGGCACCGCGCCGGGGGCTGATGGCGCGAGCAACGCCAAGGCGTCGAGGGCCGCAAAGCGAGCTTCCACATGCAACGTCGTCAGTCCGCCGGCAAGGGACTTTGGCAAGCGTTGGGCCGCCAGGTTGTAAGGCTTTTGCCACCACGGGTCGGGCCCCTCCAAAACCCGCGCCAGGTACGGCACAGCCCTTTCGCCCAATTGTGCAAATGCGTTCGTCGCCTCGGACATTTGCCGAGTCTGCCTGGCATACGCCCGGAACCAGTAACTCAACCGCTTACCTTGATAAACCGGTTCCCCCAGGCGCAACAACAGCGGCCACGCAATCATCACAAGGATAGCGACGAGCAGAACGGCGAGCGCGATATTATACCGCTTTCTCACGGCCGCAACATGGCGCTGCCACCGGCAGGAATCCAGAAAATTCGCACACCAAAAAGGGCTTGGCTTAGGCGTGATTGGCAGGCACCATCAGGCATGATCAGGACCCACTGCATCGCCGGCTTCATCTGGCTCGCCGCGTCTCAACTGTCCCCGGCTGCGGAACCCCAAAAAGTCGCTTCGGTGGAAGGCATCACCGAGTACCGGCTCGACAATGGCCTGCGCGTGCTCCTGTTTCCGGACAACTCACAGTCCAAAGTGACCGTGAACATGACTGTGCTGGTCGGCTCGCGCCAGGAGGGCTACGGCGAGACCGGCATGGCGCACCTGCTCGAACACATGGTTTTCAAGGGCACGCCGCGCCATCCGAAAATCCCCAAGGCACTCCAAGACCACGGCGCCTCCTTCAACGGCAGCACCTCGAGCGACCGCGTCAATTATTTCGAGACGCTCGCGGCGACGGACGAAAACCTGGAATTTGCGCTCGACCTCGAGGCCGATCGCCTGGTCAACAGCTACATCAAGAAGGAAGATCTCGATTCGGAGATGACCGTCGTGCGCAACGAATTCGAGCGGGGCGAAAACTCGCCCACGAGCGTGCTGAGCAAACGCATCGCCGCCGCCGCATATAGTTGGCACAATTACGGCAAGCCCACGATCGGCAACCGGTCCGATATCGAACGCGTCCCCATCGAGAACCTGCGGGCCTTTTACCAAAAGTACTACCAGCCGGACAATGTGGTCCTGGTGGTCGCCGGCCGATTTGACGAGGCCAAGGGCCTGGCGCTGGCGCAGAAGTACTTCGGGCCGATCCCCAAACCCGAACGCAAGCTGGCTGCCACTTACACCGAAGAGCCGGCGCAGGACGGCGAGCGCACCGTCATCCTCCGCCGCGTCGGCGACGTGAGCGCGGTCGGCGTGGCCTATCACATTCCCTCCGGCCCGCACGAAGACACCGCCGCGCTGCAAGTGCTCGCCAATATCCTCACGACCGCCCCCTCGGGCCGTCTCTACAAGGCCCTGATCGAGGCCAAAAAGGCCGCCAATGTTTTCGCTTACGCCAGTGCCGAGCATGACCCCGGGCTGATGGCGATCGGTGCGGAGGTCCCGAAGGACGGTTCCCGGGACGAGGTCTGCGAAACCATCATCAGCACCGTTGAATCCATCGGCTCCAAAGGCGTGACCGCCGAGGAGGTCACCCGCGCCCGGCAGCAGATTCTCAAGGCCCGCGAGATGGCCGCGACGGACACCAGCCGCATCGGCGTCTCGCTCAGCGAATGGGCCGCCCAAGGCGATTGGCGCCTTTACTTCCTGCACCGCGACCGCATCGAGAAGGTCACGCCCGAGGCCGTCCAAGGGGTCGCCGCCCGCTATTTGCAGCGCAGCAACCGCACCGTCGGCCTGTTCATTCCCGCTGAAAAGGCCGAACGCATCGAGATCCCGCCGGCACCCGGCCTGCCGGGCCTGGTGGCCGATTACAAGGGCCGCGCGGAAATCGCGCAGGGGGAGGCCTTCGAGGCCACGCCCGAGAACATCGAGTCGCGCGTCCAGCGCCTCGATTTGCCCGAGGGCGTCAAGGCCACCTTTTTGCCCAAGAAATCGCGCGGCCAGGAAGTCCATCTCGCCCTGACCCTGCGCTATGGCAACCAGGAGAACCTCAAAGGATACGAATCCGCCGCCGGTTTCCTTGGCGAAATGATGCATCGCGGCACCCGCAAACTCACCTACCAGCAACTGCGCGACGAGCTGGACCGCTTGAAGGCGACGCTCAACGCGGGGGGCGGCGGCGGCGGGCGCGGAGGCCGGGGCCGGGGCGGTCCCGCCGCCGCCGGCGCGCTGGGCGCGGTCAGCTTCTCGGTGCAAGCCAAGCGCGACACCTTCCCCGAGGTGCTCAAGCTCCTGGGCCAAGTGCTGCGCGAACCGGCCCTGCCGGCCGAGCAATTCGAGGTCCTCAAACGCGAACGCCTCGCCGGTCTGGAACAGATGCGCACCGAACCCGCCATGCTTGGCCCGCGGCTGCTCCAGCGCCTGTTGAACCCCTACCCCGCCGCCGACGTCCGCTATGTGCCGACGGTCGAGGAATCCGTCGAGCGGATGCGCCGGGCCACCTACGACCAGGTGGTCCGGCTTTACAAAGAGTATCTCGGCTCCCAAGCCGGCGAACTCACGATCGTGGGCGATTTCGAGCCCGAGGCTTGTTTGCCCATCTTGCGGGAGAGTCTGGGCGGGTGGAAAGCGGCCAAGCCCTACGCCCGCATCCCGATGCCCATCCCCAGCGAGCTCGCGGGCGCTCAACGGCACATCGTCACACCCGATAAGGCCAACGCCACCTACGTGGCCGGCCTGCTGTTCCCTTTGCGCGACGACGACCCGGACTATCCGGCCCTGGTCATGGGCAATTATATCCTGGGCAGCGGCGCCCTTTCCTCCCGGCTGGGCGATCGCATCCGCCAAAAGGAAGGACTCTCTTACGGAGTCAGCTCCAGTTTCAGCGCCTCCTCCTGGGACGAACGGGCGACCCTGACGATGACCGCCATCAGCAATCCCACCAATAGCCTCCGGGTGGTCAAGGCCGCCCAGGAAGAACTCGACCGCCTCCTGCGCGACGGCCTCTCCACCGAGGAATTGGCCAACGCCAGGAATGGCTATCTCGAGGCCCTGAAAATGAACCGCGCCAACGACATCGCCCTCTCGGGCCTGCTCTCCAACCTCCGCCACCTGGGCCGCACCATGGCCTACGAAGCCGAGTTCGAGAAGAAGATCGCCGCCCTGACCCCCGACCAAGTCCTCACCGCGCTCAAGAAACATCTCGACCCCAAGAAGCTCATCGTCGTGACCGCCGGAGATTTTAGAACCGAGGGAAAATGAGCGGTTAAACGGGTCAACCGTTAAATAACCGCCGGGGCAGCGTGCCGCGAAAAAGCGTGCGCAAGCGAAATGAAACCTGTAAGGTGTGAAGGCAAATGGCCGCATCGCCAAAATACCCGCATGCGCAGCACTGCGACGGCGTGTTGGTTCGCCTGCGTGAGGACTATGGGCAAGCCGTCTTTGATTTGTTCGACGAGGCGATCAAGGCGGAGCGGGCTTGCCCGGATCTTCAAGTTGTCGGTCACACGTCCAATTTTCTCGATAACCTGCGGTTGCCGGTTCACCGGTGGTTCCGTTACAGCGCGGGCTTTTCTGCTGAATGGGTGAAATCGCTGCTGAGCGGGCGAACGGCCGGCCAGGTCCGGGTGCTCGACCCCTTTGTCGGCTCGGGCACGACTTGCTTGGCCTGTGATGAGATGGAAGTCGCCTCCTATGGCCTCGAGGCGCACCCGTTCGTTCATAGGGTGGCGGAGGCCAAGCTGGGTTATGCCGCCGATCCCGCCCTCTTTCTTGCAAAAGCCGAGAAGGCATTCGGATTTGCCCGGAAAGCGACTGGCCAAACGGAGCATTACCCCGAGGTCATAAAGAAGTGTTTCGGGCTAGCGACGCTTGACTATCTCGACCGCTTCCGCCAGGCCGTGGAAGCCGAACAGGATGGGTCGCCGGAAGCCCGGTTGGTCTGGATGGCGCTCGTCTCGTCCCTGCGGGTCGTTTCGGAGGCGGGCACAGCGCCCTGGCAATACCTGCTGCCGGGCCGGCGCAAGACTGCCCCGCCGGCGCCTGAGTTGGCGCTCAATAAGGCAGTGCAGATGATTGCCGCCGACATCCGCTTCCAAGCGCGCCGGGCAAAGCCCCTGGCGAATTTGCGCCTGGATGACGCGCGCACCTGTGGGACCGTGCCCGACGCCTGGGCCACTCTTGTCATCACGTCGCCGCCTTACGCGAACAACTACGACTATGCCGATGCGACACGGCTGGAGATGGCGTTCCTGGGCGAGATTCGGGGCTGGGGAGATCTTCCAGGAAACGGTAAGGCGGCACCTGGTTCGAGCCTGCTCCCAACACGTGCCGCCCAACTCGGTGGATCTGGAGGAAGTCCTGGCGGCGCGGGAGTTGGCGCCCATCCGGGACGGAATTGTGGCGGTATGCCGTCAACTGTCGTCGGTCCGGCTCGATCATGGTGGCAAGAAGACTTACAACAACATGGTGGCCTGCTACTTTCTAGACTTGGCACAGACCTGGATGGCGCTTCGCCGGGTTTGCGCCTCGCCGTCCGAGGTGTGCTTCGTCATCGGGGACTCCGCGCCCTATGGTGTCTATGTGCCCGTGATCGAGTGGCTGGGCAAGTTGGCCGAGGCGGCGGGGTTTGGCGCGCCACGATTCGAGAAGCTCCGCGACCGCAATGTCAAATGGAAGAATCGCAAACACCGCGTGCCGCTGTGTGAGGGGCACCTGTGGCTTCAGGGATAGGGCAACCAACGCCTATGGCTGAATCTCTCGCGCATCGTTGGGGGCAGATTATTGGGGAGAGCTTCGAGGTGCAAGTCCGTTTCAACACCGGCGCGAAGATTGATGCCGCCTTCCCTGAACGCGACGAGGCCATTGTGTTTCTCCGCAGCTTCGCGTGAATGGTTCCCTCGGCGTCGCAAGCGGCAAGAAACCGGCAAAATGTGTCCCTTGACACTCGCCTCCCCGTCCCGCAGCATGGGAACGGAATGAGCGAGATGCAGGACCAATTCTCCCTCACCCGCGCAGCGTTGCCGGGAGAAACCAGTTTTTCGGCTTTACAAATGCTCAACATAGCAGAAGGCTTGACCGCATGGGTACAAGCCCGGAAAAAGCAATAGCGGCCCTCGTAATCCTTGGGATTCCTGGCTTGCGTACCTGCCAAGCACACGACGGATTGACGTTTTGACTATGGGCGACATCGGAAATCCAATTCTTTGGCTCATTGGCGTCCTGGCGCTCGGCGCGGTCTTTTTTTTGGCGCGCGGTCACTTCAGCGCAGAGGCGCGGGCGCGGCGGCGGCGTCAGAAAAGCCACAGGCCGGTGATTTCGCGGAAAAAAGGCCCCACCATCCGGTTGGCGGTTGATGTGGACAAGCCAGGACGCGACCGGAACCGCTGAAGAGGCGATTTCCCCTCGGTGGCTCCCAGGGAGGCTCCAATTAATCAGCATTTGCCTGGGCCACCCTTTGCTGCCAAAATTCTTTCGGCTTGCCGATGGTACTGGATTACCTCAACGTGCCGGGAACGGCTGCGAACGCCCGCACCAGGAACCAACCGCTCTCATTAAATGTGACAGTGCCCAGGGAACCTGTCCGCTTCCATTCTGCATAGGAGACCGTGCGCGCCACTCTGCCGTTTTGGATGATTTCGATCGACAAAACAGGATCTCGCGAATCGAGTGTGGCCTCGACGCTGAGGCCGAGCGCCACCCCGGTTTCCACCCGGAAGATATGGCCCGGAAGCCGGCCCGTGGTTACCAGGTACTCCGGACCGCGGTCAACCTCATAGGCGTATGGCCCGGGGGCCAAGTCAAGCTCGGCGAGGCCCGCACAAACGAAATGATCATTCCAAAAGGGGAGTCCTTTGGGTCGAACCGGTTTGCCACTGGCGTCTTTCAAGTGGATGCGGCAGGGCACAGGGTTTTTCGTGTCCGAATCCACAATGGTGAGCCGGAGCTGAGCGCTCCCTGCCAGACTTGAAGCCCCGACGCCGCAGGCGCAGGCCCAACTGCAGGCCAGGCGCAGCACGCCACGCTCAACGGAAAGTGTCATCATCTGCCAAAGGGTTGCCGGAGTTGGCATCGCAGCGGGAGAGTTTTTCAGCCTCCATCGCATCCCGTCATCACATGATCGCCCTTCCGTTCGCCGGCCTACTTAATCCAATCCGCCTGCCGCAAGGCCTCGGTCTTTTGGGCGAGGTGAAGATCCGGCGAGCGTTTTCGTGGAGGATGGGGTCCACCAGGTCCAGCGCATCAGCCAGCTTCAGCCAGCCCTCTTCCACCAGTTCCGTCAGCGCCTGGGCGAGGCCCCGGCGTGCCATGACGGCGTGGCCCAGCACGGGCTCCACAGGGAGGTAGTCTCCACCAAAGGGCAGGAGCTTGTTGGTGGGCGCGGTGACAATGTGCTTCTTCAGATAATCCTTGGCCGCCGCCGGATTGATGATCCACGACCAGCACATGTCCACATGCGCATTGGTCCACTGCTTGGCCAGGGCGAGCAACTCTTCGTAGTATGGGTAGCAGATGTGCATGAACACGAATTTCGTGTCAGGCGACAACCGGCATAGCTCGGCAGCCGAACCGGCGTTGAGGCGCAGCCCATTCGCGTCAGGCTAAGGTTTGGCGCGCAGTTGACGCGGCGGCCTTTTCTGTGTCCGACACAGGAGCAGCACGTTTTTGTCTTCGATTAGCCACTTCATTTCTTCCCCTTTTTTGATCTCCAGCGCCTCCGCCAGGACCACCGGCAAGTTCAGATAGTAGGAGCGATTGGTTGGCCGCTCCACCTTTTGCACTTTGATGAGGTAACCCGTCGTTTTTTCTGTCGCCTTTTGTCGCTTTGGCATATAGTATTAATACTATATAAAACCACGCATGTCATCTCCTAACCCTTCCGCGCAAAACAATTCCGGTTTGCCCGCCTCCCTCCACCAACAGCTCCCGGCCTGCCTCCCCAAACTCGACGCCATTGACGCCGAGGGTATCGCCCGAGCCTCAGGCTTTCTGCAGCGCAGCCCACGTAAAATCCCCATGCTCAAATTTGCCAAGGGCCTCCTGGCCCTCGCTCCCGAAACCGACCTCGCCTTGGAGCATACCGCCGCAGTCATCGGCTTGGCCGCCGACACCACCTACACTAAACAGTCTTTGAGTGAACGGCTCTCCGGTGGCCTCAAAGGCTTTCTGGCTGGGGTCGTCACGGCCCTCTTCAGCCAGATCGCTCGTGGCGTTCCGACCTGCCAAGCCCTTGAACGCTTTGCTCACGTCTGGGTCCATGACAGCACCTCCCAAACGCTGCCCAAGCACTTGGCTGAACTCTTCCCCGGGGCCGGCAACCAACATGGGCAAGACTACGCCACCCTCAAAATCCAATGGATCTGCGACATCAAAAACGGCGTGGTCGGGCACGTCTCCCTTTCGGGCTATACTCGCAATGACCAGGCCGCCGCCCCGGACATCCTGGAAGTCGCCCGCCCCGGCGATCTGGTCCTGCGGGATTCGGGTTACTTCACCACGGCAGTCCTGGCCCAGTTTGTCAGTGCGGGCATCTCCTTCCTCAGCCGCTACCGCCACGGCGTCAATCCCTACGACCCCAAGACGGGCCAACCGCTGAATTTAAAGGCCCTCCTGAAGAACTCTGGCTCCTTGGATATGGACGTGCTCCTGGGACCGGAGCGAGCGGCCGTGCGCTTGGTCGCCCTGCCCGTGCCAGAGGAAGTGGCCAATCAGCGGCGGCACAAGGCCAAAGTCTCCGCCCAGAAACGCCACCGCTCCCCTCCTGGCGCCGAGCATCTCTTCTTGATGGGCTGGAACATCTTCGTGACCAACGTGCCGGCGGCGACTTGGCCCCCCAAGGTCCTGGCCGCGATCTATCGGCTGCGCTGGCGAATTGAGATCATTTTAAAACCTGGAAAAGCCACCTGGGATTGCCTCACCTCAACTGCCGCACCCCGGTCTTGCTTGAGCTCTCGGTGCTGACCAAGTTGTTGTTCTGCGCGCTGGTCTGCCAGCTTTCTGACCTGCTGGAACTCAATTGTCCCCACGGCCAACACGTCAGCCTCCTTCGCCTGGGGCACATTCTCGGACAGTGCGCTTGCTGGTTCTCGGCCATGGTGCTGGGCGTCTCGGTCGTTCAATGGGTGGAGTTCTGCCTCGCCCGCCATGCCTTCTACGAAAAGCGAAACGATCGCAAAAACTACTACGAACTGCTGTCCGGAGCCGCAGACGCCTTAGCCTGACGCGAATGGGCGCAGCCGGGACAAGGGCATAGAGTCCTGGCCCGCGTAGTAGCCGGTGTGCAGTTTCACGGGAAGCTCGCGCGCGGTCGCCTCATCCACAGCCTGCCAAAACAGGTGATCTTCCAGCAGTTTTCGCTCCCCGGCGGTGACCGGCTCTTGCTGAAGGACCCTTTTGAAGATCGGTTCGGCCTTCTCGACCGGCACGCGCGCGTAATCAAGGTCGCGGCTGTAGGCCTGCTGCGATTTCACGGCGACGGCGTATTTGGCATAGCGATCGAACCACCAACGGATCACGCCGTGCCAGTCCCCCAGCGTCTTGACCTCGATCCCCGCCGCCGCGTGCTGCTTGAGGTCCGGTCCGGCGAACATCCCCACGATGCTCAGGTCCTGCATGAGGAGCGTGGGCAGGTCCGACTGCTTGAACGGTTCGCCCGTCAGGCTGTTGACCTGGCACGACTCGATCCCCGCGCGATGCTGCAGGATGCGTTGGTAGAAGCCCGGGCGGCGCCATTGCTCGTAGCCGGCCTGAACTTGGGCGATGGTCGCCTCCGATAGTTCCTCCACCCCATAGAACTCCCGAATCGAAATCCGGACCGCCTGGGCATAGCCGGTGTTTTTCACCGCAGGCCAGAAAGGCGCAATGAGCTTCCACTTGGCCGGCGGCTCGACCTCGGAGGAAAGGAACCGGCCCATGTCAGCCTTGGGCATCCCGGCGGTCAGAAAGTCCGAGTTCAAGTAGTGACTGAACAGCAGCGCCCAGTCATCGCAAGGAACCCGCGGGTGCGGCGCGCCTTGGAGTCGTTCTTTTTCTTCGATCAGGTGTTCATGGGTGTCAATCAGCGGTGCTTGAAAGACCCGTTCTGAGATCAGCTTCCGCGCCTCCGAGGATGCGGAAACCAGGGGCGAGTATTGCCGTCCAGCCTCCGTGGCGCCGCCCGCGTCCGGGCCGAGAGCGGCCACGGCAACGCCGACGCTGCCCAGCCCTTTGAGCGCGGATCTGCGCGAGACGGTCTGCCTTGTGCTCATAGGATTGTCGGCAGGAGAATACCAAAACCAAGGCGCGGCGCAAGCCTCGGTTGCCTATTTCTCGACGCCTGACGGGAGTTCGAGGCCGACAGAACGGCAAACAACGCGAGGGTGTGGAAGAGGCTGGTCATGGTCTTAAACTCTTCCCTCACCCAGCCCGTTTTTCGTCAGGTAGCCGTAGCTCTCCTTGAGCGCAACCAAGAGGTCGGTAGCGCAGGCGTCAAACTCGACAATCAACCATTCGACCTGGTGCTGCGACGCGCGGACGATGCCTTTGATGTCCTGCACGCCCGCAAACCCAATCTCGACAAGCCTCTTCAGGGTGCCCCGGGGATCGGCCTCGAGTTCCGGGCGCCAGAGCCTTCAGGGACTTCCTTCGCGGGCGGATTACGGCCTGGCCGGGATCAGGACGACGCGAAAACCAATGTCGTTGCCGCGGTAACCGGGGTCGGCTTGTGCCCGGTAAGCTGATCGGCAAACTCTGCCATCATCGTACCAGCAGCCGCCCCGAACCACGCGATCCACACCCGAGTCCGGACCCTCCGGGTCGGTCACGCTGCCACCCGGCAGTTGGGATGCCCACCAGTCCAGACACCACTCCCAGACGTTCCCATGCATGTCGAACAAACCCCAGGCATTGGCCGTGTAAGCGCCCACCGCGCTCGGTCGGGTTGCCGCCACTCCATTCGGGTTGAAGATAGTCCCGAGCGTCGCATCGTATTCCTCGAGGCCGTCAAAAGTGGCCATGCCGGAACGGAGCGCCGGCCCATAAGCAAAGGCGGTGGTCGTGCCCGCCCGGCAGGCGTACTCCCACTCGGCCTCGGTTGGCAGACGGTAGGCCCATCCTGCCGGCAGGCAACCGGCCAATCGCTGGGAGTCGGTCAACTGTCCACAGTAATCCATCGCATCGGCCCAGTTTACCTCTTCCACGGGACGGTTTGAAACCCCTGAGAAGTAGCTCGGGTTATTACTCATCACGGCCTGGTATTCCGCTTGGGTGAGTTCGAACTGCCCCATCTTGAACGAGGAGGTGATGGTGACCTCGGTCTGTGGGTCTTCCCAGGCGAAGTGTTCCGCCTCCGATGCGGGAGCGCCCATGAGAAAGGTCCCGGCGGGAATGTTGACCAAGACGGGGGCCTGGCCCGCCCAATGCGCCGCTCGGAAAAAGCCCTGCTTTGAAAAGCCGCCGGCAGTTGGCACCGCAAGGCGCAGCTCATTGGTCAACGGGGTGTTGGTCAGGAGCAGCACCGCCGGCGTGGCGAGCAGTGCTGGCAGGTCGGGGGCCGCCAGGATGAAAAGAGCGCCCGGCTCGGAAATGGGGCTTACGACAAGGCAAGTGGCGTTGGTGGTCAACTCCAGGCCGAGTGTCACCCCCGCAGCGAAACCCGCGGTGGTCATGAGGTGAAGGCTCAACAGGCCAAGGGCAAAGAGGAGTCTGTCGCAAAGGCCTGGCCAACGGAAGACTTGGTCGCGTCCTTTGTCGCAACCTTTGTCGAATCGGCCATTTTTCGACAAAGTTGGCGACGAAGGTTGCGACAAACGTCCGGAAACGGAGTTTTTGGGACAGGCCCCATAGAGGGATGGCCTCCCGGCCAGGGGCAAAACAAATTGAGTCATCAGGGTCTTCATGCCGATTGGGCGGAGGGGACCTGATTCAAAACCGACCGTAGAAGAGCGCGGACGGCGTCGAAATCACGGCCGGTATGCAGGCGGAGACACAAGCATTGATCGACCAGCGCCGCCAGGGCATCCAGATGGGCCTGGGCCGAGTATGCCTCGGTCCTGAACACGTTGCAGACCAACTCAAGGAGGGCTGCGTCTTTAGGCATGGGTGTCAGCACACTTTCGGAGGTGCGGGCAAACTGCGGGAACACCAGCACCGCGGGCGAGCATTCCCAGCTTGGGATGGCGCCGAAAAAGCGAGCGTGGTTGAAGGACTGTTTGCGTCCGCCTTCCGGTGAGGGCACGCGGGCCAGGTGCTGCAGCTCAGGGAAGAAACTGGCGGTGTGCGCGGTGACATCTATTTGGTCCGGGAAGGCCAGTGCGCGCAACCCATTGGCACCGGCGCAAAGGAACAGGGTGTCATCGCCAAGGAAACCGAGGCCGGCGCCCAGCAGCGCAATCGTCAGCGTGGTCTTGCCGGCTCCGGACGCGCCGGCGATCAGCAACCCCTTGCCGTCGAGGCTCAGGCCGGCGGCGTGCACCATGTAAAGGCCGTGGCGCTTCAATAGCTCCGCCAGCGCAACGGTGAAGCAAGCATGCGCCAGCAACCCGGTATTGTCTGCCTCGGACTCGGGATAGGAAATCCGCGCCTCTCCGGTGTCGAGGTCGCAGAGCGCCCGGCTGCGGCCGGGAAAGTTGATATAGAGTTGATGTGACGCATCGAAATAGAGCACTTGGCCCCCCCGCATTTCAAGCACTCTGCGATTCGGGCCGGAGGGTTGCTCGATTGCATGATGGCGCGGGTCGGAGTCCTGCTGGAATTCAAACCGCAGGTGCGACGGCGCGCCGGGCCTGGCCGCCGGGAAGTGCCCCAGCCGGCATTCCAACGCAGTAAGGATGCCCTCTTCGCCGGAAATGGTCAGTTTCAAGCCGTGGAACAGGTAAGAGCGGGTATTCATGCCGGAGTCGTCACCCGTTTTCCGCAGGCCTCGGGGGGGGTGCGGGCAGACGATAGATGGGCACGGAATACTGGCGCGGATTTCCGCTTTCAAGGAAGGGGACTCCGCCCTTCTCCAGCCAGCAGTGTCCGGCTTCCTCGGTCAGTTGGCCGTCCCGCCAGCGGG
This sequence comes from uncultured bacterium, assembly GCA_963713735.1. GTDB lineage: Bacteria > Verrucomicrobiota > Verrucomicrobiia > Limisphaerales > UBA8199 > CAVQND01. Next base: position 166,922 of record CAVQND010000002.1, read on the forward strand.
CGCCAAAGCAGAGGGTGACGTCCAGGCCCGCCCGGCGCAGGAAATAGTAAAGCGTAAGACCCCGGGTCAGGCATCCTGGATGGACCAGCGGCGGGCCCACGGCGAGGGCTGATTCCACACAGCGGACTATTTCCCCAACCCCGTTGGCATCGCCCCCCGCCTTGGCGGCGGCGGCAATCCGACGCTCCAGCAGGCTGTGGAGCACGGGGAGCTTCAACCGCATGAGGAGCGGCACCGCCGCCGCGAAAAACACAACCCGGAGGAAGAACCACCCCAGGCCCAGACTACGGAGCTGCCGCAGCGCCATCCATTTTCTGTGCATTCTCACCCACCAGGTCTTCATTGGCCAGGTCGCTCATCAGTTCCGCCAGATCCTGTTCGATGGTTTTGGCCGGGGCATCGTATTCCTGGCCGATGATAGCGGAGATTTCCGACACGGTCCGACTGCCATCACACAGCTCCCAGACGCGCCCGCCCACTTCGTCCAAAGCAAAGTACTGTCCGTCATCCAGATTGAGCAGGACGACCGTGCCGGCGGCTTCTTGTTTGAGGATGTGCTGCTGGCGCTGGAGGCGTGCTGTCAACGACACTGTTTTCATCTGTTCCGTTCGGCAGATTCGCCCTGAGCGTTGGCGCCGACCAGCCAGTTCCATAAGCGGGTCTGCTGGCGGAAACGCCGCACGTCGGCCACCACTTCCGGGCGGCGGAGGCCCCACTGCCACGCGGCGCGGGCGCCCTTGCCCAACCAGTCAACTGCACGGGTCAGATAACACGAGTAGTTTCGCACTGAGTTGAGTGGAACTCCGTGGCGAACAGCCATATATTTGGCCATGCAATCACGCGGGGGAAAGAGGGCCTTGAGCAGCGCCCCCATCCTGCCACGGTTTGGCTCAGGACTGCACAGGCCAATCAAGGCCTTCAACGGGCCGGATGCAAGCTCGGCCTCGGGGGAGAGGCGCTCCACCCCTCCCAGCACCACCTGGTTCACCGCCAGGGCAGCCCAGCGGTCACCGAAGTCCTTTGGACGAAGCGACTCCAAGACTGAATCGGGAATCCCCGCCGCCAACAGCTCTTTCGCCAGCCACAGCGCCAGATAGACGCACCTGTCCGCCTGCCATTCAATGGCGCGAGACTGGATTTGCTGCCAGGCGATTTCTTTCCGGCAGCAGTGAGCGGTCGCCGCAATGTCACAGAGCGGTCTTAGACCCGAGCAGAAAGGCTGATTCCCATCGGAGGCGGCGTGCAGGCACAGATGCAACAGAAGATCTTCCGGTGACAAGACGCGCGCCTCGACGCCGGCGATGGTCGCCGGCCGCGACCGGGCCCACAGACCGGCGGTGGCAAGGTTACGGAACCGGGCCGGCTCGGCCAGTGTCCAGTGTATCTCGATGCCTGGCGCCGGCGGCGGCCGGAACATTCTTGGCAAATGGCGGCTCATCTCACACCATGCGCCAATATCTGTCACCTCGGTTTCGGCAAAGTACCCCAGGTCGCGCAGCCGCGAGGCGGTCTTCTCCAAATCGTTCATGTTGACCAACAGGTCGATATCATTCATCGTCCGAAACCCCTGCTTGGCCATACACCAACGCCGCCAGGTGGGCGCCTTTGAGCACGATGACCGGAATGCCGGCCTGCCGCAAGGCCTCGAGCACTTGTGCCAGCTCCTTGTAGAGCAGCGCATTCTTTGCGCCGTTCATTAAAAACGCCTCCCGCAACCTCTGCAGCACGCGCTCCGGCGCCGCCGGCGACCACGCCCCCGTGGTCAGCCGCTCATACAGCATGGGCGTGACGGCGTGCCGGTCCGCCAGGACAACCACTTCCGTCCAGTCGGACTCAGAAAGCGGTTTGCTCCGCAATCCAGTTGCTCCATCGGAGGACTCCGCCAAACAATCCTGCAACCATCGGTGCTTGACAAGATCGTCCGGACCGTCCTTTGAGCATGCCGGTGTTTTCATAGCGGTTTTGACGGAGCGGTGCCTGTGCCGGCAAAGCACAAGCACCGTCTCTGCTCCCCGGGCGCGCGCCTCGAGACCGTTCCCCGTCCGCGCTCCAAGGGACTTATGGGCCCCAATGAGGACTCCCCGCCACGGACTTCAGTAGTCCCAGGCGTCGGAGCAGCGGTTTGCGATAAATCGCCTTGGAGCGATTCTGGCCGCGCTGGTCTCTGTGTTTGGGCAGGGAGGCAGGAACGCTGGTGCTGGCTGGTTCTTTGTTGGTTTGCATACGAGTATTGTTCATTATCTTTCTTGCGGGCGGATTTCTCGGGGCGCGACCGGATAACCTCATGGTTTGTAAAGGCGGAAGAACAGCGCGCGCCCGCTGGCCGGCACAGTCTGCACGGAACGCCCATTCACCGACTCGGGCGCGTCGGGCCAATTCACCCACGCCTCCGACGCCGCCATGCTCGAGCGACTCTGCAATACCCAGCCCGCCGGTTGCCCCGGCCAGGACAACTGCACGCCCCCGGCCGAGCTTTGGATCTGTAATGCAACCGGTTGGACGGTAATCATCGGATCGCCGGGGGGCGAATCGCCTATGGAGACGGCGGCGCTGGCGCCCTCGGCGCCCTCGCCGATCACGACCACCGTGTTGGCGTCTCCCGGATTCATCGCCGCGCTCACATCCAGCGACTTGGACCCGCCATCGCTCAGCGGCGCCAGGACGTAACTACTGCCGTTGACCACGACAGTGACCTTGGTCAAGCCGGGCGTGCCATTCAGGACGCCGACAAATCGTTCCGCCGCCTGGATGTTGGTGAAGATCAGCACTGTTTCCCCGCCCCCGGCAATCTTAAGCAGGCTGGTCTCCGGATCAGCCGTAGCAGCAAACGTACCACACAAATCCTGCGCCTCGGCATTGCACGAACCTGCCGTATTTCCATCGGTCAAGGCCGCAGTGCAGACCACCTTGACGGTCCCAAGGGGGAGTGACGTTGCACTGAGCGTCAGGCCTCCCATATCCGTCGGCGTGCCCGCGGCGTTGTAGGCAATGGCAGTCATTCCGCAGTTATTGAGTTTCGTCGCTCTGACCGTCAACAGCCCGTACTGGTTCACGAGCGTGATAATGATATGATTAGCCCCGTCAATGTACCAAGCCGGCGTTGCTTGGATGTCGCCGTCAATGCAGCGGTCCGTGATGTCGAACGGGGTGCTGGTGCCGCCGATGAACGGTGGGGCCGAGGCCGCAAAGGTCAGGCCGGAGCCGGCGGTCCAGATGACCAGGTCGCTGAAGGTGGCCTTGCCGGTGCCGTCTGTCGTCTGGGGGTTGGCGCCGCTATAGATGCTGCCGCTGGAGGGAGTAAGGGTGACGCTGACGCCGCTCTGGGCCACCGGGTTCCCGTCCTGGTCCTCGATCTGAACGACAATGCTGCTCAGGGTCGAGCCGGCGGTGGTGGAAGCCGGCTCGGTGGTGAAGACCAGCGTGTTGGTCCTCACTACGAACACCGTCCCGCCGCCGCCGCCGCCGCCTTGGGAGGCGGTGCCGTAAAAATTGCCGTCGCTGCCCGCCGTCATTGCGGCAAACGGAACCGCGCCGTTGTTGTCGTGGTCGAATGACGCGAGCAAGGTCAGTTCCCCGCTGGTCGTCACTGCGAACACCGTCCCATAGCCACTGCTGCCGCCTTCGGAGGTTGTGCCGTAAAGAGTGCCGTCGCTGCCGAGCGTCAATCCGCCGTACGGAAACCCCCCGTTGGCACAGTCGAATGAGGCGAGCGTGGTCACCGTGCCGCTGGTCACTCTGAACACCGTCCCAGAGCTATAGATGCCGCCATAATAGGTCGTGCCGTAAAGATTGCCGTCGCCGGCGAGCGTCAATCCGGAATAGGGATAGAAGCCGTTGTCACCACCGGCGAATGTCGCAAACGTGGACAGCACCCCGCTGCTCGTCGTCACCTTGAACACCGTCCCATAGCCGCCGCCGCTGTCAGAAGTAGTCGTGCCGTAAAGATTGCCGTCGCTGCCGAGTGTCAATCCGGCAGTCGGAGCCGCTCCGTTGTCACCGGTGAATGGCGCGAGCGAGGTCAGCACCCCGCCGGTCGTCAATTTGAACACCGTCCCCGAGTCACCGCTGCCGCCAAAATAAGTCGTGCTGTAGAGATTGCCGTCGCCGGCGAGCGTCAATCCGGCCTCCGGAATGGACCCGGGATAATCCCCGCTCTCACCCGTGAATGACGCGATCAACGTCAGCGTCCCATCGGTCGTCACTTTGAACACCGTCCCTATGCTGCTGCCGCCGCCTGCGGAGGTTGTGCCGTAAAGATAGCCGTCACCGCCGTCCGTCAACCCGCCATACGGATACGCCCCGGGATCAGCCCCGCTGTCACCGGTGAAGGACACGAGCCGGGTCAGCGTCCCGTCGGTCGTCACTGAGAACACCGTCCCGTTCCCGTCATCGCCGCCTAGGTCAGTTGTACCGTAGAAAACGCCATGTGGCCCAAGCCAAAGGGCTCCAAGCGGACTTGCCCCGTCCGTGTCTGAAACCGAGTCGAACGAGTACACCGCCTTTATTGTTGCGATCTCCGCCACGGCGTTCCCACACCAGAGGGCTGACATCATCAGGGCCACGCAAGGCCAGGAGGCAAGTACATTCCTTTTCATAATGAGCATTGGTTGTTTTTGAAGCACATTTCCATACTACATTTCGATTCGTCGGAGAAAGCCGCACCGGCTCTTTCTCTATGCATCTGCGAGGTTTACACTTTTTTCAAGAACCTGGCAAGAATAATTCTGCGGTGGTGCTTAAACTTCAGGGCCCACGACAAGGTCTGTCGAGCCTATACACCGTATATTGTATAGTCTGGCCCATGGCAAGAGACGCGCCCACGACCAGTTGTGGTCCGAACGACCGGCAAAAACGAGAGCGGTTGGCCGGAACTCTGGACCGAACCCAATACGGGCCGCGAGGCGAATCAGCGTGCGCTTACCCCTTAATCGCCGGCCTCGCGGCGCGTGTTCGCAGCCTCCGATAAGCTGGGGCGGGCTTTCACTGGAATCTTCCTTTACACTTCCCACGAAAACCCACATTTGTCCTTGATAATCAACAGGTTAGGCCCGACGTTTCACCTCGCCTTCGCGCCATTTGTCGGAAGACCTTACAGTTCAGTTGGCCTTGCTCCCAACCCAGGCAAAAGGATGCGCGCGAAACTGACTACGCAACTCTCTACGCTACAGCATGTTACATAGCCGATTCTCTCCCGGACGGCCATCTTCGCACCCTTGGCACGCCACTAGCTACCCTTCGATTCAGTTTGAAAATCATGCTTCGGCGAAATGCCGAAACGAACAACAACAACAAGAAAGGGAAAGATTATGAAGAAAAGTTTGAAAACATTATCGGTGCTGGCGGCAGTATTGGCGGGTTGCGCCCTGTTGTGCCAACAAGCTCAAGCGGGTTTGATGGCAGGCTCGATTGAGTTCGGCGGGTTGTGCGCCCTAGACAACCCCAGCCTCGGTTCTGCCCTTGGGGTGACCGCCTGGGGGACAGTTAAGGTGGGTGTTGCCACCGGCGACTTCGCCACCTTTGTCAACTCTGGGGACGTTGCCGCGTTCCATGCGCCCTGGCGCTTCAACCTGATCAACCCAATACCCGGCTTCTGGTCGGTTGATGGGTTCACGTTTAACCTCAACACATCTTCGGTTCAGTCGCAGGACAACACGTTCCTGGAAGTTGTCGGGGCTGGCGTAGTCTCTGGGAACGGCTTTGACCCGACGGCCGGGACCTTCAGTTTCGCCATCACCGGCTCAAACGGCACCAGGGTGTTCGACTTCAGTGCCGAATCCACCACCATTCCTGACGGCGGCATGACCCTCGCGCTCCTCGGCATCGCCATGAGCGGAGTCGAAGGCCTGCGCCGCAAGTTGGCCAAGTAATCTCCCAGGTTCGGCACCGAACTGAGGCACAGTTTTCAAAGCAATTGAGAGAGGGCAGGACGCAAGTCCTGCCCTCAGTGTTGTACGCCATTGACCCCAGAGACCTTTGCGTCGCCGCACGTTTAACCAATCGAACGCTGGCAAGTGTAAGAAATCCCGACGCCCTATGGCCTTGCAATCCATCATTTTGGCTCGACAATGTTCGGAGCTCCGCCAGGAGCGGCATATTTATACCAACGCGCTCCCACAACGTTTGCCTCAAGCTCCGTCAGGAGCGGCATGTTGACCCGGCACCCGCGTCACCCTGCCATGTCGCTCCTAACGGAGCTTGCGGGTATGATCGCAGGGCGCTGCTAACCCGGATATTTCACGGGTTTCGCCAACTGGAAGGCGTAGCGCAGGCTTCCAGCCTGCTGTATCGCGGATTTCCAATCCGCAGATGCGACCAGGCAGGTGCGGCATGCCGACTGGAAGTCGGCGATACAGCAGGTTGGAAATCTGCACTACATAGCTTCGGCAGCCCAGTGCCGCTCTTAGGCTGTGAAACGTCCGGGCTAACGGGGTTCGGGTCCTTGGCCCCGCTGGCGGTGGTACGAAAGCACGAAATCCACGCTGAGATTATTCCGGCGATTGGAGCGGCAGCCCGGAAAACAAAACACCCGCCAGGGTCGCTGGCGGGTGGGTGGTGGTGGTGGCCGAGGCGCTCGAGGCCCTGTGCCTGCAGAAGGCACAGCCGTTTCAGTGCAAGGCGAATTCAGGATGACTGCTCGATAACCTGCAAACTGGCGCTAGAACCAGGAGAAGCGTTCGGGCACGTAGATGATGTCAGACGGTTTCAGGTCGAAGGTTCCGGCGGGCTTGCCAACGAAGGGCTGTTTCAGATCGAGCATGTAATACACGGTGCGGCCATTCTCCTGTCGGATGATCCGCACCTTTTTCAGATTCGCTTTGGCGTGGTCGAGGCCGGCTTCCACCACGGCTTCCATCGCGGAAATTGGGCGATCGGACATAATTTTGCCGGGCCGGAGCACCGCGCCGGTGACATAAACAGCGAAGACGGCAGACTCCACGGCCACAGTCACTTCCTTGACCAGGAGGTGGGGGTCGTAGAGCTTGACGAGTTCCTTCTCCGCCTCGCTGGGAGCCAGGCCGGCGGCCTTGAATTCTCCGACCATGGGCAAAGTGATATTGCCGTCACGCCGGATCTGCTGGACGGTGTTCAGGGTGGGAGCGCCTGGGAAGGAGATGCGCAAAACATCACCTTCGCGCAGCAGGAGTTGCGCCGGCTTATTGGTCTGGGCACCCTGGGAATCCGGTTGACTGACCGCCGGATTTGTCTGCTGGACTTGGGCGGGAAGAGGGTTGGTTGGCAGGCTGACAGGCTGGCTGGCCTTAGCCCGCGGCGTGGGCGGTGCGATGGCAGCCTGAGTGGAGGGGCTGGGTTGAGGCCTGGGGGTGGCCGCCGGAGTTGGCGGATTGGATTGGGGCGGCGAGTTGGTGGTTGGCGGGGCCGGCTCGAGTTCGGCTGTGAGGCTTCGCGCCTGACCGTCGGGTTTGCCGGACCGCTCGGGGAAGTTGCGCTGCATCCATTCCTGGGGCGTTAGCGGACGAGTTTGGGCGCCAGGCGGATCAACCTGCGCAAGGGTTTGCGTCGCCTGAGGGCCTGCGGCGCCAGCCGCCAGGGCCAGGGCGAAAAGGGAAGCTCTCACAAGATAAACCAACGCAATGTGGGAGCACTGGGTTTGAGAGGCGTGTTTCATAGGAACAGTCTTGATTGATTGATAGGTCATAACGGTTCAGAATCACTCGGGCTCGGCTGCGGCGCCGGCGCGGTCGGACTTTTGGATGCCTAGTTTCTCCATCATTTCATAGAGGGTCGGGCGGCTGATTCCGAGTTCGGCGGCGGCAGGGGCGATCTTACCCGAATATCTGCAAAGGGCGCGGGTAACCATTTCCCGCTCGATGGATTCGCGCGCCTCTTTGAGGCTGCTTCCGGGCGGTGCCGCAGCGGGACCAGTCAGCTCGAGGTCCCGATCGGTCAATCGTTTGCCCTCGGCCATGATGACGGCTCGTTTGACGCGATTCTCCAGCTCGCGGACATTGCCGGGCCAGGGGTGACAAAGCAGGGCCCTGACGGCGGCCGGGGCAAAGGCCAGCCCGTCTCTGTGGTTTTCGGCAGCGTACCGACGAAGGAACTCCTGGGCCAACAGTTGAATGTCACCCTCGCGGCGCCGCAACGGCGGCAAGGTGATGACCACGACCGCCAGGCGGTAGTACAGGTCCTCCCGGAATCCGCCGTCGCCCAGCAGTTTGTTCAGGTCGGAGTTGGTGGCGGCGATCACGCGGGCATCCACGCTGATGGGTTGGCGGCCGCCCACCCGTTCGATGGTCTGTTCCTGAAGGAAGCGCAGGAGTTTAACCTGGAGCGAGGGGGCAATTTCTCCGATTTCATCCAGGAACAGCGTCCCGGCGCTGGCCGACTCAATTCGGCCCTTGCGCTGGGCGTGGGCGCCGGTGAATGAGCCTCGCTCGTGGCCAAAGAGTTCGCTCTCCAGCAGGGTTTCCGGGATGGCGCTGCAATTGATGGCCACGAACGGGCCGTCCTTGCGCGCACTGCGTTGGTGGATGGCCAGGGCGGCCCGTTCCTTGCCGGTTCCGCTTTCGCCGAGGATCAACACCGGGGCATCGGTGGTGGCTACCTTGCGGATGGCGCCGAACACGTCCTGCATTTGCGGGCTGGTGCCCAGCATATTCTCGAAGGCATCGGTCTGGAGCTGCCGCTGCAAGTTGACGGTAGTCACGCTCGAGGCCGGCGACGTGGAAGGTGCGTTTGAGGATGATCTTGAGTTCGTCCAGGTCGATGGGTTTGGTCAGAAAATCATAGGCGCCCGCGCCGATGGCCTCGAGGGCATTGGCTTTCTCGCCCTGGCCGGTCGCAATGATGACCTTGGCCGGGCTATTCTGGGCAAGCAGATCGGAGAGCGCGGCGAACCCTTCTTGCGGGCTGGCCGGATGCGGAGGCAGTCCCAGGTCCAGCAACACCACCAGGGGCGACCGGCGCAGGAAGGCCTCCAAGGCGCTCGGACGATCACCCGCCAGCGAGATTTCGTAGTCCTGTGCCAGCGCCCACTTCATCTGGGCGCGGATTTCCTCGTCGTCGTCAACAATCAGCAGTTCGGGTTTCATCTCAGTTGGCTGGAATAGGGCATGGTTAGGCCTGCGTTAGCGGCAGCAATACGCGGAAGGCGGTGCCTTGGCCAGGCGTGCTTTCGACCTCGATTCGGCCACGGTGGGCTTCCACGATCAGTTTACAATGGAACATCCCGATGCCAATGCCGTTCTTCTTGGTGGTTTGAAACGGGCGAAAGAGCCGCTCCTGCAGGAACTCAGCACTCATGCCGCAGCCGTTGTCGGCCACGGCGAGCACCACCCAGCCGTTGCGCCGCCTGGTTTCCACGCGGATGCGGCCCCCGGGACCCAGGGCATCTCGGGCGTTCAACACCAGATTGGTGAGGACCTTTTCGATCTGAACCGGGTCGAGCCGCACTTTAGGCAGCGGCTGGAATTCCTTCACCAGGTTCGATGCCGGCGGCCTGCTCCTGGGTCTTGAGGACCTCGGTCACCAGCTCATTCAAATCACATTCCACCGGCCGGATGGCCAATTCCTGCCGCAGCAGGGTGAGCCGGCTGATGATATCGTTCAAGTGCGCCACGGTTCTGGAAATGCCCCGCAACGCATCTTCTCTGAAGCCGGGGTCCTCGTAGTGGATCGGCAGGTTGCGGAGCATGAGCGAGAGCATCGACGCGGTATTCTTGAGATCGTGAACGAAGAAGGCGGACATGGCCTGGAAGGCCTCGAGTTGCTTGGCCTCGATGAGCCGTTGCGAGAATTGAACGTTCAGCAGGCTGGTGGCGGCCTGGTCGCTCACCGATTTGAGCAGGTCCAGGTCCTGGAGCGAGAAGGGGACCCCGCCCACGCGGTCGCCGAGGATGATGACGCCCACCCATTCGCCGCCGGCGATGAGCGGGACGGCGAAGCGATTGCCGCCATTGGGGAACTGCGCCGGGTGACATCGTCTGAGGGCCGAGGCCCAGATTTCCTTCGAGGCGTCCAGGTCAATTGGTTCCGGGTGGCCGCGCAAGGCGGCGATGACCTCTCCGGCGTCGGCAGGGTCCAACTGGAGCACGCGCCGCCCTTTCGGGCAGAAAGCAGAAGTCGAGGCGGCGAAGAGCAGCTTGTCTTTGCGCTCGTCGGCCAACCAGATGGTTACCGATTGAGCTTGGAATAATTCGGAGACCAGCCTGGTGATTGCGCCGCACAAGTCGCCTTGCTCGACCCGGCGGGTGGTCGCCTTCGGTAAAGGTCCTCCAAACCAGTCGATAGTCGTACAAGGGCCTGTTGAAATGCCGGCTGACCAGTTGTTTGATGCGCCAGCGCACTCGTTCGGAGAGCACCAACAACGCCAGCAACGCCAGCGAGATCAGGACCAGGAAGGCCTTGAGATGAAAGGCGGCACTGCCGCCGAAGAGGGTGATCCACTGGGCCAGCAGGCCCATGATGACAAGGTAGATCCCCGCCAACAGGAGCGTCAATGAGTTTCGCAGAACCGCATGGGAAGGATAGACATCCACTTTGAAAGGCCCCGCCCGGAGGAGCGAAGCCAGGATGAGCAGGCAGGCCACCAGCAGCCCGGCGGAATCCAGCGGTTGCAGCGACAGGTCCACCGTGCGGAACAAGTGGACCTGGCTGCCGGTATAGACGCGAACCACGAAGAGCACTCCCAGGCCCAGAATCATGAACTTGATTCGCCAACGGATCGTCCCCACCGACGCCCGCAACGTGCGCTCGAGATTCATCAGCACCAGGACGGCAGTGATCAGGAACACCAGGCTCACAGCCAGGCCGGGCACTCCCAACCGCAGCTTCCAGTCGTGCGCCGATTGCCCCTGGGTTATCGAGACGAACAGGTCTCCTTGCAAGGCCAATGCCAGCCCTACCGGAACCACGCAGACGCTTGCCAGCACATAGCGCCATTGGACCAGCGATTCCCGGTAATTGCCGCGCGCGTAGGTCAAACTGAAGCAGAGCCAGGTGAAGGGCAAAAGCGAAACCACCACCAGCCTCCAGTTCTGCCAATAGACCATTTGCTCCGGCAGGAGGGAGGTTTGAGTCAGCCCGGAGAAGATGCTCTCGGCGGAGAGCAGGCCCATGCCGGCGACGAAAGACCAGTGCGGGACGGAGCGCCGCGCATCGCGCGCCACGGCCAGGGCAAGCAGGCCTGAGCCCAGCGCGGCCGAGAAAGCAAGTATAGCTGCGGTTTCCATCCGAGTGCGGCGTCTGGGGTTTACTTGAGTTCCTTGAGCGCGCGTCTGGCCTCATCGGCAAGCGCGGGCTGGACATTGAGGGCGAGGGCGCGCTGGAGCGTCTCCTTGCTTTGGGCCCGCTGCTTGAGCTGGTACTGGGCCATGCCAAGATAATAAAGCGCCTCCGCGTCGCCGTCGGCTTTGCGGGCGCTCTCGGAAAGCAATTGCGCCGAGCGCGAATAATCCTTCTGGCGATAGGCCAGGATGCCCAGAGCCCTGGCCAGGCGCGAGTCTTCCGGGAAAGACTCGCGCGCCTTGCGTGGCCAGGGTGTAGGCCTTGCGGTCCTCGCCAAGGTGTTCGGCGCACAAGAGGGCGAGGTTCCTGGCAGCAGGGGCGAAAAGCGGGTACCGAGCCAGGATGCGGTCGTACAACGCCGCCGCTTCCTTATATTTGCTTTGCTGCTCGTCGGCGAGGGCGGAGAGGAACAGGGCGGGGACGTACGCGGGGTCGGCGGCGAGGGTCTTTTGGAGTTCGGCGATGGTCTGCGCGGTCTGCGTTGGGTTCCTCGAGGCGGCTGGCCAGGGCCAGGAAACGTTTGGCGTCGGCGGCGCCGGCAAACGTGGCGGCGAGGGCGGGCGTTTGCATGGCGGCCTCGGCTTCGGTGACACGTCCAAGGCTGTAGTAAGCCCAGGCGAGATCATACAGAACGGCGGGCTCTTTGGGGAGTTTGCGGGCGCTTTCCTCGAGCAAACTGGCCGCCCACTTGTAATCGCCGCTTTGATAGACCAACCGTCCCAGCAGGTGAGAAATCCGAGCGTCTTCCGGGCGCCAGGTTGTGGGCCTCTTTGGCCAACTCGAGCGCCTTGCGGGGGTCGTTGAGGTGGTTGGCATAAAGCTCGGCCAGGCGCGACATGCCGGAGAGGTTCCGCGGGTTGGTTTTCAGGGCGGCCTGATAGATGCGCGGCCGCCTGGTCAAAGGCGCCATCCCGTTCCAGTATGGCGGCTAACCGGCCGGCGGCGATCGGGTCATTCGGGCTTTCGCTCAACCGCTTTCGCAGTTCAGCCACCTGGCTGGCATTGGCCGTTTTCACGTTCGAGCGCCAGCATGGCCAACCGCCGGCGGGCTTCTTCCTTGCCCGGGAAATCCTTGCTGGCCGCAACGGCCGCTTGCAGGGCCACGCGGGCGGGGTCCTCTTCGCCCATCATATAATGAGCCATGCCAAGGTGAAACTGGACCTCGGGGTCGGCCGCGAGCTTGGGGGCGCTTTCCTCGATCAGGGCCAGCGCGCGGGCGTACTCGCCCCGCCGGAAAAGGATCCAACCCAGGGTATCGGCCACCGAGGGGTCATTGGGCGACCAATTGTCGCGCCTTCTCGGCCAGGGCGTAAGCCTTGTCCGGTTGCCCCAGCGGTCCGGAATACAGATAGGCCAGGTTATTGAGAGCAGGAATGAAGTTGGGATTGGCCGCGATGATTTTTTCATAGGCCTCACGGGCGGCGGAGAAATTCTTCAGTTCACCGTGGATGAGGCCGATCTGCATGAGGGCGGTGACGTTATTGGTTTTGGCCACCAGGTTATTGAGCCGGTCCAGGGCCTGCTGGTGCTTGTTGGAGCCGACATAGAGTTGGGCCAGCAGGAGGTAGGCGGGGCGGAGATTGGGATTGAGTTCGATGGCCTTGAGCAAGGCCTTTTCGGCCCGATCCACCTCGGGTTGGGCTGGCAGGGACATCGGCGAAACGAAGGGTGCCGGGAGAGGGGACGTGGCGTTTCTCCAATTCCTGTTCTTTCAGGGCCGTGGCATGAGCCAGGTGGACTCCGGCCAGGAGCAGCCACGGTTCGGCAGCGCGGGCATCTTTGTCGATCTGTTGCTGGATGCGAGCGGTGGCGCGGGCGTATTGCTTTTCCGCGAGGTCCAGGTCCACGATGTGCTCGAGGGCCGGCAGGGAACCCGGCGCCAGTTCGAGGGCTTGCTCGAAGGCCTGGCGGGCGTCGGCGGCCCGGCTTTGGCGGGCCAACAGCGTGCCCAGCAGCAGCCGAGGCTGGGGTTCTTTGGGAAAGGCCTGCGTCATCTGGCGATAGACCTCCACGGCGTCGTCGGCGTGGTTCTGGGCCAGATGCGCGTTGGCGAGCAGCGTGTAGGCGCGCGGGATTTGCCGTTGTTGTTTCAGCAATCGTGTCAACGAGGTGATGGCGGGGCCCGAGTTGCCCTGGCGGATGTTCAGTTCGGCCTGCAACACAATGGCATCGACGAAGTTGGAATTGAGGGTCAACACGCGGTTCAGGTTCGCCTCGGCCTTGATCGGCTCCTTGTTCAGCAGATGCGCCACGGCGAGCCGGTACTGGACTTGCGGGTCGCGCTCATAGGCCTTGGCAAGGCGTTCAAAATGAGAAATTGCATTGGTGGTCTCTCCCTTGGCCAGCGACAGGTTGCCCCACAGCATCAGCCCGTCATAGTTCAGGGGGTCTCGTGTGAGTAGCTTGTCGATGAGGCCGCCACACTCTTCGGTCTTGGCCTGCGCAAAAGCGACCTGGGCCAGGAAAACCCAGGCGGGCACGTAATCGGGCGCTTTCCGAGTGATGTCTTCAACAAGACGCTTTGCCTCTTGCCCCGCCCCGCTCCTGAGCTTGAACTCCGCATATCTCAACCGCACGGTCGAACGCAGAGGCGCCAGTTCCGCCCCCTTTTTCAAGGCGGCTTCGGCTTGCCCCCGGTCGTTTCGCGCCAGGTAAAGGCCGCCCAGGTCCATGTAGGCCTCGATGCACTTGGCGTCGGCCGCCACGGCTGCCTTGAACTCCGCCTCCGCCCTGGGGAGGTCCTGCTGGATGACGGCCAGCGTGCCCAAGGCCAGATGGGAGCTTGCCCTGCCTCGGGCGGCCGGGGGGAGTTGTTCAATCCATTGCGCGATCTCCCGAACCTGGTTGGTCGTCGCCGTCTGGGCCAGCAGCAAGAGGGCCTCTCCGTTCTGCGGCTGTTTCCGCAGCACCTGCGCCGCCGCTTCTCGGGCCTCCCTGGGCCTGTGAAATGACAGGTATGTCAGCCCCAATTTGAGCCGGGCTTCGATGTCGGCCGGGTCCAGTTCGACCGCTCTCTGCAAGGCGGCAAAGGCCTGCGGCAGCCGCCCCTCGGCGTAGTAGAGCAGACCCAACTGGCGAATCGCAGCCGCGTTCTGGGGGGCGGCCCGGAACACGCCCAGATAATCAACCTCGGCTTTGTCGTATTGTTCCTTCTTGAACTCACGGTTCGCGCGCGCGAGATGGCGGCTAATCCTGGCTCGCTTGGTACAACCGGCGCCCCCGGCCACTACCAGCGCCAGGGCCAGCAGTATGGACCAGCACCGGCTCGGGACACGACCGCGCGTCGAGGTCCCATATCCAAAGTCCGAAGTCTGACCTGAATTTTGGCGCATAGAAAAAGCCCTTTAAAACTGCGATTCTATTATGATTCTGAGGAGGTTGAAGATCGTTAATGGGAGACCCCGGCCGGCGTCTCCGCCGCGGCATTCCCCTTGGGTCGGTCCCTGGATTCGGACCTTCGGAGCAGGTGCAGCAGCAGCAGGAAGGGGATGAGAGACAAAACAAAGAAAACCGGACCGCCATGATGATGGATGGGGGAGTCAATCATGTCCGGACTGACATGGACGCAAAGCTGGCCTATGGTAACGATGCGCAGGCCGTTGCGGGCCAGGGCCAGCGGGATCACAGCCAGCGCAAGGGCCGCCCGCCGCCAGGGCGATTTGAGAAACAAATAGCCCGCCAGCCAACTCGTAATGAACAGCACCAGGCTCGAGTGAATCCCGCTGCATTGCGGCGCCACCTCGAGAGCAAAGCCCGGCAGATGAAACTCGGTGCCCTGCCGGAAGACCGGCATGCCCGACACCGCAAAAAGCAAGTCCGCGGCGTCAGCCGAACGGTGTTGAAAGAAACTCTCGATTCCCTCCCGCACCAGGACCGGAAAGGGCACCATAAAAATGAGAAAGGCAGTCGGGAAGGCAACCCGCCGCAGCGTTTGCAGGCCCAGGAACAGGAAGCCGCCGCCCACCAGCAGCAGCAGAAACGAGAGCGTCATCAGGGCCAGGTAATTGTCGGGCTTTGGTTTCCACCCGGCCCGCGCGGCCCACCAGTAGCCGGCCAGCAAACCCCCGCCCAACAGCGCGGGAATCAACGCCCACCCCTGGGCTTTCTCGGAGTCCAACGCCAGCTCCCGGCGCTTCAACGAGATCAGGTAGGCGCTGATGAACGGGACCAGCAGGATATGCGAATACAGGTCACTGTGCAACGCGCGCCTCACCAGTTCGCAGAGCTGGGGTCCGAAGCCGAGAATCAACAGCGCCGCCACCACCGCCAACCCGGTGATGCGTTGAGAAACCGTGCCCTTCATCATGTCAAAAGCGATAGCCGAGGTCAAAACCGACCTGCTTGCTCGAAAGATCGAACCTGGATGCTGCCGATGGTGTCGAGGTGTTATCGCCAGCTTGGTAAAAGACGCCGGCCGTCCCGCGCTTGAAGAACGGCACGCTCAACCGGACGTTGACGTAGGTGTAATGGTCCTCCCGGTTCAGCGCCAAACCAAGAAAGCTGGCCTGGTAGGACATGATCCGGTAGCCGCCCGTCAGATCAAAAAGCAGCTTCTTGAAAAGCCGCTGCTGGAATCGGCCGTTGATCTCGGTATTTTCGACCACCTGGCCAAATTCAATAACATAGGAATTCATGACCGACCGGGCCGCGCTCAGAGAAACAGTCGTCGCTTCAAAAGCCTGATAGATGATCGAGGCCGCAAAGAGCGGGCTGATCGAATCCGGCTCGTTGACATCAAGGAACTGCCGATCATCGAAGCCGCCGCTGACCTGCGCAGAGAGCTTGTCTGCCACCAGCCAACTGATCCGCCCCTGAAGTTGCTCGAAAGACATGGCGGAGCCGACGCTGACATCCACATACCCTGCGCCAACGCCGAGCGCCGCGCCGAGCTTGGGCCAGAACTGGTAGTTTAACCAGTCCATGGTGGACCATTGTTTATAGTCGAGCGTCGATGGGGAACTCTGGCCCACCGACTGGAAGTCCTGGCTGAGTGCCACCTCCAGCGAGGCCTTGGAGTTGAGATGGTATGCGGCACTGAGGGCAGTGTTGTACATCTCCATGTCCGTTTGGACGCCGGTCTCGATCAGCGGCTGCGAGGTCGTGGCATAGCGCTGCGCCAGCCCCAGGGTCCAATTCTGATAAGTCGTCGCCCCGTTCAGCGCTACCGACTGGTCGGTCGTATCCCGGAAACGGCTGTTCGAGTAGTAATGGAGGGACGGTGTATAGTCCAACTGCCAGTGGTTGCCGACCTGGAACAGGATTCCGGGATAGACCTCGTGGATGGCCGTCGTGATTTTCTCATTGGCCTGGGCCGGGATGCCGTCGCCATAGAGGAAACGGTACAGAAAGTGGGGATGGAAATCCACGGGGCCCCACCGCAAGAGAGGCTCTTCCGGCACAGGGGCCTCCGGCGGAGCCGAGAGGACCGACGTGCCGGCCAGCCGTCCTTGCTGGAGCTGGGGGTTTTGGTTGGTTCCTGAAAAATCCAGCGGCGGCGGCGCCAGGACGCTCTGGGCGGAGGCCCCGGCCAGAAATGCAAACCCGCTCAGCCCGGCGCAACGGCAACCGACCCGGAGCGTCGTTGCCCCCCACCGCGGCAGCCAGGGCCTGGCGCGCGGATTCGGAACCTTGGCCGCGTTCATCTTGAGAGGGAAATACCAAGTGCGCCTTGGATTGTCCAGCCGTTTTCCAAGGCGCGGGAATCGCACTATTACCTATCCTTCCAGGACCGGTTCGGGGGCAGGCTCGGGGACTGCCTCAAGCACCCGGAGGTGCCGGCAGGCCGGCCGCCAGGCTCGCAGGGCATCGGTCAAGGCTTCCTTGACGGGGCGCATATTGACGCCGGTGCTTAGCAGTTTCGTCACATCGAGAATGCAACTGGAGCGCGGCGCGCGGCCGGGCTCGCTATAAAACTCCTCGTCATCCGCCCAGAATTGCGGGCGCCGGCCGAGTTTGAGGGCGTGGTGCAACATCTCGACCACCTGGCGCGTGCTGACGGCCCCCGGATTGGTGACGTTGTAGATGCCGAATGGCGCGCACCGCTCCCACAAATCGAGGCACGCTTGGGCAAAATCATCTACGTGCGAAAGCGAGGTTATGTGGTCATAGACCTTGGCGTAGCGCCCCAGCTTGGAAAGGAGATTGGACGGCTCGTCCGTATCGCCAAAAGGGAGGCGGGGCCGCCAGATGTAACATTCCGTGAAATCACGCAGCACTTCCTCCGCCAGGGCCTTGGTCCCGTCGCAGAAGCTGCAAGGCAGGCGCCGAAACGTAAAGTTCGGCTCCTCGAATTCAGTGAAACCGAAGAACTTCTCCGGGTGAGTGTCGAACAGCCTCCGCACTTCCGGCGCATTCAGGTTTCTTACAACGCGCATCCTGCCGTTTTCGAAGATCTTGGCCCCCGAGTAAATGCAGCCTGAGGAGACATGCCCCCAAGGCGTGTTGGTCGCCACACAGACCCGCGCCACCGTTTGCGGCAGGATCGTGTTGGCCAGCAATGTCGCCATGCGTTCCTCTTCGCAAGCGTCCACATTCGGCTTGCCCGAATAGCCCGCCGCGTTGATGAGGAACGCCGGCCGGATCTTGTGCACATACTCGAACAGCAGGTCAAACTGCGTATAATCGAAGGCCATGCGTGAGAGGGGCACAAAAGGAATCCCACGTCTCCGCAGTTCGCGGGAGAAGGCCTGGCCGATGTAGCCGCTGGCACCTAAGAGAAGAATCATGACGCAACTCGATATGCCTTTCGGCAATCGTTCCGGCACCAGAAAAGCACTATCCATGCCGAGCATAAAACGCGGGCGGGGCAATTGCTTAACTTCTTGTGACAAAGCAAGTTGCGCATGTGATTACGGCCGAACCCCAGGGCGAAGGGCAGGATAATGTGTAAACTTTTCCGTCACTCTCCTCAACATCCGCTCGTAAGGGATTGCACGCAAGCTACTTACGGCAAATGATGATTGTGTAAAGGCAACAATCATTTGCCTCCTGCACTCGGCGGATGAAAGAGGAACCTGGCGTACAGATACGCCAACCCTTCGCCCATGACCTCAGTGAATCCTTCCAGGCTCGCCCACCAATGTCTGGGATCGAACTTGCTATCCGGATGGGAGATGACACCCACCTTCACCTCGTCCCCGAGCGCCTTCTGGAAAAGCAACCGGCTTCGACGCGCGTGGGCGCCGATGGAATAGACATTCACCGCTTTTATGGCAATATTGGTGCCCCGGAGCCATTCCTTGATGGCGAGAGCGGATTCGTAAGTGCGGTCCCGGCTGTGCTCCGGCTCGGCGGTGGCGACGATGACCTTCGGGTCCAGACCCAAGGCGCGCAGATTGGCCGCCGCGAATTCTCCGCCCGTCTTGAACCGTGACTTAAGCCATGCAGCCGGCATGGGGCCGCCGGAGGTGACCACGCATTTGTAACCACCGCGTTTGAACTCCTCGATTGCGCCCTGCATGGCGGAGTCCGGCAACCAGGACTCCACCACCAGCACTTGAGCCGCAACGGGGCGACTCACGCACAAAAACCCATAAATCGAGCGCGCCCCCAGCGCCACCGCTCCCAACGACAGCAGGCTCAGAACCAACCAGCCGCGAGCCGTGGGGACCCAGCATTGTCTGCGCGCGAAAAGCCAGTTATGCATCGGGGTTATCCCCAACTCACGCTTTCCAAACCTGGCCGGGCTTGGCTTTGACATCGGCCATGGCGTTGCGGGCATCGACGATGCACTGGGACCAATCGGCCAGTTCCTGGTAATGCATGGCCTGGTGGTTGGTGGCGATGAGGACGACATCGCAGCTCTGGACCATCTCCCGGCTCCAAACCACCGAGCGCGTGCCCGCCCAGTGCGGGTGCTCGCGCGTCGGGCGAATCACCGGGACGTAAGGGTCGTAGTAGCACACCTCGGCACCGAGCCCCTTGAGCAAATCCATGAGCACGTAACTCGGAGATTCGCGGTCATCATCCACGTTCGGCTTGTAGGCCAGGCCCAGGACCAGGACCTTGGAGCCGTTGACCGCTTTGCGCTGGGCGTTGAGAGCCGCCGTCACCCGCTTGACCACATATTCCGGCATGGACGTATTGACTTCGCCGGCCAGTTCGATGAACCGCGTGTTTTGGCCGTACTCCCGGGCTTTCCAGGTGAGATAGAACGGGTCGATGGGGATGCAGTGGCCCCCGAGGCCCGGCCCGGGATGAAACGCCATGAACCCGAACGGCTTGGTCTTGGCCGCCCGGATGACTTCCCAAATATCGATGTCCATCGCGCTATAAACCATCTTCAACTCGTTGACCAGCGCGATGTTGACGCCGCGGAACGTGTTTTCGAGCAACTTCGTCGCCTCGGCCGCCCGGCAGGATGACACCGGCACCAGTGTCTTAATGGCCTTGCCGTAAAGTGCCTTGGCTCTTTCAAGGCAGGCGGGCGTAAGTCCGCCGATGACCTTCGGGATAACCGCGACTTTGCTGTCGGGGTTGCCGGGGTCTTCGCGTTCGGGCGAGAAAGCCAGGTGGAAACCGGCGCCGGCTTTCAGGCCCGAGCCGGCCTCCAACACTTCGCGCAGGTCCTCATCGGTGGTGCCGGGGTAAGTGGTCAATTCCAGCACGACCAGGGTCCCTTTTTGGAGCTGCGGTGCAATGCTCTTGCCGGTGTTGATGATGAAGGAGATGTCCGGCTCGCGGTTCTTATTCAGCGGCGTTGGGACGCAAATAATGACGGCGCCGACTTGCTGGATCAGGGAGAAATCCGTCGAGGCTGAGAACTTCTTCGCCCGGGTGAGCCTGGCGATGGCGTCCGATTCAATATGCCGGATGTAACTCCGGCCCTGGTTAATCGCCTGAACCTTCGCCGGGTCAATATCCAGCCCCACGACCCTGACCCCCGAGCGGGCAAACTGGAGCGCCAGCGGCAGGCCGACGTAGCCCATCCCGACGATGGCCACGTCTAAAGCAGCCGGCCCAGGCGCGGCCTCTTGGCCCTTGTCTCCGGTTTTCGGTTTCCGGGTTGGTGCTGATGTTTGATAGTTATGTTCGCTAGTCTTCATGCAGTAAAAGTTAGAGGCTTTGCCGTCAGTCTTTTCTCTGGTCCGTTCTCCGCTGCCAAAGCCCTTCGCAAGCTCGAAACCACCGCCGCCCCCCAGCCAACGCTCAGGCCCGCAACGAGCAAACACCCGGACCACCCTCGGGCGAGGTGATGGACCGCTCCAATCGGCAATACCAGCCCAGCCAGGAGGAGCGCCTCGGCCATATTCCCCCGGCTGGGTCGCCAGGAAAATGCCCCGGTCGAAACTCGCACCAGCCACCTCTCATAGGCCAGGAGGAGCCAGGCCACACCGGCAAAAGAGAAGGCGTACCACAACAGGTGGCATACCCTGACCTGGTGCCCTGCCATCGAGCCGACAACGACCTGTAAACTCTCGAAGAACACCGCCGCCTCACCCCGCTGGTTCGTAAACGAGTCCAACACCTGGTGGGTCCATGCCCCCACCAACAGCGAAAACACGACAACGCCAGGGGAGCCAAGACGCAGCAGACAAAGGGGCCGGAACACGGCCTGCCAGGGGCCGGGAACCAGGCGCACAAACCAGGCGCGCCAGCGAACAAACAGCCCCACCACCAGCAGCCCCACGGGCAGACAGAACACAAAGCTGCCGAGGAACCCATGCGCCAGCTCATCGGCGCCCAGCGGGCCAAAGGCATATCCGGCATCGGGGCAGATGCTCCCCACGACCAGCGCCGGAAAGCTAAGAAACCGCGGGCAAAACCGCCTCAGCGGCAGGACGGCGGCTGGATGGGCCAGCGGGAAGGGCATGGTGGAGGCGAGAGGATTTAAACCTCTATCTGCATCCCTTTGCAGGGCTGCGGTTTTATCATTAAACTACGCCCCCGTGGAATCTGCCTCACGCGTCTCCGGAGACAGTAGCCCGAAAATCATATCCAAAGTTGGTTGAAGATTGTTTCCACTGCCTCGCGGTGTGTTTCGCAACAGATCACATTCCTGGCGCCTAACAGGGGGCGCTTGCCATACAAGAATCTCTCCACCAGGCCGTGGGTGTTCAGCTTCTTGAGAACACGGTTGTGGCCCAACAGGCTGCTCAAGTAGGCGTGCTTGTGGTTCCGGCAAAACCCCAACCACTGGTCGCGAACGAACTGGTCGTCCTGAACGGCTTGGGCTCTTTCTGCCAAGGCCCGGAGGAACCTGACCTCCCGCTCCTTTGGCATTCTGCGAACCCCTGGGACGGGATCAGACTGGACAAAGGCACGACATCCATCGTGGCGCTGCCCTCTTCGCTGATCGAGAGCTTAACCAGAAAACCTTCATGAAAGGATTTGAGGTTCCGGTAAATCGCCTCATCCATAATCAGGGCACCCTGACCATAAACGATATGGGCGCCCTGGTACTCCTCATAGCCGCCGAGGCAATGGGAATGCTGGACGATGACAGCATTGGCTCCCATTTCGACCATGAAGTGACAAGTTTCCTTGATGCGCGGGCTGGGGACCAGGAACTCGTCTCCGCCGTGGAACAATACGATGAGGTAATCGAACTCGTGCTTATGGGCTCGCACATTTCTAACGAAATCAATCAAGTCGAGGGGGTTGGCCCCCGCCGAGCAGGAGGTCGCAATTGAGAATTCGTGCTCGGCGACCGCCAGGATGCCGATTTTGAGGCCGCCCGCCTCACGGATGAGGATTCGCCTGGCGGCTTGAGGGTTCTCTCCGGCGCCGACCGTGGCAATTCCGGCCGAGGCACAAACCGCGAGGGTGTTCTTGAGGCCGGGCGCGCCATGGTCCAGAATGTGGTTGTTGGCCAGAGCCAGGACATCAACGCCGGCGTGTTTGAGGCCATTGATGACAGCATTCGGTTCGCCGAAGACAGGGCCGGTTTTGAGAATGGGGCACGGGTTTTCAATGAGCGGACATTCCAGGTTGGCGATGCACAGGTCGGTCTGTTCAAACTCAACGCGGAGATCGTTCAAAAGACTCTGGGCGTCGCCAGCTATAAAATAGGGCCGATTCCCTCCAATGGGGCAAATGTCAGCCCCGATGAGTATGGTAATCATGCTTGGCAGGCTTTACCCTCGTCCATTCAGCCGGAGCAGCAGGGAGAGACGCCCGGTTGCGCGACCGTTCATTTGCCAGATTCATCCAGCCGGCTGCGATACCTGTCCCACATGGTTTTGACGAACGGCTCCCAAGTGTAGCCCTGGCGGTTCCACCCGTCATGATCGTTGAGCTTGATCTCGGGCCAGGACCGCACGATAACCCGGCACGCTTGGCTGTCGTCCTCGGTCATCCACCGGTCAACATAATCGAAAAACGCGTCGTGGTTCCAGGCTTTTTCCGCGTGCAACAGGCGCAGCACCAGGGCCTGGCCAACCCACGAGCTGCTGGTATTGGCCCGGCGGTAGCACTCGCTGTCAAAGTTGCTTTGGGTCCACTGGGAGGGGGGCAGGTGCTCATAGGGTCCCCAGTGGGGCCGCTCGGCCTTTCCGGATGCGCTTTGGATTCCTGAATGGCCGGCGAACAGAGCTTTAGCCCCGGTCCAGCCCTGGCCGTACATGGTTTGGTTGTCCTCGCCGAATTCCACCTTGGGGAAACTCTTGGTGGGCGCGGCCATCTCCTCATCACCGAGCAGGAGACCGGCCAGCACGATGGGGAACTTGCGTCCGCTGCCATGCCCGCCCCAGCCCTGCCAGCCCGGGTGCCCGTTTTTGACCAGGCCCCAATAATCGATACCCACCTGCACCACGCTAACCAGGAGCTGCTCTTTGTGCTCCGGCTTCAAATTGAGCATCAGCAGCAAACCAGCCACCGATTGCGCCTGACCCACCCACTGGCCGTAATAGGGCATGTTTTCCATGGGCTGCTCAAAGCCGAAGAAACAAGGATTAATCCATGGACGCTGGAAAACGCGGATCCAGGCCCGGAACGTCAGGGGTATTGGCGGGGGTGGGCAGCCGCCGCAACAGATCTCTCCGCAGATTGCGCGCCAGGTAGATCTTCTGCTGGCGATCGCCATAGGACGGGCGAAAGGCGTCGCCCGGCTGCGGCGCGGCGACACACGTGAGGACGGCGGCGGTCTTGACCGGGCTATCATCGTGATGCCCATCACGCCACTCCTCGCTGTGGTAGGGAAATTGGGACTTTTCGCCAACCTTGAGGCTGATGGTCGAGACGAGGCAATCCCCCGGTTTCATGTCCAAAGGCGGAACTGCCAGGAGTTCCAGCTTGAAGTAGTTGTGAATCCCGGTGTCGAACGCAACCTCGGCCCTCGCTCGCGGATTCAGCATGGAGCCGTTGCGCACGTATTTGCCATTTTTGACGCGCGACTTCTCGGCTTCGATTATTTCGCTCGCGGCAACCTCGGCGCCGACCAAGGGCTTGGGATCGATACTGATGACCGTAGCCGGTCCGACAACGTAATAATCGCCATTCACAAATCGGCCCACCGGGTGCGCCTCCTGGAAGGTCCAGGTGATGCCATATTGGGAAACCATCTTTTGCCGTGGCAGTTGGTCAAGGCTGAGCGTCAGAGACGAATTCTGAGCGGCGACGCCGGCTGCTGCCGTAGCGCCATCCGCCGCCGCGCCCAAACAGACGGTTATTCCTGCCCACGCGATAATGGCAATGCAGCCTGGCAAGAAAGATAAACCGCAAGGTCCAAAGGCCCGCGCACAATTGGCGCTTTTCTCGTTCCCTGGCATTCTCATATCGGATGCTGCTTACAAATCACAAGCAGGCGGAGCGCTGGGCCTTGGCGCGCCCTGCGCTTTGGCGGACTATTCCTCCGGCTGGATGGCGCCGGCCCAGCTCGGTGGCAGGTTCCTCGAGATTTCGATGTTCTTGAAAACGCTGCTCGCGCGCGCGCCGTGGGCCTTGACCCAGCCGGCCATGGCCCGGATGCCGTCCTCGAGGGAGGTTTTCTTGCGCCCGCCAAACACGCGCTCCGCCTTGCTATGGTCAGAGAAGGCAACCATCACTTCGTTTCGCGGCTCCAGGTGCCTGACCACAGGTTGCCGGCCCATTGAGCTGGCGATCACCTCGGCCAAACGATTCACGCTGAAAGGCACGTCCGCCCCGACGTTGAACACCTGGTTGCGGGCGTCTGGAAAGTTGACCGAGCCGGCGATAAGCGGCGCCACGTCGTTGATATGCGTGAAGGCGCGCTGTTGGTCGCCGCTGCCGAAAATGGTCATCGGCTCCCCCTTGAGCAGTTGATTCATAAAGATGCCCACGACGTTTCGGTATCTATCTCCGATGTTTTGGCGCTCCCCATAAACATTGTGCGGCCGAAAAACGATGTAATCCAACCCGAACATCCGGCGCGAGCACGCCAGCTCGAGTTCGACCGCGAGTTTGGCTATGCCGTAGGAATCTTCCGGCATGGGCGTCATGTCCTCCGTCATCGGCGTCTGTCCGGCCCCATAAACGGCGATGGAGGAAGTGAACACAAAACACTCAACGTCGTGGTTCACCGCGGCGTTGATCAGGTTAACGGATCCCACCACGTTGTTATTGTAGTTGAACCGCTTGATGAAGTGGCTTAAACCCTCGGCGGCATACGCCGCCAGGTGGTACACGTAGTCAAAGCCGTATTGGCCGAAAAGCTGATTAACCAGATTATGGTCCAGGACCGAGCCTTTCACAAAAGTCGTTCCTGCGGGAACGTTCTCCTCGAAGCCCCCGCTCAGGTCGTCGAGCACCACCACGCGCTGCCCCGCCTTAAGGAGATGTGCGGCCACATGGGAGCCTATGAAGCCCGCGCCGCCAGTGACAAGTGAAGTATGCATATTCTGCCTTGCGTTTCCTGGTTTATGTGAGTGTGGCCTTCACCAGGGGCTTGGCGGTTGCCCCTGGGCGTGGGACCAAAGGCTCGTAGCCGAGGTCCGGCTCCTGGCCCGTGGTGACAAATTTGATCGGATCTACGAGATAATTCCACTTTATGAGCACCTTCCGCGTCTCGGCGGCCTCTTTCCCGCCGGCCGAGCGATGCAGCCGGTCCTTGATGCCGAAGCCGGCAAATCGAATCAACAGATTTGCCAGGATCGGACGGCGAATCAACCGGGCGCCCAGCGGGCCGTAATACTTGTAGAAATAGCGGTAAAGGTTACGGTAGGTCTCTATGGCAAAGCGGGTCGGGGCCCGCTTCACCGATTGCCCACCCAGATGCGTGATCCTGGCCGATGGCGTAAACAGAATCGGATAGCCTTCCTTCCACACTCGCTGGCAGAGGTCCACCTCCTCGCAATGGTAGAAGAACTGCGGATCGAAACCACCCAGCCTTTTCAGCAACGGGCCTCGAAAGAGCACGCAACAGCCCGAATTCCAATCAATGACCCTTTCCGTATCCCCCTCCCAACCCAGATACGAGCGGGAGATGAAAGCCTTTGAAAAATAGCCGAGCCACTTCAACCCGAGCGCGTCAATCCAGAAACGCCAGACTGTCGGGAAGAGTTTCGCCGTGTCTTGATACGACCCGTCGGGGTTCAGCACCTTGCACCCAAAGGCGCCGGCTTCCGGGTGTGCATCGGCGAAGGCCACCAGCTTTTCCAGCGCATGATCATGAATAATGGTATCGGGATTCAGGATGAGGATGTAATCGCCTTGCGCCGCCTCGATCCCCGCATTGTTACCCCGGGAAAAGCCCAGATTTGCCCCGTTCTCCACCACCGAGACGTTGCGGTTCGGATATTGTTGCCGGATGTACTCCACCGAACCGTCCGTCGAGCCGTTGTCAGAGACAATGACTTCAAAATCAATGGCCGTCGTTTCTTGAAAAATGGAGCGCAACGCATCCTTGATTACCTTTAGGTCGTTCCAGCAAATGATGACAATAGACAGTTTCATACGATCGATGCATCCATGGGTGGGAGAAATGTCCTGGCACTCATAGATCTTTTTTCGCTGCTTCTTCCAGGGCGGCCAACGGGGTTCCTTTGACGCCAGGCCCTCTAAATCGGAGAACGAAGCAGGGCACCGCCCGGCGCCATAGCTCTTTTGCCCGGTCCCGCGTGTTCGGGAAGAGGGTGATGATACCCGCGCAAAGGGCCAGCGTGAGCAGCATTTGAACCTCCAGCGACAGCGGGGACGTGTGGCCGGCTTGCATGAATCCGAGGCGCACTACCGCGATGGCCAACAGGGTGGCGAGGAAGGGGACATAGAAATTTGCCAGCAGGGAAAGTCGCCTCTTCGGGTCGTAGCCCAGCTCGATAAACACTCGCATCCAGATCAGCGAGGCGAGCAGCGCGCTGGCGAAGGAAGTGGCGAAGGCAATGCCGTTGATGCCGAATCCGAGCCGGGCCAGGGCTATGCTCCCTGCGGCATTGGCCACGACGCTGATGGCGACATATTTCATCAACTGCAGCTCCTTGTCCACGGCGATCAGGTAGTTGGCGCCATTGCGGATCAGCCCGACAAAAAAGGCCCCCAGGATCAGGATTTGGGCGCACGCCAGCCCCGCCTTGTATTTTGGCAGGAAGTCGTTATAGACGATGGGGAGCATGTAAAAGACGACGATCTGAGTGGCCGGCAAGGCCAGGGCAATGGCTGAGGTAGGCAGGAGCACGGTCTCGCGGAGGTCGCGCTGGTTCGCCCTGGCGCCGACTTGGGCATTGACGCGCGGGTAAAAGACCCGGCCCACGGTGTTGGGCACCAGCGCAAAGAGCATGGCCATCGAGCTGGCCACCCCGTAATAACCCGTCTGCGTGTTGCCCAGGAACGAGATCGCCGTCATCCGGCCCACGTTGCTATGAATCGCATAGATCCACCAAATGATAGTGATAGGGAAGCCCACGCGCACGGCGTCGGCCATAAGCGAGGGCCGGAAGCACAGCCGGACATGGCCGTGGGCCCGGCCCGAGACCAGGCCCGAGATGAGCCAGTTGGAGAGTTCCCCGAGCAGGAGCCGCAGGCCGCGCCAAGCAGCCCCCACTTCCAGGCCAGAACCAGAACGCAGATGGCGCCACCAATTGAGTTCTGCCCGTCCAGCAAGCTGACGGATCTAAAATCCTCGTAGGCGGCGCATCAATAATAATAGGTACGAGCTGAAGAATCCGACCGCAGCCGCCGCGGCGGTCAGTTGAACGACGAGGCGGTTCTCCTCTACGAACTTGAACGGGACGAGGCCAGGGAAGGCCAGGAACAGGACTCCCAAGGCCGCCGCCGACAACGCGATCGTTGCGAAGACCGTGTCCTCCACCCGGCGCACGCCCTCAATGTCATTGCGACCGCGATAGTACGGGACCCGCTTCAGCAGGGCTTCCACCGTGCCCAGACAGATGATGGGCGAAAGCGACGCGAGCGTTTGCGCGCCCGTCCAAATCCCGTAATCCCAAGGCTCCACGAGCCTGGCGAGCATGAAAGCGCGCAGGCTTCCGACGGCCTGCGCAAACAGGACCCCAACGGTGGCAAAGATGAGATTACTAATGGTCCTGTTCACTGAACCCAGGTTTTGCTTTTCGCGTCATAATGCTTGATAACCCTCGCCGGCGAGCCGACTGCGACGGAGAAGTCCGGGATGTCGCGAGTGACCACGGAATTCGCCCCGATGACCGAATGCCGCCCGATGTGGACTCCCGGGAGCACACATACGTTCTGCCCGAGCCAGGTCTCGTCATCGATCCTTACAGGGCTGACTCCGGCAATACCTTGCGCCGAGATCGGGGTCTCGACATCCTCGAAGGCATGCCTGTTGTCTGAGATATACACGTTTCTCGCCAGCATCACGAACTTGCCAAGCACGACTTCCTTCGCGACCGAAATCGTGGAGCCCATGCCGATGCCGGTTTGGGCCTGGATTACCAACCTGGGCGCCTTGGGCTCATCCTTGCCGGAAAGCACGTGTATCCAGCAGTCGCGGTGGACAATGACGCCGTCGCCCAAATGGAAGTACCGGAGATTGGCGAAGCGCAAGGGAGGGCACACCACCACGCCTTTGCCGCAAGCCCCGAACCCAGGCCGCAACAAGAGCGTGAAGAGCCTGGCCTTGAGGCGCGAAAGGAGCTCCAGGCCGTATTCAGCGTGGGCCCTTTTCAATCGCGGCCGGGCTGGTTGCGCAGCAGAGACACACCTATTCATGAGACCTCAGGGCAGAGGCAGAACCCGGTAAAACCGCATGAACTGGCCCTGGATTGAGTCAACCATGCGGTTGGTCCCCCCGTCGCCCAAGACGGCTGGCCCTAATCGCGACCAATTGCCGGCGGCAAGATTGGACAGGTATTCTACCTGGTAGAAGGTATTGGAAAGAGTGTCCCAAGAGAGCAGCATCGAGTTGGAGCCGCCCGGTTGGGCGGTGACATGCCGGCATTGGGCCCTGCTGCCCGCACCCTGGTAAAGCGCCTGCACTTCGCCGGCCGAGAGAGGGCGATTATAGATCCTCAAATCGTCCAGCTTGCCGGCAAAGTAGCCCGCATTGGGATACTTATCGTCGCCCCAAAAGGGCGTGCCGTCGTGTGCCATCGCGCCGACGCACAGCCACTGGATGGACGGGCACCCATAAACCCGGATCCAGGGCACCCACACCATATTCGTCTGGTACGGCTGGCCGTCGTAATACGCGATTGCCCAGCGGCTTGGGCAGTTGAAGGCGAGGGTGTAGAGATGGAACTGCGTGGTGCCGAGATTATCGCGTCCGATGGTGTCGTCAGGCCAACTGACCCATTGCTCACCGCCGCCGCCGCCGGGATAGACCCAGAACGACAGGTTCGGCGCAAAATCCCGCCCCAGGGTCCACGAATTGGACGCCAGCGAAGGGCTCCCGGCGTAGATCGCGTTGTAGCCGCTGTCCAGCAGGAGAATTGCCGTATCCACATTCGAGTCGAACCGTGCCCAGAAGCTTATCGTGCCGTTGGTCAGAATGGAAATGCCCGTTAGATTCGTCACGCCGATGTATTGCGAGAGCGGGTACACGTGCGGCGCATCATTGGACATGAAACCCACATAGGTAAACTGGGCCGCCGCGCTGCCGAAGACTCCATTGGTTGCCGTAATCCAATTGGTCGAGTTAAATTGCCAGCCGTCATTTCCATTGCCACTCACGTCCACGACTCGTCCATCGGAGAAATCCTCGTCGAAGTCAAAATGCAGTTTGAGGCTCGGGTCAAGGTCCGTAATCTGGCTTTGCGCTTGGCAGTTGAATGCAAGGCTCAAAAGCAGGCCGCAGAGGATGCGAGGCAGTTTATGATAGTTTGTCATACTTGGTCATTGTGATTTGGCGGAGGTGACGCCTCTGCCATGCAACCGCGAAATTCAACTCCCGCAGCGGTGCGCAGGTTCAGGTTGCTTCACGCTCCACCTTCTGCCCGCTGAGCTTGTCGCGCCAATATCTTTTCACCCTGGCCACCCCCCCCAGCGAACCTAAAACCGCTTTCGCCCCTCGGGAGGCAAGCTCGAGTGTGGTCCGCAGGCAGTTTATAACCACTCCCCGGATCGTCGGCGAATAGATGCGGATGGAGGCCTCCTCCGAGCTGCGATCACCAAATCGCTCCTTGTAAAATGCCGCTCCCAAACCAAAATCAATCTCCCGGATCTTTTCCTCGCACAGCCCCTCAACCATTTTCAAAAAGACGACGGTTCCGAGTTCGTATTGTTTCCACTCGGGGTCGTAACCGGTCCAGGCCAGATGGAACACGCCCTTGTACAAGGTCCCACACCAGAAAGCCTTGGGGCGATCATCCACGTAGAGGACGTAACCCCTGAGCCGGCCATTTTGTGCGACCAGGCGGCATCGTCTCTGGTGGGCGGCGTCATTAACGAAACCGGACCCCAATCGCCGCTGGTAAGTCAGGCGGGCCACCTCCTCGGCGTCCGCAGAAAAAGTCTCCACTTCTTCAGGGGCGCGGAAGCAGCGGGTCCGCACCCGCCCCGGAAACTCCTGTTCCAGGACGCGCAGTAAGCGGTTCAGCCAATAGCGATGCTTCTTTTTGCGTCTCTTTAGAAAGTCCGCATAGGCCTCAGGCAGGTGCATGCTCCAATGCTGGCTTTTGTCGGGCACATAATCCCTGGTCAGCAAACCGGGGGCGCCCCTGGCGATGGCATACAGCGTGGAGTCGGTCGGGATATTACCGATGAGCGCGTAATCGATCCTTTGCGCCTTCAGAACGCGGCGAAGTTCCGAGATCAGGCGGGCAGAGGCCTCACCGCTGGCATTGCCCATCCACCCCCCGGTCACGACGTTCAGCCGCCGCACCTTGAGGCCAAACAGCCGGAGATACCCCAGGCGGAAATCATCCTCCGCCACCTCGAGGCGGCCAGCCAGCATCGCCACCGGGCTGCCGTTCCACTCCAGCCGAATCGCCAGTGGCCTCGCCCAGTCTTGCCACAGTTCGGTAATAAGCAAGTAAAAGTCGATATCCGCATTAGGATGCCACTGCCACTGGCTCCACACCTCGCGCCATCCCTCCACTTCGCCCCGGGAGGTCGCAATCCGCACAGAAAAGCCCTCGAACCGATGGTCCGATGACTCGAGGGCCTCCCCAAGAGCCTTCACCCTCGTCCTGCCGGACCGCTGGAGCGTTGAGATCAACAGCCATTTGCGTCACGCGGCTTTAGAAATCCAGTCGCAGCCAGAGATTCCATTGTGGTTTGCGAAACACTGCCGGCAAGCGGGGAGTGATGCGGCGGTACCACACTTTGAGGTAAGCGTGAAGCAGGCACAGCCTGAGTGCGTTGAAGAGGAATATGCGGAAGCGGTTGCCGGCGCGCTTCGCCACCACTCGCACCGTGCTCACCGCGTGTTCCTCGGCGCCTAGCTTCAACTTGTAGTCATAGTGGCCCAAGCCGCCTTGCACCCGCGTCTTGCCCTCCCGGATGGCGGCCTCGATCATGCTGATGGCGCCCGCGGCACCCAAACTGAGCCTGTCCCAGCTCACGCCCCATAGTCCGGGCGGGCAGTTCCCAGAAATACCAGTCCCCAAACGCGAAGACGTATTGGCTTGAAACCAGCCGGCCATCGGCCACAATTCGAATAAACCGGACCCGTCCTAACCGCCCGTGCGCCTTCACCAAAGATTCATTGAATTCCTTGGCCCGCGGCCAGGCCCCGAAATGACCCGGTCTGCCCTCCACCTCCCACTGAGCGGCGTGCTGCGCAACGAAACGGCCAAACTCCCGCTCCACGCCCGCCGCATCGCTCACCACGTCCGTCTTCACCTCGCATTCCTTTTGCAAGAGTCTGAGCTCATACTTCCGCTTCTTGCGTTCGCTCTTGCTTAGACCTCCAAAATAATCCTCCAGGCTGCCTGGCAGAGCGAAAAGCGCGTGCACACCCTCCGGGACAACTTGGTGCCTTGCGACAAGGCTCTTTCGGGCAGCGCACACTCGCCGCAGCGCCTCGGTAGGCCCGTGCAGATCCGACACCGGCCCGAAGCTCAGGAGATCACAACCGTCCTCCTGGAACAGTTGCAGCAGAATCCGCTCGAACATCGCTTCCGCCAATACTTCATCCAATGGCGGGTCGAACACTTTGGGGGGAATGCTCGCCCCCAACAGCCTGGCCACTCTGATTTGGACTGGCCAGAACCCTAACGCATCCACGTAAATAGGCACAATGCCGACGATTTTTCCGGCTGAATAGAACAGGAAGACGCGCAGCTCACGGCCCGCGCCATAGACTTCCCACCAAGTCCGCACCCAGTCATAGGACATGTAGATGGAGCCGCCCAATTGAACGACTGCCTCATCCCAATCCGCGCGCAGGCCATCCAGGTCTGCGAAACTGGTTTTGAGGTGACACTTTAGATCGCTTCCCTTGAAGGCGGCCTCTACCGCCCGGGATTGCGAGTCACAGGGGCCTTGCACAGAAGAGTTGGGACGATGACTGGCAGACGGAGACCATACAATTCGGACCGCACAGGTTTGCGTAAGCCGACGCCAACCCGGCCGGATGGTTCGCGGCGCCTACGCCGCCTCAGAGTGATAAATAGCTGGCGCCTGAGCTTTGTCGGCCAGCCCGCCCTGTCATGCCGTGAAGCGGCCTCAAGGCCCCGCTCCGGCAGGCCCTACGGTCTGATGGGGATTACCACCAGATTCCTGGGAGGGTGGGACCAGGCGACGGCGAGGGCGAGGGCGAGAACAGCTCTCCGACTTCCCCCGCTGACAACGCGCGGTTGTAAATCCGCAGATCGCCCAGCCCGCCGGCCATAAAACCTGAATGCGGAGAGGAGGCGCTCCCCCACTGCGGCACGCCATCAGCGGAGGCGGCTCCGACGCACAGCCAAGGCGCCGCAGCGCCACCATAGACGCGAATCCAAGGCAGGTTGATGGCATTGGTCATGACGGGTGCGCCATCGTAGTACGCGATAGCCTGGTTGTTCGGGCAATCGAGGGTGACGGCATAGAGGTGAAAGTTGGGGCTGGACAAGCTGCTCGCATTAACGTTGTTGGGCCAGTTGACCAGGCTTTGTCGCGCGCCGCCGGAGGGGTAAACCAACAAGCTGAGGCAGGCCCCATAATTACGGCCCAGCGACCAGGAGTTTGACGCCGCGCTTGGGTCGGCCGCATAAGCCGCAGAATAGCCATTGTCCAGCAGGCGCATGGTCGTGTCACTGTTGGTGTCAAAGCGCGCCCAGAAGCTGATCGTCGCGTTGGTAAGCATGGCAATTCCGGCGAGATTCGTGACGGCGATGTATTGGGAGAACGGCAACGCTTCCCCCGAGCCGTTCGTTATCAGGCCGACATATGAGAATTGCGCTGCCGTCCCCCCAAGGACGCCGCTGACCGCAGTGATCCAGTTGGTGGGATTGAACTGCCACCCGTCGTTGCCATTGCCGCTGACATCGGCAACACGGCCATTCGTAAAACCCTGGTCGAAGGTAAAGTGAAGCTTGAGGCTCGAATCGGAAGCGATCCCGGCCGAGTTCGTCACGGTCAGCACCGCCGGCGTGCTGGGGACGGCACCGCCGAGGTTCGATACCGTGACTGAGTAATTACCGGCGTCGGCCGGTTGCGCGTTGTTCTTGGTGTAGGCGCTGGCCGTGGCGCCCGGGATGGTGGCGCCGTTGAAAAGCCACTGATAAGCCAGCGGCGGACCGCCGCTGGCGTCGAACCGAGAACGCCGCGCTGGCCCCGGCATTGACAACGAGGCTTTGCGGTTGGGCGCTAATGACGGGCGGAGTAATCACGCTCAGCGTGGCACTACTGCTGGTAATGGAGCCCGCGGGATTGCTGATGACCACGGAGTAAAGGCCGGCGTCATCCGGCTGCGCATCATTGTCCACGTACGTGCTCGCGGTAGCTCCGGCAATGCCCTCGCCATTGAGGAGCCACTGGTAAAGCAGGGGCGAGGTCCCCGTGGCGGCGACGGTGAAGGTCACGCTGCCTCCGGCAGCAACATTTGTACTCTGTGGCTGCGCCGTAATCACAGGCGAGTCCCCCGGCGGCGGGTCCCCCGGCGGCGCAGCACCCTGCATTGGCACGCTGGCGCCCGCATACAGATTTTGCACTTCCGCGGCGGACAGGGGCCGGTTGTAGATCCTCAAATCGTCCATTTTCCCCTTGAAAAAGCCTGAGTTCGGGTATTTGTTGTCGCCCCATTCCGGCGTCCCGTCATGCTGCATCGCGCCGACAGAAATCCACGGCGGAGTCGGCGATCCGCTTACCCTTAGATATTGTGCGCCACCCAGAGTGTTGGTTTGAATCGCCTGGCCGTTCTGATAGCCGACCACCGTATTGTTTGTCCCCGTCCATGTCACGGCAATATGCCACCAATTACTGCCATCCCTTGGTTGCGTCCACGAAATCAGCGTGTACGGGTTGTTCAAATCATCCGAATACAGCTTGAAGATGGGGCCAACCGGAGTGTCGCTCAGGTTCGCAGAGCCGTAGTGCAAGGCCCACGAGTTGGTCGCCAGGCTCGGCTGCGCTGAATAAGCCCGCTGGTAACCCGCGTCCAAAATCGTGTCCCACCGTTCCGCGTTGGTCGCCCACTGCACCCAAACCGAGATCGTTCCATTGGTGATGAAGTCAATGCCTGCCAGGTTAGTAATCCCCGCATACTGCGAGAGGTTATAGGTTTGGCCCGGGTCATTGGTCATCACGCCCACAACCGTCCACTGCCCGGCCTCCCAAAAGACACCCGGCGCCGCCGTAATCCAGTTGCTTGGGTTAAAGTTGATGGCGTCGTGGGAATACCCGCTCACATCCTGGATCTTGTTTTGACTCAAATCCTCCTCGAAATCCAAATACACCACCAGATTCGTGTCGAACTGGAAGGCGCCGATGTCGCACGTCCCCGAGGCCGGCCTCGGCCAGCCTTCGTAGTCATTGGAGCTGAGACCCATGTAGTTTGTCCCCCGGCCAATCAGAGGACTGCCAAACATAGGCCGGTAATTCGCAACCAGGGGATCGCTGCCCAGGTTGAGTCCGTGAGCCTCCGTGAACCCCGCCTTTGCCACCCAGGCCGATCCGGTCCAGTCCACGACCAGGTTGTAGTCGCAGAACATACCCCACGAGTTTGGGCTTACACCCTGGCCGCTACTCGCATCGATCAGATTCCACCAACCATCGTTATGGGCGTTGCCACACGAAATGAAAGCATTGTTCCACGCGCCGCCGTTGGTCGAGATGCCCCGGCTCATCAAATTAGTCGAGTAAAAGGCGAAATTGAGTATCCCGCCGACGTTCGTGCAGCATTGATAAAAGACGTTGTTGTACCAGTAGCACTGCGGCAAATCAATGCTCGCAACCCCCAAGCCAGTCCCTCCGTTGCCGCACCGAATAAACCGATTGTTCCGAATGTGCCAGTTGGAGTTGTTCACCCCTACGATGTTGGTGCTGATTGTGCCCCCGTCCAGCTCCATCCAGCCCGTCGTTCCAACGCAACTGGAATTGCTCACGACCAACGATGAACCGCTGACAGGCGTTCCTTTGATAGTCACAACATTGCCATTGGTCGCTATCAACCCGCCGCTGCTCGTGGACACCTTGACAAACACCGGGTCCGATAATGGTTCGGCGACTGATTCTCCCGGGATTTGGGCATTGACGGTGTAAGCGCCCATGGTGGCGTTGCTGATATTGGCCCAACCGACCAGGTCGGCCGTCAGTTGGCTCAGGGCTATGTTGCAATCCACAAACGTGTTGCGCTCAATCACGACGTTATAGCTTTCTTCCCAAAACAAATCCGCGTGCGTTTGCATACAGTCGGGATGCACGCCCATGCCCTCCACGTCATAGACGTTGGTGAAGACGTTCTGCCGGTAGGTGATGTCAGCTCCATCCGCATAGCACAAATCGCACGTTTGAATATCCCTGACCAGATTCTTGATGATGAGGTTGTTGGTGCCCTTGGCGAGAAATACCTGGGCGCCTTTGAGGTCAACCAAGGTGTTGTTGCTGACCAAACAGTTGCAACTTCCTCCCGCGTGCCGGATGCCGTTTGCGTCCGGGTCCATGTAGAGCCAGCCAATGCCGCTGATGCCTGGCGCCGAGTGCTGGATGGTGTTGTTGATCACCTGAGAGTAGCTGCCATTGGTCGTGAAGTAGATGGCCACGTTGTTTCGCCCCTGGCTAATCCCGTCCCATACAAAGCCGTCCAGAATGAACCACGGATTATCAATCTCAAAACCGGTGATGCTGTTCGTCACCGGGCCGTTGGCCCGGAGCGTAATGGGCAGGTTTGCCGAGCCGCCGGCCATCGTCTTGAACAGGTAGGCGTTCGTGTAAATCCCCGGCTGAACGAGCGTCGTGTCCCCCGGCTGCATCACATTCAACGCGTGCTGCTGAGTCCGCCAGGGACTGGCTTGTGAGCCGACGTTGGCATCATTCCCGGAAGTCGAGACGTAATAGGTGCCAGCCCAAGCGCCGATTCCTGAGAACAGGAGCAGAACTGCAAAAGTGGCTACTCTTTTGAGCATAGTAGCGTCATAAGGTTGTGAGGCCCAGCAATGTTGGCCGCAAACGCCTGGCCGTCCCGGCGGCGATACCTCAGGCTCATCGGCGTTCCTCCCAAGGGAGCAGGAACCTTGCCACCGGGCCGCGTTTACGGCAGACGACCGGGGGGCGTCCCCGACCTCGCCAGTTCTGTCCTGTTTCTGGACGATTCCTGGCTCTTTTTGTCCTTCTCGCTGCCCAGCCGCAAACGCATCGCGGCCGGCCGATGGAGTCAATCCTCCATTGAGGGCAGGTAAAAAGTTCCTGCGCATTGCCAGGTACAGGCTGGATCGGTCGCCAGTTCACGAAGACCCGCACGTTGGCTGTGCCATTTCCAGGGCCAACGGCACGCGCGCCTCCGGCTCGGCATTGCTGTCTTCCTCGGCCTCCTGGGCCTCGGGGTTCCGGCCGATGGCAAAGGTCACCGCCGCAAGCGACCAGAAGAGGAAGTTCACCGGCTTGGTGAACATAAGCACGTTGGTCAGCATAAAGGCGTAGGCGGCAACACTCGCCAGCAAGCACGCCATTATCTCCTTCTCGTATGGCCCAGCCCGCCGCCAGAAACGCCAAGCTCCCAGCAACACGGCGCCATAAAGGGTAAGGGAAGCCGCCAAACCCACCAGGCCGGACTGGTACAAATCATAGGCCAGGTGGTTGTCCCAGCTCCAGACTTCCCACTCCTTGCCGCCCCGATAGGAGAGTTTCCAGCTGACAGTCGAGCCAAAACCGCATCCCGGGCCGCAGCCAAAGAGAAGCCGAACGGGCGAGGTGGAAATCTGCGTCCAAGCGATATCCCACAGCTCGAGGCGGTACCTGAAAGTGCCCCCTTTCAGAGAGTCGCTGTCGGCAGTGGCTTTGAGGTCGTTGGTCCAGGATCGGAGAATTCCGGGCCGGGCCAGCAGCACGACCACAGCGAGCAGCAGGAGCAGCGCCAATTTCCTGCGTGTGGCGGCGCGCCCAAAGACCATGAGCGTCGCTCCGGCAAGCGCCGCCGCCAGCCACGGTCCCCGGCTGTTTGAAAAATAGCAGGCCGCCACGATTAGGGATAAGGACAGCCACCGGGCGGCCCGCTTGCGCGAGGCCTGTTCGACCGTCAGCATTAGGGCAAGAACCGCCGGGAACGCCATGGCCATGCCGGTGCCGAGCAGAATGCGGTGTTGATAGCTCGAGACGATATCTCTGGTAGGCGCCACGTACTCCGGCGAGTCCGGATCCGCCGGAGACGCGAACTCGACGTACTTGACCGGATTGTACCCGTATATTTTTCGACGAAGGCAAGAGTTGCCACCAGGGTTGCGCCCAGGCAAGCCGCGCGCAGAATCCTCAAGGCCTGCTCCCTTTGACGGAGACTGGTTACCAGCACTAAAAAGAAGACCGCCGTTTCCAGCACGAAATCCAGGTAGCGTTTGAGCCCCACAACGGCATCGCCGCTGGTGAGCAGGAGCGATGCTAAATCCGCCAGCGCCCAGAAGCAGAACGCGCCAAAGAGCGGGACCGCCGACAGCCTGTGAACGCGACTCCGGTTGCGGAGCCAGAAAAAGAACACGATGATCAGGACGAGGCGGTATATGGTGAGCTGCGGCAGATTGCCCGGCACCTGGATGCGAAGGTAAGTCGGCATCGACACACAAACAAACACGCCATAAGCCAGTCCTTTGATAAAGTCCCGCCGCAGCAGGACCCACAGTGGGATCAAAAGGACGACAACGAGTGCGACGTTCAATGGCAAGCTCATCTTTTCGTTTCCGTGCCGTCAATCCGCAGCGCTTCGACCTGGATGATTTTCACAGCTTAAGGTGAAGCGGTCCCCCCTGCCGCTCAAGCTCGGGCAATAGTCCCGCCGCCCGAACGGGAGGCCTTGAAAAAGGCCGCCGCCCGCTTGAGGTTTTCACCGGCTGAAACGCAGAGCCGGCTCCGCATACTGCCGCTGAGTTCGTGCCGGTGAGACTGAACAACCTCCTGGCCGCCGAGGCCCGATTTAAAGTGGCAAACGCCCGGATTTTTTTCGGGATTGATGCCGCCCAGATCGTACCACCGGCAGCCGCGCTCCTTGAGCCACTGCATCATGCGCCACTGGAGGAGGATCCAGCCCTTGGCCTTGGCGCCCTCGGCGCTGGTGGCGCCCAAAAGGTAAATGCCGGTATCCCCCAACGCGCTGGCGACCAGGCCCGCCATCAGCTTGCCTTCCTTCTCCGCCAGCAGGATGGGCATTTTCAGGTGATCGGGCAGTTCCCGTTGGATGCGCCGGAATTCCTCAATATCGACCGTGGTATCGAATTGTTTGCGCTCGAGCAGTTCCCGATAAATGCCGGCAAAACGGTCAAACAACCCCTCGCTCGTGCCCTCGATGATTTCGAGTCCGTTCCGCTCCGCCCCGTTCAACTGGTTCCGCCATTTTTGATCCAGGCGTTTGCGCATTTGGTCGGGCGGGGCCGAGAGATCGACGCGGATCGTGCGGTACTGAGGAACACGGGTGTTAGGTTTAAAGCCGGCCGCGGCATACGCTTTTTCAATGGTCCGGCCTTGCGAATCAGCTTGGAAAGCATTGGGGACGATGCGCACCAGCAGGCCGCGGCGCCGGACGTATTCGTCAGTAATAGCCTCAATCAACGCGCGCAGAACCGAAGGGTCCCCCTCCGAGCCATGAAGACGGTGAAGAGGGCCCCACCGCAGGTAAGCAATCCCGGTGCCCAGGAGCGGCACGCGGACGATGCGAAATTGGGCCATGCCCACCACCCGCTCGCCCTCTCGCACCACCAGGTGACTCAGGCTTCTCCGGCCCCAGGAGACCGAGCCGTAGGCCCAGGTCTGATAGACGGTTGCATCGGCGAATAGCGTGAGGCACTCGTGCCATTCACGCTCCTCAATGCGGTCCACTGAGGCGGTGAAACCAGACGGACTCACCGCCCGAGGCGGAGCCATTGACTGTGCTTGGATAGTGCGCAAGGGGGCTCTACCGGCTTTCCGAAGACCAGGTCAGGGCCTCCTCAGGCCGACTGGTCGAGCAGGATGGGTTTCTGAGCAGGTGCGGGCGTTTCCCGAGCCAACGGTAAGCGCCCAGGAGCTTCAGACGAAATTCAATCGGCCAATCACTTGGGTCGGCAAGCACCCGCCCAAAAACAAATCCCTCCCGCACGGCGAAGTCGGCGGTGGGGTCAATCGTGAAGACGCGTTCATACCCGGTGGCTCTTGCCGTCTCGACAGTCGTGGCATCGCAGGCGCCGTGCGGAAAGCTGAACAAGTTCACTTTCCGGCCGAGGATTCGTTCCAGGTCGGCCTTGGATTGGCCCAATTCCCGGCGCGCCTGTGCCGGCTCAAGTTTCAGGAAATTGGGGTGAGAAACGGAATGAGAGCCCACGGTTACCAACTCGCGCCGGCTCAAGGCTTTGAGCTGGTCCGTCGAACATGATGACCTCACAACGAGCGCGCGGCGAGGGCCTTTTAATCCAAGCCGGAGGTTCGCCCAGGTTGCCGGTTGGCACAAAAATGGTTGACGGGATGTGTCTGGCTTCCAGTTCGGGCAGGGCATTTTCGAGCACGCTCACAAAACCGTCATCGAAAGTGACCGCGCAACAGTGCGTCGCGCCCTCAGGCAGCGAAGCGATGCCGGCCGGCACCGGGCGGGTAAGCCGGATGACTTCGTCCATTTGGCCGGCAAACCGGGCCCGCTGCGAGGGTTCGATGCCATGATAGTAGAGAACCACGCCCGTCGGGTGCAGCTCCCGGACGATGACCCTCGACAGAAAGGCTGCCAGGGTATCGCCGCAGCGCACCGCGAGGCTGATAGCGAGTTTGATCAGACGTTTCATCAAGACCGCTGGTCAAACCAGAGTTTGAGAGTCAGGAGCTGCAAAAAGAGGTAAACCCGACAACCGCCGTAAGCGTTGATGTCGCCAGAGAAACCATCTTTGCCCAGAACCAGCGCAAACACGTCCAGGGCGTCGGCGGTGGGGGAGGACCAGAGGGCTTTCACGACGGCGCTATGCCGAGCATAGTGGGTCCAATTGAGCCAGGAACCGTTGGTGGCATTCGACAGCTTGAGTTTAGCTGCCAAGCCGGCCAGGCGCCGTGTGTGCACGCTCATGGCTTCGCGCCAAACGGGGGCGCCCACGGGTGCGCCGGTATTGGCATCGGGAATGGCGCAGACCCGCTCACCGCAAACACGAGCAACCATTTCGACAAACAACCTGCGGTTCAGTTTCATCGAGCATGACATCTTCAGCGCCACGTCCAGCAATTCCCCCTGGGCAATGGGCACGTACCATCCCATAACGCGTTGCGGGATGGTTCTTTCGGCATTATCCTCTTCGTACAACAACGGGAATACGCGGCGCCGCTCGACCTCAAGCACTCCGGACTCGTTTTGACAGCGGCGCACTTCCGGGGGAAAAATCCCCTCGAGCCGATTTCCCACCCTGGCCCCTAAATCCGTATCGGATGAAAAATGCCCGAAGTCGTAGGAAAAACCGAAGGGGGCAAGCCTCTCCCGCGTGGTCAGGCGGTTGACCTGCCGGTTGAGCGCCAGACCTTTGAACAAATAGTCACAGTAGCAGCCGGTCAACAGGTTCTCGACGCCCAGTTCCCGGAGTTCCTGCCGGAACCCCAGGAAATGATTGCTGGCGATACAGCCCATGCCGGCCGAGATTTTAACGCCCAGGGCTGCGCTTTCCCCGTAATAATCAAAGCGGCGCTTGAGCGGCACAAACCGGGCGCCGGCCTCGCGCGCGATGGCGCCGGCGATTCGCGATTCGCGGTTTTCTTCATCGAAGCAGGAGAAGGTGATGAGGTTCTCGCGTTGCGGGGCGGCGCAAAGCACGGTGCGCGAATCAAGCCCGCCGCTCAGGGCCACCGCACAGCGCCCGAGAACCGGCCACGTGCGCCTGGCAACGGCCTGCTTGAAGGCGGCGGCAAATTGCTCCGCCAGCCCCTGAAGCTGCTGCTCGGGTTGCGGATCGAATTGAAACTGAAAATAGCTCCGATTCTTCTCTGACAACCGGCCCTCGCCCAGGAAAGCCACGGTCGTCGTGCTGCCGGCGGGCAGAGATTGAATCTTCTGATAATAAGTAAAGGGCGGCGAAAGCTTGCCGGTCAGGACGAACTCGGCAAAAGAGGTGAGGTCCCAATTCCGGCTTTCCTCGATGGCATCGGCCAGCGCATCCGGGTGCGAGCCGTAAACCAGCCGGCCCTTGCCGCCGTCAAACCGGAAGGCCGGAAAAAGGCCCCACCGGTCGGTCACTATAAAGAGCTGGCGAGCCAGGTGGTCAAACACTACGGCGACGAAATTGCCACTCAGGCGCTCCAGCTCGGCAATACCCCCTTTACGATACAGACTGGA
The DNA here is from genome assembly GCA_963713735.1 of uncultured bacterium. GTDB lineage: Bacteria > Verrucomicrobiota > Verrucomicrobiia > Limisphaerales > UBA8199 > CAVQND01. Next base: position 208,374 of record CAVQND010000002.1, read on the forward strand.
AATGCACTTGCACGCCAGCCCGCCAGGCCCCTCCATTGTCGCCGCCTCATCCCATTGTTTCTGCCCCAGGGCCACGCGGCCCGAGAGCGCGACCAGCAGCGAACTGTCCGGCCCGCGGCAGGGGCCCCACAGTTGGACGTTGTCCGAAAGAACTCAGCAACAGGCTGAACTCCGGAAGGTCGAACCGATCCACCCGCATATCCGGGAAGAAACGCAAGAACTCGGCGGCTTTGCCGAGCAGGCGCTCGCCAGAGGGTCTGAGGTCGAGCAGGAAGTCGCCCATGTCTAAGGGTGGAGTTGCGCCGCGCCGGTCTGTTCCGGCCCGCCGGAGTTGGAGGAATCCCACAAGCTCGGCCGCAAGAGCAAACGATTGATTTGCTGTTGGCGAAGGTAGTTAATCAACTCCCGGTCCCTAACGCGAGGCACTCCCTTGACGTAACCGCTGATGAAACCGATCAGCAGCCCCAGGCCAGCTACCCCGTAAGGTCTTTCGCGCAGTCTTTTCACGCACTTGACGAGCATGAAGATGGGGTGATAGCCGACCACGTAATTAGCCCGGCCGTTCTTGACCCAATTCTGCCAGGAACCGTCAGCGGAGCCGGTGGGCTTGAGTTGCAGCACCCGCAGCTCCTTAAAGGAGTAAGTTCGCCAGCCGAGCATATTGGCCTTTACCTCGTCCAACGTGTCCCAGCCCGGGGCCTTGATGAGGCCGCCGATCGCTTGCCAAGCGGCGCGGCGGTAAATCTTGGTCGCGCCGCGCACGTGGAACGGAGGGTCGCCGGGTGAATCCTCCACCAGGGCGCCGTTGAACTCGCCGTAAATCCTCCCGCCCCCGATGCCAAGCTGACTGTCAGACGCGAACCGGCTCAAGCAATTCTCGAAGTAGTCTGCGGAGAATTCCAGGTCCCCATCCAGCTTGACCAGGAAATCCCATGACTCCCGTTCCACCAACTCGAACCCGTCATAGAAGGCCTCGATGACACCGCCGCCCTGCTTCCGAAAGCCGCGGTCGGGGCGGTGGAGGGCGCTGATCCACGAATGCCGGTTGGCGGCGGCATCAATGAGCGCGCCGGTTTTATCGGTGGAACCGTCGTCCACCAGCACCCACTTCGAGGGGCGGACCGTTCTGCTTTACGACCGAGTCGATGGTCTTTTGAATTCGCTCCCCTTCGTTTCGCGCGAGCGTGATGATCACGTAGGCGGGGCTGGTCATGGCCGCACGAAAGTCGTTGATGGCTCAAGGTTGAAAGCTGATGGCCGGACGCCGGCGCGGGGCTTGAGTTTCTTGACCAGGGCCTGTGGCCCAGCCAGCCAATCGTAATTGCCGTCGAGTTTGGCCGCGAACAACGCGAGATCGTCGAGTGAATTCGCCGGCAGGCGTTTGAGGCGGTGCGGGTCATCTCCTGGTTGCACGCGACCCACCTCGGTAGTCGTGCAGCAGGTGTAACCCGTCTCGCCCAGCAGCGCGCTGAATTGACGCGCGAACAGGCGATTGCCCTGCGGGAAAGCGTACGGATAACAAAAACCGGTGATCCGTTCGCCAAGGCGCTGTTCGATTTCAGATTTTGAATCGGAGAGTTCAGTTTTGATCTCCGCCCAGCCGAGTTCCACGAGCCTCGGGTGGCTCACGGTGTGGGAGCCGATCTGGATGCCGGCCTGGTGCAGCTCGCGGACCTCGTTCCAAGTCAGGAATTCCAAGTGCGCATTGCGGAATGGGGCCTTCACCCTTGATCCCTCTCCCCTCCGATGGCCAAGGGCGGCCTCGCTGACGAAGGCGGTGGGGAGGAACATGGTGGCGGTGAAGCCGTGTTCTTGGAGGACGGGAAATGCCTCGGTGTAGAAGTTGCGGAAGCCGTCGTCGAACGTGATTACAACCAGTCGAGAGTGGGGAGCGGGGAGCGCGGAGTGACCAGTGGCCGGACTGCGAAGCATCGTTACGAGCTGGTCCAGCGTGAGCGTGCCGTAGCCGTGGTCGGCGAGGAATTGCATCTGCTGGCGGAAAACCGGCGGGCTGGTGTTCACCCGGTAGTAAGGGGCAACGCCAGGTTCGGGGTCATCGCTGAGGCTGTGATACATCAGGATGGGGACCGGGAAGTGGGGAGTAGAAAGGGGAGAAGGGAGCGTGCCAGGGGTAAAGTGCCACGTGTCCAGTGCGGCCACAGGGCGGAGTGCCCGGCGGAAGGGCTGGACGAGGTTCAGGGTGATGAAACGGTCGAGACGCACGGTCTATAGGGAGTTGCAGGGTTGAGACGGCGCAGAGTTGAACGGTCAACTGCTCGCCGGCTCAACCTCTCAACTCTGGATTAACCTGTCCACCAGGCTCAGATAGTCGGTTCTGCGGGATTCCCAACTGTTGCGCGCGGCATATTCGGAGGCGTTGGCGACCAGACGACGGCGCAGGCCAGTGTCGCGCAGGACCTCGAGCATGGCCTCGGCCAGGGCATCGTGGTTGCCCGATTCGAAGAAGCGGACGACCGAGTCATCGAAGTAGTAATGATCGATTTTCGTGCTCGAAACGACCACCGGGACACCCAGGGACATGAATTCCATGATCTTCGTGCTGTAAGCTTCGTTGCCGAAGGAGTCGGCCCGCTTGGGCACCACACCCAGGTCCGCGTTGGCCATGATTTCCGCGATCTGATGCACGGGCAGCGGCCTGAAAAACCGGACCTTCTCCCCCAGCCCGAGTTCTTGGGTCATAGCCTTGAGCTGGTCCTTCATATTGCCATCGCCGTAAATATGAAACTCCGCATTGGGCAATTTGGCAGCGACCCGCTTGAAGGCGCGGATGGCGATGTCCAGGCCCTGGTGCCACTGCAGGCCGCCTGGGAAAAGGACGATCAGCCTGCCGTCACTGCGCGTGCGGGCGCGCGGCCGGAAGACGGCAGCATCAACATTGTTGATGAAAACGCTGCAGCGCCCGTTCACCCCCGTCCGCGTCGAGTACTTGTCCCGCCACAGGTGGTTGGAAATGATGACGTGGTCCGCGAATCGGGCCGACTTGCGTTCCGCCAGCTTCAGCGTGTTTATGGCCAAGCTGCCTGAGGGCGATTTGAACTTGCTCGCGTAGAACTCCGGGAGAATGTCGTGGATGTCCAGGATGACCTTGGCGCCGGCCAGCTTCGGCAGCCAGGCGGCGAAGACCAGGAAGTCCGGGACGTTATGCACGTGGACCAGGTCGTAGGGTCGCCGGAACTGGCGCCAGGCCAGGCGCAGCGAGGCCACGATCAAGAACCTCAGGATAGGCAGCAGGTAGGCCGCCCTGGTCTTCTCGTCCTTGCGGTGCCGGGACTGAATCCGGCTGACCTTGACCTGCCCGACCATATCCGTGTCCGCCTGGCTCGGGTCATTCTTGAGGGCGAGAACTTCCACCGTGTCTCCCTGGCGAGCCAGTTCTTCCGCGTAGCGCATCACGCGGTTGTCGGTTTCATAATTGGAGTAGGTCACCATGCAGATGCGCCTGGGCCGCGCGGCCGCCGGCATGCCGTGGCGGCGGTCTCGTGCCGGCGCCAGCAGGCGGGCCAGGCTGCCCAGCAGCTTCTGCTCCTCCAGTTCCCATCGGTGCTCCCGGTACACAGCCAGACCCTTCTCCAGGGTCGTCCGGACCTCAGCCGGGTGCAAAAAGGCCCATTCAATCTTCCGCACCAGGTCCTCGACCTCTCCCGGCTCGAAGAAAATCAGCGAGTCTTCCGCAAAATAGTCGCGAATGCCTTTTGTGCGCGAAACGATTACTGGCTTCTTTACGGCCAGGTACTCGAAAATCCGCGTCGGCATGTTAATCGCGGTGAACGGATTCAGCCGGTTGGGAATGATGCCCAGGTCAATGGTGGTGATCGCTTTGGCGATTTCATCCTGCGGCCGGAACCGATGGAACTCGACCACGTCTTCCAAATTCAGGCTTCGCGCCAGCCGCATCACCCCCGCCATGTAGGCGGTCGGCTCGCCATAAAAGCGCAGTTTCAGTTGCGGGAGGCGCTCGCGCAACTGGGCGACGGCTCGCACGGCCAAATCCAGTCCATGGCGCTCGACCAGCAGGCCATGGTACATCAAAACAAAATCCCGCTCGGCCGGCGCCGGTTGCCCCGGCGCGGCCTCCTCCGGGTGGAAGACCGTCGCCAGCGGGGTGTTCATCACGACCTCGATCTTTTCGGGCGCGCAACCGCGGGAAACGAACAGGTCTTTGAAGGCGGAATTGGGGGTGATGACCTGATGCGCGAAGGCGATGCTAAGCCGCTCGAGCGTCTTGAGAAACCGGACAAAAATGTGGTTCGGGCGCACCGAATACACCCCCTGGAACAACTCGGGCATCGGATCATGCAAGTCCAGGACCACCTTGGCCCCCAAAAGGCGCGGCAGCAGCGCGCTGAAGACCAGCACATCCGGCATGTTGTGCACGTACACAAGCTGGTAGCGCCGCCAGAGCGTGCGCAGTGAGACGAGCGCCAGCGAGCCGAGCAGAAAGCCGATATACTGCGCGACATACGTCAACTTGCTCTCGCGCCGCCGCCTCATCGGGAAGCGAAAGACGTTGACTCCATTGATGCGCTCATGCAACGGCATGTTCGGCTCCCGATGCAGGCAAAAAACATTGACTTCCATCCCCGCCCGGGCCATCGCCTCCGCCTCGCGCTTGGGCCGTGGATCCGTTGCGTAATAGGAGTAGAGCACGACGGCGGCGCGCTTTCCCGCCAGCACGCCTGTGCCCGAGGGCAAACGGTCTTGCTCCTTCCAGCTTTCCCTGAAACGCGCGCCCGGAATGACGGGCCTCGGCTTGGGCTTTTCGACCTCGAGAGTCCTCTTATACCAGCTCGCCAGTTCGGCCGGGTTAACATGCCAGAACAAATCACCGTAGCGCTGGCGCGCGTAATTCAGGAAACACGCATAGAGCTCGACCGGGTAGGTCATCCCGGAGTTGGCTTCGTCCTCAAACCGGAGGTAGTCCGGATGCACATTCACCAAGGCCATGCCGCCGTGGCGAGCGATCCAGTCCAGCTTCTGGAACCAGATGTCCGGATGGCGCTCCCCGAGGATTAGGAACAGGGTGGAGTCCTGGGGGAGGGTGTAGGGCAATTCAACGTAGCCCGTCGAATTGAAGCCCGAGGTCCGAGGTCCGAAGTCCGAGTCCGCAGGTTGCACCGCAAAGGAACTCAGGCGTGAAGAGCGGTCTGCCCTGGCTGCTTTGTTGCCTGGCGGTTCAACGTTCCTCGGGACCCGGAAGGGGAAGACAGTGTGTTGGCCTTGGGGTTGGGGTTCGAATGGGTCCGTGTCGAAGGTCGAGGCGTCGTATTGGACGTTGAGGTCGTGAATCCAATCCAGGTTGTGAAGCATGAAGCCGGAGCGAAACCCGACGGCGCCCCAGTCCTTGAGGTATTGGTTGATCTTGACAGCGTTGCGGCTGAATTCCCTTTTCTGCAGGAAGAGCTTGCCGTTGTGGTAGAGGTCGTGGATGCCGACTTCGAAGCCGTTTGCCGCCAATTCGTCGCGCAATTCTTTGGAGACGGTGTATTTTCCGCCTTCGGGGATGAAGTTGAAGGCCGACCGGAAGCCGAGCTTTTGCTCCAGCGCCATCAATTTCCGAACCTTCGCCACGCCGGCTGGACCTTCGACATCATGAGTGAGGACCAAGGCAAATTGCTTGCCCACGGGCCAGCCGGGCCAGCCCTTGGGGGGCCGCTCAGAGCCGGGCAGGATGGGCCACACATCCTGGACCTTGTCGCGCTTTCTGAGCGCGAACCACCGGCGGACCGCCAGGCGGGCGGAGAGGGGGACCAGCGGCTTGACGCCGTAATATAACCGGTTGCGAAACACGCGAGCGAGTTGAGAGTTGACAGTTGCGCAGGGGGCGAGGGGGCGGGCGCCCGGTGGCCTCACAGATTCTGGTGGAGGCGCTGGGGACCGTAGGTGCGGGTCTTGTTCAGCACCACACCGACATTGGCGCCGGACTGGGCCAGGAAGGAGCTGGCCCGCTTGACGACCTCCCGGTCGGTCTCCTCGGCTTCGACCACCACCAGCGAGATGTCCATAAACCGGGCCAGCTTCGAGGTGACACTGACCTGGCTGATCGGCGGCATGTCGAAGATGATGTAGTCATAGTCGCTGGCCTTGAGTTTGGGCACCAGGTGCTGGAAGTGTTTGGGCAGGGAGCGCGGGAGCTTGTCGCCGTTCTGGTTTTCACTGACCACGTAAAGCTTTTCCTGCACCAGGGCCGTGTCGCGCCTTTCCAGTTCCAGGGCGTCCTCCAGCCCGCAAGCCGGGTTGCCCCGGTAAAACTGGTGTGCCGAACCCTGCTCATTCATATTGACGAACAACACGTTGCCCTCGCCGGTCTCCGAAAGCGAAGCCGCCAGGCCGGCCGCAATCGTCGTCACGCCGGAACCCTCCCCGCAGCTTGTCAGCGCCACCAATTTGGGTTTGTGGGTGAGGTTTTTCAGGTCGAAATACGTGATCAGGCGGTCGCGCAACGCATCCTGAAACGGCCGCAGAGAGTGGCGGGAATCCCACGGCGCCACGGAGCGTGGAGCGCGTAGCGTGGGGCCTGGCGGCCTCCGGCTGCCGGGGCGGCGCCGCCGGCGCTTTTCTCCGGCAGGAGAGGAGTGCGGGCCGCCTCCAAGGCGTGCCGGCTGGTTTTCCCGTTGAAGTGCAGGCGCGGGATGGAAAGGAACAACGGCAGATGCAGCCGGCTTTCGACCTCGATAGGGCGCTTGACGGACGGGTCCACGTAAAACTCCAGGGCAAAGGCCAGGGCGAAGGCGCCGCCGATGCTCCCGAAGAGGAGGGTCAGGGCAGCTTTGAGCAATTTGGAAGCGTCGCGGATGGGCGGAGAGGGCGTTTGAATGGGGATGATGTTGGAGTTCTTGCCGGCGCTCAACTGCTCGTCGGCGCGGAGTTCTTCCAGGTTCTTTTGAAAGTAACTGTATTGCGCCTCCTCGAGCAGCCGTTGCCGCTCCAATTCGGTGATCGTGCCCTCGGCCTCTGCCACCATCGCCGCCCCTTTTTGGACGGCCTCCAGTTGATTGGTATAGACCTTGAGTCTGGATTCGAGGGCCGGGACGTTGGCCATCTCTGCAATCAGGCCCATCTGGACGCTCGAAATGGGCGCGGCCGCGGAGCCGCGCTCAGAGCCGGGCGCAAGGAATCTCGGATCCAGGGCTTTCGCGGCGAGCAGTCCCGGGTTTTCTTCCTCGAGTTTCCGCTTGGCTTTTTCGTTGGCCGCAATCTGCGCCCGGACGCCTTTGGCGAGGGAACTGTCGGCCGTTAACCACATCGAAAGTTCCTCCTGTTTTTTGCTCAACGTCTCGAGGAGGCCGCAGACCCGCTTGTATTCGTCCATCGTTTCACTGGCCACGGGGGGGAGGTCTGCCGCCGCCGCGAGGTTGGTCCCGCCCCGGGCGTGCAGCCCGGCGGCAACGCTGCTCGCCGCAGGGAGGTTGGACGCAATCAGGGGGCTGCCAGCGGCCCATGCATTGGCGGGGAGCAGCTTCGTCAGGGCCCCAACCTCAGCCTGGCGTTCAGCCAATTGTGCACCGGTGTCCATAATTGATTGCTCCAGCTTGCTGATCTGGAAGCTGTAGGATTGCATGCTGTCCTCGATTGACAGGATGTGGGCATTTGCCTTCGCCTTCCTCAAGTCCCTTTCAGTGTTAGCCAGGCGGGATTTCAGTTGGTCCCTCTGCTTGGTGAGGAAATCATCAAAGACGCCGAGCGCCCGGTGAATCTCGCCGTGCCTGTTGAGATAGGTGTTGATGAGCTGCCGGAGCACGGGCTGAACGACGCCAGCGTCCCCATATTTGAAAGTGACGTGGATGACGTCGCTTTTCTTGCCCCCTTCCGGCAGCAAGTTCTTGGTGATTTTAATCGCCGCCTCACCCAGATTGGTCCCGCCCGCGAGCTTGACCAGAACATCCGGCGTAAGACCCTCGGCGGCTTTCTGCGCGAGATCCAGGCTGGTCAGAATCTCGACCTCCGTATTGACCACGTTCTCCCCGGTGCGCTCGTCGGGCATCCGGATCCTGGGATCATTCGCGGTCCCCTGGGCGGGGGCTTTGGTGTCGACCACGTACTTGATAAAGAGCCTGGCCTCGGACTGATAGGGGACCGGCCAAAAGAGGTAGAGGGCGGCGGCGCCGAGGATGCCGCCGGTGGAAATGGTGAGAATCTTCCATTTGTGGCGGAAGAGGATAAAGAGGATGTCACCGAAGCTGAGTCCGGGCGGGGGCGTGCTGTTAGTTGTTGGGTTCATGATAGAAACCACGGATATACGAGCATGATAGTTGACTTATGGGCCAGGCACCGGATCGGCGCGAGCCGTTCGCGGTTTACGAAAGGTGCGGGTAAAGCGCTTGGCCGGCCAGCCGCAGCAACGGCAACGGCAGGCACCGAAACACACGATTGAACCAACCCTCGGCGCGGTCCGTGTCCACCACAAACTCCCGCCGGCAAAAATCATACTTGCTATACTCGATGCCGGTGCTCGGTGGCCCCGAAGCCGAGTTTGAAGCGCCGGAGACCCTCGTTGGCCAGGGAGGTGCGGCCCAGGTGCAGGCCCATGAAGCCCTCGCCCGCATAACGCTTCATCGCCTCCCACATCACCAGGTTGTTGGGACGCAACCGCTGAAACGCGTAGTCCGAAGCCCCAAATTTGTAGAGCGCCTGGCGCCCGCGGTGAAAGAACACCGCCGCCGCCACCGGGGTCAGCCCGGCGCGCGCAATAAACACGCGCCCCTGGCCCTGGCCCAACACGTGGCGGGCAATGTTCTCGAAAAACCGGAATGGCTGCGGTGGCAGCCCGTGCCGGCTCCGCGTTTGGCAGTGCAACCCGTAGAAGGTCCTGACCGACTCGAAATCCACGCCGAATTCCATTTGCAGCCGGACCTCTTCCGCCTTCCGGATGCCCCGGCGCACGGCCCCGTCGAGACCCTTGAATAACGCGTCCGGCCCTGGTTCGAGATCGATAACATGGCCATAAAAGGCCAAAGAAGGCAACGCCCCCGGGCACCCGGGAACGATGCCCCGGCACTCGACATACCTCCAGCCGCGCCGCCGGCCGTGTGCCAGGGCCGCCTCATAAAGGGTGTGACCGTCACCGCCGCGCCGCTGAGCGGCGCGCAAACAATCCGTAAACGGGAGCGAGACGCCGCGCCGGCCCGTCCAGCGGCTGGACACCTCCATGACGGGCAGAAGCTCCGCCAGTTGTCCCGCTGCAAAACGGCAGAAATAGGCGGGTTGGTGTCCGTAGGTCTCATGGAGCACTCGCGCCCAGGCGGACCCGTGAAAGAATGAACTTTGCGGATGCGCCGCCAGCAACGAATCCCACGCGGCGTATTGCAGCGGGTCAATCGCAACCGGTTGGCCGCCCCCTCGACCACCGTCTCCCGCTCGGCATCAGTTACCACCCCGCACATGGCGTCAAACCGTGCATTCCTGCGGCTGGCCCGCCCTGAGGCACGCCTTCAATTCCGTCGCCACCGCCTGGACCTGCTCCCGGCTCAACTCCGGGTACATGGGCAAAGAGAGGAACTCCCGCGCGCACCGCTCGGCCACCGGGAACGAGCCTTCGCCGTAGCCCAGCGAGCGGTAGGCCTCCTGGAGGTGAACCGGCACCGGATAGTGGATTGCGCACGAAATGCCCTTGCCGGCCAGCGATTCCAGCACGCGGTCCCGCTCCCTCACCCTCACGGCATACACATGATAAACGTGCCGGTTGTGAGGCGCGGACATAAGGCCTGACAATCCCGTCGTTGACCGCCGAGCAGTTCTTCGTAAATCCGGGCATTGGCGCGACGCCGCGAGTTGGCCGTTTCCAGCCGCTTGAGCTTCACCCGCAGCACCGCCCCCTGGATGCCGTCCATCCGGGCATTCCAACCGATACGCGAGTGGTGGTACTTGCGAGCCTGGCCATGGTCGCGCAGCACCTTGATTCTGCCTTCCAGTTCCGAATCGTTGGTGACCACCGCCCCCGCCTCGCCCAGCGCGCCCAGGTTCTTGCCGGGATAAAAACTGAAACACCCGGCTACGCCCAACGACCCCGCCTTCCTGCCTTTGTAAAGTGCCCCGTGGGCCTGGCAGGCATCCTCCACCACCGGGAGGCCATGCCGCCGCGCTATCTCGAGAATCGGGTCCATGTCGGCCATCTGGCCAAACAGATGCACCGGGATAATGGCTCGGGTCCGGGGCGTGATGGCCCTCTCCAGCAGGCCGGGGTCCATCGTGTAGGTTCGCTCATCAATATCGACAAACACCGGCCGCGCCCCGCAGAAACTGATGGCCTCGGCCGTGGCCATGAAGGTGCTCGGAACGGTGATGACTTCGTCCCCCGGTCCCACGCCCAGGGCCAGCAGGCTCAGCCAAAGCGCATCCGTGCCGTTGCCCAGGCCGACCGCAAAGCGGGTGCCGCAATACGCGGCGAAGTCGCGCTCGAAGGCCGCGACAAAGGGTCCGCCCGCAAACGCGCCGGTTTCGATGACTTCGCCAATGGCCTGGTTTAACTCGTTGCGAATCGGCTGGTGGTGGGCCTTGAGATCGAGAAATGGAACTTTCATGACATTATGCCGGAGGGAGCATCTTGATGACCCGGGCCGGATTGCCGGCCACGACCGCCCCAGGAGGAACATCCTTGGTAACCACGCTGCCGGCGCCAACCACCGCCCGCTCGCCTACGGTGATGCCGCAGAGCAGCGTTGCGCCCGATCCGATAGAGGCCCCGCGCTTGACCCGCGTGGGGATGCACTGCCAATCCGCCTCGGTCTGGAGTTGGCCGCCGCCGTTGGTGGCGCGGGGATAACGATCGTTGATAAACGTCACATTATGGCCAACGAATACCTCATCCTCCAAAACCACCCCTTCGCACACGAACGAATGGCTGGAGATCTTGCAGCGGTTCCCGATCCTCGCCCCTTTTTGAATCTCGACGAAAGTCCCGATCCTCACCTCGTCGCCGATTTCGCATCCGTAGAGATTGGTGAACCCATAGATGCGCACGCCCCGGCCCAGTTTCACATCCGGAGCAATCTGTTGATAGGGCTTGAGTGGTAGCAGCCATGAAATGCAACTAGTTCGGCAGAGTCGCGATGTACACGCAACATCGGTCGGTTGAGCGCCGCCGGGCGCTGAACCTCCGGCCTCTTTTTCTCCTCCCCGGCAAGCAACAGAAGGACGAATGCCCCGGGATGTTTGGCGGACCGCCCGATACGGCCTGCGATCGGCAGGCGCTGCCCCGATGGTTGTCAGACGGCGACTTTGTAGTCGCGCGGTCGCTTGAGCACCGGGTTCTTGCTGATCTTGAGACCGCCGTTGCCGCCGTTGCCGCCGTTGCCGCCGTTGCCGCCGTTGCCGCCGTTTCCTTTGGATTGGTTTCCGTGCCCGTTGCGCCCGCTGGACGACAGTGCCGGCAGGAACTTGCCATGCCTCGAAGCGGATCGGGTTGCCGTTCAGCTTCAACGACGCCGAACAGGCCTCAAGCACCCGGACAACCTCAAGCCCGCGCGTCCCGCTCGTCAGAGGAGTCTGGCCCGTCTTGATGCACTCCAGGAAATGCTGGCACTCCGTCTTGAGCGGTTCCTCCAGCTTGATGTGCGGGGCATACATGTCGCCGTAGTGATAGGCATACTGGAATTCGGCGAAGGTGTCGTAGTGGGGGGGACGTTCCACCCGCGCATCAAAAATCCGGATTTTCTCCAACTGCGAAACGTCGTCATAGACAATCATCCGCTTGCTTCCCACGATCGTCATTTCGCGGATTTTCCTCGGGTCGAGCCAACTGCTGTGAACCATGGCCGACCGTGCTCCTGGGAAACTCGAGGTGCATCATCGTCACATCTTCCACGCCCGGGGTGACGTGGGCGCTGCCCTGGCAGTTCACGCTGACAGGCGGCTCGCCCATGATATGGAGAATAATGGAGAGATCATGCGGGGCCAGATCCCACGCCACGTTGATGTCCTTCTGATACAGGCCCAGGTTGAGGCGCCGGGCGGCGATGTAACGGATGTCCCCAATGTCGCCCCAATCAACGATGTCTTTGATCTTCCGAACCGCCTGGGAATACAGAAAGGTATGGCCGACCATGAGCACCAGCCCCTGCTTGCGGGCGATCTCGATCAGCTCTTCGCATTGGGCAGCCGAAGCGGCCATCGGCTTCTCGATCAGCGTGTGTTTGCCCGCCAGGAGGCTCGCCTTGGCCATCGGGTAGTGGTGCTTGACCGCCGTGGCGATCACCACCGCGTTCAGATCCTCGGTCTCGAGCATCCGCTGATAATCGAACTCGCCCTTGACCTCGGGATACAACGACGTGACATGCTTCAGCCGTTCTTCGCTGACATCGCACACCATCTTCAAGCGTGCAATCGGGCAGGGACCTGAAGTTCCGCACCAGGTTCGGCCCCCAGTATCCGCAGCCTGCGACTCCGACTTTAATGCTTTTTGCCATGTTCGTTCCTTTCAATTGACGGCGCCCAACGCGGTTGCCTGTTTCCGTCCTCAACCTGTCGACCCGCAATAGAAGAACCGCATCCCGGCGCCTCTGATCACTGGGCGCAGGAAAGCGGTTGTGGTTTCCGTCGCTGGTCCATGACCTGTTGCACGATCGCTGGAATCGTTCTGGCGATGATGCTCGAGGTCCAGCAGGAGGGATTTATGTTTCACGTAATACAGGTCCAAATCGATCATCTCCTCGAAAGTGGTCCGGTTCTTGCCGTTGACCTGCCAGAACCCGGTCAAACCAGGCAGCGTCTCAAAACGCTGCCAGTGCCTGCGGCTGGTAGTTCTCGCACTCGTAAGCCAGGCACGGCCGCGGGCCCACCAGGCTCATCTCGCCCCGCAGCACGTTGATGAGCTGCGGCAACTCGTCAAGACCGCATGACCGCAACAGCCGTCCCCCCGCGATGAGACGCGAGTCCCCCGCCGCATCCAGTTTCGTCATCGGGCGGCCGGACTTCATCAAATGAACCATGTGCCCGGCATGAACGCCCGTGTCCGCGTTGACTGCCATCGTCCGGAACTTCAAACACATGAACCGCCGCCCCCGGTAGCCAACCCGTTGCTGCCTGAACAAGGCCGGACCGGGGGAAACCAGCTTGACCATCAGCGCAATCAGCCAGGCCCAGCGGAACCACCAGCGGCGCCGCCGCCAGGATGCACGCCACATCCAGCCCCCGTTTCCAACGCGGAACGTCCCTGCGCGCGTCCGCTGGCCCGCCAACCTCGGATTTCCAGCCATTGCGAACAGTCTGTGGCTTCGTAATTCACTCTTGAAACGTGCTCTGGTAGATCTTCACGTTTTGAAAAATGACCCGCTCTCGTTTGTCCACAAACCGGTGCGGAAGGAAACATACGGCAGGTTTTTATGCCCGCGGCTTCAAGGCAAAGCTCCGCACTTGTTGGTTTTCCCAACTCTCTGCTAACTTCCGCCTGCCGCTCCCTCAGCCGCTCTCGGGCGCCTTGGGTCCCTCTATTTCCGGCAGGCATCTAGGCCGCGACTCCAACACACTCTTGCTGTGTCCGAGCCAACGCAGGGCACCAAGTCGGCCATACGCCGCTTGTCCAAAGTCAATGACTTCCGATCCACTTCCGCCAGGGTCGGTCGTCCAAGAAAATCAAGCAAAATCTGAACGCGCTGCTTGGCCGAGAGCACGCGCACCACGACCCCCCGCGAGCCGAGGAATGACCCCCCGGCCACCGTGACCTCCGCCCCCGGGCACACAGCCGGTCTTCCACCCACATAGGGTCTCCGCTCTCAAAGCATTGCCTCAACTCCTCAATCACCTGGTCGGGCACCGTCGCCACTCGCTGGCCAAACCGCACCAATCCGCTCACGCCCGACATGTAGCGAACTTCATCCAAGCCGTCGGCGGCCCCGCAACGAACGAAGATGTAGCAGGGAAACAGCGGCTCAACGACCCGCACCACCCCCGCCGCGTCGCCCGCTCCGATCTCATGACGCGGGTGGAATACTTCCAACCCCAGCCGTCTGGCCAAGCCCGCAGCAGCGATGTGCTCGTGCTTCGGCTTTGTCCGCGCGCAGTACCACGCTGCTTCGACGCCGTCAATCATTGTGGGCTTACTGTTGCATATCCTGGCGCAGGTGTCTGTCACGGCGCGCAGTGATTTTTCTGCCACCAGTTGGCCATGACCCCGCTGTAGTGGCCCACCACTACACAGTGTCGTGCCTGTGTGCCGGGTTTGCCCCTTCTCTGACCAGCGCGACTTTAGCGCAGCCCTGGGCGGCTGCCCCGAATCGAGTCGGCCGGCGGGCAACTCTCAGCGAGCGGCCGTGGTCAGATTCCAACGGATGGCCCCTTGCAGCAACTCGCCCGCGCTCCCATAATGCATCTTGGTCTTGATATGCGCGCGATGGCTCTCCACCGTGCTCGCATCAATGTGGAGCGCGGCCGCAATCTGCGACGCGCTGGCGCCGGTGCCGATTAACTCAAAAACCTGCAGCTCGCGCTCAGACAACAGGTCGCATGGCAAGCTCCTGGCCCCCAGTCCCGGACGCGCAACCTTGGAGGCCACTTGGGCGGCCACCTTCTCGGTCCAGTAAATCTCGCCCCTCAAAACCTTGCGGACCGCCTGCATGATCCTGGCCGGCGCCTCCTGCTTGCAAACGTAACCGTTTGCCCCGGCACGAACCGCCCGCTCCGCAAAATGCGATTCATCGTACATGGACAGCACCAGTATCAGAATCTTGGGGTAGCGAACACGGACGTCCTTGATGAGGTCCAGACCGTCGGAGTTCTTCAACGCCAGGTCCAAAATCGCCAGGTCTGGCTGGCAAGCCGCCATGGCCGCCAGCGCCCTCTCCCGGTCTTCCGCCTCGCCGCACACCGCCAAATCACCCTCCCGCGCAAGAGTCTCTCTCAAGGCCTGGCGGACGAGTGGATGATCATCCACCAGCAAAACGCGCGCGGGCCTGCTTTGGCCGGTTGGTCTGTTCATGCAGGGCTCCGCACTTGGGATTGGTTTGCCGACCCGCTCTCAATTAAGCTCTCTGTGTCCACAGCGACTTTCTCGCGAATGGCTCGGTGCCGTGGCGCAGCCTGAGCCACCAGACCCGAATGCGCATTGGAGGTAATATAAGCCTGGATGGTCATCCGTTGTCTGTCCTGCACAGGGATGATTCTTCTGTCACGCCCAGCCGCCACGCAACCGTCGGGGATGGACGTTACATGATGTAATGGCAGGGGTTCCTACTGGCGAAGGAGCGGTTTTCTCAACCCAGCTTCGCCCGACGCCAATTGGCAGCAATAGCCCTTGGCCACATTGCTGCGAATCGCCGCCTGCAGCAACTCCCCGGCGTCCCGCAAATTCATCTTCTCCTTTATGCGGGTGCGGTAGGTTTCCACCGTGCTCACATCGATATAGAGCCTGGCCGCAATTGCTGAGGTGCTGGCGCCGCTGCCGATTAACTCGAAGACCTCCAGCTCGCGTTCCGACAGCAGGTCCAGGGGGGAGCCACTGGCGCCACGAACCGAACGGGCCACCTTGGAGGCCACCTGGGCGGCAACCCGCTCGCTCCAGTATATCTCCCCGGCCAAAATCTTGCGCACCGCCTGCATAATCCTGGCGGGTGTCTCCTGCTTGGAAATGTAGCCGCTGGCGCCGGCGCGGATAGCCCGCTCCGCATACAGGGATTCATCGTGCATGGACAAGACCAGCGTCAGCATCTTGGGATGGCGATCATGGATGTCCTTGATGAGCCGGATCCCGTCCGAGTTCTTCAACCCCAAATCCACAATGGCCAGATCCGGTCGTGAGGCCTCAATCGCCCTCAAGGTCCCCTCCTGGTCTTCCGCCTCGCCACACACGGCCAAATCGCTTTCCCGCGAAATGGCCTCTCTGAGGGCCTGACGCACCAGTGGATGATCATCCACCAGCAGAACCCGTGTACAATCCTTCTGATTCATCCGCGGCATAACAATCTCTCATGCTATTCAATGCGAACTTACGAACACTAAGGCATTCACCGGAAACATGCAAGTAATAATTGTTCCCCCGGCAGGCCCCCTTTGGAGCTTCAACTCCCCCCCAACCATATTCGCGCGATACCTCATCATGTCGAATCCCATGCCGGAGCCCGGACTTTGCCCGTCAGGGATTCCACACCCATCGTCGACGACGCTCAGCCTCCCCCCCTCCGCCGTCGCCTCCAACCGGATGAGGATCCGGCTCGGCCGGGCGTGCTTGACGGCGTTGTGCACCGCCTCGCGCGCGATTCGGTACAGGTGGTTGGCCGTGGTCGGGTTGCTGATGGGAACCGAGCCCGGGCATTCAGCCACACAGGGGATGCGGCAATCAAGGCTGGTCGTGGACGCCAAATCCCCCAACGCGGCGGCCAAGCCCCTCTTGTCCAGGTTCGCAAGACTAAGTCCGTATGCCAGGCTCCGAGCCTCGCTGATGGCGGCATGGAGTTGCGCCAGGACCCTGGCCGCCTCTTCGGCCTCTGGCCGCGACTGGGCGGCCAGGTTTTCTCGCAGCAGATTGCAGCCCACCGCCGTGCAAAACAGCCGCTGGCAGAGACCATCATGAATGTCCTGTCCCACAAGACGCTGCTCGCGCTCGCTCACTTCCAGAATCGCCTTCTCCAAACGCTTGCGCTCGGTGATGTCCTGAGCGGTTCCCTCCAGGTGGAGAACAGTGCCTTTGGAGTCACGGACCAGGTGCGCGTTCACGATCACCCACAGTCTTCTGCCCTCCTTGTGAAGAAGTTCCGCCTGGAATCCCTGGACGGAACCTTCTTCTTCCAACAGCCGTTTCAACTCCCTTCGCCTTGCCGGGTTGACATAAAGTTGCCGCCCCGCGTCGGTGATGCTGGACTTCAATGCCTGGGCAGTCTCATAACCCAACATGCGAGCCAGCGCCGGATTGGCGTTGAGCAAACGGCCTTCAAGTGTTGACTGGAATATCCCTTCGGTCGCGTTCTCGAAGATGCCGCGATACCTGGCCTCCCCTTCCCGCAGCGCCGCCAGCGTGTCCCGGAGACGCAAGGCCGTTCGGACCCGCGCCAGCAACTCATTCAGTGCGACCGGCTTGGCCAGATACTCGTCGGCCCCAACTTCCAACCCATCCACCTTTTCCGCCGGGCTGATCGCCTCGCCGGAAACCATGATCACAAACACGTCCGCTAATGCCGGTTGGGCTTTGATTTGCCGGCAGACCTCAATCCCGCTCATGTCCGGCAACCTCACGTCCAGCAGCATCACATCCGGATACTCCGCCCGCGCCAACTCCAATCCTTGTCCCCCGGTGAGGGCCTCGCGTACCCGATGCCCCTCCGCCCGCAGAATCCTGGAAAACAGTTCCACGACTTGGGCGTCGTCATCCACTACCAGAATGTCCGCTTTTCTTGTCACGAAAATCCCCGCTGCTTCCCGTTGGAGCGATCTCTCCGCTTCGGCCTGGTTCAATCAGGCCTCGCTCCAGACGCGGTTGTCTCCGCAGTTTCGATGCAAAACCCGGGGTCAAAAACCCCGTTTGGAATAAAGTCGATCTCTAACTTGTTGACAGCTTATTAACAGACGGTTGACAGCTTATTAACAGATGGCTTGAGAGTCAAGTCAAAAATGGCGGCCTGCTGCTGAAACTAGGACGGTAACAAGTCGTGATGAACCCGAATAAGGTGTCGGGTTTCCTTACACAATTCGCGGCAATTCACAAGATGTTTGATCGCAACGGCTTATGTTGTGTTCTGGAGGTTGCCGGAGAGTGGCGTCGGTGCTCCTTCGGGATGGAATCCGGTTTTCAGACGAAATGGCCGAATCATTATGCCTTGTAATGTCTATCCACGACCGTCGCGTAGGGGTTGGGCAGGACAGAAGAATCATCTTTTTGGATGATAGAACGGATCGCGAGCCAGGCTTATAGTAAAGGGGAGCATGAATAGGTTGGCCAGGCGAAGCAGGCCGGTGCGCGTTTTGCCGGTGGATGATCATCCACCGGTCCGCCAAGGCATGAGAGAGACCCTGGCGCGGGAACGCGACATCTCCGAACGCAAGCGCCTGGAGGGCGAGCTGCTCGAAATCAGCGCCAAAGAACGCCGCCGGCTCGGGCACGACCTGCACGATGGCCTTGGACAGGTACCTGGTGGCCATCGCCTTGAAAGCCAAGCTGCTGGAGGAAACCCTGGCGGCGGAAAAGTCCGCGCAAGTGGCGCGGGCCAAAGAGGTGGTTGGCCTCATCAATACCGCCATCCGGCAAACGCGCAGCCTGGCCCGGGGCCTGGACCCGGTGCATGTCGAGGCTGACGGTCTCGTTGCCGCCTTGGGCGGCCTGGTGGCCCAAACCAGGGAACTTTTTCGCATGGACTGCACTTTCGCCTGTCCCCAGGACCACTTGGCGGTCAACCTTGAGACCAGCCTTGCCCTCTACCGAATCACCCAGGAAGCCATTCACAACGCCATTGTCCACGGCCAGACCCGCCGAATCGAGGTCCGGCTCGCCCTGGTGGACGCCCATTTGCGCCTGAGCATTCGGGACTATGGCAAGGGCTTCTGCCCACGTTCCAAGCCCCTCTCCGGCATGGGCTTGCACATCATGTGCTGCCGGGCCGATTCCATCGGCGGCAGCCTGACTATCGAGTCCGCCCTCGAGGATGGAACCCTCATTACCTGCGCCGTGCCCCAGGGTCTCTGCCTGGTCGAGGCCCAGGGGACTGCAAAGCGATAGTTCCAGGTCGTTCCAGGTCAGAGGTGATGGGGATAGGGACGCCGGTTCAGGGGAGACTTTGCCATTACATCTTGTAATGTGCATCCACGACCGTCGCGTGGCGGTTGGGCGCGACAGAAGAATCATCTTTTTGCATGATAGACAACGGATGACCATCCAGGTTTATATGAGAGAGGACCATGAATAGACCAACCGGCCACAGCAGGCCAGTACGCGTTTTGCTGGTGGATGATCATCCACTAGTCCGCCAAGCCTTGAGAGAGACCCTTGCGCGGGAAGGTGATTTGGCAGTGTGCGGCGAGGCCGAAGACCGGGAGAGGGCGCTGGCGGCAATGGCGGCTTGCCAGCCAGACCTGGCGATTTTAGACCTGGCGTTGAAGAACTCCGACGGTCTGGAACTCATCAAGGACATCCGTGTTCGCTACCCCAAGATCGTGATACTGGTGCTGTCCATGTACGATGAATCGCATTTTGCGGAGCGGGCGGTTCGTGCCGGGGCAAACGGTTACGTTTGCAAGCAGGAGGCGCCGGCCAGGATTATGCAGGCGGTCCGCAAGGTTTTGAGGGGCGAGATTTACTGGACCGAGAAGGTGGCCGCCCAAGTGGCCTCCAAGGTTGCGCGTCCGGGACTGGGGGCCAGGAGCTTGGCGTGCGACCTGTTGTCTGAGCGCGAGCTGCAGGTTTTTGAGTTAATCGGCACCGGCGCCAGCGCGTCGCAGATTGCGGCCGCGCTCCACATTGATGCGAGCACGGTGGAGAGCCATCGCGCGCATATCAAGACCAAGATGCATTATGGGAGTGCGGGTGAGTTGCTGCAAGGGGCGATCCGTTGGAACCTGACCCTGGCTGCCCGCTGCCAGTTGCACCCGGCCGGCTCGAACTGAGGCTTAGCTCCGGTAGATCTCTCCGTACAACACCTGTCGCACCGCCCGCATGAGGTTGGTCGTCGCCTCCAATTTGGAGATGTAACCGCAGGCCCCGGCGCGTATAGCCTGCTCGGCATAGACCGACTCATCATACATTAACAGGACCAATGTCAGGGTCTCAGGATGGCGGTGGTGGATGTCGGTGATGAGTTCCAGTCCGTCCGAATCCCGCAATCTCAAATCAATGATGGCCAGGTCCGGCTTGCAGTCGGCGACCGCCGCCAGGGCCCCGACCCGGTCTTCGGCCTCGCCGCACACCGCGATATCCTCCTCGCGCGCAATGAGATCCTTGAGGGTTTGGCGCACCAACGGATGATCGTCAACGAGCAGAACGCGGGTCTGCCTTTTCTGACTTTTTAGTGGCATATCATGTGCCCCCAAAGCCTGGATGAACGTCGGTGTGCCAGCCGCGCCAGGTCCGGCGGCCTGTCACTTGCCACGAAAAGCTCGTCGGGGATTCCGCCGCCGAGGTTGTCTCGTCTAACGCATGTCTGGCTCGTCGTCGCAAAGGAGTATGCATTTGCTCAAAATGGCGCCCGATTTTCTCACGGTCCTCCGCTTGGTAGCGCATGCATCACGGCGCTGAACACCCCCACCTTTGGGGCCGGACAGGCCAGACGCACAATTCCTGCCATTGACGCTAGCACAAGCGCAGGCCGTCTGTCTATCGTGCCTCGTGATGATTCTTTTGTCGGGTGTATTCAGGACGGCCCTATAAACCCTGGCCACTATAGGCCATAAGGGCGAAGCCGGCACGATTTCTACTTGAGCACGCCCGAAAACCGTAACCTCTGGCCGCTATATGCCATAAGGGCGAAGCCCGGCGAGCCAGTAGTTTCGCGACAAACCGGGGATTGCCTTGGATGATTTTCAGGGCCAGCCCCGGTAGCAATTGCACCTGGCTTGCGGTAATTATAGGCCTGTTTATGTCATTAAAAAGTCGGAACAGGCAGACCCGCGTTCTGGTGGTGGATGATCATCCACTGGTGCGCAAGGCGCTGAGAGAGGCCATCTCCCGGGAACCCGATTTGGCGGTGTGCGGCGAGGCGGAAGACCGGGACGGGACCTTGAGGGCGATTGAGGCCTCGCGACCGGATCTGGCCATTGTGGATTTGGGGTTGAAAAACTCGGACGGGATGCGGCTCATCCAGGACATCCGCGATCGCCATCCCAGGATGCTGACGCTGGTCTTGTCCATGCACGATGAATCGCTGTACGCGGAGCGGTCGATCCGTGCCGGAGCCAGCGGCTACATTTCCAAGCAGGAGACACCCGCGAAGATTATGCAGGCGGTACGCACGATTTTGGCCGGGGAGATATACTGGAGCGAGCGGGTTGCTGCCCAGGTGGCCTCTAAGGTGGCCCGTTCGGTTCGCAGCGCCAATGGCTCCCCGCTAGACCTGCTGGCGGAACGCGAGCTGCAGGTCTTCGAGTTAATCGGCAGCGGCATCAGCACGTCCGCCGTGGCGGCCATGCTCCACATTGCCGTGAGCACGGTGGAGTCCTACCGTGCCCGCATAAAGGAGAAGATGAATTTGCGGGACGCCGGGGAGTTGCTGCAGGCGGCGATTCGGTGGAATGTGGCCAAAGGCAATTGCTGCCAGATGCCATCGGGTGAAGCTGACTTGGGAAAACCCCTGGCGGTCGGGTAAACTGAGCGACTTTGCCCTCGCCGTCTGCCGCCTTGATTTTACTGAGCTTATGGTTACGGCAATTGGCAGCAATTGCCCCTGGCGACGTTCCACCGAATCGCCGCCTGCAGCAGCTCCTCCGCGTCTCTCAGATTCATCTTCTCCTTTATCCGGGCACGGTAGGACTCCACCGTGCTCACGGCAATGTGGAGCATGGCCGCCACGGCGGACGTGCTGATGCCGCTGCCGATTGGCTCGAAGACCTGCAGCTCGCGTTCGGACAGCAGGTCCATTGGGGAACCACTGGCGCGGCGAACCGAACGGGCCACCTTGGAGGCCACCTGGGCGGCAACCCGCTCGCTCCAGTATATCTCCCCGGCCAAAATCTTGCGCACCGCCTGCATAATCCTGGCGGGTGTCTCCTGCTTGGAAATGTAGCCGCTGGCTCCGGCGCGGATAGCCCGCTCCGCATACAGGGATTCATCGTGCATGGACAGGACTAGCGTCAGCATCTTGGGATGGCGATCATGGATGTCCTGGATGAGCCCGATCCCTTCCGAGATCTTCAACCCCAACTCCATAATGGCCAGATCCGGTCGAAGGGCTTCAATCGCCGCCAGGGTCCCTGCCCGGTCATCGGCCTCGCCGCACACCGCCAAATCGCGTTCGCGCGAAATGGTCGCTCTCAAGGCCTGCCGGATCAGTGGATGATCATCCACCAGCAAGACCCGTTTACGATCATTCTGACTCAACCGTACCATAGCATATTCTCCGGTTTAGAACGAACCCTGCGACAACATAGCAGGGTCGTCGCACCCGACTTGCGTATCGGCTGCCGTGGTGTGGAACTTTAGCTCCCATTTGGGCAATTGCTCGTGGGTCATGGAGGGCGGGCCCGTGGCGCGGGCGGCACTTAAACGTGTGGCAAATGGATTGAATGCCGCCTTCGACAGGTTATGCGCTAAACCAATACCACAAATGCCCCTCGCTGTGGCCTCGCAGGAGGCCGGGAGCAGATTGAGCTGTCGCCCGTTTTATTCCATACCGCTGTCACTACCGAGTCGAATTCAGCCACCATCTCAATGTGACCCTTTGGGGTCCTCTCAGGTTGGGGTTCCGCGAAGTGGAAGCCTCGCTGATCTTCGTAGCCGAGCGGAGCTCGGTCGGCTGCGTAAAGCGCATAGGCCGCTCCGCCGGTTGTCACAACCAACATAACGAGCGCAAACTCAATCATGCGTGTTGTCGAAGCACAAGTCATGCCAGGGCATTCCGTTGGGCCCTTAAGGCCCGTTTTTCGGCCTGGACAGGGCATTCTCAGGCCGAGGTCCGGCCGAAAATGTCCGCTAAGTGGACAGGCCTGTCTCAGACAGGGCACCTGATCCAAGACAGGGCACTTGATGTCTGCAACCTGGAGAGACCGCTGGTTGCTGCTCACTGTGCCGGCGAAGCCGGCCCAGTTGGCGGTGGCCACGTTACTGTTTCGGCGCAACGTCCAACCTCTCGCAGAAGAGGGCTGCGAAACGGCTCAATTCCCCTCGCGGAAGCTGAGTCCCAAGCCTGGACCAGGATGGCTGGAAAGGTCCTGAGCAGGATGGCAATGTCAAGCACCAGAGACTTCGTCTGGACGTACTTGATGTCCCAGATCGATCATCTCCTCGAACGTGGTCCGGTTCTTCCCATTGACTTGCCATAGGCCGGTCAGGCCGGGCAAAGTGCCGAACCGCCGCCGATGCCTGGGCTGGTAGTGCTCATACTCGTAAGGCAGACAGGGCCGAGGGCCGACGAGGCTCATCTCGCCACGGAGCACGTTGATGATTTGGGGAAGCTCATCCAGGCCCAGACAGCGCAGAATGCGGCCGCCGGGGATCAGACGCTTGTCGGCGCCATCGAGCTTGGTCATGGGACGGTCGGAAGCCATCAAGTTCTGACAATACCCTTGGTGTACCCCGGTGTCGGCATTGACTCCCATCGTGCGGAATTTCAAACAGCGGAACAACTTGCCCCGGAACCCGACCCGCTCTTGCACGAACAGGACTGGGCCCGGGGACACCAGCCTAATGGCAAGGGCGAGCACAAGGCCTATCAGGAGCAACAAGGGTGCAGCCAAAACAATGCAGACCATGTCCAGCACTCGCTTCCACGCGGGCACCGAACCCGCGCCCAACCTCTCCCCTTCCCACCGTCGAGTGTAGCAATTCATTGGTGAGACTTTACGCCCCCGGCGCCTTCCAATCAATTGGGCCAACACCGGAAAATCCCACCGGGGATTCACCGGGAAACCAGTTCAAGCATGTGCTTGCGGTGCGTCAATCGAGGCGGCGCCCGTTTCGGTTGGCCCCGACAAACCGGCGCTCACGCCCGGGCTTTCCGGCAAATGCTCGAGGCAGGCCGCGAGGTGAAATGGGCCGGTGGTTCCCGCATCAAGCCGCGGTCGTTCCGACCAAGTGAGGCGCGCGCGCCGGCGCCGGCGCAAGCGGCCCGGGCGTTGGAGTTCGGGAGGTTTCGATGAGGGTATGGCGGAGCGCAACGGCAAGGGGAATCGCTCTGGTTGGGGGGGTGATCCAGACACCCTCCATGAACGCAAAGTTGTTGAATGCCCTCGGGAAGTGCCTGGCTGACGACGATCGCGATTTCGGCCTTTGCGGTTCGCTGGTCGTCGCGGAGCTTGGCGAGCCAGGCATCGCTCCAGTTTTTCGTTCGTTTGAATTCCCAGAGGATAGTGCCGCACTGCTGGGCCCGTGGGCTCACGACGCCGTGCAGCACCTCCCTTCCATGCTGGCCGTTTGGCACAGGATCGATTGTATCGCGGGGGAATTGAGCCTTCAGGAGCGTTTCCAGCTCCAGCTCCAGCACCTCTCCCGGAAGCGGCTGCGAGCCTTGCTCCGCCCTGCGTTTCAGGTCTTCGATTTGCTTCCGCCTCGAACCCATCGGCGCTTCGGCGGGACTTTCGTCCTCCTGCCTTGGAAGTTCGGGCGGCCGGGCGTTCTCGGTCGCTCGCGGATTCAACCAGTTTTTCAGGAACTGCACGAGACGTTCCAGCCGCTCAATATCCGGTTTCTGAAGGTCGTCAACACTACGCGCCGCCGCCGCGCGGTCCAACGCAGGTCGCATCGCGTTCAGCTCGCTCCATGAATCAGCGTAAGGGCTCATGCTTGCGGTCAATTCGTTTATCATAAGTAGTTCGTTGCTTCACTTGGAATTTGCCATGGGACCCTTGTGCGTAACTTCTCTAATCGAAATGCCGATTCTCGCTAATGCATCGGGATTATGCCAAATCCATTCTCGAATGATCCACGATCCAACTTCTCCCGCGTTCTTCCCCGCCAGACCGGCCGAGATCATTCGCGACAGAATTCGCGCTGTGACTTCGTCCACAGAAACCTGCAGCTTCACAGTCTCGACACCATTCCGCTTCATTCTAAGTGCACTCTATCTAGACTGTAATTAGATGTCAACTGTTTTTTTTGCTGACCGAACCGAGCCTCGGTAGTCGGCTTTGGCCAGGCCAACCCGGTCGGAACTCTTTACAGTTCAGGTCAATTGACGCAAGTTGTTGAAGGTGTTGTTCTTACGCTCTCATACGGCGGGCAAAGGCCGGCCTTCGTCAACATCCTTTACATTCCCAACGCGGCACGCATCGCGGCCCTGACTCGGACGTGTATGCTCAAGTTATTCTCAAGCAACGTCTTACGCAATAGGAACCGCGCCACTCAAGGGCCTGGCACGACCGATGCTCAAAACCCTGACCGTATCAAAGTGACTAACGCGATTCGAAAGCCACGATGAGCTCGGTCGCGCCTGCTCTCGCCTCGGCGGGGGCCTGCCCCACAGGACACGCGGGGAGGAGTGGCGGGACTGAGCTCAATCTTCGATGCAGGGAGCAATGACGGCGTGGACTGGGGCCTGCTTGGGGGGATGCCTCACTCCTGTCCCTTCCGGGTTTCGCCGTCGGCTCCCTGCATTGATCAGACCGGAGCGTGGGCCTTCTGTCACGGGAAGCGAAGGCCGCCTTCTGCCCAAGCATGTCAGCGCCCGGGTGCGGGGATGGGAGGACCGGAGGGGATCAGCGCCCGCGCCACACTGCTGTTAAAGCGGCAGTTGCCCGCCTTGAGGTTCTCAGCCAGCTCGAACAGGCCCTTGGCGGCCATCTCCCGGGAGGGCCGCTCCCCGCCTCGGTTCCAGTAATCCACGAGTTTCCTGAAGTCCTCGGGACGCTTGACGGTCAGAATGCAGGATTCGGAACCGACCTTTTTGTACGGCCACCAGGCCCAGCCGACATGGTTGTTCTCAACCAGCGCCACGCAATCCCGGAACCATTGGTTGGAGTTCTCACCGCTTTCCCCCAGCCAGAGGGGCAGATGGAATCGATCCCGCAGGGCGATGAAGCGGGCTATGGCTTCCTGGGTATTGGGATTCCAGTATTTGTGGAAACTGATGACCAGGTTGTTTTCCCACGGCCCCGGGAAGCCGTTGTAATTGTTGCCCCAGCCGTTGCCCTCGATGATGAGCAGGTGGCTCGTGTCCACCTCCCGGATTGGCCTTGGTGAGGGCCTGATAGAAATCCCAGAGCGGTTTGTTCGAGGAATCCTCCGTGCCGTTTTTGTTTTTGCCTTCGAAGGTCCAGTTGGGTTCGTTGAGCAAATCATAGCCGCCGAGCCAGGTTTCGTTGGCATACCGCTCGCGCCAGCTTTCGCCATAAAGCGACGGTCTTTTGCCGGTTCAACTCGCTTTCCCACAAGGAAGGTTTGGCCGGATCGGCATCGGAAATGTTGGCATCTTTGCCTTGCCCGCCGGGGGCAGCGTGCAGGTCCAGGATCAAATACATCTCATTGGCCTTGCACCACGACAGCAGATTATCGGTCAGCGTCGAACCCGGTGGTCAGCCAGGTGTTCTGGCCTTTGACCGGTTCCTGTTCGATGGGCAGGGTGAACAGGTTGTAATGCATCGGCAGGCGGATGCAATTGAATCCCGATTTTGCCAGCAGGTCCACGTCCGCCCGGGTCATGTGGTTCTGCAGCCAGAGCTCGTAGAACTTCGTTGCAGTCTTCTTGGCCCGCCAGGTCGGTGATGCGCGAGCTTTGATGGAATGTTGCGTCCCCTCGTTGTTGAGCCCGAGCATATAGCCCTCCTGCAGCATCCAGCCGCCCAGCCCCATGCCGCGCAGCAGCACCTCACGGCCCTGGCCGTCCACAATGCGCTGGTCTTTGGCGTGGAGAAATCCGGCGGCCTGCGCCCCGGCAATGACCACCATGAACGCAAGCGCCACCATCCAGACCGAGAGCTTCTTCATCATAGTTCGCCCTGGCTTAGCCGGCCGACGGGCGGCTCCTTAAAATGGCAGCGCTTGGCGCCAAGTCAAACCAAACCAAGTGTAAAGCCTTGGGGTCGTGTAAAGCCTTGGGGTCGAATCTAAACTTTTTTACATTTGCTTCTGAATTTGCACCATTTCCTGACCCAATTCCGGGACCCTGTGGAGACCGGCGCTCTGCCGAGACGCCGCTACGATTCACAGAATCGGTCATCGTTTCCGTCTCACTGGACGGGCGCGGCGGTTTGGGCGGTGAGAAAATAGAGCCAGGCGGCGGAGACGGGGCGGCGATAGATTTGGGACAAGGCCCGCGCGTAGAGCTTGAGCTTGGGGCGCATAGAGCCTGGCGCGCTCGGCAAGGGCGTCCGCCTCGACGGCATCGGTCTTGAAATCCACCAGCCAGATCTCGCTCGGCAGCACGACGGCCAGGTCTGCCACGCCCTGGACCACGATAAACTCGCCCTCGAGCTGCCGGCTCGAGCGGTTCGCCGGTGAGGGCGGCGATTTCTTTGGGGGAAAACCGGGCGGTGAAGGCCAGTTCGCGATGGACGAATTGCGCCTGGGCGCGGACCTTGCGCCCGAGGTCCGATTGCCAGAATGCCGCCAGAATCCTGAAATCGAGGAGGCCGACATCTTCCTGGGTCAGGAGCCCTTCCTGTTGCAAGCGTTGGGCTGCCTGCTGCAGTTCCAGGAGGCTGCCGGCGGATTCGAGGGGAACGAGCTGGAGAAATGCATGGTGCGCATTGCCTGAGCGGGCGGCGCCGGCGCCCCCCGGGCAACGCGCAGCCCGAGTTTCCGGGCCTGGCGTCGTGCTGCCGGCCCCTGGGCCTGCGCCGGCGATTCATCCGGGCCGAATCCCGGAGCCTGCATTCCGAACAGGGACACCGCTTCCTCGTCCCTGTCCTGGGCAGCGCGGCGCAAGCTGGTAACGGAGGTCTTGGCCGGTTTGCGAGTGGCGGCCAGGAAGGGATAGGTCCACCGGAGCCGTTGCTGGAGCCTTTCCCACACCTGCGGGTCGGCAGCGGCCTGGGGCGGGGCTGCATCCGGCCCGATGCCGGCGGGCTCGAGCAGGCTGGTGTGGTCGTGAATCTGCCAGCGCACCAGGGCATTTTCTCCCCGGGTAGCCTCCGGCCCGGCTGAGCCGCAGTTCTGAGCAAACCACCAGCCAAGCCAGTCCGCATAACAACGGGCCGAGGAAAGCTTAGCCAGGCCGAGTTGGGCATTGGGCTGCCAGAGTTGCTTGGATTGGGTTTCCGAGATGCTGCCGCTCAGAACGAGGGTGTCCCGCGCGCGGGTCATAGCGACATAAAGCAGGCGCAATTCCTCGCCCAGCATTTCGCGGTGCTGCCGCCGGCGGGCCAGCCAGTAGGGCAGGCTGGGGTAGCGCTTGCCGGTGTGCGGCGGCTTGATTTGCGGGCACAGGCCGTAGGCCTCGTCCAGGATGACCTCGGCGTGCAGGTCGGAGATGTTGAAGGGCTTGCCCAGGTCGGCCACCACCACCACCGGGAACTCCAGGCCCTTGGCCTGGTGGATGCTCATCAGGCGAACGGAGTTCTCCTGGTTGACGGTAGCGACATTCGGCTCGGTTTGGGCAAGCTGCTGGGCCTGGATAAAACGCAAAAAGCGAAACAGGCCCTGGCGCTGAAACTGGTCAAACTGGAGCGCCAGGTCCAGCAGGCGCTGGACATTGGCATGGCGCTGTTCTCCGCGCGGCTGCGTGAGGAGCCACTCGGCATAATGCGTCTCGGCGAGCACGGCCTCGAGGCAGCGAGCCAACGAAACCTGGCGGGCCAACCGCCGCCAGTGCGCGTAGAGGCCGAGAAACCTGCGAGACTTTGCGAAAGGTCTCCTCGCCAAGGGGCGAACTCGAGCTGCCAAGAGTCTGACTCGTTGTGCTCATCCCCCGCCATCGAACTCCGCTCCCCTGATTCCGAAGCACGGACTGCGGACTGTGGACCGTGGACTGTGGACCCTGGACCGTGGACCGTGGACTGTGGACTTGGCCCTTCGTCCTTCGCCCTTCGTCCCTCCTCCACGCCCCGCGCCTCGTGCCACAGAACCAGGGCAGTCCAGAATGGGCCTTTGACGGCCAGGCGGATAGTTGCCAGTTCGTCGAGCGTCAGACCGACCAGAGGCGAATGGAGCACGGCCAGGACCGGCACGTCCTGCAACGGGTTGTCGAGCAACTGAAGCAGGCTCAGCAGGTCGGAGATTTCGGTGCTCTCGTAGAATCCGCCTCGGGCGACCTGCAACGGGACATTGAGCCGGGAGAATTCCTTGGCGTAACTTTCGGATTTGTTGGCCGGAGAACGCAGCAACACGGCCATGTCGCTCCAGGCCGCCGGCCGGAAACCGCGGGCGGCCTCATCCCAGACGGGATGCCGGGCGGCGTGGAGTTGGCGCAGGCGCAGGGCGACCAGGCGGGCCTCTTTCTGCGCCTCCTCGAGGTCGCCCACCTGGGCGAGGGCCTGGGCGGTTTCGTCGTCTTCCTGGAAATCGCCGCCGTGTTTGAGGCGGAGGTGCAACTCGACGGCTGGGGCCGGGTCGGCGGCGGCGCTCAAGGGGCGCCGTTCCTGGGCGGCGCCAAAGCGCAATTGGGCCCGCTCATCATAGTCCACCCCGCCCAGCTCGCGGCGCATCAGCAGGCCGAAAAGCGAGTTGATGAAACTCAGGAGGCTCTCGCGGCTGCGGAAATTGTCCACCAGCGGGATGACCTGGCCGCGAGAGTCGTGCCAGGTGTCCACATAGCCCTGAAAAATGTAGGGATTGGCGAGCCGAAACCGGTAGATGCTCTGTTTGATGTCGCCCACCAGGAAGCGGTTGCTCAGGCCCCCTCCCGGCTGAGCGCCTCGATGATCTTGTCCTGGGCTGCGTTAATATCCTGGTATTCGTCGACCAACACGTAGCGAAGCTGCTTGCGCCATTGGCGGGCGATGCGCGTGGGTTTGTCAGTCTTCGGGTCCCACAGGAGCCGCAGGGCGAATTGTTCCAGGTCGTGAAAATCCACCATGCCCAGCTCCCGTTTGGCCTCGGTGAAGGCGGCTGTGAATTCCCGGGCCATTTCCAGAAGCGTCATCATCTGGGAACGCACCCAGTTCCAATCCTCGGCCAGCGGGTCGGAGCCCTCCTCGACGCGGGCCAGCGAAAGGAGAAACTGGGCTTCGCTCAGGAATTCCTTGAGCGGTTTGAGACAGTCCGTCCTCCGGCCGTGAGG
Organism: uncultured bacterium; assembly: GCA_963713735.1. Taxonomy (GTDB): domain Bacteria; phylum Verrucomicrobiota; class Verrucomicrobiia; order Limisphaerales; family UBA8199; genus CAVQND01. Next base: position 238,109 of record CAVQND010000002.1, read on the forward strand.
GCACTCCCGCGCGGCGGCGGAGATGCGGTCGAGGACCGCGGCGGCATCAGCGCGGGAGGCACTGGGTTGGAGAGGGCGGAGGGCGGCGGCGCAGGCGGCGGCAACTTCATTTTGTGCGGCCTGGTCTTCCAGCAGACGGCAGCCAGCGGAGGCGGCTATCGCCCAGGGCAGCCAGCAGCCATTGCTGCCAGGTGTCGGGTTGGGGCGAGGCGAAGCCCGCTATCTGGCCGGCGAGCCAGCCGGCCGGGTCCGGCAGCGTCTGCGCGTAGTGATGCAGGCGCAGGACCAGGGCGCGGATGGGTTTGTCCCAGCCCCCGCCCTGGGTTTGAATAAGCTGCTGGACAGCTTGGGCGCTGCTGGTGCGCCCGGCGTAATGCTCTTGCAGCAGGCGCTCGAGCGTTTCGTCGGCCAGCAGGCGCGCCTCCTCTTCGGCCAGCACGCCAAGCTGCGGATCGAGCTCGAGCTCATAAAAGTGCTGGCGAATCAGTTCGAGGCAAAAGCTGTGGAGCGTGCCGAGGTGCGCGGTATCGAACAGGGCCATCTGCTCCTGCCAATGCGAATTGTCGGGGTCGCTCTTGAGTTCCTCCTCCAGCCGGGCGCGAATCCGCTGCCGCATCTCCGCCGCCGCCGCATCGGTGAAGGTCACCATCAGAATCTCGTCAAGGGAGGTCGGCGGCTGGTCGGCCACCAGGCAGGCCAGGCATCGCTCGACTAAGGTGCGGGTCTTGCCCGTGCCTGCCCCGGCCACGACCAGCACGTTGCCGCGCGCCGCAATGGCGGCCTGTTGGGCGGAGGTAAAACTCATCTCAGCGGGTCATGCACGCTCATAGATCGGAATCGCCTCCCGCCGCACCGACGCCTCGATGTGCTTATTGAGACGCGAACAAAAGTCAACCTTCCGCCCAAGAATGGCCGCCAGTTCCTCGCCGTAGCCGAAATACCGGAAGCCAACGCCCCGCAAAGCGCCCGGCTCGAACTCCGCCAGCACGTCCACGTCGCTGCGTTGCGGATCGAAGTCGTCCCGCAAAACCGAGCCGAACAGGCTCAGTCTGCGGATGCCCCGCGCGCGGCAGAACGCGGCGATCCTGTCGCGGTCAATCTGAATCGGCAACCTCGCGATGGTCATGCCGCCTTCGCCCGGTGCCTGGCATTGCGGTGGCGGTTGATCGCGGCCCTGATGGCCTTGTCCTCCTCGGCTGTGGGCTCTCCTTGGGGAGCGCCTGGGTAGCCGCCAGAGAGTCGTTCGAACTGCTCGATCCCGCGCTGCTGCATCTGGCGGATGGCGTCACGCACGACCTCGTTCTCGTTTTGGTACCGGCCGGCACGCACTCGTCCTTGACATAACGGCGCAGCTCCACAGTCAGGTTCACGTTGAGCGGCTGTGTCTTCATGCCAACAACCTAGCACGCTGCAGCTATCTTTGGCAATCTTGGACATCTCCGCTGTTTGAGCAGCTCACCATCCCTTGCCAGGCGGCGGAGAATGGGTAATAGAGGACCGAGCGGCAGAGCAGGCGTTGGACCTGGCGGCGGCTGACTTTCAAGCGCCGGCTCGGGTCGAGCACGTGGCCGCAACGCAAGAGCCGGATGGTTTCGATGCCGATGAGGATCGGCCAGGCGCAGGCCAAGCGCACCCGCACGCTGCGGCGCGGCAGCGCGTTGGTATAGTCCCAACCGGCCAGCAAGTGGGCCTGGGCACGGTCGAGGAGGGCATCGTAGAGCGGACGCAGGCGCGGCTCGTTGGCCGGCTCGAGCAGGTCCGCGGGGCCGAGGCCGCAACCGGCCAACCCCTCCCCCGGCAGGTAGCAGCGGCCTTGTCTCAAGTCCGAGGGCAAATCGCGCAGAATGTTGACCAGTTGCAGTCCCTTGCCGAATCGGACGCCATTGGCCAGCAGGAAGGAATCATCGAGCGGCGCTTGGGGAAACAGGTGTGCGCGGCATATGCGGGTCCAGAATTCGCCCACGCAGCCGGCCACGCGGTAGGTGTAGTCTTCCAGTTCCTCATCGGTGCGCAGACAGACAATGCGCTGGGCCGAGGCGCCCGCGAAACGGCGCAAGTCCAGTTCCTGACCGCTGGTAATCGTTTCGAGCACCTGGCGGACAAGTTGGCGGTCGGCGGGAGCCAGGGCGCCAAGCAGCGCCAGGCCGGCCTCGGACTGTTCCAACAAGCGGCACTCGGCGGGGGAGCCCTGGCGCCGGGCCAGTTCCCCGAGGTCCAGCGGGCGGTCGTGCAACCCGAGGATGCGCTCGCGCAGGGCGGCCAGGGTCGCTAACCGCTGCTCCACCGGAACCAGGCCGGTATCGGCAATGGTGTCTGTGGCGCGCGCCAGCAGATACGCCAGCCCGATTTGCGGGCGTATCCGTCCCGGCAACACGCGCAGCGTGAGATAAAACGAGCGCGAAACGTCCTTGAGCAGAGACAGCGATGCCCCGGTCTCTGAGCGGGACTCTAACTGGCCGGAACTCGCGCGACATGCGGAGGACAATTAACCAGGAAAGCACGGTGAAGGGAAGCCTTTCGACCCTCGACCTTCGACCTTGCACGCATCTCAGATTCTTCCGGAGGGGCATGTGTTCTGAAGTATTGAGGATTATTCAAAATTGAAAATTGAGAATTGAGAATTGGTCAATGGTAATTAACATCCGCGATCAACGCTGCCCGCGGGATTGACCTTCTGTCCGGGGGCATCCATGCTCGCAGTCATGCAAGAGACGGCACACTTGACGGCCTATTTGGACCAACAACTGCCCGCCGCGCTGGAGATGCTGCGGGAGATGGTGGAGATCAACAGTTTCACGGGCAATCCGGAGGGGGTGAATCGGCTGGGCCGGCTCACCGCCGAGCGCTTTGCGCCGCTGGGCTTCCAGGCGGAGTTCGTGCCCTCGACCAACCCCGGCTGGGGCAATCATCTGGTCCTGACCCGGCCTGGAGCCTCCGGCAAAAGCATCGCCATGGTCTCGCATCTGGACACCGTGTTTCCTCCGGAAGACGAGGCGCGGAACAATTTCCGGTGGCAGCGCGAAGGGGACCGCATTTTCGGCCCGGGCACCCTCGACATCAAGGGCGGCACGGTGATGATGTGGCTGGTCTTGAGCGCCTTGCGCCAGCACGCGCCGGAGGTCTTCGACGCCATCACTTGGAAGCTGTTCTGGAACTCGTCCGAGGAGCAGTTTTCGCCCGACTTCGAGCAGGTCTGCCGCAGCCGTTTCGACGCCGGAACGCTGGCGGCGCTGGTGTTCGAGGCGGAAGAACGCTCGGGCAACGAGATCCTGCTGGTGGTCGGGCGCAAAGGCCGAGGCGCCTGGAAGGTGACGGCCACCGGGCGCGGCGCGCATGCGGGCGGCAAGCACTCTTTTGGCGCCAATGCCATCGTTCAATTGGGTCAGACCGTGCAGCGCATCGCCGCGCTCACGGACTACTCACGGCAACTCACTTTCAATGTCGGCACCATTTGCGGCGGCACGGTGGTCAATCGTGTCCCGCACGAAGCCACGGCCGAAGGCGAATTCCGGGCGTTCGCGCCCGAGACCTGCGCCCAGGCCCGGCAGGCGCTGCTGGCCCTGGCAGGCCCCGGGCAGGTCCGCAGCCCGGAGGACGGCTATGCCTGTGAGGTGAAGATTGAGATTCTTGAAGAATGGCGCCCCTGGCCGCCCAACCCGGCAACCGAGCGCCTGTGCGAATTGTGGAGACAGGCCGGCGCCCAGCTTGGCCTGAGCGTCAACGGCGAGGCCCGCGGCGGTCTCAGTGACGGCAATGGCATTATGGGATGCCGTGCCGACCCTCGATGGCCTGGGTCCCTGGGGCGACAACGATCACTGCTCCGAGCGCAGCCCCGACGGCTCGAAATTGCCGGAGTTCGTCACCGTCAGTTCCTTTGTCCCCAAAGCAGCCATCAACGTGGTGGCGATACTCAAACTGATCGAGGCGGCCAGGCAAAACGCTTAGGGCGCGCGCAAGAATCGATTCCGCGTTGCTTGTCAGCGGGCGCAGCCTGCCGGAGGCGTGGAGTCGGGTGGTCTCGCCCTGAGTCGCTAAGCGTATGGAGTGCATCCAGCTTGCTGGCGCTTTCGGTCTGGCTAGGGCCTGCCAGAGCGGGACCCCAGGGGGCCGCAGAACAGAAAACTGCTTGGCTGACGGACTGGTCGAGGTTATGATTCGCCCATGACAGCTACGGCTGAACGAGTTCTGGAAGAGATCAAGACCCTGCCGCCAGCGGACTTGCGCGTGGTCTTGCAACATCTTTCGGAGGTCCTGAACAACCCCGCCCCAGCGCCAGCCGGCGACGAGCGAGAGGCGTTGGAAGCGGTCCATTCGCTCTACGGCCGTTTTGCCGGCGGTGAGATGCTGGTTCACCTGCTGCAGGAACGGGCGCGCGACCGGGCGCGGGAGGATGAGCAACTCCGCCGCTATCCATCGCGCTCCAATGGCTGAACGATCCCTGTTGGACACGTCGGCGTTTGTCGCCTTTCTCCAAGCGGAGCCGGGAGCGTCTCGCGTGCTCGACCTGCTGGAAAAGGCAGCGCCACACGAGGTCGAAGTCTTTGCCTGTTTTGTCAGCCTCACAGAGGTCCAATACATCACGTTTTACGACTATGGTGAGGAGCCGGCGCGCATGGCCATTGCCGATCTGAAGCGGTTGACCCTCTCCTGGCAACATTCGGACGACGCTCTTTGCGCGAGTGCCGCTGACCTCAAAGCCATGCACAAGGTTTCCTTGGCCGACGCTTTTGTGGTGGCGGCAGCTCTCCGATTCGGGGCGGTGCTGTTGCACAAGGACCCAGAACTCACCGCCATTCCACCACCGTTGAGGCAGGAAATGCTGCCGCCGAAGTTAGCCGCAGCAGCGACCAAGTGAAACGGCGCGTCCGAGCGGGCGCTCTCAAAACCGGCGATTCGCTCTACCCTGGCGGGCCAAACCATAACTTTTCACCTTTTTGGGGTAGCCGCTCCTAATCGTAATCTTAATCCTGCTCCTAATCTCCTTCTTTTCACGGTCGAACAGGCGATTGATCCGGATTAGGATTAGGATTGGGAGCAAGGTTAGGATTTGGAGCAGGAATGAGATTGGGAGGCAGTGAAATGCGCCCCGCTTCACCGGCCCCTGATGAACTCGTCGTGCAGGCGGGCATAGACGCCGCCGGCCTCGAGCAGGGAGTGGTGGGTGCCGCGCTCGACGATGCGGCCCTGGTGCAGCACGAGGACCAGGCCGGCCTTGCGGATGGTGCTCAGGCGATGGGCCACAACAAAGGCCGCGCGCCCGCGCAGCAGGACTTCCAATGCCCGTTGCAGGCGCGCCTCGGTGACGCGTATCGATGGCGCTGGTGGCTTCATCGAGCACCACGATGCGCGGGTCGGCCAGGAGCGCCCGGGCGAAGCAGATCAATTGCCGCTGGCCCAGCGACAGGGCGGCGCTCTTTTCGCCCACCTGCGTCTCGAGGCCGCGCGGCAGTTCCTCGAGCAGGTCCAGGCAATCCAGCGCCCGCAAGGTCGCCCGGACCTGGCCGTCACTGGCCTGCGGCCGCGCAAAGCGGATGTTATCGCTGATGGACCCGGCAAAGAGGAAGTTGTTTTGTTGCACGGTGCCCATCTGGGCATGAAGGGAACTGCTGGTCACATCCCGCAGGTCATGCCCGTCCAGCAGGACCCGTCCGCGGCTGGGCAGGTAAAATTTCTGGAGCAGGGCGACCACGGTGGTCTTGCCGCTGCCGGTGTGGCCGACCAGGGCGACGGTCTGTCCCGGCTCAGCGACGAAACTGATGTCTGTGAGCACGGGCCGGCCCGGTTCGTAAGCGAAGCAGACGTCGCTGGAACTCGACCCGTCCCTCGATGGCCGGGAGCGGCCGGGCAGAAGGAGCGTCCTGCCACTCCGGTTTGAGATCGATGAGCCGGAAATAGCGTTCAGCCCCGGCCATGGCCGTCAGCGCCTGGTTATACTGGTTGCCGATGACCTGGACCGGGTCGAAAAAGAAGTTCGCCAGGAAAAAGAACATGACCAGGTCGCCCGCCTCCATGTGGAGCCAGCCTTGCCAGCGCAGGGCCCCGTAGCCGCTGAGCAGGGCGGTGGCGCCCAGAAAAAGCTGGCTCTTCATCTGGAGCAGGGGAATGAACACCGCCGAGGCGCGCGCGACGCCGACGTTGTTTTCACCGTGCAAATTCACCAGTTTGCGGAAGAAGCCCGAGTTGATCTCCTGGCGCACGAAGGCCTGCGTGACCCGGATGCCTCCAACCGACTCGGCCAGGGTCGAGGTCAGCCGGCTCCAGGTCTCCTGGAGCCTGCGCAACTGACGGCTGACCTCGCGGCGGTAGCGGTTGTTGACGACCCAAATCACGGGCACCAGGGTCAGCATCAGGGCAAAGAGCTTCCAGTTGTACCAGGCCATCAGCGCCGCCGCGACCGTCATTTGCACCGCCTGGATCGTCACGACAAACGCCACGTCCTGCACCGCCACGCGCACGTTGTCGATGTCGGAGGTCAGGCGGCTGATGATGCGCCCGAATTTGGTTTTGTTGAAGAAGGCCATCGGCAGCGAGGTGAGCTTGGCGAAGAGTTCCGAGCGCATGTCGTGAGCGACGGCCTCGCCCAACTCGAGGGCGAAGCGCTGGCGCAGGTGCAGCGTCCCGACCATGAACAGCACCAGGAGCAGATAGACCCCCGCGTGAAGGTAGATGCCGCGCAGGTCCTGCCCGGCAATCGGCCCGTTGATCGTCTGGCCGATCATCCACGCCAGCGCCGGCAATTGCAGGCCCCGGGCCAACGTCAGAACGAACAGCCAGTTGCGCCGGGCCGCATACGGGCGTGTGTAGGTGAACAGCCGCCGGATAAGGGCCCCGCTCAGCGGCGCCCGGTCCGCCTCCCGCTCTTCCATCGGACGAAAGTAGGTGATCGCCTCCCGCGCGCCCTCCGCAGGAGCGTGGAGCGTCGGAGCGTCGAGCGTCGGGGCATCGTGGCATTTGCCACGCTCGACGCTCTCACGCTCCACGCTCTTACGCTTCACGCTCGCACCCTTCACGCTCTCACGCTCCTCTCATCCAGGTCCATAAGCTGCAAGAGGGCGGTTTCGCGGTAGGGGCCGGGGGCCTGCACCAGTTCGCGCATGGGCGCCCTTTTGAACGAGGCGGCCCTTGTCGAGGACCAGGATGACATCGGCCCGCCGCAAGAGACTCAGCCGATTAGCCACGACAAAGGCAGTGCGGCCCGCCATGGCGTGGCGGAGGGCGGAGACGATTTCATGCTCCGTCTTGGCGTCCACGGAGGCTGTCGGATCGTCCAGGATCAGGATCGGCGGGCGGAGCAGCAAGGCCCGCGCCAGGGCGAGCCGTTGGCGCTGGCCGCCCGAGAGATCGGCCCCCGCCTCGCCCAGCACGGTCTCGTAGCCCTGGGGCAAGGCCAGGATGAACTCGTGGGCCGAGGCTGCGCGGGCGGCTTCCTCGATTTGGGCCTGGGTGGCGCGCGGGTTGCCAAAGGCGATATTGGCAGCCACCGTGTTGGAGAACAGAAAACTCTCCTGGTAAACGATTCCAATCTGGCGCCGGTAACTGTCCAAATCCAGGTCCCGCAAGTCATGGCCGTCGGCCAAAATGCGTCCCCGCTGCGGATCGTAGAATCGCGGCACCAGGCCCAGCAACGAGCTTTTGCCCGAGCCGGTCATTCCGAAGATGCCAACGACCTGGCCGGGCGCCGCCACGAAGGAGATTCCCTCGAGCACGCTGGCCTGGGGCGTATAACCGAAAGTGACGTCCTCGAAAACGATCTGGCCGGTGAGCCGGCCCGGGGAGATGGCCTCCGGCCGGTTCTGGACCTCCGAGGGCGTGTCGAGCACCTCGAAGACGCGCCGGGCGGCGGTGAAGCTCTGCTGCACGGAGTTGGCGATGGTGGTGATGTTGGCCACCTGCCCGTTGAATTGCTGCAGCAGGCCGGCAAAGACCACCAACCCGCCGCCCAACGGGATGCGGCCCTGCACATAAAGCCATCCGCCATAAGCAAAGAGGATAACCAGGCTCAATTGCGAGAGCAACTGGGTCAGCGGCGTGAACAGAGACAGATCCAGAAAGATGCGCTTCTGCTGGTGGGAGACCTTGTCATTGGCTTCCTCGAATCGCCGGACCTGGTGCGGCTCGGCGGCGAAACCTTTGACGGTCTGCATGCCGCGCACGCTTTCGGTGAACAGGAGCACCAGTTGGTCGTACAACTCGCGGTTGCGCAGGTAGCCCGGGCGCAGCCGCCCCGAGTAATAATGCGTTACCCACCACAGCCCGACGGTTACGGAGAGGCAGGCCAGGGTCAGCAGCGCATGAATCCGCCACATGAACACGAAGTACGCCGCCAGCGTGAGCGCCATGTTTATCCCCTGCAACACCACCCCGTCCACAAACAGCCGCGTATTCTGCACGTCCCCGGTGACGCGGTTGAAAATGGAGCTCGACCCGTGGACATCGAAGAAGCGGAAGCTCAGGCCCTGGAGCCGGGCATAGAGGCGGCTGCGCAAATCCGGCACGATTTTGCCCTGGGTCAGCCGGGCGGTGACCATGTTGTATTGATAGGTCAGCACCGCGCGGAGCAGGGCCTGGGCCATAATGGCCAGCGACAAGGCCGTCACTATTTGCAGCGGCGTCCAGCCCGACGGCGGTTTCCAGCCCAGCGGATAGGCCGGCGCCCGTTGCGCCGCATCCAGGGCGTGCCGGATGACATCAACCGATACTCCCAGCAACTGCAAGCCCGCCAGCCCCAGCAACAGCAGCGCCAGGCTCAGCGCCATTGACACCAGGCAATCGCCGCGAAACTGCCACGCCAGGGCCAGCAGCCGGCGCACCAGTTCGCCGGTGGAATACCGGCGCTCGTTCGGGTGGCTGGAAGCCGAGTTAGACATCGTCAGGCTGCCATTATGCCGCTTCGGTGAGGTTTTTCAATATTGGGAGCGGGATTGAGATTAAGATTAAGATTATGATTAGGAGCGGCTGCCAAATAAGTGAATGCACCCTCGCCCCTCGACACTCGCCCCTCGCCCCTTCTATCCTCGATGTCTATGGACAACACGACCAGTTTTCACATGAGCGGGGAGGAGTTTCGCCGCTGGGGCCATGCGATGGTGGATTGGATTGCGGCTTACCAGGAGCGAGTCGAGGCCCTGCCGGTCCTGTCCCCTGTTGAGCCCGGGCAAATCCGCGCCTCGCTGCCTGGCCAACCCCCATTGCGGGGGGAGCCGTTCGGGACCATCCTGGCGGACGTCGAGCGGCTCATCCTGCCCGGCATCACGCATTGGCAATCGCCGAATTTCTTCGCCTATTTCCCCGCCAACAACTCCGGCCCTTCCATCCTGGGCGAGTTGCTCTCGGCGGGCCTGGGGGTGCAGGGGATGTTGTGGGCCACCAGCCCCGCCTGCACCGAACTGGAAACCCACGTGTTGGATTGGATGGCGGACATGGCGGGCTTGCCGGCCGGCTTCAAGTCCGGCGCCAAGGGCGGGGGCGTGATTCAGGACAGCGCCTCGAGCGCCGTGCTCTGCGCCCTGCTGGCCGCCCGCGAGCGGGCCACCGGCTTTGCGACCAACGAATCTGGCTGCACGGGCCGGTTGGTGGCCTACACCTCTGCGCACGCCCATTCCTCGGTCGAGAAGGCCGTGAAGATCGCGGGATTGGGGCGCCGCAACCTGCGGTTTATCGAAGCGGACGAGCATTGCGCCATGCGCCCCGAGGCCCTGGCAGGCCAAATCGCCCGGGACCGCCAGGCCGGCCTCATGCCGTGTTTTGTCTCCGCCACCGCCGGCACGACCTCCTCCAACGCCTTCGACCCGCTCTCCGAGCTGGGCCGCATTTGCCGCCAGCACGGCCTGTGGCTGCACGTGGACGGCGCCATGTCCGGCACCGCCGCCCTGTGCCCGGAGTTCCGCCACCTCTTCCAAGGACTCGAGCTGGCCGATTCCTACGCCTTCAATCCGCACAAGTGGATGTTCACCAATTTCGACTGCGACTGTTTTTACGTGGCCGACCGCGCGGCGCTCATCAAGACCCTGAGCGTCCTGCCGGAGTACCTGCGAAATAAGGCGACGGAGTCGGGCGCGGTCATCGATTATCGCGACTGGCAAGTGCCGCTGGGCCGCCGGTTCCGCGCCCTCAAGCTCTGGTTCGTCATCCGCCACTACGGCGTCGAGGGCCTGCAATATCACATCCGGCGGCATGTCGAACTGGCCCGGCAATTCGCCTGCTGGGTCGGGGCCTCGCCCGATTTCCAACTCGCCGCCCCGGCGCCGTTGAATCTGGTTTGCTTCGCCCATCGGGCGGGGGACGAGTTCAACCGGCGGCTGCTCGAGGGCCTGAACCGCGAGGGCCGCCTCTACCTGACCCACACCGTCCTGAATGGCCGCTATACCTTGCGCTTCTGCGTGGGCCAGACCCACACCGAAGCCGCCCACGTCCGCCGCGCCTGGGAGTCCATCCAAGCCGCCGCAAAGGCCCTCGACTCCGCGTGCGGGTGAGGGGCGACAGGCGAGAGGCGAGAGGCGAGGGGCAGCACTCGCGCGTCTCCGGGTGAATTTGAAGATTGAAGATTGAAAAATGGTCATTGGTCATTGAACAACGCCTGCGGATGACCGCCGAGCGGACCCGATCTAGCGCAAAGGCCAGTTCCCGTGGTCGGCAACCAGCGAATCGATTTGAGCCATCAGCGTGCGGGTCTCGGAAAGCGCGCTCACGATGTGCTGGTAGTGCTCGATGTCGTCGTGGTCGAGCGCGCGGCCACGGCGGTCCTTGAGCCACTTTTCGCAGACCTGGTAGCCACCGACGCGGAATTCCCAGACCACGGGCAGGACGCCTTCAAAGTACTGTCTCGCGTTGATATAAACGCGGCCGGTCGCGCCGGCAGGAAGTGAAGGACGCCCGGCCCTCTCGTCCGGCAACTCGCCCGACAGCTCTGGCTTGGCGGGCCGGACGCGGTTTGGCCTTTTGAATGACCGCGGCCTTCGGCGGAACATAAACGACCTGCTCCACAACGTTGTCGCCCGGGCACATCGAAGGACACCATCTCCGCAGCGGGTTCGCGCATCGTGTGCAAACTGACGAGTCTGGCGCCGCATTCGCAGAGACGGCGGAACAGCATGGCATCGCTCGTAAGGGGCAGGCGCGGGAAGTCGAGCTTGAGGAACTCGGCATAACGCCCACGGTAACTGGGCGCGTGGAAGATGGCATAAGCGAAGTTGAGAATGTCCTCGGGACCAAAGGTCTTCTTGAGGTCGCCACGCCCCTCGAGGACGAACTTCCGCCCGAGCTTCTGCTCGAACTCCGCCACGAATTCCCTCGCCAGATTCGCGCGACGCCCGCCTTCCTGCGGGACAAGCTCTCTCTGGATTCCCAGGTCGCCGTCAGGATACAGATAGAGCGGGAACACAGTGTTGATGTCATAGGCTGCGCAAGACTTATGGCCCGCAAGGACGGTCGTGGCCAAAACAGCAAAATCGTCCTTGGTTTGCCGCGTCGTGATGAGGCCGATATTCTGTCCGGCCAGAAAGTGCCGCATCACCTTCTCAGCCGGCCGGCTGGTGACCCCGATGTCATAATAAAGCCACCGGAGATCGAAAGGCCGGTAGAGACATCGCTGGATCGCGCTTGTGGAGAACTTGCGCTCCCGGCGCCGGGTTTCGATGTCGTAGCTGCTGGAGTCCTCGACACGGTATTCCTGAAGAAACGCCGCAGGCGGCTCCTTCGAGAAGAAGGTCACCATCCGCTGTTTCAAGCTCCTTCCGCTCGAAGTCGAAGAAAAGGTCGTCGCGGTCGGTTTTCAGGCCGTTGTTGCTGACGGGGAAGATGTCCCGAATGCTCCACGCCGTCATTCCACTCCCGCTCGTATTTCGCGTTGCGCGGAACGAACCTGAAATCCGGCGCGTCGGGCTGGAAGCTGGTCCACTCGGTCGTGGCGGCGTTGTGGCTGCCTAGCCAGTCGTATTTGTGCTTGCCGCAGGCCCCACAGGTCGGCGTGGTGGACCGTGGCGCGAGGCCGTGCCGCTTTCTTCGCCTTCTTCCCGCCTGCTCCACGCCCTTGGCTGCCGGAGCGGCAGCTTGACGAACAGCGCGATGCGCCACGCCCACCGTGATGTCGAAGACATTGTCGTCCTTGGTTCCGTCCGGCGCGCTCTCCTGCTTCTTTGCGGAGCCGTGGAGATTGAGCACGTAAATCTCATCGAAGGTTTCCAGCAGGCTCTCACGCATCCGGCGGTGTGTAAGGCCGTCGAGATAGACGTTATTGGTGATGAAGCCGATGATGCCGGAGCCGGTCCGCTCGATGCGGTCGTGCGCCCAGCGCAGGAATTTGATGAAGTCGTCATCGAGGTTAAGCTTCTTCTCCTTGAGGCCGCGCTTGTAGTCGTCGAGCAGGCCCAGGATAAAGTCGTTGCGGTTCTGCCGGCCGAAATTGGAATAGGGCGGATTGCCCAGCACCACCAGGACGGGGCGGTGCTTCTTGACGGCGATGGCCTCGTTGGCTTCGCGGCTGAGGATGGAGAGCGGGCCGAGCTGCGGTGTGACCCTCTCGATGTCTTCAAGCGTGTTGGTCAGGTAGATGTTGAGGCGCTCGTCGCCGCTGGAACTGGTAGGCCCAGTTGGCGCGCCAAAGCTCCGGCAGGTGCCGGGCGCTCGAGTTCGAGGCCCAGCTTGAAGTGCGCGACCGCGTACGGGGCCATGAGCAGCTCGAACCCGAAGAGGCGCGGCAGCAAATGCTCGTGGACATAGGCGGGCCACAGGCCGGCCTGGTGCTTTTTCTCGAAGCGCTCGCGGATCTGCTCGACGACCTCGAAGAGAAAGGTCCCCGTGCCGGTGGCCGGGTCGAGAATCAGGACTCGGTGTGATTCTTCCTCGACGGTCTTGCCGCCTTCTTCGCGCTCGGCAGTGATTTTCGATTTGTCGGCAAGGCCGTCCTTGAGCCCGAACTTCTCGCGCAGCAGCCAGTCAATGCTTTCGACGATGTAAGAAACCACCGGTTCGGGGGTGTAATAGACGCCGCGCAGTTCCCGCAGCTTCGGGTCGTAGGCCGAAAGAAAAGTCTCGTAAAAGTGAACGACCGGGTCACGCCGCCGGCCCGCGCCGACGCCTTTCCCGAAGTCCTCCAGGATCATCGCCCATGTTGGCGCAATCGAGCAGCGTGACGATGTCCTGGACAAAGCCGGCGAACGGTTCGTCATCCAGCTTCGGCCCCGTGATGAGGTCAAAGAAGTCCCGGAGAAAAGGGTTGGTCTTCGGGATGAGCTTGGCGGCCTCGCCGAGGGTGAAGCGCCTGGCGACACTGCCCAGGGCGCGGGCGGAGAAGAGGCCGTAGGCGAGCGTCTGGGCGAACATGTCGGCAAACTCGGTTTCATTGCCCTCCTCGGCAAGTTCCGGCAAAAGCGTTTGGGCGAATACCGACCGCCAGTCGGTGAGGAGTCTGGAGGCATTGCCTGTCTGGAAGGCGGCGACGATGGAATCGCGGATTAGGTGAGTTAGGCGGGCCAGGCGGCGGGCAAGCTCCTCGGCGCTTTCGATCCGGATAGGCTCGCGGCCGAGGAACTCTTTGAGGATTTTCTCGGCGTGGGCATAGCTCGAAGGGGCGGGAATGACCGTGCCGTCAGGCCTTGCCTCGGCCAAACGGAACTTGTCCCGCAGTTGGCCATCCACGAACCAGCGGAATTCGAGGTAGTCGGTGAGCACGAAAGTTCGGCAGCGCGGGAAGATAGCGCTTCTTCACCTGCTCGGACTTCGCCGCTTCGTCGAGGGAGGTGCCGACATCCTTCGCCTCAACATAGCCGAGAACCAGCGCATCCTTTTTTCCGAGTGACCACGAGGTCCGGCGCGCCGCACTGGATGCGCTTGGGTTCGTTGGTGACGCTCACCGCCTCGCTGAGCGCCTCCAGGAGCGCGTGGAGAGCCGGCCGGTGCGTATGCTCGGTGTCGTTGCCGAGTCGGCGGGCGGCTTCGATTTTCCGCAAGTAGGCGAGCCAGCAGTCGCTCATGGTTCAATCAGATTACTCCCTGAAAGCTCAATGCATTTGGGGCCGGTGGTCAAGCCAGTTGTTGAACCGTCGCGACTGGCAAGTACGCCAAAACGGGCGCGCCAGCGGAGGCGCGCCCGGAAACCTGACGAAACTAAGCGCGCTCACCTTACTGCGCTTGGCCTGCCGCCTTCAATCCGGGGCAAAGCTGAAAACCAGCCAGGGGATTCCCCGGGGGCTGCGCGAAGCGCTCGATTGGTCGAAGAAGGGGAAGAGTTTTTTGAGTTCTGCCTTGTCGGGGCGGCGGCCATATTCGCAAATCTCAAAGGCCTCGGCGTATTTGATGGAGGCGGCCTTGTCCTGGCCGTAAAACTCGGCCAGTGTGGAGCGGAATCGCTGGGCAAGGTTTTGCGAGCGTTGGTCGAAGCCGGCGCGCACCTGGCGGTGCCGCTCTTGCTGTTTGGCCGGGTCGCTCGGAATCAACTCGGGGTACCCATTGGCGCCGCCTTCATAGAATTGAGATTCGAGGGCATCGAGGGCATCGAGCTTCTTCTGGATGACCGGGTCGATGGCGATGGCGATGTCCGGCTGAAAGGGATTGGGTTTTTGGAAGGAATCCGGGTTGTAAAGGAAGACGGGATTGTTTTTGAGATAGGGCACGTCGGGGCAAAAGAAGGGGACGGTGACCATGTAGGCGGAGTCCTGGACCAGGACGCCTGTGTAGCGGTGGTCGGGGTGGTAGTCGTTGGGGCGCGGGGCGATGACCACGTCGGCTTTCCACTCGCGGATGAGCCGAGTGATGAGCCGGCGGTTCTCGAGGGTGGGGAGCAGTTCGCCGTCGTGGATATCGAGGACCTGGGAAGTGACGCCCAGGATAGTGTCCGCTTGCCGGGCCTCGGCTTTGCGCCGGAGGGCCAAGGGTCCCCCGGCCTCGCGCCAGTGGCCGATGTCGCCGTTGGTAACGGAGACCAGCTTCACGTGATGTCCTTTGGCGGCCCACATGGCCGCCACGCCGCCGATTTGGATTTCGCAATCATCAGGGTGGGCGCCGAAACAGATGATGCGCAGCTTGCCGTCGTCGGGCGGGGCGGGCGAGGCGGCGGTCAGCAGCAGAGTGCCGGCGGTCAGGAGGGGAAGGAATGATCGTTTCATAAGATTCATGCGGTTGATTATGGCCCCGACTATAGAACCGTCCGGCGGCGGACGTAAAGGCAATCCCTAACTGACCAGCACCGCGCCCTGGCTGGCATTGCTCACAAGCTTTTGGTAGCGGGCGAGCCAGCCGGTCAATTCGCGTTTGAGGGGTTGCCAGGTTGATTTGCGCTGGGCCAGTTCGGTTTCCGGGACCAGGATATCAATGCGGCGATTGGGGAAATCGATGCGGAGGCGGTCGCCGTTATGAAGCAAGCCGATGGGCCCGCCTTCGGCGGCCTCGGGGGAGACATGGCCGATGCAGGCGCCGGCGGTGCCGCCGCTGAAGCGGCCATCGGTGAGGAGGGCGACCTTATCGCCCAGGTCCAGGCCGACGATGTAGCTGGTCGGCGAAAGCATTTCCTGCATGCCGGGGCCGCCGCGAGGGCCTTCGTTGCGAATGATGGCGATGTCTCCCGCTTTGACTTTGCCGGCGAGAATGCCTTCGCAGGCCTCCTCCTGGCTCTCGAAGATGATGCAGGGGCCCTCGAAGACGAAACCAGGGCCGCAATAGGCCTTGAAGCCCTCGCTGATGCCGGCGGTTTTGACGACGCTGCCTTCCGGGGCGAGTTGGCCGTAAAGAATGGCCAGGCCGCCCTCGGCCGTGTAAGCGGTTTCTTTGGCGCGGATGCAATCCTGGGCGTCGAACAGGAAGGCGGAGTCGTAGGGCATGAGGCCGCTGGCGAGGGTTTTCTGGAGCTGGCTGGGCCGGTATTCGTGGTAGGCCTTGGCGATCTGCCAATGGCGGAACCGGGTGACCCGCAGGAGGCAGGCGATGGTTTTCTCGCCTCCCTTGGCGTATTGCCAGATGACCAGCACGGGGGTTTGCTTGAGGCTGCCCAACTCGGCGCGAACCAGGCCGCCCCACTCGGCGAATTTCTGCTTCAGGCCCGCCTCGATAGCGGCCGTGCCTTTCCAGGCCAGGTTGGCATCCACCTGGAATTCGGCATCGTCGCAGAACAAGGCGGCGGCGGTGGCGGCATCGGCGGCGTTAAAGGCGGCGGCCAGGCGCCAGAGGGTGATGGCGCGGGGGTCGCCCGGGAAGAAGAGCAACGGTTTTGGGGCCAGGTTGCCGCTGGGGGTCCGGGCGGCGGGGCCGAGCTTGTCGTTGGGGTCAAGCACGAGGGCACAGCAACCGGAGAGGCGGGCGGCCTTTGCCCAGGCGGTGCATTGGGGGGAACGCACGTCCCACTCGTCGATGTTTTCGCCGATGGTCTTGCCGGTGACCGTTTTGCAGGCCGGGGTCAGGGCGCCGAGGCGCTTGAGTTCGCCCAGGATGGTATGAATGCCGCCGGCGCGCTGGACATCCTGGACATGGTAGTTTGAGGAAGGGGAGACCTTGCACAGGCAAGGCACGCGCCGGGAGATGGCATCGATGCGGCTCAGAGCGTAAGGGATGCCGGCCTCGCGGGCGATGGCCAGGGTATGCAGGATGGTGTTGGTCGAGCCGCCCATGGCGACGTCCAGCGCGATGGCATTGTCGAAGGCCTCGAGGGTCGCGATGTCGCGCGGCTTCAAGTCGGTCTGGATGAGTTTAACGATGGCGCGGGCGGCGCGTTCATAGAGCGCCTCCCGTTCTTTGGAGACGGCCAGGATCGTGCCGTTGCCGGGCAAGGCCATGCCGAGGGCTTCGCAGAGGCAATTCATGGAGTTGGCGGTGAACATGCCGGAGCACGAACCGCAGGTGGGGCAGGCGCTCAGCTCGAGCTTCCGGAGCTGTTCGGCGGAGATTTTGCCGCTTTGCAGCTCCGCCACGCCTTTGAAGACCGAGATCAGGTCCGAGGTCTGGGCCGCCGGGCGCAGATGGGCGGGGAGGTCTCCTTGGGCTTGCTGGGCAATGCCGGCCGCCATCGGGCCGCCGCTCACGAAAACAGCCGGGATGTTCACCCGCATCGCCGCCATGAGCATGCCGGGCACGATTTTGTCACAGTTCGGGATGCAGACCATGCCGTCGAAGCAATGCGCCCGGACCATGGACTCGACGCAGTCGGCAATCAATTCGCGGGAGGGCAGCGAGTATTTCATGCCGCCGTGGCCCATGGCGATGCCGTCATCGATGCCGATCGTGTTGAAGATAAAGGGCACCCCCCCCGCCTCGCGCACCAGCCGTTTCATCAGCAGCCCGACCTCGTTGAGGTGGGCGTGGCCGGGGATGCAATCCGTGTAGGAATTGACAATCGCGACAAAGGGCTTGTCCCAGTCCGCTTCGGACTCGATGGAACCGGTGGCGCGCAACAGCGAGCGGTGCGGCGCCCGTTCAGGGCCTTTCTTGATAATATCAGAGCGCATAATTCGTTGAAACTTAGTGCGGCGCGCCCGAAATGGCGATATATTTGTTGGGGCAGGAATGGATCTATTTATTGAAGCTGCCCGGGATGCGGGTTAAGATCAAAGCATGAAGCGCAAGAAGGCACAGGCGGAAAAGCCCAGTGTTGGCACAACGATCGGCGCGAAATATCGAGCGCGCTGCAACCAGTTGAGCGACAGCGAACGCGAGAGACTCAACGACGAGTTCCTGCGACTCTACTATGCCGACATCGCCCGCCAGCCCGCTCGTCGCCGTTGACAGCAACGTAATAATGGACTTGGGTCGAGACTCCGATGACGTCTTCGATGCCCTCGCTACCATACGCCGGCGGCTTCCATCTGCCAGTCTTGTAATCCCGCCCACTCCGCAGCAAGAACTCCTTCATATCGCCCGTTATGCCGACAGTATCGTGGAACGGAAGACCGCCCTGTGCGGCGTTCGGGCTGCTCGGAGATGGGATATCGTGCCGGTGAATCTGATGCCAGTTGCCCGTGGGATTGTTTTCCGTATTGCCGAGCGGCTGCGGGAGCGTGATCTGCTGCCGGGGGAGGAAGTCAACGATTCGCTTCTTGTGGCTGAGACCAGCCTGCTGGAAACGAGACTTCTGCTTTCGAGCGACGAACATCTGCGCGGGATGGATTTCCCCCGTCTTTGTCTTGCCTTGGGGGAATTCGATTTGGCGGCCCCGGTGATTGCCACCCCAGCCGAGGTTGTGCGGCGATTCTTTCTGCGTTGAGGGGCCGCATGAAGCGGGCGCATTCCTAATCGGAGGACCGGTTTAGCAAGCGAATTCCAGGCTCTTTCCAGGTGACAAGGCCGAGGTTTGGGCGCACATTCGGCACGATCAAACGATATGAAAAGCAGTTCAACGCGGCGGAGGCGCGACGCGAAATCCGGCGAAATGGCGGTTGCGAGGCGGCCCTCGGATTCGATTACTGCGGCGCCGGCGGTCGCACCCTATGGCCAAAAGCCGGCTGAAGCCGGCGCTCCGGCCTCGGATTCGGGTCCGGCGGCGCCCTCGCTGGCGCCGGTTTCGCGCAGCGGCCGTTTTGCGGGCGGTCCGGCGGCGGAAGTGGCGCGGTTCACGGAGTCGGTCTCGTTCGACTGGCGGCTATGGCGGCAGGACATCCGGGGCTCGATGGCGCATGCGGCGATGCTCGAGAAGGCGGGGCTGCTGAGCGGCGAGGAATTGGAAGCGATTGGGCGCGGGCTAGAAGAGATCGGCCGGGAGATCGAGGCGGGCCAATTCGTGTGGCGGCCGGAATTGGAGGACGTGCACATGAATATCGAGGCGGAGCTGACGCGGCGGGCGCCGGCGGGGGCCAAGCTGCATACAGGGCGTTCGCGCAACGATCAGGTGGCGGTGGATCTGCGGCTGTGGCTGCGGGAGGAGACGCTGCGAGTTGCTCGAGGAGATCCGGTCGGCGCAACGCGCGCTGGTGGGGTTGGGCCTGCGGGAGGAGGGGGTCATTATACCCGGCTACACGCATTTGCAGCGGGCCCAGCCGGTTTATCTGGCGCACCATTTGCTGGCGTACGTGGAGATGCTCGAGCGCGACCGCCAGCGGCTCGGGCAAGGGCTGGCGCGCATCAATGTCTGCCCGCTGGGGAGCGGGGCCTTGGCCGGCTCGACGCTCCCGCTCAATCGCGAGCTGGTGGCCCGGCTGCTGGGGTTTGTGGATGGCCGGGGCCGGCCCTGCGTCGCGCAGAACTCGATGGATGCCGTGAGCGACCGGGATTTTGCCGTCGAGTTTTGCAGCAGCGCCGCCCTCCTGGCGATGCACCTGTCGCGCCTGGCGGAGGACTTGATTCTTTGGGCCAGCAGCGAATTCAATTTCATTCGCCTCGCCGACGCCTATACGACCGGCTCGTCGCTGATGCCGCAGAAGAAGAATCCGGACGTGGCCGAGCTGGCGCGGGGAAAGACCGGGCGCGTCATCGGGAACCTGGTGGCGCTTCTGACGCTGCTCAAAGGTTTGCCGCTGACTTACAATCGCGATTTGCAGGAGGATAAAGAGCGGCTCTTCGACACCGTGGACACGGTGCGGGCCACAGTGCGGCTCTGCGCGGCGATGCTCGAGCATACGGCGGTCAACCGGCAGGTCTGCCGGGCCGCCGCCAAGGACCCGGCCCTGCTGGCAACCGACCTGGCGGATTACCTGGTGCGCAAGGGCTTGCCTTTCCGTCAGGCCCATCATGCCGTGGGGGCGGTGGTGGCCTTGGCCGAACGGCTGGGCAAACCGCTGGACCAGCTCAGCGTGGCCGAACTGCAGTCCGTCGAGCAGCGGTTTGCCCCGGATGCGCTCCAGACGTTCAACCTGGACCGGGCGATGGCCCGGCGAAATCTGACCGGGGCGCCCGGCACCAGGGAAGTCAGGAAACAGTTGCAAAGGTGGCGCCGGCTGGCAGGGATGTCAAATCCGCAAAGCGGCGATCAGTAACGATCGCTGCCGCGGTCCCGGCCGCCGCCGTGCCCGGCGTATCCACCCCGCCGGCCGCCGCCGCCCCCTGGACGCTCCTCGCGGGGCCGGGCGATGTTGACGGTGAGGGCGCGGCCATCCATCTCCTTGCCGTTGAGGGCGCTGATGGCTTTCTGTGCTTCCTCGGGCGAACTCATCGTGACGAAGGCAAACCCGCGCGGCCTTCCGGTGGCGCGGTCCATCATCAAGTTGGCTTCGACCACGGTGCCGTGGGCGGCAAACGCATCCTGCAGATCATTTTCCGTGGTCTTGAAGGAGAGGTTTCCAACAAACAATTTCTCACTCATGTACTGTTATCGTGTCCTAGGATTGACGCTTGCCTTCTCCTGACTGTTCCCGACTGTCGGGTTTCAAATCATCACTGAACCTGGTTCACCTGAAGATTCACCATGCCCTGAGACTGACAAAGCTATCTACCAGACAGGTGAAGACTGGCGGTTTTCGGCAGAAAAGCAAGATCCAATCCGCGGTTTCGGTGGCGGCGGGCGCATTTCACTTTTCTGGGGTGGCAGTTTCTGGCTCCTAACCCGGATGTTTCACGACCCAGGAACGGAACCGGGCTACCGAGGCTGCGTAGCGCAGGTTTCCAACCTGCTGTATCGCCGACCTCCGGTCGGCAGGCTGTACCTGGTTGGCGGCATCGGCGGATTGGAAATCCGCGATACGGCAGGCTGGAAGCCTGCGCTACACCGTCCGGCTGGCGAAACCCGTGAAATATCCGGGCTAATCATAATCCGAACAAGGCCAACTCTGATTCCCGGTTGCACGAAGGAGATTAGGAGCAGGATTAGGATTACGATTGGGAGCGGCTACCCAAATAAGTGAGGTGCATCCGGCGGCAAGAGTTCGACCCAGACCGCGGAGGGCGGAATGCGCAAGGAGCGACGCGGCCGCTGCCCATAAGCAATCTTACTCTCTCTCAAGTTCGGCGATGTCCGCCGGGTCCAGGCGGAATTCCGCCGCGCCGATAATGCCTTCGACCTGAGCGGGGCTGCGCGCGCCCACGATGGCGCCGGTCACGGCGGGGTGGCGGAGGGTCCAGGCGATGGCGGTTTCGCCGGGGGAGCGCCCATGCCGGGCGCCGACGGCGCGCAACCGTTCGACCAGCGCGAGGTTTTTCGAGAGCTTCGGCTCCTGGAAGTCGGCTCTGCGGCTGCGCCAGTCATCGGCGGGGAGGGTTGCGGCCCGCTGGCGGGTCATCGCCCCAGTCAGCAGGCCGGAGCCCATGGGGGAATAAACGATGACTCCGATGCCCTGTTGGTCGCAGAAGGGCAGCAGCTCGGCTTCAATCTCGCGCCGGATGAGGGAATAGGGCGGCTGCAAAGAGGCCAGGGGGGCGATGGCCTGGGCATTCTTGAGTTCCTGGAGGCTGAAATTGGAGACGCCGATCCAGCGAACCTTGCCTTGAGCCTGGAGCTGGGCCAAGGCGGCCCAGCCCTCGTCGGTTTCGGCCAAATCCTCCGTTGGCCAATGGATCTGGTAGAGGTCGATGACCTCGACCCCGAGGCGGCGGAGGCTGTTCTCGCACTCGCGGACGACGGAGTTGGCGCGGAGGGAGTAACCGATTTGGCGCTGCTCATTCCACGGCATACCGCACTTGGTGAAGACGTAGGGCCGGGGGCCGGACCATTGGCCAAGGGCGGCAGCGACCACTTCTTCAGAATGGCCCAGCCCATAGACCGCGGCGGTGTCGATCCAGTTAATGCCCAGTTCGAGGGCGCGGCGGATGGCAGCCAGCGACTGCCGATCATCCTGCGCCCCCCAACCATACTGCCAACCTGCCCCGCCGATGGCCCAGGCGCCAAAGCCGATAGGCGTGAGGTGCAGGTCCGAATTGCCGAGTTTTCGAGTTCGCATAGAAGTCGGTCTGTTTCTTGTTCGATTCATCGATAGCACGTCTGGCTCGGGTTGGCTAGTGCGTCCACCCTCGCTCCAATCTTTGCTTGTCGTCGGGGGTAAGTCGGGCGAAACTGGGCGGGGTTTTTACGAGTAAACCGATTAATGCATTATGGCAACGCAGGCCGAGAGTTCCGCGTCCTGCCTTGGTGGTGTATGGCGCTCATCGGGCGCAGACCCAAACGCACGCTGGTGCGGATTGGGGTCCTGGTGACCGTTTGTTTTGTGCTCTTCAGATTCGTGCTGGCGCCCATTCGCATCGAGGGCCCGAGCATGCTCCCGACCTATCGGAAGGGCCAGGTCCATATGATCAATCGGCTGGCCTATCGATTTCATGAACCGCGGCGCGGAGACGTTGTGGCCATTAAATACGCGGGCGAGCACGTAATGCTGCTCAAGCGAATCGTCGGACTGCCCGGTGAGACGGTTGCCTTCCAGGGTGGCCGCCTGTTGATCAATGGACAGATGGTGGAGGAGCCTTACGTGCGCTATTCATGCGACTGGGAAATGCCCCCGGTTGCGGTCGGCCGCCGACGAGTTCTATGTTGTTGGAGACAACCGTTCGATGCCTCGGGAGTACCACGATCAGGGCCGGTCAAAGCGCGAGAGGATCTTAGGCAAGCTCTGGTTATGAAGAGCCGCCTGTTTTCTCTGGTTGGCGTGGCCGCGATAGCGGCGGCGGGCCTTTGGGGATGGCGCGCCTGGTTTCCCAGCCCTGAGAAGGCGATTCGCCAACGCCTGGGGGAGCTGGCCCGGACCGCCTCCTTTGGCCGGAACGAAGGCGCCCTGGCCAGAATGCTCAATTGCGACAAACTGGCCGGCTTTTTTGCCGACGACGCCGAGGTGAAACTGGAGCTTGGCAACCATGTTGAGAAGCTGAGCGGACGGGAGAAACTCCGCGATGCGGCCATGAGCGCAAGATTGGCGTTTGCCAGTCTGAAAGTGGACTTTCACGACATGAACATCGTCGTTGGGGCGGACCGGCAATCGGCCGAGGTGGATTTAACCGCCGTGGGCAAAGTCCCCGGAGAGCAAGACCCGCAGGTGTGCGAACTCAAGTTCCTCCTCAAGCGAATCGGGGGCGACTGGATGATCCGGCGGGTAGAAACGGTGAAAACGCTCAGATGAGGCCGAAGGCAGGCCGGCCAAAGATGCTCGAGTATAAACGGGCGCGTTTCACGGCCCGGTTGCCGACGGACTATCTCTACAGTGCCGTCCCATTTCTGGCTGGCGCGGCAGCAGGAGGAACTGTGGCGAGTCGGGCTGACCAAGTTCGCCACCCGAATGTTGGGGGAAATGGTCGACCACGGTTTTGGAGTGGAACTCAATGCGCCGGTCACGCCGGGCCAAGTCATCGGCTGGGTGGAAGGATTCAAAGCCATCTCCGACCTCTATTGTCTGGTCGAAGGCCGGTTTGCCGGAGGCAACCCGGCGCTGCAAACCGAGATCACGCTCATCAACAGAGACCCGCACGGCGCCGGCTGGCTCTACGCCGTCAAAGGCCGGCCGGACACCAAGTGCGTGGGCGCCGAAGGCTACGTCCAAATCCTCGACCAGACGATCGACCGGATGCTGGCGGCCAGGCGTGAGCGTCAGAGCGTCAGAGCGTGCGAGCGCAGAGCGTGAGGGCATCGTAGCGATTGCGACGCTCTCACGCTCTCACGCTCCACGCTCCACCCCAAGCATTCGGACCTCGGAGTTCTTTTGCACGAGCCCTTACAGCTCCTTCATCACCCTGGCCGCCGCGCGGACCGTCTGCTCGATGTCCGCCGCACAATGGGCGGTCGAGAGGAAGCCGGCTTCAAATTGCGAGGGTGCCAGGTAGATCCCTTCGCTGAGCATTCCGTGAAAGTACCTCTTGAACCGTTCGCGGTCGCTCTTCATGGCGTCGGCCAGGTTATGCACCGGCTCGCTGGTAAAGTAGGCGCAAAACATCGAGCCGCACCGATTGAACTGCACGGGCACGCCCGCTGCTTTGGCTGCGTCCCTGAGGCCGGCTTCCAGGGCGGCGCCCAGGTCTTCCAGCTTTGCGTAGGCGCCGCTGGCGTCCAGTTCCTCCAGCGCCGCAAGGCCCGCGGCCATCGCGACCGGGTTGCCGCTCAAAGTCCCCGCCTGGTACACCGGCCCAAGCGGCGCCAGCCAATCCATAATGTCGGCCCGTCCGCCAAACGCCCCCACCGGCAGCCCGCCTCCGATGACCTTGCCGAAGCAGCTCAAGTCCGGACGGATGCCGTAGCGCTCCTGCGCCCCGCCTTTGGCCAGGCGAAAACCGGTCATGACCTCATCGAAAATGAGCAGCGCGCCCTGGCTGGCGGTGATCTCGCGCCAGGAACTCCAGGTAACCCGGTTTGGGCAAATAGAGGCCCGCGTTGCCCGGCACCGGTTCCACGATGACCCCCGCGATTTGGCCCCGGTTTGCCGCAAAAGCGGCCCTGACCGCTTCCGTGTCGTTGTAGGGCACGGAGATCGTGTGCTGGGTGAAGGCGGCCGGCACCCCGGCGCTGTCCGGATTGCCGAAGGTCAACGCCCCGGAGCCTGCCTTGACCAGGAGCGAATCGACGTGCCCGTGATAACAACCGTCGAACTTGATAATCTTTTCGCGCTTGGTAAACCCGCGCGCCAGGCGGATGGCCGACATCGTCGCCTCGGTGCCCGAATTGCACATCCGCACCTTCTGCACGCTGGGCAGCCAGGAGCAAATCAGTTTGGCCATCGTGACTTCAAACGGGTTGGGAATGCCAAAGCTCGTCCCGTTCGGCCGCCGCCGCCTGCACTGCCGCGATGACCTTGGCGGGGGCATGGCCCAGGATTGCCGGCCCCCACGTGCCCACATAATCAAGATACTCGTTCCCATCCACGTCCCACACCCGCGCCCCCAGGGCCTTATTCACAAAAAACGGCTGGCCCCCCACTGCCCGAAACGCCCGGACCGGCGAATTGACCCCGCCGGGAATGAGCTTCAGGGCCTCGGCAAATAACTGCTCCGATTTTTTCCGCGAAATCATGGCCAGACCTTAGCGGCCCCTCCCGGGATTACACTATGGAAAAAACGTCTTCATCAGCGACCCTCGCTCCGTGCGAACGAGCGTCCCCTGCCGGATGTTATGCCGGCTAAACCAGCCCTGTGGCGTCTCCAGGACAAACCGGATATTGTCCGTGGCGGACATGACCGGGTTGTCGTTGAAGGCCTGCAAGTCATGGATTTCCTGGATGACCCCGTTGGTGTCAATGTAGGCCGCCGAGAGCGGCAGCGGACAGTTGGTCATCCAGAACGAGGCCTGTTCCGTATAGGGCAACGGAAACAACATCCCGGCATTGGCTTCCATATTCGTGCGAAACATCATCCCCGTCTGCTGCTCGAGCGGCGTCAACGCCAGCTCAGCGATGATCTCCTCGGCCCCGAGCCACAGTTTCATCGTCCGCAACTTGGGCTGCGCCTTTGTCGGCAGCCCCGCAGCCGGGGGCGGCGGCGCGCCGCTCGCAGCCTGCCCACACCGTCGCCGCCAACACCAACGCCAGAATCGGCGCTGCCGCCAGCGCCACCGGATGAGCCGCTCTGTTCATGGTCCACAGCTTGCACCATGCCGGGCCGGTTTTCAATCCTGCTTTCGTTCAACCCCTCCCCAGGCCGCATTTGTATAAAAGTTTAGATCCGACCCCAATGTTCTTAAAAAAGCCTTTTTCTTCGACCAAAAATCCTGTTCAATTTGCTCGGTTCAACCTGTCAACCAAGCAAGCACATGTCTGGACACAGCAAATGGGCGAAAGTTAAGCACTTCAAAGGGGCGGTCGATGCCAAGCGCGGAAAGATCTTTTCCAAGCTGAGCAAGGAAATCTCGATTGCCGCCAAAATCGGCGGCGGCGACCCCTCGATGAACCCGCGGCTGCGCATGGTCCTGCTCAAATGCCGCGCCGCCAACATGCCCAACGACAATATCGAGCGGGCGATCAAAAAGGGGACGGGCGGCGGCCAGACCAGCAATTTCGAGGACTTGACCTATGAGGTGTTCGGCCCTCAGGGCGTGGCCTTGCTGGTCGAGGTCAGCACCGATAACCGCAACCGCACGGCCTCCGAAATCCGGAGCCTGGTCACCAAGAGCGGCGGCTCCCTGGCCACCCAAGGCTCGGTCTCCCGCCTTTTCCATCGCAAAGGCCAAATCATCCTCTCCCGCGAGGCCGCCAACGAAGACCAACTCATGGAACTGGCCCTCGAGGCCGGCGCCGAGGACTTCAAAGCCGAGCCCCAAGGCTATGAAATCATCACCGACCCGGCGCACTTCGAGGCCGTCCACAAGCAACTCGAGGCCAAAGGCATCAAGGCCGAAGTCGCCGGGATTACGGAACTGCCCGCCGTCACCGTGCCGCTGGCCGGCGAGCCGGCCGTCGCCGCTCTGAACAAGCTGATCGAGGCCCTCGAAGACCACGACGACGTCAAAGAAGTTTATGCCAACGCCGAGTTTCCTGACGAGGCGGTGAAATAGAGGGCTGCCATGCCGGTCCATCGTGACAGCCGGCAATCGAAATTAACTCCTCGATGAGGAAGCTCACCGACAACAATCCCGTCGCCCGCGCCCTGGGCTGGCTCGCTCGGGCAGTGATGCGCCGGCAGTGGCTTTTTGTCTGGCCTCAAGCGCTGCTGTGCGCCCTCTGCGTGGCTTTTGTCCTCAAGAGCCTGAACTCAGACACGGCCTTTGACCTCCGCCAGGACGACCTGGTGGGCGCCAACAAGAGGTACCACCAGAATTTCCTCCGGTTCAAGAAAGAGTTTCCCACCCAGGACGACCTTGCCGTCGTGGTCGAGAGCGAGAGCGTCGAGAAAAACCGGCAGTTTGTCGAGCGGCTGGGCGCCAGAATGGACGCCGAGACCAATTTGTTCCACGACGTCCTTTACAAGCATGACCTGAGAATGCTGGGCTCCAAGGCGCTGCTGTTCGTGCCGGAAAAGGAACTCGGGGAGCTCAAGCAGACCCTGCTGGATTACCGTCCGTTCATCCAGCAATTCACCCACACGACGAATCTGGTCTCCCTCTTTGGGATGATCAACACCCAAATCCGCACCGCCAAGCGGGAGAAGAACGCCGAAACCGAGGCGTTGATGAAAGCCCTGCCCGCCCTCGAGCGAATCGTGACCCAGGCTCGAGATTGCCTGCGCCACTCCGGCACGCCGCCCACCCCGGGTGTCACCGCCCTGTTCAATCCCACCAACGCTGCCGAAGGGGATGTCTATGTCACCTTTGCCAACGGACGAATCTTCCTGCTGACCGCCCAGGCCCCGGTCGAAGAACTCAACGATGCGGCCGTCGAGCGCCTGCGCACCCTGGTCGAGCAAACCCGCGGCGAAGTCCCCGGCGTCAACGTCGGCCTGACCGGCGAGCCGGTCCTGGATCACGACCAAATGGAGCAATCCAAAAAGGACGCCGCCCTGGCGAGCGTCGTCTCGCTGGTCATCTGCGCCCTGATTTTCATCTACGCCTACCAGGAAACCGGCCGCCCCGTCAAAGCCACCCTCTGCCTCCTGTTCGGCCTGGCCTATACGCTGGCCTTCACGTTCATGCCCTGGCCGGTCGGGCACCTGAACATCCTGACCATCACCTTCGTGCCGATCCTCATCGGACTGGCCATCGATTACGGCGTCCATCTCATCTCCCGCTACGAAGAGGAATTGCGCCGGGGCGCCGACAAACAAGCCGCCTTGACCAAGGCCATGGTCTTCACCGGCCAAGGCATTTTTACCGGCGCCTTCACCACCGCCGGGGCCTTCCTGGCCATGGTCTTCACCAACTTCAAAGGCATCCAGGAAATGGGCCTGATCTGCGGCTTCGGGCTGCTCGTCTGCTTTATCCCCATGATGACCCTGCTGCCCGCCCTCCTGTTGCACGGCCGCCAAAACGTCCTCGATCACGTCCAGAGCGACACTGACCTCCGCCGAGCCCGCATCGAAAACCTCTGGCTCCAGCGGCCCCGCCTCACCAGCGCAATTGTGCTGGTCCTCTGCGGCCTGGCTGCCACCCAGGTCCGCAAGGTCTATTTCGATTACGACGTGCTCCACCTCCAGAGCGCGGGCCTGCCGGCAGTGGAGTACACGCAGAAACTCATCAATTCAACCCCCAAGTCCCTCCTCTACGCCGCCGTCATCGCGACCAACCTCGAGCACGCAGTCGCCCTCGAACAGCAGATCACCAACCTCTCCTCCGTCTCGAGCATCGATTCCATTACCCCCTTCCTGGCCGAGGACCAAACCCGCAAACTGGCCCTGGTCGCCGAGATCAAACAGAACCTTGCCTCGATCTGCTTCCCCCCACCCGCCTCGGACCCGGTCAACCTCACCGAACTGAGCACCACTTTGTATTCCCTTCTGGGCTATCTGGGCAATATCCGCGAGGAAATGCCCGCCGGGGAACCCGACCTGGCCAAACAAATCGAGTCCTTGCGCCAGGCCGTCATCGGCCTCCGCAAACAAATGCTGCGTGGCCACGCCGCCCAACTCGAAGCCAACTCCCTCAAACTCGCCGCCTTCCAGCGGGCCTTCTTCGAGGACATTCAAGCCACCTTCAATGGACTGCAAAACCAGGATAACGCGACCCCATTGCGCGTCCAAGACCTCCCCCAGGTCATGCACGATCGTTTCGTCGGCGTCACCGGGAAGTATCTCCTTCAAGTCAATGGCAAGGAGGACCTTTGGAAACGCGAGAACCAGGAGGTTTTCATTGAACAATTGCGCCGCGTCGATCCCAACGTCACCGGCACCCCGGTCCAGCTCTACGAGTACACCAAGTTGCTGCAACAGAGCTATGTGCAGGCCGCCAAGTACTCCCTCATCGCCATTGCCCTGCTGGTCCTGGTCCATTTTCGCACTCCCTCCTCCGTGGTGCTGGCCTTGATCCCGGTGGCCGTCGGCTCTCTGTGGCTGGCCGGTCTGATGGGCCTATGCCACGTCCCTTTGAACCCCGCCAATATCATGACCCTGCCCCTGGTCATCGGAATTGGAGTCACCAACGGCATTCACGTCCTGAACCGTTACGCCGAAGAGCAAACCCCCAGCATCCTCACTCGAAGCACCGGCAAGGCTGTCCTGGTCTCCGGCCTGACCACCATCGCCGGCTTTGGCAGCCTGACTCTGGGCAAACACCGCGGCCTCCAAAGCCTCGGCTATGTCATGTCCACTGGCCTGGCCACTTGCATGATCGCCGGCCTCACCTTCCTGCCCGCCCTCCTGAGCCTGCTTTCCCGCAGGAACCTCAATTCTGGAACCAAGATAGAACAATGAGGTTTAATGTCAATAACCGTGTCAAAAGGACCTTTTTGAGGGTGATGAAGGCGCCGATAACGTTATCGAAACCTGTTTGCCTCATGCTGCCTCTCTGCTGCTTGGCCCAGGACTCCTTCCATGCCGGTCCCATCTTTCGACCAATTCAGCCTTACCCTCACCCCCGGCCACCGCGTCGAGGCCGCCGGCCCGCTTTACCATAAGGAGCGGCAGGAATCCCGTAAGACATGGGCCTTGCCCCCCTTGCTCTGGGCCACGCGCGACCCGGAGACCGATTCCAGCGAATTCAGGTTCATCTATCCTGCCATGTCCTACGTCCGCTACGGAGGCCAATACCGTTGGCAACTCGGTCAACTTCTGAGCTTCGCCGGCGGCCCTTCCCAACACGAAAAGGTCCGCAACCGCGTGACACTATTCCCAATCTATTTCCGTCAACGCTCTTCCGACCCCAGCGAGAACTACGCGGCCTATGGGCCTTTTTATGGCCACTTGAAGAACCGCCTGTTCCGCGACGAAATCTCCTATGTCATGTTCCCCGCATACAGTCGGACTCGCAAAGGAGCCGTGGTGACCGAGAACTACCTTTATCCCCTCTTCCACCGCCGCCATGCCCCCGGCCTCCACGGCTGGCAGTTCTGGCCCCTGGCCGGTCGCGAGCACAAGGACATCACTACCCGCACCAACAGCTTCAACGAGGTCGAGACCGTGCCGGGTCACGACAATCGCTTCGCACTCTGGCCCATCTTCCTCAACCAGCATTTGGGTCTGGGCAGCGACAATCCCCAGCACGAGTTGGGCGTTCTCCCCGCCTATAGCGCGCACCGCTCACCCAAACGCGATTCCACAACTGTTCTCTGGCCCTTTTTCTCCCGGATCGATGACCGCGAGAAGAGATATCGTGAATGGCAGGCCCCTTGGCCCCTGGTCGAGTTTGCGCGCGGCCAGGGCAAACACACCTCTCGCGTCTGGCCATTCTACAGCCATGCCTACAACTCCACCCTGGTCAACAATTTCTATCTCTGGCCCGTTTATAAGTATAGTCGCATCCACGCCGACCCTCTGGATCGCGAACACACCCGCATCCTCTTTTTCCTCTACTCCGACCTGACCTCCAGGAGCACCGAGAGCGGGGCCTCCAGCCGCCGAGCGGACCTGTGGCCCTTGTTCACCTGGCGCCGCGATTCGGATGGCAATCGCCGTCTGCAGGTGCTTGCGGTCATCGAACCGTTCCTGCCTGAAAACCCGAGCATCGAACACGAATACGCCCCGGTCTATTCCTTATGGCGCTCCGAAAAGAATCCCAAGACCGGCGCCGCCAGCCAATCCCTGCTCTGGAACCTCTATCGCCGCCAGACCACCTCCAATTCCCGCACCGTTTCAGCCTGCTTCGGCCTTTACCAGCATGAAGTCAGCCCCGCCGGCAAGCGCCTGCGGTTATTCTACATTCCTTTCGGCGCCAAACCCTCTTCCCGGGACAGGGCCAACGACAAAGTCGCCGAAACGGACCCCCTTCCCTGACTGTAGGAGACGACGTAATGAGTCTCCGCTCAATGGCGTCCGAGGGGCGCAGGCTTTCGCTGTGTCCCAAACTCAATCAGAGACTCCTCACGTCGTCTCCTACAAAATTGATTTCCTTTTGCACGCGGGGACGATTTAAGGTTTCATCGTGTAATGAACAAGACTCTCGCTTCTTGCTTTGTTTCGGTGCTGATGGCGTTTGGCGGCGGCGCCCTTGCCTTGGGCGCCAGTGTTTCGGAACCGATTCCACTTTGGCCCAAGGGCGCGCCGGACGAAAAAGGCGAGGTCGGCGAAGAACATGACACGACAAAACCAGACGGCGGCCTGGTGGCCGGCCAACGGGTCATCCGTCTGGGCAATGTCAGCCAGCCGACCATCACCCTCTATCGCCCGCCAAAGGAGAAGGATGCCGGCGCCGCCGTGGTCGTGTGTCCCGGGGGCGGTTACAGCATTCTCGCGATGGATCTCGAAGGCACGGAAGTCTGCGAGTGGCTCAATTCCATCGGTGTGACGGGTGTGCTGTTGAAATACCGTGTGCCGGCGCGCCCGGGTGACGACAAACACATTCTGCCATTGCAGGACGCACAACGCGCTCTGGGTCTGGTCCGGTTTCATGCAAAGCAATGGAACCTCGATCTGCACCGCATCGGCGTCCTCGGATTCTCCGCCGGCGGCCATCTCACGGCGTCTCTGAGCACCCACTTCGAGAAACGGGCATACGAAGCCGTGGACGACGCCGACCAGGTCAGTTGCCGTCCGGATTTCTCGATGCCGATTTATCCCGCCTATCTTGTGCCCAAGGACCAGGACAACAAACTCGCGCCGGACCTAACCGTGACTTCCAATACGCCGCCGACGTTCCTCGTACAGGCCGAGGACGACGGCATCCGTGTCGAAAACAGCCTCGTTTATTACCTCGCCCTCAAGCGAGCCAAGGTGCCGGCGGAGATGCACCTCTATGCCGCCGGCGGTCACGGTTACGGCCTGCGTCCCTCGGCCAAGAGCGTCACCACCTGGCCCAAGCGCGCGGAGGAATGGATGCGCAGCCTCGGCCTGCTCAGATAGGTTCGTCCGCGCCTGAATCACGCCCCGCCACGAGCAGCGGATAGCGCCGGCGAAACAAGAACTCCTTAGGGCTTGGCGAATACGAAGTACATCCCCTGGCGCAGGCTGGATGGCAGCAGGTTCGAGACCGCCCACAAACCCCGGTTGAATCTGCCCGGCGGGCACATGTGCGACCTGGCATAATAGGCCCGGAGCTTGAAACCGGCCTTTTCCGCCCAAGACAGGACTTCGCTCCGGGTGTACTCCCGGAAATGCGACCCCCATTTCGGGTCCAGCCCGATCATCTCGAAGGGATGCGCTCCCGCCAGCAAGGTGAACCGGCGCTTGAGGTTGGCCGCGTTGGGGGTGGTGAGGATGAGCTTGCCGCCGGGGACAAGCAGGTGGTGGAAAAAGCCGAGCCAATTCTGCGGATGCACATACAGGTGCTCGACCACCTCCGCCGCAACCACCGTCCCGTAAGGCCCAATGCGCGGCCACGGCTGGCGGCAGGCCTCGTGCAAATCATACTCGTGATGCGTTTCCCCGCTCCGGGGCCGGATGAGTTCTTCGTACGCGGGAACCTTGAAGCCCAGCGTATCGACCCGGCTTGAAAACTCATGACGCAGGATGGCCGTGAAAATGTGCGGGCCGATGTCCAGGACAGTCCCTTGGATATGCCGCCTCACCAAGTCCAGCGTGAACGCAAACCGCAACTCATGAACCGCCAGGTACCCCATCAGTCCCGGCGTGAGCTTCGGCTGCAAATATTGGAATGAGGCCGTCATGTTTGGCTCGCCCGCCGATTCGCCGGCGAAAACCTGGATGCCATTCTGCCGGCCCACTGCCGGCCCGTCAAGGTGGTTGTCTTTGGCTATTCAATAAACACTGGTTATCGGGCACGCCACTTTGGAGTGCGGTGGCAAGCGAAGCGCGACACCGCTTGAAATTGGGCAGTCTCTGGCGTTCGTGCACGTGCCGGGTGGCCGAAAGCGCCGTCGGCGCTTCGCTCTGCCGGCGCACTCCAAGGTTGCGTGCCCGAGACTGGGCGATAGACTTTGTCACTGGTCCTGCACGGCCGCCTGGTTCGGCTGAAAGAGATTTGCGCCGCCGCAGACTGCGTGCTTCAATTGGGGCGTGAAAACACTCGCTGCTCATTGGAATCGGTGCCGTTCGGCCGCATCGGCGCGGCTTGGCAAGCTCGCCTTTTGTGCCCTGTTTGGGCTGGTCTTCTGCGCCACTGGGGCGGCCGGCACCGGTGGGGTAGGTGTGTTCACAGGGCAGGGAGACATCGGCAGCGTCGGCAAGGCGGGCTCGGCCACGTTCGATGCCGCAGAGTCGGCCTACCGGGTGACCGGCGGCGGAGAGAACATGTGGTTCACTAATGATGCCCTCCATTTTGCCTGGACGCGGGTGTCGGGCAATTTCGCCCTGAGCGCGGCCATTGAGTGGCTCGGGACCGGCGGCAACGCCCATCGCAAGGCTTGTCTCATCGTTCGCCAGGGCCTCGAGCCGGATTCGCCCTATGTGGACGTGGCGGTGCATGGGGACGGGTTGATCTCGCTCCAATACCGCGACATCCCGGGCGGCCTGACCCGGGAAGTCCAAGCCAACTTGCTCCTCGCCAGCCAGGAGGCACGGCCAGGAAGCGCGGTCGGACCAACTGCGTTCCCCGTTCGCGTCGGCCTGCAAAGGCAAGGAGAGGTCTTCTTTTTGACGGCGCCCGCAACCGGACCGGCGACGGGCCAACCGGGGCGGCGGGGCCTGGCCGCCTCCAGCCGGCCGGCGCCTTCATCCGCGTGAGACTGGCCGGCCCGCTCTATGTCGGCCTCGGTGTGTGCGCCCACGATAACAAGGTCCTGGAGACCGCGAAATTCAGCCGCGTTGAACTGAGGACGGACGAGATGAACGGTGGAAGTCCAAAGGCCGAAGGCCGAAGTTCGAGGCCTGAACTTCGCACGGGTTCTGCTAACGGGGTGCTCCATTGCACCCTGGAGACGGTGAACATCGCTTCCAAAGACCGCCGGGCGATCTACCATACGCTTGACCATATCGAGGCGCCGAATTGGTCTCGAGACGGGCGCTTTTTCCTGTTCAACTCGGATGGCCGGCTCTACCGATTGCCGGCCACCGGCGGCAGGCCGGAGCAGATTGACACCGGGTTTGCCGGCCGCTGCAACAACGATCACGGGCTGTCGCCCGACGGCGCGCGCCTGGCCATCAGCGACCAATCACGCGGAGGCAAATCGTTGATCTACGTGCTGCCCGCCGCCGGCGGCGCGCCCCGTCAAATCACGGCCCTGGGCCCTCTTATTGGCACAGTTGGTCCCCGGACGGCACGACTCTGGCCTTCTGTGGCGAGCGCAACGGGGAGTTCGACATCTATACCATTGCCGCCGAAGGCGGCGAGGAAAAGCGCCTCACAACCGCCCAGGGCCTGGATGACGGCCCGGATTACTCACCGGATGGGAAGCTGATTTATTTCAACTCCGAGCGGACGGGCTTGATGCAGATCTGGCGGATGCAGGCCGACGGCACCCGGCAGGAGCAGGTGACCTCCGACGACCTCAACAATTGGTTTCCTCACCCGTCGCCCGACGGCAAATGGCTGGTGTTTCTTTCTTATGAAAAGGGCGTAACCGGCCATCCGGCCAATCAACCGGTCCGGCTGCGGCTCATGCCCGCAACGGGCGGCCCCATCCAGGACCTGGCCCGCCTCTTTGGCGGCCAAGGCACCATCAATGTCCCCTCCTGGTCTCCGGACAGCAGATCCGTGGCGTTCGTTGGCTATGAGCTGATTGGAACGGAGTGACCAACACGGCAGTTTAACCGCAGAGAACGCAAAGATCGCAGAGAGGCAATCGCCTTTCTTTCCGCGTATTCCGCGTATTCCGCGGTTATTACTTCGGCTGCGGCTTTGCCGCTCTGCGCTCTTTGCGCTCTTTGCGGTTCATGAACTGCCGTTTTTAGGTTCACTTCCTCAGGCGTACCACTCGCGTTCGCGGTTCCGGGCGGCTTGGAAGGTTTCGGCGGCCACGGCCGCGTCTTCGGCGATCTGGAAGTCGAACATGCCCACGGCCAGGAAATCAGCGCCGTTATCGAAGGCGAAGCGGAAGCCGGCCCGGGGGTGGATGGCGCCGGCAGCCAGGACCTTGTAAGCAATCCACGGGCGCTTGAGTTCGGACATGTAAGCCACAGTCTGTTTGGGGTCCATGCACCAGTAGTTGTCCACGCCGTAGTTGTCGATCACCTCTTTCATCTGGTCCGGGCGGCGTTTGGACCAGTAGTTGGTATCGTGGAGGGTTTTCATGTAAAAGTCAGGCGCCAGGCCCGCCTTCTCGACCGTCATCACGGTGCGCACTTCATGCCCGGCAACGCCCGCGATGAGGCCCTCGGCTTTGATGTGGGCGATCAACTCGCCGATCAGCCCCACGTCGCCCTCGCGCGTCCAGGCATCCGCGAGGTTGCCCAGCAGGAAGGCCCCTGATGCGCCGGCGTCTTTGGCCTGTTTCACCGGAGTTTTGAGGTCGTCTTTTGACGGGCCGAGTTGGGCGAGGTACTGGATGTGCCCGCCCTGGGCCCGGTGCTTCTGGTAAAGGGCCGTTGCCCGCGTGTCGGAGGGGTTGAGGACCATGGTGTTGATGCCCTGCTGCTCGGACATTGCCCAGGTCTCAGAATCTTCTGGTCGGTAAAATAGTGATTGAGCAGCGGCGAGACATACATCAGGTCGCGGCTGTGGGCGTAGCCGCTGATCAGGTTGCCCCCGCACAGCAGGCGGCTCATGCGGACTTTGCCGATGACGCCCATCGGCATGGCGGCGCTGGGCGCAGCAGCGCGGTTCGGCGGGGCCGATTCCTGCGCGGCCAGGGCATACTCCTCGAGGCTCCGGACAAGCGGGACCGCGAGCGTGGCTGCCGCCGAGCGTTTCAGGAAGGTTCTTCGGGTCGGATTGTGTTTCATGCGCAGGTTATACTATATGCACCCGCAGGTTGGAAAGAGGAGACTTTCTGCCGCCCCGGGTGCGTAACTCTGTCTCTGGGACTGGTCTTGTTCGGCAGCCCGTGGCCCCTCACCCCAGCCCTCTCCCCGAGGAGAGGGGGCAGTCAGGGCCGGCTCTCGAGCATTCCCGCACCGCTGGATATGTCAACCGACTGAGGACGATTCTCCCTCTCCCTTGGGAGAGGGCCGCGGTGAGGGGAAACGGGACACTCGAAGTGCAGCCGACGCTCGAAAACAGATTTGCGCCCAATCAATCCTCCGGGATGCCCTTGCGGTAATTGACCCCGAGCTGATCCAGGCGCTCGAAATGGGTGCGAAGGCGTCGCGCGAAATCAGGATAGTTGCGCGAGGCCTTGGCGGACCAGGTGACCTCGGCCAGCGCGCACAGGCGCGGGAAGATCATGTACTGGGCGTGCTTGAAGGAGGGGACATACTCCGTCCAGAGATTGCCCTGGGCGCCCAGGATGTGGGATTGGTATTGCGGCCCCAGTTTCACGGGCACCGGCTCGAGCGAATAAACCTGGTCCAGCGGCAGGAACCCGCCGATAGCGCGCGGTTCGGCGGCTTGGTCGGTGGACTGGTAATAATCAAAGTAGCAATGCGTGGTGGGGGTCATGACCACGTCGTGCCCGGCGCCGGCGGCTTCCACCGCGCCGCCAATCCAATCCATCACCGCGGCGTTTTGGGCGAGGCCGCCCTCGAGGATCTCGCTCCAGCCGATGAGGCTCCGGCCTTTGGAGTTGATGAACTTCTCCATGCGGCGGACAAAATAGCTCTGCAACTCCTTTTCGTTCTTGAGGCCCTCGGCGGTCATGCGCGCCTGGCACTTGGCGCATTTCTGCCAGTTGCTCTTGGGCACTTCGTCGCCGCCGATGTGGATGTACTTGCCCGGAAACACTTCGATGACCTCGGCCAGGATGTCCTGCAAGAACTGGAACGTCTCTTCATTGCCCGCGCAATAGACGCCCGCGAAAATGCCGCCGCCGACGTCGGTCGTGTAACCTGTGCCGGAGCAACTGAACTGGGGATAGGCGGCAAGGGCCGCGCTGGCGTGGCCCGGCATTTCAATCTCCGGCACGAGCGTGATATGGCGGGCGGCGGCGTAGGCAATGAGTTCACGAATGTCGGCCTGGGTGTAATAGCCCCCGTAGCGCCCGTCAGGCCCGTAGGCGGTGCTGGCCTTGGGGTCAAGGCCGAAGCCGATGCCCTTGCGCCACGCGCCGGTCTCCGTCAGGCGCGGATACTTTTTGATCTCGAGGCGCCAGCCCTGGTCGTCCGTCAGGTGCATTTGGAGGTGGTTCAACTTGTGCAGTGCCATTAAGTCCAGGAGTTGCTCGACCTCGTTTATGGTGAAAAAGTGCCGGCTAACGTCCAGCAGCAGGCCGCGCCACTTGAAGCGCGGTTGGTCTTTGATGCGCACGCACGGTATTGTCCAGTCGCCGTTGCCGGCCGGTTTGGCCGCCAGAGCCTTGGCCGGCAGGAGTTCAAGCAGAGATTGGACCCCGTAAAAGAGCCCGGCCGGGCCGGGGGCGCGCAGGACAACAGAATCCTCCGTCACAACCAGTTCGTAGCCTTCGGCGCCCAGGGCGGCATTGGCGCCACGGGTGGTCAACACTAGGTTTCCCGTGGCCGACTCTGTATCGGCGCCGAGCTGCAAAGAGCGCCCCGTGGCTGGACCGAGCCGCTCGGCCAGGTAACCGCCAGTCTCTCGTGCCGGCGCATCCACCAGAATCCGCGTCCGGGCCCCGATCTTGAACACGCCGGCGCCAAATTCGAGCTTGAGGGGCAGCGGCACCATGGCAGGCCCGCCGGCCTCTCCGGCAACGGCTTTGAATGGAGTCATCGAGATCATGGCCCCGGCAGCCACCGATGAAAAAAGAATTGCATCAACTTTCACGCTCATCTTGGCGCCATAATAGGTCCTCCAACCAGACCGGGCAATCGCCGATTCGTGTGCAATAAACTCGTCATTTTACACGGAGTCATAAGCTCTTGAAAATGAACGACGCCTTCCGGTTCCTGGGTGGCTTTGGTAAGCCCGCTCACCCGGCAGCGCACTCTGATGTCATGCTCATAACTCCCGTGCCAAGACAAGGCGAGGGTTAAGGAAAAAGGGCGGCACGATAGCCGGGATGTTTGAGAGGGGCAGCACCTCGGTTGGAAGAGCAATGCCCAGACGCTCCGCCATAAAAACCCGCCGGCGCTCGCATCGGGCGAAACAGTCCGGATGCGCCTCCTCCAGGGCAGCACGCAAGGTCTGATCGGCCAGGACATAAGTGTCCTCCATCCGGGTGGAGTAATAGACCGGGGAGCTGGGGATGACATCCGATTGCAAGGCCATGCCGGAGTGCAGGGGCACCGGCGAGTCCGGGTAAACGGGCGAACTGGTCCATTCATCGAAGTGAATGAGGTGCCCGGCGTTGAGTTCTATGCCGTATTTGTCATGCGGGAGCCGGGTGCGGATGAGCCGATCCAAATCGCCGCCAGGGCGGTCGAGCTGCAACAAGCCAAACCACTCGCTCATGGCCATGAAATAGGGTCCGGCAAAGGCATCCACGTAATCGCGGATTTCGGCAGGCAACTCCTGTGCTGAGGCAACGGCCCAGCCCGCCCGGCAGCAGTTGCTGCCCCAATAGCTCACGTTGGCCGACATGCGGTCCCCGCGCCGGACGACATCGCCTCGAAGGGCTGGAGAGGCCGGTCAACCTGGCGCCGGTCTTGAGTGTGGGGTGACAGGCCAGAGGCAGGCCGTTATAACCGGCCAGGCGGCCCACTTCCAAATCCGTCATGCCCTCCCGCAAGTTGAAGAGCATCCGCTTCATGCCTTCGGAAGCCAGGATGTTGGTGTATTCCATCCAGGCGATTTCGGCGGGCGAACAAAACGTCCTCAAGCCCGTGTCCGGGTTGATAAAAAGGGCGGCAGCGTTGAAGACACGCTCGAATCCGGCCAGTTCGCGCGCGGTATCGGCCAGGTAAGCCGGGAGGTCCAGGGTGTGCTCGCCTTGGGAGTGTTCGGCTGCGGAGTAGTACTTCCAGCCGACGCATCCGACTTGCGCCTCGGGGCCGATCCCTTCGTCAGCCAGGATTTCGCGCAACTGGCGGCTGTCGCCTCGGGGGGTGCTGACCAGCGAGAAAGAGCGGAAGCGCTCGTGCCGCAGTTTTCCTGCCGCCCAGAGCGGGCTGATTGGCAGGTAACCGACACACTCGGTGCCCACAATGAGCAACGGCTGGCGGTCTGGTCGGATAACCATGAGGGCCTCTTCGAAGCGAGGATCAAAACCGGTCAACCAGTGCAAGTTGGCAAAGTGCTCCCGGTCCCCGTAAACCAGGAGATGGGTAAACCCTTTGCGGGCCATGGCGGCGCGGGTGGCTTGCAGGCGCGCCTCGTGTTCA
Organism: uncultured bacterium; assembly: GCA_963713735.1. GTDB lineage: Bacteria > Verrucomicrobiota > Verrucomicrobiia > Limisphaerales > UBA8199 > CAVQND01. Next base: position 277,151 of record CAVQND010000002.1, read on the forward strand.
GCCAGCGAAGGCATTGGCGGCGGTGTTGCCTCCCCGAATTGCGGCCACTCGATTTCTACCAATTTGTGTTTTTTCATCATGTCTGCCTGGCAAATTAGTTGCTGATGCTGTGCCTACATGCAAGCTCATAGTGTCGTGCTCACCTGCCGGCGATACCGCTTTCGGTAGCCAGAAGGCGGGCTCAGGGGGCAACGGATAGCACCCTCCTGCTGCGTGCCGTCCGTCGGGCGATCATCCTGTTCTGCCTGGGAACGATCACGCAGGGGAATCTCCTGTTGTTCGACTTGTCCAAAGCATGAATTCATCAGAATCTGATGTCGCAAGTGAACCACGCAAACCGCGCCGGTCGCGAACTCGTTGCCCCTGCGTTGCTGAGGAGGTTTCCTCAAGAGGCTACGTTGAACTGGGCTTCGGCAGAAATCTCATCGTGTGAAAGGCGTTTCCCTGCAAATGATGTGGCCTTGGCCAAGGTGCGGTCAAGTGGGACGGGGATCGGCTTTGGGGTTCGGTCTCCGCCATCGTTCCCCTCAGGGTGCGGGCTTCGTTGGCGGCTGGGCCTCGAACACTTCGATCTCGTAGAAGGAGGGCGTGCTGTTCCGGGCATCGTTGCCATTGACCGCCAGCACGACCAGGCGGATGCGGTCGGACTGCACCGGGGGGAACGCATCTACCCATTCATCCTCGCCGTGATGCGCAGCAACCAAGGCTTCGCGCCAAGTCACGCCGTCGTGGTATTGAACCTGGTACTTGGTGATGCGTTTCATGAACTGCGCCAGATGCACGGCCTCGAACCGGACGGGCTTTCCGAAATTGAGTTCCACCCATTCATTCGTCAATTTACCCGGCGCGGAGTTCCAACGGGTTTGCGGATTGCCATCGATGGCGAAGGGCGCCGAGAACTGGTCATCCCATTGGCTGGAGGCGGTGGCCTGCGCACCTTTGGCGAGGTTGACCGGTTCCGGTGGTTCCGGCCCGGCCAGGGGTTGGATGAGGAAGTTGTCAAACAGCGCCTGGTTCCAGCCGGTTCCCAAGCCGGCCTGGCCGCTGCGGTAGGTCCAATCGTTCACTGTCGCGAGTTCGACATTGTCGGCCAGCGCGGTGATGCTGCGGCCGAGGAAACGCAATTCCAGCTTGTGCCAACTGCCCGGCGGGAAATCCGCCTGGCCCGCGGCCAGGGTGTGCTTGAAGGCCTTGAGGGCCCAATGGCCATCCGTGCCGATGCTCAGCCAATAGCCTTTGGCCGGCTCGGCGCTCTGGGGTGAGGAGCCGACGCGCCCCCACACGGACACCGTCCCGGGCGCTGCCACCCAGGCATCACAACTTACTTTGTAGTTGCGCCAATTCGGCGAGCCAATGAGCGAGTACGGCTCCGGGGTGGGATGGAAGGGCCAGTCAATGTTCCGCCCGGCGACCACCTGGCGCAGGGCCTGGCCGGCGCCGTCGGGCCGCCTGCACACTTCAAAAACACCTCCCTGATCGGAGAAAAAGCGGGGGTATTTCCCGGCGGTACTGGATTCAAAGTCGTCAGCATAAGGCAACGGGAATGCCACCGAGCGCGGGCTCTCGCTATGGCCCTTTTGTTGGCCGGTGGTCGTCGTCAGCGAATAAACAGAATCGGGTTCCGCGATGAGGGTGAATGAAGCTTCGTTCAAGGGAACATCAGCCACGAGATCGAATTGGCTGTGTTCGTCGCTGTGCCAAAGGTGCAGCGGCTTCTTCGCAAGACCATTGACGATGCGAAAGAGGAGCGTTTGCGGCTGCTTGGCATCCATCGTTTCCACAATAATGCTGTAGTCCTCCGGGGTTGAGGCACTGCGCAGCGCAACGCAACTGCCGCCGCCGGGCAGGGAGACGCAGCCCGAGTCCATATACTTCCAACCTGGTTGGGCGAACTGGGTCGTGTGGGCGATGACCCACGCAGCCGGCTGCACCACATAATGGCCGGACCAGGGTTCCTTCGCCATCATCGGACCGGAGCCTGGGAGCGGCAAGGTGTCATAGTAGGAGGTGATGAGGCTCCAGATGACGGTCTTGGTCATTCGCCCCTGGACATAGTTGCGGTTGAAGACCCGCGCCAGTTGGCGCGCGCCCGGCCAGTCGCCGCGCCACGGCCCATCTTCACTCGACCACACCGGTTTGCCTGTGGCCAGCGCCTCGGGCGTGGATTTGAAGCCCACATAATGCGCGCCAATCACCTGGACCGCGTTCATCAGCTCCGGGTCAGCACCCATTTCACGAGCGATGCGCCAGGGATCGTTGCCGGTCTGGTCCGAGGCCACGATCTGGACGCGCGACAGGCTGGCGCGATCCAAGGTGCGGCGCAGGAGCTTGATCCAGGCGGTATTGTGGGGCGTCTCATTCCAGATGCCGCAGTAGTTGAGCTCGATCCCGTGGTATTGGCGGGCTCCCTGGATGAAGGACACAATGAAATCCGCGTTGTCCTGGCTAAAGAACTTTTCGGCGTCGGACTTCCCCTGGCCAATCCAGCCGGGCGCACCCCACTGGAGAATATCCGTGAAGATCGCCGGGTTGCGCCGCCTGGCTTCCCGGAGCAGCCACCATTCATAGCCGCGGTCGAAGTTTTCGGGCCGGGGATGCTCGAACTCCGCGCGGGTTCGCGCATGGCTTGGTTCCGTGCCGTCGGTGGAATTGACGTCCCCGCCGAGCTCGACCTTGAGGTGATGGAAGGCGGCGCCAAATCCGGGTTTGAACAAGAAATCCAGCACCTGACTGCGCTGGGGTTCAGGATACTCCATGAGCAACCGCGAGGACGCGCCGGCGCTTAGGGCGCCAATGCCCTCAAAGGTTTGGCCGGATGAGGCTGGATCGAGCGTGATCCGGATTTCAGCTCCGCTCCCATCAAGCGCAAGGAGCAAGGTGGCAACTACAGAGAGCGTTTGTGTTCTCAAGGTCGGGTTCATCACCGGCGAGCATGCGCCCTCTTTTACCAATCTTCAATCCCCCGCTCGATCGGCGGGGCTTTGCCCTCCGGCGAACGAGGGTCGGCGGGGGGGGACTCTGCGACACCACTTCAGCGGCCATGACTCTTCTGTTTCTGCGTTTCCAGATACTCTTGGCCGCCGTCTCGGTTGAACTTGGGGCAAACCTGCGGCGAGTAGTACCCTTGCGGGGAAAACCGGTGGCTCGAAATCTTCGTCCAGGGGCCCAGGCTCGGAGGCCTGGTAGAAGTCCCAAACGGTTTCATGAAAAGCGCATTGACAGGAGTGCAAAGGGTTGTATGACTAGTGCGTTCACGATGAACCCAGCCAAACTTCTGTCACTCGTAGCCGGGTTGGTCCTCGCCGGTGGAAGGACGTCCTTTTGCGTTGCGGCCGAAGTCCAGGACTTTGGCCCGAACGTCCTCATCTTCGATCCGTCGATGACGAACATTCAGAGCCGGATCGACGCTGTCTTCCGCCAACAGGAGCGCAGCCAGTTCGGTTCCAATCGCTACGCGTATCTCTTTAAGCCGGGAAAATACGACCTGGACGTGCAGGTCGGTTTCTACATGCAGGTGCTGGGACTGGGAAAAGTTCCTGACGATGTGACCATCACCGGTGCGGTGCGGTCGAAGGCGCGCTGGATGGCGAACCGCAATGCCACGTGCAATTTCTGGCGCTCCGTCGAGAATCTGGCGGTCACGCCGACCCAGGACCAGAACACCAACGTCTGGGCGGTCTCGCAGGCCACCGCCCTGCGCCGGGTGCATGTGGAGGGCGCTTTACATCTGTGGGACGGCGGTTGGTCGAGCGGCGGGTTCATAGCCGACTGCCGAATTGACGGCGAGGTAAACTCAGGCTCGCAGCAGCAATGGTTTTCCAGAAACGCCGAATGGGGCCGTTGGAAGGGCGCGAATTGGAACATGGTATTTGTCGGCATTGTCAATCCGCCTGCCGGGCGATGGCCCGACCCGCCCTACACGGTGATCGAGAAGACGCCGGTGATTCGAGAGAAGCCATATCTCTTCATTGACGGGGCCGGCCATTACCAGGTCATGGTTCCCGGCCTCACCGCCAATGGCACACAGGGCGTCACGTGGTCCGCCGGACCAACACCGGGAACACCCATCCCCATCGACCGGTTCCACTTGGCGCAACCGGGAGCCGATAACGCCGCCAGCATCAACGCCGCGCTGAGCCGGGGCAAACACCTGCTGTTCACACCGGGCATTTACCATTTGGAAGACAGCCTCCGGGTCACGCATGCGGGCACCGTCGTCCTCGGACTGGGCTACCCGACACTCCAACCGGTCAACGGCACTCCGGCGCTGGTGGTCTCGGACGTGGACGGCGTGAAACTGGCGGGCCTGCTCCTTGAGGCCGGCCCCACCAACTCGACCACGCTGGTGCAGGTCGGGGAGCCCGGCAGTCGGACGTCCCATGCGGCGGACCCGGTGTTCCTTTGGGACATTTCCTGCCGAGTGGGCGGCGCGCAAGCCGGAAAGACGGATTGCATGGTCGAGATCAACTCCCACGACACCGTTGGGGACAACTTCTGGCTTTGGCGCGCAGATCACGGTCGCGGTGCAGGGTGGAACTCCAATCCCAACAAGAACGGCCTTATTGTGAACGGCAACAACGTTACCCTCTACGGCTTATTCGTGGAGCACACTCAGGAGTATCAGACGGTTTGGAATGGCAATGGCGGGCGGGTCTATTTTTATCAATCCGAATTGCCCTACGATCCGCCCAGTTCCGAGGCCTGGAAACATGGCGAGGTCAACGGCTACGCCTCCTACAAAGTGGCCGACAGCGTCACGACCCACGAGGCCTGGGGCTTGGGCGTTTATTGTGTGTTTTATGCCGCGCCCATCATCGCCGAAAACGCCATCGAGACGCCCTCTGCGCCCGGAGTGAAGCTGCACCACATGGTGACGATCCGGCTGGCAGGCCAACGGAACAGCGGCATCAACCACGTCATCAACGGCCAAGGGGGGCCCGTGATCACGACGCGGAAAGCGATCGTGGACTGACCCGTGCTCAATTCCCAGGCGCCGTGAAAGAATAAACCTATGATAAGAACCCGACTGTTAAGGAATTGCTCCGTTTGCCTGCTGGTCCTGGGCGCCGCGGGTCCCGCGTTTGCGGCTGAGCCGGCGGCCAACAAAGCTGAACCGATCGATGGTTTCAGAGATACGCCGATGTTGCCGGGTGGCAAATGGCATCTCCACGATCCGGACCGGCCGCAGCCGCCGGTCGTGACGCCGGGGCAGAGCTTCAGTCAAAACGCCCCGGCGCCCTCGGACGCCGAGGTGCTCTTCGACGGCAAAGACCTGTCGAGGTGGCAAACCGCTCGTGGTCAGGACGCGCCCTGGACGGTGAAGGACGGCTACATGGAGACGGCGGGCCGCGAGGGCATCCGCACGCGTGGCAAGTGGGCCGATTTTCAATTGCACGTCGAGTTTACGACGCCCTCCCCGGCCAAGGGCACCGGCCAGGGCCGCGGCAACAGCGGCGTGCTCATCAACGGCATGTATGAGGTTCAGATCCTCGATTCTTACCAGGCCAAGACCTATCCCGACGGCCAAGCCGCCGCCATCTATGGCCAGTCCCCGCCGCTGGTCAATGCCAGCAAGCCTCCGGGCGAGTGGCAGACCTATGACATCATTTTTGAAACGCCCCGTTGGAACGAAAAGGGAGAACTGGTCAAAAAGGCAGTGGTCACGGTTTTGCACAACGGCGTCGTCGTGCAGAACCGCTACGAGCTTGCAGGCATTACCGACGGCATTACGCGCGAGGTGCCGTGGCGAACACTCTCGAAATACGGCAGCCCGCATTCCCCCGAGGTTTTCATCGAGCTGCAGTATCACAACAACCCGCTTCGTTTCCGCAACATCTGGATTCGCAAATTGGGCGAACCCGACAAACCTTAGACTCAAGCGACTCTCGACCATCCTTTAAACGGGGCCAGGGGAGATTCGTTTCGTTATGATTTCCCAAGGAGTCTGTCCTACCGGCCCTCCCTATGGCACGGCGGGCGTTACCGTCTGGGTTCGTCTTGCGCGGCGGGCGCATTTCCGGCATGGTCAGGTCATGCCTGCCCACCAGCGTCTCAAGAGATCTCTGAAACGATTCCTCGTCCAAGTTACGGCGCTCTTGTTCGTGAGCTGCGCCCTGGCCGCGGAGGTCCAGACGCTGGATGGCGAGTCGGGCACGGCGGATTCATTGCTCAGATGCGTGACCAGAGGCAAGGCACGGTTCTCGGCGCTGGGTCCGTCACTCATTCGGATGGAGTATTCACCGTCCGGCGGCTTCGTGGACGATCTCAGCATTTCGGTGATAAACCGCGAAAGATGGCCGGCAGCAGCCTGGGCCAGCGAGGAGACGGCGGGGTGGCTTACCTTGCGGACCGGCAAAATAGTCGTGCGCTACAAGACAGATTCGGGCCCTTTCGACTCCCGGAACCTGCAGCTCAACTGGAGCGACGGGGGCGGGGAGCGAAGCTGGAAGCCCGGTGACAAGGATGAACGGAATCTCGGGGGCGTGCCGGGCGACATGGCGGGACTCGTCACGTCCGTCACGAACCTCGGTCCGCTGAGCCGAAACGGGTATTTTCTGCTCGACGACAGCCATACAGCATTGCGGGACAAGGCCGCCGCGTGGGTCAAGCCCCGGCCGGATAAGGATGGCCAGGACTGGTATTTGCTGATTTACCGCCAGGATTACAAGCGCGGCTTGGAAGACCTGGCGAAGCTGCTGGGTCCCAGCCCGATGGTGCCGCGATATGTCTTCGGCGCCTGGTTTGGTTCCCGCGCCGGTTACTCGGACCAGGAATGGAAGAGGATCGTAAAGCGGTTCCGCGACGAGTCTCTGCCCCTGGATATGGTCGTGCTCGATTCGGATTCCACCACCAGGGTGATCTGGGCCGGCTATGACTGGGATGCGGAGCAGATGCCCGACCCAAGAGGTTTCTTCCAGTGGATGCGTCAGCGGGGTGTCAAAGTGACGGTCAATGAACACTACGGGGCCTTGACGAAGGACAACGACAGCAACTTCGAGACGATGCGTCAGGCGCTCGGTCTGCCGGCCGGGACCAAGGAAATCGGCCACGACCTGGCGAATCCCAAATACGCGCGGCTGTTCATGGACCTCCTGCACAAGCCGGCACTGGACATGGGGATGGCGTTCTGGTGGCAGGATGGCTGCGCCGGGGCGAACCTGCCGGGCCTGGACCCAATGCTCTGGACGCGGGAGATCGAGTACGAGGGTACCGAGCGGATCACCGGACTGCGCGCGTTCGATTTCTGCCGGCTCGGGGTCTGGGGCTCGCACCGATACGGGGCGTTCTTTACCGGCGACCTTCCCGGCGAGTGGGCGTGCTTGAAGGTGATTGTGCCCGCCACCGTTCAGGGCGGGAACATGCTCGTCACCTATATGAACAATCTCTGCGGCGGCGTCGGCAACGTGAACCTTCCCGTTGAGCTGTATCGTCGCTGGGTCCAGTTCGGGGCCTTGAGCCCGATCCTCTGGTTTCACGGTTTGTGGGGCTTGCGTCTGCCGTGGGAATATGGTCCGGAGGGCGTTGAGACCTACCGCAAGTTCGTGGAACTGCGCTACGCCCTGGTTCCCTACACCTACACCTACTCGCGCATCGCTCATGAGACGGGACTCCCGCTGGTGCGCGGCACTTACCTGGAATATCCAAGCCAAGAGCCCGCCTACAGCCATCGGCACCAGTACCTGTTTGGAAAGGAATTCCTGGTGGCGCCGGTGGTTGAACCCACTCTGGGCAAGCCGGCGCTCAAGGAGGTCTATTTGCCGGCAGGCGAGGACTGGTTCGATTATTTTACCGGGGACATCTACACGGGTGGCGGCACCCTAATCCATGAATGCCCGATTGAACGGATGCCTTTGTTCGTGCGGGCTGCCTCCATTATTCCCATGGCGCCAAAGATGGATCACACGGACCAAGCCCCGGTGGACCCTCTGAGGCTCGAGGTCTTCAACGGCCCATCGGAGGCGACGTTTGAGTTGTATGAAGACGATGGCCTGTCCCTGGAATACCGGGATGGCAGGTTCGGGCGGACCCGGTTCATCTTCGGCCCGGCGCAGGCGAACGGCGACTGCCGGCTGAGCATTGGTCCGCTGACGGGCAGCTACAAGGGCAAGCTTGAGAGGCGACGCTACCTCGCGCGCATACACGGGTTGCTCAAGCCGGCGAGTGTAGAGGTCAATGGCCGGCAGCTCAACCTATGCGACGCGAAGGCCGGCGGCGAGGGCTGGACGTGGGATGGAAAACAGCGAATAACCACCGTGACGCTGACACGCCCGCTTTCCACCAGCGGAGAAAACACAATCTTTCTCAAGAACGCCGGCACCTTCGAGCAGGCCGTCGCTCTTCAGCAGGCGATCAACCTTCGCGCCCAGGTGAGGCAGGTCAACCGGGCGCTCAAGTTGAAGTGGGTGGCGCTGACCGGTGGGGCTGACATCAAGAAGCCGCCGAGGGTCATTCTGGAGGCGAACGAAGTGGAGCGGGAGCTGGATGGGATGGTGGACAAGACCCGGTCCGCCCGGCAGCCGCCCGACTTCGAGGGCCTGCGCCGGCGGGTGCTTGCGGCGCTCACCGGCCGGCCTTTTGACTCCACTCGGGCCATACCGGAGATCGACCCGGAGGCCCTGGCCACCACAGGAAAGATCGAGAATGGGCAATTCACGCCGGCGGAGACCGAGAGAATCAGGGCTATCCTGCGCGGGGCGGGCTTGCCGGCATGGCTGCACCCTCAGGATTGACCGCATGCGCCTTACCTTGACGCCGGTTGACTGGGTGGTCTGTATCGGGGCCTTGGGTTTCAATGTCTTGCTCGGGCTCTACTTCGCCCTGCGGGCGCGGCAGAGAGCCGACAGCAGCGGTTTCTTCCTGGCCGGAAGAACACTCACCTGGCCGATTGTGGGGGCGTCGCTCTTCGCGACAAACATCGGCGCCGAGCACATGGTCGGCCTTTCGGGGGACGCTTACCGTTACGGCATCTGTGCCGGGACCGTCGAGCTGACCACGGCAATTTGCCTCGGCTTCGCGGCGGCCGTGCTGGTGCCCTACTATATGAAGAACCGGGTCTTTACGATCCCGGAGTTCCTCGAACTCCGGTACGCGTCGGGGGCGCGGATGTGTTTTTCCGGATTGATGCTCTTTACTGGGGCATGGACCAGGTCAATGTTCAGCGGATGCTTGGGGCGAGGGACCTCAAGCAGGCCCGGTGGGGGGCGATGTTGGGCGTGCTGCTCAAGCTGACCCCGGTGTTTATCTTCGCCTTGCCCGGCGTGATCGCGCTGGCGCTCTACCCACACATCAACGTTCATGATAGCCGCGCCACCTTCATTTGGATCCTCGATAACCTGCTGCCGAGCGGGATTCGCGGTTACGTGCTCTCGGCCCTGCTGGGCGCCGTACTCAGTGCCTTGATCGCGGTCATGAGGGTCGTAACGCATCTTCATGAATATGAACCTCGCCCAGGCGCTGTGGCCGTCCACGTAGAAAGCGTTGCCGCCGGCGGGGTCCCGCCGCAGCATGTGCGGGTTATGGTCCCGGCCATCGGGCGTCAAGCCGCTGTTGGGGTTGAGGAAGTCCCGGGTGTTGGCCACGGACAAGAGGGGGTCCACAATGAGCTCGGCCAGCGAGGCGTTGGTGTTGCCGGTGAACCTGGAAATGAACTGCTTGCCCGGCAGCATATAGCTTGGCGAATTCTGCGTTGGTTCCGGCTTGCCGGTGGCATCGAGCCGCACCCCCAGCCAACCATACCCGATAATGTCCTGGTCCCACCCAGTCGACTATAGGATCAAAAGCCTTAACCGAGGCGCGAACGCTGGGACAGTAGAAGGTCTCCCTTCGCACCGCGTTATTCGTCAGGGCGTCCCGGGTGGCCTGAGGCAAGTCCCACAACCACCAACCGCCGATCGGGTGCTGCGGGACCATCTCGCGGTTGTCCTGCCCGTAAAGGATCGCGGCGAGGCCGAACTGCCGGGTGTTGCTCAAGCACTGGATTCGATTGGCTCTTTCTTTGGCGCCGCTCAGAGCCGGCAGCAAGAGCGATGCCAGGATGGCGATAATGGCTACCACGACCAGCAATTCAATGAGGGAAAAAGCCCGAGGGGTCGCGCGAAACCAGGCTCGCGTGGACAATTGGTTGTTGCTCAGGGTCATCGTTATCTGATTATATGAGGAAGACGGGGCGTGTCAAGCGCACCCAGGCGGTTGGCTGTGGTTCATCATTGACACGCGGCTGAAACCCAAGCTGAATCCCCAGTGTTCTGAGGTTTGAATTATGAAAGCTGTTGCGATCAATGGGAGCCCCCGCAAAGGCGGGAATACCGAGATGCTGCTGAAACAGGTGTTGGCGCCATAGTCCCAGGCTCCACCTACTGGAACCTCGGCTTCGGCCGGGAGAAGGGCGAGGTGGCGAAGGACGACGAAGCGGCGCGAAACATGAAGGACCTGGGGCAAACTATCGCCTGGCTGGGTGAAGCGATTCATCGTCATGGCGGCAAGCGCCCGGCTTGAACATTCGCTTGACCCATGAAGGTCTTTTTACAGCATTCATCAGGCGGCAAAAGCCGATGCCAACGGCGTGGGCCTGGTGATCTCCCCGGGCGGCGGGTATCGCGAGGTGTGGCTGGACCGGGAAGGGCATGATCTTGTACTTTGGCTGAAGGACTGCGGATTCATCCCTTGAGAGCCGTTTGCACCCTGGCCAGGTTCCGGATGATCCAATTCCAGGAAATCCCCATCGGCTCCTTGGGTTTCGCGCTGTTCAACCGCCGGGAGTCCGGCTAATCCTATGAGGATGAGCCCACAATTGGCCCTGATCGCTGTCACCGCGGTCGCAGCATCGAACGCGTCTTCAGCCGGCTCGCCAGCGACGCCGGCCCCTGCGGTCCACGTCAATTATGCGCGGCCTTTCGAGCCGGCAACACGTGCGGCCTTCCTGCCGCTGCCTCCTGGGGCGGTCGAACCCGCCGGCTGGTTGCGCGACTGGTGCCTGGCCGCGCGGGACGGCTTCACCGGCCACATGGATGAGTACGACGACGAGTTCAAGCGGGCCTGGGCGCCCGACCACAAGATGACCGGCGAAGGGCTCCTTTCGGTACAAGGGGGCCTGGCCTTATGAAGGCGGCGGTTACTGGTTCGATGGCCTGGCCCGTCTGGGCTTCGCCCTGCACGACCCGGCGCTGATCGAGCAGGCGCAAAGGCGGCTCTACGCGGTGGCCGATCACATGAACACCAACAGCCTGCTGTTTCTTTGGTGGCTGGACCGGAACAATGCCGGAGACCGGAAAGCTGTCACGGCCGCCTTGGAGGGCTGGCCGCTTTGGGCCTGTGGCCTGCTCGGGCGCGCCATGACCGGATTCTATGCCGGGTCTGGTGACAAGCACGTGCTGGAAGCGCTCGAGGCGGCCTACGGCAGCGACCCCGACTGCTTGCGGTCAATTCCCGGTAACCTGTCGAACCCGTGGCCGGCGTTTGACACCTACTGTTGGACGGGCAACCGGGGCATCGCGGCGGCGCTGGACGCCATGTTCATGAAAGAGGGGCAGCTTCTGCCCACGTTGAAGCGCTACCGGAAGGCGCCAGACCTGAAGCCAGTCACAACGGTGGACAATGCCCACGTGGTCGAGTTCATCGAAAGCACGACGCCTTAGCTCGTGGCCTACCTGTGGACCGGCGAACGGCGCTACCTCGAGGCGGCGGTTGGCTGGCACGACCTGCTCGAGCGCGTCGCCATGCAACCCTACGGCGTGCCGGTCGCCGACGAGTGGTATGGCCCCACAGGCGCGTTTCGCGGGAGTGAGACCTGCGATATGGCGGGGTATGTTTGGAGCCAAGTCTGCTTGCTGCTGGTGAGCGGGGAAGGCCGGATGGCCGACCGGCTCGAGCGGGCGTTCTTCAATGCGGGGCCGGCCACCGTGTCGCGTGATTTCAAGTCCCACGTTTATTTCCAAAGTCCCAACCGGTTTGCCAACCTCTCGCCGGACTTTCCCCATGGGCCCAGGGCCAGTGGCGGCGCCTACCGCCCCAAGCACGCCCCGCTCTGCTGCACCGCTGCGCTCAACCGCATTGTGCCATGGTTTGTCACGCATACGTGGATGGCCACCTATGACAACGGCCTGGCCGCAGTTTGCTACAGCCCCTGCCGCGTGACGGCACTGGCGGGCGACCGGGTGCCGATTGTGATTACCTGCCAGACAGATTATCCCTTCAACGACACCGTTGACATTTCCGTGCAGCCTGCGCGCGAGACAACCTTCCCGCTGGAGTTTCACATTCCCGGCTGGTGTACGGCTCCGGCGCTGAATGTGAACGGCGAGACGGTTGTGGTCGAGCGGAACGCCAGGGGCTTTGCCCGCGTCAGCCGAAGCTGGAAACCCGGCGACACCGTCCAGTTACGGCTGCCCATGACCCCAAGCGTGCAAAGGGGACGTGATGCCTCCTCGGGCCCGCCTTATGATGGCGCGCACCGGGCCACACCAGTAACGATCCCGGAGGAAACCAGCACCCGGGGGGTTCCATACGCCTCGGTTTCGTACGGCCCGCTGCTCTTCGCGCTGCCCATCCCGGACACCACGGACGCCAACACGCCGGAGCCCTCCGCCCGATGGCGATTCGCGTTGGATGTACAGAATCCAGGCTTGGCGGTCGAACGCGCAGCGATGCCTGCCCGATGGGACTGGCCCCTGAACGCGCCGCTCAAGCTGCGGGCCAACGCGGTCGAAATCGCCTGGAACCCCGACCCGAAAGCCCCCAGCCTGCCGCTCCTGCCCGCGGCCCGCTCGAGACCGGCGGAGCCGATCACGCTCATTCCGTATGGCTGCACGAAATTCCGGGTCTCGATGTTTCCGGTCACTGCCGAGCCGGAGGTCAAGCCCTCGGCCATCCGCAGTATCCTGTTTCTGGGCAACAGCCTCACCCTTCACGGGCCCAAAGCCGATATAGGCTGGACCGGGAACTGGGGCATGGCGGCCAGTTCCGAGGACAAGGATTACGTCCATCTGGTCACCAGCGCCCTCGCCCGGCAGGCCGGCTCCACACCGAGGATCAGGGTCAGGAACATTGCGGATTTTGAGCGCAACTACGCGACGTATGACGTGGACGGGCAACTGAAGGACGGGTTTGCTTTCGACCCCGATTTGGTCATTCTGGCCATCGGCGAGAACGTGCCCGCGCTGGGTTCCGCGGAGGCCAGAGCCAAGTTCAAGGCCGGCGTGATGGACATCCTGAGGTGCGCCCTGGCGAAACGCCACCCGCTGGTGGTGGTGCGCAGTTGTTTCTGGGCCGATGCCGCCAAGGACCAGGTTCTCCGTGAGGCATGTGAGGAGGCTGGCGGCATTTTCGTCAACGCCGGCCCGCTCGGCCGGGACCCTGCCAGCGCAGCGCGCTCGGAACGAACCTTCGCGCATGACGGCGTCGCCGGACACCCCGGGGACCGGGGGATGAAAGCCCTGGCCGACGCCATCGTTGAGGCCGTCCTCCAGCGCGACGCCGCCCCTCGGTAACGGGACCACGCCGTAGGCCACAAACGGTCTTGGTCTCCGGAGCCATCGGCTGTAGCATTGGCCCATGAAACTTTTCAGCGCAGTCATCGGATTGGTCGCGGCCAGTGCGCTGGCCGCGGCGGCATTGGCGGTCAAAGCGGCGGAGATGAAGGTCTATAGCGACCCGGAGCACACCGACGCGGACTTCAGATTTCAGGGTGAATATGCCGACGCCGGCGCCAAGCTGGGCGCACAGGTCCGCGCGCTGGGCCATGGCGCGTTCCGCACGATGTTCTTTGCCGGCGGTCTGCCCGGAGAGGGTTGGGACGGAAAGACGATTATCCAGAAGGCCCCCAGCACCGATGCCAGCACGCCCGCCGACGCCCGCCTCGAAGGCGAAAGGGTGGTCATCGACCAGGTGTACCGAGGCGTTTGCGACGGCCAGACCATCACCGGCCAGACCGACACCGGCCGGAAGTTCGAGTTGAAGCGCGTCCACCGGCGCAGCCCGACCCTCGGCGGTCCCGCCCCAGCCGGCGCTATTGTGCTCTTCGACGGCTCAAATACCGACGAGTGGCAACCGGGCGCCCGTATGGCACCGCAGAAGTGGATTACCTCTGCCGGCGGCGCCACTACGAAGCGGAAGTTCCAGGACTTCACGCTGCACGTCGAGTTCATGATCTCTTACATGCCCGAGACCCAGACCATCTATCAGCGCCCCAACAGCGGCGTCTATTTGCAGCAGCGTTACGAAATCCAGATTTTGGATTCGTTCGGCGTCGTGATGGGCCAGCACGATTGCGGCGTGCTGTATGCGCAGGTGACGCCGGCGATTAACATGTGCTACCCGCCGCTGACCTGGCAGACTTACGATATTGATTTCGCGGCTGCCCGTTACGACACCGCCGGTCGGAAGACCAAGCTCGGCCGGTGCACGGTGAAGTTCAACGGCGTCACGATCCTGGACAATGTCGAGATCAGGGGTTCGACGCCTGGCGGGATTGCGGAAAGCCCGGACCCGGCGGGCATCTACCTTCAAGCCCACGGTCACCCGATCTTTTTCAAAAACGTTTGGATCGTGGAGAAGAAGTAGCGTCTTCTAAGAGCTTGTTTGAAAACCGCCCCTGCCACGGGAGCGAGTTGTGTCTGTACCTTGTACATACATTCCCCCAATACCCTGGCATCGGCAACGGGCAGCCTCTGTAGTCGTACCGATAGATTTTCTGTCACCTCTTGCGGCTTTTCGGGTGCTTATAGGGTGATGTGATAACAACCGAAGCGATGCAGAGGGCGGATATCAACGATGCCGAGCTGGTGGCCGAAAGCCTGGAAGGAAATCGGGATGCCTTCCGGCTGATTGTTGAACGCTATCAAACCTTGATCTCGTCGCTGGCGTACTGTGCCACTGGCAACGTGAGCCGGAGCGAAGACCTCGCCCAGGAGACCTTTGTGTCCGCCTGGAAGCAGCTTGCGGAATTGCGCGAGCCGGCCAAGTTGCGGCCCTGGCTGTGCAGCATCGCCCGTTTTCTCATCAGCAAGGAGTTGCGGCGCCAGGGACGCGAACCGATTCACGAAGCGCAATCCCTGGAGGCCGTGGACGAATGGGTCTCACCAGAACCGCTGCCTCCGGACCAAGCCATCGGCAACGAGGAAAAGGCGATTCTCTGGCGCTCGCTCGAACGCATCCCGGAAATCTATCGCGAACCGTTGGTGTTGTTTTATCGCGAACATCAGTCCATCGAGGCCGTCGCGCAGGATTTAGGTCTCAGTGAGGACGCGGTGAAGCAACGACTGTCGCGCGGGCGCAAACTGTTGCAGGAGCAATTCCTTGCCTTTGTTGCCGGCGCACTGAAACAAACCAAGCCGGGCAAGACCTTCACGCTCGGCGTGATTGCCGCCCTGCCGCTGCTGGCCACCACCGCCAAGGCGGCGACGGTCGGCACGACGCTGGCGCAGCACGGCAGCGTGGCAGCCAAGACAACGGCCTTGGGCGGATTCCTTCAGGCCAGTTCCCAAATCCTTCTGGGCTTCGTTTACTGGATGGCGCCGGTTTTGCCGCTGGGCGGGTACATCGGGTACAAGATGGGAGGCGATCGTCAGCACAGTGAGCGGGCGCGCCGGTCCGTGGCCGCCTTTTGGCGCATTATGGGAGCCGGCATGCTCCTCTTTGTCGTTCTGCCTCCGGTGCTCTTGGTCTTGATCTGGAAAATCTTTAACCTGCCCGTCGCAAGAGTCAGGCCCTTAGGGGAAATTGTGCTCAACTTCCCGGTTCCTGTCTTCATCTATACGGTGGCACCCCTGTCTCTTGTCATTTGGGTTTGGCAGCGACGGCGGCCAATCGGCCCTGGGACGGCTGGCGGCGCGCAAATCTCCAGTAAGGCTGGGAAATCCATTACCATTTGGGTGCTGCTGGCAATGACCGGGGCTCTCGTTTGCCTGGCGTTTTTCTTCTTGGTCGCCAGTGTGAACTCCCGCATCCCCCTTCCCCCAGACCAGTACCTGTCCAGCGCTGAAGTTCAAAACCTGATCGCCAATTCCAAGGGGCGCGACATCGAACTTTCCCTGACACAACTTCGAAACGGGTTCCGCCATCTCAATGCCGAGGTGCGCGAAAACGGCACGGAGTATGTTGTTCACGCACCGGCAGAGAATAGCACAATGGCGCTGCTGGCTGAAAAAGGCATCAGCTATAAAACGAGAATTGAAAACCGGGACTTTACCCTTGGCAGCCGGGCCGTGTTGTGGTCGCTCGGCAATTGGGCATTCCATCTGTTGATGCCTGCCTTCTGTTTCTTCATCGTCGTCGCGGGCGCGGCTACCTTGCTGCGCAGACGCGACCACCAGCCATCCGAGCCGCGCCCCATCGCTGCCGCAAGCAAAGAACGCCGCGTGGACAAAGCCTTTGCCGCGTTGGCCGCGTGCGGAATGGCCGCCCTGGCCGTTTTGCTGGGCCTGACCACCGACTGGAAGGTTCGCCGGGTCGCCGCTGACCAGGTCCCGGGCATCATCGCTCAGCACAAAAATGCCCGATTCGAAGTATTTGAATACAGGGATGGCTCCAGAAAACTGTGGATCTCCGACCTTCGCTCTCCCGACTTCATCGCCCCCGCCGAGGAATCCACGCTCGGCCTGCTGACTGGCCAAGGCATCACTTACCAGACCCGCCTGGCGGAAATTCATGGCTGGTTTTACCGGCACCCAAGCATGTTAGGAACCTCCAGCGCTCAACCACACCCGTCAAGCAGCGGCCGCCCAGGGCTGAGCCAATCCACCTCCGCGCTGGGTATCCTCGTGCTAGCGGCAGCGGCTGGAAGCGTTTTGTGGTGGGTAACGAAAAGCCGGCCCATTTCCATATCGCGCATCTGAACAAGCACGTTCGACTGGAAGTCAAGCAGTTGTTATTCTGGCGATAGAGGAGTCGTCGTCGTTGAACGTGTTGCTTCGGTAAGGGTGTGTGACGGGGTTTCGGCCCCGGTGGTAGTCTTCGCGGCAGATTATGGCAGCGAAGACAACGATCAAATCGGACCCCGCATTTGCAGCAGCCATTGCGCGGGTGCAACCAGCCCTGGCAGCCTGGCGCGAGCGGCGTAAACATCGAGAACCCATCCCGGAAGCGTTATGGCGGACGATGGCGACTTTGGCACGAGGCTACGGACTGAGCCCTGTGGCCCAAGCTCTCGGCGTAAATTACACTGCCCTCAAGCGCCACTTGGCGGCCAGTCCAGTTCCGGAACCTTCCAGGGCCGGTGCCCTGCCTCCGGGGTTTGTCGAGGTGCCGGTGGCCACTTGGCCCAGCGGCCCGCAGTGGGTGATTGAACTGGAGGACCGCCGCGGTTCGAAACTGACCCTGCGGCTGGCGCAAAGCGACAGTGTCGCGGCACTGGCTTTGGCCCAAGGGCTCTGGAGGCATCGGTCGTGATTCAGATTACCCCGCAGATGCGGTTGTTGCTGGCGGTCGAGCCGGTGGATTTTCGCAAAGGCATTGACGGGCTGGCGCAGGTTTGCCGCCAAAGGCTGGATACCGACCCGATTGGCGGCGCCGTGTTCATCTTCTCGAATCGGCGGCGGCGGGCGCTTAAGATCCTCATGTATGACGGCCAGGCTTTTTGGCTGTGCCAGAAACGGCTCTCTCAGGGACGATTTGGCTGGTGGCCCACTGGCGGCCAGCAGCCCACCTTGGGGCTGGATGTCCATCAACTTCAATTACTGCTCTGGAACGGCAATCCCAACACCGCCCAGGCCGCACCCTTGTGGCGGCCGATTGCCTCGGCGGCCTGAGGCCAAACCAGCGATAAAAAAAAGATCCCGAAAGGGGTGAAAGAGGTTGCGTTCCAGTTTTTGACCGCTTAGGCTGGCGGTCGTGCAGAGCGAGTTTGCCTATCGCGGTTGCAAGCTGAGCCGTGCCGACGTTGAGTTTATCGGGCAGTTGATCGCCGCCCACCCCGGCCTAAGCCGGCGGCGGCTTTCGGCCAAGCTGTGCCAGGCGTGGAACTGGGTGCAGCCCAATGGCCAACTGCGGGACATGGTCGCCCGGAGTCTGATGCTGGGGTTGCACCGGGCCGGTCACATTAAACTGCCGGCCAAGCGGATGTCTCCACCCAACAACGCGGCGCGGCACCGGGCGCCCGAGCGTGAGTTGGCGTTGGCGGCCAGGCCGCAGGAATGTTCCTTGGCCGAATTGGGTCCCTTGGAGATCCGCCAAGTGCGGCGCACGCCGGCCGAAGAACTCTTCGGCAGCCTCATCGAGGCGCACCATTATTTGGCTTATACCCAGCCGGTCGTTCAAGCAGTTGTGGGTTTATCCGCTACGGCCGGACTTTCGCCGCCAGCTTTGCGGAGGGGGCTATGGCTCAGGGCAGCGGTCCGGAGGTCGTCGCCCTGAGCCCGACCCAACTGGAAGAGTTGTTGGTCAAGCTGGCCGGGCTCTTGCCGGCGGAGACTTACCAACTGGTGCAAACGCTCTTGCGGACCCTCCAATGGGTCATGGGAGTGCTCGAAGCCAAGAACACCACCCTGGGCCGACTTCGGCGGATGATCTTCGGAGCCCAGACCGAGAAGAGCCGCAACCTGCTGGCTCAAAGTGACGCCGCCGCTGCCAGCGCCAAAACGCCAGACCCCAAGCCCAAAGCCAAAGGGCACGGGCGCAAAGCCGCCCAGGATTATCCGGGAGCCAAGCGCCTGCCGGTGCCTCATCCCAAGCTGCGCCTTGGGGACCTCTGCCCCAAGTGCCTCAAAGGCAAACTCTACCTGCTCAAGACCCCAGCCCGGATCGTGCGCATTGCCGCCCAGCCTATGTTTAGCGCGACGATCTTCGAACTGGAACGGTTGCGTTGCGCTTTGTGCGGAGCCCTCTTCACCGCCGCCCCGCCGCCGGAGGCTGGGCAGAGCAAATACGATCCGAGCTGTGGCGTCATGTTGAACCTGCAGCGCTTTGGGGTGGGCCAGCCCATGTATCGCACCGACAAATGGCAGCACTATCTTGGCGTGCCGCTGGCCGCCTCGACGCAGTGGGAACTGATGGCGGCGGCCTCCAAAACACCCGAAGTGGTCTATGAGGCCCTGATCGAAGCCGCCGCCCAAGCCGAGGTTTTGCACAACGATGACACCCCCATGCGGGTGCAGAGCTTGCGGCGGCAAATCGCCGACGCCCAGGACCCGGACCCGCGCACGGGCATTTTCACCACCAGCATCGTCGCCCGAGTCGGCCCAGTCCCGGTGGCCCTGTTCTTCACCGGCCAGAAGCACGCCGGGGAGAATCTGGACCAACTGCTCCAAAGCCGGGAGGCCAATCGGAGCCAGCCGCTGCAGATGTGCGATGCGCTCGCGCGCAATGAACCCAAGGAGTTCCACACCCTGCTGTGCCATTGCCTCCTCCACGCCCGAAGAAACTTTATCAACGTGGGCCAGAGCTTTCCGGAGGAATGCCGCCAGGTCATCGAAAGCCTGCGGGAGATCTATCGCTTTGAGGCCCTGGCCAAGGAACGGCAGCTCTCGGACCTGGAACGACTGGCCTTCCACCAGGAACACAGCAAACCGGTGATGGACCAACTCCGGCAGTGGATGAAAGAGCAGTTGGAACAAAAGAAGGTTGAACCCAACTCCGGTCTGGGAGAGGCCATCAACTACATGCTCAAACGGTGGGAAACGTTGACCCGTTTCCTCTCGGTCCCCGGTGCGCCGCTGGACAACAACATCGCGGAGCGGGCGCTCAAGATGGCGATCCTTCACCGCAAAAACTCGTTGTCCTATAAAACGCTCAACGGAGCCCCGGATCGGCGACATCCACATGAGCCTGATCCACACCTGCGAACTCAACCGGGTCAACCCCTTCGACCACCTCATGGCCCTCGAGCAACACGCCCAAGCGGTGGCACAGGCCCCGACCTGTTGGTTCCCGTGGAACTACCGACAGGCCATCCAAGCGGTCAACAGCGGCTGATTAGCCCGCCCTCGCCCATAGTGGGCGCCCGCGTCCGGCCCCGGCGCCCTGGAAAAGCCGCCCGCCTCCAAGTTTTTGCCGCTACGCACGCTTGCCGAAGCAACACGGCAGTCAATGAACTGGAATTTGGATCTTCTGGGGAAACCCTTCGCGGCTTCCCACCGCAGCCTGGATGGCGGGATCGTCGGCAACGGCGCGACATACTGGAGTTGGCGAAGGGCGCGGGCGCGTTCAGGGGTGAATCGGCCATTGGGCAGCGGTGGCGGGATTTGGGCCGGCGGTGATTCGAGCACGTCAGGCATTCCGGCAGGTTACGGCCAAGGCGGGCTGGAATCAAGCTCAGAACGCCCCGAGCAGCAATTCCGCAAGGTGGGGTGCGCCGCCGCTTTACTTTCGGAGGCCCAGATTTTTGTCGGCGCCGAGCGCTGTCGTGATGGAGGGGCGGCCGGGCAGAGCCCGCGCGAGACAACACCTCTCCCGCAGTCCCCGAGTCCTCCTTGTTGCGTCGGCCAGTTTGCAAAGAGCAACACCCCGAAAGCGCTCGCCCAGGCGGTCGTCAGCCACAGGCAAACCACAAATCCCAAGGCAAGTCCTCCTCCAAAGCCAAATCCAGGTCATGCGCCAGCTCTTTGAGGCTCACCTGGCCCAACCGGACCAGTTGACTGTGGAGCACCGCGTAGGCGCTAAAGAGGACGAAACCTAGGACTAAAATCAGCATTTGCGCCAACATGGCCACCGGTTCGTGATGGTAGCAATGCTCCAGGTGGTAGAATTGCGTCAGCTCATTGAACGCCTTGTTCTCGATGCCCCAGCGCCGGTGACCGCCCTCATAGACGACCTGGACCGGATAGCCCGCCAAGCCCTCCGATGCCATCCACCACCAGTCGCTGGTCTGGGGTTGATGGGTCATTTTTCCGCCCACCATCTTGTGCTGGATCCACGTCTCCTGCGAGTGGACCACCCGCACTTTGCGGCCGTAGCTCTTGCTGAAGTTCAGGTCTTTGACCTCCCAGAGTTTGACGTGCCGGCCACGGGTTTCGTCGTCAAACTCCAGAGCGGGTTCTTGTCCGGCACTCAGGGCGCGCGCCTCTTGCAAGACCTCCATCCGTTCCTGTTTGAGCACGACGATCCAGGCCCAGCCCAGCTTCTCCACCGCCTTCAAAAAGGGGCCTTGCACATACCAACTGTCAATGGTCACGGCGTTGAAAAAGCGCACGCCGTAAAGCCGGCGAATCCGCCCCAGCAGGCGCAGGCCGGCCTGGGCTTCCTCTTCCCCGGGACCGATAGGCTCCACGTCCACCAGCACGTTGAACTTGGGCCCGTTGATCTGGGCAAAGACATACCGGTGGTAGTATTCAATCACCGTGTGTTTTTGGCCTTGGTCGTCGGTCTCTTGAATCTCCCTCTGGCAGCAGCACGGACAGCAGCGACTGCGACTGTGGAAGTGTTCGTTGGCGTCCAAACTCAGGAGCAGCAGGCCGTTGATTTTACAGCTCTCCAGCGCCTTGTTGGCCTTGAGGTTCTTGTTCACCCCGGCCAGGCCTTGGCGCAAGTCCTCCAGGTAGAAGCGCTCGCTCACATAGTGAAAGGCGTCGTCGCTGATGCGCTCTTGCCAATGGATAAGGTGTTGCCAGCGCCAACGCTTGGTTTGCTTGGAGAGATCCAGGTAACTGCCGACGCGGATGGCCACGCCCATGAGCATGCTCAGCAACAAGGGCCGCGTAGGAATCTTGGCGTAGGGCCGATCGCTGCGCACCCCGCGCACGACCCGGCCCATGGCGAAGACTTTCGTTACGTAGCCCAGAAACTGAGCCAGTTCGTTCATGAAGACGCGGCCACCAGAGGTTCACCACGGCGGAGCAGTTCGCGATTGATTTGGCTGATTTCGTCAAGCACGTGCTGGACCTGGGCATAAGCGGCCACACCTTGGCGTGCTTGGTCAATCTGGCCCGGGGACTTCAGCAAGAGCGATTGCACCTGGCCTTTGGCGAAGCAGCGGTTGAGATAAAAGAACGGGCCGTGCTTGGGGCCACCGGTGTGGCAGCGGCAATTGGCCTTGCCACATTTGAGGAATCGCTCGATTAAGGAGGCGTGGAGGACTCCGGGGGGGAATTGGAAGGAGCGCAGGAGATGGGCCTTTCGCTGGCGGAGGGCCAGGGTCAATGTGCGCTGGAGCGGCTGTATCCTACTCATATATAGATGTAGGATAGCAGAGCGGGCGAGCAATGCAAGCGAAAAAGAAAATGCCTCTGTTTCCGAAAATGCCCTAACTGCCTGTGGTCAGCCAGGTTGGAATTGAAACCCCACCCACCTTACGGAATCGCTGCGCCCCAAGGCGTTTCCAGGCAGGGCGAATTCATGAAGGGGGACGAAGGGGAAAAGGGGGCAGAGAGTGAGGCTCCTGGAGCAGCGGACTGGCCGGTCCTGCTGCCGGTCGCCGGCTTCAAGGACTGTGCTGCGTTAATTGAGGTCGCTGCCAGGCTGGTTTTTGGGCGGCTGAGGGCTCGACTTGGGCAGAGCTCCGCCTTCAGCCTTTTGGCCTGGTCGGCGGCTGGAGTGGGGCGGCCTAAGATTGCTTAACTGGTTGTCGAACAGCTCATGGGGCTCTGGTAAATCCGGGGCTCATTGTCATTACCATGATCATGGCGCGCCGACGGCCTTCGGCGGCCATGTCCACGTGAAAATCGGTGGTGGTCAGGTACTGAGGGTTGGTTTGACGGGAGCGCCATTCCATAAACAGGCTATTGGCCAGGCGCCGGAAGATGCCCAAGACGCCCATGGCGTTGGGATGGCGGACGCGCCAGCGGTCGTCGTCGAGAGAGACATCCAGCCGTTGGTGCAGACCATTTTCAATGCCTCCGAAACCGCCGCGATTGAGCCGCAGCCAAGCCGAAGCATTCAACCGCTCGGGGCGAAGCGCTGGTCAGCAGGGCGACCAACTCGGGTGTGTGGCCGGTGCTCTGGCGGCGCACTCTGGCCACCTGTGCGGCCGCCGGGAAGCAGACCGCTTCGGGCGTGGTCGGGGCCAAGCACAGCACCCGGATCTCATCCCGGCTTCTGTTGCGTTCCTGAGTGCAGGTGCCTGTGCTCGTCGATTCCTGAGGGGGGAAAGGCAGCCGGAATGTCCGGCAACAGCTTTTTGATCGTCTCGTGAATCCCGGGCTGATTGTCTTTGACTGTCAGCAGGTAGTCGGCGCCGTGCTCCTGCACCACGTCCAGAGCCGTTTCGGTCTGGGTGTGCAGCGCATCCAGCGAGACAAACCGGCCTTCCAGATCCAGCTTTGGGAAGAGTCGGCGCGCGACGGGAATCTCATTGGTCTTCTTATCCACCAGCGCGCTGCCCAGATAATACTGGCTGGGCACGGCTACAGCGGTGAGGATGCTGTGGCCGCCACCGTGCTTGGGTTCCTTGCCGTCCAGGGCCACCAGCTCATCTTTGGGCGGCTGGCCTCGCACCTGGGCTTGGAACTTCAGCACTGCGCGATCCACCTCCTCCAGGCTCACGGCGTGCAGCAGACGCCAGAAGGTGGACTCACTGGGGGCGGGATACCAGCCGTCGGGAAGGCGTCGAATGCCCAGCGCTCGGCGTTGGGCTTGCGAAAGCTGTTTGGCGAAACCGGCCAAAGCCTTGGGCCCGCGCTGAGCTCCACACAGCATCGCGCACGCCACGATGGTCAAGAGCGACCACAGCGGATAGGACTCGATGCGCCCCCGATACTCGGGCACCTGCTTGAAATGGCTGGCCAGGGAGCGCAACTTTCCAACTTTCTGTGTGCAGCGTGGTGGCACATCGTCTTCCACCGCCGCCAGTTCCGGCTTGAGGTGCTCGGCCTGGAGGCTGCGCCGGGCGTTGGCGCGCAGTTCCCGTACGAACAACCGCTTGGGTTTGCCATGCTTGACGTAATAATCCCGCGCGTGCCTGCCCCACCCGTCGGTCAACCCCAGTTCCTGCCAGCCGGCAGCAGTGTAAACGGTGCCGCAGAACTGCTCGGGATCCACGAAGGTTTCCGCCACCAGCACCGGATGCCCATATTTATGTTGCCAATCCGCACTGAGCCGCTCCAAAGCCAGCTTGAGTACCCGCGAACCCAGGTTGGGCACCGTCCGGTGCGGCAGAAGCAGGAAACGCGAGTTATTGGCCACCAGCGCCAGGCGCCGCCGCTGTTGCTCGCTGGTCCAGCCGATCCACTTGTCACGATGCCGCAGATATTTTGCTGCCGCGCAAAACACCAGCACGCCCACCCACCGCCCCTGCCCATCCACCGCCACGTAGAAAAGTCGCTCTCCCACCGGACGCACCATGCCCAGGTAGTGATGCCTTCGCAACAGAGACTGGACGCGGGCCAAATCCTTGGGCTCGGCAAGACTCACTTGAGCTTCATCGAGCAACCGCTGCTGCTCTGCAATCGGAGCGATTTTGGTATCAGACATGCCGCGAGCCTAAAACGTTTCGGCAAGGATGTCCCGTACAAAATCACTCCTGATTGTGGCGCAAGGGCTTAGCGGCGGCTACGAACGCGCCCTGCCCCCGCGGGCGCGGCCCCGTTGAAGCACCAACACCATCGGCCAACAGGCCAACCTCTCAATCGCACTTCCGCGCCCCCGCGGGCGCGGCCCCGTTGAAGCAACCCTCAACCCTCAACTCCCCAACCCTCAACTCCACTTCCGCGCCCCCGCGGCCGCGGTCCCGTCGAAGCATTCGCGGCGGGCTCAAGAACAATGAGTCTTGGCCCCTAAAAAACAGCCAATAGAGCCAATAGAGCCAATGGAGCATTTGCCATCCCGCCCCAAATTATGCCAAAACCCTTGTGTATGAACGCGACACAGTCCGCAGGATTCAAAACTCAACGTCTGATGTTGAAAAGTATGCAGGCGCAGGTGTCGAGTGGCGGGTGCCGAGGGAACGAACTTCCACCCCTCGCCCCTCGCCCCTCGCATGTCCGATTGCCTACGAATGGAAGATCCAACCTCATTTCCAACGGTTTTAAGCAGTTTTAACCAATTATGACCAATTGTACCCACCCCCCCCAAAGCCACCCATGCCCCGTCCGCGCCCACCGTCTCGAAACCCTCCACGAGTTAATCTTCGCCCCACGCTCCGCTCGAGTAGTCGAGCCACCGATTGCGCAGATTGCACAGAAACGAATTCCCATCTGTGCAATCCGTGCAATCTGTGGCCCAAAAATCAAGGTCGAGGTCCTCGGTTGCGGCTTTGCCGCGCTGCGCTGTATCGCCATTTCCAGTCGGCAGGCCGTGCGACAAGCCTTGGCACTCGGGGCGGAGGGACGACTGGCGGATTGGAAATCCGCGATACAGCCAGCTTGGAAACCCGCGCTACGCCTGAAGCCACCTTCGCTGCTGATTTCGGATCCGCTCGAGGCACCTTGGGGCCGTATAGTGATTTGCCGATGCCGAACTTGGCTTTGCAGGAACAAAATCGGTTAATGATCCGGGGTCTCTTCCCAAAAAAAAGTGTTGGCCTACACCAGGGTCCATCTGCGATAGTCTCGCGCCTGACGTTTTATGAGAACTATGAAGACTTGGATTCGGGGCGCGGTCACCCTCGCCCTATTTTGTGCCGGCGCCGCTGCCTTTGGGAGCGAAGCGGAGCTGAAATTGCCCGATCTGGGCGGGAGCAACACGTTTCCTGCCCTGGGCGGACTGACCGGGACACAGTTGATGCTCATCGGCCTGGTGGTCTGCGCGATCGGCGGCATATTCGGTCTGATTCAATATCAGACAGACTCGGGACCTGCCGGTGCATGACTCGATGCGGAACGTCTCCAATATCATCTGGGAGACGTGCAAGAGCTACCTGCTGCAGCAGGGCAAGTTCCTGTTCTACCTGTGGGTGCTCATCGGCATCTGCATGGTGTATTACTTTGCGGGTCTGCGGCAGATGGAGTTCGGGAAGGTGGTTTTGATCCTGGCCGCCTCGGTCCTGGGCATCCTGGGCTCTTACGGGGTAGCCTGGTTCGGCATGCGCATCAATACGCAGGCCAACTCGCGCTCCGCCTTTGCGGCGCTCCAGGGCCTGCCCTGGCCGCCGCTGGCCATCCCGATGCGCTCGGGCATGAGCGTGGGCCTGCTGCTGGTCTGCGTCGAGCTGTTCTTCATGATTTGCATCCTGACCTTCCTGTCCGAAGACCTCAAGGGCCCTTGTTTCATCGGCTTCGCCATCGGCGAATCCCTGGGCGCCTCGGCCCTGCGTATCTGCGGCGGCATCTTCACGAAGATCGCCGACATCGGCTCGGACCTGATGAAGATCATCTTCAAGCTGCCCGAGGACGACCCGAAGAATCCCGGGGTCGTGGCCGACTGCACCGGCGATAACGCGGGCGATTCTGTCGGACCTACGGCCGACGGTTTCGAGACCTACGGCGTCACCGGCGTGGCGCTGATTTCGTTTCTGGCCCTCTCGCTGGGGGCGGCCGGGCCGACCGGGGCCCTCTGCGCCAAGCTCCTGACCTGGATTTTCGTGATGCGCATTATCATGGTTTTGACCTCGCTGGCCGCCTATTTCATCACCAGCAAGGTCTTCTCAGCCAAGTACGGCCAGGCGGAAGAGTTCAACCCGGAGAAGCCGCTGACGTGGTTGGTCTGGATTACCTCGGTCATTTCGATTGGGCTGACCTTCGTGGTGAGCCGCCTGATGCTGGGCGACATCAACGACCCGAGCGGGACCGCCCAGCCCGACTTGTGGTGGGTGCTCTCGATCATCATTTCCTGCGGGACGGCCGCTGGGGCGCTGATTCCTGAGTTCACCAAATTCTTCACCAGCACCGAGGCGCGCCACGTCCGCGAGATCGTCACCGCCTCGCGCCAGGGCGGGGCCTCGCTGAACATTCTCTCGGGCCTGGTGGCCGGGAACTTCTCGGCCTTCTGGGAGGGCCTGTTGATGCTGGTGCTGATGCTCGTGGCGGCCCTGCTGGCGAGCCATCCGGCGCTGGGCAGCCTCATACCCGCGACGATCAGCTTTGCGGCGCCCATTTTTGCCTTTGGCCTGGTCGCCTTCGGTTTCCTGGGCATGGGACCCGTCACCATCGCGGTCGACAGCTTCGGTCCGGTCTCCGACAATGCTCAATCGGTTTATGAGTTGAGCCAGATCGAGTCCATCCCCAACGTGGCCCAGGAGATCGAGAGCAAATTCGGATTCAAGCCTCAGTTCGAGAAGGCCAAGCGCAACCTGGAAAAGAACGACGGGGCGGGCAACACGTTCAAGGCCACTGCCAAGCCGGTCCTCATCGGCACGGCCGTGGTCGGGGCCACGACGATGATCTTCGGCATCATCCTCATGCTCAACAACACCATCGCCCAAGGCCAGATCGTCAAGATGCTGAGCCTGGTTCAGCCGGAAATCGTGCTCGGCTTCCTCATGGGCGGGGCCGTCATTTACTGGTTCAGCGGCGCCTCCTGCCAGGCGGTGGTCACCGGGGCTTACCGCGCGGTCGTCTATATCAAAGAGAACATGGACCTGAGCGCCAAGACGGCCTCCATCGAGGACAGCAAAGAGGTGGTGAAGATCTGCACAATTTACGCCCAGAAAGGCATGATCAATATCTTTGTGGCGATCTTCTGCCTCTCGCTGGCGCTGGCCTTCTTCAATTCCTACTTCTTCATCGCCTATCTCATTAGCATCGCCTTTTTCGGCCTCTTCCAGGCCATCTTCATGGCCAATGCGGGCGGCGCCTGGGACAACGCCAAGAAAATCGTCGAGGTCGACCTTCGCCAGAAGGGGACCGACCTCCATGCCGCCACCGTGGTGGGCGACACCGTGGGAGATCCCTTTAAGGATACCTCCTCCGTGGCGATGAACCCGATCATCAAGTTCACCACCTTGTTCGGCCTCCTGGCTACCGAGATTGCCGTGGCGATGCAGGAAAAGAACCCGCAGCTCAAACTGGGCATTGGCATCGCCTTGTTCCTCATTGCGCTCATCTTTGTCTATCGCTCCTTCTTCGGGATGCGGATTCCGGAAGACGAGAGCCAGCCGACAAACGCTGCTCCCAGGTCCGCCCAGCCCGAACTGGCTGCCAGGCACTGACCCCAACGGAAGCGCGCCGGCGCCCCGTTCAGTTTCTGAAGGCGCCCGCCGGGTGACAATGCCCGGCGGGCGCTGTCTTTCCAAGTTACCCCGAGACGGTGCCCAGAGGCAAGGCGACGCGCGCGCTGCCTGTCTTTCCGCTCTCCGTCCCCGGCGGCAAGGTTGGGGGCTGAATGTGCCGCAAGTGGGTCAGGGCGTAGAGCATCAGGTAAGTGATGAACACAAAGGTGGCAAACAGGGCGGCGAAGGCCACCGAGGCGCGGGGCCTGAGCGAGTTGACAGCGCCGAAGCCAATGTCATGGTAGAGTTTGGCTGGCTTGAATAGGACATCCCAACTGTTGAAACGCAGAAACCGGCCCAGCCAGACCCCGAAACCGCTCAAGCCGGCAATAGCAGCGACAAAAAGCCAACTCACGGTTCCGCCGGCCATCCGCTTGACGATTCCCTGCATCAGGTAGAGCGACACGAAACCCAGCACCAGGCCCGTCAGCGCGCACGAGAGAATCAACATCATGTCCACCCAGAAATGGGCCGCGAGGCGCGCCCAGAGGTGGCCTAAATCGGTGAAAATATATGGGGCATTGGGAAAGAACAGGAGCCACGCGCCGGCCAGGACGGCGAAGCGCCAGTTCCGCGCCGCCGGCGGCTGGACACTTTCCTGCGCCAGCAGCGCGAAGACCAGCGGCAGCCACGCCAGGAACAGGTTCCAGCCCAGAAAACTGTAGCGAATATTGCCCGTCCAGACAATGCGTCCCGAATATCAGCCCCAGGCAGACCGCCGAGGCAAAGGCCAAGGCCAGCATCGGCATCACCGTTTCCCGCCTCAATGCAATTCTAAAGAGGTTCATACAAATCCAACTCAATCCACCCGTGATTGGACGATCAATGGTCCTTTCGCCCCATCAAGCGGGCCAGGAGCAAGGCCATTTCCATCGCTTGTTCGTAATTGAGTCTCGGGTCCAGTTGGGTGCGGTAATCGCGGCTCAAATCGGCCTCGGTCACCCCGCTGGACCCGCCGATGCACTCGGTCACATTGTCGCCGGTCAGTTCGAAATGCACCCCTCCCAGGTGGGTGCCGGCAATCTTTGAGCACCCGGTAGGTTGTTTCCAGCTCAGCCAGGATATTTTCAAAGCGGCGGGTTTTGATGCCCTCTCGGGTGGTCTCGGTGTTGCCGTGCATGGGGTCGCAGCACCAGAGCGCCTGGCTGCCTTTGCGCCGCAGGCTTTCGACTATCGGCGGCAGGCAGCGCTCGACCTGCTCGGCGCCAAAACGAAGGATAAAGGTCAGCCGGCCCGGCTCGTTTTGGGGATTGAGCACCTTGGCCAGGGCCAGGACCTCGTCGGCGGTGGCAGCCGGGCCGATTTTGACGCCGATGGGGTTGGCGATGCCGCGAAAATACTCGATGTGCGCGCCGTCCAGGGCCCGGGTGCGATCTCCGATCCAGGGAAAATGGGTCGAGAGATTGTACCATCCGGTGTGGCGGGGCACCTGGCGGGTCTGCGCCTGCTCGTAGAGCAGGTGCAGGCCCTCGTGGCTGCTGAAGAAATCGACCCGATTAATGTCCGCCAGCACGCAGCCCGTGAGCGTTTCCATGAACCGCAGCGAGTCGCCGATGGATTGGACCATTCGGGTGTATTCGGCGGCATGGGGTGAGTTGGCTACAAAACCCAGCTCCCAATACTCCGGGTGGTGGAGGTCGGCAAAGCCGCCTTCGATGAGGGCGCGAATGAAATTGATGGTCAGGCCCGAACGCTCGTATGCCCGCAGCAGCAATTCCGGGTTTGGCGTTCGCTCGGCCGGGCTGAAGCCGGCCGCGTTAATCATGTCCCCGCGATAGCTGGGCAGGGTCAGCCCGCCGCGCGTCTCGAGGTCGGTCGAGCGCGGTTTGGCGTATTGGCCCGCGAAGCGTCCGATACGGATGACCCGTCTCTTGCCGCCTTGAACGAGCATCAGGCTCATTTGGAGCAGGATCTTGAGCTTGCTGGCGATGGCGGAGGATTCGCAGTCCTCGAAACTCTCCGAGCAGTCTCCGCCTTGCAGCATGAACCATTCCCCGCGCTGGGCTGCGGCCAGTTGCTGTTTGAGGTTCTCGATCTCCCAGCTCGTCACCAGCGGGCGGCAGCCTGGCCAAGCTGCGCCAGGACGCGCCGCAACGCCTCGGGGTCAGGATAGGCCGGCTGCTGGGCGGCCGGTTTGGCCTGCCAGGAACTCGGCGACCATTGGCCGCCGGCGCCGGCGGTTTGTGTTTCAGTATGCACGTTCGATTCCTAACAGACTTATCCATCTTCGCAGAAATGTAAACTTGAAACCGGCGCCCCAAACATTCTATCCTGCGCGCCGCGAAGATTCTGTTCGAACAAACAAACTGTAAAGCGACACATTCAAGATTAACAATCAACACCGGAGAAGCACATATATGTCCAAGAGACCCCTCAATGTCGGATTAATCGGCGGCGGCAAAGGCGCCTTCATCGTTCAGCCGCATCAGAAGGCGATTTATTTTGACGGGACGCGCCGGGTGACGGCGGCCGCGCTGTTCCCCGATCCCAAGGTGGCGCTGGAGGAGGCCGCCAACTGGCCTTATCCGCTCAAGGGCTACGGTTCCTACGACGAGATGATCGCCGCCAATGCCAGTCTGCCCGAGGATCAGAAGCTGGACTATGTCGTCATCGTGACGCCCAATCACGTCCACTATGACCCGGCCATGAAGGCCCTCAAGGCCGGGATTGCGGTCTTCTGCGAGAAGCCGCTGTGCATGAACCTCAAGGAGGCCACGGACCTCGTCGAGGCCGTTCGGAAGTACAAAATCCCCTTTGGCGTGGCCCACACGTATCTGGGCCACTGGACCAGCCGGTTTTCGCGCTACATCGTTCAGTCGGGTCTGCTGGGGGAGGTTCGCTGGGTGGACTCCTACTATCTCCAGGGCTGGCTGGCCACCAAGCTCGAAGCCACCGGCCAGATGCAGGCGGCCTGGCGCACCAACCCCAAGCTGGCCGGCGGCTCGGGTTGCGGCGGAGACATCGGCACCCACGCCCTGATGCAGCTCCGTTACGTCACGGGCCTGGAGGTCGTCGAACTCTCGGGGCAACTCGAGACCTTCGTCGAAGGCCGCCCGCTGGACGACCACTTCACCACCTATTGCAGACTGAGCAACGGGGGCAAGGCCCTGGTCCGGGCCTCCCAGATTTGCATCGGCTACAAGAACGACCTGGGGATTCACATCTGCGGCACCAAGGGCAGCCTCCGCTGGCGCCAGGAAGAGCCCGAATCAATCACCATCTGCCTGGCCAATCAACCCGACCGGGTCTATTGGCGCGGAGCAGTCACGCCCGGGGACGGTTTTCTGCCCAAGGATGTGCCGGCCGGCCTCATGGCCGAGCCGACCATCCCCTCGGGCCATCCGGAGGCATTCCACGACGCTTATGCGCGGCTGCATCGCTGCTTCGAGGCCGATGTCAGGAAATGGGAAGCGGGCGAGCCCTTCAAATGCGACGGCTCGAAATACGCCAACGTCGAAGACGGCTGGACAGGCATTGCCTTCATCGAGACGGCCCTCAAGAGCACAAAGAACAAAGGCGCCTGGAAGCCGATGCCCAAGGGGATCTGATGCCTTTGGAGTGCGGCGACAGAGCGAAGCGGCGGCGCCGCTTTGGCTTTCAAGCAAGACGGCGCTGGCCGGAGCCAAAGCGGCGTCGCGCTCCGCTTGCCGCCGCACTCCATATCACCAGTCGGTCGTGCAGTCTATTGCTTGACCTTGAACCATCTGCGGGCTCGGGGCACGAATCGGGCTTCAAGGGTTTGGGTCTGGCGCGCGGCATCAACCTGGATAGCCGCGCTCCAGGCGGGCTCTGCGGTAAGCAAGAGGGCATCGATCTGCGGCTGGACGCGGATTTCATGGCGCGCGACCTGGTCGGCCCGCCGGCGGGTGTGTTCGGCCCTGGCGGCGGCGAGCCGGTCGGCGGTCTTGAGCTTGGCGCTTTGGCTGGTGCTGCGGGCGGCGCGGGCGGTCAGTTCGCGTTCGTAGCTCTGGAAATACTCATCAATGCGGTCCAATTCCCGGCGCAGATAGTTTTCCTGCCGTGTGCGAATGGCGGCCAGGTCGCTCGGCGAGGTCCGCCTCGAGCGCGGCGCGCAGAAAGGCTATCCACCGCTCGGGGGCGGGCGCGGGCCAGGGGATGTCCTGCGGCGCCGGGTCGGCCTGCGCCAGGCTGATCGATTGGGCGAGGAACTCATCCGGTTCGCCCTCAGGCAGCGCGAAGGCCAGGCGGCGCAGCGACCAATGCTGGTCGATGGCTTGAATCTCGCAGCGGACCAGGGCCACGACTGAAAAATGGAACGTGGCCTTGAAGGGGGTCGCCAGGCACCAGCGCGTGATGTCCTCGAACTGCGCCCGCCACAGCTTTTCGGCTACCGCCGCCTCGGGGGGACGGGCGAGCCCCTGGCCGGCCAGCACCAACCGCTCCAGCGGCAGCGGGGCGGGGCGCAGCGCCTCGGCCAGACGGAACGTCAAGGGGCAGCCCGGAAAGACCTCACGGGCGGCATCGCGCGCACTGGTCGCGTCGGCCGGGGCGAAGACCAGCTCGACTTCATGGAGTGCGCCGTCAGAGGTCCAGAGTTTGGCGGGTTCGCCCTGGGCGACAATCTCGAGGCGGTCGTGCCAGGTGCGTTCGGACAGGGCGCCCAGCGTCGTGAACCCTTCCTCATAGAAGTGGGCGAGCGCAGCAGGATCGTAGGGGAGACGATCAAGTTTCATAGTCCTTTTCGAAGAGCGTCTCGTCGAGTTTCTTGATTTCGCTATAGGTGTCGCGGGCGGCGGCCAATTCGTCGCCCAGGCCCTCGAGGGCCTGGGCGACCCGGCCCTCGCTTTCGCGCCAGCGCCGCAGCACTTCCTCGGCGAATTCATCGCTGCTGAACCGTTCGCCAAGGACCAGGCCCGTTTCGCCGACGACCAACTCGAACAGATTGAGCTTTTCCTGGAGGAGATGGAGCAGATGTTCCTGGAGGGTGCCGGCCTGGACGAAGTTGTAGATGCGCACCGGCTGCTGCTGGCCGAGCCGGTGGAGGCGGCCAATGCGCTGCTCGATTTCCATCGGGTTCCACGGCAGGTCGAAATTGGCCAGGCAATGGGAGAACTGGAGGTTGCGGCCCTCGGTGCCGCTGCGGGTCAGGAGCAGGGCGCCCCCGTGGCGGCGGAAGCTCTCGGTGATGGGCTGGCGCTCGGGCGGGGGCGTGGCGCCGTTGATGAGGAAAGTCTCGATGCCCGCGCGGCGGAGTTCCTCGGCCAGGGCGGCCTGAGTCTCGAGGAATTGCGTGAAGATGACCAGCCCGCCTTCCACGCGCGCCAGCGGCGCCAGCAGTTCACACTTGCGCCGCCAACTGGTTTCCAGCGGCGCCTGCGCGCTCCAGGCTCGAGCGGCCGCGCCGTCCGGGAACTTCTTCAGCGCCTCCCGCCAGGCCATTGGGCTGCTGCCTGCCGCCTGCAACAAGAGCCGCCCCCAGAGGCTGGTCTGGCTGGGGCTGAGCTGGGCCAGGCGCCCGCGAAACTCGGTTTCCCACTGCTCCCAAAAGCCGCGTTCGGCCTCCTCGGGTTCGAAGAGGACCGTCTCGGCGCGGCGAGGCGGCAGATGCAGGCCGGCATTGGCCCGGGTATTGCGAATCATCACCTGGCCCAAGAGCCGGCGCAACTCCTCAGGCTCGCGGGGCTGGCGGGGCCGCTTCGGGTTGATGAAGCGCGCGCGGAATTCCTTGGGGCTGGGCAATTGGCCGGGCTGCAAGAGGGTGACCAGGTTATAGAGTTCCTCGAGCGAGTTTTGGACCGGCGTTGCCGTGAGCAAGAGCAGGAATTGCCGGGGCAGCGCGTTGACCGCCTGCCAGGCCAGCGATTCGCGGCTCCGCAAGTAGTGCGCCTCGTCCACGATGAGCATGTCCCAGTGCTCCTGCCGGGCAACCTCGAGCTGGGCGGGCTGCTTGAGCGTGTGGAGGCTGGCGATGATGCCGGTGTTCTCGCGCCAGAATCGCCCGCCGTCTCCCCGGCCCGCCGGCTGGTTGGTCGTGGCGGTGGTCAGGCCGAATTTGTCGCTCAGTTCCTCTTCCCACTGGTCCACGAGCGACGGCACGGTCAGGACCAGGAACCGCTTGACCATCCCCCGGCTCAACAGTTCCTTGAGCACCAGGCCGGCCTCGATGGTCTTGCCCAGGCCGACTTCATCAGAGAGCAACGCCCGGCCCCGCAGGGGACCGAGCACCCGCAAAGCGGTTCGCTCCTGGTAATCCAAGTGCAGGATGCGGCAATGGGGCAGGCAGAGCAAATCGTCGGACTGGTTGGAAACCCACCACAGGGCGGCCCGCTCGCGCAAGGCGTAGCCCCTGAGGTCAGCCAGGGGGAAAGTCGTTTCCTGGAACTCCAATCCCGGCAACTCGATGCGCAGAGGCACCGGTGGCAGGGGCGGATGCGGGGTGGGCTTCACCTCGGCGGCAGGGGCGCCATGGGTCTTGGGCTGGGTTTTTGCCTCCGCGGCCCTGCGTTCCTGGGCGCGTTCTTCCCGGCGCCGGCGCCTTTCGGCCAGGCGCTCGAGCAGTTGGCGGCGGCGGAACTCCTCCTCCGCCCGCTTTTCCTCTCGCCGCTGGAAGCGCCTGGCATCCCTCTCCATGTCCGCGCGCAGCAACGGCTCCATCATGTCCGCAAGATGGGGCGGGAGATCGGAGGAGAGAGGCTCAAAACCGGGGCCCAAGGCCTTCGCCATTTCCTCGATGCGGTCCGTCAACCAATCCGCAGGCGATTCTCCGGGCCCCAAAGGAAGCATTTCAACGAGGACCGGTGTGGGGCTGTGCCGCTGCGGCTTGAGGGCAGAGGCAGCGAACCCGGCCGGCTCGCTGGGAAAGCGGCCCAGCCAGAGGTCGAGCGCCGCGCGAATCATTCGACGGTCATGGGTCGTAGGCATCTGCTCGCGCCGGCCCTCCAAATCGAGGGTCCAGGTCAGTTCGCTGCTCCCGGTGCATTCCACTCGCCCGGTGGCCACCAAACGCCGGCCCGGCGATTCGATCCACTCGAGACGGACATGGTCCTCAACCATTTGAAGGGTGACGCGAAGCTCGAGGCGGTGCTTGGCCGGCAGTGGAAACAAACCCGGCCCTTGGCCGCCCTCCGGCGCATCCAACAGGGCGCCCAGCCATTGGCGGGCCAGGGCGCGCGCCGCCCACGAGCCGGGGCTTTGGGACGAACCCGTCCTTTCCGGCACCGCTTCCACCAGGCGCGCAAATTCATGCACCTGGCGTCCAAGCCATTTCCACGCCGGTATGTCCGGCGGCAACGGCACCGGCAGGGCAATCTCCGGCCTCTGCGGGGCCTGGCCCGCCTCGCGTTTCACGCGCACGTGCACCCGCTCGTCGGGAACCGGAAACCGTTTGCGCAGCCGGGCGACCAAGGCATGTGCCGAGGTGCCGTGGCTGCTGCACTCCCGCCGCTCGACCTGTCCTCCCACATCCAGGTTGAGGGTCAGCGAATGCCACCAAAACCCTCGATGAGGTATTGCCTCCAATTCTGCATAGCCCGCCAACACCTCCGCCCCGGGCGCCTGCCATTGAAAAAGGAAGCAGCCACCGCCCAGGTCAAGCGTGACCCACAGATCCATCGCTTGCCCCGCCGCGGCGCGTGTTTGGTCTTCGTCTGTTGCCAAAAGCTCAGGCTGTTTCATTCAAGGCTCATCGAGATGAAGTCAATCTACCTGCCGGAGGGCCGACACTCAAGAAACTTCCCCCGGCCCATTCTGGACCGTGCCCATCTCAGATTTTTCGATGAGAGTCTCTTTCGGAAGGCTCTGATTGAGAATTGATTATTGAGAATTGGTTATTGGTAAATCAACCCGGGCACATCCCGGATATTAACTACCATTGACCAATTTTCAATCTTCAATTCTCAATTCTCAATAATCCTCAGTACTTCGGGACACATGCCCACTCGGAAGAATCTGAAGTGCGCACGGCTGCAAATCACGGCGCAAATCACCTCTGGTGTTTGGCCGCCGCTTGTGATATTCAAGACTGCCTTCGTCGTGAAGGCCTGACAATATGCTTATCAAATCGAGCCTGACTGTTTCCGCCTTGTGCGCGCTGGTCCTCCAGGGTGTTCAACCTTCGCCCGCCGCCGAAATTCAACCCTTAAAGGCGCTGCTCATCGCGGGCGGTTGCTGCCATGATTACGCCAAACAAAAGGACCTTCTCAAGCGCGGCCTCGAACAACGGGCCAATCTCAAGGTTGACATCATCTACGTTGACGATGGCAGCACCAGCCCCAAGCTGCCGATGCTTGGCAACCCGGATTACGCCCAGGGTTACGATGTGGTCATCCACGACGAATGCGGGGCGGACATCAATGACCAGGCGACCGTCGAGGCGGTCCTCAGGCCCCATCGCTACGGCATCCCGGGCGTCAATCTCCATTGCGCGGTCCACTCTTACCGCATCGGCGACCCGAACAAACCGGCGACCAACGGCACGCCCCATGCCCTCTGGTTCGAGTACCCTCGGCATCCAATCCAGCGGCCATGGCGCGCAACTCCCCATCGCCATCTCCTTTACGGACCACGACAGCCCGATCACCCGGGACCTGGCGGATTGGACCACGATCAACGAGGAGCTTTACAACAACGTCCAGGTGTTCCCCACGGCCCACGCCCTGGCGCACGGCAAGCAGGTCTTCAAGGCCCGGAACGGGACCGAGCGCACCACCGACTGCGTGGTCGTCTGGACCAATCAGTATCAGGGCAAGACCCGCGTTTTCACGACTACGCTGGGCCACAACAACCAAACCGTTGATGACCCTCGCTATCTGGACCTGGTGACGCGCGGCCTGTTGTGGGCCTGCGACAAGCTTGGCGAGGACGGCAAGCCCCTGCCCGGCTACGGGAAGTAAGCGTCCGGAGCGTGGAGCGTCGGAGCGTGGAGCGTCAGGGCATCGTAGCACGCTCCACGCTCCACGCTCCACGCTCTCACGCTCCACGCTCTCACTCATGCGAATCGGCCCCCTCACCTTGGCATCCAACCTGTTCCTCTCGCCTTTGGCGGGCTACACCAACCTGCCGTTCCGCCTGGTTGCGCGCGAACTGGGCGGGGTGGGCCTGGCCACCACAGACCTCGTCAACGCCCGCTCGCTCCTGGAAAACCGAACCAAGGCCCTCAAGCTGATTGAAACCCGCCCCGCCGACCAACCGCTGGCGGTCCAGTTATTCGGCACCGTTGCCGGGGAGATGCGGGAGGCGGCTGCGCGGCTCGAATCGTCCGGGGTTGCCTCGGTGGACATCAACATGGGTTGCCCGGCGCGCAAGGTCTGCCGCGTCGGGGGCGGTTCGGCCATGATGACCGAGCTGGACAAGACGGCCAGGCTCGTCCGGGGCATGGTCGAGGCGGTGAAGATCCCCGTCACCGCCAAGATGCGCCTGGGCTGGGACGAGGAGAACATCACGGCGCCGGACCTGGCCCGCGCCCTGGAAGGGGCCGGCGTGGCGGCGGTCTTCGTGCATGGACGGACGCGCCAACAGGGTTTTGGCGGCACGGTTAATCTCAAGGGCATCCGCGCCGTGGTCGAGGCGGTCAAGACCATCCCGGTCATCGGCAATGGTAACGTCACCACGCCCCAGGCAGCCAAAACGATGCTCGAACAGACCGGCTGTGCCGGGGTCAGCATCGGCCGGGGCGCGTTTTACAATCCATGGATTTTCAAGCACACGCTCCATTACCTCCGGACCGGCCAGCTTCCTCCTGAGCCGCGCTTCGATGAGCGCCTGCAGGTGCTGCGGCGTCACCTGGACCTGATGATCGAGGTCTTCGGCGAGGCCCACGGCTGCCGCATGTTCCGCAAGGTTGCCCCCTGGCATGCCCGACGTTTCGGCCCGGCCAATGAATTCAACAGGAATGTCGTCCACATCGCCACCCGGGCCGGCTTTGAACAGGTGCTCGCAGACTACCTGCGCTGGCGGCAGCAGTTCCTCGACGACCAGGGCGAACTCAAACCCCAGGTTCCGCCCTCCGCCCCTGGTTGCCTCCTTCATGCAGCAAGTGCCGAGTGCGGAGTGCCGAATGCGCCATGCGGAGGGCGGGACCCAGGGCGCAGCCCGCGGCCCCGCAATCCCGGTCCCGAAGGGACCGGTGGAAGTGTGGTGACGAGGTGGTTGAGGGACTTGACTTGTTTACAACGTGCCTTGAAACTCAAGGGCTTTAGACCATGACAATCCAACTTTCGACAGCCACCCTTTCGCTCGCTATGTCCGTCCTTGCGGCCGCCTCAGTGGCCGGACCTGCCCCGAGGGTCTTGCCCGAGGCCAAGCAGCCCGACGACGTCCGCCTGCACCCGCTCAACGACCTGGACGGCTACTTCCCTTTCAAGCCGCCGGCGTCCAAGGCCGAATGGGAGACGCGCGCCCAACGCGTGCGCCATCAGGTCCTGGTCTCGCAAGGACTGTGGCCGATGCCGACCCGGACGCCACTGCATGCCGTCATCCATGGGCGAATCGATCGCGGTGACTTCACGGTCGAGAAGGTCTATTTCGAGAGCGCGCCGGGCTTCTTCGTCACCGGCAATCTGTATCGTCCGAAGAACGTTGCCGGCAAAGTTCCCGGGGTCTTGTTCGCCCACGGGCATTGGACCAACGCGCGCCTCTCGCTCTCGACTCCCGCCGAGCTCAGGCATGAGATTGCCGAAGGCGAGGAGCGCTTCGAGGAAGGAGGCCAAAGCCGCTTTCAGTCCATGTGCGTTCAGCTCGCTCGCATGGGCTGCGTCGTCTGGCAGTGGGACATGCTGGGCAACTCGGATTGTCAGCAGCTTTCGATGCAACTCGTCCACGGGTTCGCCCAACAGCGGCCCGAGATGAACACTACCGAGAATTGGGGCCTGTTCAGTCCCCAGGCCGAGGCGCATTTGCAGAGCGCCATGGGCCTTCAGACGTGGAACTCGATTCGTTCTCTGGACTTCCTGTTGAGCCTGCCGGAGGTCGACCCGGACCGCGTCGCGATGACCGGCGCCAGCGGCGGCGGCACTCAAACCATGATCCTCGCCGCCATTGAACCCCGCCTCAAGCTCTCCTTCCCCGCCGTCATGGTCAGCACCGCGATGCAAGGGGGCTGCACTTGCGAAAACGCCTCCCTCCTCCGCGTGGACACCGGCAACGTCGAGTTCGCCGCTCTGTTCGCCCCCAAACCCCAAGGCATGACCTGCGCCGACGACTGGACCAAGGAGATGTCCACGAAAGGCTTTCCGGAACTGAAGCAGCTCTACACCCTGATGGGCGCCCCTGATAATGTAATGCTCAAGCGAGGCGAGCACTTCCCGCACAACTACAATGCCGTTTCCCGCTCCGCCTTCTACACCTGGCTCAACCGCCACTTCAAACTCGGCTTTCAGGAACCGGTCATCGAACGCGATTACCAGGTCCTCAAACCCGGCGAACTTACCGTCTGGGATGATCAGCACCCCGCTCCGAAAGCCGCCGGCCCCGCCTTCGAGCGCGAGTTGCTGCGCTGGTTCCATGATGACGCTCAAAAACAGCTTGCCGCCGAACAAGCCACCCCCGAGCGCTTCCGCGCCTCCTGCCTGAGCGGCTGGGACATTGTGCTCGGCCCGCGATGGCCTGAAACCGGGAACGTCGAGTGCCAAACCATCCGCGAATCCGACTGCGGCTCCTGGAACCAGACCAGCGCCTTGCTCCAAAACAAAACCTGGCACGAGGAACTCCCGGCCATCTTCTGCTCTCCCAAGCAAGGAAACGGCCAGACTGTGCTCTGGCTCAGCGCCGAAGGAAAATCCGCCCTCTTCGCGGCCGGCGGCGCGCTCGAGCCGGCCGTCGAAACACTCGTGAAATCCGGCGCTACGGTCATCGGCGTGGACCTGCTCTACCAGGGGGAATTCCTCGTTGACGGCAAGCCTTTGACGCGCACCCCGAGTGTGAAAAACCCGCGCGAAGCCGCCGCTTACACTTTCGGTTACAACTACTCCGTGTTCGCTCACCGCGTGCATGACGTGCTCTCGGCGGTCAGCTTCCTCAAAAACCAGCGGCCTTCGTCGCGCCTCAGCGTCGTTGGTCTGGCTGGCGCCGGGCCGTGGGTGGCGGCGGCGCGCGCGCAATGCGGCAGCGCCATCGACCAGGCGGTCATCAACACCGCCGGCTTCCGTTTCGGCAGCGTGCTCGACCTTCACGACCCTAACTTCCTGCCCGGCGGGGCCAAATACGGCGACTTGCCGGCCCTGCTCGCCCTCGGCGCTCCGGGCCGGACCTGGGTGGCGGGAGAAACCGAGCAGACACTGGCCCTGGCGCAATCCCAGTACCAGGCCGCCAAGGCGGAAAAGAACCTCACCCCCATCACTGCCGATTCGCAAGATGTGGCGTCTGCCGCCGTCCAATGCCTGCTCAGTGAGACCGCCAAGTAAGGGGATTTGGGGCGGTGGATGCAGTCCGGTTGTCACAGCGGCTGCTACCGAGGCGCACAAGAGGACTGTTATGCTCTTCTCCACACGTGATTTCATAATGTGCGGTGACAACACCAACAATGTTTCAACGGCCCACCCGTTTGCAGGCTGAACCATGCGGATGCAGAACGCATTACTTTTAGTGCGAGAGGCCCGCCCAGCCCACAGCCCGAAAATCCCTGGACTTGAGGTTCTTGTGCGATAGATTGCCCACACAGCATTATGTCCACAGTATTTCGCGCATCCTGGCGGCTGGGGCCGCAAATCAGCTTTTGCAGCACCTCCGGTCCATGCATTCTGTCCCGGAGGGACATCTGAGAGTAGCCCGGCGTTTCAACGCCAGGATCTGCCCGCAGAGGAACCCCGTCCCGAAGGGACGGCTGAATCGGTCGGCTGTCACACATCAGTTCGTCGTCCCATTGCGTTTTCAGCACCAAGGCTTCAAGCGTCCCTTCGGGACGCAGGCTCCTCGGGCGTCGTACCCGGCGCTGAAGCGCCAGGCTATCCTCGGGTGTCCCTCCGGGACAAAGCTTCGCCCCACCCCCGCCCGGCATTGTCGTCTATTCCGCGCTTCAACGTGTCCTGCCTGCTCCTGGCCACTCTCACGCTGTGCTACGGGTCGCGCGCGGACGAGGGCATGTGGCTTTACAACCACCCGCCCCGCCAGGCCATCCGGGAAAAGTACGGCTTCGATCTGACGGACGCCTGGCTCAAGCATCTCCGGCTCTCGTCGGTGCGTTTCGGCGGCGCCTCGGGGGCGTTTGTCTCGGCGGAGGGCCTGATTTTGTCCAATCACCATGTCGGCTCGCGGGCCTTGCAGCGGCTGAGCACAAAGGAGCATAACTATCTCCGGGACGGCTTCTATGCCCGAACCCGCGCGGAGGAGCAGCCCTGTGCCGGGCTCAAGGTCAGCGTGCTCAAGGAGATCGAAGAGGTTACGGCGCGGGTCAATGCGGCCGTCCAACCGGGCATGACGGACGAAGAGGCCTTTCGCGCCCGCCGGGCGGTCATCGCCGCCATCGAAAAGGAGTCGCAGGACAAGACCGGCCTGCGCAGCGAGGTGGTCACCCTCTACCAGGGCGCCGAATACCATCTCTACCGCTACAAGAAATACTCGGACATCCGCCTCGTGTTCGCCCCGGAGGAGCAGATCGCCTTTTATGGAGGCGACCCGGATAATTTCGAGTACCCGCGCTTCGATTTGGACATCTGCCTGTTCCGCGCTTACGAGCAGGGACAGCCGGCAAAGATCGAGCATTACCTGAGCTGGAGCCAGGCCGGACCCGCCGACCATGAACTGGTGTTCGTATCCGGGCATCCGGGCCGCACCGACCGTTTGCGCACGGTCGCCGAACTGGAATACCTCCGCGACCGGGAGTACCCTCGGACCTTGCAGCGACTCAATCGCCTCGAGGTCTTGTTTGATGCTTACAGCGCCCGCAGCGCCGAGAACGCGCGCCGCGCCCGCAACGACCTGTTCGGCGTCCGCAACTCCCGCAAGGCGCGTGAAGGCGCATTGGCCGGGCTGCTCGACCCCAAATTCATGGACGCCAGCGAAAGCATCCGAAGAGAAGCTGCGCGCATCGGTCCGGACGCTCTTGCAACATGGGAACCTCGGGGCCGGCTCGACCTCGGCGCAAGTGGAGCAGGCCTGGGACCGCATCGCCCAGGCCCAGCAGGCCATCGCCCAACGCGCGGTGGAATACGAACTGCTCGAGCAAGGCGCCGGCTTCAACAGCCTCTTGTTCAGGTACGCCCGCAGCTTGCTCCGGGCATCGCCGTCGAGCGGACCAAGCCCGATGGCCAGCGCCTCGAGGAATACCAGGAAGCCGGCCGGGCCTCTTTCGAACACGAACTCTTTGCGCAAAACCCTGTCTATGAGGACCTCGAGGCGGTCAAGCTCACCGACTCTCTCACCGCCCTGGTCGAGGGCCTGGGCTACAATCATCCCCTGGTCCGCAAAGTTCTGGACGGCCTGCCGCCGCATGAACGCGCCGCCGCAGCCGTCCGCAGCGCCAAACTGGCATCACCCGCCACCCGCCGCCAGTTGTACGAAGGCGGCCTCCAGGCCCTCGACCAGGCTCAGGACCCCATGATCGCGCTCGCCCGCCAGGTCAACAGCGAGGCTCGGGCGGTCCGCAAGGAGGTCGAGGCGCGGCGGGAAGCTATTCGCCAGGCCCATGCCCAAATCGGCAAGGCCCGCTACGCCCTCGAAGGCGCCAGCCATTATCCCGACGCCACCGGCACCCTCCGCCTGTCCTATGGCGTCGTGGCCGGCTACGAACAAGACGGCCGGCACATGCCTTTTCAAACCACCTTCGCCGGACTCTATCAACGGGCCGCCGACCAGAATTACCGGCCGCCTTTCGACCTGCCGCAACGCTGGCTGGCCAACCAAAACAAGTTGAACCCGGCTACCCCGTTCAATTTCGCCTGCACGGCCGATATTATCGGCGGCAACTCCGGCAGCCCGGCCGTCAACCGCCGCGGCGAATTTGTCGGCATCATCTTCGACGGCAACATCCAGTCCCTCGTGGCCGATTTCCTCTACAC
The DNA here is from genome assembly GCA_963713735.1 of uncultured bacterium. GTDB lineage: Bacteria > Verrucomicrobiota > Verrucomicrobiia > Limisphaerales > UBA8199 > CAVQND01. The sequence goes on from CAVQND010000002.1 coordinate 320,108, forward strand.
CGAAGACCAGGCGCGCGCGGTGTGCGTCCATTCCACAGCCATCATCGAGGCCCTCCAAAACCTCTACGATGCCCGGCCCCTGGCCGAGGAGTTGCTCGGCCGCCGGAAATGACCGCAGCGCAGGCGGGGCCGCCACCCTGGGCTCAACTACAGCCGCCGGACCGCGACATCCGCAGCGAATCGGGCGTCGGAGCTCCCGGCGTGCCTCGCTCAGGAGAAGGCCGGCGGCCGTTGGCTAGAGGGGCTGGTTGGCGATGTGGTCACAGGTCCTCCGGTCTCAGCCCGGTCCGCCGCGCTATCCTCGCCAGCATCCGCGGTCCAAGCTCCTCACCGTCGTGGAAGGCGAAGACGTAGTCAGGCCAGCCCTCGCGGGCCAAGACGCGATGGGAGCCAGCGGCCTCACGTTTGATGCGCCAGCCGGTCCGGAGCAAGGCCGCCATAACCAGCCGCGCCTTTCTGCAGCCCCATTGGCTCATGCGGCAACCGAAAAGACCTCGACCAGTTCGGGGATCGTTTCCCCGTGCTCCAAACGGTCCGCAAGCACACGGAGGGCCAACGCCTTGACTCGGGCTACGGCCTCCTCACGAGTCGCGCCGTAAACCATTACTCCTGGAAGGTCGGGAATCTCCGTCAACCAACGGCCATCCTCTTCTTGTTCGATTTCAATGCGCATATCAATCGCCAAAAGATAGCCCTTTCCCATTAACCCTGTCGAACCCAAAGCTCCCGCGGCGGCACAACGCTGAGCGACGCGCGTTAGTGGCCGCGGGACATCGGCATCCGGATAGCAACAGAAGCGCAATCCCGCCGTCCACTGGACGCGCCTTGTTCCGGGGCGCTACATGTTTGCTCGCAATTCCGATACGAGCTCTCCGGTGTGATGCTCTTTCCGACGAACAGAGCCGAAACCTCCGCAGAAGGCGGCATAGGGATTCCGACAAGCATGTGCTCGACTCCAGCCAGTTGATGGGATCTCTTGACGGCCTCCAATATTGCTCCCGAAACCGCCGTGAGTGCCTCTGCCGTGTGTAGGACACGGGAGCGTCGGCCGGCATGCCTGGTTTCGACGCAGAGGGAGCAGCACCACCCTCCGTAAATCCTTTGGCTTTGAGGACATTAACTGCGACCCCACCCCCGAGGGACACAATACCTGCAAGCAGGTCCAAGGGCGACACCGCAACGTGTTGTTGGTTCCTGGCCCGAGCCTCGCCGTTAGCGATGGCGATTCTTAATCTTGGCGTGAACGGCAGCATAGCGTGTCACCTTTCCGCAGAGCATTGCTTATGCGACCCACGGTTAGCATACCGAACCGCAAAGTCAAGGTTTCGCTTGCCGCCAAAAGTCGCGTGCTCTGAGGCCAGGCTCATTTTCTTAGAGCTTGTGCAAGAACAAAGTCCGAGGTTCGGGCGCAATCCTGACATTTTGAAACCAGGGCTGCTGCGTGTAGCAGAGGTTGGCCCCTCACGAATGCGCAATCGGCAGGCCCAGGAGCGGATCATGGCGCGCTGGCGTTTGGAGTGCGTGGAGCTTGCTCCCGCTCTTGTACGCCCCAGCCAAACCGAAAGCGATGGAAAGGCGATGAGATTGCCCTCTTCCGAGAGAACCAATAGCCTATGAATATGAGACTCACGGCCATAGGACCCAGGTTCATAGGCAATCCGCCATCCAAGGGCCGAGTGTCGTGGGTTGAGGGGCGGCGCTTCCTCGGCTTGTCACTCGACACTCGACACTTGACACCCGACGACCCTCGACCCTCGACCCTCCGTTGGGCTGCGATGCCGCCGATTAGATCAGGTCATTCCGCAGCCCACAGCACGATATGAGCCCCAAAATGACAGCGGCAGTTTCAGCAGTGGTGACGACAGTGCGCGGCATCCCCGCGCTTTGGCTGGCTCGTGTTCGTGTCGCGTGGCGGCTTATTGCTTGGCTTTCCGGTTTATTGACAGCACCGCGTTCAGGGTCTTGCGCCATCGCCACATGATCTCCCATTGCGTTTGGTCCGCCCGGTCGGGTTCGAAGCGGCTGGCGTCCACGTCAATGTAGAGTTCGCGATATTTTTCAGGGTCGAAGTTCGGGTTGGGCCGATTCTCCTGGGCCTTGACACTCCTTCGCCATTCGGCCAGGGCGGCGCGCATTTGGGCGACCCGGCCGGGATTGCGGGCTGGGAGATCGACCCTCTGGCCCAGGTCATCGGTGAGGATGAAGACAATGTTGGGACGACCGCCGGCCAGCGGCGGGTCGGCGGCGAACACCGGCGTCAGATACGCCCAAAGAAAGCCGGCGGCGGCCAGCAGCAGGCAGGCGCGCGTTGATTTGAAGGCCGTGTTCATTTCGCCGTCAGTTATACCGGGCGCCACAATTGTATGCGCCTGAATTTGAACAGGAGGAAACAGAGAGCACGGAGCTATCCGTTCTCCGTTTCCTCCGTTTCCTCCTGTTTGACAACGCATTGTGGCGGGGATAGCGTCCTGGCATGAATCTGGAAGCGATTCGCCAACGCGTCTCGGGGGGCGGGTTTCGACCGTTTGCCCTGCGCACGTCGGATGGCCGCGAATACGCCGTTCGCCACCCTGAGTTGGTCCTGGTCGCGCCGCGCTCCATTGCTGTCGTGGACCGCGAAGGCGAGATCGTAACCCTCGACGCCCTGCACATTGTCGCCGTCAAGAATTTGCGCGCCAGGACCAACGACGCTTCGACGCGTTAGGCCGGATAACCGACGGTCTGCGCAAAGAGCACCCGTTGTTCCGGGCGCAATCTAAACTCCTTGGCCGTGGCATCTTTGTTGCAGTTGTGGAACCAGGCCGCCAACCCTGGGAAGCGGCAAACAGATACACGTTGGCCGCGATGAGACCCGTATCGGTGTAATAATAGGACTTCTGGACCTCCGGGTTGCCGATAGCTCGGTCGGGCTGCCCCGGCCCCGTATCGTAGCGCGCGAGGTCAACGACGTAAAAGATGTTCACCGGAGCGGACGCGGCCGCCCCTCGCCCGGCCCGCCCGCGCAAGTCCCCGGCCACAACCGGGGTCAGCCGGTGAGGAACCGCCTCGTATAAATAGACCCCGTCGGCCAGAGCGACGTAGAGATCGATTTCCTGTGAGTTGCTGGCCGAGGCTGCGGTCCGGCCGGGCTTGCCGAAGGCTCCCTTTTGGCGGTTCACTCCGAAGGCAGCCCACAGCAGGTTGGACAGGACCTGCGGAGGGAGTTCCTTGGCGCTGATGTTGCGAGTGGTCTTGCGCTCCTTGAGGGCTGCCAGGACCGACTTGCCGCCGTCGGGCTCCGGACTGGGCAGCGTGATGGGTTTCAGGTCCCGGTCGGGGGTTGGGGCTTCCTGGGCAAAGCCGGTTGCCGTCCCGGCCAACAGGGTGAGAGCGGGTAAAGTCTTCACGAACGTTCTGCGGTTCATCGAACTGTCCTTTCTGGTTGAATATTCATTGCTCTGTGCGTCCCGGGGATCGGTTCCCATTCAGGAACCCGGAAACAGCCCCAGTTAAACACCAAACCCATGCTCGTGTCGAGTTTCCGGAGCCGTTGGGGTGGCGCAGCTCCAGAGCCAGTGAAAAGGTCGCTGAGAGGGGCTCCATCCCATGACTGTAGGAGACGACGTAAGGAGTCTCTGATCAATGGCGTTCGAGGGGAAAAGGCTTTCGCTGTGCCCGAAATCGGTACGCCCCCTCACCTGCGGTGAATTGGCAGCCGTAACACCTCGACCATTTTCCGTGCAATCAGGTGGCGGCGTTCTTCGGTGACAGCCCCTTTCCAATCGTCGAACTGTGCTTTGGGCAGCAGGTAAATTCGGTCGCAACGGACCATTGTTTTCCAATCCGCCCCGTCGGCTTCGTCGAGTGTCTCTTCGACATGATGATATCCCACTGTTTCATTGGCCCCTACTCAAGGTCTTTGGGGCCGCAGAGGACGGAAGCCTTGGCCAGCCGGTTTTCCTCTCGGATTTCAGCCTTGCTGTAACAGTTGTCGAAGTAACCCGGCGGCCGGATGGGAATCGGATCAATGGGCGGGACTTGCTGCAAAAGGAAGCGATACTGGCCGCGCAGCCCTGGCTAGCCCGTAGAGTTCACGCCCTGGCGAGACCTCTCATTAACACCGTGGCTTCAGCCCGGTGTAAGAAGGCACCTGAGGGGATGCAACCGTTTCAACGGTTTGCCGGGGAGGGCGCGAAGCCGTTAAAAACGGCTGGAACGGCTCGCCGCCCATGTACACCGGGCTCAAGCCACGGTGTTAATGAGATGGTTGCGGCTGGCCCGTGAAATGTCCGGGCTGGAGCCTGTGCCAAGGACTCCGACTCCAGACCCGTGTCGCAACCTTCCTCGCCAGCTTTGTCGAAAAACGGCCAATTCGACAAAGGCTGCGATAAAGGTTGCGGCGAATAGTGTCCTCGCGTTTTATCTTGAAAACCCGTGGGCTGTGCCCTAGAGGTGGGTTCATGCATGCACATCTTTTCCAAGGCAGGATTCTTCGGATCTTCTTGTTGACCTGCCTGCTCGTTTCGTCCACCGCCAATTTCGCCCAGGACAAACCTTCGGACACCGCCAAAGCGGACCCCGCCAAGGAAGGTGAAAAGAAACCCGACGAAACCCCGCCCAAAAAACCCAAGATCAAGAAATACGACGAAGTGATCACCAAGGACGCCCTCACCAAGGTCGGCCTCTTCCGGGTGCATCGTATCGAAGAGAGCCTCTACTACGAGATACCGGTCGAGGCCCTCGACACCGACCTGCTCTGGGTGGTCCAGATTTCTGAAACCACCGCCGGCAGTTCGTACGCCGGCATGCCCGTGGGGGATCGGGTGGTGCGCTGGGAACTGCACGGTGAGCAGGTGCTCCTGCGCGATGTCCGTTACGGGATACGCGCCGAGACCGCCGATCCCATCGCCCAGGCGGTCAAGGCTTCCAACCTGGCGCCCATCATCCACGCGTTCGATGTCAAGGCCTACGGCAAGGACAAGGCGCCGGTCATCGAAGTGACGGACCTGTTCAAGAAGGACGTGCCGGAGTTCAGCGCCCGCAGCGCCCTGAGCGCCGGCACGATGGACAGCGCGCGCTCCTTCATCGAAGAGTTCAAGGCCTTCCCCAGGAACATCAACGTGCGCGTCCTCGCCAGCTTTGCCCAGGGAAAGCAGGGCGGCGGCTCCTCCGATGACAGCCCGCAATCCAGCGGCATTACGGCCGTGTTGTGCCACAGCATGGTTAAGCTGCCCGAAACCCAGATGAAACCACGCCGCTTCGATTCGCGCGTCGGCTTCTTCACCGAATCGTTCACCGACTACTCAGACCGCAACGACCACGAGGCCGAAACCGTCCATTACATCCTCCGCTGGCGCTTGGAGAAGAAGAATCCGGACGCCAGGATTTCTGAGCCGGTCAAACCCATCGTCTTCTACGTGGCCCGCGAAGTGCCGGAGAAACTGAAAAGTTACGTCAAGGCCGGCATCGAAGACTGGGCCTCCGCCTTCGAGGCCGCCGGTTTCACCAACGCCATCATCGGCAAATACGCCCCCGACCCGCGCGAGGATCCGGACTGGGACGTGGAGGATGCGCGCATCTCCAGCATTCGCTGGCTGCCCTCGAACATCGAAAACGCTTTCGGACCCCAGGTCCACGACCCGCGCAGCGGCGAGATTCTCAGCGCCGATGTGCGCATGTTTCACAACGTCCAAAAACTCATCCGCGACTGGTACTTCGTCCAGGCTTCCCCGTGCGACCCTCGGGCCCAGACCCTCCCGTTGCCCGACGACCTGGAGGGCGAGCTGGTCCGCTTCGTCGTCGCGCACGAAGTAGGCCATTCCCTTGGGTTCCCCCACAATATGAAGGCCTCCTCCAGCTATACCATCGAGCAACTGCGCAACCCGGAATGGACGAAAAAGAACGGCACCGCGGCTTCCATCATGGACTACGCCCGTTACAACTACGTCGCCCAGCCCGGCGACGGCGCCGGGTTGATGCCCAGGGTCGGGCCTTATGATTGCTTCGCCGTCAACTGGGGTTACCGCCAGTTCCCCAAGGAGGCGGATGAAAAGGCCGAACTCGAGAAGCTCGTCAAGGTCCAGATCAATCAGCCCATGTTCCGCTTCGGAGATCCCAACGCGGGCGTGGACTCGACCCAGCAGACCGAAGACCTGGGCTCGGACGCCGTTGAAGCCACGAAGCTGGGCCTGCGCAATCTGGAGCGCGTCGCCGGCTACCTGGTCAAGGCCACCAGCAAACCGGGCAAGGACTACGACTTGCTCTCGGTCGAATACGGCGCCCTCCTGGCCCAGTGGAGCCGCGAGATGGGCCACGTGGCCAACGTCGTGGGCGGCGTCCAGGAAATCAACCTCTACTACGGCGACGCCAACCGGCGATTCTTTCCCAATCCCGCCGACTACCAGCAACAGGCGGTGTCCTTTCTCCTGGAACATGCGCTGAGCACACCCACCCGGTTTACCGGCGAAGACATCGTCTCCCGGCTCACGGCCGAAGGGACCGCTCAACGCATCCTCGCCGCGCAAAGCACCGTGCTCAGAAACCTGATCTCAAGCCGGCGCATCGAACGACTGGCCGAGATTGAGCAAACCTCCACCAACGCCGCCTATTCCCCGGCGAAGCTTTTCGCCGATCTCCGCGACGGCCTTTTCCGCGAACTGGCCGGCCAACCCCCGGACATCGATCTGTACCGCCGCAACCTGCAACGCTCCTACATCAACCTGCTCTCCGCCAACCTCAAAACCCCCGTGGCAAACTCCGACCTCCCCGCCTATTCCCGCTCCGAACTGGAGGCCATCCGCGAACGGATCCGGAAAACGGACCTCTCCCGGACCAAGCCCGTGGTCCAGATGCACTTGAAAGACCTGATTGCCCGCATCACCCGTGCCCTGGATCCTCATCCCCCCGCCGACCAGCAGGCCGAGAAGTGAATCCCGGCAGCGGTCCCGCCCGCCCAGGTTGGCGCCGCCGAATCCATCACCACCCACTGTGCAAGTCTGACTCTGCGCGAATTCTCTATGAAAGCGCTATCCGCAGACCGGAACAGGAAGGCGCTGGCCGTGGGAATGCTTGTCCTCACCGGCGTGGGGAGGCTCCTGGCGGATTACGTGCCGGACCCCCAACGCCCTCCGGTCACTCCTCCGCCTGCCTCCTTCTTTCAACTGGTCCGCGAACGCGACCGCGAGGCCGCCCGTCAGTTCTATAAGAAACACCTGGACGTCAAAGGCATGCCTGTGGCCGCCTCGGCAGAAGTGGCGGACCAGGCGCTGCAGCGCACTTACGAGATTGTCACGCACATGCTGGCCGGGCGTCCGGATGTGTTTGCCGCCATGGTGAGCAATGGCATGTACTTAATCATCATCGGCAAGGACCAAGTCTATACCGACATGCCGGAATACCGGAACCATCCAAACCCCGCCTACCAGAACGAACGGGTCCGCGGGACGGGCGGCAAGCCGACCAGCTTCGGGGAGGAGAACCTGCTTTGCCTGCCGCTCGACCGCTATGACGACGAGAGCATCGGCGTCCACGAATTCTGCCACACCATCGACTCGGCCTTGCGCTCGGTCAACCCGTCCTGGAACGAGCGCCGGAACACCGCCTACCGGCATGCGGTCGCCAAAGGTCTGTGGAAGAACACCTACGCCGGCTCCAACCCGGGCGAATACTGGGCCGAGGTTTGCCAGGCCTATTTCGATTGCGGTCGCGCCAACAACTGGAACCACGGCCCCATCGCCCGGCGCGAGCAGCTCAAGATCTATGATCCGGAGACCTACGAACTGGTCCGGAGCGCCTTTAACCTCAGCGCCGGGCAGGACTGGCGCTACGTGTGGTTGCAAGAACTGCCCAACGTCATTGCCCCGCCGCCGCAGTTTCATATCCCTGCCTATTATACGAAGTTCACCTGGGCGCGCGAGTTCACCGTGCTGGGCCGGCAGGCTGGCAACGAGGCCCTGCTCAAAGCCAACGACACCATCCGCAAGATGTTCGCCTACCGCCATGACATCCTCAAGGCGCTCATAGCCGATGGTGCGAAGCTGGTCGTGCTCGGTCCGCAGGAGAGCCTGGCGGACCTGCCGGAATGTCAAACGCTCAAGCAGGCCAAGGACTTCGACCCGGGGGCTCGCTTCCTGGAGTACACGCCGCAGACGAAGCTTCTGGTGGTGGGCGAAGAGAACGTGCTGGGCGACCCGCACGAGGCGATGGTGGGCGATTGCCTGGTCATCCGTGAATTGGCCAAGGCGCTTTACTACGTCACGGGCAGGCGCCCCGTCAACCCCAACTGGAACCATCGCGGCCTGGACGTCCAGCAATATGAACTGCGGGTCAACCGCCTCGATGTTCAGTTCGACCAAAAACTCCAGGACACCTACGCCGCCGCCCTAAACGCCGGCAAATGGAAAGGAACTGCCGCCGTCAGCGACCGGGTCCAGGTCCTGGGCCGGCGCCGTGCTGGCCTATTTCGACGCCGCCGGCCAGGATGCCGCCCCCAATGACGCGCCGCACCCGGTAGCCACGCGCGAGGCGCTCCGGGCCTACGACCCGGCCCTGTTCGCCCTGGTCAACGAAACCATGGCCTACGATGGACACGTGGACTGGCGCTACCGTGGAATCTGCCCAAGAACGCCCGTAAAACCGCATAAATAAAGGCTGCAACACACTCCCGCAAATGCTGGCAAGTGACATATCAGGACAGCATCGCGACACGAAACATGTGGGAAAATGTAGGAAACAGGGCAACCCGCCAGGGCCTGGCAGGGCCTCGCCATTCGCTTCCAGGACAAGCCGGGCAGCCCTGGGGGTGTCAATACCCTCGCCGGCCTCGAATCGTGCCAGCCAGCGGCGCCGATGGATAGCCCCAAAAAAGCTAGCAAGACGACGCCGGTTAGGCCATATTGGTGAACGTAAATGCAACGCCAGATGACAACCGAGAAGCGGCCTTGGCCGACGCTCGAAGGGCGCTTGAGTCAGCCGCTCACTTCACGCGTGGAGGCGGTGCGCCAACTCCAGACCACGATGCGGATCACGCCAGTCGCGCAGGCCGTATTGAAGCGGAGCAGCGGCGGCTCATCCAGTGGGCCAAAGAAAACGGGAAACTAGGTCCTAGCACTCGTCAACCGCCGGTCTTCGCCGGTGGTGGAGAGCATAACGTCTTCTTTCAGAAGCGCACCCAACGCTATATCAAGGCAACACGGCTGGACCGGCACAAAGGATATGGCATTGCTTTGGGGTCCTTGACTCATGGTGCGACCCCGGCCGAATATCTCGACCGGATCGCCCTGCAAAACCGGATTTTCGAGGATGACATCAGGCTCGAACGCATCGTCGAGAACGAGGGCAAGCCCATCATCATCACTTCACAACCATCCATCAAAGGTCACTCGCCAACCCAAGACGCACTAGACGAATTGATGCTGGGAAAGGGTTATGAGAAGTTGGAGGAAGGCGCTTATTATGATGAAGGAGATGGCTTGTTGGTTTTCGACCTTTTCCCTCGCAACGCGATCCAGGCTGCCGACGGACATATTTATCCCATTGACCCCGTAATCCAGCGCGTCACGCCTGATTTTGGCCAGTTCCTCCGCCAAGAGCCTTACACCATCAACTTGCGCTGAGGCAGCCCTTCATGCTGCGCAACCGCTGGGGTGACTATGATCAAAAGCCTTGTAGCGCCAACAACTGGAACCACGGCCCCATCGCCCGGCGCGAGCAGCTCAAAATCTATGACCCCGAGACCTACGAACTGGTCCGGAGCGCCTTTAACCTCAGCGCCGGGCAGGACTGGCGCTACCGTGGCGGACCCGTGCGCACATCGAAGCAATAGAGGTTGCTGTCATAGCGGAGGTAAAGCCGCCCGCCGATGACCACCGGGTGCGCCCAACTGGGCCCGCTGCCTTCTACCTTCACTCGCCCTTTTATCACCAGTCCGTCGGGGGAACAGGTCGCCAGGGCCGCCTGTCCGCTGTTTTCGCTGAACAGGTAGAGCATCCCATCGGCCCAGCACAGCGACCCCTTGCCCGGGCCCTGGTGTTGCCATTTCTTGACGCCCGACTTGAGCTCCAGGCAACTCCATCCGCCGGCGTGGTTGCCGTAAATGTATCCATTGTCCACGATGTAGCCGCCGTGGTGGCAGTCCATATCATGGGTTGTCCAGGCCTGTTCGGCTCCTCCATCGGCAGCCAGCCTCATGCAGATGCCGCCCTTGCCGTAGCCATTGGCCCAGAACACGAGATTATCGCTGAAGACCGGCGTGGGACAGTTGGCGGTGTTGTCAGCCGAAAAACCGTTGCTCCACCGCACCTGCCCGTTGGCGGCGCGCACGCAAACGAGGCCCTTGCTCGTGCCGGTCACTATGCAGGCGGTGCCGCCCGCCGTGAACCGCAGGCACGAGCTATATTCCGGCCCGGCCGAAAAGCCCTTGCTCTGCCACACGGTCGTTCCTGACGTTTTGTCCAGGGCCACCAGGCAGCTCTGACCGCCGGGCTTGAACACCACCCGGTCTCCGTTGACCAGGACCGATTCCGCGTAGCCCCACCCGCCGGGGCTGCCGCCAAATTCCCGGCTCTCGCGCGCCCAGACAAGCTCGCCCGTCCCCGCGTCAAGGCAACTCAGGCGCCCGTTGCCGGACAACAGGTAGAGCTTCCCGCTGTCGAGCGTTGGCGTGCCGCGGGCCCCGGGCGGGTCGTTCTTACAAGCGCCTCCGGCCTGCTTTTTCCACTGCAATTTCCCCGCCAGGTCAAACGCAAACACGACCAGGTCATCGCCCACCTCTCCGGTGATATAAACCGTTCCTCCGCTCACGGCTGCGCTGGAGAATCCCTTGCCAATCCCCTCCGCTTTCCACAACAGGGCCGGCCCTCCCGCCGGCCATTCCTTCAACAGACCTTTGTCCGGCGATTTGCCATTCTCGCGCCGGCCCGCGAAACCCGGGCCAGTCGGCCCCGGCGGAGGCCAGGTTTGGAGCGGCGGCCAAGACAACCGCTACCCATGCCAGAATTTGAACGACGCGCTTAATCCTCATGCAAAAACTCATGTCGTACCAAGGCTATGCAACCATTTATCCCCCGTCCAGTGCTGATTTACGATCGCCCCGGAACTGTAGGAGCTGACGTGAGGAGGCTCAGTATTGATTCTGAACGCCGATCAGAGCCTCCTTACGTCGGCTCCTACAAAATCTTGAATCAGCCCTGTCCCCCGTCAACACGCGCCAACGAGGGCTTGACATTTCCGGCAATCCTCCGCACAAAGAGCAGACTGGTCCCCATGATTGAACATGCGCCAGGTCATGGCCGCGCAAGGCGATCTCGTCAAGAGTATTATCATTCTTGGGGCCTTCGCACTGGAATAGGTATGAGTATCAGGAAAAATGCAAGTGCCTCCGCGCTCCGAGGGGGGCCGCCCTTGAACGCTAGCCTCCTCTGCCGCTGGCGGCGGGCAGTCCGGCCGCACCGAATTGTCCCGGCGGTTCCGCTCGGGGCCCTAGCCCGGATATTTCACGGGTTTCGCCAACTGGAACGCGTAGCGCAGGCTTCCAGCCTGCTGTATCGCGGATTTCCAATCCGCAGATGCTCCCAAGCAGGTACAGCCTGCCGACTGGAAGTCGGCGATACAGCAGGTTGGAAACCTGCGCTACGCAGCTTCGGCAGCCCAGTGCCGCTCTTAGGCTGTAAAATATCCGGGCTAGTGCTGGCGCTGGGCCTTTGGACCGGGTCCGGCGCCGCCGCGCCCGAGCCGCTCTATGGCTTCTCAACGAGCGGTTCGGAGGCGCAACGCAAGCTCGAGGCCACCTTCCGCGCGCTGCCACAACCGGACAACCTTCGCCAATACATGCAGCGGCTCAGCGCCCACCCCCACCACGTCGGCTCACCCTACGACAAGGAAAACGCAGAGTGGATTCTCGCCCGGTTCAAGGAATGGGGGTTCGAGGCCTCAATCGAATCGTTCGAGGTCCTCTTTCCCACGCCAAAAATACGCCTGCTCGAAATGCTCGAACCGGTCCCCTTCACCGCGGGGCTCCAGGAAACGACTCTGGCTGTCGACCCGGCCTCCGGACAAGTCGCCGAACAATTGCCCACCTACAATGCCTACTCGGCTGATGGGGATGTCACCGGCCCTTTGGTCTATGTCAATTACGGCCTGCCCGACGATTACCGGGAACTCGAGCGGCTGGGCGTGTCGGTCAAAGGGGCCATCGTCATCGCCAAATACGGGAAATCCTGGCGGGGCATCAAGCCCAAGGTCGCCGCCGAACACGGCGCCATCGGTTGCCTGCTTTACTCGGACCCCAAAGAGGACGGCTACTGGGTGGATGACGTTTTTCCCGACGGGCCGATGCGCAATTCCAGTGGCGTCCAGCGCGGCAGTGTCATGGACTTTCCGTCCACCAGCCCGGGCGACCCGCTGACCCCCGGTTACGGGGCGGTTCCCGGCGCCAAGCGGCTCTCCCTCAAAGAGGCGCCGGGCATCACCCGGATACCCACTCTGCCGCTCTCAGCGGCGACGCCCAACCGCTGCTGCTGCAACTCAAAGGTCCCGTGGCCCCCGAGGCCTGGCGCGGCGCCCTGCCCCGCACTTATCACCTCGGGCCCGGCCCGGCCAAGGTCCACCTCAAGCTCCAATTCAATTGGGACCTCAAACCGCTCTACAACGTCATCGGCAAGTTGGCCGGCAGCCCCTCCAGCGACCAGTGGGTCCTCCGCGGCAATCACCACGACGGCTGGGTCAACGGCGCCGATGACCCCATCTCGGGCCAGGTCTGCCTCCTCGAGGAGGCCCGAGCGCTAGGCCAACTCGCCCGGCAAGGGTGGAAACCCCGCCGCACTATTATTTATTGCGCGTGGGATGGCGAAGAACCCGGCCTGATCGGTTCGACCGAATGGGTCGAGACGCATGCCGACGAACTCCGCACCCATGCCGTCGCCTATGTCAACTCGGACAGCAATGGGCGCGGCTACCTGGGCCTGAGCGGGTCACACATTCTCGAACACCTGGCCAATGCGGTGGCCAGGGAGGTTGAGGACCCCGAAACCAAGGCCAGCGTCTGGAGGCGCAGTTTTGCCCTGAAAACGGCCCGCGCCGCCAGCGCCGACGAGCGGCGCGAACTGCGCGCCCGCGCCGATCTCCACTTGAAGGCCCCCGGCTCCGGCAGCGACTACACCGCCTTCATCGATCTTCTCGGCGTCCCCATCCTGGACCTCGGCTTCGATGGCGAGGGCAGCAGCAACGGCATCTACCACTCCATCTACGACGATTTTTACTGGTACACTCGTTACTCGGACAGAGACTTCGCTTATGGCCGCGCCCTGGCCCAGGTCATCGGCACAACCGTCCTGCGCCTGGCCCAGGCCGAGGTCATTCCCTTCGAGTTCACCGGCCTGGCCGATACCGTCCACAAATACACCGAGGAGCTCCAGGGCCTCTTGCGGCACAAACAGGAAGCGATCGAAGAGCGCAACCGCCAGTTCGAGGAAGGCGTCTTTCGGCTTACCTCGGACCCACGCCATCCCACGGCGCCCCCGGAAGCCGAAGCGGTTCCCCCTGAGTTGAACTTTGCGCCGCTGCAAAACGCCGTCAAGGCGCTGGCCGCCAGCGCCCGGGCCTACCAGCAGGCCGTGGCCAAAGCCCAGCCGAACTTTGGCAACCCGACGCTCGCCCTCGCCACGCGGGAACTCAACCAGGTCCTCTTGCTCGCCGAACGCCGCCTGACAGACCCGGATGGCCTGCCGCGCCGTCCGTGGTTCAAGCACATGCTCTACGCCCCCGGTGTCTATTCCGGCTACGAAGCCAAGACGATGCCTGGCGTCCGCGAAGGCATTGAACTCCGGCACTACGACGAAGCCGAGAAAGAGATTGCCCGCGTTGCCAAGGTCCTCGAGGCCTTGACAGCTCAAGTTGACTCGGCCTCAAAGATTCTGGCTCGCTTTAATCCTTAGCCCTCATGAAGACGAAACCCACACGGGAACGCCGACCGAAACGGTCTGCCAACGCCGCTCGCCAGGAAACCCGCCCGTCGCCGAAAGGCATTTCCTTCCCCATCGTGGGCATCGGCGCCTCTGCCGGGGGACTGGAAGCCCTGGAACAGTTTCTGGGGCGCGTGCCGGCGGGCAGCGGGATGGCGTTTGTGATTGTCCAGCACCTGGACCCAACGCACAAGGGGATCATGCCCGAACTGCTTCAGCGGGCCACCGGCATGAAAGTCATCCAGGTCAAGGATCGCACCACGGTGCGGCCGGATTGCGTCTATGTTATCCCGCCGAACAAGGACATGTCCATCCTGCACGGGGTCCTGCACTTGCTCGAACCGGCGGCGCCGCGGGGGCTGCGCCTGCCGATTGATTTCTTCCTCCGCTCCCTGGCGCAGGACCAGCAGGAGCACAGCATCGGCGTCATTCTTTCCGGCATGGGTTCCGACGGCACGCTGGGCCTGCGCGCCATCAAGGAAAAGGCGGGCGTGGTGCTGGTCCAGGACCCGGCGACGGCCAAATTCGACGGCATGCCGCGCAGCGCCGATTGACGCCGGGCTGGCCGATATCGTGGCCCCGGTGGAGGAGTTGCCGGGAAAGATCCTCGCCTATCTCCAGCGCACCCCCCTCATCACACGAACCGAGGCACCCCTGGAAGACAAGACGCAGAGCGCCCTGGAAAAGGCGGTCATCCTGCTGCGGGCTCACACCGGCCACGACTTTTCCCTCTACAAAAGGAACACCCTCTATCGCCGGATCGAGCGCCGCATGGGCATCCACCAGATCACCAGGATGGCCGCCTATGTCCGTTACTTGCAGGAAAACTCGCAGGAATTGGATCTGCTTTTCAAGGAGCTGTTGATCGGGGTGACGAACTTCTTCCGCGATCCGGCCGCCTGGGAGCAGTTGCGCGCGCAGGCCATTCCGAGCGCTCCTGGCGAGCCGCTCGCCCGGCCAGGCCCTGAGGGCGTGGGTGCCCGGCTGTTCCACCGGGGAGGAGGCCTATTCCCTGGCCATCGTGCTCAAGGAGGCGGTCGAGGAGCTCAAGCCCAAGGGGCAATTTACGCTTCAAGTCTTCGCCACCGACCTGGACCGGGACGCGATTGACAAGGCGCGGCAGGGCTTCTTTCCAGACAACATTGCGGCTGACGTGTCGCCGGAGCGGCTGGGCCGGTTCTTTGCCAAAGAACAAGGCGGTTACGGAGTGCGTAAAGAGATTCGTGAGATGGTCATTTTTGCGCCGCAGAATCTCATCATGGATCCACCCTTTACCAAGCTGGACATCTTGAGTTGCCGCAACCTGCTCATCTATCTGGCCTCGGAAGTGCAGAAGAAACTCATTCCGCTCTTTCACTACAGCCTGAGTCCCGGCGGCATTTTGTTTCTCGGCAGCGCGGAGACGATTGGCGGGTTTGGCGACCTGTTCGTCCCGCTCAGCGGCAAAGCAAGGCTCTTTCAGCGCACGGAGTCCGCTCTGCGGCCGGAACCGGTGGAGTTTCCCGCCTCTTTTAGCGCCGGTCCGTCCAGCGGGCCGGAGGCGCGTGAGGCGCCCAAACCGCCCGTCAGCCTCCAGTCCCTGGCCGATCAGTTGGTTCTGCAGCGTTACGCCCCGCCGGTCGTGCTGGTCAATGACAAGGGCGACATCTTCTACATCAGCGGCCGGACCGGCAAATACCTGGAACCGGCGGCCGGCAAGGCCAACTGGAACCTCTTTGCCATGGCCCGCCAGGGCCTGCGCTACGAACTGGCCGGCGCCTTCCAGAAAGCGCTCCGGCAAAAACAAGGCGTGACGCTCCACGCACTCAAGGTCGGGACCAACGGCGGCGAGCAGCGCGTGGATGTTACCGTTCAGCGCTTCGACGAACCCGGGCCGTTGCGGGGGCTGGTGATGATCGTTTTCACGGACGTGGCCGCGCCCGAGGCCGCCAAAGCGGCGGTCCGGCCGCCCCAGGCTCACGCCCGTAACTCGCGCCTGACGGAACTGGAGCAGGAACTCCAGCGGGCCCGCGCCGAGGCGCGGGCCACCCACGAAGAGATGCAGACCTCACAGGAGGAACTCCGGTCCGCCAACGAGGAACTGCAATCCACGAATGAAGAACTGCAGTCCACCAACGAGGAACTAACGACCTCCAGGGAGGAGATGCAATCGCTGAACGAGGAACTCCAGACGCTCAACACCGAGTTGCAGGCCAAGGTGGACGAGCATTCGCGGTCGAGCAACGACATGAAGAACCTGCTCAACAGCACCGATATCGCCACCCTCTTCTTGACCAACGAGCTCAACGTGCGCTGGTTCACCACCCAGGCGACCAATATCGTCAAGTTAATCCCGGGCGACGTGGGCCGGCCCATCACCGACCTGGTTTCGGACCTGATCTACCCGACGCTCGCGACCGACGCGCGCGAAGTGCTGCGGACGCTGACCTCGACGGAGAAACTGGCGGCCACGCGGGATGGCCGCTGGTTTACCGTGCGCACCATGCCCTACCGCACGATGGACGACCGTATCGACGGCGTGGTGATCACCTTCACGGACATCACCGTAGCCAAGACGCTGGAGGCGAAGTTGCGGGCAAAGCAGGCTGGTTTGGAGAGGCGGGTCGCGAGCCAATCCACAGAATTGGACCGGCGGGCGAGTCAAAGGTGAACAGTGAACAGTGAACCTGATGACTGATCCCATGCAAACGAAACCGAACCTCTCAACCGCTGCCGCCGAACTGCGCCATTGCGCCGAGGAGCGCCTGAGGGAGCGGCAGGGCGGCCAGCGGTCTGAGGACGGAATTCCGAAGGCAGAAGCCGACTCCCGGCGTTTGCTCCACGAACTGCAGGTCCACCAGGTTGAACTGGAGATGCAGAACGCGGAACTCCAGGAGGCCCGGGACCGGATCGGGGCGCTGTTGGAGAAATACACGGACCTCTACGATTTCGCCCCGGTCGGCTATCTCTCCCTGGATGAACAGGGTCGGATTCTGGAGGTGAACCTGACGGGAGCCACCCTGCTGGGCGTGGAACGGTCCCGGCTGACTCACCGGCGCTTGGGGCAATTTGTGGTTCCCACGAGTCAGCCGAGCTTCCTCCGCTTCCTGGAACAGGTCTTCGCCGGGACCGGCGAACAGGTCTGCGAAGCGGCACTATTGAGGGAGGGCGCCGCAGCTTTCTGGGCCTACCTCCACGGGACCTCCGCCCTCTCCGTCAGTGGTCTTCGGCAATGGTGCCGGGTGGCGGTGTCGGACACCACCGCCCTCAAGCAGGCCGAGGAGACGCGACGCCGGATGGAGGCCCTGGCAGTCACAAACCGGAGGTTGAGACGGGAGATTGTCCGGCGGCAGGCGGTCGAGGAGGCGCTCAAGCAGAGCGAGCAACACCAAAGCCGGTTGCTCGAGCAGTCGCGCGACATGCAGGAGCAACTGCGGCATCTGTCCCACCAGATTCTGCAGGCACAGGAGGAGGAACGCAAGCGCATCAGCCGTGAGTTGCATGATGAAATCACCCAAACCCTGGTCGGCATCAATGTCCATCTGGAAACCCTGGCCCGGGAGGCCACGATCAACCCCCGAGCGCTCAAGCAGAAGATCGCCCGGACGCAACGGCTGGTGGGGGAGTCGGTGAACATCGTGCAT
Organism: uncultured bacterium; assembly: GCA_963713735.1. Taxonomy (GTDB): domain Bacteria; phylum Verrucomicrobiota; class Verrucomicrobiia; order Limisphaerales; family UBA8199; genus CAVQND01. Next base: position 337,668 of record CAVQND010000002.1, read on the forward strand.
CAGTTTGCCCGGGAGCTGCGCCCGACGACCCTGGACGATTTGGGGTTGATCGCCACCCTGCATTCCTTTATGAAGGACTTCATGAAGCGGACGGGCATCCGCGTTCACTTCACGACGTTTGCCGCGGTCGAGCAACTGGACAGCGCCAGCCGCACGGTCCTCTATCGCGTCGTCCAGTCCGCGCTCACCAATGTCGCCCAGCATGCGCGCGCCAGCCGCGTGAAAGTGAGCCTCCGTAAACTCCCGGACGCCGTGGGCATGGAAATAACCGACAACGGGAAGTCCTTCGATGTGGAACGGGTGTTGCACGCCAGGAAAAACAGGCACCTGGGGCTGCTGGGCATGCGCGAACGGGTGGAGATGGTCGGGGGCAATCTGACCGTCGCATCCGCTCCGGGCCAAGGCACCACCATCGGAGCGCGCATCCCTTTGCGGGGGCAGCCCGGCGCCGAGGGGCGCTGACGGGCCCTTCTGAAACCGGACTCGGTTCGTCTATGAAACGTGCCATCGCGATGAAGCGCATCACGGTCCTGCTGGCGGAAGACCATACGGTCGTCCGCGAAGGGCTCAAGACGTTGTTGGAGGCCGAAGGGGACATCAAGGTGATTGGTGAGGCCGACAACGGCCGCCAGGCGGTCGAGTTGACGAAGGCACTCCGCCCTGCCGTGGTGGTGATGGACCTCGCGATGCCCCTGCTCAATGGGCTGGAAGCCACCCGGCAAATCCTCAAAGCCGTCCCGGACGCGAAGGTGCTCATTCTCTCCGCGCACAGCGATGACGCCTACGTCGAGCAAGTGACGGCGTTGGGCGCGGCGGGATACCTGGTCAAACAAACCTCCGCCCACGCGCTGTCCAAGGCGGTGCGGGAGGTCCAAAAAGGAAACACCTTTTTCAGCCCCTCCATTTCCAGGCGCATTCAGGACCCTTCCCGAAAGTCAGCGGCTCGAGGGGGGGACCTCAAAGAAGAGTGGCAGCCGCCTGAGTTCTCGCGAAGTGGAGGTGCTCCAATTGATTGCCGAAGGCAAGAGCAACAAACAGGTCGCCGGGGAACTGGGCGTGAGCTTCAAAACGGCGGACAAACATCGCCAGAATCTCATGAACAAGCTGGACATCCACGACGTCGCCGGTCTCACCCGCTATGCCATTGCTGAGGGAATTATCGAGACCAGTGTGCGGGTCACTATCCGCTAACCCCCGAGCCCGCCGTTGGGGCGCCATTCTGACATTATGAGACTGTGGCGGCGTCCTCCGGCAAGAAAATCGGAATTAGTTTTTGCACGGGCCCTTAGTCCCGGAGCCAACCCGGGCTGCGCATCACCGCCTGCACGCCCGGCTGACCTTGCGGAAGTGGTGGCCGTAAATCGAGAGAGTGACGGCCAGGGACAATTGGGAGGGGCGGCGGAGGAACGTCCAGAGCAGTAAGCCCCAGTAATGGAAACGTTCGCGACCCAGGACACCGAGACGGAGGTTGGCATGGACAAAGGCCATGAGCGATCGCCAGTTCAGCGAGCTGGACATCCTTGGCGGCCGGTATTCGCGCAGGAACGTCCGGATCCGTTGGTAGTAGGGCCCGGGTGAATAGATGTATTCCAGGAGGCTCTTGTAGCCCTGGCGCAGCGTCTCAGGGTTCATGCGGGGACGGAAGTTGGTAGTTCCGTCCACGTTGTCGCCGCTGGTGTGGCCGAGCAGACGACCCTGGTGACTGAGCCGTTGGTAGAGCTTGGTGCCGGGCACGGCCTGCAGCAGGCCGACCATCGCCGTAACGATCCCGCTTTTCTGGATAAACTCGGTCTGCCGTTCAAAAACCCTGGGCGTGTCATGGTCGAACCCAAGGATGAACCCGCCCTGAACCTCCAAGCCCGCCCGCTGAATGCGTTTAACGTCGGCGACCAGGTCGCGGCCCCGGTTCTGGCGCTTGTGGCACTCGGTCAGGCTCGCCTCCTCGGGCGTCTCGATGCCGATGAACACCTGGTTGAATCCCGCCTCGACCATCAACCGCATCAGCTCTTCATCGTCGGCGAGATTGATCGAGGCCTCGGTGAAAAACGGGATGCCGCGCTTGCCCTTCTGCCACTGGATGAGCGCCGGCAGCAGGTCCTGCTTGAGCGCCCGTTTGTTGCCGATGAAATTGTCGTCCACAAAGAAGACCGACCCGCGCCAGCCCAGCCGGGCCAGGCTGTCCAACTCGGCGATGACCTGCGCGGTGGTCTTGGTGCGCGGCTCATGTCCGAACATGGAGGTGATGTTGCAGAACTCGCAGTCGAAGGGGCAGCCGCGCGAGAACTGAAGGCTCATGGTCGCGTAGCGCTGCAGGCCGGCCAACTCCCACAACGGGGCCGGCGTCTGGCGCAGGTCGGGGAAGTTCGCCGACGCATACACGCGCCGCGCGCCGCCGGACTCAAGGTCGCGCAAAAACTCCGGCAGCGTCTCCTCCGCCTCGTTCAACACGAAATGGTCCACCTCGGGAAACTGCTCGTGCTCGACCGTGAACAGCGGCCCGCCCGCCACAATCGTCTTGCCCGCCGCCCGGCAACGCGCGATCAACTCGCGCGCCGAATCCCGCTGGGCGATCATCCCGCTGACAAACACCAGGTCGGCCCAGGCCAGGTCTTTCTCGCGGAACTTGCGCACGTTCACGTCCACCAGCCGCTTGGCCCAAGGCGCGGGCAACATCGCCGCCACGGTCAGCAGGCCCAGCGGCGGCAACGAGGCGCGCTTGTGGATGAACTTCAAGGCGTGCTTGAAGCTCCAGAACGTGTCCGGAAACTTCGGGTATAGCAGCAATGCATTCACTCAGATGGAGGAGTTGCCGCCTTGGCGCAGTGGGGCATTTGGCGGGCCGATCATTTCCTGGCCGACCCCTGTCGGCAGGCCCCCAGCGGCCGAAACCGTTCGACGGTCCGGCTCCTCACGTCCTGCATCCATCATCCGGGCCGGGAGTTCGGGCTTCCGGGTCAAAGCTCGCCGGCGAAAGGGACTGCTCAACAATTTGATGATATCGGAGGTCTTCATGTGGCGGCCAAAGGCGCGCAGAAGTCTCCAGGTCCGGAGCGGGCGCTTGAGAATCCGGTGGAGGAAAAGCAAGGCATAACCTCTGGCCCGGAGTCGATTCACCACGGCGCTGGGCAGAGTGGCGGGGTCAATGTCCGAGCACTTGAACCACTTGTGCCAGTCCCGCGCGTCGTCAATGATCCCGCGCGCGACATACTCCTGCCAGAGCGGCGTCCCGCGATAGGCGCACAACCGATTGAAACCAAAGGTATCCAACTCCAAACGCGCGGCGAACCGGAAACTCTCCAGGATGTCCGCTTTGGTTTCATCAGGCGAGCCGACCACAAAGAACCCGTGGACCCGGGTGATCCCCTGCCGCTTGGCCTCCCTGACCGCGCGCTCCACCTGCGCCGGCGTCTGCTTCTTGTGGAGCCGATCGAGCACCTTTTGCGTCCCCGCCTCCACGCCGAAGGCCAGGAAAGTGCAGCCGGCCTGGCGCATGAGCGGCAGTCGCTCAATTCCGACCGAATCCACCCGGCCTTCACAGCCCCAGTGAAACTCGAGTTTACGTTCGATGATGCCGCGGCAAATGCCGTCAATTCGCTTGCGGTTGATCAGGAAGTGGTCATCGGTAAGGTAAATCGAGCGATAGCCCAAGTCATTGAGTTGCTGCAACTCGCCCAAGACGTGTTCCGGCGAACGGTTGCGCCACCGGCCCTGGCCCAGGGAGGGGATATCGCAGTAGATGCACGAGTATGGGCAGCCGCGCGAGGTCTGCACCGTGCAGAACTTGTCCAGCGACAGCACCGCAGGCACATCCAGCGGCAGGGACTCGATATAGTCGATCGGCAGACTGGTCCGGTCAGGATACGGAAACTGGTCCAGGTCCCCCAGGAGTGGACGCGGGGTGTTCCGAACAATTTCCCCGCCATGACGCCAGACTAGGCCGGCGACGGAGCCCGGGGCCGCGAGGTGCTCCAAGTAGTCCGGCAGCAACTCTTCGCCTTCACCCACCCCCACGCAATCAATGTCGGAGCAGTCCCCCAAAATGTAGTCCGCGTTCAAGGTGGCGAAGGCCCCGCCGGCGATGATCGGTATCTGCGACGCCTCGGCCTTGAGCCGCCGGGCCATGCTCTTGACGGCCGGGTAGGTGGTCGTCGAGAGAAATGAGAGGGCAATCACGTCAGGTCGTTCCCGGGCCACCGCCTGCGCGACGTCCTCCGCCTTCATCCGGGGATGGCAGGTATCAAACATCTGCACGGAGTGTCCCCGTTGGCGCAGCACCGGCGCGAGGGTCTGAATCCCTAGCGGCGGAAACGCCATCACCTTGACCCGACCATTGCCGGACTTTGACCGAGCCAGTTCCCTGGGAAGCACCCGGCAGAAGTCGTCGTCGCCGACATGAACGAGGAACGTCTTCATCCTTGGTCGGCTTTGGCGGCATCCCGAATTGAGGCTCCGCCGACAGGGGTTAAGCTCAGACGAGAGCCGCATCCGGCAGGCCCTGGAGGCACGCCACCCTCTCCTTGGCGCGGCGAGGGTTGCGTCGTATTCATGGTTCGGCCCAATGTTTCGTCTTAGCGACTCAGACACGATACTACATGACAAACCGGCGCGGGGACCATTGGGGATTTACCCCATGTCCCGGAAAGTGAATGGGGGGCGTCATTCGCGCGCGAAGTCGATGAAGCCGCGCTCGACGTCGGTGTGGACCAGCTTGACGCGGACGTGGTCCCCCACGTCGAGACCCTGGAACCCCCGCTCAAGCCTGCCTTCCACCGGTGGCTGGAAGAGCCTGACCCACGTTCCCTTCGGGGAGGCGCCGGTGACGATGGCATCGAATCGTTCCCCTGTCCTGCCGGACAGGAACAGCGCGGCTGCCGACTTCCGGACCCGCCGCTCGACCTTTGCCGCGTCCTGCTCCCGCTCGGTGCAGTGCTTGGCCAGTTCCACCAACTCCGGGACGGTGTAGGGCAGCGGCGCTCCCGCCATCGCCGCCTTGAGGAGCCGTTGCGTGGTGAGATCGGGAAAGCGCCGGTTCGGCGCGGTGGAGTGCGTGTAATCCTTCACCGCCAGCCCGAAGTGTCCGGGCGGCTCGCCGCCGGGTAGATCCAGCGCATACTCTGCTCTGCCGATCAGCTTGACCACGGCCAGGGAGAGGTCGGGGAACTTCTCCGGTGCCGCCTGGCGTCGCCGCGCGAGGAAGGCCTCAAGGGCCGCGGCATCCGGCTCGTTGGGGAGCCGGTCCCCGAACCCGGAGGCGAGTTGTGCGATGCGGTCCCAACGTTCCGGAGGCCGCAGGACCCGTCGGAGGGAAGGAAGCTTCTTCGAGGCGAGGTAGGTCGCGGTTACTCCGTTGGCGGCAACCATAAAGTCCCCGATCAACTGCTTTGCCCGGTCCTCTCAATCCAGCTCCAGGTCGGAAAGGACGCCGCCGGCGAAGACCGCCCTCGCCTCGAGCGTCTCGAGGCTGAGCGCGCCCTGGCGGTGCCGCAACTCCACGAGCCGCTGGGCGACGCTGTCCTGGATGCGAAGGTTCTCGCCCAGGCCCGGGACCTCCAGGATTCGCGGGGGCGGGGCGCCTTGGCCATCCAGCCACGCCGCGACGCCTCGGTAAGCCAGTTTGGCGTGGTTTCGGACCCGCGCCCGGTAAAGGTCCGACGCGGCGAGCGAACCGTCTGCCTCGAAAACCATGTCGGCCACGACGGCAATTCGGTCCTGGTTCTCGTTCAACGACGTGAGGTCGGTGGACAAAGCCTCGGGCAGCATGGGGAAGATAGCGGCCGGCGTATAGACGGAGGTCGTGTTATGCGAGGCATGCCCGTCGATCGCCGTCCCTTTTCGCACCAGTGCGTCCACGTCCGCAACCGCCACGAGGATTCTGACCCGCCCGCCTGCCAGCGGCTCGGCCACCGTGAGTTGATCGAGGTCCCGGGAGTCGTCGTTGTCGATGGACGCCCAGAGCCGATCGCGCAGGTCGCGCGCTTCGTTGGTCGCGCCGGCAGGCCCGCCGATGGCCGCCAACTCTTGCAGCGCCGCCGGCGGGAAGTCCGGCTCCAGGTTGCGTTCGATCATGGCCTGGTGCGCGATCGATGCCAGGGTGGCTCGGTCGGTGTCTTTGCCTTGGACAACGCGCCGGGATTTGCCGCGCGCGTCCCTCGGGTCGGAGTCGGTTGTGTTCATGGACCTTACGGGTTCACTCTTTGCGTGCAGGCAACGGAATGTCAAGACATTGCAACTTGTAGGTCCCCGCCGCAATTGACCTTTCAGGCCGGAACCTATAGAGTAACGACATGGCGACGCTGACGATTGAATTGCCGGCGCACAAGACGCAGACGGCCTTCAATCTGCGCCGTTGGGCCGAATTGCTGGCGGACCGGGAGTTGGCCAAGGTCGAAGGCCGCATCGAAACGGATCGCCACGGTCACATCATTATGAGTCCCCCTCCCGCCCCGAGTCATGGGAGTTTCCAATTGGAAATCGGCCATCTGCTGCGGAGCCTCCTGCGCACGGGCCGTGTCCTGACCGAATGCCCGATCTCGACTGCCGATGGCGTGAAGGCTGCCGATGTGGCTTGGGCGTCGCCCGAGCGCATGAAGGAGTTGGGGGAGCAGGTGTGTTTTCCGCGCGCGCCGGACATCTGCGTGGAAGTCCTGTCTCCGGGCAACACCGAGGCCGAAATCCAGGAGAAAATGGCGCTCTATTTCGATGCGCGCGCCAGAGAGGTCTGGCTCTGCGCCCAAAGCGGCGCGATGAGTTTTTTTAGTCCCGGCGCTCCCCGGCCCTCGCCGGCCTCGGAGCTGTGCCCCGGGTTCCCGCAGCAGGTTGAGCTGCGTTAGGCTCCGGATGTCGGGGAGGTCCTTGAAGGGAATGCTCACTGGGTCAACCAAATCCGAGGAGGTGACCGATTGTTATCTGGCCGATTTGGCTAAGAAGCATGGGCTGAAGCTGGCCACGTTTGATACGCGCTGAGCGCATTGTGAATAAGTCTTACAAATTAGTTCTTGCCTTACCTATGCATCTGTGCCATCCTTTTTCAAAATGACAGAAATAATATGAACACCGCCTACGTCACCTCCAAGGGCCAGTTGGTCGTCCCCTCGCGCATCCGCCGGCGGTTCGGCATCAAGCCCGGCACGCGCATCAACTTCGTGGAGGAGGGTGAGCGCATCATCTTCCAGCCCGTCACCCGCCAATACATTGATTCCTTCTGCGGCATCTTCAAGCTCAAGCCCGGCGAGAAATCCGTCGTGCAGGAACACTTGGAGGAACGCCGGGCCGAGCGCGAAAAGGAGAACAAGTGAAGGCCACCGTTCTGGACGCCTCCGCGCTGCTGGCCATGTTCTTTGGCGAACCGGGCATGGAAAAAATGCGCGAACTCTTCCACCAGGCATCCGAGGCCGACTACCCCGTGTTCATCAGCGCCCTCAACTGGGCCGAAGTCCTTTGCCGGATGGAGCGCAAACACGGCCAGGCCGGCTACGACACCGCGCGCCGGTTTGAACTCACGACGCCCCTCGAGGCCGTGCCGGCAGACCGCGAACTGGCGGAAACTGCCGCACTTTTGAAAAACGAACACGGCCTGGGTCTGGCCGACGCCTTCGCCGCCGCGCTGGCGAAACATAAAAAGGCCGAACTCGTCACCGCCGACGCCGAATTCAAGGCGGTCGAGCGCGACGTGAAGGTTTGCTGGTTGACCACAAGATAGAGGTTATACGGGCAGAGATTATGAGCATCGAACGAGACGAACAAATGCGCTTCCACGAACTCGGCACGTTGACCTCCGTGACGAGATGGATCCGAAGTCACGACGAAGGCGTGGCAAGACCCGATTCGCTTCACCACCGATCGGCAGCCGCCGCGGATGCCTGATGACCTCGTCAAACCCGTGCGACCGCATTAACGCCCCTGCGGGACAAAACGTCCCGTTGTCCGGCTTGACTCCGGTCCAGGAAAGAGGGAAATTCCCACCATGAAGACCTTAACCGTTGATGCCCACAAGCGGCTGAGAATCCCCGACTCCAAGCCTCATGAGGTTTTCTCCTATACCCGGCATGATGACGGGCGAATCACGCTTGTTCCGGTGAAGGCCGCCCCGGCCGAGATGTTCCCCCCGGGGAGCCTGCTCAAATACATGACCCCGGAGCGAGATAAGGAAGTGTCCGAAATCGCCGCCGGTTGCGTCCAGGGACCGGAATGAAGGCCCAGTTCGACATCTGGCATTATCATTTCCCGGTCAAAGGCCCGCATCCCGTTGTCCTGATTTCCCATCCGGACCTTTGCGCCCGGGCAAAACACGTGAACGTCCTCTTTTGCACGAGCCAGCGGCAGAGCCGGAAACCTTACCCTTACGAGGTGATGCTTGACCGGGCCGACGGTCTTGACTGGGCGACATTCGCGGACTGCTCGATCCTCTACGTCGTGGAATCTGGACGCCTGCTCAATCAACGAGGGCACGTGGGACTGGAGCGGCGGCGTGAAATCCGGACAAAGCTCCGCGAGTTTTTCCGCCTGTCCGCCACTGACTAAAAGAGTTTCGCGGACAGGCGGACGCTCAAGCGTTCGCCTTGTAGAGCGGCCAGCCAGCGCCCCCATCCGCGCATCTACACCTGCGAGCGCGTCTGGTTTGCCAACGATCAATTGGCGGTCCGTTTCAGGGAAAAAATCGACATCAACTACGCCGCCTTGGAGGCCAGCGCGGGGTTGTCGCGCCGGCACTTGTAACCCAGCCACCACGAGGTGTCCGCATAGAGCCTCATTTTTTGAGCGACGCCAGAAAGGCGGCGCCGTCGAACATCGGAGCGCCAACGCTGCCAACAGCGCGCGCTTGCGCCAGCTTGCGCGTCATCTTAGGTCTTCGGCTCTTGCTCACGACAAACTTGGGCTTTCCGTTGGCAGTGACGACCAGTTGCTGGCCGTCAGGCAAGCCATCGACCAGCCCGGCATTGTGATAAAACTCGCGGACAGAAACGGTCTTCATCGCATTGTTAGACATTATTGTCTAGCCTGCCGACAATGCAAGGGCAAGCGGCAGAAACTTTCTTATCAACAGCGCCCGGATCACGCGTTCCACTTCCAATTCCGGATCTCCGGCAGGTCCTCGCCGTGTTTGTCGATGTATTGCTTGTGCTCGATCAGCTTGTCCTTGAGCTGTTGCTTGACGTAGATGCCCTTGTCGCCGGTCTGCGGCAGGCGGTCGATGGTGTCCATCACGAGATGAAAGCGGTCCAGCTCATTGAGCACCGTCATGTCGAAGGGCGTGGTGATGGTGCCCTCTTCCTTGTAGCCGCGGACGTGGATGTTGTCGTGGTTGGCGCGGCGGTAAGTCAGCCGGTGGATCAACCACGGGTAGGCATGGAAGGCGAAGATGACGGGCTTGTCCCGGGTGAAGAGTTCGTCGAAGTCCAGGTCGTTCAACCCGTGCGGGTGCTCGGTTTGGGGCTGCAGCTTCATGAGGTCCACGACGTTGACGACCCGGATCTTCAGGCCGGGCAGATGCTCGCGCATAATGGAGACGGCAGCGAGCGTCTCGAGGGTGGGCACGTCGCCACAGCAGGCCATGACCACGTCGGGCGCAGCGTCCTGGTCGTTGCTGGCCCACGGCCAGATGCCGATGCCCTTAGTGCAGTGCTTGACGGCGGCGTCCATCGTCAGCCACTGCGGCGCCGGGTGTTTGCCCGCGACCACGACGTTGACGTAATGGCGGCTGCGCAGGCAATGGTCCATCACCGAGAGCAGGCAGTTGGCGTCGGGCGGAAGGTAAACCCGCACGACCTCGGCCTTCTTGTTCACGACCTGGTCGATGAAACCGGGGTCCTGGTGGGTAAAACCGTTGTGGTCCTGGCGCCAGACATGGGAGGCCAGCAGGTAGTTTAACGAGGCTATCTTCCGCCGCCACGGCAGGTGCGAGGTGACCTTGAGCCACTTGGCGTGCTGGTTGAACATCGAATCGACGATATGGATGAACGCTTCGTAGCAGTTGAAGAGCCCATGCCGCCCGGTGAGCAGGTAGCCCTCGAGCCAGCCCTCGCACTGGTGCTCGCTGAGCATTTCCATCACCCGCCCGGTGGGGGCGAGGAATTCGTCGCTCGGCACGGTCGCGGCGTCCCATTGGCGCTGGGTCACTTCAAAGAGGGCCTCCAGGCCGTTGGAGAGCGTCTCGTCCGGGCCGAAGACCCGGAAATTCCGCTGCTCGCTGTTGAGCTTGGCGACATCGCGGAGGAAGGGCCCGAGCACGTGCGTGTCGCCGATGCCGCGCACCCCCGGCGAGGGCACCTCGACCGCGTAGTCGCGGAAATCGGGCATCCGCAGATCGCGGAGCAGAATGCCCCCGTTGGCGTGGGGATTGGCGCCCATGCGTCGTTGGCCCTTGGGCGCTAGTTCGGCCAGTTCCGGTCTCAGACGGCCCTGCTCATCGAAGAGTTCCTCGGGCCGGTAACTCCTGAGCCAGTCTTCCAGGAGCTTGAGGTGTTCGGGATGGGTGGCCGGGTCGGAGAGCGGCACCTGGTGAGAATGGAAGGTGCCTTCAACCTGCGTCCCATCCACCACCTTCGGCCCCGTCCAGCCCTTGGGTGAATTGAGGACGATCATCGGCCAGCGCGGACGCGCGAGGTTGCCGTGGACGCGAGCGTCGTGCTGGATTTCTTCGATCTGCTCGACCGCCGTGTCGAGCGCCGCGGCCATGGCCTCATGCATCAGCTCAGGCTCGTGACCCTCGACGAAGCCGGGCGTCCACCCGTAGCCGCGCAGCAATTGTTCCAATTCCTCGCGGCTGATGCGGGCCAGGAGGGTCGGGTTGGCAATCTTGTAGCCGTTGAGGTGCAGGATCGGCAGCACCGCGCCGTCGGTGGCCGGATTGAGAAACTTGTTGGAATGCCAGGCCGTGGCCAGCGGCCCGGTTTCCGCCTCGCCATCGCCCACAACACAGGCGACGACGAGGTCGGGATTGTCGAACACCGCCCCGAAGGAATGGCTGAGCGAATAGCCCAGCTCGCCGCCCTCGTGGATCGAGCCCGGGCACTCCGGCGAGGCGTGGCTGGGAATTCCTCCGGGAAACGAGAACTGAATGAAGAGCTTGCGCAGCCCCGCCTCGTCCTGGCTGATGTCGGGATAGATCTCGCTATAAGTGCCCTCGAGGTAAGTGTTGCCCACGACCGCCGGGCCGCCGTGCCCGGGGCCGGAGACGTAAATCATGTCCAGGTCGTATTTCTTGATGACCCGGTTCAAGTGGACGTAAATGAAGTTCTGCCCGGGGGTCGTGCCCCAGTGGCCGAGCAGCATGTGCTTCACATCCGCCAGCCTCAGCGACCGCTTGACCAGCGGATTGTCGTAAAGATAAATCTGGCCGACCGACAGATAGTTGGCGGCGCGCCAGTAGGCATCCATCTTGTGCAGCAGTTCCGGCGTGAGCGTGTTGGTGTTCATGTTTCCACGGTTCTTTGGGTATCGCACAAAGGCGGCTGGTTGGCAAATCCGGACGGCACGTTCGTTGCGGAGCCGGAATGCGCCGTCGAACTGCCCGAGGTCGTGGAGACCAATGGGCTCCCATCGCGCTCCCGTTCGATGGTTAGGCCCAACACGCGGCAGACCGCGCTCGCGATCATCCATTCCTCGTCCGTCCGAATGACGCGCACGGGAAGCCTGCTGGTTTCCGAGGAAATCACGTCCGCGTTCGCCACATTCCGTTTTTCCTCGAGTTCGATTCCAAGAAATCCAAGCCCGCCGCAGATCCGGGTGCGAACTATCGGCACGTTCTCCCCGATGCCGCCGGCGAACACCAGCGTGTCCAGGCCGCCGAGCGCCGCCGCGAATGCGCCGATCCATTTCTTGACTTGGTAGCAGAACAGCGCGACCGCCTCGGCTGCCCGCACGTCCTGCGTTTCGCTGCTCAGCAAGTCGCGCATGTCGGAGCTGGTTTCGGACAGCCCGAGCAGCCCGGACTGGAAATTGACCATCTCGTTGAATTGCTTCGCGCCCATTTTTTCAGTGCGCGCCAGATACCAAACCAATCCCGGATCGAGTTCGCCGGAGCGGGTGCTCATGGGCACCCCGGCCGTCGGCGTGAAACCCATGCTCGTATCGACGGGTTTGCCGTGGTGGACCGCCGCCAGGCTCGCGCCATTGCCGAGATGGGCGAGGATGACCCGGCCCTGGGCCGCTTCCGCTCCGGCCAGGCGGGCCAGTTCGCCCATCAGAAACGAGTAGGACAGGCCGTGAAAACCGTAGCGTCGCACCCCCTGCGCTTCATAGCGGCGCGGGATGGGCAACAGCCGGGCCACGCGCGGCAGGTCATGGTGAAAAGCCGTGTCGAAACACGCCACTTGCGGCAGTTCCGGGAAACGCCGATGAAACGCCTCGGTCAAGCAGGATCTCCTCGGGCAAATGTTCCGGATCGAAGGGTGTGAGCTGGCGCAACTCCTCGACCATTGCCTGGGTGATTATTTGCGGGTCGCTGTACTTCGGACCCCCATGCACCACGCGATGCCCCACCGCGCTCAGCGCCACCCGCCCGAGGCGCTCCTCGATCCAATCCATCAGCGCGCCCACTGCCGCCGTGTGGTCCGGCGCCGCCAGCGGCCGGGAGAAGTTGTCCGCCGGGTCCAGGCCCTTCACCCGCATGGCGGCCTCGAGCAGTCCAATCCGCTCAATCCCGCCCTCCAGAATGCGTCGGAGCGGCGCGCCGGCCTCGAACAGCGCGAACTTGATGCTCGAGGAGCCGCCGTTGATCGTCAGGATGCGTGGCGTAGTCGTTTTCATTGGCTCCAAGCGGCTCATCTTTGCCACAAAATGTGAGCGGCTTCCAGGGGAACCGCCACGCCGGGGCAATGGGGTATCAAGCGCACCGTGTAGTCCCCCGCCGCGTGGGCCGCAGACACCGCCGCGCTGTAAAGGTAGCCGCCCGACGCGCCGGCCAGTTGGCGAACCCGCTTCATCTGTTGCCGCACCGGGCTGCCGCCGTTGACTCCGTCGGCATAAAGCTCGACTCGCACGGCCCTCGGGTCGAGGCCGTCAAGATAAACCTGAACGTCAAAGACGTGCTGGTCGCCCTTGGTCTCCACCCTGACTTCGCCGAAGCGCAGCGTGGCCCAGGCCTGTTCCAGGCGGTGCCGCCACTCGACCACTTGCCTGCCGATGGCGCCTTTATCGGCAGCGCGCTCACGGTAGGCGACAGCCGCCGGGAGGTAGTGCTGCTCGGTGTATTCGCGCACCGTGCGGTTGGCCGAGAAGCGCGGTGTCAGCCGCGCCATGCTTTCCCGCATCCGCGCCACCCAGGCCGTGGGAATGCCCTGTGCGTCCCGCGCATAAAACTCGGGGACTACCTCCCGTTCGAGGAGCTCGTAAAGCGCGACGGCCTCGGCCGCGTCCCAGGCCGGGTCATCGTCATGCTCCTGGCCATCCCCCAACGCCCACCCCACCTCCGGGGTGTAGGCCTCGGCCCACCAACCGTCCAATTCCGACAGATTGATGCCTCCATTGACGAGCACCTTCATGCCGCTGGTGCCACAAGCCTCCCAGGGCCGCCGTGGCGTGTTGAGCCAGACATCGACCCCCCGCACCAGGTGTTCGGTCAGGAGCATATCGTAGTCACTGAGGAAGATCGCATAAGGACGGGCCTCGGGCCGGCGAATAAAGCGAATCCATTTCTGGATCAGGGCCTGTCCGGCCGCGTCGGCGGGATGGGCCTTGCCCGCGATGAAGAGTTGCACCGGGCGTTGGGGATTGGAGAGCAGGCGTAGCAGTCGCTCCGGATCCTGGAGCAGCAGGTTTGGCCGCTTGTAGGTGGCAAAGCGGCGCGCGAAGCCCAAGGTCAGCGCGTTGGGATCGAAGAGGTGCCTGGCCTCCTCAACCGCCTCGGGCGACGCGCCGCCGGCGGCATAGTGCCGGGCCAGGCGTTGGCGAGCGTAGTCAATCAGCGACTTGCTGGCGGCCATGCGAAATTGCCAGAGCCTGGCGTCGGAGACGCGGCGAATGTCCTGCTCAAGGTCTTCCGTCGGCCCCAGCCAGCGGTCCTTTCCACAGGCCTCCGTCCAGAGCTCGTCCGCGGCCGCCGAGTCCCAGCTCGGCATGTGGACTCCGTTGGTCACGTGTCCAACGGGCACTTCCTCGGCCGGCCAGTGGGGAAACAGAGGCTCAAAGAGGTGCCGGCTGACTTTCCCATGCAATCGGCTCACGCCGTTGACCGCCCCGCTGCCGCGGATGGCCAGGTAGGCCATGTTGAAACTCTCCGATGGGTCGTTCGGGTTCTGGCGGCCCAGGGCCAGCAGGTCGTGAAGCGCAATCCCGAGTTTCTTTTCTGCATAGCCCCGGAGGTATTGCTCGATGAGCGCCGGCGCGAAACGATCAAAGCCGGCGGCCACTGCCGTGTGGGTGGTGAAGAGGTTCCCCGCTCGCGTGGCGGCCAGCGCGACGTCGAAGGGCTGCCCGGTCTGTTGCATGAAACTGCGGGCGCGCTCCAACACGGCGAAGGCCGCGTGCCCTTCATTGAGGTGACAGACCTCAGGCTGGATGCCCAGCGCAGCCAGTAGCCGCCAGCCGCCAATCCCCAGCAGCAGTTCTTGCTTGAGGCGCAATTCCGGCCCGCCGCCATAAAGCTCGCTGGTAATCCCTCGATGAGCGGGAAAGTTGGCCGCGTCATTGCTGTCCAGCAGGTAAAGCTTGACTCGACCGACCTGGACCTGCCAGGCGCGCAACCAGACCGAGTAACCGGGCAAGGCGATTTCCAGCCGCAACCACTCGCCGTTGGGGTGGCGCAACGGCGTGATCGGCAACTGGCCGGGGTCGTTATAGGGGAAGAGGGCCTGCTGCACTCCGTCCTGGTCAATCACCTGGCGAAAATAGCCCTGCTGGTAGAGCAGCCCCACTCCGACCACCGGCACGCCCAGGTCGCTGGCGGCCTTGAGCTGATCGCCGGCCACATTGCCAAGCCCTCCCGAATAAATCGGCAGCGCTTCGCTCAACATGAATTCCAGGCTGAAATACGCGACGCAGTTCAAGGGCCCCTGCGGATGACGTTGCTGAAACCACACGGGCCTCTCCGCCGCCTGACGCTTGGCCCGGAGCAGGTCATCAACGTTCTTGCGGAAGGCAGCATCGGCCAGCACGCGCCCGAGTTGGTCCCGCGAGACCGTCTGCAGGACGACCCACGGGTTCTGCGTCAGTTCCCACAACACGGGATCAAGCTGCCGCCACACTTCGTCGGCGCAATGGCTCCAGGACCAGCGCAGATCCAGCGCCAGCTCCGCCAGGGAATCGAACCCCTTGCCTTCCGTTGGCCGGAGGCTGTGTATCGGGTGGCTAACACGGGTTTGTTCGCTCATCGGGGGTGTTCCTGCGAGCCTTATCGCGACAACAATATAGCGCGACCAAATCCCGGCGCAAGTCTTTGGGGTCGGCGGCGCTTGCGCACGGCTGATTCAAGATTCTGTAGCAGCCGGCGTAAGGAAGCCCTGATGGCGGGTCATTGGATAGGCTCGCCCAGGGTGTAGGACACGGTGTTGAGCATGGCCAGGGTGACGGTGACACATCGCCGGAGAGTGGCGAGGCGGCCCTGGTCCTCGCATTGGCCATCAAGCTGCGACAGTTCGGCCAGGACGCTCTTGAGGCCGTTGCGGTACTCCTTGCGTCCCTTGGCGTCCAGGCACGGCTCCTTGAGATAAGTTGCCGGGCCAGGCGACGTGCCGAACAGGTTTTGGTCGAGCTTGAACTCGCCGGGGACAGGAGTTCCCCAGAGCTTGCCCGAGGTGCCGTAGGCACAATGGAGCTGCTGGATGAAATCGCGGCGTTCCGGCTCGGCAATGTGGTAGCCGGCGTGCCCCTGGTCGAAGACGCAGTCAATATGGCGGCTCAACTCGACCACCTTGGCTTTCTGGTCGGCGTCGAAGTGCTTTCCCGCCGCCGACCAGTTGATGGTGATGACATAGACTGTCTTGTCGGGCCAACGTGCTTTGATGTAGTCGGCGGTCTTCCGGTTGATGCGCACGTTGTAGCCGACCACCCCGTCCTTGCCGGCACACTGCGGGCAGGCGCAGCAGCCCAGGTCGCAGGACTCGAGGTGGACGCCGCCGAAGTCGAACTGGCCGAGAGCGAAGTCAATGATTTTCTTCACATACTCGAACGACTTGGGGTTCGCGTCACACAAGGCGTGCGCGTGCGGGGAGCCGTCTGCGTTCTTGCCGCGGACATCCGGGTCGGCGACGAGGATCTGGTCATAGCCCCAACTGTAGGCGCCCAGCCCGAGCATGATGCTCAGGCCTCGCTGGCCGGCAGCCGCGAGCAGTCTTTGTATCCGCCCTTTGCGGTCCGCATCCAAGGCGCTCACGACATCCGGGGGCCAGCCATAGGTGGCGAACAGACCCCACACGTCCAGCCGGTCGAACCCAGCCTCGGCTTGGACGTCCATCGCGCGGATAGCGCTCTCGACGCTCTGGTCGTCGAACTGCGGCGCCGGCCAGTTTTCGAGCGGGAGCGGACTCATCCGCATGTCGTTAATCCAGGCGCCGAAGGCGATGCGGTACTTGTAGGGCTTCTGTTTGGGCCCTCCGTCTTTTCTTCGCTGGCGCCGGCGAAGGCCTTGAGCGAGGGACTGGCCGTGAGCAAGGCCGCCCCGAGGGAGGTGCGCTCCATGAATTTTCTTCTGTTCATGCCACCGGGCATCATAGGCCATTTTGAGGATGCGCCAAGAGGAGAAACAGGTCGTTGGCTTCTCCTTGCAAGTCCCAACTCGCTGGGGTTCAACTGCATCCCTGCTTAACCGGCTTTGCTGCGGTTGCCGTTCCCCTGGCGGAATCGTGCGAATTGCCCGGCTTTGGCCCCGTCGGTCATGCAATCTGCACAGAATGCATCGCCAAAAAAACGCAGGTTTGGGCCTTGGACATCCCTAACACGTTGAACGGCAACGTACCCGCAGAGGAAAACCCGGCGGCACAGTTCAAGCTGAACCAAAGGAATCGACTTTATGTATCTCCTTAAACTCACCTGTCTGACAATCGTTGACTTGGTCAAACAAGCTTGGCTGCTGCCACACACGGTTGTTCCGCTTCGCGGAAATCACTGAAGTCGGAGGCGGTTTGCTTCACACTTAACCAGGAGGGGGTGGCGAGATCTCCGTTGCGAGCGTGAGGCGAGAGCGGGCTCGGTGGGGCGTTGTCGCGCAGGCAACCGGGGCCGCCAAGATGGAGGGAGGCTGGTGAAACGAGGTTTTCAGGCGGGGCCAGCTTGGTTATAGAGGGTTCATGCAAAACATCTTCAAAACCTCACTGACCCCGCAGCAGTATGCCGATCGGAAGTATCATAAGCAAGTCAAGGCGCCGGAAAACTGCCTGAACTGCGGGCGGGCGCACAGTCTGGAGGCGTTGGCGTATTACCACCGGTATGTCAGTTGGCTGACGGGCGTGCTGATGATTTGGGTGCGGCGGTTCCTGTGCCGGCACTGCCGAGTGAGCGTGAGTTGCCTGCCGGACTTCGCCCAGCCGTATCGGGCGGTCAATAGCGAGACCATTGCGGCCGGTTTCAGCGGCCAGACCCGGACCCGGGAACAGAACCGGGCCGTCGAGCATTGGGGCACGGCCATCGCGGTTTACTGGCGCCGGTATCAAGGGCATCTGCCGGCGCTCTTGTGCATCGTGGGCAACGCGTTCGGGGCGCTGCCGCTTCAACCCACGGCCCGGGAGTTTTGGAACGTCCTGCTGGCGCGCTGCGGGGATCTGGCCGGCGCCACCCGAGAGTTGGTCCAGCAATATCACACCTGTTTGTTCGGGACTTACCGCTGCCATCAGCGGCGACCGCTTCGGGCTGCATGAGAGCCCCCGCCCGGGAGTCGGGCGCCGGTTAACCCCCACACACCCTTGCTATTCCAAGTGCGTGAGACCGGCCCCAGACTCGCGAGCGTATGAATCAACCAAGCGATTCCGAAGCATCGGCCCTGGCCCGGCACGCCGCCGCGAGCTGGATACAGGAAGCCATTGCGCAGAACTTCACGTTGGCCCGGGCCACCACCCTGGCCAGCGAACGGCCCTGGGGCGGCAAGCTCTACGGCGCCTCCACTCTGGAGGGCTGGTATTACTTGTGGCGCAACCAGGGGTTCGAGGCCCTGCACCGACAACCCCGCAAAGACAAAGGCGCGCGCAAGGCGCTCAGCCCGGAAGCCTGCCAGGCCCTGGTGGAGTGGCGCCAAAAATATCGGGACCTGACGGTCAAGTGCATCGTGCGCCAGTTGCTCGACAACGGCACGCTCCAGTTGGGCACCTTCAGCCTGCCCTCGGTTTACCGCGTCTTGGCGGCCCACCACCTGGACGCTCGTTCCCTCAAGGCCAATCCACCGGCCGGACTGAGCGGCCCGACCAAGGCCTTCGAGTGTGCCCTGGCCAACCAACTGTGGATGACCGACATGATGTTCGGACCCACGCTCAAGCTGGCCGACGGCCAGGTCATCCATACCCGGCTCTTCTCGCTCCTGGACGACTGCTCGCGCCTGGTCCCCCACGCCCAGTATTACGACTCGGAGAAGCTCTGCTGGTTCCTGGACTGCTTCCGGCAAGGCCTGGCCCGGCGCGGCTTCCCCGAAAAGCTCTACACCGACCAGGGCAAAATCTTCACCAGCTACCACCTGCAGATCGTCTGCGCCAACCTCGGCGTGCGCCTCTGCCACGCGGCCCCCTATGCCGCGTTCTCAAAGGGCAAGATCGAGCGCCGGTACCGGACCCTCCAGATGGACTTCGAGGCCCGTCTGGTGATTGACCCCGTCCACAGCCTGGAAGAACTCAACGCGCGGCTCTGGCGCTGGATCGAGGGCCAATACCATCAGCGGCCCCACAGTGCGCTGGGCGGCCAAACCCCGGCCGAACGCTTCGCCCAGCGCGCCTCCAACCTGCGCACCGCCGACGCCCAAACTGACTGGGAAGCCCTCTTCCTGTGCCGAGCCCAGCGGCGCGTGCGCCTGGACGCGACCTTCAGCCTGGCGGGCCAACTCTGGGAAGCCCCCGTGCATCTGCGCGGCCAACTCATCCAAATCCGCTTCGACCCCTTCGCCTGGCGCCGCCTGGAGATTTGGTGGGAGGGCAAGTTCCTCGCCCAGGCTCGCCGGTGCGATAAACAACTCAACGCCAAAACCTATACCGACCGCGATTATGAACGGCCCGATAAATCCGCCTGACCTGGACGTCGCCCTCAAGAGCCTGTGGGGTGCCACCGCCATGCCCTTTGGCGCCGCCGTTCCCAAACCCTATGCCGCGCAGAGCTTCCAGCAAGCCCGCCACCGGCTCGAACAGTTGGTGGCCGTGCGCGCCTGCGGATTACTTCACGGACCCAACGGCGTGGGCAAGAGCCTCTTAATCCAGCACTTCCTCTCCAGCCTGCCCGACAAACGCTTCAAGCCCCTGGTGGTGGCGCACTCCTCGGTCACCGGCACCGACCTGTTGCGCCTGCTCTGCGCCGAACTGGGCCAGAACGCCCGGATGCGCCGCTCCGACAACGTGCTGCTCATCCGCCAGGGCTGGCAGCAGTTGGAGCGGCTCTGGCCGGTCATCGTCATCGATGAGGCGCAGAACTTGAGCGCCACCGCCCTGGAGGAAGTGCGCCTGCTCTCTTGCGACCGGCGCGACACCCAGCCGCCCTTCAGTTTGCTCTTGGTCGGCGACGAGCAACTGCTGCCGCGCCTGCAAATGGGCATCAACGCGCCGCTCTTGGCCCGCCTGAGCTTTTGCCTGCCCCTGACGCTCTGGACGGCCGACGAACTGGCCGGCTACGTCCAGGCCCGCCTGCAGGAGGTCGGCATCCACGCCAACCCCTTTGACGCAGCGGCCCTCCAACTGCTCATTCGCGCCGGCAACGGCCTGCCCCGGCTGCTCAATCACCTGGCCCAGCGCGCCCTCGAAGAAGCCGCGGGGCAGAACTCCCGGTCCGTTACCGCCGCTCACGTGCAGCGCGCCTTGGAACTGCTGCCCTGGGTCGCCCAATTGGTTCCATGAACCCCGTGAGCTATCCCCAGCCCCCATCTGCGGCCCGTTCGTCAGGCTTGTCTGACGGGGTGAACGGGCCACCCCCAGGCTCGGTCCCGGCGACCCTGCTCCAACTCCACCAGACTTATTGCCAGCTCACCGGCCAAACCCTCAGCCTGGGCTTTGACCGGGAGCGGCTCTGGTTCGAGTTCCACCGCGCCGGCTTCACCCAGGCCGACCTCCTCCAGGTCGTGCGCTATCTGCAAAAGGAAATCCGCCACACCCGCCGCAATGTCGGCGCCCTCAAGCTCTCCAACCTCTTGCAACTGGATCGCTTCGAGGAGGACCTCAACATCAGCCGGGTTCGCCTCAGTGCCCCGCCACCCCCCAAAACCCCGGCCGCCCTCCTGCCGCCAACCTGCTCACCGGCGCAACAGGAGCGCGGCCGACAACGCGCATTGGAGCAACTGCGCCGACTCAAAGAAACCCTTCGCTAAAGAGCCTATGCCACTGGACCTTTCCATCCTCGAAAAGCTTGAAATCGCTCACCGCCTCGTCGCCGAAGCGCTGGGCCGAGCGCCTCAACTCTGCGACTGCCGCCTCGATCAGGCTATGCTGGTCTTGGAGCTATCCATCAAACGCGCCCGGCGTTCGCCACAAATGCGTCTGCGCCTGCCACCGGACCGCCGCGAAGAGGCCTTCCTGTTCTGAGCCCCATCCCTTCGCCAAAACGGCCTCTCGCCCCGCCGCAGGGGTGTGCCGCGCAGCATCCGCCTCTCCGCCCCTTACCCAAGCCACCAGCTTCCTCGACGATCTTGATACGCCTTTGTCGAACCTCCTTGATTATCAAGATACTTTTCTCCCAGAAAAGCGTGAAGCGGAACAACACGGTGGCGGCCGCCCTCCAGCAAAGGCGCCAGCAGTCCACCCGGCACCAGTTCGAAGCCGAACGGCTCGACCGGATACGCAATCCGTCAAAGTATGTTGGAAGGTGAGTTCAGTATATTCTGGGCGGGAGCTTGAGGGGCGGTGGTGGGGAAAGGCCCGGCCAGTGCGGGACC
This sequence comes from uncultured bacterium, assembly GCA_963713735.1. Classification (GTDB taxonomy): domain Bacteria; phylum Verrucomicrobiota; class Verrucomicrobiia; order Limisphaerales; family UBA8199; genus CAVQND01. The sequence goes on from CAVQND010000002.1 coordinate 358,654, forward strand.
CACCCCGGCGGCAGCCCCCGGCGGCGGCCGCCGCCCAGCGATTCCGTAAGGTGGGTGGGGTTTCAATTCCAACCTGGCTGACCACAGGCAGTTAGGGCATTTTCGGAAACAGAGGCATTTTCTTTTTCGCTTGCATTGCTCGCCCGCTCTGCTATCCTACATCTATATATGAGTAGGATACAGCCGCTCCAGCGCACATCGACCCTGGCCCTCCGCCAGCGAAAGGCCCATCTCCTGCGCTCCTTCCAATTCCCCCCCGGAGTCCTCCACGCCTCCTTAATCGAGCGATTCCTCAAATGTGGCAAGGCCAATTGCCGCTGCCACACCGGTGGCCCCAAGCACGGCCCGTTCTTTTATCTCAACCGCTGCTTCGCCAAAGGCCAGGTGCAATCGCTCTTGCTGAAGTCCCCGGGCCAGATCGACCAAGCACGCCAAGGTGTGGCCGCTTATGCCCAGGTCCAGCACGTGCTTGACGAAATCAGCCAAATCAATCGCGAACTGCTCCGCCGTGGTGAACCTCTGGTGGCCGCGTCTTCATGAACGAACTGGCTCAGTTTCTGGGCTACGTAACGAAAGTCTTCGCCATGGGCCGGGTCGTGCGCGGGGTGCGCAGCGATCGGCCCTACGCCAAGATTCCTACGCGGCCCTTGTTGCTGAGCATGCTCATGGGCGTGGCCATCCGCGTCGGCAGTTACCTGGATCTCTCCAAGCAAACCAAGCGTCGGCGCTGGCAACACCTTATCCATTGGCAAGAGCGCATCAGCGACGACGCCTTTCACTATGTGAGCGAGCGCTTCTACCTGGAGGACTTGCGCCAAGGCCTGGCCGGGGTGAACAAGAACCTCAAGGCCAACAAGGCGCTGGAGAGCTGTAAAATCAACGGCCTGCTGCTCCTGAGTTTGGACGCCAACGAACACTTCCACAGTCGCAGTCGCTGCTGTCCGTGCTGCTGCCAGAGGGAGATTCAAGAGACCGACGACCAAGGCCAAAAACACACGGTGATCGAATACTACCACCGGTATGTCTTTGCCCAGATCAACGGGCCCAAGTTCAACGTGCTGGTGGACGTGGAGCCTATCGGTCCCGGGGAAGAGGAAGCCCAGGCCGGCCTGCGCCTGCTGGGGCGGATTCGCCGGCTTTACGGCGTGCGCTTTTTCAACGCCGTGACCATTGACAGTTGGTATGTGCAAGGCCCCTTTTTGAAGGCGGTGGAGAAGCTGG
>CAVQND010000003.1:0-17205 GCA_963713735.1 uncultured bacterium
GGGTAACCGCCGGCACTACCCGGAGGGATGATGATGAGGCACATGCCGCTCCTAAAGGAGCTTGAGAAAGACTCGGTTGGCTGGCGTTTCTATAAACATGGCGCTCCTAACGGAGCTTTCGCGGCTTCCGGGAATCGTGAAATATCCGGGCCTAAAGCCTGGAGGCCGGTTTGGTTGCGGTGACCAGCCGCGTGGCAACCCAGGGACCGCTCCACCACAGCCGCCATCCCAGGCCCTGACGAACAACGTCCCGCAGGCCGAGCTGGATCAGGCGGTCGCGATAGCGGGCGGTGCCTCCTATGTCAGCGATCATCAGCCGCCCTCCCGGACGCAGCACCCTGACTGCCTCTTCCATGACTTTATTCCTGCCAGCTTGACCTCTGACGTTGTGAACCGCGAGGTTCGAAACGACCAGGTCGAAGCTGTCGTTCGCGAAGGGCAGTACGGTCATGTCGGCGGTGTGAAGCTCCACACGATCGGCGACTCCCTCGGCGATGGCGTTGCGGCTTGTGGCCTCGGCAGCATTGCCCGACTGGTCCCCCTTCCGCCAGAGGTCCACTCCGACCGCCCGGCCCGTAGTCAGGCGTTGCGCCGCCAGCAGCAGCACGGCTCCACGCCCACACCCCAAATCCAAAACGCGCTCGTCTCCCCGCAGGTTGAGCTGCCGCAACAACCCTGCCCATACCACGAACTTGCCCCGCCGCGAGGCGTAAAGACCCAAACCGGCGCAGCCCGTCACGAGGACCGCCGCCAGGAATGGCCAGAGGGTCTTTGAAATGAATCCTTCCGCGAGGTTGGCGAGAATCACCGCCACGGGGATCGGCAGAAGATACGGCGCGTCGATGCCATAGGAACCCCTGGGCGGCATGAGTCGAAGAGCGGTCAAAGGATGGGTTGTGTCAGTGGTTTTGACCCCTTTGCTTTCACAATTCCAGCGTGGTCTGGCCGCTGCGCTTGGCGCTGGCCTTCGGAGCTTTCCTGAACGTCTCGTCCGTGGCCGCCACGGTTGAAGGGCGTTCGATGCCTTTGCCTTCCATCAGTTCCTTCACGGTGCGCAGTTGCAGGCGCGGGAATTTCTGGCCGTTCAATTTGTGCTCGTAAAAACCGGCGCTGGCGGCCTCGGTTTCCATCGGGCCGGTGGGCGGTTGGAGGGAGATCAAAACACCGATGGCGGCTTTCTCGCGGTCGAGCACGCCGCGCAAATCCCGCACGTCCTTCACGCCAGTTTTGCCGCCTTTGACTTGGATGATGATTTGCTCCGGCCTCGCGGCCTTGGGGTCGTCGCGGAAGAGAATCTTGCCGTCAATGCCGCGGTCCGCGCCTTTCTTCTGCTCGACAGGTCGCGCGCCAACCAGGCCGAGCGCCCACCATTGGAACTGGAATTTGTCCTGCTCGGCCAGAACGTAGGCCTCGTTGGGGGTGACCGGCTCGCCGACGGTGACGATTTCGATTTTATTGCCGTAGGTGTCGCGGAGGCGGTGTTTGATGAGCGAGGTGGCAAGTTGGGTGATGTCAATGCCGATCCATTTACGGCCGAGTTTTTCGGCGGCGTCAATCGTTGTGCCGCAGCCGCAGAACGGGTCGAGCACCAGGTCGCCGGGATGGCTGCTGGCTTGGATGATGCGCTTCAACAATGCAACGGGTTTTTGGGTAGGGTAGCCCAGACGTTCGGAGGCCTGAGAGTTGATCGGGGGAACGTCGGCAATCACGTCTTGAACCGGGGCTCCTGCGCTGAGGTGACGCTTGAAACGTGGAAACCCGCTGCCGGTGCCACTGCGTGTCTGTGGCCAGTGGATGAAGCCGTGCTCGTCGAGTAGATCAAGTTTCTCGGTTGTCGAGAGCTTCTTCGCTTTCTCTGGCCCAACGATCAACTCGACGGTCTTCAAACTGACCTTCCAGTGAGAGCCCCTGCTGGTTGGGTCGAACCCCCTCCATGCGGCGCCGGAATCTCCATGCCGCACGCCTGGGCCTGTCAGATTGTCGTCGGCCCAAAATTCTCCTCCAGCATCCTTGTTCTTGTATCGAGCCGCGTATTCCTCGCTGTGTTCGAGCAGAACTTCATTCCAAGTGAAATCCTCGGTCTTTGAGTAGAAGAGGATCGTGTCGTGGACATCGTTCCATCGTTTCGATGCCGAGTGCGCGCTCGTTCGCTTCCAGATAATTTCACTTTGGAAATTATTTTTACCAAAAGTCGCGTCGCACAGCAGCTTGAGGTAATGCGAGGCGGTCGGGTCGCAGTGGAGGTAGAGCGAGCCGGTGGATTTGAGGACGCGGCGGAGTTCGACGAGGCGCGAGGACATCATGGTCAGGTAGGCCATCATGTCGCTGCCGCCGAGAAAGGTGTAGAAGGCCTGCATCACGTCGGAGACTTTGCCGGCCTGTTCGGTGAGGGCATCGTAGGCCTTCCTGGTTTCGATGTCCCAATGCCATGTGTCCTCGAAGGCGCGAATCTGGCTGGCGGCGTCCGTGCCGTCTTTCTCATGGAAGAAGGCGTTGTAGGTCTGCGCGGAGTTGAACGGCGGGTCCAGATAGACGAGGTCCACCGTCTCGTCCTTGAGGTAGCGGTGGAGGATGTCGAGGTTGTCGCCGTAATAAAGCGTGCCCATGCGCGCAGGTTAGGTCAACCGACGTTTGGCGGAAAGAAAAAATGACCTTCCAACGCGGCTCCGGGTGTCATCGCTCCAGTAAATCAGGTGGAAGCAGCCGAGCGCTCACGCAGAAAAATGCCTCTTGTCTGCTTCCCATTGGCTAGTGCTTGGAGTATGATCCTAACACAGAAAACAGTACTATGACTAAAGTGGCCATCTTGCCGGAACCGTCAACTCAAGACGGTGTGATCTATCGCGCTGTTGCGGGCGCGCACCAGTCGGTCGCCAAAACGGCCGGTGCTGCTCTGGACGCGCTGGCGGCGCAGTTGCCGGCAGACGACAGCGGCACCCTGGTGATCGTCCAAAATCATCTGGCAGACCGGTTTTTCACAGCCCAACAACAGCGTCGTCTTGGGGAGCTGATGGACCGATGGCGAGCCGCGCGGGACGCTGATCTTTCGCTTTCTTCTGCTGAACAAGAGGAGCTGGACGCCCTGGTCGAGGCAGAGGCACGGGCCTCGGGCGAGCGCGCGGCCGCGATCCTGGCTGACCTGGGGAGATGAATGCCCACTATGCCGCGGTTGCAGAGCGGGCCGCCCACCGATGCGAATACTGCCGGGCACCGGAGGTGATTTTCAATTTCCCTTTTGAAGTCGAGCACGTTGTTCCGCCAGGGCGCGGAGGCATGGACCAGGAGTCCAACTAGGCACTGAGCTGCCGCTCCTGCAACTTGCACAAGAGCCATCACGTCGAGGCAGTCGATCCCCAAACGGGCAAATCAGTGCCGCTCTTTCATCCACGCCGGGATCGTTGGGGCGAGCATTTTGCGGCAGATCCAACCACCGGAGCTCTGGCGGGCCTTTCTACCATCGGACGAGCGACGGCGGATCGGCTCCAGATGAACGGGCCCGCTCAGTTGACTGCCAGACGGCAGTGGATGCGGTTGGGACTTTTTCCCGGGCGATGAGACGCCGGGGAGCAAGTTCACAGGCACAATTTGCCTTGTTTGGCCCGGTTAGCCGCAGGAGAAAAAAGAGCATGCGAAGACCAGCAACTGGTATCTACGGTCTGACTCCTTTCCCGGTTTGACCCCTTTCCCACTACCCACCTCTCATTTTTCACAATTCCAGTGTGGTCTGGCCGCTGCGCTTGGCGCTGGCCTTCGGCGGTTTCTTGAAAGTCTCGTCTGTGGCCGCCGCGGTGGACGGGCGTTCGATGCCTTTGCCTTCCATCAGTTCCTTGACGGTGCGCAGTTGCAGGCGCGGGAATTTCTGGCCGTTCAATTTGTGCTCGTAGAAACCGGCGCTGGCGGCTTCGGTTTCCATCGGGCCGGTCGCCGGCTGGAGGGAAATCAAAATGCCGATGGCGGCTTTCTCGCGGTCGAGCACGCCGCGCAAATCCCGCACGTCCTTCACGCCAGTCTTGCCGCCTTTGACTTGGATGATGATTTGCTCCGGCCTGGCGGCCTTGGGGTCGTCGCGGAAAAGGATCTTGCCGTCAATGCCGCGGTCGGCGCCTTTCTTTTGTTCGACGGGTCGCGCGCCGACCAGGCCGAGCGCCCACCACTGGAATTGGAATTTGTCCTGCTCGGCCAGGACGTAGGCCTCGTTGGGGGTGACCGGCTCGCCGACGGTGACGATTTCGATTTTATTGCCGTAGGTGTTGCGGAGGCGGTGTTTGATGAGCGAGGTGGCAAGCTGGGTGATGTCAATGCCGATCCATTTACGGCCGAGTTTTTCGGCGGCGTCAATCGTTGTGCCGCAGCCGCAGAACGGGTCGAGCACCAGGTCGCCGGGATGGCTGCTGGCTTGGATGATTCGCTCCAACAGAGCCACCGGTTTTTGCGTTGGGTAGCCCAGGCGCTCCGCTGCACCGGAGTTCACGGGCTCAATGTCGGTCCAAATGTCGCGGACTGAGACTCCTGGGAGGTCCTTTATGTAGGTCTTCAGACGAGGGGTGCCGTACTTGGAGAAAATGATCCTGCCCTGAGCCCAAAGTTCATCGATTCCTTTCTGATCGAACTGCCAGTGGCGGCCCGGTGGAGGCTTAATTAGCTTGCCACCAATTTTCCGGGCTGGCCCTTGTCCTGCGCCGCTGAGGTCGGAGACGCGGAAGACGCCCCAGTCGTCGCCCATTAGGTCGTGGCCTCTGACGGTCTCCTCAGTTTGCGGCAATGTGATCTCAGCCCACGTCGCGTGTTGGGTCTTCGTGTAGAAGAGGATTACGTCGTGAACTCGACCGAACTGCTTTACGCTTTTTCGTCCCGTAGTGCGTTCCCAGACGACTTCGTTGCGGAAATTTGGCCCTCCGAAAACTGCGTCGCACAGCAGCTTGAGATAATGCGAGGCCGTGGGGTCGCAGTGGAGGTAGAGCGAGCCGGTGGATTTTAGGACGCGGCGCAGTTCCACGAGGCGCGGGGCCATCATGGTCAGGTAGGCCATCATGTCGCTGCCGCCGAGAAAGGTGTAGAAGGCCTGCATCACGTCGGAGACTTTGCCGGGCTGTTCGGTGAGGGCGTCGTAGGCCTTCCTGGTTTCGATGTCCCAATGCCAGGTGTCCTCGAAGGCGCGAATCTGGCTGGCGGCGTCCGTGCCGTCTTTCTCATGGAAGAAGGCGTTGTAGCTCTGCGCGGAGTTGAACGGCGGGTCGAGATAGACGAGGTCCACCGTCTCGTCCTTGAGGTAGCGGCGAAGGATGTCGAGGTTGTCGCCGTAATAAAGCGTGCCCATGCGCGCAGGTTAGGTCAGGGGATGTTTGGCGCAAAGAAAAAATGGGCGTGCCTTGCTGCCATGCGACGGGTCAATTCCGGCAAGTTTGGCACAGGCGCAACCGAAATGATAACCGCGGACCATGCGGAATACGCGGAAAGAAAAGAGGCCAGGTTCGGGGTTCCGCGTATTCCGCGTATTCAGCGGTTCATTCCCTCTGTGTGTCCGGAACATACGCCCGGCCCAGCGCCATTCAATTACGCGAGGCAACTTAACGGATCTCCGCGGCGGGCGTATGTGGCAAATGACGCTGTAGTGTTAGGATTAGGAGATTGGGAGCAGGATTGGGATTAGGATTAGGAGCGGCTGGCCAAGAAAGGGAGCTGCGCCCGGGCGCCGTCATTGGTTGCCATGGGGCTTGGCGATGGGGTATGTTTTTGGCAGGACGACTTTGGCCCGATGACATACAAAGCCTGGTTTCAATGCATCAACCCGCAGTGCGGCGCCACCTATCCGCTGAACTCGATCGTGTACCAATGCCGGCAGTGCCGGTCGCTGCTGGAAGTGCGGCATGATATGGGGGCGCTGGCGGGCCGGGGCGCGGCGGCCTGGAGGAAGCTTTTCGAGGAGCGCTACAAGAGCAACGAATGGCCCTACGGCTCCGGGGTCTGGGGCAAGAAGGAGTGGATACTGCCGGAAATCGGCAACGAGAATGTGGTCTCGCTCTACGAAGGAGGCACGAATCTCTTTTGGGCGGAGCGTTTCGGCAAGGTCATCGGCGTCAAGGACCTCTGGGTCAAGCTGTGCGGCAACACGCATAGCGGCTCGTTCAAGGACCTGGGCATGACGGTCCTGGTCTCGCAGGTCAAGCAGATGATCGCCCAAGGGGCGCCGATCAAGGCGGTGGCCTGCGCTTCGACGGGCGACACCTCGGCCGCGCTGGCGACCTATTGCGCGGCGGCAGGCATCCCCTCGATTGTGCTGCTGCCGCGGGGCAAGATTTCCCTGGCGCAATTGGTCCAGCCGATCTCCAACGGCGCGCTGGTGCTCAGCCTGGACACCGATTTCGACGGCTGCATGAAGCTGGTCCAGGAGATCACTCAAGACCCGACGCTTTACCTGGCCAACTCGATGAACTCGCTCCGGGTCGAGGGCCAGAAGACCGTCGGGATTGAAATCGTGCAGCAATTCGACTGGGAGACGCCGGATGTCATTATCATTCCCGGGGGCAACCTGGGCAACGTTTCGGCCCTGGGCAAGGGCTTGCTGATGCTGCGGGACCTCGGGCTGATCGCGCGGTTGCCCCGCATCGTGGTGGCCCAGGCCCAAAGGGCCAACCCGCTCTACCGCGCCTACCTCCGCAATTTCGAGGTTTTCGAGCCGATGCGCGCGCAGAAGACCCTGGCCAGCGCCATCCAGATCGGCAACCCGGTGAGCATCGAAAAGGCGGTGCGCACCCTCCGCCAGTTCAACGGCATCGTCGAGCAGGCCACCGAGGAAGAACTGGCGGACACCGCCGCCCTGGGCGACCGGACCGGGATGTTCAACTGCCCCCATACGGGCGTGGCGCTGGCGGCGCTGCTCAAGCTGCTCAAGGCCGGCAAGATCGATAAGGCCGAGCGCGTGGTGGTCATCTCGACCGCCCACGGGCTCAAGTTCGTCGAGATGAAGGTCAAATATCACCAGCGCGAATTGGAGTTCCCTTGCCGCCACGCGAACCAGCCTGTCGAGCTGCCGGCGCGCCTGGACGCCGTGAAGGAGGCGCTGGCGCAGGCGCTTCGGAAAGAGGAGCCATGAGTTTGCCGGAAATGCCCAAGGAACCAGTGAAGCCCAAGGCCGAGCCGAAACCGCCGCCCCGAACCCGGAACGCCGCCTTCAGGCGGCAGCCCCAATCAGCCAAGCCCAGGGCCGCCGCGCCGCCGCCGCCGCGCTGGCTGGATTGGATGATGCGGCTCCAGGCCATTGCCCAGAACGGCTTGACCTTTTCGACCAATCCTTACGACGTGGAGCGTTACACCGCGATTCGGCAGATTGCCGGCGAGATGCTGGCCGCCGGCTCGGGTGCGGAGGTTTCGTTGATTTCCGGGCTGCTGGGCGCGGACACGGGCTACGCGACGCCCAAGGTGGATGTGCGCGGCGTTGTGTTTCGCCAGGATACGCTGTTGCTGGTTCGAGAGTGCAGCGAGGGCCGCTGGTCCCTACCGGGAGGATGGGCGGATGTGGGGGAGTCGCCCGCTGAGAGCGTGGTCCGGGAGATCTATGATGAATCGGGATTCCAGACGCGCGCCGTGAAGTTGCTGGCGGTGTTCGACCGCAGCAAGCACGGGCACGAACCTCCGTATCCGTTCCATATTTACAAGCTCTTTTTCCTGTGCGCTCTCCTGGGCGGGGAGGCGCGCACCAGCCCGGAGACCGACGCAGTGGGGTTCTTCGGCGAGCACGAGCTGCCCGAACTGTTGATGTCCCGAGTCACACCGGGGCAAATCCGGCGTCTCTTCGCGCATCACCGCCAGCCGGATTTGCCGGCCGACTTCGATTAGGAATAAGATTGAGATTAGGATTAGGATTAGGATTAGGATTAAGATTAAGATTGAGATTAGGATTAAGATGCCTTTCATCTGAGTTCGATTCTTGTGTCTTTTGCGCTTTTTGGCGGCAGAATTCTTCTATGAAAATCATTTTGCGGACCTGCTTGGTTCTCCTGGCTTGCCTTCCAGCGGCGGCTCAAATGCCCAAGCTCAGCACGATCGTCCACTCCCAGGCCCTGCACGCCGGAAAGATCAACCCGATGTTGTTTGGCAACTTCATCGAGTTGCTGGATGACGTGGCGCCGGGGATGTGGGCCGAACTGCTCAACGACCGCTCCTTCGAGGGCATTATTCCGTCGGCAAACTGGTGTTATTTCGATGGTTCCCTGGACATCTGCGACCGCCCCTGGGACACCAACGCCACCTGGACGCTCGACACGGAGAACCCCTTCAATGGCGCCCGCAGTGCCAGGCTCACGGCTGGCCCCCAGCCGGCGAGCTTGACGCAGTCGGGCCTGGCGGCAAGGAAAGGGATGGGCTATCGCTTCTCGGGCTACCTGCGCTCAGACACCGGGGTCAAGGCGGCCATCCTGCTCAAGTGCCTGTTGCCCACCGGCGAATGGATGACCCTGGCTCGGGCGGAGCTGCCGGCACTCTCGGCGCAATGGAAAAAGTGCGCTCTCGAGATGACCTCGGCAGGGGAAACCGACCGGGCCGTCTTCGAACTGCGCGTCGAGGGCCAAGGCCGGCTGTGGGCGGACAAGCTCTCGTTGATGCCCAAGGACAATCTCAACGGCTGGCGGCGAGACGTGGTCGAGGTGGTCAAAGAGGTGCGTCCGGCAGTCATCCGCTGGGGCGGCTCGAGCGTGGACCCGGGACATTACCGCTGGAAGAACGGCATCGGCGACCGCGATCTGCGCGCGCCCTGGCGCAATGAGAATTGGGGCAGGATAGATCCCAACGACGTCGGCCTTGACGAGTTTTGCCAGTTCTGCGAACTGACCGGGGCAGAACCGTTGATTTGCGTCAGCTTTGCCGACGGCCCTCAAAGCGCGGCTGACCTGGTGGAATACTGCAACGGCGAGGCCGGTTCGGGCTGGGGCGCGCGGCGCGCGGCCAACGGCCACCCGGCGCCTTACCGGGTGAAGTACTGGCAAATCGGCAATGAGATCAACCCGAACAACCAACAATACCTCGACCAATTTCCGGCCTTCATCGAGCTGATGAAAAAGGCGGATGCGGGCGCGCGCATCATGACCTCTTTTCCGGGCCAGAAACTGCTCGACCGGGTGGGCAGGGACATTGCCTGCGTTTGTCCGCATCACTACACCGCCGACCTGGGAGAATGCGAGCGCGATTTCCATCACATCGCCGAGATGCTCGACCACACGCCGGGCTGCGCGCAGCTCAAGCTGGGAGTCACGGAGTGGAATATTGACGCCGGTTCGTGGGGATTGGGCCGGGCCAAACAGGCGACCCTCGAGGCGGCGTTGATGAATGCCCGCTACCTCCATCTGCTCATGCGCCATTCCGACCGGGTGGAAATGGCCTGCCGCTCGAACCTGGCCAACAGCTACTGCGGGGCGATCATCGAAACGGCCGCCTCAGGTTCCGGCGTGCTCAAACGCGCCAGTTATTATGTCATGTATTTGTATTCCCATCATGCCAAGCCCGTCCCCTTGCGGCTCGAGCAATTCAGCGACCGCTTGGACCTCGTCGCTTGCGCTTCCGAGGACCGGAAATCGGTGGTCCTTTTCGCCGTCAATGCCCGGCCCGAACCGGTCGAGTTCTCCGCCGCCTTCAATGGGTTTGGCGGGGCGGTTCGCCCCGTAAAGGCGGAGGCGCTGTGCGACCCGCTCAAGGCCGGGCAACCGGATGTCATCAACCACTGGAATGCCCCCGAGCGCGCCACGCATCCTGCCGCTCTGCCTCGCGCCCGACAAGCTCGTCCTGCCCGGCCTTTCCGCCACCGCCATCGAGTTTGAAAGGGAATGAACCGCCGCCCATGGTGCCCGCGCTGAAAGCGCGCAGCATATCAGCCCAGGGTAGCACCCTGGGAAAGGCGGCCTCATTCGGCTCTTGCGCCCTGTAAGGGCGCAGGTCACCCTCCTTGCATGTCTCAATCACTCGTCAAGAACCTCATTCATCTAACCTTCAGCACCAAGAACCGCGAGCCGTTCCTGGCCGCTTCTCTGCGGGAGGGCTTGCACCGCTACATGGCGGGCATCCTGAGCGACCTGGATTCGCCCGCCCTGGCCATCAACTCGGTCGCCGACCACACCCATGCGCTGCTTAACCTGAGCAAGAACCCGGCGCTGGCCCAAGTGGTGATGGAGGTCAAACGCGGTTCATCCAAATGGTTGAAAACCCAGGGACCGCAGCTTGCGCCATTCCATTGGCAGGCGGGTTATGCAGCCTTCTCAATGGGTCAGTCGGGGGTGCCGGAGTTGAAATCCTACATCAGCCAGCAGGAGGAGCATCACCAGCGCAAATCCTTTCAGACAGAACTCCGAGCGTTGTTGAAGCGCTATGAGATGGCATTCGATGAGCGTTACCTCTGGGACTAAGGCAACTGCTCCCGCCCTTGCAGGGCGGGTTGGGATTTCGGGACAGTTTTCCCAGGGCGGTTGCCCTGGGCTGATATGCCCACGCGCCGTTGGCGTGCAAAATGTCCGGACCTCAGTCGCGGTCTTCCCGCCGGCACAATCCGACGAGTTGGGAGAAAGCCCCAGGACCTGGAGGCCAAAAAAAGGCCTGCCTTACGGCGGGTCACGAGATCTCGCCGCACGCGCACAAAACGTTGGGGACTACTCTCATAAGGCCCATCAGAGGCTCGGAATGAGATTCCGCCGCCCTTCCATAAAATCGCGCACGACGCCATTGGCCAGGCGGAGTTTCTGGCGGATGGACAGGTCCGGAGCGGCCTCGAGGAGGATCATGCATACGCTGAGCACGTCGCCGGTGCCGGTCGAGTTCAGGGGGTTGAGGGCAAGGTCGGGCGGCTCGACCACCAGGTGGCCGTTGTTCCAGTAACCGGCGCCTTGCCTGCCCAGGTGCACTACCACGGCCTTGACGCCCCAATCGGTCAATCGCCGCAAGGCGCTGTCCAGGCCGGGGCTGTCGGTGAACTCGCACAACTCGCGCGCGTTGCCGTGCGCCAGGTCAACCAGGTCGAGCACTTCCCGCACCTGCTGTTTGCGCCGGGCAATCGCCTCCTTCGGGCCGGTGGACCATTGCGGGTCGAAATTGATGTCCAACGACGTGGCCAGGCCGCGCTCCCGCGCCGCCAGGAGCAGACGCCGGTTGCCGCCCTCCAACATCGCCTGCGAGAACCAGACATCGGCCCGCAACAGGTGCCGGCATCCCTCGAGTGCCGCCAGGTCGAGGTCCTCGAAGGCCAGCGTTTGGTTGTTGGGCAGGCAGCTCAGAAAATGCCGCTGGCCCGAGGCATAGCCCAGGGCGACGGTGGTGCCGGTGGCGCACCGGGGGTCGCGCGCCAGGTGTGTCCTGACGCCGTGCTGCTCGAGGGCCTGCCGCAGCCGCTCGCCCAGGGCGTCGGCGCCGGTCTTTCCCACGAACCGCGCGCGCGCCCCCAGCGCCGCCGCCGCACAGGCGCTGTTGGCCCCGCCCCCGCCCACCGTCTCCACGATTCCCGAGACCCCCGTCTCGCCGTCGCGCAGCAAGCCCGGCGATTCGGGCACCTGCTGCACCTTGACATCGCGGTTGATGTTTCCCGCGACACAGAGCGGGGTGGTGGAAAACAGGGTCTCGCTTGTCATGTGTTCAGGTCGGATTGAACAGGAGGAAACGGAGAGAACAGAGAGGTTCTATCCCGTCTCCGTTTCCTCTGTTTTCTCCTGTTCAATTCCTCCTGTTCAATGCTTGGCCGCGCCGTAGCCGCGGACAAACCCGATGCACTGGGCCACTTCCGGCAGCGAATTGTCCCAGTTATATTCGTATTCGATCGAGAGATTGCCCTCGAAACCCTGGGTTCTCAACTCATCCAGGATGCCGGCGACGTTGCACACACCGGCGCCGTAAGGCACGTCATGCGCGTCGGGCCCCATTTGGTTCAAATCCTTGAGATGGCTGCTGACAATCCGCCCCTTGAGAATCCGCAGACACTCGACCGGTTTGAGGCCCGAGCGGGCCCAGTGGCCGGTGTCGGCGCAGGCGCCGAGGCGCGGGTTGCGGTCTTTGACCAGCGAGCGGACATAATTGGGGTCCCACATTCGATAGTTCGGATTGTTGCGCCGCCTGGGATGGTCATGGAAGGCAATCATGATGTCATATTCCTTGACCAGCTTCTCCATCAGGTTGATGGCCTCGGGCGATTCGGTGGTGATGGAGCGCAGGCCCATTGTCTTGGCGAATTCAAAGAGCTTCCGGCCCTCGACCTCGGTTGGAGGAAAGGGAATCACCGCATAGCTCACGGCCGTGAGCCCGCACTGGGCAAGCTTGTCTTTGACCTTCCGGATGACCTCCGGCGAGGCCTGATAGTCAAAGGCCGCGTTGGGCTCCTCCTTGCTCAGACTGGTCTTGGCGGAAAGTTCGACGACCTTGCCGCCCGCCGCCGCCGTCTTCTCGAGGGCCTCGAACAAGGTAAAATGATCAAAGGTATAAACGATGCACCCGATGGCAAAACCTCCCACTTTGGCCTCCTCGGGGATTTTGGTTTCAGCGCGCGACGCCAGGACGGCCGCCAGGAAAAGGCCGGCGGCACACAGACCGGGGGCCAGAGCTCGATTCGAGGTCAGGTTCATATATTCAGAGGTCTTTTATGGTGAATTTGCAAAAGAGCGCACAACTTCCATCATGGCGACGAGGTTCTCCGGCGGGACATCGCGCGGCACCTCGTGCGAGGGAGCGAAAACGTAGCCGCCCTCGAGCCCGGCCTCCATCAACCGCCGCGTCTGTTCGCGCACCGCGGCCGGGGTCCCGAAGGGCAGCGTCCGCTGAATGCTCAGGCCGCCGTGGAAGGCCAGAACTCCCCGGCGGCGGCGCAGTTCTCCGAAGACGTCCATCACTTCCGGTTGGAAGGGATTGAACAGGTTGAGGCCAATCTCGACCAGGTCATCGAAGAGTTCCTGGACCTTGCCGCAGGAATGCAGGGACACCACCTTGCCGGCTGCCCGCACCGGGGCAAACAATCTGGCCAGGCGCGGCTTGATGAACTTGCGCCAGTTGGGCGCACCCATGATCAGGCCCGTCTGCATTCCGTAGTCGTCGCCAAAATGGACGCAATCCACGCCCAGGGCCAGGGCCTTGCCCACGAGCGTCAGGTGATGCTCCACAATGGCATCGAGCAACCGCTCGAAGAACTCGGGGCGCTCGAGCATGTCCATCAGCAGGTTCTCCATGCCGCGCAGCGCCCAGGCCCGCTCGAACAAGGCCATGCCCAGACTGTAACGGGTGAAGAGCCCTTGGTGCGCGGCCACTTGGGCCGCCAACCCCTCGTAAAGCGCCTCCTCGGCGGCATCGGGAAATCGATAGCGCTCGAAATCCTCCGGCGAGCGCAGCGGCCAGCTCGAAGGCGTGCCTATGTCTTTATCGACGCTGCGGTCCCAGACGACGCCATATTTGTCCCGCACCTGGCCGGCCGCCAACGGCTCGAAGCTCCGCAGCTTGCAGCGCACGTCCAGAAAGTGATTGTCCAAAAAGGGCTCCAGGTCCTCCGTCCCCAGGAACCGCTTGAGCCGGGCGGCGCAATCCACCGTCAGCCGCACGTGCCACGGCACGTAGGCCGGGCGCCGGAACCCAATCGCCTCCATCACCACCTGCCGCTTGTCGAGCTTTGTTGTCATACGACCCGGATCAAGGCCGGTTTTCGGCCCCGCGCGAATTTCACTCCGAAGGGCGCGCCGAACTAAGCCGGCCAGGACCTGGTTCCCCTTATAGAGCAACCGCCCCCGCTGCCGCCATGTTTATTTTTCGCTCCAGGTCAATGAAATCATGCCCTCGGCTTGCCCATCCCGCACCTTACTGGGTGACGACCCTGTAGAAGCGGACCGGCGCTGCGCCCAATTCAATATCTGCGAACTCGAAATTCCCGCTCCCGGCATTCTCGGCGGCGCCGAGTCCTCCCACTGCGCGAGGTCGGTGGAGGCCTCGACGAGGTAGGTTCTGGCTGGATCGGCAGAGAATGTCAACCGTGCCGCCTCACCGTCGTATTCAACGTTAAGGTCGGCGACAGGCCTGGCTGGGTGGGCGTACAGGTCGGGCACACGATAGCTGCGATAGGCCCAATAGCCCAGGTACCCCGGGTCCGAATTGTTGTAGTCGAAAATGGAGAGATCGAACACGACCTGCGGATTCTCATCGTGGGTGACCTCCTGGATGCGCACCATCATGGCGCCCGACGCATTGATGCCGGGGGGAAGATGGTTCGCGTAAGTGACGGCGCCGAAGTGGACGAGCACGTTGCCGGTGTTGGTCTGCCAGCAGGCGCTTCCGAGGAAAGGGGTGAACAACGGCTCGTGAACATTTTGGCCGTATTGCCAGACCTGGGTGACCTCCATTGTCTGCTCGTTGATGTCGTATTCCACCGCGCGGCTGTAATTGGCCGAGTCGGGCACCGGCGGGTCAAACGGGCTCGCCCGGGAATTGCCGTCATCATAAACGAGCAGCGTGCCCTGCGGCGTGAGCGTCGGCGCGTGTTGCCCGTAATTCCATTCGAACGGGGTCCCCACAGGCCTCAGCAGGTACGGTTGCCATTCCGGACCCCAGTTTTGAGGAGGGCCGAGGATCCATGCGAGCTGCCCTGTAGCGCGGGAGAACTTGACGACGGCGTTCTGGTGCCGGAGCGAGGCGATGATGGAATCGCCACTCGCATCCTCGATGACGGCATTGGCGTGTCCCCAGTCCACGCCCAGGGTGTCGCCCGTCGTGAAGGTAAGGTAACTGACCCGCACCGGATCCAGCATATCGAACAACGACCAGTTGTTCAGCAGGGCCCCGTTGGTGGAGGACATTTCGATGATGCGATTGGCGGCGACGGTGGTCGTCTGCCTTGGTGCATTGGGGACGGTCGCGCTGGTCGGGAATCCGGCGACCACCTGGCTGTAATCATTGATGTAGAGAATGGTATGGTGATCGGTGGGCACCCCGTCGTGTTCATCGACGCTCAGGTTGTCGGGCACTGTCCAGGTGTTGACGATCTCCCCGAGCAGGTTGACCTCGGCGAAACTGGTAGTGCCGAACATGAAGAGATTCCCGTCTGCCAATGGCCGCACATCGATGCCGGCCTGCACTTGGCCCAAAGACCTGTAGGAGCTGTACCAGACTACCTCGCCCGTATCGTCCAGCAGCGTCACATAGGGCACGCCCGCCGTCGCGTTGACGACGCGAAACAGAGTATAGCCGGGTTCCATTCTTCCCGGTTCGCTGACCAGCACGTTGATCACCGGAAAATCCGCCGGCAGCGGGTCGGTGACGAAAACCACCGGCGCCGGGGCTGCAAACCCGTTCCGGAACCGGTCCCATGCCGTCACGGTGATGTTGTTGGTTCGCCCGGCTCTGAATCCGAACAGGGGCACGCTATGGCTCGTGCCATAATCGTAAAAGTCCCGTTGCCAGGTGTTCGCCCCGTCGCTTACCGACACACTGACCCGCGAAGCCACGTCGGTGGTCAGTTGCAGAACGCCCGCCAGCGGCGCCGCCGCCGCCGGGGCGAAAGCAGGCCCGGTTGTAATGGTCAAGGCCGGGGAACTGGGTGAAACTGCCATGGCCACCGCCAACGCCGCGACCAGCCTGAGCGGGCGCGAAAATAAGCGTTTGAACATTGTCTTCAATGGCACTCCTTTTCTTTTCGTCAGTCACAAGAGCGTTGAAACACTCCCCGCAATTCGTCGCGCAACGTCCGGCGGCTTTGGAACAACATCGATCGGGTTCAGCTTCCGCTGCCGTCGGCGCTGGGGGATTCCTCGCCGTTCAAGGCTGCTGACTCCCGACGGAGTTTTCAACGCCTTGGTTTGTCCCAACTGGAGGTGTCGCACGCGCACCGGAAAACTGTCCGTGTCGAATTTACTCACCACGACAAACAAGGGCCTCGAGTGACGGGTGTCGTTGGAGCTCCGGTAGCCGATTTTCATATCTGCATTTTCCTTTCATAAGTGTTGCTTTTTTATTTCGAGTTTTTGTTCCTCATTTGAACGTTTCAAGAAGTGCCTTGCCTGCCGGCTGCATTCATGACTCGCCGTCGCGGGCTTGTAGTGGAATTCTGTATTCTTCCCGACCAGGCGCGCGAGACGCTGCTCGGCGGTTTCAGCCAACAGTTTTTCCATCGTTCGCAACAGCGTCGGGATGTCCATCGGTTTCTCCAGCAGAGCGCCGGCGCCGGCGTTGAGCGCAGTAAAGAGTTGGTTGGGCCGCGCGGTGGCGATGATGATGGGAATGAGCGGATGCTCCCGGGTGAGTTCCTCAAAGGTGTCCCAGCCGTTCTTGACGGGCATGTTCAGGTCGAGCAAAGCAAGGTCAACCGGCAACTGGTTGGCGAAATCAAGCGCCTGCTGTCCGTTCTCGGCCGGAATGACAAAGTAACCTTCGGCCACAAGCACGTCGTTCAGGGAATCGCGCACAGTCGGATCGTCGTCCACCACGAGGATGCGTTTGGGGTCGAGTGTCGGTCCTTCGGTTCAGCGTTGAATTGCAGAGTGGCTCGCGCGCCGCCATGGTTCCGGTTGCTCAGGAATCGGTGCTGCGGAGCAACTGGGTGACGAATGCGGGGTCGGTGAGGCGGTGCACCTGACGCTTCTCGTCTTCGCCGGTGAGGCGTTTGATGGCGCCCACCAGGATCGGGATGTTCAACGGCTTCTCCATGAAGGCATCCACCCCCAGCCGCACGGCCTTCTCGAATTGATTGGGGCGGGCGGTGATCACAATGACCGGCAACAAGGGGATGATCCGGTCAAGTTGGCTGAAAGCTGTCCAGCCATCCCAGTCCGGCATGTTGAGGTCGAGCAAGACCAGATCAGGCAGGTGTTCAATGGCGCGGGTGACGGCTTCGATGCCATTACGCGCTTCGTCCACCACGTAGCCCTCGGATTCCAGCACCGCGGCCAGGCTGCCCCGCACGAGGGGGTCGTCGTCGGCAATCAGTATGCGCTTGGGAACGAGCTTTCGGGCCTTTGGCTGCTCAGCGGCAGCCGGCAAGGGCGCGCTGGGGAAGTTGGCCTCATGCTCAAAGAGAGAACACCATTCACGGGCCGCGGCGTGGTCTCCAGGCGAACCTCCGCAAAGTTCCCAGCGGCCATCACGATGGCGGAGCAGGTCCGCCCCGCCGAAGGAGGCGACGGTTTCACCCACGTTCCAGTGAAGCCATGCGGGGATGAGGATTTTTAATTTCATGGAGCGGCGGTGAATGGTTTATCGTCTTAATCTTCG
>CAVQND010000004.1:0-84580 GCA_963713735.1 uncultured bacterium
TGGAGTCGCCCCCGTGACAGTCGGCGCAGCTAATCGCGTGGCGGTAATGCACGTCATCCTTGAAAGTAACGCTTGTGCCTTCGATGACGCTGTGACACTGGAAACAGGAATCCTTGGCGGCCGGGTTGGCGCCCTGTTCGACCTTTAACGCGCCTGTGCCAGCCATGGGAACCGCGGCGGCTAAGACGGAGACCCAGACAGACCAGGCGGCGATGGTCAGCGCCAAAAAGCCCAAACCCAAACCAGAATTGCGATTTCGACCCGTGTTTCTCATTTTGATGTGCAAGCTGGTGAAGGAGGTGCGCTACTGAACCGACACTCTCGTCTTGAGCTTCTCGTCGCTGGAGGAGCCGCCAACGCTGATTTCAACCGTGTCCGGCTCGACGACGAACGCCTGCTGACTGATATCCCAGTACGCGAGCGACTTTGCAGGCAGCGGCAATTCCACCGTCCTGGTCTGGCCCGGCTGGAAGGCGACGCGCCGGAGGCCACGCAGTTCCTTCAACGGCCGTTCGACCTTGGACTGGAGATGCTTGACGTAGAGTTGCACGACTTCTTCGCCGGCGACCTTGCCGCTGTTTTGCACGTCAACGCTGACTGTGACCGTACCGTCCTTGCTCAGGGTCTCGCTGCTGGTCTTGATGTTCGAGTAGTTGAAGGTCGTATAGCTCAAGCCGAAGCCGAATGGATAGAGCGGTTCGCCCTTGAAATACATGTAGGTCCGTCCATGACGGATGTTGTAATCCATCATGGTCGGAATTTGCTCCAGCGACTTGGGCCAGGTCTGGCAAACCCGGCCGGCCGGGTCGTAGTCGCCGAACAGGACATCGGCCAGGGCGTTGCCTTCCTCCTGGCTGCTGTGGGCCAGGTGGAGAATGGCCGGGACATTCTCCTGGGGCCAGTTGATGGCGTAAGGGAAACTGGAGACGAGGACAACCACCGTCTTGGGATTGGCCGCGAAGACCTGCTTGACCAGTTCCTCCTGCCCGCTACCCAGGGTAATGTTCTGCCGATCTATGCCTTCGCGGCCCTCGCTGTCATCGTTCACCTTCATCCACTTGTTATCAGCGTTCGGACTGTTGCCCACGCAAACGATGGCGACCTCCGAGGACTTGGCCAGCGCGACCGCCGCCGCCACGTCCTTCCCGTCGGCGTATTCCACGGCCACGCTGGAACCGAGCTTGTTCTTGATGCCCGCCAAAGGGGTCACCGTGTACGGGGGTGTGCTGCCATACCAGTCGCGAACGACCTCGTCGCCGCGCGGGCCGATGACGGCGACGGATTTCAAGGCGGCCTTGTCCAGCGGCAAGAGATTGCCCGCGTTCTTCAGCAGCACGATCAACTTCTGCGTGGCAAGGCGCGCGGAATCCTTGCTCTTCTGGGTGGTCCAGGGAGGCGTGCTCTCAGCGCCGATTTTGGTGTAGGGGTTGCCCTCGGGCGGGTCGAGAAAGCCCAAACGGGCCCAGATGCGGAAGGTGCCCTTGATGGCCTTATCAAGGTCGGCCTCGGTGAGCAGGTTCTGCTTGAGCGCGTCCTGGGTGGGCGCTTCGTATTGGTCCAGGAACTGGTTCATGCCGGCCTTGACGGACCCGGCGGCTCCATGCGCGAGATCCCCGTAGTAGCGGTGGGCTCGGATCATATTGCCCAGCGAACCGGCGTCCGTGCAGATGACGCCGTCGACGCCCCAGTTCTTAACCACCACGCCCTGGATGATGGGATGAACGGTCATGGGAATCATGTTCCAGGCATTGTACGCGGCCATGAAGCAGCGCGCCCCGCCCTCGACCCACCCCATGCGGAAGGGGACCGAATAGTACTCATAGAAGAGCCGCTCATCGAAATCGGAGGAAGAGCCGGCGCGGCCCTTTTCGTTGCTGTTGGCCAGGAAGTGCTTGAGCAGGGCAGCGGCCTGCCAATACTTGGGGTCGTCACCCTGCATGCCTTTGATGAACGCGACAACAAGAGTGCCATTGAGGAACGGGTCCTCCCCGTAGCACTCCTCGTTGCGGCCCCAGCGGATGTCGCGGCCCATGTCGGCGTTGGGCGCGCGGATGACCAGCGCGCCCGCGTGAAAATTGGTGTTCTGGAAGATGTAGCGGGCTTCGTACCCCTCGGTGGCCCCAACCTCATGGAGGATGTCGGTGTCCCAAGTTTCGCCCAGGCCGATAGACTGGGCGTAGGTGGTGGCGGCGCCTCGCGCCCTGAGACCGTGGAGGCCCTCGACCTGCATCATCGAGCGGATCCCCAGCCTGGGCACCCCAGGCCGTTGCGACAGCAACGCCACCTTCTCATCCAACGTCATCAGGGAGACAATGTTGTTGACGCGCTCCTCCAGAGGCACAGTTGGGTTTTGAAAGGGATATTGGTATTGCGCGGAAACGCGGGCGCCCGCGAACGGCAGCAAAAGACCAAGCGCAAGGAACAGGTGTAATCGGGTTTTCATAGGTTCATGGGGTGGGGTCCGTTGATCTCGCATCGGGTGGTTCGGCTTTAGGGCGCCGGCGGTGCGGGCGGCTCGGCTGGCAGCCCGGAAGCGAGACGAATCGGCGCGATGGCCTTGCGGTAATCGGGATCGCTCAGGCTCCAGGAATGGGGGTCATTGACGATCGCCGCGAGGCGGTTCGTAGTGTCGCCGCGTACGCCGCTGCCGGCCCATACCATCCACCACGTCCATCTGGGTTGAGCCTGCAGCGCCGCCAGCGACAGATTGCCGCCCACTTCGCCCAGGGCAATCGGTTTCCCGTTCGCCAGCTTCAACAACTCCTCGTAATAGGACTGTTTGAATTCCCGGTAACAATCCAGGCTCAGGACGTCCACGTATTCAGGTCCGGGCCAGCATTCCTCGAATTTGAGGGATGTGCCCTCGGGCCGATCCACGTTCCAAACCCAGATCAGGTTCTTGATTTTGTGATGCTTCACGAGCCGGTCGAACATCATTTTGTACATCGCGGCGGTGCCGTATTCTCCGCGGCCTCCGCCCCACCAGAACCAGGCGCCGTTCATCTCGTGGAAGGGGCGCCAGAGCAGCGGCACGCGGGCCTGCTCGAGCTTCTTGAGATACGGCACGATGGCATCGACCTGGGCGCACCAGCGCTGGTGGAGTTCAGTGCCCGGAGTGAGCAGGTCTTTGTATTGAGCTTCGCTGAGCTGGCCTTGCACGGTATTCAGATCGGTCAGGTTGGTGAGCGCGCCGCCGCCACGCCGTCTCATGAAGGTAACCGGTTCGTCGGCCGTTGGCGGCACCTCGTGCCAGCACATCACGACGAGCGAGCCGTTCCTGTAGTGCTCCTTGAGCTCGGCGACGATGTCGTTGCGCACGTATGCGGAATCCTGGTCGCCTTCCTTGGCGAAGCCCCAGTCCTTTCCGAAAATGGCAGGCGTCTTGCCCCAGGCTCTCACCGCCGCCGAGGTGTGCTTGTCTTTGTCCCCCGGGAAATTGTGCTGGCCGCTCAAGGTTTGCTTGCCGGAAATGCGGTAGAAGAAGTTCAACAACTCCACCGCCTCCGGGGACGCATCGGGGGTGACGGGCCGAACGGCGCTTTCGGCGCCGGGAAGTGATGAAGCATTGATGCACAACAGCCCGATCAACGCACTGAGGCCCGCTTGCGCTAGGTTCATAGATTTCCCTTGTGTTTTAGCTTTGTAATCGGTTCATGGATTTCCGACCAGGCTGGTGAAGCTCATGGCGGGCAGCGGCAATTGAACCGTGCCTTGGACGACCGGCACCCGTCCGGTCTCCTGCATGCCGCGACGACTGTCGGTCACGAGCGCGCGCATTTCTTTGATACCTGCCGGCAACCCGGAGACAGTGGCCGTGCGCGCGGCGCCGTTGTTGACCAAATGCACGACACAGGCTCCGTGATCCGCAAACGCGCACGAGATAACCTTGGGATTGTCGCAGGTGACCGGCATGGCCGTGGAATCCGGGGCCGTCATGCCGAGTTGTTTGATGTCCCAGAATCGCTGCGCCGGTTCCAACGGCCGGCCGCCATTCCCGCCAGTGAGGATTGAATAGTCCGCCGTGAGCTGCCAATGCAAGATGGACAGCGGCTGGGCCACGCGGCAGATCTCGACGTACTGGGCGATCTCGTTGAGGCAAAACCAGGGTTCGAGGAAGATGGCCCGATACTGGTGCGCGCTGGGATCGAGCCCGCCCTCGGCCACCAGCAGGGGCACATCGAGCTTCCGCGCTGCCTGGCTGAAATGCGTGTATTGTTCGGTTGTGCCGCTGTTCCAGGAATGGAACGACACCGCGCCGATGTACTTGGCGGCTTCGGGATCGGCCAGCGCCACGTCAATGAACTTGTCGCCCGTAGGGTTGCCGGTGTCGCCCAGGAGCATCCGGGTCTTGAGCCCGCGCGACACAAAATAGGACCCCAAACGCTTGATGGCATCGGCGTGCTCCTGCGGACTTTGGAGCACGTTGATGCCCATGTCGGATTCGTTGAACGAGAAGAGCACCGGCTCGGCGCCGTAGTTCTGTTTCGATGTATTCCAGGTACGAGCCGATGGACTTGCAGACTTTGTCCCATTTTTCGGGATTGATGCGCGCGCGTCCCCTGCGCCCTGCCGCCGCCCGTCGCCAAGGCCCAACTCGGGGCGGACCAGATGCTGATGACCGTGGGAATGTTCTTCCGGGCGAGCTTTTGCGCCATCTCCATTGCCTCGCGGACGCTCGTGTTCAACGTGCCTGTCGTGGCAGCCTCGACCGGGTCGGTTTCTTCGTTTGGCTGCCACCGGTCCAACGGCATGGCCACGCGGCCCCAGGCGACGCGCAGGTTGTCCAGGTTGTACTGAATCTGGGGCGCGTCGGCCGGGCTTTGAATGCGGAAGTTGCCGCCCATGCCGTCGTACTTGCGGCCGGGCCGGGATGTATCCATCACGAGCCGGGCAGGAGATTTGTCCACTTCACCCGTCGCTTTGATCGTGAAAGCGGCGCGAACATTCTGTCCGTTGGTTAGATCCCCCAGGTTAAGGGGGAAGGTGACTTCGATGTCGCTGTTGCCGCGGCTGCGAACGCCCCGGATGATCAACCCCATTGGCGCCGGGAAGCTAAGCTCAATCTGCCGCCGTGGAGCAACCACGCGTACGCCTTTGGCCGATGCGCGCAGGTAGAGGTTCGTGAAAGCGGGCGGGGCGGCGGCCAGAGACACCGAGGTTTCCGCTCCCGAGGCCGGCTGCGAGCCACTGAGCCGAGCCGCCGGCGTAATCGGCGCCCGGCAGGGCGATGGCAAAGAAGACCCCTTGCATGAGGAATGTTCGTAGTCGAGGTAATCTGAATCTCGGCCTCCACCGTCCCCGGAGCAACGTCTTTGTAGGTGGCGCGATACCTCGCTCCAGCGGCGGGCGCCCCACCGCGGCCACGGCCGCCACCGCCTGGCCCACCGCCGCGGCCGGCGCCGCCGGTGAGGCTCCCGGTCACGATCAGCGCCCCGCCATCGCGGGAGAACTGTCCGCCGGGGCCGCCGCCGCGGCCGCCTTGGCCCTCTGCCGCCGCGGCGGGAACGACCGCGCGGATACTGGTGCCGAAGGCCATCAACTCGCCGTCAACCCGTACGCCGCGGAGATTTCCGCCGGCGGCGCACTCCGCCTGCGCAAAGACATCGGTGCCCCAGGAGCCGACCAGAATCAGTGAAGCGATTGACAAGCAACATTGAGTTTTCATGGTGCCGTGTGTCTTATTGTTGGATCATTCAGGTGCATGTCGGCCAAGGGCTAATCGAGGGTCCACAAACTCACCGTCTCGCTGTCCCGGACGAAGACCCTCTTGCCTGCGACGAGGGGGTGCGCCCAGGTTTCGGCGTTAGCAACCTTGAACCGCGCGAGCTCGGCGTATTCGGTGTTGATGGGCTTGAAGGCTTCCAACTCGCCGTTGAGGGTCAGGGCCAGAATGACCGGCCCGCCATCGACCAGTGCGGCGCTCTGGCCACGCCTCACGGGGTCGCTCCAGAGCGTCGCGCCGCTCTGGGCGCTGGCGCAGAAAAAGCCATTGTTGTATCCGAACAGCAGGCCGTCCTTGAGGACCGGGGTCGTGAACCGGGCGCCGGCTTGCGTGTTCGTCCAGAGCGGCGTCGTGGTGAAGCCTTCCCCCTGCGGTTCGATCTTCAGCGCGAACAACCCTTTGCCCTGGCCCGTATAAACAACCGTCGAGCCATCGACAATCGGCGTGGTGTTGTTGCCCTGCGTGGCCTGGAAGGGCACCTGCCACAGCAGCTTGCCGTTAGCCAGGTCAAGACCGGCCAGGTGCTTTGCCGTGAGGGTGACGAGTTGCTTTTTGCCGGCCGTGGTCATGACTACGGGTGAGGAACTCGCCTGGCCGTCGCCGTCACACTTCCATTTGGGTTCGCCACTGGCGACGTTGAAGGCGATTATGGCTCCGTTGGTGCCGTCACCGACATGGAGGATGCAGCGTCCATCCACGACAATCGGCGACATGGAGGCATCAGATTTGGTTGAGGCGCCCAGATAATCGGCGGCGGTCTGTTTGCGCCAGAGGAGCGCGCCATTAGCAGCATCGAAGCAGGACAGGATGACGCCG
Source organism: uncultured bacterium (assembly GCA_963713735.1). Taxonomy (GTDB): domain Bacteria; phylum Verrucomicrobiota; class Verrucomicrobiia; order Limisphaerales; family UBA8199; genus CAVQND01. Next base: position 6,539 of record CAVQND010000004.1, read on the forward strand.
ACGCCGAGCGTGCAAATCCTGCTCCCGGCAACCACGGGTGGTACTGCGCGGCCCAGGATGCCCGGCGGCCGGGCCGCCGACCACTCGGCCAGCCGGATACTTCGCCTCCCAGATGGGCTTGCCGGTGGCAGGGTCGAGGCACCGCACGACTTCATCGGCCTGCTGCCGGCCGAAGGCGTAGAGCTTCTCGCCGGCGAGCACAGGCGATGCGTCCCCCTTGCCGACAGCCACTTGCCATCTCCGGGTCAGGTTCGTGGGCCAGGTAGCCGGGGCATCGAACCCCGTGACTTTGCCATCACGATTGACGCCGCGCCACTGTGGCCACTCCTGGGCAAGCAGGGGGCGCCACTGATCAGGACGGCCGAAGTCGCAATTGAAGCTATCCAGTGCTTGATTTCTTTCATGGCAAGAATCAGTGGGGCGCGTCTTCCAACGCGTCCGGCTCATCGAGAAGCTGGATGTGGGTGGCCGGCCCCAGGTCAGGGTCTTTCCAGGATGACAAAGCCCAAACGATGGTCTTGTCCGGAGTCACTTCCAAGACCTGCACGGTGCCCGGCCAATGTGACGTGTCGTTGTCTCCGGCGATCCAGCAGCACATCACCGTGTTGCCGTTGGCCAGTCGGTGGGCCGTCTGAATGTTACCCAGTCTGTAGCCGGGCACGTCCGCCTGCGTAAACTCCCAAACCGTCTCGCCCTTGGGGTTGACCTCGCGCGCGTAGCGGCTCCAGTCCCCCGCGATCAAGGTGTTGCCACTCTTGAGCCGGACCGCATGCCAGGGCGATTTGGCTGGAACGGACCAAAGCACCTTGCCGTCCAGGTCATACTCGACGACTTTGCCTTCCCCGAGGTGCGGCACCAGCAGCGTGCCCGCCCTGGTCATGCGGATGTGCCGGAACTGCCCGTGCGTGCCAGTAACGGGGGTCGGGATGGGGATTTCCTTTTCAACGATTCCCGTGGCGGTGTTGATGATCATTGCCTGAGCCGGATTGCCGTTGCGCATGATCAAGACGCGGTCTTTGCCGATGGACTGGCAGGAGTGGATTTCGGTTCGGGGCGGAGCGGGATAATCCCACAGCAGTTTCTTGTCCGGGCTGACCATTCCCGCTCCCGACATCCGGGAGAAGATGACGTTTCCATTGGACAGCAGCGTGGCGTCGTCGAACTCCTGGTTTCCGCCGCTGGCGGTCTTTATCGGCATGGAATATTGCCAGACGATTTTGCCTTCACGGACGATAAAGATGGACTGCTCTTGCGGTTTGCGGGTGTCCCATTCGCCGGCGTAGAGGAAGGGATGTTGCGCCGCTCCCTTGCCGGGCAACGCCGCCGGGGTCGCCGAGGGGGCGTCGCGCCGCGCGTGGTTCTCGTTGCCGCTCAGATCCTTGATCAAGGTGACTGCGCCATCGGCCTGCTCCACTTGGCTGGCACAGAGCCACAGTTGCAGGCCGGCCTTGGGGAAACCCCCTGGCATTGGTCTTGGCTCGAGGGTGGCAGCCGCTGCCGTATCAACAGAGTACGTGTTAATGGCTGAAGCCACGCTGGCCGCGACCATGGCCAGTTTCAGAAAGGCAGTCGTCATATTCAATTTCATGGCACATCAGCCGCCATTCCCCGGAGGAGGAACGCCATGGCGGCCAAGGAACAGGCGAGGTTTCTCTTCATAATCTGATGAGCAGGCTCTTGATGCCAGCACGAGCTGGGCGACCTTTGTTTCGTTCGACAACATACCGTTTTCGCTAACCGCTATCCCGCATGAGCCTTCAAAACCTGACATGAAAAATCGATCAGCCGGATTTGCCTGCCGCCGCGTGGGGCGGCCGCGCGGTGACCCTGTCCCTCCACACACGGCGGCCAGTGTGAACTGAAGCCGGATTCTCACGGCATCATTCCGGCTCACAGCGGGCGAATCTTTATGTTGCGGAAGCGGACCGGGTTGCCGTTTTACACGATTTCTTCCCGGGTGGCATCCCAGCGCACCAGGCGCTGTTCCCGGTGCGAAACCAGCGACATGAGGGCGGTCGCGCTTTCGATGAAGGCCTCGTCGGTCGAGCATTTCGGGAGGCCGCGGCTTTGGATGCAGTTCACCCAGTCCACCATGTGGTTGGGCTGAGCGGGTGTTTTGCCTCGCGCATAGCCCTTGGGGAGGTTCGCACGCCGGTTGTGGCGCTCGGGCAATACTTCGAAGGTGGTTACGTTGTGCGCGATGTCGTCGAATCGCAGCGTGCCGTCCCGGCCGCAGATTTCCACGGGCTGCGCCACGCTGGTGTTCATGCTCCCGGTGAAAATGACCGTGCGGCCCAGCTTCTCGAACTGGTAGGTGGCGGCCCAGGTGTCCGGGACCTCGCGATCGTCCCGGAGCTGCGAGAGCAAACCGCGGCAAGAGCAGTTGTCCGGGATGCCGTGACCGAGGAGATACTGCACGAAGTCCATTTCGTGCGACAGCAGGTCGCCGGCATAGCCCGTGCCGTAGGCCCAATAGCAGCGCCAGTGCCAGAAGTGGCGCTCGTTCCACGGAATCTTCGGGGCCGGCCCCAGCCAGAGGTCCCAATTCACCTCCTTGACGACTTGCGCTGGGTCGGGCCGGTCCCATTGCTCGTAATACCCGTACCAGCGCCAGTTGGGGTGCGCCGGGTCGGACGCCTTGAAGCGGCCCGTGCGCACCAGGGTGATGGGACCGAGGATGTCCTGGGCGATGAGTTCCTTGGCCTGCAAGGCGCAGGTGGCCTGGCGCGCGTGGTGGCCCAACTGGAACACCACCCGGCTTCGCTTGAGCGCGTCGCGCATCCGCTTGGCCTCGGCCAGGGTCCGGGAGAATCCCTTCTCGCAGTAGATGTCTTTGCCCGCTTTCACAGCGTCGAGCACCATCTGGCAGTGCCAGTGGTCCGGCGTCGCAATGACCACAGCCTCGACATTCGGGTCGGCCAGCAGTTCCCGGTAATCCGCGTAGGCCTTGACTTGCGGATTGAGGCTGCGCTGAATGCCTTTCTGCCGATGCGGCCCATAGACGTCGCAGACCGCCACCACCTTGACGTTGGGGGCCTGTACGACCGCATCGATCAGGTCGCCACCACGGGTCCCCAGACCGATGCAGCCGACACCAATGGTTTTGGCGGCGGATGCGGCGGAGAGAACCGCGGGCGCAAATGCAGAGGCCGCCGCCAGCGTCGTGGCCGCCTGGCCGGTGTTGCGCAGAAACTCACGTCGATTCAGGATCAAATTGTTATTCATGGATACCGGGCCTTTTTATCGTTGAACTCGATCGGCTTAATATCCCGATAATGGAGCATTTGCCGATTTACACAACTCATTCCTGGTTGCGGTCCACCGGACGAAGGGATTTGTAATCATCTCAGAGGCCAGTTGGCGAGCCGTGCTAAGGGGCAGGTGTGAGTATATGCTCGGACCTGACTTCAGTCGCTCCGGCTCGGGAAGCAACTGGCTCGATGACCACGAAGTTGAGGCCGTTGCCCGCCAAGCGCAACGTCCAACCCAGCCGTCCGTTGGAATCGACTTCTGCGGCCGCCGTTCGCGTCGGATGACACGCGGCTAACCTTTGGACCTGCTCGACCTCCGCGCCGGAATAGCGCGGCGGCATGGTGTGGTCGCGGAGCGCCCGGGCGAGGCGGAAGTAAGAATCGTGGTCCTTGTCGAAGCGGTATTCATGCACTTGCATGGGGTGTCGCTCGAAACCGGACAGGTCGAGCATCACATCAAACTCGGCCTCGGAGCGGGCTTGGGTGTCCTGCGCGTGGTGGGCATAGAGCAGCACGCGCAAGGCGGCGGCATCCAGTCGGGACACGATTCGTGCGAGTTGATCCAGAGGTCGCGGTAGTATTCCGGATCGATCTGCAAGGCCATCTCCTTGGCCCGTACCAGCTTGGCGGCCATTATTTCGGCGCGGTTGTAAGAGTGGATCGAGACAAAGCGAGCAGTGCGCGAGGAACTCGGACAACTTCAAATTCACGCCGAAGATCGCCCCCAACTCGAGCCCGCCGATGAACACGCGCTTTGAATCATAGCCCCGCTCCCCGGCGAGGAGCCGATTGGCCGCGATGCCGTACTGCTCGTGGCCGAAGACGTCCTCCACTCGCAGAAGGACGCCCTCCGCGCGCCGTTCCATGACTGCGATCCGGCGGGTCTCGCGCTCGCGAACAATATTGGGCAGCCGTTGTGGGAGGAAAGCCTGCGGCTGGAACTCCGTCCCGGTCATCCAAAAATCGCGCTGATAGTTCCAGGCCCGAGGATGCTGGCGATGAGCCTGGTCCTAATCCGGGTCTTGTTGTGCCTCATGACTGGCGCCAATTCAGACCTGCCGGAGCTTGTCCTCCAGATCACTTCTCCAGTTTCTTGAGCCGGATGTTCCGGTAGCGGACGAATTGTTTAGTGTAATCGCCTCCACCGTGGACCTGCAAGGCGATGCCGCCGGCGTCCGGGTGGCGCTTCTGGGTCTCGGTCCACTCCATGAACTTCACGCCGTTGACCCAAGTCGCAATCGTGGGCGGATTGTTCACGATGCGGGCGCGCAACTCGTTCCACTGGCCGTGGCGCCAGAAAAAGGGCCACGACTCGACCAGCACCGGCAGCGCCACCGGCGAATTGGTCCGCTGGATGATGACCGTGACTTTGTCGGTGAAGGTGAAGTTGAGCACGGCGGGCTTGCCGCCGAGCCGGCCTTCGCCGTAGATGCCCATCAGGTTGCCGTTCGGATGATAGTCAATCATCGCCTGGTAGGCCGTGCCGTCCTCGGTGCTGCGGAGGAACAGGCCGCTGTCAGGGCCGAAATCATTGTTCATCTCGAGCACGATTTCGTAGTCGCCGAAGGGCTCGTCGGTAATCAGGATGCCGCCATTGCCGGGGACGTCCTGGCTGCCCACAAGCGCGCCGTCCTGGACGAACCAGCGGCCGCCGGACTTGTGCTCGCTGGCCCGGCTGTGGCCGGTCTTGGCGCTGGCGTGCCAGCCGTTGAGCGTCTTGCCGTCAAAAATCGGAATGAATCCGTCCGCGGCCGGCTGCGCGGACAGACTCAGCGAGAAAACCAGCACCATCATTACAGGAGCGCCAAACCAGAGGGATGCTTTCATAGTGAGGGTTGGGATACTCAATCTGATGGAGGCGGTCAAGCATGGGGATTTTCAAAACCCTAATCTCAGGGTCACAAATCCGTTGGCTGGAATCGCGATTTCGTCGCCGACTCGTTCGCCGCGCGAGCTTTCGGCCTTGGAGAGTGTGACCACTCCGCCGTGCCGCCGGGAGTGGGTGTTGAATACCGCTACCCCGCCGTTGGCAGGGCCCTCGGCGGGTCCGAGCGCGACTTGAAAAACGTCCACTGCAGGGCCGAAGCTCGTTACCTCCTTGCGTTGGTGCGGAAGAACGGCGGCCGCACCGATGAAGCAAAAGCAATCACCGCCGAAGCTCTCGCCGAGCGGCCCGATCTGCTCCCGGCACGGCTCGAGCTGCGCGGCGACGTCATTGACGCATTGCCCAAATGAGCTAAGATCCCAGAGAAGCAGTAGATGAGAAGAATGACTGCAGCAATCTTGGCGCTGCTTGTCCCGGCAGTCGTTTTCGGCGCCAGTCCAGCCGGCGTATTCGTGCGGGTGGCGCTTTTGTCACCGCCCGAAGTCGCTTGGCGGATGCACATTGTCGCGCATCATCCCGGGGGCAAACAAACGGAACTCTTTGCAGGAAAGGACGCAGGGGCCACGGCAACCCAAGGCGGGTGGGTCCAGGCGCAGCAGTCGGACTGGATTGAACTAACCTCCCTGCTGGGCAAGGGCGTGCCATCAGTGCGTTTCCTCTTTGAGACCAAGCCGGGGCTGGAGGGCAGCGGGGTGGAGGCGCGGTTTGAGGTGGCGACGGCGGCGAACGAGGCGGCCATCGTCCGGTCCATTGCGGAGCACGACCCCGGTAACGTGATCGCCCTTCGTTTGCCGGTCGATCTATCGAGAGATTCCAAGCGGCTGCTGAGCATTCGCGAGGACACGGAACGCCGACTCGCCGAGGTGAAGGCGCTGAAGCTGGCGGACGGACCGCTCCCGCGAAGAATCTGGTGCCTGACGGGGTTCCGGTCCAATGGGCAGTTCTACACCGACCCGGAGATTGCCCGGATGGATTTTGACATTATCCAAATGCTCGGGATGAACGGGTTCTGGGAGCAGAACGGCGGACAACCCGGCGAACTGCGGAAGCAGGCGGCGGCGCACGGCCTTGACCGAAGCACAGTTTATTGGCGGTCGGTGGAAACCCCGCCGCGCGAAGCGAAACTTGGAGGCGCGGTCCCGCTGAAGTGGGATTCACTTCGGCAGTATATTGAGCGGTCCTACGCCGACGGCGTGGGGCGCACCCGTCAGGCGCACCCGTTCGGCCTGCCCGCGGTGATTGCCGACCTGATGGACGAACCCGACGGGCTGCCCTTCGATGGCGCGGAGTATCAGCAGGAGTTTCACTCGTTCCTGCGGCAGCGCGGACTCTCGCCGGAGTTTTTCGGCCGCCAGTCATGGGAGGAGGTCACTGCGCCGCGGCTGAACTGGCGCGAGTTCTTCAACATACGCGAGCAGGTGGCCGGAAAAACAACCATCGAGAATCAAGCCTCAAGCCTCCACGCCCGCCGGCTCTTCTACTGGTCCTCCGTGTTCTGGAATCACTCGACCACGCGGCTCTACGCACTGGCCACCCGGGAAGTGGAGAAGTTGGCCCCCGGCGTGGGCACGCGCGTGAATTTCGGGCCGCCTTGGTGGTATGACTACGGGACGCTGCCGCGGGGGATCGACGCGTTTGAATTCGGAAAGCTGCGCGGTGTGTCGCTCGGCTTCAACGAAGACTGGTGCGGCAACGGGAATCCCCGAGTGCCCATGGAGCTAAACACGCTGCTGATGGACTGGTCGCGCGCGGCCGCCCGGCCCGCCGAGCCGCCGCTCGGCTGCTACATCACCCGGGATGCGAATCGGACGGCGGTCAAACTGCGGACGTTCGCCTGCCTGGCGCGCGAGGCGAAGATTTTCGACTTCTACTACTATGGCCCGGCTTACACCTTCTTCGATGACTGGGCGGACAACCTCCCCATGGTCCAGGGCGTGGGCGAGTTGGCCCGCGAGCTGGGGCAGGTGGACGATCTTTTGGCCGATGGCCGAGCGCCCCGAGCGCAGGTGGCGCTAGTCTATTCGCGAAGCTGGCCGGTGTGGAAAGAGGACGACACCGAGCAGTGCGAGCAGATGATGGTCTATCTGGCCCTGTTGCACGCGGGGCTGCCGGTGGATATTGTTTCGGATGAGGAGGTCGCGGACGGGCGCTTCGCGGCGCGGGGCTACAAGTGCTGCTACGTGGTGAACGAGTCGGTCCCGGCCGCGGCTGCGGATGCACTCGAACAGTGGGTGCGCTCGGGCGGGCGGCTCTGGTGCAGCGGTTGGGCTGGGTTGCGCGATGAGTACGACACACCAACAGACGCCTGGAACCCGATGCTCGGCGCGCAGTCACGCGCGTGGAAACCGGCGGGGGACCTCAAGCGATGGGGCGAGCCGATCAAAGTGGACGATTGGCGCCGGCCGATCCTTGCGCGCGAAACGACCATCACTCGCCATGATCCCGTAACGGAGCCGTACCAGACTGCCCACGGGGCCGGGTTGGTGCGCATCGAGCCGCGGACGGTCGGGAAGGCTTACATGGACGGCGCGCGCGAGGTCGAGGGGAAGCTAGCCAAGGCCATCGTGTTTCCCTCCGATCACCGGCGGCAAGCGATTGCGGCCTTTGCGCTAGAGTCCGGCGCGCGGCCTGCCGCGAGCACATCGGTCAGCCAGATTCTTGCCTGGCCGCTATGGACGCAGCAGAAGGGTGTCGTGCTGCTGGCCAATTTCAGCGGCGAGCCCGCGGAAAGGTTGGTGGTTCAGTTCCGCTCGCCGGTGCCGGTGAGCACAGTGCGGTCGCTGCGAAGCGGCGAGGTGAAGTTCAAGGCGAAGGATCAAGGCGAGTTTGAGCTCGCCGTGCCGATGGGCGAAGTGACGGACGTGCTGGTGGTGGAGTGAGACGATCTTGACTTTCCCCAGCCGTTCCTCTAAACGGGTCCAATTATGCTGAAAGCGCTTCGAGTGACTGCCTGCGTGGCGGTTCTTTTTGCTCTCGCTCCTGCTCCCCGGTTGAAGGCGGCCTTCGAGCCTTGGGCGTCCAACACCGACCCAACCGACGTTCCCAAAAGCCACGTCCAGGACATCACCACCTTCCCTTTCACCTACAACCTCACCCTGGGCGGCACGATCAACGGCAAGATGTGCACCACCCTTCCCGGCGTATGGGAGCCGTTCGAGCAGACCTGGGAGTCATGCCGTTCGCTACGCATGGAGAACGTCGGCGCGGCGAAAGTGATAAACCCGTGGCTGAAAATCGGCCCCATCAACTTCTTCTCGCAGGAGACGATAGCGAGCTCGGTTGTGGAGGGGCTTTCGACCGACCGGGAAAAGGCGCTCGCGATATTCTACTTCTACATCACCCGTCGCTACCACAAAGGCAATGGTGACAACGGAGCGCAGGGCGACGTGTCGCAGGCGATCAATGTATTTGGTTTCAATACCTGCGGGAACAGCACGCTGTGCGTCTCGGACCTGCTTGGCAAAGCCGGAATGAGTGATTTCATCTTCAGCCATTGCCCCGGCCATTGCGTCCCGCAGGCCTTTTTCGACGGCAGGTATAACACGCTTGACGGGGACATGGCCACGATGATGCTCCTGCGGGACAACCACACCCTGGCCAACGAGCGAGAGCTGATACGGGACCACGACCTCATCAAACGCGTGCATCAGTATGGAGTCATGAGTCCCATGAATCCTGTTAAGAATAATGAGGACTACTCGCAATATTACACCTGGGAGGGAGAGACGACGCAAAAGCTCAAGGGCTGGAATTGGTGGACCATGGGCATGGTCCTGCGTCCGCACGAAGCCATTGAGTGGAGGTGGGGGCATGAGACCCCGGTGAAATATCACGGCGATATGTCTGGAAATCCCCCGATGGTTCCGGACACGATCTACAACGGCATCTGGGAATACGTTCCGGATTTCAAGAACGATTCGCAGTGGCGGGCAGGCGCGACCGTCACGAACATCACCAACCAAGACGGTGTCCTGAGGGCGACGGACGGGGGCACGGGCATCATCGTTTGGCAGATGAAAGTGCCTTATCAATTCGTCGGGGGCGCCCTGGCTCCCGCCGGCCACGGCTATGCGTTCGAGATAGGCTGGCCAAATCCGAGAGACGGGAGGCCCGTCTATACGCCGCTGGCGGCGTTGGCCGAGTTTGACGGCCAGTTCCAAGGGCGCACCGCCATGGCGAACGAGTACCTGGATTAAGTGCACATTGACGGGCGAAGCTTCGCTCAGCGAATTGAGAATCACTAACGACCTCCAGATGGCCCCGTTAGCCATGCCCTCCATGACCGTGGGGAACAACAGCTTCACCTACCTGGAACACCCGGACAACAGAAGCGGGGCAAACGCCGCCAGGCACCTGAAAATCACGCACACCTGGGTCGAAAGGTCCAGGACTCGCCCTCCCAAAGCGCCTGAATCCCCCGTCTATCCGGCCAACGGCGGCCAGAGCGACGGCACGGATGTGGTCTTCCAGTGGAACGCCGCCACCGACCCCGATGGCGACCCCATCACGGATTATCATTTCCAGCTTTCGGACCGTTCCGACCTGAGATGGCCGATGTCTCCCAATTTCGACAAATATGTTTCCAGGACGACCGACAAAGGCCAGACCCGCTACACCCTTCCCCGTCCCGGCCTTTTGACGCACGGCTCGACCTATTACTGGCGCGTGAGAGCAAAAGACTCCCACGGGGTCTGGGGGCCGTGGAGTGACACCTGGAGTTTCACGGCCCAGGGGCCGGCATATCCCCTCGACTTGGCAATCAACTACGACGCCGCCGCCGGCATCGGCACATTGACTTGGAGCGCCAATCCGGTGGGGAGGGCGCCTGCCCAGTACCAGAGTGTACGGCAGCGATGAGAAGGGCTTCACCGTCCATGACACTCCCTACGAGGTCAAGCTGGGCGACACCAAAGAGTTGGCCAACCCTTTCCCGGCCAATTTCGTGGCCGAGGTCGCAGGCACTTCACTGGAGGTTTTGGGCGTGGGCAACGCCCTTCCGAACGCCAACAAGGCCTATTACCGCGTCGTCGCGGTGGACGCCAAGGGCAAGCGAAGCGGAGATTCGGATTATGTCGAGGCCCCCAGGCCCTTCATCTACAGCACCCCGGTTACCAGCGCACCCGCGGGCCAGCCTTATCGTTACCAGGTGACGGCCATCCGTTCCATAGGTGATCTCACGAGAAGGGACGGCGCCAGGCCCAAGCCTGGGACCAAATTCTGGAAGATCGAGCCGCTCAAGTTCTCGCTCACACAAAAACCGAGCTGGATGAGCATCCACCCCGACACCGGGCTGATAACCGGCACCTCGGACGGGACGGGCGGGACGGTGACCGTGAGCGTGACGCTCACGAAAGAGCACCGGTTGGTGCATGACGAAAATGCCATCGTGTGGGGAAACGAATATGAAAAAAGCAAAACGTATGAGACTGTGGGGCCTGTAACGCAGCAGTTTGTCGTAAACGGCACGAGAGATAAATGAAAGTCCTATGAATCGCGCTCGCTCCTCCCTCAGGCCGCTCGCGGATTTGGCGATCGGCGCCCTTTGCCTCTTCGCCTTCGGGCCAGTCCTCCTGGCCGAAACCTACTATGTCCGCACCGGAGGAAACGACACCGCGGACGGCCGGACGCCCCAGACCGCCCTTAGGACGCTATCCCAAGCCGCCGGCGTCATCAACCACGGCGACAGTCTGGTCATCGGTCCCGGCACGCACCGGGGCTCGACCCTGATTGCCGAGCGTTTCAGCGCCGATGGCGCCACCATGTCTATCACCGGGGACGAGAGCGGCCAACTCACTGGCGACCATGCCGGCGCAGTCGTGCTGCTCGCTGCGAAGCCCACCCAGACCGCGCTGTCCATTTACCGTGGCCGCAATCTCCGCCTGGCCGGCCTGACCTTCTGCGGTCCTGGCCAAGGCCTCAAGCTCGACCAGTGTCTCGGCGTGACGGTGCAGCGGTGTACGTTTGACCGGCTCAGCCGGGCCGCCGTCATCAGCGGCTGCCAGGACACCCTCGTGGTGAGTTGCGTGCTCTCGCGGAACATCCTGGGCCTGTTCATCCAAGGCTCGGCCCGCACCCGTGCGGACCACGTAACGCTGGCGGGTTCAACGTCGGTCGGCCTGGTGGCCCTGGGCTGCGGCGCCGGAGAAATCCACCATTCGCTCCTGGCCGCCAACAACTCGAACCTGGTCCTCGATCCGCTCTCGGCCAGGAGTTGGGTGAGCGACCACAACGTCATCAACGGCACGACGGGGCCTTGGGGCGACGTGCCCGCCGTAGCGAACATTCACGAGTGGACCAGCGCCTCGGGCCAGGATCGCCACAGCGTCTATGTGGTGCCGGCCTTTGCAGATCCGGACAAATACGACCTGCACGTTTCTGCCAACGTCACCTGGCCCGGCGGGCTGCCGGGCATGAACATCGCCGTCGACGCGGCGAAGGAGCCTCTCCTGGATCGCGACGGCAAGGTCTTTCGCGCGCGCGGCGGAGCAGTCTGCGGGGGCGCTTATGATTACCCCGACCCCAGCCTGGCCGCCGGCTGGGCAAAACTGACTGTCAAGGTCGATGGCCGGGAACCGCGCCAAAGTGCGGGTATTTACCGGGAGAACGGGGAACTGATCCGCATGCTCTTGGCCGATGCTGCCGCCGTGACGGAGCTTTACTGGGACGGCCTGGACGATCAGGGACAGCCGGTCCCGGCGGGCAAATATGTGGCGAAGGTGCTGGGCCACAACGTGCAGGTGGCCGACGACGGGGCGGTGGGCGACAATGGCAACCCAATGGGAGTCTATAATTGTGACAATGCCAACCGCGTCTGCGCGCTCTCCGATGGCGGTTTCATGCTGGTTACCCTGTACGACGAGGCTGGGTTTCCCCTACGGCGCTTCTCCGCAACTGGCCAACCTATACATGCCACCGGGCTGGCTGAGGGTAGTTTCACCACTCTCTGCTCCGTCGGGGACGATGACATCTACGCCACCGTTGGCAAGGGCGCCGACACGAAGCTCATTCGGCTGGCCCTGCCGGGCGAGCGGGCCAGGATGGCCAATGGCGCCGAGTTCTACCCTGTCCTGACGGCAGCGGAAAAGGACGCCGCCGTGTTGGGCTTGGCCGTAGCAGGCGGGCACGCCTACCTGTCCATCGGCGGCCTGAACGTCGTCAGGGTACTGGACCTCGCTACCAGCCGGAGGGAGGCCGATCGGAAGGTCAACCAGGTCGGTGATATCGCGGCCGCAGGCCAGGCGCTCTGGGTCATCAGCGGCCAAGACATCGTAGTGCTGGCCGCCGACGGAACGCCGGGCAGGAAGCTCGCCAGCGGCCTCGAGGCCCCGCGCTACCTGGCGGCCTCCAAGGAGCGGTTGGCAGTGGTGGACAACGCCACGGCCAGGTTGGCGGTCCTGGGCACCGATGGCAGGCTCATCCGCACGCTGGGCGGGAGTCGGGTGCCCGGAGAGTTCACACCAGGTGGGCCCGACGTCATGCGCGACCCGCGTGGCATGTGCTTCCTGTCGGACGGGCGATTAGTAGTGACCGAGCACGCCCGCGTCCGTGTGCTGTTTTCCGACGAGGGCAAGATCAGCCAGGACATCCTGAGCAACTTCATGGACGTGATGGTCGTCCATCCGACCCGGCCCGAGTATGCCTACTGCTACCTGGGCGTGTTCAGGGCCGAGCCCAGGACGGGAGCGTGGCAGTGGTCGGCGGAGGAACCGCGCGGGATGACAGCGAGAGACCCCAATGGCGCCGAGCGCCCCAGCTCCTACGGCTCGCCCTCGACGCGCGTGGTGCTGGGCGGCAGGCCCTTCACCGTCTATCACGGCGGCGGAGTCCGGATGTTCGACGTGAGCGAACCGCTCAAGCCGCGCCTGGCCTTCGAGTCCAAGCACCCGGCCATTGCCGGTGGACCTTACGACACGATTAGTTTCGCCGGCGACGGCAGCATCATCAGCGGAGTCGCCGGCCCCGATGGCTATACCCTGGCGTTCAACAAGGTCCCCTTCAAGGGCCTGGACGCACAGAACAACCCGGTATTCGACTTTGACAAGGCCCTGAAGTTCGGTCCGATGAAGGACCCCTCGACGCGAGGCATGAGCTGCATTCGCGCCCTGAGCGTCGCCCCGGGCCACGATGACATTTATTACGGCGCCGTCACCAGGCTCTACCACAAGATGGTTCCCTTCTGGGGCGCCGATGGCACCGGCGTGGGCAAGTCCGCTGGCGATGGGACGCCTTTGTGGTTCGCCTGTCCAGCGGTGGGAACTACATGTCCGTCAGCGCCGTGAGCGACGGTTTGCACACCCTGGTGCTGGCGGGCAAGAGCTTCGGCGGGCAGATCGACCTGTTCGACGAAGACGGCCTGCGTCTGACCACCGGCAACTGGTCCTGGCCCTGCGACTACGGCATCGGCTTCGTGGACCTCCGCTACGGCGTCAACGCTTACCTCAGGCCCGATGGCAAAGTGGGGGCCTACGTGGAGGACGACTCCATCGGCCGCTTCGCCCGCTGCCGCGTCAATGGCGCCGACACCATGCGGAAGAACTGCCTGGCATTTGATTGGCAGCCCACCGGCGCCGCCGCCGGAGACCCACCGGACACCGCCAGGGTCCACGCCGAGAACCTCGCGAAGGTCCAGCTAATCCCCAAAGTCCCAGAGCTTAAGCTCGACGGGGACTGGCGGGCCTGGGAGCAGGCCGGCATCGTGCCCCAGATCATCGCCCTGCCGACCGTGAGTTTCCGGCACTGCACCTTGCCCGACGACCTCTGGCAGACCTTCAGCCTGGGCACCGCGATCGGCGCGCTGGCCCACGACGGGAAGAACCTTTACGCCTGCTTCCTGGTCTGTGACGAGCCCCAGCGATTCGACGCGGAGACACCGAGCACCATGTTTTCTACTGACAGCGTCGAGTTGTGGGTCGAGCAAGACCAATTCGGCCTGGGCCTGACCAAAGACGGTTTGGCCCACCTGTTCAAGTACCGCTTCCACGATCGCCAGGGCAAGCCCTACGCCGCCAATTATCCGCTGGCCGACAACAACGTCTGGGGCCGGAAGCTCGACAACGTGTCCGCCCACCCCCTGGGCAGGCAGTTGGCTGAGATTACGGGCGCGCCGCTTCACGGGCGCAAGGGCTACGTGCTTATGGGCCGCATCCCCATGGCCGAGGTCAAGCTTGTCGGCGGAGTGGCAGGGCGCGGCGGCGCTGACATCCTGAATATGAGCGGCCAGGGCGGGGAGGTGATCCGCATCGCCGTCGCCTTCAGCGGCAACGTGGCTTGGGGCCACTCGCAGGACTACAAAGTCGCCTGGCCGGCCGGCATGATGTTCAGCGACCCCACCCGCTCTTCGCCCTTTGTCCTCGGGGACTGAGCATGACAGCCTTCTGAACGATTCCGTCCCTCGCCTCCAAGTAGTAGCCGAGCACCTGAGCAGTAGCAGGCGAGTAAGCTCAAGCAGTCGCGTTCTGGACCGGATTATGCTTCCGGCCTCCCTTTCCCTATGCCGGGCTGTCCTTTTTTCTTGTTGCATGTTTTTATCATCTAGTGCACATATTTATCCTGTAATCATGAGCTCGGCAGACGAACAGCAACGCATGGACCGCTTCTTCGCCGCCCATCGCCAGGCTGGCCTGCCGGTCACCACGCAGCGCCGGGCCGTCTTTGAAGCGATCCTCCACCGCACCGACCATCCGGCTGCCGACCAGCTTTACCGGGCCGTGCGCGGCGAAACACCATTATTCACAGCAGCGCTGTTCAACACTTTACACAACGAAAGGAGCAAATATCATGAATGAAGATAGCAAGTGTCCGGTAACGGGCAGAGCTCACAAAAACACCGCCGGCGGCGGCACGACGAACCAAGAATGGTGGCCGAACCAGTTGAGGCTCGATATCCTGCACCAGCATTCCTCCAAGTCCAATCCGATGGGCCAGGACTTCAATTACGTGGAAGAGTTCAAGAGCCTCGACCTGGCGGCTGTGAAGAAAGATCTCGCGGCGCTGATGACCGACTCGCAGGACTGGTGGCCGGCGGACTTCGGCCACTACGGCCCTTTGTTCATTCGCATGGCGTGGCACAGCGCCGGCACCTACCGCACCGGGGACGGCCGCGGCGGCGGCGGCAGGGGCCAGCAGCGCTTCGCGCCGCTCAACAGTTGGCCGGACAACGTCAGCCTGGACAAGGCGCGTCGCCTGCTTTGGCCGATCAAGCAGAAGTACGGCCGGAAGATTTCATGGGCTGACCTGATGATCCTCGCTGGGAACGTCGCCCTGGAAACGATGGGATTCAAGACGTTCGGTTTCGGCGGCGGGCGTGAGGACGTTCTGGGAGCCGGATCACGACGTTTATTGGGGCGCCGAGACGACCTGGCTGGGTGACAAACGTTACTCCGGCGAGCGGGACCTCGAAAATCCGCTCGCTGCCGTGCAGATGGGGCTGATTTACGTCAACCCGGAAGGCCCGAACGGCAACCCCGATCCGATCGCTGCCGCGCGGGATATCCGCGAGACCTTCGCTCGCATGGCGATGAACGACGAGGAGACGGTGGCGCTCATTGCTGGCGGCCACACCTTCGGCAAGACCCACGGCGCCGGCCCTGCGTCCCATGTGGGGCCTGAGCCGGAAGCTGCCGGCCTCGAGGAGCAAGGCCTCGGCTGGAAGAGCACTTTCGGCACGGGCAAAGGCGGCGACACGATCACCAGCGGTCTGGAAGTCACCTGGACCACCACGCCCACGAAGTGGAGCAACAACTTCTTCCGGAACCTGTTCGGCTACGAATGGGAACTGACGAAGAGCCCGGCCGGTGCGCACCAGTGGAAGCCGAAGGGCGGCGCAGGCGCCAATACCGTGCCGGATGCGCATGACCCGTCAAAGCGTCACGCGCCATCCATGCTGACCACCGACCTCGCCCTGAGGTTCGACCCTGCCTACGAAAAAATCTCGCGGCGCTTCATGGAGAATCCGGATCAGTTCGCAGACGCATTCGCCCGGGCGTGGTTCAAGCTGACGCACCGCGACATGGGCCCGCGCGCGCGCTATCTCGGCCCGGAGGTTCCTGCGGAAGAACTCATCTGGCAAGATCCCATTCCCGCGGTCAATCACAAGCTGATTGATGAGAAGGACATTGCCGCCCTCAAGGGCAAGATTCTGGCTTCCGGTCTGTCTGTCTCGCAACTGGTTTCCACCGCGTGGGCGTCGGCGTCCACCTTCCGTGGCTCCGACAAGCGCGGCGGTGCCAACGGTGCCCGCATTCGTCTGGCGCCGCAGAAGGATTGGGAAGTCAACCAGCCCGCCCAACTGGCGAAGGTGCTCAAGACCCTGGAGGGCATCCAGAGCGCCTTCAACAGCGCGCAGTCCGGCGGCAAGAAGGTATCGCTGGCTGACCTGATCGTTCTGGCCGGGTGCGCGGGCGTGGAGCAGGCTGCGAAGAATGCCGGTCACGAGGTGACGGTTCCCTTCACGCCGGGACGCATGGACGCCTCGCAGGAGCAAACCGATGCGGCCTCCTTCGCCGTGCTCGAACCGATCGCGGACGGCTTCCGCAACTTCCTGAAGACCCGCTATGCCGTATCGGCCGAGGAGTTGCTGGTCAACAAGGCGCAATTGCTGACCCTGACCGCACCCGAAATGACGGTGCTCGTGGGCGGCATGCGCGTCCTGAAGACCAACTTCGGAGGGTCCCAGCACGGCGTCTTCACCAGGCGGCCAGAGGCACTCACCAATGACTTCTTCGTGAATCTGCTCGACATGAGGACGACGTGGAAGGCAACCGCGAAAGACAATGACGTGTTCGAGGGGCGTGATCGCGCAACGGGCGAACTCAAGTGGACCGGCACCCGTGTCGACCTAATCTTCGGTTCGAACTCCCAACTCCGGGCCTTGGCGGAAGTCTATGGATGTGAGGACTCCCAGGGGAAGTTCCTGCACGACTTTGTAGCGGTGTGGAACAAAGTCATGAACCTCGACCGTTTCGACCTCTCCTGATCGCAGGATAGTCCGCAAGCCGCAGTCCCATCTGGTCAATCCCGGACTGGATGCGCGCCTGGAGCTGGGGCGGGAGCTTGAAAAAGTCGGCGTCGAAGCGCGTGTAAAAAACCTGGAGGGCGGCACTCATGGCCGCAGTCAATGCTGGCGCACTCGTGGCCGGGTCCCGGCGGCCATTTCCCGCTCGGACTGCCGGATCGCCTCTTCATCGAGTTGAGCCTGCATTTGATCAACTTTACTCATGGATTAAGAGTGCTCTCTTGTCGGGCGGGGTTCAAGCGCAATGTGAAGGTGACCGAGGTGACCGGGACGGTTCCCCGGAACTCCATCCGCTTGTCGCAGTTCGCCAACTCGGCCTTGCGCATGGCCTGCATTTCGGTTCGAGGATCGTATTGCCCTGTCATCACTCCATTCAGCACACCCGCCTGCCGTTCACCGCCCGCCCCCAAAGCGCCCCAATTGTGCCAGCGCGTCGCTTGCTGCCGGAAGCGATTCCACCAAACGCACCGGCACACCGATGGACTCACCGGCGGGGCGCAGCACCTCGAGCAGGTCTTTCGAGTCCACATGAATGGCGCTGGGCCGCGCCTTGGCGGCGAGCAAGCCCTTTACGAGTACTTTGCCCGCCACCTCGCGCAACGGCGCGGCCCCGTGGACAATCTGCGAGGTCAATATGTAAAAAGAGGCCCTGTCCGACAGCAACCCGATACGTCCACAAACCGGCCGATGCGCCTCGTCGTCGAAGAAGGACATCTCCGGCATGAGGCGCGCTACCAGCTCGAAGATGCAGGCCGACCGCAATGGCAGGTCCTGCAGCGCTGCCCGGTCTTCCGCGCTCAGCACGACCGGTTCGGGCGGAGGGACCGGTCCGGGCACCAGCGGCAGCCATTCGATTTCCTCCGGCCGCAGTGAATCCTCCGGTCCGGCTGGCACGAGCGGCACTTCGCCTGCGGGATGGTTCTGATACAATGTCGCCGTGTCTTTGAGCAGCCGGGCGAACCGGTTCACCTTCGGAATGAAATCGGCCAACTGGCGTGCCTCGGTTTGATTGGGAAACCACGGAAACCATCCCGGCTCGCAACTTGAGAATTTAGGCCACACCGGGCCACGGCCCGCCGGTTTGTAAGCGGCGTTCGCCAGCGTCTCCTGGTCCGTACGGCGCAACTCCCTCTTGCTGGTCCATTCAACTTGCAGATAATCCAGCGCCTCAATCGCCGCCTCGGGATCGGGGCCGGAAGGTTCCGTCGCCATCTTGTGGATATAGCGCAATCCCAACACGCGGCGATAAAAGATCACCCCAAACACCTGCCGCAGCGCGCCCAACACCGAAGCTACGTGCAACTCGCCGGTAGTCGCGTCCCGGACACCAACCAAGTGCAGGTCGGACATGAACTCCCACGGCTTGAGTTCCGCAATGCGCGCGGACGCCCCTACCAACGGGCGTGCAAGTTCAGCCGGGAGACCCGGCGGCAAATAGGATTTCGCAGGCACCTGGCTAAGATGGATGATTCTTTGCTGCTTGTGAACGAAAAAACCAGAGCAGAGTACGGCCTCAGTCAGGCAGAGCGGGCGTTGCCGAACCCGCTGGTGCTCAAGCGCCACAGCATCTCTTGAACTTCTTGCCACTGCCGCATGGGCAGGGGTCGTTGCGCCCGGGCTTGGGCTGAGACTGGCAGACAGGTCTTGCCGGCGCAGCCGGGGAGGGCGGCGGGGGAACGGAAGCCGCCCGCCGGGCCTGTATCCGGGCGAGTTGTCGCAAATTGTGCTCGACCATGAACAGACTCAAGGCATTCTGGTCGCACGTGTCAACACCGGCCTTCTCGGCCGCCATGATGAAAGCCTTCGCCGGCCCCCAGTTCCGCTCATCCTGCGACGCAGCGACGATCTCGCCACCCAACTGGGCGACCGCCCTGGACAAGTCCTCGGCCTTGCTCAACAAACCTTTGCCAGCCAGAAACTCGAAGAAAGCCGAAAGGACCGGAGCCACCGCTCGGAAACAAGGGGACTCGGCTGACATCTTCCTGGGCAGTATCTCGATACAGCATTCCCTGAGCACGTCCCGGTTCCATTGCTCCGGCGCCGCGCCGATGTAGCGGAAACTGTATTCGGCAAAGAACCGGACGATGCCCGGCGCCTTGTCCTTTTGAATCTCCGTCAACCCCTGGTATTGAGGGCCGCCGACAAATGCGTCAAACCACCCCCCGACCTGCTTGTGGATGGCCTGCATTTCTGTTTGCGGATCGTGTTCGTCCGTCATATTTCGTCCGCGGGCGGCCCTGGAGCTTCACTGGCCCGCGGGACGCCGCTTGAAGAAAGAATGCGCTTCATCGCTCGGCTTGTCGAGCCGCTCCCGGCCCCTTGAGCCAGTTCGTTCAACCGGTGCAGAAAACCGCCCATTTGCGGGCGGCAGTTGTAACGGAAGAGCGTTTCGACGAGGCGGTGGTGAATGCGCCCGGCTTGCGCGGCATATTGCAGAGCGACCCAGCGATAGTAGGTTTCCATGCTCTTCATGTTCTGGGGGAAGATAATCCGCACCAGTTCGTCGAGGAGCAGGTCCGCCCGCTGGTCGAAAAGGCGGCTGAGATCAGGAGGAGGACCACCCGGGACAGGCCGGTATCGTTGGACAAAAACGTATGCTCCCGGAAGGGAGCGGAGAAACCGGAATCGCTGAAGGTCCTCCGCCAGACTGGTGTTGAAGCCATACATGCAGACGAACTCGACGTTGTCGCTCGCAGCCGTCTGCAGGAGCGCGTAGCGCTCCCTCAGGCTCTCCAAATGGCGCGCGTCGTTGAGGCTGAAGTGGTAATTGCGCCGCGTGAACGTTGCGTTCGAGCAGCGAATTTGCCGAAGGAGCTGGGCGGAGTCGGGTGTTAGCCTCCGCAGATCGAGCGTCTGGTTGAAATTCACCGTGAGGTCGCGCCGGGCGATCTCCTCGAGCAAACTGAGCGCTG
This sequence comes from uncultured bacterium, assembly GCA_963713735.1. Lineage (GTDB taxonomy): Bacteria > Verrucomicrobiota > Verrucomicrobiia > Limisphaerales > UBA8199 > CAVQND01. Next base: position 26,600 of record CAVQND010000004.1, read on the forward strand.
CCGGGTAGGCCAGGAGGTTATCATCGAGCAGGATGAGCTTTTTCCGTCCCTGCAAAAGAGCGTCGAAATCGCTTGCCAAACGGGGCGGGCCTTCCTTGATCGGGACCAGGCAAAACGGGCAATGTTGAGGGCAACCACGCGTTAGAAAGCCGAGCGCACGGTCGCCCAATTCCGGGTAGAGCGAGTAATCCGGCGCCAAAGCCTCCATTTCGGGCGCCAACCGCAACCGGAGGTCCACTCCGGAACCGCCCACTTGCAGTCCGTCGCCATAACGGCGGCGGAGGATTTCAACCCGCCTGAGCGAGGGCCCGGTGCGGAAGGTGCAACTGGCCAGCACCGTCTTGGCCAGAGGCAATTGCGTCACGCCGCGGGCGAGGGCCACCCTGTCGCCCCGGCTCGTGTAATGCCGGCTGAGTTTCATGAGCGCCAAATTGGGCAAAGCCCCATCCACGTCCACCAGTAAGACGGTCCCGCGCGACAACCGCGGGATTGGACGCGGCGCGATGGCGGTCTGTCGTTGGGGAACCTCCAGGACCTGCTTCAGCAAACCGGCCGGGAACCGTGCCCGCGCCGGCGGAGAGAGGGCGACGAAGAATTGGATTCCGGGAAGCCACGTGGCCAGGAGCTCGAAAAGCTCGGGTTGCAGGTCCAGCTTGCACCAACTCTCCGCCGGCTCCATAAGGATGACCCCGGGTTGTTGGAGTGGATCGGACACGTGGAGATCGGTGGAGGCATCATAAACGTGGCGGACCATGTCCAGCAGAACGATCAGGGGTGAGCGGCGAAAAACGGGCAATCGCTTCCAGCGTGCGGCGAAGCTGCCCTCCTGGTCCAAGCTTCCCACCACATCCCAGCCTGCCCAATGACTCAGGTCGGGATTCAGCCTCGCAAGCAGCGCGCGCGCGCGACCGGCGCGATACAGGGACTTCCGGCGAAGTTCCCGGAGAAATGCTTCCGGATCGGTCAATCGCGAATCCGAGTGGAACAGGCCGGCGCACCGTTTGACCCGCTGATCGGGATGAATCCCGAACGAATCGGTGCCCGCATGGGCTTGGACGCGCCTCCCGTATCCCAGGAGCAACCGGCCGGCGTGATTGCTCCCCAACTCCGGACAGCGGATTTGCACGGTCGGGTCCTGGAATCGCATGGCCGCCTCGGACTGGACGCTGAAGAGGCCGTTCGCACTCAGACTCCAGCCTGAATGCCGGCGTGCCGGACTGGTTGGGCCTCGTTCCTGGGGAGCGTGGCGGATTAGCACGGATTCCAAGTGAATGTCCCGGTCCGGTCGGCTCGCCATTTTCAGCGGAAACCGCTGCGCGAGCAACTGAACTTGTCGGAAGCCCAATCCCGCGATGGCCAAGGCACGGAGCAGATTCGAAGAGGCCTGGTTGCTCGGGAGCAAGATCCATCGCCGGAGCCAGCCGTGGCCCGCCGTGAAATCGTGCTCCCGATCGTCCAGGTGCTGGACATTCTCCAGTAACAGCCGCTCGATGTGCATCGCCAGCAGTATAGCTGGTCGGGGACGTGAAGCACACACGTCTTCATACCGATGGGACCGGTGGGAGGCGGGCGTTCCGCGGAAGGATTCAAATGGTCGGGGCGGTGAGATTCGAACTCACGACCCTCTGGACCCCATTCAGACAGAGCCGACCACCTGTAGGCCATTCCGGTGGGGTGGATCCGGGTTGCTCCGTTTTGCTCCCTGAAAAAGCCCAAGGGCCGTTTCGCGTCCTCGATTAGCTCCACGCTGCCATGAGGAGGACTGGGCCAGATCTCGGGCGTCGGGGTTTTCCCGACGGGGAGTTGACAGAAGCTGGCGCTGGGGACCAGAATGCGCAGGCGGCAAGATGACGAGCCAAAGATGATGAACGCAGCTCACGCAATCCAAGAGCGAACCTTCGCGGACTCGGAGGCGAGGAGAAAGAGGCTTGCGGCTCTATATGCCAGCGCCCGCCCGAAGGCCAAAGGCGATGCTCCTGGTGTCCTGAAACGTGAAACGTGAACCTTGGCCCATGCCGCACCTGGGACCCATCGCTTTAGACAGTTCACGTTTGAGCATTGATGCTGCCGGGTGTCGCGCACTGGCCCTCGTTCTGTGCTTCTGCGGTTGGTTTGGCCTTGGGGGCCAAACCCCGGGGCCGGTTCCACAGGCCCCGTCCGAATTCGTCCTTCGAACCTGGTCAACCGAGGAGGGCCTGCCTCATATTTCGGTAACGGCCCTGGCGCAGACCCGCGATGGTTACCTTTGGGTAGGCACCTTGGCTGGCCTGGCCCGGTTTGATGGCGTGGGCTTCCATGTGTTTACTCCCGAGAATCGCCCGGATACAGGCCCAGCGGTTGTTGCGCCTGGACGGGGCGCAGTTGGCGCCGGTCGCCTTGGAAGGAGAACTGGCAGGCTCGCAGCTTCGCGCGCTGGCATCGGATAGCCACGGCCAAATCTGGCTGGGCGCATCGCGAGGGCTGGCAGTACGGCGGGGAGAGCGGTTTGAGCGGGTCGAACTCCCTGGCCCGGGCGGCGATGCGGATGTAACGGATCTGGCACCTTGCCGCGATGGCGGCTTGTGGGTGTGCCATGCCAACTTTTGGCAAAGGAGAAGCAGCCAAGGGCGATGGCCTGGAGCCGCAGCCGACCTCTCGGCAGTCAAGACCCGGCTCTCTGTCCTCGGCGAAGATCGCTGGGGTTGCCTTTGCCTGGGACGGTATCCGGAGGGCCTGGTGCGGATTTCGAGAGACGGGGTCGTCTCCCGAATCGACCGCCAAGAGGGGCTGTCGGGCAACACGGTGGTTTGTTGCCTGGCCGATCGCGAGGGCAACGAGTGGCTGGGCCTGTTTGATGGCGGCTTGGTTCGGCTCCAGCCCCGGCGCTGTGGGACTCTGAGCGGAGCGCTAGAGACCCTGACCATGCCGGTTTACTCGGTCTGTGAAGATCACGCGGGGGCCATTTGGGTGGGCACCAGCCTGGGGGGCGTTTACCGTTTCGATAGTTCCAACGTGACTAGCTACGTGGGCGGCGACCTCCCGCTGACGGAGGTTTGGTCCCTGTTCGAGGACAGCCACTCCAACTTGTGGGTAGGCACCTCCTCGGTACGGCGTATATCAGTTTAAAGAGGGGCGCTTTGTGCCGATGTGGGACCGGAGCCAACTCTCCGACCGGGTGGATGCGATTTGCGAAGACCGCCACGGGCGCATCTGGTTCGGGCATTTGAACGGATTAGCCTGTTACGAGAAGGGTAAGCTCACGCGGACGGATATGCCCTGGCGCACGGATGAGTCTGAGGTGGTGGCCATAGCGGCCGACCACCGGGACCGGCTCTGGGTGGGAACTCGCGGCGCAGGCCTGTTCTGCCTGCAGGATAGTCATTTCACCTCTTTCACCAGCACGAACGGTTTGCCCAATAATTTGGCCTGGTCCCTTTATGTCGATGCCGAAGATACGCTCTGGATCGGCACGGCCGACGGGGGGCTGAGCCGCTTGCGCGAGGGCCGATTTACCAACTTCACCACCCGCGACGGATTGGCCGACAATACGATCTGCCATATCGCTGAAGATGCACTGGGGCGCCTGTGGTTTAGCTCCCCACACGGCGTGTTTCGGGTCAACAAGGCGGCGCTGGAGGCCCGCGCGCGCGGAGAGACCGGTAGCTTTTCTTGCACCAGCTACACCCGGTCGGACGGCATGCCCTCCTCAGCCTGCACCTGCGCCTTTCAGCCCTCCGGCTGCCTGACCAGGGATGGGCGCTTGCTGTTTCCCACGGTCAAAGGGATTGCCGTGGTGCGCGCGGACACGCTGGACGCCAATCCTCTGCCTCCGGCGGTAGTCATCGAGGAGGTGGTGGTGGATGGCCGAGTCCAGGCCACCTCGGCGCCCGATCCCCGCTCTGCCGTGTGGGAAGAGACTACGGGACCGCGATCGGCCAAGCCGCTGGCGCTGGTAGTCCCGCCGGGCAAGAGACGGTTGGAGATCCACTACACGGCACTGAGCTATTCGGCGCCGGAAAAAGTGCGGTTCAAGTGTCGCATGGCCAACCTGGAGCCGGATTGGACCGATGCCGGCGCGAAGCGGGTGGCCATTTACCCTTACCTTCCCCACGGTCGCTACCGATTCCGCGTCCGGGCGTGTAACAACGACGGGGTGTGGAACCTCGATGGGGCAAGCCTGGACCTCATTATCGCCCCGTACTTTTGGCAGACCTGGTGGTTTCTCACACCGGCTTTGCTCAGCGGCGCGGCCGGAATCGCGCTGGCGGCGCGCGGCGTTGAGAGGACCAAGACGCGGCGACGGCTCGAACGGGAGGAGCAGCGGCGCGCTGTGGAGCGCGAGCGCGCGCGCATCGCCAGGGATTTCCATGACGGCTTGGGCGCCAGTTTCCGGAGGTCCGTCCAGGAGTGGCTCTTGTCGCAAAGCCGCTCCGCCAGAGGCTGGCCGCCCATCTTCCACATGGCCCGGTACTCGTTCAACGGGTAGCGCACCCCAAGCTTGCCGAACAACTCCGAGTGAGAGTTGGGCGGCACCGGGTGCGCGGCGGCCAACCCGGCATAGAACGAACTATCACCCCCATCGAATTTGAAACCATCCACCTGGTAAAGGGCCTGCAAGCGGTCAAGCCTGGCGTGGAACCACTCCACGGCGTCGGGATTCGTAAAATCGAGCAGCGCACTGGCGCCGTTTCACCACCGCACGATGGCCGGCTCGCCGCCCGAATCTCGCAGCAAGAGCCGCTTTTGCGCGAGTTCCCGATATACGTCCGAGTCCGCGCTCACAAACGGGCAGACCCAGAGCATCACCTTGAAGCCGTTGGTGTGCAGGGTGGCGACCATGCTTTTCGGATCGGAGAACCTCCCTGGGTGAAAGTTCCATTTGCCGTAGTCTTCCTGGCAATTGTCGTCGATCATCAACACTCCGGGAGGGAAACCATGCTCCCGAATGGCTTGGGCGTATTTCAGAATATCGGTTTGGTTCTGGTTGTACATCAACTCGATCCAGGTATTGTACTGCGGACTGGAGAACAGCAGTTCATCCGGGGCTTTGCCGGAGGGTGGAAAGTAAGTTCTGCTGGCGAACAGGAACGCCTCGCGCAGGGTTGTCCCGGACTTGCTCCGGACAACCCGGCCACAACTAGACTCCATCAGCAAGCTTCCTGCCTGGTGCTGAACGCTGAACGGCCCTTCCGACCAGATGACGTCTCCTTCATTGGAAAGGGCCAGCGGCTGAACCTGATTGCCATAGTTGTTCCCCTCCACGTTTGCCGCGTAACCCTCCTCCAGCGGCATTTGGGACCCGTGGTCAATGATCCCCACCCACCAACTGATCCCCGCGGTTCCTGGGACCTGGATGCGGTTTTTATCCGTTGCAGCCCGGCCCTGCAGGCCGAGAGCCAGCAGGGCCAGGGCAACTGTAAACAACATGCGCCTCATCATAGAATAGCGACCTCGAACAGGCTGAATGAGCGCAGATGGCCTCGGTCTCCTGGTTACTGTGCGCCGTGCCAAAGGCCGAAGAAGCAGTTGGTCGGATTGTGACCAAAAGCGGCATTCAAGGCCGATTGGTTAATGATGGCGAGGCGCGTAGCACTGCCTGCCGAGAGCCAACCGGTTGCGGCCGTGGGCAGGCTCTTCCACTGGCCTCCTGCCAGGTTGCTCGTGAGATTCTCCGTTGCGTACACATTGGTGAAGCCCGCGTCCGGCAGGGGCCAGGTAATCCAGCACTTGGCGTCGGGCGCGGTGATGAACACGCCGTTGGGATCGGCGGTGTTCAAAGTCCACAGATTGGTGTCGAGGGTGTAAGGTTGGCCGGCGGTTCCATTGGAAATGAAGTCATCGTCCAGCGCGCCCGCCGAGCCGGTTATCGCCACCCGCTTCAACGTGGCCGACTGCCCGATGTTCGCATTGTTGTTGGGCTGCGCGCCGAAATAGACATAGAGCGGATCGGAGAAGAGTACGGCATCGCCATAAGGGATCGTGAAATTGGTCGCGGTGTTGTCCGGGGCTGTCAGCGTGACATTGGTGTTATTGTTAAAGGTCAGCCTCCACTGGCCCAATGGTCCCGAGGCGCAGGACATGGTCACAGCCATGGCCGTGTTCCAACTGCTCGGGTTGTTCGTCTTGTACTGGAAGGTGGCGGTCCCCGTTCCATCGGACTTCACGCCAACAAACAGCGCGGCGGCATCCGCGCAATCCCAGTCGATGCTGTCATCAATCGGGGAGCCGGAGATGCCCGATTGCGGAATCAGGAACATCTGCGCGTTGAACCCGGGGTAATTCGTGCCCGGGAAACTTCCGATCGTCATGGCGTAGGTGGTGGTGTTGGAGACGGCCGACGCGGTGTTCCAGGAATAATCGCTGTTGACCGTTGCGATCATTTGGCGCTGCCAGGTGCCACCGGCCTGGCTGGCAACGCAGGTCAGGCCAGGCGGAGGAGCCGCCGACACCTCGAGGACTGGCCGGTTTGTATGGACCGAGCTGGGCGCGGTAAAGATCACGTTGTCAATCCAATAGGACACGGTGTTGGTGAGGCTGCTGCCCCCGTTGGAGATGAACCCAATGACGGCTTCGCTATACGTTCCACTGGGGATTCCCGAGAAGTAGCCCTGGAAGTGCTGCCAGCCGTTCGTCGCCTGGATCGGCAGCCAGCCCGCCACGTTTTGCCACGGATTGTTCACGATGAGTTCCAGCGCCCCGTACGTTCCATCCAGTGCGGGAAACGAGTTGGTGACATCCACCTTGACGTCCACACTAAACGCAATGTAGTCAGCGGAGTTGAAAGCCCCCCCGGTGCCAAAGGCAAGTTGGACATCGTTCCAGCTCTGGTTCCAACTGAGGTCGCTCCGGAGCGGCCAATCAACCGTAAGATACAACGAGCCGCTGTTCGGGTTCCCGTCCGCATCCTGGGCGGGATCCAGCACCTCGTTGTAGGCGGTAGCGTAGCTCCGGAAGTTCTGCCAATCAATGCCGCTAATGCCGGTGTCGAAGGTATTGATGATCAGGTCATCGGCTCTCGCCGCGCCTGCGGGGCAGAGCAATGCGGCGCCAACCGCCAAGGCGAGAAGGCTGCGGCATGGAGCGGCTGTGTATATGTTGGACTGTGTCTTCATACTGATTTTATCGGGGTTTGGTTGATTCCTGTTCATGGCGCGCCCACCACGCGGTAGAAACGCGCTACGGGTAAAACGGTGCAGATGACGCTCCACTGCGGCGACGTGGTGTTCGTCGTGAGCAACGGAGTCCAGGCGGCAAAATCAGAAGTGCCCTCCAGGGTCCATGCTCCGGGCGCCGCGTTGCTTACGCGGAGGTCAATTCCCGCGGGGGAGAGCTTGCCGCTCAATGAAGGCCCCGTCGAGGGGGACCATACTGACACCTGTCCCAACGTAAGCCAGCCAAGGAGGTCGGCGTCTTGCGTAGTATTGGCAAAGCGGAGCGGCACGCCGTTCTCGAGCGGATTCTGCACGCGGAGGAGGAGCCGGTACTGGCCTGCGGCCAATCCGTGGTTGGGTTGCGTGCAACTCCAGGTGGTGTTGGTCGCAGCGGGGAGAAGGGAAGAGAGCGTCCAGGCTGTCGTCCAGGTGTTGGCGAGGATGTTGCTGCTGTTCAGAGCGGCCAATTGCACGGGCCAGTCGTAGTAGAACGGCGCTACGCCCGTATTCCACACCTGCAGGCTCGCTTGCAGCGGTCCCGAAACCGAAGCATCTGCCAGGATGGCGTTGGAGACGTAGAGTTCGTAGCCGAGTTGGGCGGCGCCCGCCAGCGCAAGGGCCTGCTCCTGGGCGCTAAGACCCGGATCGAATACGCCGTGGTTCAGCATCCAGGAGGCGTGGGTGAGGGCGACACAATTGGTGTACTCCTGGCTGGGCGCCACGCAGTTCGTCTGAGCAGCGTCCCACAGGCAGAGTTGAATCCCGGGCAGGACCTCCCCGCCGATTGGGTGCGTGCGCCATCGGTTGGTCTCACCCGCCGCCTTCAGCAAGCCGAGGAATTTCCAGCTCGGCGGGTCAATGGTGTCATCGCAAAACGAGTCGTCGTCGTAGCCGATTTGCCGGGCGGTCGGATTGGTCCCCGCCGGCCAGCGCACGAGCAACTTGGTTTTGGAAAAGGCCTTGCCATACGCCGTCAGAACCGCGTCCTGCACGGCAGTGGAAGCAAACCATTCCGTGTGCGGATAGGTGTGCCACTCGCCCCAGAACCCGAGCAGCCCAACGGTAATGAACCCAATGCGAGGATCGCCATCGTAACGCGCCCCAAACGCGCCGATGAAGTTTGTCAGCGCCTGGACCAGGAGCGGGTTCTGGTAGTCCGGGCAGAGACTTATCCCGTTGTTGCCGCAGTCGGCGTAGCTGTAGGTGAGCAACCCGGCGTCCAACAAATACTGCGGAATGCCGGTGGGCTGCGTGGGATAATCCAGATAAATTCTAAACACCGTCTGGTGCCCGCGGCCTGCGACATGGGCGAGCAAGGCGTCGAGGGCGGACCAATCGAAATTCGTCGGCCCGCTCATCAAGCAGCGCAACGGGAGATAACCCCACTCCAGGCTGTAAGGAAAGGTCGCGTAGCTGCCGGCGTAGGGCATGAAGCCCTTGAGCGGGTTGTCGGGCGGGGCCGCACGGTAATCGAGCACGTAGCAGTTCGTGGCTGCAGTGGCCGCCCCGGCGCACACCAAAGCAACTGCGAAAATCGAACAGACTACGCGTTTCATGATCAGCCAATTAACTGCGTCTTCGCCAACCACGCGGTGGCCGGCCTCTTCGAGTCAGGCCATTTCGCCCCACTGACGGGCGCGCGCCATCATGCCAGATCCGGTCTCCTTTGGCTACCTGCACAAAGATGCAGGTCTTCAGCCGGTCTCCGGTTAGCGCCGTGGTGTTCAGACCCCCCCAAGGAAGTCTGGCGTGAATACCCCACTGCCGCTCCTTTAACGGTATAGAATGCGTTTTGTGAGGAAAACGAAAAATGGTCGGAGCGGTGAGATTTGAACTCACGGCCTTTTGAACGCCCTTCAGAGAATCCAGCGCGCCTGGACCACTTCGGCAAAATTCCCGCACTTGCTCCGTCTTGCTCCCTGAAAGCGTCCGAGGGTAATTCCTCCATCCTCAACCGTTCCAGGGGCTGCCGTTTTGGGAGGCGGATCTCAGGGCGCGAAGCAGCCCGAGGTCTGCTCAAAGGCTGCGGTAGATCTCGCGACGGTGGCCGATTGCCAGCAGATGGATGACGTTGTTCCCGGTATCAACCGTGTAAATGACCCGATAATCGCCAACGCGCAGGCGGCATCGATCGCTGCCCGACAGCCGATGGTGAGGAAAGTCCGCAAGCCGCAGTCCCATCTGGTCAATCTTGGACTCGATGCGCGCCTGGAGTTGGGGCGGGAGCTTGAAAAAGTCGGCGTCGAAGCGCGTGTAAAAAACCTGGAGGGCGGCACTCATCGCCGCAATCAAGGCTGGCGCACTCGTGGCCGGGTCCCGGCGGCCATTTCCCGCTCGGACTGCCGGATCGCCTCTTCAAACTCCGGTGTGAATTCCAGCCGGTCTTCTGCAAAGTCATCCAGCCAATCGCGAACCTGCTTCAATTCCGCAGGCGAGAGCTTCTCGAGTTGAGCCTGGATTTGATCAACTTTACTCATGGATTAAGAATGCTCTCTTGTCGGGCGGGTTTCAAGCGCGATGTGTACGTGCCCTGGCGTGCTGGTGTGCCCTGGCTGCCGCCATTCGCAAGGGCCGCAAAGTCCTCAAACCGCTTCACTTGTAATTCCCGGCCCGAGCTCGTCCTTTGCCGCCATTCTCCCTTCTGGTACGGGGAAGCGGCCAAGCCCGCGAAAATCCGCAGAAGGTCCTCCCGCTCCCGTTTAGTGCGGCCGGCAAAGAACTCAACCACGGCGGCATCCACCACAAACTTGTGTTCGCGGATCATCGCCCCTGCGCCACGTCATGGCGAGCGTAAAGCAATTGCATAATCCGGTGGTGCAATTCCAGCCGTGGGTCCAGGGAGGGGTAAGCGGTCTTGAGTGTGCCCAGGAGTTGCCCGGTGGGCGGCGTCCCGGCGGGTCCCGGGGCCAATTCGCAGGCAGCTCGGGAGCGGTAATTGTAGCGGATGGCGGGCGCGTCCCGCGAGCGGCCCGGATGCTTAAACGGTCCTTGGCAGGACAAGACGGATACCCCTGTCTTCCGACTCGTTGGCATCCAAGAATGCATGTGTAGCCTGCAAGTCTGCCCTGGCGGTATCGAAATCATCCCACCGAATGGATGCCGTGTACTTCTGGCCAAAATCGAGCACCTGAACCACGGGAGTGCTCTTTCCAGTTTGGGACAGGGCCTTTAGCGCACTGGTGTAATTATTTCGATAGACGGTCGGGATAATGATCTTCTGTTCATCCGCCGCTACCAGCTCGGCATTCATGATGATCCGCGCCACACGGCCATTGCCGTCCACAAAAGGATGCACTTCGCTGACAAGGAACAGCATGAAAATGGCCCGATGAAGCGGCAGTTCAATCACCCTGTAGATCTCGAATCCTCTCTCCAACGTTCCAACCACCAGCTCAGGAGCAACGAAAAACGTGCTGCCAGCGCGGTTTTCTTTTGACTTGAAATGCCCCGGCATTGTCTCCGGTCGCATTTCCATAAGCGTGGCATGTCGCTCTTTCAAGAGGGTGACAAAGCCATCGAGGTCGCGAGGGATGCGCGCCATCTGCCTGTAATCGGAAACCACCCGGTAGGTGGACAGGATGTCGTGCGCATCGGCTGGCCGTTCCCGCGGAATAACACCGTTGAAGACGATGTCCATCGCCTCCTCGACTGCAAACTCAGTACCCTCAATATAGTTGGAGAAATACGCCTCAAAAAACGCGAGGTTCGCCCTGGCTGAATCAAGTGAACGTCCGGCTGGCCGGGTAACCGGCGCCTTGGCCTGCAACTCTGCGTAAAGCAGTTGAAACAGCTCCAGCCGCTGCGGGTCATACGGCAGTCCCTTTCTCCGTGCCTGTCCCAAAGGGGTTTGCAGGTTCACGTCTCTCGTACCCAGAAAGGTCCCGATCAGGTCGTCAAGCTGATGAAATTCCTCGGGCATTCCCAGTTGCCGGCTGACATCGCGAGCTTCATCCCTCAATCGGTTCAGCGCCTCTTCTCCCCCCTGACGGAGCAAGGCGTCAAGTCGTTCCTCCAATTCAGCCTTCGAAAGCGTGCGCGCAACTTTCGCGCCCCTAACCCGGGACGGACGCATGTTCTCCAGCCACGCACGTGCTGCAGAGCACAACCGGAGATTCCCCAAAAACGGACGATCGTTCTCCAGGGCAGGATGGCCCTTGCGCGGACGGAACGTGATCCCAGGCAGGACCACCTTCCGTGTGCCAGAGGAGATGATGCAGACCGAACCATCTGACGCAGGACGATTCTCTAGTGCGGTCCGGTCAGAGATCAGCGCATCCGGAAAATAATCCCGCAACAGGGCATGCCAGTTTCGCTTCACGATCTGCTCAGGGGCCTCCGTCAGGTTCTTGGTATAGAGCCGGGAGGCGATCTTTCGAAGCCTGCCACTTTTCAAGGCTTTGACCACAGCAGAAGTCGTAGTGCTGCTGGATACAAATACCTCCGGCAGGCTGTTCAGAGTGACAGGCGATTTTTTGACGCTTAAATCCATCGCGAAGGCATTCTAGTCCATTTTTGGCTATTTAGCAATCATTTCAGTCCATTTTTTGATATTTAACAAAAATCAGTACCAGAGCTTAAATGTCAAAAGTGACAGATTCCCTTTATTAAGTTGCGAAAAGTGGATTTCACATCCTTTTGTAGGGCCGTAATGAGCAGAAAGCTCAGCCCTGTCCTGGAAATAGCCCTTCCCTCCAGGCTGACCGCCTTCGGCGTCCTCAATTCCGCATAAGCCCTCAGCATCACCCGCTCCAAGTTTCCCAGTTTGCTGTCAGCCGCTGTCACCGCAATTCGGTTCGACCGGCAAAGAACTCAACCACAGCGTCATCCACGAGGAACGTGTGTTCCCGGATCATCGCCCCTGCGCCACCAATCCGTCGTGCATCTTTTTCAGTGCGGCGGCGTTGGTCTTCCGGCCGGAATCCATGGCGGACATGCGCCGATCCAACTCCGCCTGGTATCCCGGGTCCTCGGCGCGGTTCAGATGGGCGATGAGCGCAGCCACCTCCAATCTCTCTTCCACGCTCATCCCGGCGACGGATGCTTTGACTTCAGCCAAGCTCATGAAATAACTCCATCTGTCCAGAAGCCAAAACGCAAAGAGAATTGGTCGGGGCGGTGAGATTTGAACTCACGACCTTCTGAACCCCATTCAGACGCGCTACCAAGCTACGCTACGCCCCGGACCATTGGGCCGGCTGACCGGCACGCGCCAATACTACCGCGCGCCGGATGGATTTCAACCTTTATCTGCCGATTGCTTGCGCGCGAAGGTATGGGTGGCCTGGCCGTAAAAGGCCTCGGCGGCTTCCATGATGGTTTCCGAGAGCGTCGGGTGGGGATGCACGGCCAGGGCCAGGTCTTTGGCCGTGGCGCCCATCTCGACCGCCAGGACGCCCTCGGAGATAAGCTCGCCAGCGCCGGTGCCGACGATGCCCACGCCCAGGAGGCGTTCGGTCCCGGGCTCGATGATGAGCTTGGTCAACCCCTCGGGCCGGTCAAACGAGAGCGCCCGCCCGGAGGCGGCCCAGGGGAACCTGGCCACCTGCACCTCGAGCCCCTTGGCCTTGGCGTCCGCCTCGGTCAAACCGCACCACGCCACCTCGGGGTCGGTAAAGACCACCGCCGGAATCGTAATGTCCACAAACGCGCTGTCTTCACCGGCAATGACTTCCACCGCAATCCGCGCTTCCTTGGCCGCCTTGTGGGCCAGCATCACGCCCCCCACGATGTCGCCTATCGCGTAAATGGCCGGGTCCGTGGTCTGCTGCTGTTCATTGACATGAATGAAACCCCGGTCGTCGAACGAGACCTTGGTATTCTCCAGGCCCATATCCTCGGCATTGGGAGAGCGGCCCACGGCAACCAACACGCGGTCGTAAAGCTCCTCTTTGTTCTGGCCGTCGACCTCGAACTCGACTTTGATGTGTTTGCCGCTGGTGGCCATCTTGCCGACCTTCGTTTTGAGCCGCACCTCTTTGAAGGCCTTGTAAGCGTATGCAACGATCGGCCGGACCAGGTCCATATCCGCCCCGGCCAGGATGGTGTCGAGGGCCTCGACGAGCACCACCTGGCTGCCGAGGGAGGCATAAACGGTGCCGAGTTCCATGCCGATATAGCCCCCGCCGATGACCAGCAGGCTCCGGGGCACCTCCTCGACCTCGAGGGCCTCGCTCGAGGTCATAATGCGCGGGTTCCCCAGATCCCAGGCCTTGGGCATTGCGGATTTCGACCCCACCGCGATGATGGCATGGTCGTAGTTGATGAACTGCTGACCCTGCTCGGTTTCCAAGCGCAGGCTCCGCGAATCCTCGAAATACCCGCGCCCGTGCAACACCTGCACCCCGCGCAGCCTGGCCAATTGCGCTATGCCCCCGGAAAGACGAGTCAGAATCGACTCCTTCCAGGCCCGGAGCTTGGCAACCTCGATGGTCGGCGGGCCGAAGCTAATGCCCCGACGCTCGGACTCGCGGGCGGAAGTTATTGCGTGGGCCGCGTGCAGCAGCGCCTTCGATGGAATGCAGCCCCGGTTCAGGCAAACCCCGCCCAGGCGCGGGTCGCGTTCCACCAGCAGCACCTTCTTGCCGAGGTCCGCGGCATAGAACGCCGCGGCATACCCGCCGGGACCGGCCCCGACCACGACGATTTCAGTATGAATTGGTTCCATGTTTCACTTCGTCCTCTGCAAAGTGCTCGAAGGCCTGAACGAGGTCCACTGTGAACCGGGCGGCGGCGGCGCCATCGATGACGCGATGGTCGTAGGACAGACCCAGCGGAAGCATGAGGCGCGGTTGAACCCTGTTCTCGCGCACCACCGCCTTGGTCGCGCCCCGCCCCAGGCCCAGGATGGCGACTTCCGGCCAGTTCACGATGGGCGTGAAATGGGCGCCGCCGATGCCGCCCTGGTTGGAAATCGTAAACGTGCCCCCTTTGAGTTCCTCCGCCGAGACCTTCCGGTCGCGCGCCTTCCGGGCAAGGTCCTCCAACTCCTTGGACAGTTCGATCAGGCCCTTCCTGTCCACGTCGCGAATGACCGGAACAATCAGGCCGGCCTCCGTATCCACGGCGATGCCGATGTGATAATAGTCCTTGAAAACGACCTCCCGGGCCGCTTCATCGAGGCTCGAGTTGAAGATCGGATGCTTTTTGAGCGTGTCCACCACCACTTTGAGGGCAAAGGAGGTCAGGGTCAGCCGCGCGCCCTGTTGCTCGTAGGCAGGGGCATATCGCTTCCGCAAATCCATCAACTCGGTGATGTCCGCCTCGTCAAACTGGGTCACGCGCGGGACCAGGTTCCAGTTCTCTGACATCCGCCGGGCGATGACCTGGCGCAAGGGAGAAAGCGGCTGCTTCGACACCGGACCCCACTTGGAAAAATCGAGCTGCCCGGCTGCCGGCGGCTTGGGCGCCGGCGGCACAGCCGGCCCAGGACCCCGGGGCGCGGCAGCCAGCCGCTGCAAGCGATGAATATGGGCGCGCACGTCCTCCAACACGATGCGCCCGCCTCGGGCGCTGCCGCGCACCCGCGTCAGGTCGAGACCCAGGTCCCGCGCCAGTTTCCGAATCGAGGGAGCCGCCGCCGGCGGCGCGGCAGGGCCCGCCTCGGCTCCTTCGGCTTGGGCCTCCTGGCTTGCCAGGCCGGGCTGCTGTTCAGGGGAAGGGGTCTGGATGGTTCTCTCGACTCGCCCCTCCACGGCCGGCTTGGGCGCCACCGCCGGCTGACTGGCAGCACCGGCGCCCTCGCCCAATGAAAGGATAGGCTGCCCGACGCTGAGCTTGTCCCCCGGCTTGACGTAAATCCGGGTCACGGTGCCGGCCGCGCTCGAGGGAATCGTGGCGACGGCCTTTTCGTTTTCCAGTTCAAGAACCGGTTGACCCTTCGAGAGCCGGTCGCCTTCTTTGACGAACAGGTTGACCACCGTGCCCGAATCCGCGCCTTCGCCCAAATGAGGAAGCTTCAGGTCCATAGTTGCTATCACACAGTCTGGGGAAAGGCCTTCTCCGGGTCCACACCCAAATCCTGGATCGCTCTCTGGACCACGCTGCGCTCGAGCTGCCCTTTCTCGGCCAGGGCATAAAGGGTGGCGATGACGGTTGATTCGGCGTCCACCTCGAAGAACCGGCGCAGCCGCTCGCGGGTGTCGCTGCGGCCAAAGCCGTCGGTTCCCAGCGTGGACAGGCCGCCCGGCACCCAGGGCGCGATCTGGTCCGGCACGATCTTCATGTTGTCGGACACCGCCACGAAAACGCCCTGCTCCGCTGCGAGCGCCTGCTCGAGATATGACTTTCCGGGAGGCTGCGTCGGATGCAGCCGATTCCAGCGGTGGGCGCGCAGAGCGTCATTGCGCAAGAGTTTGTAGCTCGTGACGCTCCAGACATCGGCCGAGACGTCATACTGCTCGGCCAGGATTTGCTGGGCGCGCAGGGCGGAGCGCAGGATCGGTCCGCTGCCCAACAGGTGCGCCCGCAACCGCAGGTTCTCCGGGCCGGCTTTGAATTTGTAAAGTCCCTTGAGGATTCCTTCTTCCACCCCGGCCGGCATTGCCGGCATGGCGTAGTTTTCGTTGTAGAGGCTGAGGTAATAAAAAATGTCCTCGCCCTCGACGAACATCCGCCGCAGCCCGTCGGCAATAATCACCGCCACTTCGTAGGTGAACGCCGGGTCATAAGTGAGCAGCGTCGGAATCGTGCTCGAGAGGATCAAACTGTGTCCGTCCTGGTGCTGCAGGCCCTCGCCATTGAGGGAGGTGCGTCCTGGCCGTCGCGCCGAGCAGGAACCCCTTGGCCCGGATGTCGCCCGCCAGCCACATCAGGTCGCCGATGCGTTGAAAGCCGAACATCGAGTAGTAGATGTAGAAGGGCACCAGGCAGCGGCCGTGGGTGGCGTAAGCGGTGCCGGCGGCAATGAACGAGGCCATCGAGCCTGCCTCGGTAATGCCCTCCTCCAGGATCTGCCCGTCTTTAGTCTCGTTATAGTAGAGCAGCGACTTCATATCCACCGGCTCGTAAAGCTGGCCCTTGGGCGAATAAATGCCCACTTCGCGAAACAGGGCGTCCAGCCCGAACGTGCGGGCCTCATCCGGTATAATCGGCACAATGAACCGCCCGAGCTTCTCATCGCGAATGAGCAGGCCCACCAGGCGCACGAAGCCCATCGTGGTGGACATCTCCGAACGCCCCGAGGCCTTGAGCAGGTCCCCAAAGGCGGACAGCTTTGGCGCCTCGAGCGTCTGGGCCTCGACCACGCGCCGGGGCAGAAAACCGCCCAGCTTCCGGCGCAGGCCCAGCAAATACTGCGTCTCGACGCTGTCGGGCGGCGGGCGGAAAAAGGGCGTCTCGGCAATCTCTTCGTCGCTAATTGGGACGCCGAAACGGGCGCGAAACTCGCGCAGCTCCTTTTCATTGAGCTTCTTCTGCTGGTGAGTGATGTTCCGGCCTTCTCCGGCCTCGCCCAGGCCGTAGCCTTTGACCGTCTTGGCCAGGATGACGGTGGGCCGGCCGGAGTGTTCGACAGCGGCCTTGTAGGCGGCATAGACCTTGCGGGAGTCGTGGCCGCCCCGCAGCAGCTTGTGAATCTGCTCGTCGGTCAGGTGGTTCACCAATTCGAGCAGCTCGGGGTTCTTGCCGAAAAAGTGCCTCCGCGTGTAACTGCCCGGCTCGACCGAGTACTTTTGATAATCTCCGTCCACCGCCTCCTCCATCCGTTTGACCAACCGCCCGCTCGAATCGGCGGCCAGCAGCGGGTCCCAGGCCGAGCCCCAAATCACTTTGATCACATTCCAGCCGGCCCCCTGGAAAATGGCCTCCAGTTCCTGGATGATCTTGCCGTTGCCGCGCACGGGACCGTCCAGGCGCTGCAAGTTGCAGTTCACCACCCAAATCAGGTTGTCGAGGTTCTCGCGCGCCGCCAGCGTCAGCGACCCGAGCGTCTCCGGCTCGTCGGTTTCGCCGTCGCCCACAAAGGCCCAGACCTTGGGCTCCGGCCCCTGCGTGAAGCCCCGCGCCCGCAAGTAACGGTTAAAGCGCGCCTGGTAGATCGAGAGCAACGGGCCGAGGCCCATCGAGACGGTGGGGAACTGCCAGAAATCTGGCATCAGGTAAGGGTGGGGATAGGAAGAGAGGCCGCCGCCCTCGGCCAGTTCCTGGCGGAAGTTATGGAGCTGCTGCTCGTCAAGCCGCCCCTCCAGAAAGGCGCGGGCATAAACGCCCGGCGTGGCGTGGCCCTGGAAGAACACCATATCGCCGGCGAAGGTGTCGGTGCGGGCGCGCAGGAAATGATTGAAGGCCACTTCGTAGAGCGTCGCGCAAGAGGCATAAGTCGAGATGTGCCCGCCCAACCCGCTGTGCGCCCGGTTGGCGTTGACCACCATCGCCATCGCATTCCAGCGCACCAGGCTCTTGATGCGCCGCTCCATCTCCCAGTTGCCGGGAAAAGGGGCCTGCTTCTCGACCGGGATGGTGTTCACATAAGGCGTGCTCACCACGCGCGGGGCTTCCACGCCCCCGGCGCGAAGCCGCCCGGTCAAATCGCCCAGAAACCGGGCCGTGCCTTCCGGGCCCTGGTTGCGCAAGGCGTGCTCCACCACGTCCTGGAGGGATTCCAGCCACTTTCGTTCCGTCTCTCCATTGGTTCCGGAGGGCTGGCTCGGCTTCAACCGGCGAATTTATTGGTTCCTTCATGGCTCGCGCAACGTCCTGCAAAATATCTTTGACTTAAACCGCAATTGTCCGACTGTCAAATCGCGGCGCATCTGTGCATGAACTATCTGGACCTGACCCTGGCTACGCCCGAGGAGAACCTGGCCTGCGATGAGGCCCTGCTGGAACTGTGCGAGGAGGGGCTGGCCGATGAAGTGCTGCGCGTCTGGGAATCCCCCCGCTCCTTCGTGGTTGTCGGTTACGCCAACAAAGTTGCCAGCGAGGTGAATGTCCCTTTTTGCCGGCAAAACGGCTTGCCCATCCTGCGCCGGTGCAGCGGCGGGGGGACCGTGCTTCAGGGTCGCGGCTGCCTCAGTTATGCGCTGATATTGCGCATCGATGAGTCCGGACCGCTCCGCAGCATTGCCTCCACCAACCGGTTTGTCCTTGAACGCCATCGAGTGATCCTGGAGGCGCTCCTGCACGCCCCCGTCCACGTCCGGGGCCACACCGACCTGGCCCTGGCCGAGCGCAAGTTCTCCGGCAACTCGCAACGGCGCAGGCGGCGCGCCCTGGTCTTTCATGGCGTCTTTCTCCTCGAGTTCGACCTTGCCTTGATCGAGCGCGCCCTGCTCATGCCCTCCAAGCAGCCGGACTACCGCGCCAACCGTTCCCACTCCGAGTTCCTGGTGAACCTGTCCGTCCCCGCCCGGGAAGTTGCGCTCGCCTTGCGCCGCGGCTGGCAAGCCGGCGCGCCCGTGAGCGAGGTCCCCCTCGAGCGCATCCGCAAGCTCGCCCGCGAAAAATACGCCACCCCGGAGTGGACCTGGAGGTTCGGCGGGGACGGGGGGCCGTAGTCCACGGTCCATAGTCCATAGTCCACAGTCCACAGTCCACAGTCCAGAGCCCGACAAGCGTAGTCCGCAGTCTGGAATTCGCACTTCATCCCTCAACTGATAAGAAATTGCTTTTTTGCCGCCGCGCCGGTTTGACGCTTCGCGGGTGAGGAGAGGGTGAATCGTCGTCAGCCGGTCGTCGAATCCAGCGGTGAGGGAATGCTCGAGAGCCGGCCCTGGCTGCCCCCTCTCCCTCGGGCAAAGGGCCGGGGTGAGGGGAGGCGGGCTGCCCAACATACCCAGTTAATCCGCGAGATCGGCAAGGGCGAAAGTCCAGGCCCTGTAGATCGGGACCGGGGACCGGTTCCTGTTTCCCTGCCGGGTCAGCAGTTCATCCAGGTCCTCGAGGGATTGGTTGGCGACGAGCCGATAGTTGGCGAGGGTTGGCGGCAGATCGCTGTTCAAGCCGGGCGCCGATACGGCCCGGGCCGAGGGTGGCGCGGGCGAGGGAAGGCTCCCGATTCGGGATCGGGCCACCAGGACGCACAGTAGCATCATCGCCACTGCCGTTGCGCCTAGCACGGGCAGAGCGGCGCGCCACTTCAGCGGGGTTCCTCGAAACGGCGCCACCACCACTTCCCAAAGGGACCGTGATTCCTCCGACCTGATTGCGCGCGCCACTTTCCGGCGGAAGGCATCCGAGGCCTCGATCTCCGTCCTTATCTGCGCCTCCTTCAGGGCCCGGGTCATCTTTGAAGTCTCCTCGAGATAGCGGCGGCACCCTTCGCAGGCCTCGATATGGGCGCGCAGTTCTCGCGCCTGCTGCGCCTCCAAAGCGTCCAGTGCCAGCCAGGCAATCCACTTCCGGTTTTTCGCACAAGGCTTCATAAGCTTCCGACTTTCTGTTCCAGATTCGCAAATTGCGCCCTGAGGCCCTTCATGCCCCGGAGCCTTTCCAGGGCATGAAACAGGCGCGATTTCACAGTCCCCACCGAGCAGCCCAGGGCTGCGGCGATTGCCTCCAGCGAATCGTCCACATAGAACCGCAGGTGAATGACCTGCTGCTGCTTGAGGGGCAGCGATTGCACGCATTCCCGGACCAGGGCGGCCTCCTCGCGCATCAGGGCCGCCTGGTCGGGGCTGGCCCGGTCATCAGCCAACTGGTCCGTCCGGTCTTCAAAATCGTCCCGGTCATGCCTCGCAAATGCGGCCAGGGGGAGCAGGCGCTTCCGCCGGAGCGTGTTCCGATGCCGGTGAAGGAGAATCGCGCAGAGCCAGGTGAAGAAGCGGCAGCGCCCGTTGTAGCGGCGCAGGCCCTTCCAGGCCTCGACCAGCGTGTCCTGGGCCAGGTCTTCGGCCAGCGCAGCGTTGCCGCACAAGGCCATGGCCTGCCGCAGGAGGGCGGTTTCATAAACCCGGCATAGCCCGCAGAACGCTTCGCTGTCGCCCGCTCGGGCCCGGTCCAGCAAACTCCCTGTCTCTGGCGTCTCAAGAGTCATCAACGTTGGGTTCAGGGTGAACACGTCACAATTGTAATCAACAACCGCCGGTCAGTCCATCCGGCAGCGCCAATTGAATCTCATGCACAAACCGATATGCCCCCACCTGCCTCACGCTGGCTTGACAGGTATTGACGAGCTGTCCCCGCCCCTCGCCTTGCGGCTCCATGAATGGGCCCTGCATTGGGGAGCGTTCTCCGTGGCTCATTACTCGCGCGCCTGGCCCACAAACGGTCCACCGACAAAGAACGGATCGCCCTCTTTCTCGACGAAAATAGTAGATTTGGAATCCGTCGCCTCGATTGCGGACGTGAGCTGAAATCCACGGTCAACCCCCTGGAACACAAAACGCCGGAGGACAAACGGACCCTGGCCGCACGGATCGGTCACGCCCTGGAATCCGGAATCGCCGTGCAACTTGTATTCCACCGCCGCGCGTATCATGGCCAGACACACCTGAACCCTGAACTCCCGGCGGCGGGCCCGCTCCCAGGCAGGGATAGTCAACGGAACCAGAGGGTTTGAGGATTCGTAAATCTCCGATCTGAACGCCTTGACCTGGCTTTCAAAGTCCCCGTAGGGCAACGTCGTAAATACAGCCAGTTTCTGATCGATCGGCTCGAGGTCGCGGATGAGGCTGATCACGCCTTGGCTCGTCCCGCCGGCAGCTTGGGCCGCTCGTTTCCACGAGCCGGTCTGGCCGGAATCTTCGTTCGTCAGAGCCCTTCGAGCAGACTCAAGGAGGGCCGCCATCACCTTGGCGTCATCGCCCGGATTCGCCTTTTGCAGCTCCTGGATCTTGCGCACCGCCCAGTCGCGGAACATGACATGTTCGGTGGGGATGCAGGCGGCAACGGTGCCCCGGGCTGGGGCGGCGTCAAAGCCGTCCATCAACTGCTTCAAGGTTTCAGGGGAGAACTGGCCGAAATTCTCCGCCACAATATCGTAGAGGATCATCTCGGCGGCCGTTTGGACGAGCGCGGATATCAGCGTGCCGTCGCGGGAGACATTTCTTCCCAGCGTGAACGCGCCCAGCAAGTCATCGCGCGCCTCCGCCTGCCGGCCCTGCCGCAACTCCCAGCGGACCCGCGTCCTGGCCGCGACGGCAACCGCCTTGACGCGGGCCAGGTGCGGAAGCAGCGTGGCCGGACCTGCGCTCATATCCATGCCCCAATCAATGGGCGCCGTGGAGCGCGCCGCTTGGCGCAGCACTTTGAACTGGTTATCATAGCCGGCTGCGATCTTGCCGTAGCGTTCCGGCAACCTCCAGCGGTGCCCGTCTTTCGTTCCAAGATACTCCTCGTCTGCGGCGGACATCGGCTCCGGCGCCAGAAGAAATGCCTGATAATATAGCAGCGCCGGGTTGATGTCCGTGCGGAAGGACTCCTCGCCGGCGCCCGCCATCGCCCCTCCCGCAAGGAGCAAAAAGATGCAGATTGATTTCGCGGTTTTCATAGTTTTCATAGTTTTTCTCCGATTTCGCGGCTCGGTTTGTCCATTAATAACGTCAGGGTGGCAGAAGGTTCACTTTTTTTGGCTCTTTGCGCGGCTTGACAGGCGACTTTTCACCGCTATCCTCCCGCGTTTCGACTACGGAGCGTTTCCTGGCGAGGCGCCAAGCGGGTGCGACGCGGCGGGGTGCGAGCCGAACAGATTTTATGAAACGACAATATCAGCCGTCCAAGAGACGCCGCCAACGGCAGCCCGGATTTTACTGATAAGTGAGCTGGAGCAGGCCGTTGGGATAAAACAGATTGCTGACGCTGCTGTTGTCCGGCAGGGTGGTCCCGACAATTCGACCCATTCGGTCGAAATTACAGGGTCACACTGTGGCCGGTTGAGGGCGTGCCGCCGTTCCAGACCGCATTCCAGCTCTGCAGTCCGTCGGCGGAGACTTCGACGGTAGCGGGGTCAGGACAAAGTTCCTTCACTATTCTCCGGCTTCTTGCTGTGGCGCTGGAACAGAGCAGCGACATGCGTGGGCGCGCCCATGCACGGACGGTCCCGGTCATCGTTCAGGATCGGCTCCCGCCGATCTCCCCGGTTCATCACGTGATAGATCGCTCCAGGATACTGAACTCGGAGCTTTCGAGCCACGATCCTGCCCCGAGGGTGTCCGCCAGAGCCGCCAATGTCAAGCCTCCGCCTGCCGCGCCGGTGGGAGATTGTGGAAACACCTTGTTCTGACCCCGCTACGGACGTCAGGGACTCAGCGGTTCAGTTCAACTGCAGTGTATCCGCCATGCCCTTCTGGATCTTGGGAAAATCTCGACGCTTGCACGTCAGGGCACGGCGGATACACTGCTTCAA
Organism: uncultured bacterium; assembly: GCA_963713735.1. Classification (GTDB taxonomy): domain Bacteria; phylum Verrucomicrobiota; class Verrucomicrobiia; order Limisphaerales; family UBA8199; genus CAVQND01. Next base: position 49,010 of record CAVQND010000004.1, read on the forward strand.
GTTGGACCTGATACAAATGCTGACTCTGGCTCGAGCTTACTGGGACCTGATTCGCGGCGCGAAAAAATGGTTGGCCTTTACTCTTTGCCTTTTCTGCTTCGGATTCGCTGGAGCAGTAGTGCTTGGCATTGCAAATCCGACCCTGATTGAACAAGTGGTGGAGCACCTTCATGGAAATCCTGAGACGGGATTTCGGGCCTTCGTCCTCTACCTTGAGAATAACTTGACGGCCCTGCTTATCATCTGGTGCGGAGGCTTCGTCCCTGCTATTTACCCCCTGTTCCACATCCTTGGAACGGGATTTATCCTTGGCAGCTTGCTCGTGGACAGAGGAGTTCTCTACTCGTTTCTCTCCATTTTTCCGCACGGCATCGTCGAGATCCCGGCCTTGCTCGTGGGGAACGCCTTTTCGTTGAGACTCGGCTTGAGGTGGATTTTCCAGAAGACTGCAGGCGAGCGCAAGCGGACCTTTGTTACAGATTTACAGAACAGCCTTAAGATCGGTCTTTTGTGCATGTTTCTGATCGTTATAGCGGCTATGCTTGAGACTTTTGCCACACCCAAAATCGTGGCGGCTTACGAGAGAGGGCATCTGGCCGGTATCGGCGTTCAGCTCGCAGTGCATGAGCACCAGCTTACGATTACTAATGTCTTGCCCGACAGACCAGCCTCGAAAGCCGGGCTCGTTTCCGGCCTAGTCATCCACAAAATTGATGGCGTCGAGACTGCCGGCAAGGACATCCGGCGATGCCGTGAAATGCTCCACGGCCGGGTTGGCACGAAGGTCAGACTTGAGCTGATCGACACTGCACGAAAACAGACAAACAGCATCGAATTGGTGCGGGACTTGTCTCCATTATGACAAGGCCCAACAAGCCAGATGTAGCGAGCCCGGCGATGGCGTTCTGGTTGACAATCGAGGATCAATGGCGCCGGGTCGCTGATCTGGAACGTTGTACGCTAACCGATAGGAGTTTGGTTTTTTGCCGCGCCGGCGGTTTTGACGCTGCGCGGGTGATCTTGCTCATAATCCTCGAGAATCTCTTTGCGCCGACAGGACGGTCTGCGATAGCGAGTTGATCACACCCTGGTCGCGCAGGATGAACGAGAATCTCGTTGCGCTGAAAGGAGGGTCTGCGATCAGCTTCCCATCGTAAATGATACTGGACATGCCGTAGGGCGTCGGGAGCTCCCTTGACGCCTTGGCGCTCCTGACTCGAACTACTTTCGGTTCTAGCCCGAAGGCTCTGGACATCTGCGCAGTGTCCGCCACCCACTTTGGAACCATAGGGCACTGATCCGCAGCCAGGATCGTGAGACCCTTCTTGTGCCTGTTCAACAGTCGCTCCTTTTTGACGATGAAACGAGGATCCGGGGCTGCTCTTTTGAGCTTCTTGACGAGCAACTCGTAAGGGGGGGAGCACTCCACGGAGACAAAACCAGCCTTGATGAAGAAATCACTTCGTGCCATGAAACTATCGGAACGCGTCACAACTGCGACCCCTCGGCAGTGACTCTTCCTTGCATCCCGGAGACAACTGTCCAACAGGAGAGTGCCCAGCCCCTTCCCCTTGTGCTTGCCGTTGACCATTAGGCAATGGATGACAAGGTAGCCCTCCGCCTCCACAGGTCTCCAGGCATGATTGCCAAGGGCGTATTCAATCATCCCAATATCACCAAATCTCTGTGAGCGGAGCACTTTGTACCTTAGGCCTTCCGCGTAGCGCTCATTCAGCCAATCCGTTTTCCGTCGATGTCCCAGGTGGTTGGCGTCTTTGTAGCGACAGAAGCTGCAACTGCTGATGTTCTCGGCGTTGGTGGCGAGGATTTCGTAGTCTGTCATCTTGCTGTTCCGGTCGGTTGCACCACGTTTACTCAACGAACGGCTCACGCACACCGTCGTGCACGGCTGACTTTCACAAACCCCTCTGCTTCCATGCCTTCATCACACCAGGCTTGCGAACTTCTGTCAACGATTATTCTCGTAGCGGGGTCAGAAGAAAAGTTCTCCACTATTCTCCGGCTTCTTGCTGTGGCGCTGGAGCAGAGCAATGACATGCGTGGGCGCGCCTATGCGCAGACGGTCCGCTATCCATTCGAGCGTCATCGTTAAAGATCGGCTCCCGCCGACCTCCCCGGCTCATCACGTGATAGATCGCTCCAGGATACTGAACTCTGAGCTTTCGAGCCATAATCCTACTCCGAGGGTGTCCGCCAGAGCCGCCAATGTCAAGCCTCCGCCTGCCGCGTCAATGGGGAGTTGTGGAAAAACTTTGTTCTGACCCCGCTATGGTGCCGACTGAAGCCGGAAGAAAAGCCGGTTCCAGTTCCCCACATCAAAAGGCTGCGCGTAAACTTCGCTCGCGCTGGCCGCTGTGAATGCCGGTCCGACGTTGCTCCAGGCGTTGAGGTCAGTCGAAACCTGCAACTGGTAATTGGTGCCAAGCTGGAGATTACTGAATGACGGCGTGACTGCGCCCAAGCCCGGTATCAGGCTGACGACGGGCCGTTGTCCGGGAGGCGTGTAATTGTAGGGCTGGGCGGGGTAGCCATTCCAATAGGGTGTCGTCGTCCAGCCCGCGCCGGTCGTGGGGTAGTAGATTGAGAACGACGAAGCTGTGTGGTCGAACGCGCAGTTACCAAGATATGGCGCGTTGCCCTGAAAGTAGGCGCTGGTCAGGTTGGTGCAGCCATAAAACGCTGCGTACCCGATGGAGGTGACGCTGGCGGGGATGGTGATGCTGGTCAGGCTGGCGCAGCCATAGAACGGATAGTCCCCGAGGGAAGTGACGCTGTTGGGAATGGTGACGCTGGTCAGGCGGGTGCAATCATAGAACGCCACGTTCGCGATGCCAGTGACGCCGCTCGGGATGGTGTAAGCTCCGGCGAGGCCCGGCGGGCATAGGACGAGCAAAAACCGGCTCCTATCGAATACCACGCCATTCAAACTGCTATAGGCAATGTTCTGCGGGTCCACGGTTATTGCTTTCAGGCCGGTGCAGCCGTCGAACGCCAAGGCCCCGATGGAGGTGACACTCCTGGGTATGGCGATGTTGGTCAGACTGGCGCAGTTGGCGAACGCACCTTCCATGATGGTGGTGACGCTGCTGGGGATGGTGACGCTGGCCAAGCTGGTGCAGCCAGCGAACGCATCTTGCCCGATGGTAGTGACGCTGCCGGGGATGGTGACGCTGGTCAGGCGGCTGCAGCCCCAGAACGCAAAGCCCTTGATGGAGGTGAGGCTGTTGGGGATGGAAACGTTGGTTAGACCGATGCAGCCAGAAAACGCGTCATCCCCGATGTTGGCGACGCCGTTGGGGATGGTGACGCTGGTCAGGCTGGTGCAGTCAGCGAACGCAGAGGCCCCGATGTTGGTGACGCTGTCGGCGATGGCTATGCTGGCCAGCCCGGCGCAGTCAGAGAACGCCGAGTTCCCGATGGAGGCGACTCCGTTGGGGAGGATAACGCTGGTCAGGCCGCAATACGAGAACGCGTTGTCCCCGATGTTGGTGAGGCTGGCGGGGACGGTGACGCTAGTCAGGGGGCAATTGGCAAAAGCCCATTGCCCAATATTGGTAATGCTGCTGGGGATGGTAACACTGGCCAGGTTGGTGCAGTCGGCGAACGCAGAGTCCCCGATGGAGGTGACGCTGTTGGGGATGGCGACACGAGTCAAGCTGGCGCAAAGCAGGAACGCCTGGGAGCCGATAGCGGTGACGCTGTTGGGGACCGTGTAGGCCCCAGCGAGGCTGGCCGGGCATAGGATGAGCAAAGACTGGGCCTTATCGAACAGCACGCCGTTCAGACTACTATAGGAGGTGCTGGTCGGGTCCACGATGATTGATTTCAGCATGGGGCAGTCCTGGAAGACGTGGCTCTCGATGTTGGTGATGCTGTTGCCGATGGTGACGCTGGCCAGACCGGCGCAGCCACAGAACGCATAGTCCCCCATGGAGATGACGCTGTTGGGGATGGCGACGCTGGCCAGACTGGTGCAGTCGGCGAACGCAAAGTCCCCGATGGAGGCGACGCTGTCGGGGATGGCGGCGCTGGTGAGGCTGGCGCAGTTGATGAACGCATCGTGCCCGATGTTGGCGACGCCGTTGGGGATGGCGATGCTGGCCAGGTTGGTGCAGCTAGAGAACGCACCATCCCCGAGGTTGGTGACGCTGTTGGGGATGGTGACGTTGGTCAGGCCGATGCAGCCAGAGAACTCATCATCCCCGATGTTGGCGAGGCCGTTGGGGATGGTGACGCTGGTCAGGCCGGTGCAGCCTCCGAACACATAGTTCCCGATGCTGGTGAGCGTGTTGGGGATGGCGACGTTGGTCAGGCTGGCGCAGTTGTCGAACGCAAAGTCCCCGATGGAGGCGACCCCGTTGGGGATGGTGAGGCTGGTCAGGCCGGTGCAGTTGTCGAACGCATATTCCCCAACGTTGGTGACGCCGTCGGGGATGGCGACGCTGGTCAGGCTGGTGCAGCAAGAGAACGCAAAGTCCCCGATGGAGGTGACGCTGTCGGGGATGGCGGCGTTGGTGAGGCTGGTGCAATTGTCGAACGCATAGTCCTCGATGGAGGCGACGCCGCTGGGGATGGTGACGCTGGTCAGGCTGGTGCAGCCAGCGAACGCGGAGGCCCCGATGTTGGTGACGCTGTCGGGGAGGGGGGCGTTGGCCAGGCTGGTGCAGCCAGCGAACGCATGGTCCCCGATGGAAGCGACGCCGTTGGGGATGGTGACGCTGGTTAGGTTAGTGCAGTCTTGGAACGCCGATTTCCCAATCGAGGTGACCTCGACCATGCCCAAGCCGCCGAAGAATATCGAAGAGGGTATCGTGACCGCGCCTCCGGGGCCGCTATACCCAATGATGGCAATGACGTTCGGACCACTGAAGCTGTACCAGAAAGCGCCGTAATTGTAAATCTGCCCGAAACAGCGGCCCGACAGGCAAAAGAGAAAAACGAGCAGCAGCCAACTCCTCCCCGTGGGGAGGTTCCGATGTAGACATTCGCGAATAAACATAAAAGCCCCTTCTATTTTGTCGCAAGCAAACCCGCCGACCAATCCTCGCCGAACGCCGGAATGATAATCAAATCAGGCCGCCTTCTGCAAGCAGAAACTGAGCGCGGACCTCCTGCTTTGGCAGAAGAATGGCGTCAGGCAGGCCAGCGCCACGATGGGACCGCGTTGAGCGGAGCAGGGGCTTTGTCCTCGGGAAACCCAGGATGCGGTCCTCGTCATCTTTCACAATCAAGAAGGTGCGTAGCGGCATGACCCTGCCTACTTGCCTGCAGTCTGTCGGAGCACCAGCACGGCGTCCTCCCAGCCTGCGGGCCGCTCGAACGTCCTCTGGCCAGCGCGGTCCGTGGCGGCTTGGCCCGCCAGGGTGCTGCCGGTCGCCGGGTTGAACCAATACGAGCGTATGGCGGGCGGGAAGCTGGACATCTCGACGGCGGTGGCCGGATTGTCCTGGCGGGGTCAGAACAGAATGGCGCTTAGTTAAGGACGTGGTTTTCACGGGGGTAGGTATCATGAGGTTTTGCGGTATTTGCTGCGATGGGGAATTTCCTTCATGACCTGACGCGGACGGTTCAGGAGTTGGTAGGCCTTGGGTCGCCGCTTTACGGCGCGGGGTTCGAGGCGGTCGGGGCGATCGGGCACTTGATCGCGGGCGATGACCTCCAGCAGTTCAATGATGAGTTGATGCTGCTTATTCTTTGAACGGGCCTGGGCGATGGCCAGGCTGAATTGGCGCACCGAATCGACCGTGCCTTTGAAGCTCATCCGGTCCAGCGCCACGTCGTTGATGGCGCCGGCCTGAACGATCAGGCAGCGGATGAGGTTATAGGCGATGAAGAACATCTCCAATTCTTTGTGCAGCATCCCGGGCCGCAGCCCGTGCCAGAGTTCAGCCATTTTTTCACCCGCCGCGGCCACCCCGACCCGCACGCGGCAGAGCCTGTCCAGGGGCAACCGCTTTCGGGCCTGGCAAAAGGCGCTGGTGTTTTCATCGACTGGGCCCTGGTCATGGAGGCCAAAGAGGGCCTGGATTTGGCGGACGATTTCGCGACAGGAGGTATCGGGTTTGAGCACCTGGTAGAGGAAGCCAAAGAAGGTGCGGCGCACGCTAAAGACGCGCTCGCGGCTGTTGGGGCCCTCCTCCTCTTGAGCCAGGAGGCCCGGCGGCAGGAAGGGTCCCAGGAGTAGTTCCAGGTGACAGAGGCTTTGCTGGCGGAGGTGCTGGACCCGGCGGCCCAGTGGGGCCAGGCGGGCGCGGAAGGCGGGGAAGAACGGCGTATGCATAACAAGTATATATACTTGTCAAGGCTTGACCGCAAGTCTAAAATGACGCCATGAAAAAGAAACCTGTCCGGGCCAATTCCTTGCAACGTCAATACCAACGCCTATGCGCCAGCTTGGCCAGCACCGGTTACATCAGCCAAGGCTCAGTGCTGGATCGTTCCACGCTCCGGTCCCCGCGTTCCGGTTATCAGTGGACCCGCAAGGTCGCTCGAAAGACCATTACCGTCGCCCTCAGCCCAGAGCAGTTCCACTCCTTGGGTGAGGCCATCCAAAACCGGCGCACTCTCCAGAAGACAATCGGGAAAATGGAAAAGCTGTCCCGCCAGATCCTCTTCAGAACCCTGCCCGATACCCGTCGCCATAAGCCATTGCCCAAGAAAGTTTTAGGTCTTATCTAAGCGCCATTCTGTTCTGACCCCTCTATGCACGGTCTAGGCTAAAGCACGTTCCAGCCGTGGGCGCTGACGATGGTGCGGACGATCTGCCGGCGTCTTTCCGGCACCACGTTACCCCGGTGTCTTTTCAACTCGCCTCGATGCACCGCATAAATGCAATCGCCTCCCAGGCGATTACGGCCTGGCTCCTTTGGAAGCGGCGGCGCGCATGGCCTTGAACGCGCCCCGGCCCACCGTGTCGGCTTGCTTGTCCTCATGCCCGTAGATCGCCTCCACCTGGGCGGGCGTCAACGGCGGGGGCGTCAGGTAATCGGTCTCCTCCCGTTGCATGCGGCGGATAGCCTCGCGCACGGCTTCGCTTTGATTGTTGAACTTGCCCGCCTTCAGCCGCACTCATGCGGGCTATGGGGATAGACCGGTGTCCAGCGTGGGAGGTTCAGGGCAACCTGTTTCTCCTCGGCCAGGAAAATGGAGTTGCGGTTGGCGGCCATCTCTTTCAACTGCTGGATGGCGGCGGCATCCAGGGGCCTGAAGAGCCTGGCCGCCTGGATGGAACGGTCCAGCAGGTCGAAGTAGGACGGGGGGATGCCGGCCACAACGCCGGGTTGTGAGAGGGTGAAACGCAGGGCCAGCTCGACGTCCTTGAGGTCCTCGACCGTGCGGTACACCATTTGCGGTCCCGTTGCGCGTCTTTGGGCCACGCGCCCCACGAAAGCGTCTTGATCGCCAGCACGGCGGTCCCGTTCTCTTTGGCCAGCGCCAGCACCTCCTTCCCGAAGCGGCGGGTATAGTATTCGACGAAATTGATCGGAAACATGACGGTGTCAAACTTGAAGCCTCTGAGGGCCTCGAGGGCCGCCTTGGTCGTGTGCGCGGAAAAACCGATGTACTTCACCTTGCCTTCGTCCCTGGCCTTGAGAATCGTCTCCATGGCTCCATTGGGTCCCAGGGCCTGCTTTACGGCGGAGGGCTGCACCAGGTGGTGCAACTGGTAGAGGTCGAAGTGCTCGGTTTTGAGCTTCCTCAGAGAGTCCTCGAGTTCCTTTCGGACGCCCTCTTTGTCGCGTTGTTTGGTTTTGCAGGCCAGGAAATAACGGCTGCGGTCAATCCCCTGGAGGCCGATGCCCATTTTGGTCTGGGCGTCGCCATAAGCCGGGGCGACGTTGAAATAGTTCACCCCGCGTTCCAAGGCGTCATGGAGAGCGGCGGTGCCTTTCTCCTGGTCGTACTGGCTCAAGGCGAGACCGGGAAAGCCGACTACCGAGAGCTTCTGTCCGGTTCGCCCCAGGACGCGCCGGGGCAGGCCCGCCACTTTTTCGTCCGGCGGGTCGGCGAAAATCTTCGGAACGCCCAGCGCCGCCACGCCGGCAGCCCCACCCACAGTTTTGAGGAATTCTCTTCGTTTCATAGGCACTTGAAATTTGGTTTCATGCTCAATATGCCTTAGGCGTCGACCCGTTGCAACTCTCCGAGCCGTCTCAACTCGAATCTGCCGCCTGAAGGCGGCGTTCCGAGCGCGACCGGAACGCCGCCTTCAGGCGGCAGCGCCGGCAGAGGGAAGCGGCGACGGCGCTTTTCCTCCGAAACCAAAGCGGTGTCGCGCTTCGCTTGCCACCGCACTCCATAACAATTTGGCCGGCACCGGGACATTTCAACAGGCCCTTATGCTAAAGGACGTTCCAGCCGTGGGCGCTGATGATGGTGCGGACGATCTGCCGGCGTCTTTCCGGCGCCACGCTACCCCGGTGCTTTTTCAACTCGCCTCGAGGCACCGCATAAATGCAATCGCCTCCCAGGCGATCACGGCCTGGCTCCTTTGGAAGCGGCGGATAGCCTCGCGCACGGCTTCGCTTTGATTGTGGAACTTGCCCGCCTTCACCAGCCGGGCGATGAACCTCTCGGATGCATTTCACTTGTTAGGGTAGTCGCTCCTAATCGTAATCTTAATCCTGCTCCTAATCTCCTTATTAAGATTAAGATTAAGGGCAGAAGCTGCCGCCCAAAAGGGTGAAATGCACCCCCCATTTCCCCCTTTCGTGGCACCGCCTTTTGAATTGCTTTTCCCGGGCGCAACCTCCAGGGTTCGAGGCATGTTCAAGAGCACCCTGTTGACCGTCTGGCTGGCGAGCACTTCCCTTGCGGCCGCGGTTCCTGCGGCCGAGGCCCAGTCCAACGCGCCACCTCAATCCGCCACTGTGGCCTCCGCCTCCAAAGAGCCGGGCAAGGAACCTGCCAAGGAAAAGACCAAAGAGCCGGAGGAAAAGCTCGCGCAGTCCAAGCATACTGCGACCATTGGCGGCCAACGCCTGAACTATACGGCGAGCGCGGGAACGATTCTGTTGCGCGATGAGAAAGACAAGCCGACCGCTTCCATTTTCTACATCGCCTACACGCGCGACGGCGTGGAAGACCTCTCGAGGCAGCCGGTCACCTTTTCCTTCAACGGCGGCCCCGGCTCTTCGTCGGTGTGGATGCACCTGGGCCTGCTCGGTCCGCGGCGGGTGCGTTTGGCTGAGGATGGCAGCGCCCTGCCGCCGCCCTACAGGCTGGAAGACAATGACTATTCGCTGCTGGACGAAACGGATTTGGTCTTCATCGATCCAGTGAGCACCGGCTACAGCCGCGCCATTCCGCCCAAGGACGCCAAGAAATTCCACGGGCTGCACGAGGATGCCTCTTCGGTGGCGGAGTTCATTCGCCTCTACGTGACGCGCCACCAGCGTTGGAACTCGCCCAAGTTCATTATTGGCGAAAGCTATGGCACCACGCGCGCAGCGGCGCTGTCCGGCGAGTTGAGCCAGCGCCTCAAGATGAATGTCAACGGCATCATGCTCGTCTCGACGGTGCTCAACTTTGAGACCCTGGACTTCAGCGCGGGCAATGACCTGGCTTACATCCTCTACCTGCCGACCTACACGGCCACCGCCTGGTTCCACAAGAAGCTGCCGGCCGAGCTGTTGCAGGAACCGCTGCCCGAGGTGTTTGCCAAAGCCGAGGGCTTCGCCGCCGGCGAATATGCCGCCGCCCTGTTCAGCGGGGCTTCGCTGTCGGGCGCCGAGCGCAGGAAAGTCCTCGAGCAATACGCCCGGCTGACCGGGCTCCCGACCAATTTTGTCGAGCGCGCGAACCTGCGGGTCACCCAGGGCCGGTTCGCCAGCGAATTGCTGGCGGAGGAGAACCGCGTGGTCGGCCGTTACGACAGCCGCTACAAGGGCTACGTGCGCGACCGCCTGGCCGGCCGCGTGGAGCAGGACCCCAGCTACGAAGCGGTGGCCAGCGCCTTTGCCTCCACCTTCAACCACTATGCGCGCACCGAATTGAAATACGAAACCGACCTCCCCTACGAAGTCCTCGCCGCGGTCGGCGCCTGGAATTGGGACCAAACCAACGGCTACGTGGATGTCGCCCAGACGCTGGCCGGCGCCCTCACTCGCAATCCCTTCCTGAAGGTCCACGTATCGAGCGGTTACTACGACCTGGCCACACCTTTGCTGGCGACGCGCTACACGTTCAATCACCTGGGCGTGGACGCTGCGCTCTCGAGCAATCTCACCCTGGACACCTACACGGCCGGACACATGATGTACCTCAATCTGCCCGACTTGAAGAAGTCCAAAGCCGACCTCGCCCGCTTCATCCGCTCAGCTTGCCCGCCGAGCCAGTAGAGTGTCGAGGGTCGAGTGGCGAGGGAACGGGCAGGGCCAGTGACAAAGTTCTCCGCAAACCATTGCAGGAGACGAAGTAAGGAGTCTCTAATTGAGTTTGGAGCACAGCGAAAGCCTGCTCCCATCGGAAGCCATTGATCAGAGACTCCTTACGTCGTCTCCTACAGTCAGGCAATGGCACCCGTTTCGGCGAATTTGTCACTGGCCCTGAGGGAACGGGGCCCCGCCCCTCGACACTCGACACTCGATCCTCGACACTCGCCCCTCCCCTACCCCTCAAAAACCCGGACCAGGCGATTGTTCACGTAGAGCCGGTTCCTGTGACCGAGCAGTTGTTTGCGTTGCTTTTCGATGCGGACGGTGGATTTTTCGTGTTCACCGACCACAAAGATGTCCACCTCCAGGACGGGCTCGTTCAGCAACCGAATGGACCTCTTGACCGGCTTTTCGTTGACTTTAACGAGCAGAGTGCCGAGGAGCTGATTGAAGTTGTACTCGAGGCGGTGTTTCTCGGTGTCGCCAATCTCAATTGCGAACTTCATAGTCGATGTCGCTTCACTTACTGAGCATGGGCCGTGCCAGTCCGCAGGATTAGGCCCCGGTTCACAGGTAGTCTGACAACCAAGGGTCGAGTGTCGCGTGTCGAGGGGCGGCGCCTCGTTCCCTCGACCCTCGACACGCGACACCTGTGTCTGGATACTCTTGAACGCCGGCCTGTTGGACTGCATTCTCGTGGAAACGGACTGTCCCGGAACTGTGCAGCGGTGTCCCAAACGGGCCTGGCAACAGCCGTTCTTTAAGCGTAGCCGTTTAGGTGTAGGGCAGACCTGGACTGTTGCGGAGGCGTCCCTGCGGGAGTCATCCAACCCCGGTCCTTTGTTGTCCTGTCCCGGCCCTGGGCCGGCGGGGCCGCAAGGCGGCGGATTTGCCGGTGTTCGATGAGCCTGAGTTCGCGACCCAGGCAATGAAGGGTGCGGGCGTTGCTGACAATATAGACAAAGACGATGGCCAGGTACAACAGGACGACCACCAACGCGGTGCCGCGCTCGCGCCGGCGCGAGGACCCGGGGCAGTGAATCGGAACGGAATGAAGCGGGATTTTCATGGTTTGGGCACGGCAAGAAAGGTGAAGAGCGGGCGGATTCGGCTGGGCTTGGCAACGCCCTTCCCCCGGGGCTGGAGTTCGAGTTCCCAGCGCCAGGCAGTAATATTGCGGCGGGGGTCGGGTTCCATTGTCGAGGCCCGGACGTTGTCCAGCACACGGACCCAGGGGCCCTGGCCAAGGCGCCGGAAGACGGCCTTGGAGGAAAACCGGTAGGCCACCTTGCCCCGTGAGGAGACCAGGCGAAGGGTCTGCTGGCCGCCATTCGTCTCGATGCGGGCCGCGCTGGCGGCCGCCCGCACATCCGCGCGCCAGAGTTCCCCTGTCTGGAGGGCGGCGGAGATTTCGCCGGCGTTGCGGCGCAGGGCTACCGAGCGATCGATGCACCGCGCCAGCATGACGCTGGCAAGACTCACCAGCATCACCACAGTCCCGATATAAACCAGGACCTCGGCCAAAAGATAGCCGTCCTGGGCCTTGGGCTGGGGCCTGCGTTTCAGTTTCATTTCAAGCTCACCTCCCGCACCACGGGGCCGCCGTGGTGCTTGACCGACGGAGTCCATTGGAGGCGCAGCTTTCTGTCGGCGATGGTGAGCAGGAATTTCCCCGGGGGCAGGTTGACGGCGGCGCCGGCGCGTGGTTGGTATTCCTGGCTGCCCGGGGAAAAGGCGCGCCATTCGCCTGCGGCCAGGACCTCGACCTCGCCGTCCACGATCTCCATCGCCACCGCGCGCTGGTAGCAGGCGCGGGCCAGGCGCCGTTCCGATGAAATCGAGCAGGCCAAAGGCAGCAGGCCCCCCGTCAGCAAGGCCATGGCCACCAGCAGTTCGATCAGGAGGGCCCCGCGCCGACGGGCGAGCGGGCCGGGAATTTGGATTACCATAGGTTGGCGATGTTGATGAGATGGACGATGACCAGGAAGAAAGCAATGACAATGGACGCGACGATGGCGCCGTTGAGCAGGACCAGGAGCGTCGTGACAACCTGGGCGGCGCTCTGCTCCAACTGGAAGGCCTGGGCCTCGAGGGCATCGTGCCAGCCGCTCAGGGCGCGGAGGAAACCGCCCCGGCGTTGCAGGGCGTTTGAGAGCCGCCAGTGCAGTTCCCCGGTGTCGTCCATGGCGCGGACGGCCTCGGGCAACCTGGCGCCCTCTTTCAACCGGCGGCACACGGTTGCCGCCCGCCGCTTCATGACGCCGTTGGCCGTGGCGCCCGCAGCCAGGGCGACCGCCTCTGGCTCGGGCACTTCGGCGTCCAGCAGCACCGCCAGCATGGCGGAGAAATCGCGTTGCAGGCGCTTTCTGCGCCAAGGCAGCCGGCATACCACCCAATCCGGCAGGCCCGGCGCCAGGCGGTCAACCCAGCCGCCGGCGCGCGGACCCGCGACATAGACCAGCACCCCCAGCCACAGCAGGCAGATCAGCCCGGCCTGGAACGTCAGGGTCCAGGCGCTGTTGCCGAAGACCAAGCCGGGTGAAGGCGGGCAGCGGCTCGCCGTCGGCCATACCGGCGAAGACCTCAGCGAATTTCGGGAGAATCCGGACCCGGAACAGCGCCGGCAAAAGGACAACGGACGGGCTAACAGCGAGGCCTAGTACCAGAACGTAGTTCAGGGCGCCCCGGACGCGCGAGACGCCGTCTTCGAGGAACCGGCGGCAGGCGGGCAGCACCTTCGTGAGGTCCCCGATGCTGCTCGCCGGTTTGGAGCATGGCGCGCACTTGCGGGGGGAGCAGGCCCGGCACGCGCTCGAGCGCGGCGCTGAGCCGAAAGCCCTGTCCCAGATAGGCGCTCAGCCGCCGGAAGCGCGCACCCAGGGCCGGGTCGCCGCTGGAGGCGGCCCCGAGGAGGGCCGCCTCCGGGGTGCGCCCTTGCTTGAGGCCCAGCTCCAGCAGGTCAACCAACAGCCGCGCCCGCTCGTTGCGCCGTAGCGGCAGCGTGAGCAGAAAATACGCCAGGTAGAGCGCCGCGCAGACCGGCGCCAAAACCAGGATGACGTAGATCGCAAAGAAGAGCGCCGCGCCGAGGACAGCGGAAAGCGGGTCTGAAGGGAAGAGTTGGGCGAGCCAGTCGTTCATAGCTCTCACTCGCCTCCCAGCGTGTTCATGAGCCAGACAAAGGCCTGGAGCAGGGGCACCGCCTGCCAGAAGACCATCATGCCCAGGAGCAGGACCGAAACCGGCAGGGCGCCATAGAGGGCGAGTTCCACCCGGTAGGCGGCGCGGTCCCGGTAGAGGTCGGACGGCCTTTTGGAATCCGGCGGCAAGGTCCTCGCCACCGTGCTGCACCAGCCACAGGAACAAAGGCGGGAAGGGCCGCTCGGCCGGCCATTGGGAGGGCTTGCCCAGGCCGGTCTCCACCAGGGAGCGCCACCGGGCGAGGACCTTGTCAGCGGCGGTGTGGGCCTCGAGGGTCTCGGCCAGGGCGAGCGCCTCGGGCAGGGGCGTGCCGTTGCGCAGGGCCAAGGCGATGGCCGAGGCCAGTTGCGAGAGGCTCGCCTCGTGGAAGGCGGGCAGCCGCCAGCGCAGCCGCGCGCGCCACTTCGGGATGCAGAGCGCGGCAATCCCGGCCGCCGCCGCCATGGCCAGCAGGATGGGCGGCATAAAGACCGCCATCCGCACCGAAGCCGCGCCGCTGGACTGCCACGCGCCCAGGTCGCTGAAAAACTCGCCCATGAACCTGGTGAATATGACCGAGAGCGCGGCGGTCAGGCCCAGCGATAACAGGATCACCATCACCGGATAGACCAGCAGGCCCTTGAGACGCGTCCAAATGGCATTGGCTCGGTGGTAATGGTCCGCCAGCATGGTGAGCACGCCGGGCAGGTCATTGCTCCGGGTGCCCACCTCGACCATCCGCACGTAGAACGCGGGCAGCGAGCGCCGCCCCAGGGCCTCCTTGAGCGGCGTGCCTCGCGCCAAGTCCTCCTCGAGCCGTTGCACCTCGGCGCGCAAATGGCCGCCACGCATCCCCGCCGACAATTGCCTGAGCGCGCCCTCCAGAGGAATGCCCTCTCGCAACATCGCCGCAAGCTGCCGGTTGAAAAAAGCGAATTCGTCGTAGTTCATGGCCATGGCCTATAGGAGTTAGACAGGGCAAAGTCAGGCCCGTCACGCCGAAAAAAGCAGAGGGTCGAGGGTCGAGGGTCGAGGGACATACCGCCGGCGCCCTTCGACACTCGACACTCGACACCCGACACCCATCCGATACTCTCGCTTCCATGCAGTTGAAGGATGGCACAGACAGCGCCTCCGGCTCCGGGCCTGAGGGCGGCGCGCCCGAGACCCTCGAGCGCCTGGTCCAGCGGGCCGAGAGCGCACAGGCCAGCGACATCCATCTGCACATGCAAAATGGGCCCGCGGCCGTCGCCTTTCGTCTCGACGGGGTCATGGCCCCGGCTGGAACTCTGCCGGCTGAACTCGCGGAGCGGGTCTTTGGTCGGATCAAGTTCCTCGCCCGGCTCAAGACCTACCAGGAGTCCCTGCCCCAGGACGGTCGCATCAATAAAGCCGCTTTGAACGCTCGGTGCGACATCCGGGTCGCCACCTATCCGACGGTGACCGGGGAGAAGATCGTGCTTCGCCTCTTCCAGGGCGCAACGGTCAAGACCCTGCCCGGGCTGGAATTCCCCGAGGCCGCCCGCAACGAATTGGAGCGGTTCCTGGCCCAAACCGCCGGGCTGCTCCTGCTGACCGGCCCGGCCGGCAGCGGCAAGACCACCACCATCTATGCCTGCTTGCGCCACCTGGCCGAACGGGGCGGACGCCACATCATCACCGTCGAAGACCCCGCCGAGCAGATCCTCCCCGGCATCATGCAGACCGAGGTCAACGAGGCGCGCGGGCTCGATTTCGCCAAGGCCGCCCGGCACCTGCTGCGCCAGGACCCGCAGGTGCTGGTGATTGGCGAAATCCGCGATGACGAAACGGCGAACCTGGCCGTGCGCGCCGCCTTGACCGGGCACCTGGTCATCTCGACCCTCCACGCCGGCTCATGCCGTGGCGTATTCGAGCGGCTCCTGGTCTTGTGCCCCGATCATTCGGCTGTCGCCTCCTCGGTCGAACTGGTCCTCAACCAGCGGCTGGTCCGGCGCCCCTGCTCCGCCTGCTCCGGCCAGGGCTGCCCCAATTGCCTGAACACGGGCTACCGGGGCCGCCTGCCCCTGGTCGAATGGGTCCGCTCCAACGACCGGCTGCGCCGCTGCCTGGCCGCCTGCAAGCTGGACCGCCTGGCCGCCAGCCCCTCGCTGGCCGATTCCGCCCGCGGCCTCGTCCAATCCGGCCTTACCAACCTGGCGGAGGTCGCCCGCGTGCTCGGTGAACCATTCGACACGGTTCATCAGGACCGGCTGCGCAATAAAGTTAAATACAACCCAACCAATGTAACCCGTGACTGATTTCAACGAACTATTCCGGCGCAAGCCGCTGGATCGGCTCGTGGGGGAGACGACGGAGCCGCAGCGCCAGCTCCGGCGCGTGCTGGGGCCGGTTCATCTCACGATGCTGGGAGTGGGGGCCATTATCGGGGCGGGGGTATTTACCAGCATCGGCACCGCGGCGGCGGGAGGCGCGGACCACGTGGGGGCCGGTCCGGCCCTGGTGATTTCATTTCTCATGGTGGCGGTGGCGTGCGGGTTTGCGGCGCTCTGTTACGCCGAGTTTGCCGCCATGGTCCCGGTCTCCGGTTCGGCCTACACCTACGCCTACGCCACGCTGGGAGAATTGGCCGCCTGGATTATTGGCTGGGACTTGGTCCTCGAGTACGCCATCAGCAACGCCGCGGTAGCGGTCTCCTGGTCGGGGTATTTCCAGGACCTGGTTGGAAAGTCCGGCCTGCACGTCCCGGCCTGGCTCGGCACCGACATTTTCTCGTCCGTTCGTGCCGCCGCCCAAGTGGCGCACGCCCAGGCGGCGCACACCGATCCGGCGACGCTCGGCGCGGACATTGTGGCCAATGCGCGCATCTTCAACGAGGCGCCCCGACTGCTTGGCCTGCCGATTATCTTCAACCTGCCCGCCTTCGCGATTGTCATCTTCGTCACTTGGGTGGTGCTCATCGGCATTCGCGAGACGGCTGCGTTCAACACGAGCCTGGTGGTGGCGAAGCTGTGTATTGTGCTGTTTTTTTTGGTGCTCGGGGCGGTCTATGTCGAGCCGCAGAATTGGGTTCCTTTTGCGCCCAATGGCATGAAGGGCATCTCCAGCGCGGCCGCGATCATCTTTTTCGCTTACATCGGGTTCGACGCCGTCTCGACGGCGGCGGAGGAGACGCGGGAGCCGCAGCGGAACATGCCCATCGGCATCCTGGCCAGCCTGGTCATCTGCACGGTGATTTATGTCGGCGTGGCGGTGGTGCTCACGGGTCTGGCCAAATGGGATACCCTGGGCAACGCGGAGCCTTTGGCGAGGGTCTTCTCGGTGCGCGGAATGAACTGGGCGGCGGCCATCGTCGCCCTGGGGGCGCTGGTGGCCACGACTTCGGCCCTTGTGCCCTACCAGGCAGGTCAGCCGCGCATCTTTTTTCCATGGGCCGTGACGGCTTGCTGCCCGCCTGGGCCGCCCGCGTCCATCCCCGCTTTCGCACACCCCATGTAACGACCATCATCACCGGCGTCATCGTGGCCGCCTGCGCCTCGATCTTCAACATCAACGAATTGGTCGAGTTGACCAACATCGGAACCCTCTTCGCCTTTGCGCTGGTGGCCCTGGGCATCCTCATCCTCCGCTACCGGGACCCGGACCGGCCACGCCCGTTTCGCACGCCACTGGTTCCGTGGGTGCCGCTGGGGGCCATTGTCACCTGTGGCTACCTGATGTTCGAGCTGCCAATGATAACCTGGGTCCGTTTCTTTGTCTGGATGGCCGCCGGACTCACTCTCTATTTCTGCTACGGGTTCCGCCGCAGCCGGTTGGGCGGAAGCTAAGAAGTCCGCAGTCCGAAGGTCGAAGGTCGAGGAGCCGATTTGCATTTCGGACTTCCATGAGTGTTGAGCACACCGAGTCTCACTTTTGGTTGCGCGCCCGCTCCGGGTATTGGATAATCGGCGCGGACCGGATCAATCCGAACGATGGCCAAAGGCTTGTCATATCTGCTTGGCGCGCTGCTCCTGGCGGCGGCAGAGACGAGTTGGGGCCAGAAGGCGCCCAATTGGAGGGGCTACAAGGCGGCTAACAGGTTACCCAGCCCGGTTTGCAGTTCTGTGACGATGGCGCCTCGCGGCAAAGTGCTGGTGACCCATCCGGGCATTGCGGTCATTACCGAACTTGATGGCTACAGCGTGAGGTCCATTCCGGCGCCCAGCCCGCTCAAGAACCGGGTTTATGAGAGCCCCGCCGGCCAGCTTTGGACCGTGGTGCCGGAAGGGTTGTTTGATTTCAAGGGCGGCGCCTGGTCGTTGCACGTGGTGCCGGAGATCGTCGCCGAATCTAAAGCGGGACCCTTCCGTCCACCCGACCCGGTGCCGCTCTGCCCGGTGCGGCAAGGGCGGGTGTTGTTTCTGCTGCCGGATCGCCTGGCGGAATTCGATTGCACGGACCCCTATCATTCACGGACGACCGTGTTGCGCCTGGCCCAGCAGACCGCAATTGGGAAGCTTCACCGGCTTGTGCCCGGCCCGCGGCTATGGTGGAGAGGGCGGGTTATGGGTCGCCGGGAGGCGCGGCTTGGCCAAGGCGCCCGGCCCGACCCGAGGCCTCAAAGCGGAGAGCGAATGGCGCGAATATCCCTTTCCGGCGCGGCTGCAAATTGAAGATCTCCGGGAGTTGCATGAGGACAAGAACGGGAATATCACCGCCATTGCCGAGTCCGCGCAGACGCACCAGAAAGTGATCGTTCATTTCGATGGCCAGCAATGGACTCACGACCCCGCCACCGCCGAGAAACTCCGCTTCGCCTGGCGCGGTCCCGATGGGACTTGCTGGGCGGCCAATCCGAATACTCTGTTCCAGTACCAGGCGGGCGGGACTGAAATGACAGAGTATGAGGACATCACTGCTCGCGCTTACAACGATCTGGCGATCGAACCCGGCGGCGAGCTTTTGGCTGGCGACTTCCGACGGCCTGTTTCGCTACGCGCCGCTGGCCTGGCGCAGTCCCGCCGGGGTGCAGAAGATTGACACGCCGATCCGTTGCCTGACGATGGACAACGAGGGACGGGTCTGGTTCATCTCCGGCAGCCTGCTGCATTCATTCCATGCTGGCCATCATGAGGAGTTCCCCTTTCCCGCCGGGAACGGGCGCAGGCTTCAGGCAGCGCGCGCCCTGGTTCCGCTCAAGAACGGGGCGCTCCTGCTCAACGCCGGGGGGCAGTTGGCCAGGTTCGAGCCGGCTACGGGCTTCAGCTTTCTGCCGGTCAAGGAGAGCGGGGCGCGCTGCAAAGTACTGGGAACGCTCAGGGACGGCGCCGTGTGCGTGCAGACCTCCGTGCCGGCCGGCACCAACCAGTCCTATCGTTTGGAGATTTCGAGCGACGGGTCACATTTCGAGCCGTTTTCCGACGCGCCTTCCCAGGAGATCTTCGGCGGGGAGTTGACGGTGCTCTTTGCGGCGCAAAACGGCGACCTCTGGCTCAGTGGCGAACAGGGCACCGCCTGGTTCCACGATAAGCGGTGGCGGGTGTTCTTTTCGAGCGACCAGACCACGCCCAGCTCTGCCCTGGGCTTTGCCGAGGTAGGCGATGACAAGACGTGGTGCGCCACCGAGGACCGGATTTGTGAATTCGACGGCCGCAATTGGCCGGTGGTCCGCGGAGGGCTTCGAGCGCATCAACGGCATGGTCCGCACGCGCGACGGCAGCGTCTGGGTCGGCTGCCGGCAGCGGAATGTACCGCTACCTCCCCGCCCACAATGCCTGGGTCGAAAACGGGACCGAGGAGGGCCTGCCCAGCGCCGACATCCGCGAGGTCTTCGAGGACCCCGGCGGCCGGCTCTGGGCGGGCACCGGGCGCGGTTTGAGCTTTTACGACCCGGAGGCCGACCGTGATCCGCCCCTGACACGCATCCGGGAATTGACCGAGACCGGCAGGAAAGTCCAGGAAGGCGGGACGATTGCCCTGTCTTTCGACCTGAGCCAGGACAAGTGGAACTACACATTGCCCTCGCGGCTGCTTTTTTCCTATCAACTGGACACCAACGAATGGACCCACTTTTCTGAGGAGGCCAACGGCGTGGCGTTTCCGGAGCAGCCTTCGGGCGCGCATTACTTGAGCGTGCGCGCCATGGATCGCAACGGCAACATCGAGGCCAAGGCGGCCCGGTACGAGTTCGAGGTCGTTTTGCCATGGTACAAGGAAACGCGGCTGGTGCTCATAGCCTTGGCTGGATTGGCTGGAGCGCTCTTCTTCGCGGGGCTGGCTTTTAACCGCCATCAGCGCCTGGTGCACAGCTATGCCGAGGTGGAAAAGAAGGTGGCCCAACGGACTCGCGAACTGGAGATTGTCCATCGCGAATTGCTGCATAGCCAGAAGATGACCGCCCTGGGCACCCTGGCGGCAGGCATCGCCCACGATTTCAACAACATCCTTTCCATCATCCAAGGCTCCGCCCAGATTATCGAGGACAACCTGGGGAATGCCCAAAAAGTGCGCACCCGCGTTGACCGCATCAAGACGGTGGTCGAGCAAGGCACGGGCATCGTCAAGGCCATGCTCGGGTTTAGCCGCGACTCCGGCCAGCAGTCCGCCCAATGCGACATCAATGGCGTCGTGGAGGACACCATCAAGCTCCTGGGCGACCGGTTCCTGCGCGATGTTCAGGTCAGTTTCCAGCCGGCGCCCGGTCTGCCCACCCTCGCCGCATCCAAGGATTTGATCCAGCAAGTGCTGCTCAACTTCATCTTCAACGCCGCCGAGTCCATGACCGGCCGCAAACGGATCATCCTGGCGACGGGTTTGGTGGACAAACTGGCGGCGGACCTGGTGCTGGCGCCGGCCAAGGCGGAGACTTATGTGACCATTGCGGTGCGCGATTTTGGGTGCGGGATTTCGCCGGCCAACCTGCCCCGCATCTTTGAACCTTTCTTTACGACTAAGGCCTTTTCCGCGCGCCGCGGGACCGGTCTGGGCCTCTCGATGGTCTATCAATTGGCCAGCAAAATGGAGGCCGGCCTGACGGTGGAATCCGCCCTGGACCAAGGCAGCACCTTCACGCTCATCCTGGCAGTGCCCCCTTCAACGCCGATTTGAATTGACCTATGACGGCTCCCACCATCCTCATCATCGAAGACGACGATCTCCAGTACGAGATCTATGAAGAAGCCCTGGCCAAGTACCAGTTGGTGCGTGTCACTAAAGGCACCGAGGCCGTCGCCAAAATCCACGAGAGGCGGCCCGACCTGTTGATTCTGGACCACGTCCTGTCTGAAGGGGAGTTGGGCTTGAGTTTTCTGCCGGAGTTCAAGGAAGTGCTTCCGTACGTGCCGATCATTGTGGTGTCGGGCGCCTTGGAAGTGCAGGAGCAACTGGCGGCACTGCAGGGACCGCGCCGCGCCCATTACTGCCTGACCAAACCGGTGGACATCCACGCCCTCGAGCGCATCGTCGCGGTCGCCCTCAAGGAGTGTGGGGAGCAAGAGGTGGTGCGGCAGTTCGAGGCTCTGGAGCGGTCCCACCGCATCGATGCCCAGGAATTGCTCAGCCGCTCCACGGACCGCCTCAGCCGCCAGAACCACATCCTGGAAATCATCGGCCAATCGCAGGACCGCCCCAACATCTCCGCCCTGGCCCGCCAATTTGGCGTTGCCCGACGCACCATCATTCGCGACCTGCAGGAGTTAATCCGCCGCGGCCAACTCAAGCCTGAGGTCTATCCCGAGTGGGAGAATCCGGCTGAGGAGTGATCTCGATTGACACTCTGCCGGCCTTTGCTAGCCTCGGCAGACCGTTTCTAAGGACTTTATATCCGGCGGAACCTGATTATTTGAAAAATTGTCTGTGGCAACCAACACGAAAACCATGAAATACGTTTATTTGTTCGGGAACAAGAAGGCTGACGGCAACGGCAGCATGAAACCGCTGTTAGGGGGCAAAGGGGCCAACTTGGCCGAGATGAGCCGCATTGGCTTGCCGGTGCCGCCCGGATTCACGATCACGACGGAGGTCTGCACCTACTATTACGAGAACAAGAAGACCTATCCCAAGGACCTCGAACCCACGGTCAGGAACGGCGTGGCGTTCATCGAGAAGATTATGGGCACACGGTTTGGCGACACTGGCGCTATGCCGCTGCTGGTCTCCGTCCGGAGCGGGGCGCGGGATTCGATGCCCGGCATGATGGACACCATCCTGAACCTTGGCCTGAATGACAAGACCGTGTTGGCCCTGGTCGAGGCGACCCGAAACGAGCGTTTCGCCTGGGACTGCTATCGGCGCTTCATCCAGATGTACGGCGACGTGGTCATGGGGGTCCAGAAAAGCGCCGACGAAGACCACGAGCCCTTTGAAGTGGTCATTCATGGGCTGAAACAGGAGCGGTATCACGAGGACATTGAAGACCCCAAGCTCAGCGTGGAGGACCTCAAGGAGCTGGTGGCGCGTTTCAAGGCCCTGATTAAGGAGCGCACCGGCAAGGAATTTCCGCAGGACCCCTGGAGGCAGCTTTGGGGCGCCACCGGCGCCGTGTTCGGCTCCTGGAATAATGACCGGGCGATTGTCTATCGCCGGAAGTACAACATCCCCTCGGAATGGGGAACGGCCGTCAATGTCCAGGCCATGGTCTATGGCAACACCGGGGAGCATTCCGGCTCCGGCGTGGCCTTCACCCGCAACCCGGCCACAGGCGAGAAGGTGTTCTACGGGGAATTCCTCATCAACGCGCAGGGTGAAGACGTGGTGGCCGGCATCCGGACACCCGAGCCGGTGGTCCAGCTCAAGAATCACCTGCCTGCGGCCTTCGATGAACTGGAGAACATCCGCAGCACCCTCGAGGCGCACTTCAAGGATGTGCAGGACTTCGAGTTCACGATCCAGGATGGGAAGGTGTTCATGCTCCAGACCCGCAACGGCAAGCGCACCGGTCTGGCGGCCGTGCGCTTCGCCATCGAGATGGAGAAGGAGAAGCTCATTGACTGGAAGACGGCCATCCGGCGCGTGCCGGCCGACCAACTGGACCAGGTGCTGGCCCCGATCTTCGACCGGCAGGCGGTCAAGGCGGCCAAGTGCATCGCGCGGGGCCTGCCGGCCGGTCCCGGCGCCGCCTCGGGCAGGATGTATTTGAATGCCGAACGGGCCGTGGAAGCGGCGGCGCGGGGCGAGAAGGTCCTGCTGGTGCGCAACGAGACCTCGCCGGAGGACCTGCGCGGCATGATCGCCGCCGAGGGCATCCTCACCGCCAAGGGCGGCGTCAGCTCTCACGCGGCGCTGGTCGCCCGGCAGATGGGCAAGGTCTGCGTCTGCGGGGCCAGCGCCCTCCAGATCGATTACAACGCCAAGACCATGAGCGTGGACGGCACGGTATATAAGGAGGGCGACTTTATCTCGATCAACGGCACCGCCGGGGAAGTTTATCCGGGCGAACTCCCGGCCGCCGCTTCGGAAATCGTCCAGGTTCTCGTCGAGAGGTCCCTCGATGGCAAGGAGAGCCAGACCTACCAGATGTTCAAGAAGCTGATGGATTGGTGCTCGAAGGCAACGCGGATGGAGGTCCGCACCAACGCCGACCTCCCGGACCAGGCCGCCAATGCCGTCGCCTTTGGCGCCACGGGCATCGGCCTGACCCGCACCGAGCACATGTTCTTCGAGGGCAACCGCATTGACTCGATGCGCCAGATGATCCTCTGCGCCGGCGAGTTCGCCGCCTACAAGGCCGAGCTGAAAAAGCTCCAGGATTCCAAGGCCGAACCGGCGAGAATTGATAAGCTGCGGCAGAAATACGCCTCCGAAATCGCGCAGTTCGAGGGGGCGCTGGCCAAGCTCCTGCCGATGCAGCGCGGCGACTTCGTCGGCATCTTCAAAGCCCTCAACGGCTTGCCGGCCACGATCCGGTCCCTGGACCCGCCGCTGCACGAATTCCTCCCGCACGAGGACGCCGCGCAGCAGGACCTGGCTGCGAAAATGGGCGTGCCGGTCGAGAAGATCAAACAGCGCGTCAACGAACTCCATGAGTTCAACCCCATGCTCGGCCTGCGCGGCTGCCGCCTGGGCATCGTCTATCCGGAGATCTCCGAGATGCAGTTCCGCGCCATCTTCGAGGCCGCCGCCGAGGTCCAGAAACAGGGCCTCAAGGTCAAACCCGAAATCATGATCCCGCTGGTCGGCTTCAAACGCGAGCTGGACTTGCAGGTCGAACTGGTTCATCGCGTGGCCAAGGAAGTGATGGCCGAGCAGAAGGTCAGGCTCACCTACTTGGTTGGGACCATGATCGAAATCCCGCGCGGCGCCCTCACTGCCGACGAGATTGCGCAGACCGCCCAGTTCTTCAGCTTCGGCACCAACGACCTGACGCAGACCTGCCTGGGCATGAGCCGGGACGATTCAGGCTCGTTCCTGGCGCCTTACCAGGAAGCGGAGATCATCAAGAAGAATCCGTTTGCCTCCATCGACCAGACCGGCGTCGGGCAGTTGATGAAGATCGCCGTCGAGAAGGGCAGGAGCACCCGGCCGGACATCAAGCTCGGCATCTGCGGCGAGCATGGCGGCGACCCGGAAAGCGTGAAGTTCTGCCATCGCCTCGGCCTGACCTACGTGAGCTGTTCGCCCTTCCGCGTGCCCGTTGCCCGATTGGCTGCGGCCCAGGCCGCCCTTGAGGAAGAGGAAAGAGCCGGCAAGGCCGGCGGAGCCAAGAAAACCGGCGGCGCCAGGAAGTCCGCCAAGGGCCATGCCCGCGCCTGATCCGGGCCTGTTTTGATTCAGAGCCGCCCTGGGAATTCCAGGGCGGCTTTTGTGTCATCCGAGTCGCCGCAAACCCTCAGTTCCATCGTTAGAGAAATGACTCCAGTCATGAGCAAGCAAGCCCTCATCCCCACCGAGCAAATTGAGCGCGCCATACTGCTAATCCGCGGCCAGAAGGTCATGCTGGACCGCGACCTGGCTGCCCTTTACGGAGTCATGACCGGCAACCTCAACAAAGCCGTGCGGCGCAACCAGGATCGTTTTCCAGCGGACTTCATGTTCCAACTCGCTGCCGACGAAGCCGTCGCTATAAGCTTCCAATTTGGAAGCTTAAAGCGGGGCGAGCACTTCAAGTACCTGCCCTGCGTTTTTACGGAGCAGGGCGTGGCCATGCTCTCCAGCGTCCTGCGGAGCAAGCAGGCCGTTCAAGTCAACGTCGCTATCATGCGCGCGTTCGTGCGACTGCGCGAGACGCTTGCCCTTCACAAAGACCTCGCCTGCAAACTAACCGACCTCGAGCGATGTGTCGAGGGCCACGATACCGCCATCCGCTCCCTCTTCGAGGCCATCCGCCAGCTTATGGCTCCCCCGCCCCCAACACCACCCAAGCCCGAAATCGGCTTCCACGTCAAAGAGGATGCTGTGCCGTACCGGATCGGAAGAAGGAGAAGCCACCCGCGGAGCCGCGAGTTGCCCAAGACCAATGCGCGATTGTTGAAGGAGCCTTGACTCCCGCGCAACCCAGAGGGTTGCCAGACTCATCTTCCCCCATCGAGAGAGGGTTTGTGAATGAAATCTCCCGGTCCAGCGCGGTTTTCTTGCACCAAAAGTGTTGTCTCTAATAGTGCAATATTTATCTTGCACCCTCTGCGGTCCGCTCGTATGCTCCAACCATCGTGTTCATTAAACGCAACCACACCGTCCTGGCCGGCAAAGACTACCGGTCCGTCCTCTTGGTGCAGGGCAAGCGCGTGCTGGCCAAGCGCCCGCCGGGGCGCCCCGCCGCTGGCGCTCCCGCCCCCAAATCGGTGGTGATCCACCAAACGCTGGCCAATCTTTCCAAGCTCCCGCCCGAGCTCATCGAGTTGATCGAGCGACACTGCAAGCACCAACCGCCCCCACCCGAGGGCCCCGTCGGGCCAGCCGGCGGCGGGGAGGCGTCGAGCGCCATTCACCAAGGGCCGTGTTATGGTGTGCTGGCCGCCTTGGATGGCCTGGCTCGGGAGATAGGGTTGGTGCAGGCGGTGGGAGAGCAAAGCCGCTCCCAGCGCCTGGCCCTGTTCTTAACCTACGCTCGGGTGGCCCACCAGGGCAGCCGCTTGTCGGCGGCGCGCTGGAGTGAAGACCACGCGGTCAAGGAAATCCTGCAGGTGGGCAGTTTCGATGAGGACGATCTCTACGCCGCGCTGGAGGACCTGGAAGGCCGGCAGGCCAGTATCGAAACGGCGCTAGCCCCCAAGGTGGCAGCGCCCAAAGCGCGAGCCATTTATCTGTATGACGTGACCAGCGTGTATTTTGAGGGCCTGGAAAATGAGTTGGCCGATTTTGGATATAATCGCGAGGGCAAGAAGGGCAAGAAACAGTTGGTGGCCGGGCTGTTGACCGACAGCCATGGGGAACCGATTTCGATTCAACTCTACCGGGGCAACACCGGAGATCCGCCGACATTCTTGGACGCGGTGCAGAAGCTCAAGGTGCGCTTTGGGGCGGAGGAAATAGCCTTGGTGGGAGACCGGGGCATGATCAAGCGCCTGGGCAAGGCGGCGCTGGGCGAAGCCAGGTTCTGCTATGTGACGGCCTTGACCGATCCGCAAATCCGAGCGTTGCTGGCCAAGAAACGGCTGCAACTGGAGACTCTTTGAGGACAAGCCTGCGGAGGTGGAATTGGAGGGCAAGCGTTATGTGCTCCGGTGCAATCCTCAGACCCAGGCCCGGGAACGGGCCCGCCGCGCCGACCAGTGGGCTCGCGTGCAAGCCAAGATCACGGCGCGCAATCAACAGGTGGAGCAGAAGCCCCGCAGTGAGCCTGAGAGTTCGCTCAAGCAAGCCCAGGCGCTGCTCACCAAGTATCGGCTCCGGGGATGGGTGAAAGTGGAATTAGCCGGGCGCAAAGTGGTTTGGACCGAAGATACGGCGGTGCGGCAGAAGCAGGCTGAACTGGATGGGTGCTATGTGATCGAAAGCGATCTGCCCAAGGAGGTGGCCGACACCCAGCAGGTGCATGACCGCTATCTGGATCTGACGCAGGTTGAGCGGGACTTTCGCACGCTCAAAACCGGGCTCTTGGAACTGCGGCCGATTTTCTTGCGCAAGGAAGGTCGCACGCGCGGGCACGCCGTGGTGTGTCTGCTGGCACTCAAGCTGGCGCGGGAGTTGGATCGGCGGCTGGCGCCGCTGGGTTTGACCGTCGAGGACGGACTGGAGCGGCTCAAGGGCGTACGGTTGGTGCGGCTGGGCGACAGCGAACCGGAGCTGTGGAGATTGCCCGCCAGCTATCCTCCGGCGCAGACCGAGGTGTTGGCAGCGTTGCCGAAGCTGAAGCCGCCAATGTTGTCTCTAGGAAAAGCCAACAGGCGGCGGCTGACCAACCCGCGCAAGGGACGCACCTAGAAGGACTTGTGCAGACAAGTCACGGCCGACCGTCCCTTCATCAATGGGGGAAGGTCAGCCAGAGGTTAGCCGGGGGTCGCGGCTTCGCTGCGACCCCCGGTCGGCCTGAACCGGATTGCTGAGGCCGACTGCGCCCATCCCGATGTCCTCCAGGTCCGCTGGCACATTCACGCTAACGCGCAGAAATGGAACGTCTGCCTGAACACTGCCGTGGCGCTGACCACGATGTGGCCCGAGCGCCCGTCCGGCCGGGTCCACCGCGCCCACAGCCTTAAGCAGCTTGCCTGTGCCCGGGAAGCCAAGGACCTCCTGCTCGCCGTCACTGGTGGACTGGTAAGGGCTGAAGCGACCCTGCGAACCTGTCCGGTAGGTTTTGGCGGAGCATGACTACCAGTCCTCCTTCCTCTCGGATGCGGGAGGCATTCTGGGGTTTCAGGACCTCGTCAACAAGCTTAGGGCTGAGGGACCACATCGCGCCCGTAGCTGGGTCGATGACGACAAGGCCCAGCAATCCCCCGATGAACAAGTTGCCAAAATACCACCCGTTCAACTTGGCCTCCAGTTGAACCTCCGCTGTCCTATAACCCTGCTTCTCGATAACAATCCGATATTCGGCCTTGGCAAAAAACCCGTTGCTGCGAGGGAGCCGGAAGACTGCGGGAGACTGTCCAACAGCCGCCTGCGCTCCATTAATGTTGTAAACCGTGACTTTCGCATCCGAAGGATGGGACTTGATGGAAACCGATTGACGCGCCCCACTGATGACCGAGGCGCAGCCAGCAACGGTTACTGCAAGCCCTATTCCTATGGCGGTTTTTACGACTCTGCTTGGCTTCATTGGTTTGTCCTTTGTGGTTTGGTTTTATCTTTGGTTTGTTTTGGGATGGCCTTGGGCGGTATTCATACTTTGTCGAGAAAGACACAGAAATACTCCATTTTGCATCGGTAATTCGGAGCATGTTCTGCCAGCCTTGTGAGGACCTGAGATAAGGTCCGCGCTGCGCTGTCAGGGTCAGCGGCAGGACTCTCCCATTTGCCTTCCGCTTTGTTCAAGATGCCGCACTGTTTGAAAAGTGGCGCAAGCTTGTTCCGTAGCGAGCCGTTGTTGTCCCCGGATAAACGCATCAAAATGATCACTGGACAGTGAAACGTTCATGCAGCGATGTCCAGATCAAAGGCGTCAAGATAGCCGCAGCGGGCTGGACTGATTTTAGTGGCAAGGAATTTCTTGAGGATGGCGTTTTGGGGTAAACCACAGAGAAAATCCGGCCAGGTGTGACGGAGGGCCTGCGAGACGACCCACTCGGAGGGCGGTTTTTGCGGGGATACGGTGCGGATGTAGGAGTGGAAATTGAACCAGGCCACGCGCCGGAAACTCAGCGCCAGATATTGGAGCAGTCCCTGGGCGATGAGGCCCAACTGAATGTGCCGTTCGTAGGCGGCGAGCTTGCGGCGGACGTGCTCCCGGTAAAGCTCGGACTTGCGCTGCACATATTGCTTGCCGCTGCCGCGGTGGAGGGGATTCATGTCCTGCATCCAGAAGTGATACGCGTAGGCCCCGACGGTGTGAATGGCCTGCTTGAAGCTGACCTCAATCTTGAAGCGCCAGCCGTAAAGGCGAATAATCTCCAGCGGGGCCAAGGTCAAGTCGGTGCAGAGGAGGATCAAGTTCCCGCGAGTCGGGTGGCTCACCCAAACAAAGCGCACCAACTGACCCAAAGGGCGCCACAGCAGGTCGTGGCTCAGATAGCGGAGGCTGACGCCGGATTCCCCATAGACCGGGCTGGGGGCTTTGAGGAATTGCGCGCGGTAGCGAAACCAATCCTGGAGGGGAGTCTTGTGGCCATAGGCACGGCGTCGCCCGCGGCGCGGCTTGCGGGAACGCCGTGGGGAAGGCGGGAAATAAGCGACGGCGTTGGAGCGCACGCGCGTGACCAGGTGGTGACCCTCGGCCAGTAGCGAGCGGGCGAATTTGGCGGCGGCGTAATAGGCGTCGGCCACGACGGTCAAAGGGCCGTTCCAATGCAATCCGAGCAGCAAGGCGCTGAGCTTGTCCAACAGCGTGCGCCGGTCACGGGCGCTCCAGACGATGCCTTCGTGGATGCGAGCCGCCACCGGCACGGCCAGACAAACCCCGGCCACCTGCACCAGCAAGGCGACGGCCTGCAAGGAGTGCCCCATGATGAAGGAAGCCTTGGCATTGCAGCGGGATTCCTGGTGCAGGCTTTTGACCCCCGGCATTTTGCGGCCTTCCTTGGGGCGCTTGAGGCCATCGGCCAGCACGACCGGGCGGCCGTTGACCCGCACCAGGCAGCGGCGGAACAAGTGCTGGAGGGTCTGCCGCCACAATTGGGTCAAACGGTCCAGGTCCAGCGCAGGAGAATGGAAGAAGTGCAGCAGGCAGTAATAACTGGCGTCGGAGAGGCCGAGGCTGCGGATCAGGCTGGTCACGCCGGCCAAGTCGGGGCGCAGGCACAAAGCCGCCAGGACGACCACCAGCCACAGGAAGGTGGTGGTGCGGGAGCAGGCTGGGCGGAGGGGGCGGAGGGCGCGCAGCCAGGCCAGCCACAGGAGGTGCGAGCGTTTGGGAAAGGCGGGGCGAAAACAGAGGTTGCGCATATCCGATAGTATATTTATGCTATCGGATATGAAGACTACTCAAACGGTTAAGAAACTGGAAGCTCAAATCGCCCAAATTAAAGCCCAACTCCAAAAGCACGGAGCGATGCGCCCGGGCAGCCTCTCCCGCCAATACAATGTCTGCGGCAAATCCGGCTGCCGGTGCAAGGACCCCAAACATCCCCGCCGACACGGCCCCTATTACCAGCTCAACTACGTCTATCGCGGAAAAAAGACCTCCCAGTTCATCCGCCGAGCAATCCTCCGCCAGGTGCGGACTGAGCTGGCCAATTACAAACAGTTTCGGCGGCTTACGGAACAGTGGATTGGATTAGCCCTCCAGGTGGCTCAAGCCAAAGATAAACAGACCGCCTGAACCGCTCTGGCGAGGCGAGAACGTTTCACTGTCCAGTGATCACTCTCCATTTCATAATCTTTGTTGTCCGTGGCTTTGCTGGACATTAACATTATGAAACCAAACGGGCGAAGTTTCGTCAAGTCTATTTGTCACAACGTCCCGCCGCCTGCTGTGCGCCCCCACGGGCCGCGCCGCAAAGGGGCTCTCTGAGGGGACGGGCATGCAGGCCAAGGCCATCGACCCGTTCCTGGGGGCCAGCCCATCTTCAGGCGTTCTTACGCGCAACCAAGGCCATCCGCTGGAGCCTGGCCTGCTGGTAGCCGACGGATGCTCCATGGTGGACGTGCCGCTCATGAGCCATCTGCTCCGCGCCCTGCCGCCCAGCGCCGGCCTGCTGCTGGTCGGAAACGTGGACCGATTGCCGTCGGTAGGGCCAGGCGCGGTGCTTCGGCATGTCATTGACAGCGGGGTTGCGCCGGCCGTCCGGCTGACCGAGACTTTCCGCTAGGCGGCGCACAGCCGTATCATCACGGCGGCTCACCGAACTAAGGCGGCGTAAATAAATAAAGGTATCAACTTCTGAGAATCGTGGTATGATAGCTGCACATGAGTGCTATTGCCGCGCTGACGCAGAAGTTCAGGGCCATTTGGCCACTCCTAAATGAGCGGACCCGGCGCCTTACCGCCGCCAATGAAGCTATGCAGATGGGTTATGGCGGTGTCTGCGTGGTTCACCGGGCTTGTGGCTTGTCCCGCAAAGCCATCCTCAAGGGTATTGGCGAAATCGAGCGGGGCGACTCCTCGCTGGCGGAGCGCATCCGGCGCCCGGGCGCCGGACGCAAGAACCTCACGGTGTTGGATTCCGGGCTGGTGGCGGCGCTGGACGATTTGATTGAGGGCGGAACTCGCGGCGATCCGGAATCTCCCTTGCGCTGGGTCTGCAAGAGCACTCGGACCCTGGCCGAGGAGTTAAGCCAGCAAGCTCATCCGGTGAGCCACATGCGGGTGGCCCAACTGCTGCACGAGCAGGACTACAGTTTGCAGAGCAATCGGAAGCTGGAGGAAGGGGAGGACCACCCGGACCGCGACGCCCAATTTCGGCATATCAACCGGTGCGTGAAGCGGGCCTTGGCGGCGGGGGAGCCGGTCATTTCGGTGGACACCAAGAAGAAGGAACTGGTGGGCAACTACGCCAATAGCGGCCAACAATGGCGTGTGGCGAAACAACCGCAACGGGTCAAGGGGCACGACTTCCCGGGTCCCGAGGTGCCTCGCGCCTATCCCTACGGCATCTATGACTTGGGGCGCAACAGCGGATTCGTAAACGTGGGCACCGACCATGACACGGGGGCCTTTGCGGTGGCCTCGATTCGTGGGTGGTGGCGCTTTGAAGGGCGAAGACTTTATCCTGCGGTCCGGACGCTGTGGATCACCGCCGATGGCGGAGGCAGCAATGGGTGGCGGCTGCGACTCTGGAAACTCGAGTTGCAGGGCTTTGCCGACAAAAGTGGGCTGTGCCTTTCCATCTGCCACTTTCCGCCCGGCACCAGCAAGTGGAACAAGATCGAACACCGACTCTTTTCGTTCATTTCGTCCAACTGGCGCGGTGAACCGTTGCGAGATTACCAGACGGTCGTGAACCTGATTGCCAGCACAACGACGGCCAAAGGATTGACGGTGACCTGCCGGCTGGATCGTCGAAAGTATCCGACGGGTAGAAAAGTCTCACGCGAGCAGATGAAGCAAGTGAACCTAAAGCCTAACAAGTTCCATGGTGAGTGGAACTATACCATCGAGCCTCACGGGTGAACCAACTTGATACCTTTATTTATTTACGCCGCCTAACGCGGGGTACACGTCGGAGCTTCCAGGCAAGGACGCCGAGTCCGACTTCGGTTTCGTCGACCACGCTGAGCCGGAAGCCATCGCGGCCACGTTGGTGGAGATGGTCAGGACGCGCATACGACTCTAGGCTCGTCTCCCAAGCCTTGAAAGGCTTCAAGCGCACACAAGCGCCCTGGCATCAGGGGCGCACGCTGAGTACGGGCGGCGCAGGGTTTTGCCTGACATCGGGCGATGCAGTCCGCGTTCACAGCAGCGCGGAGGGGATTCACGGGGGGCAAGCAGTCGGTGGCGGAGCGGACTTGTTTCTGAGCTTGAGTAACCAGAGCGCGAGCTTATCAGGGACCTTTGGAATCCGACAATCGCCTGTTGATTCATGAGCCTCGTTCACCACCCGGTTCCACATCAGGAACTGCATGGGAACGGTTTCTTGTAGCCGACGAAATTGTTGGGACGTTCGAGTTTGTTCGAGCATACCCAGAAGAGAACAAATGGCGTTCGCCAGCCTGACCTTATCTATTTCGTTCTGGGCCAGCCATGTCACCGGGCGGTTCAAAACCAGCCACCTATGGGCGATTCAAAACCAGCCACTCTGAGGCGAGAACTTCATATCAGTTATTCGGTTTGGTTCAAGATGAAAACGGGATTTTCTGCTCGGCTATGGTCTGCGAGGTTCTGCTGACCCGCGGAGACCCGTGGGGCGCCAGGTGTTTTCCGAAGTCTCCTGGCGTAATCGCGCCGTCTATTTGTGCGGGCGGGCGAGCGGCGGGAACGGACTCCGAACCTCCAGTTCGCGTTCCCGCCGGTCGCCACGCGTAACGGACTCGCCTCGCCCGCACAAATAGGCGCGCCACGGATCTCCGAAGTCCATGCTTTCAAAGCGCCGCGCATGGGGCCTTGAGCTTCCCAGGGGCTGAAGGCGGACGGACGACATCCTTGCCCCAGCCCCCGGGCCATTGCCTCCAGAGGCCGCGCCGAGAGCTTTTCCGCGCTTCCAACGGGTTCAGTCATGGGAGGGTTCCTCCGCGGCTTTGGTGTGTGGTTTTTCTTCTTTGACGGCGCTCTGATCTTTGAGGCGGTAGCTGCGGCCGGTGATGGCGATGGTCTGCGCGTGGTGGAGGAAGCGGTCCAGGATGGCGCTGGCGGCGGGCACGTCACCCAGGAGCTTGCCCCAGTCCTGGATGGGGCGGTTGCTGGTCATGATGGTGGAGCGGTTCTCGTAGCGGCGCATGACCACTTCCAGGAGGTATTCGCCGGAGTGTTTGGGCAGGGCTTTGAGTCCCATGTCGTCCACGATCAAAAGGTCGGGCTTGAGATAGCGGCGCAGAACGCGGTCCTGTTGGTTGAAGGCCTCGTCCCTCAGGAAGTCGCGCACCAGGTCGAAGATGGAGCGGTAGAGGACCTGAAAGTTGAGCTTGATGGCCTCGTAGCCCAAGGCCTGAGCGAGGTGGGTTTTGCCGACTCCTGGCGGGCCAATAAATAAAAGGTCGGCGGCCTGGCGGATAAACTGGCCGGCGGCCAGATCGTAGATCTGTTTGCGCGGGATGCCGGGGTTGAAGCGCCAGTCAAAATCCTGCAGCGTTCTGAGGCGATGGAAGTCCGCCGCTTTGGTGCGGCGGCTGAGCAGCCGTTCTTTGCGCACGTTGAGTTCGTCCTGGAGCAGGATCTCCAGGAACTCTTCATGGGCCAGGCGGTTGGCGGCGGCCTCCTGCAAGCGCAGGCTCAAGGTGCCCGCCAGGCCGGAGAGGCGCAGTTGTTTGAGGGTGGTTTCCAGGTTAGGAATGCTCATCAGTATTGGATTGTGGGTTGGGGTTGCTTTGGGAGGCCGGGCTGAAACAGACCGGCACCAAATTGTCATAGGTGCTCAGGTTGCGGATGAGCGGGTGAGTCTCGATAAACGCGAACTGTTCCTGAGCCACGGGTCGGGCCAGGAGTTCCCGCAAATCGCGCAGATGCCACGCGCCATGCGTCAGGGCCAACTGGCAAGCGTGGTCGAGTTGCGGGGTGGGGTGTTTCTCGGCCAGGGCCAGGAGCCCCTGCAAGACGCGCAGGCTTTCAGGGCCGCGCTGCTGGTAAAGACTTTCGGCCCAAGTCTCCGCCCCCGAGCCCAGCAGCCGGCAGCGGTCCAGGATCCACTCGGCGCCCCGTTCGATGAGGGTGCGTTTATGATCGTGAATGTGGGCCGGATCGGTTCTGAATCTTCCGGGTTCTTGCCGCACATGCACGGCGATAGCCTCCATGCGTTCATTGAACAGACGCACCATTTTGGCGTCCCACCGCGCCCAGACTTTCCGCCGCACATACTCCGGGGGCACCGAGTAATAAGCCTTGTCCACTTCGGCGTAGCCATCGCGGTGGATTTTACGCGGCGCTTCGTTGAAGGCCGGAAACAGGCTCAGGGGCAGCGGCAAGAGCTTGGGCTTTTCGACGCTCAGGAAATGCGCGCGCACTTGCTGGCGCGTGGTGCCGTGAATGCGGGTGTCGGCCACCGTTTCTTCCCAGTGCGCTAAATGCAGGTTCTGGGCGCCCAGGCTCTCGAACTGCTTGCCGGCCAACCCGTTTTCCTGAACGTATTTGATCCCGGCCTCGATCTTGCCTTTGTGGCGAGGCATCGCCGGCTTGGTCGGCAGGATCACGGTGCCATAATGTTCGCAGAACGACACCACCTTGGGATTGAGGCCGGCTCAAACCAATTGACCTTCTTGACGGCCGCCCGCAGATTGTTGATGACCAAGGTCGCGACCACCCCGCCAAAATGCCTCAGGGCATTCTCCAACCCCCGGACGAAGTTCTCGGTAGTCTGCCGCCAAAAGGCCTCGGTGTAACCCTTGCGCGAGTGACTCAAAACCACGCGCAAGACATGGGGACGCGCCGGTGCCCGTCCTGGACCACCCAAGCCCCTTGGCCAAAATTGACCTGCGCCTCTTGTCCCGGCTCGGTCTCCATCCGCCGGAAGGGCAGCGGATTGACCGCGTCCAACTGCCGCACAAAATGCTTCACCGAATCGTAGCTGCCGGCGAACCGGTGCTCGCTCACCAAGTCCTGGTAAATCCGCTGAGCGGACAAGTTGGCGTCCAAACCGTCTTTGATGAAGTTCACAAACGGCTCGCAGTGACTGACTCGGCCGGGCTTGGACCCGGCGGGCGAAATGGCTGGTTTTGGCGGCTGAGCTGGAGGGTTGCTCGGCGCCGTCATCACCTCCGAGCTGGGTGGCACAATGGCTGGTTTTGCCCCTTCGGCCCGTCCGGACCCGGCGAGCGGAGCGGCCGGGTTTGCCGGCTGGGCTGGAGGGTTGCTCGGTGACGCCGTCACCTCTGAGCCGAGGGGCAGAGTGGCTGGTTTTGCCCCTTCGGCCGGTCCGGACCCGGCGGGCGCAATGGCCGGGTTTGCCGGCTGGCCTGGAGGGTTGCTCGGTGACGCCGTCACCTCCGAGCCGAGGGGCACAGTGGCTGATTTTGCCCCTTCGGCCGGTTTGGACCCGGCGGGCGGAATGGCCGGGTTTGCCGGCTGGGCTGGAGGGTTGCTCGGCGCCGTCGTTACCTTCGAGCCGAGGGGCGCAGTGGCTGATTTTGCCCCTTCGACCGGTTTGGACCCGGCGGGCGGAATGGCCGGGTTTGGTCCCCCCACCTGGCGAGCCAATTGACGGTATCGAGCCACCGTCTCACGGTCGATCCCCAATTCCCGAGCTATCCTGCGCTGTGACCAGCTACTGCGGGTCAACCTGCTAATCGTTTGCTGTATGTCCATTTTGAGTTGGTTCATCGCCGGGCAGGGTCATCAAACTGACCCTGACCGCAACGATTTACCTCACCTTAAAATGGCTGGTTTTGATTCGCCCACTGGTGGCTGGTTTTGACC
>CAVQND010000005.1:0-147567 GCA_963713735.1 uncultured bacterium
CGCGGGGCCTCCAGGAAGGACCCTGTTTATTATTGGTGGGCCGCCCCCTGTCCCGGCACGAAGTTCAATCCCCACCCCTCCAATCTCCTCGCTTTGCGCCGCAGTTATAAACGCCAGGAACCCAATGATAAATGTCGTCGATGCTATCATGCGCTTTGCTCCCTGTGATGGAACACTGCTGCGCGGGTGAGTCAACACCAAAACGAACTATGCTATGGCTGACCCCTTCATGGACTTCGGACCTCGGGCTTCGGATTTCAGGGCTGCGGGGTTTGCCCTTCCCCTCACCAGCGTGACTCCCGAGCAGCCCTGTCGCGTGTCCCCAGGTACCTGGTGACTGGCGGCCTACGGGGTTTCTGGTATCTTGATGGCGTCAATTTAAGTTCTCAGTGTAGAATGTGGCAAAACGGCCGGGTCAAAAACCCGGTCGTCTTGTTTCTGCAAGCCCGTCCCAAAGAACCCGGCGAATGGAAAGCTTCATCGCGACCTTTGTCGGATTGGCCATTTTTCGACAAGGTTGGCGACGAAGGATGCGACAAAGGTTCGCTTGGGATTGCAAATTGGCAATTGAAAATTTTCAATTTTCAATCTCTAGAGGTCTGAGACGCTGCCTCGCTAACAATAGACCAGCAAAGATTGGGTGATGGGGGTGATTTGGCTGTGATTGCGCAGGAGTTGGATATGGGATTCGCTCAGGGCCTGGCCCTCGGGGACCAGGAGCAGGCCGTAAGGGGTATAGATGCCCTGGGCGACGACCATGCCGGGCTGGAGTTCGGCGAGCAGGACCTGGCGCTGCCGGCCGGGGATAACGGTCTGGGGAAGGCTGCGCATGAGGGCGCGGACGGCATCGGGGTCGAAGGCAGCGCCGCTATTGACCCGGATATATTCCAGGGCGGAGTCTTCGTCGGAAGGCTGGCCGGCAAAGGCCACCGCCACTGCCAGCAGCCGCGCCAGCCAGGGGATCTGGTCGCCGCTCAACTGGTCGGGGTAGCCCTGGCCATCGAAGCGTTCGTGGTGAGCGCGGATGATGGCACCGACGGCCTGGAGGTCTGCTCCAAATGAGGCGAGGTCCTGGCCCAAGGCGGGATGGAGTTGAATGATGGCCCTTTCTTCGTCGGCGAGCATTTCCGGGGTTTGCTGCCATTTGCGAATCAATTCGCGGGGAGCGCCGACCAGGCCGATGTCATAGAGGCGGGAGCTGATTTCCAGGATGCGGCGTTGATCGCGGGGCAGAGCCAGGTCGTGGCCCATGGCCTGGCAGAGACCGAAGACGCGGCGGGCCTGCTGGCCCAGGAGCGGGAAGAAGGTCTCCATGGTTTTGAGGCACAGGAGGATGGAGCGGTCCAGGTTGCTATGGAGGGTTTGGTTGAGGGCCTCGAGCTGCTTGAGTTGGGCGGCCAGGCGCTCGTTGAGGGCCACGGCCTCGGCGTGCAGGGCGGCGTTGCGGCAGATCAGTTCGTAACGCTGCGCGGCGTTCTTGATCGTCACCAGCAGCTCTTCGCGCAGCCAGGGTTTGACGATGAAGCGATAGACTTCGCCTTTATTGATCGAGTCGATGACGGTCCCCAGGCTCAGGACGGCGGTGATGAGGATGCGCGTCGCATTGGGCTGGAGTTCCTTGGCCTGGGCCAGGAACTCCAAGCCGGTCAAGGCCGGCATCTGCTGGTCGGTCAGGATGACCGAGAAGGGGCTGGCGCGCAGGAGGCGCAGGGCCTCGATGGGGTCTTCGACGCCAAAGACCTCGTAGCCTTCCAGGCGCAGGGTTTCACGCAGGGCGGCCAGGACGACCTGCTCGTCATCGACGACCAGGATACGATTCGATTCGGGCAATGCAACCGGAGTGGGGAGGCTCATGGGCGGGGCTCAGCCGTAAAGAGGAGGTTGAGTTTGCGCAGGACGGTGTCGGCCTCGGCGGCGCTGGCCAGGACCAGGTCGGCTTTTTCCAGGAGGCGCTGATCAAATTGGTCGGCGTTGCCGCCGATGATTTGGAGAACCAGGCGCCGGGCCAGGCCCCGTTCGCGCAGCTCGGCTACCAACCCCAGCATTGCCTGGTCGCCCGGGCCGGCCAGGACCATGACGCCGTGCAGGTCGCGTTCTTCGGTGGCCAGCAGTTCCAAGGCGCGGGCGGGACTTTGGGTCGCGACGACGTAGAAATTATTGGTGCGCAAGAATTCGGTGATGCTCTCGGCGGCCAGGCCCGGGTGGCCGACCAGCAGCACGCTGCGCCGGCGCTCGGCATTTTGATTGGCCACGCGTTCGGCCTCGGTGAAATCGGCCTGGGGGAGCCAGAGATGGAAAGTCGAGCCACCGCCCTCGGCGGAGTTGACCGAGATGGCGCCGCCGTGTTCCTCGACAAAGACCCGGGCGTTGTAGAGCCCCAGGCCGGAGCCTTTGGTGAGCGGTTTGGTGGTGAAGAACGGGTCGAAAAGGTGAGGCAGGTGTCGGGCGGCGATGCCGGTGCCGTTATCCTGCACCGAGAGGCAGACGCAGGGCAGGCGGGGAAACTTGCCCTGACAATGCTTGAGGCTCTGCTCGGCGGCGTGCGAGCTAACGCGGAACCGGAGGGAGCCGTGTTTGGGCATGGCGTCGGCGGCGTTGAGGGACAGGTTCAGCACTACCTGGCGGAATTCGACGGCGTCCATATAGACGGGCAACTGCTCCTGGGCCAGTTGGGTCTCGACCCGGATGCGGCGGGGCAGGACTTTGCAAACCAGTTCGGCCAATTCGGAGACCACGCGGTTGAAGTCCAGGTATTGGCGGCTGCCGGTCTTGCTGCGATGGAGGTTGACGATGCGTTGGACCAGTTGGCTGGCCTGGAGGGCGCTCTGTTTGATCATCTCGAGGGTCGGCACCGTCGGATGTTCCCGCCCGGCCTGGGAGGCAATCAATTCGCTCAGCGAGATAATCCCGGATAACTGGTTGCTGAAATCATGGGCCAGCCCCAGCGTCACCAGCGCCAGGGTCTCTTTCCAGGCGGCCGTTGAGAGCCGTTGTTCGGCCAGCGTCTGGCGCGTGATGTCCAGCCAAAACCCCTCATAGCCCAGGACCAGCCCGGATTTGCTGACGGCGGCCTGGCGGTGCTCCAGGACGTATGACACCCGCCCGGTCAGGGCATGGCGGAGCCGGTAGGTGGTGCTGACTCCACCCGGCGCTCGGACCGCCTGCCGGCACTGCCGCTTGAATTCGTCCACGTCGGCCTCGTGAATGATTTCCCAGAACAGGCGCGGCCGATGGCGCCAGACCTCGGGGGCCACGCCGGTCAACTCCTCGACCTTGCCGCTGAGGTGCTGGAAGGAGAAATCGGCCCGCTGGCTGAAGAGCACGCCGGGCCAGCATTGGAGCAGTTTGTCGAGCTGGGATTCGGCGCGGAGCACTCTGAGGCGCAGTTGGACTTTCTCGGCGTCTTCGCCGGGGAGTCTATCGGCGCCCGCCTCCATCAACTCGCGCAGCGGCGGCAGGGTGGAGTTGAGGCTCACAAACCAGCCGGCCGGGTTGGAGGCGATTTCCAGCCGCAACCAGCATTTCTCGGAACCGTGCAGGGCGGCAAACTGACAATCCGCCCAGGGGGCGGCGGCGGCCCATACGGGGCTCAGGACGGTCCTGGCGTCAGGGCAGCGGCGCACGAGGGCCTCCTCGAATGGCACGCCCAGGAGTTGCTCGCCGCCGGCGCCCAACCATCGCGCCAAGGCCTCGGACACGTGAGTCAGCCGACGGCACGAATCCAACAAGGCCAGGCCGCCCTCCAGCCACTCTGCCCCGAGAGGCGGCCCCGGATGCGAGGCCGACGCTGCGCCCATGAGCGGTCCTTTGTCGCAACCTTTGTCGCTTCCCCCGGAAGCAGACCCCGAGTGCGAGGCCGACGCCTCGGCCAGGGCCGGGGCCGCCGCCGCGCCCGCCGCGACCCCGGCCGGCTCGGCTGTGGGAACTTGGGGTTCCCGCTGAGCCACAAAGACGTTCTTTTTGGGCCATGATCTTCTAGAACCGGGCGCCACTCTATCATGACCCGGCGGCGCTGTGCCAGATTCTTCTTGCTATTCAGGCAACGTTTTCTTGTCAAGAAGGGCAATTTATGCTAGGATTCAGGCCAGGTCCTATGCGACTCACCAAGCAGCTTTTGCCTTTGGCGGCGCTGGCGGTCTTGACAGCCGGCAACTCCCCTTGCCTGGGGCAACCGATGCTGGGCCAACCGCCCCGGGCCCCGCAAGATGTTGCGGGCCTGCCGGGGAGGGTGGCTCCGCTCACCGCGACAGGTGGGTTTTCGGCGAACCCCAATTCACGGGAGGAGACGCGTGCCTTTTACAATGGGGTCTATTTGAGTTCACAAGACGTCCCGATAGGGTCCAGCGCCGATGTCGCCTCCTGCTGGCCGGGGACCAACTCCGGCGCCTTTCAGGACGCGACGATTAGGCGGATCAACTGGTTTCGGGCCATGGCCGGTGTGCCGGCAAGTGTGACTCTCGATGACAACGAAAGCGCCGACGACCAGCAGGCGGCCGTCATGATGTCGGCCAACTTTTTATTGGACCATTTTCCGCCGCCCAACTGGACTTGCTACACCGCAGAAGGGGCCAACGCGGCCTCCAATTCGAACCTGGCGTTGGGCGACGCGGGCGCCGATGCCGTCACGGGATACATCGGCGATGCCGGCGCCAACAATTACGAAGTCGGCCACCGGCGCTGGCTGCTTTATCCGCAGACGCGGGTGATGGCCACGGGCAGCGTGCCGTCCCAGGGCCCCTACTATGCCGCCAATGCGACGTGGGTGTTCGACGCCAACCTCTTTGGGCCGCGTCCGGCGACACGGCAGCCTTATGTGGCTTGGCCGCCGCCCGGGTATGTGCCTTGCCAGGTGGTGTTTCCACAGTGGTCTTTTGCCTTGTCCAACGCGGACTTGAGCATGGCGACCGTCAGCATGACCAGCAACGGGGTCAGCGTGGCGGCGGCCCTCCAGCCCTATGTGACCGGTTACGGAGAGAACACCCTGGTTTGGGTGCCGATGGGCCTGGATTCCACCAGCGACACGACGCTCTTTCCCTTCAGCGGCACGGATACGGTGTACGGCGTCACGATTGCGAACATCAAGGTGGGCGGGGCGACGCTCGGCTTCAATTACAGCGTCACGGTGTTTGACCCGTCGGTGCCCGGGGCTGACTACGTGGCTCCGGCGATCAGCGGCCCGGCCCAGCCCTATGCCAATCAGACGAACGGGTATTCGTGTGTGCCGGTCAACAACTCGCACGTAACCGGCTATCAATGGCGAGTCTCCCGGCGCACCCCAGGCAGCCTGTTTGATGGGGCCGAAAATGGCCTGACGAACTTCACGGCCGTGACCTCGCCCGGTTATAGTGTCATCACCAACGCCCCGGTCGCGGCAGGCCACTGGGCATTTTACCTGATGCATCCGGCCCCGGCGCCGCAAATGCTGCAGTTAAACGAATGGCTCTTTCCCGCGGCCAACACTCAACTGAGCTTCAAGAGCCGCCTGGCTCATGCCACCACCTCCGAAGTGGCGCGAGTCCAAGTCACCGTCAATGGCGGCACTACTTGGCAAGACATCTACACTCAGCCTGGCGCCGGCACCAATTCGTCCGGTGAAACCGCCTTCATCCTCCGCGCGGCCTCCTTGTCCAACTACGCCGGCCAGCCAACTCTCTTGCGCTTCAATTATGACCTCACCCCCGGCTCTTTCTATAACACGGTGAATCCGAATACGGTAGGATGGGTCTTTGATAACATCCTTCTCACCAACACCGAACAGTTGGTGAACGTCACGACCAACGCCACGGCCACGAACACTTTTGTCTTCAATCCGCCCCAGACCGGCAATTACAATCTCGAGGCCCAGGCCGTCATCTTCGGGGACTTCCCTATCGGCTGGGGCCCCACGGCTCAGGTCACCGCCGTGTCAAACACGACACCGGTCATCCTGCTAAGTTCCCCGGCGGTGGCCAACAACCAATTGCGGCTCGATTTCACCCTCCTGTCCGGTTTGTCGCGGAGCTTCACCTTGCTCCAAGCCGCCGAACTCGGGGCAACCTGGACGACCAACTCGACCGCCAAGCTCACCACCAACGTCCCCGGCAGCTCCTATCGCTTTGCCAGCCCGGTGCCACCCATGAAGAGATTCTACCGCGTCCAAGCCCCTTAAATAAAGTCTGTCCCAAAAGCTCCGATTCCAGACCTTTGTCGCCACCTTCGTCGCCAACCTTGCCTGCCTGCCGGCAGCCAGGTTGAAAAATGGCCGATTCGACAAAGGTTGCGACCAAGGAGAATTGGAGTTTGGTTGTTACCGCGCAAGGAATCACCCAAAACCCAGTGCAACTCAACTCTGAATGCCGCACGCCTGGGTTTCCCGGCAGTGCAGGCGAGACCCAAGGCCCGCTAGGGCGACGCCGGGCCGATCAGGAGGGCCCGGTAAAACCGCATCGGGCCGGTGGGCGTCACATGCAGCGTCATGGTCGTGTTGGTCAGCGCAAGCTGCTGCCAGAGCGACCATTGCGGCGGCGACGACAGGCTCAACGACTGCTCGATGGCATACACGTACGCCGGCTGCCCGTGCAACACCAGCCCGAGCTGCCCATTGGCGCCCGTAAAGAGGCTCAACGACGGGGCGTTGATGTTCACGATCGTAGTGGCTTCCGCGCGCGGGGCCTTGGTTTCCACATTCCCGACATTGTCGGCGGCGAGGCTGTAGAACGAATAGCTGTTCGAGTTGGCGCCGACAAAAACGGCGGAGGTGTTGGTGGTCGCCGCCAGCCACTCCGTCCACGGCCCGCCATTCGCGGAAACAAAAATGTCGTAACTGGCGATGCCGGAGCCGCCAGCATCGGAGCCCGACCACGAAACGTCCACGTTCGGCCCCAGAGTAGCGGGGGCCAGGGCGTTCACCGAACTCGAGGGCGGGACGGTGTCAATGGTGTTGGTGACCGCCGGCGTCAGAATCGGCGCGTTCACATCGAAGACGACGCTCGCCTGGTTGGTAATCACCGTGGCGTTGGCCAGGCCGGTCTTGGGCCAGACCGTGTAAGCGATGTAGCCCTCGCCGACGCCGTTGGTGTTATCGGGCGGCAGGAACCCGGCCAGCGGGTCGGTGACGAGCTGACCGGTCACGGGATCGATGGACGTCATCGTCCAAGTGATGACACCCGATGCGGGATTGAGGGCGGCGTTGACCTGGACCGGGTTGGGATCGGTGGCTACCGTTACGTTCGTGGAGAAGGACTGCACGCCCGACGGCACCGGGATCGTCACGTTGTTGAAGCCGATGGCGCTCAACTGGAACGTGGACCAGTCGAGGTTCGCATCCAGCGAATCGGTGATGCTGACCGTCTGTGCCGGCGCACTGGCCGTCGGCTGGTTCTCGAACAGAATAATGTAGCTAATAGGAACACGGAGCCCAATGTAGGACGACGTCCCAAAGCCCACGGTCAGTTTGTCGTTGGGATTTCGAGAGCGCGTGGGTTGAACCTGGAGCGTTGCTCCGGGCGTTGGCTTCGGCGGCTTGGGGGGCTTAGGCTGCTGCCCGTTGCAAGTGTTGCAATGGGCGTTGGCTATGCCCATCGCGGCGGCGTAAGCGACCCAGGCGGCGATGTAGTCGCGACTGGCAGAGTCATAAGCGAACTCCGCCTTTTGGCAATCGCTCAGGGATTGCTGCCAATTCTTGTAGGCCTTCATGGCCGCAGCGGCCAGGTCGACCGCACTGAGGAGCACGTTCAGGTTTCCATTGAGCGCTGGGCCGCGCGTACCCCCCT
Organism: uncultured bacterium; assembly: GCA_963713735.1. Lineage (GTDB taxonomy): Bacteria > Verrucomicrobiota > Verrucomicrobiia > Limisphaerales > UBA8199 > CAVQND01. Next base: position 7,752 of record CAVQND010000005.1, read on the forward strand.
GCAAGGTGGCGGCCAGAGCCGCAAGGCTATCGCCGCTCCATCCCGCCTTCGCCATGGCCTCTGTGAATAGCGCGGCGGCTTGTCCGGGGTTGCCGGCCGTGTACGCGTCGAGGGCGGACTTTCCGGCCAAGTACAGATCGGAGCCAACCTTGCCCGCCTGGGCGAGCCCGTACGTTCCCCGGAGCAACGTACCTGCAGCTTGCAGTTCCTCAGCGACGCCGGGTCCGATGATGGCCGCGATGGCGGCACCCATCATCTTGGCCGTTTGGAGGGCAATCACTGCCTGATCGCCCCCCGACACGGCAGAGCCCGTCCGGTAGGCGACTACGCACTTGAAATAGGCGTTATACATTTCATTGTCTGCGCGAATCACGTTCTTGTACAAGTCCAGCGTGGCGTTATTGGCGCAGTCGCAGTCGGCCGGTACTGGGGGAAAATGCAGCGGGGTGAGCGGTTCGGCGCAGGGGATCTTGCTCAACGCGTTGGCGATGCCTATGCCCAGATTGTACCAATTGCCTTCGTCCCCATAGATGCTCTGATTCTGATCGTCGGTGGCGACCGCACTCAGGGTGAGGTTCAATGTCTGGGGCGCGCCTCCGGTGAAGGTGAGCATCTGGGTTGGGACCGGGCCATAATTCAGGGCCAGGACCGTGAGCCAGCACGTGCCCGGCGGCAACTGGCTGGTGGACCAGGTCCCGTCGTAGGCGGTCGTCACGCTGGTCAGAACGTCGCCCCCGGAGTCAACAAAACTCAGCACAACACCGCCCAGCGGCTCGCCGGACGTATCGGTGACCGTGCCTTGGAGCAGCCCGGCCGAGGCGGAGAGGGTCGCGTTGAGCGTCGCTGAACTGGGACTGAGCGACACTCCGCTCAGTTTCGTGATCCGGTGGCTGAGTTCGCTGATGAGAACGTTGTAATTGGTGGCGCCGAGGCCGGCAACGGTGTAGGCGCCCGAGGAATCCGTCGCTGCGGTGGCCATAACCAGGTGTAGGACGGGGTCAACGAAACAAACGACCGCATTGCTGATCGCCAAACCGGTGCCGGCGTCGGTGATCGTGCCCTGGACGGGCTGCTCGGGAGCCAGGACAAACGTTTGCGTCACGTTGGTCGCCACGTTCAGGGTCTGGGCGAGTTGGGCAAAGCCCGGCGCCTGGATGAGCGCCGTGTATTGCCCAGGGCACAGGCCGCCGATGAAGAACCGGCCATCCGCTGTGGTGCTGGTGACAAAGGAGATCGGAGCGGTGGGACCGCCAGAGGGCACCAGGGCAACCGTCGCATTAGTCGGCGCCCCGCCTTGGCTCGTGGCGACCGTGCCGGTGACCTGCAGGGTGCCGAGCGCCAGTGTGGGCCCCACGACGAGCGGGTTGGTCGTGACTGTCACAGGGCTTGGCGGCGAAATCCCCGAGTCCGCGCCGGCTTGGGCCTGGAAGCTGCCGGACACCAGGACGTGGAACCGGTAGATGCCCAGGGAATCGGCCATGGCCGTGGCCACCAACTGGCCGTTGGTGGCAAGCGTGACCGATGCATAGGCCTGCGGCGTGGTGCCATCCCCGGCCACCACCTGGCCGCGAACCAACGTGCCGACCAAGGTGAAGTTGACGGTCTGCGGCGCCAGAGAGGCATTGATCGTAACCAACTTCTCATCGATGCCGCCGTTGTTCCCGACGGCCACGAAGTAGGCCCCGGCAGGCAACCCCAGAACCGCGTAGTGCCCCTCGCCGTCGGTCGGCTCAAGATCAATAAGGCCTTGATTGGCGGAAGTGGCGCCGGAGACCCGCACGGGCATGTCCGCAATCGGCGCGCCAGAACCGTCGGTTACTCGGCCGACAACGCTGCCGAGAAAGACGGTGGGCGAGTCATTGGTCACGCTGGCGCCGGCTTGGACCGTGATGGAATTGGTGGCGGCTTGGAAGCCGTAGCCGCTCTCCACCAGGGTGTATTGGCCGGCAGCCAACCCGCTGAACACGGCAAATCCATTGGTGTCGGCAAACTGCTGTGTGACCAGGTTGCCGTCCTGGTAGAGGCTGGCAATGTCGTTGGTGACCACCTGCGAAGCGCCGTAGTGCTGGATGACTGAGATCGTCGCGCCGGGCAGCAAGGAGACCGGGGCCTGCTGGCAGCGTCTGACCCGCTTCGATATGGGCGCTGGTAGTGAAGGGAGCGCACCCCTCCGCCTGCACCTCGAGTGTATAATCGCCGGCCGCCAATCCAAGCAACGAGAAGTTCCCGCTCGTATCGGTGATCGTGGCAGCCGCCACGCCGCCCGATGCAGTCCAGAGAGTGACCGCCGCATTGGTCGCGGGCGCGCCGTTGGCCGCCACGGTGCCCTGCACGGAAGCCCCCGGCGCCAGGAACAGGTTGGTCGTTAGGATTTGTCCATCACTGAGGATCATGCCCGTAAGAGTTTGAGGCACGAAGGGGTCGCCGCCAACGGTCAGGTCATAAATGTCGGGAGGCAAACCGGACAGCAGGAAAGAGCCGTCGGAACCAGTGGTCGCCGCAAACCCGCCATTGGTGCTTTCTGAGACGGCCTGCACAGGTACATTTGTCAGCAAGGTGGTGCCAGTCTGGTCACGCACGACGCCGGTGATGCTCCCGCCTTGCCGGACAATCACGGTCAGTCCGGTCACGCTGCCGGAAGCCGGCACGGTCACTTGCACCGGCTGTGGCAGCCAGTAGCCCGCCACCGCGACGGCGTAGGTATTGTTGGTCAAGGAAAGCAAACGGAACACTCCGTCAGGATTGGTCATGTCCGCGCCGCCCTGGCTGCCATCCGCATTGGAGAGGTAAACATAGGTTTGCGCCAAGGGATGGTTGGTGTCGTTTAGATATAGAGTTCCGGCGACACTGGTATGGGCCCGCTCAAGGTTGTCAGCCAGGGCGTAAGCCAGCACGTCATCAAATGAATAGAAATTGCCGACCTCTTCACCGAGGTCCTTTTCCTGCGCCATGATCGTGGCGTATTGGGCCATAAGTTTGACGAACCCGCCCCAGGTCGGGCCGGCGGCGGACTGAAAACTCGTCCAGAGTGCGTCCCAATCGCTGTCGCTGTAGCCGGGAGGGCGGATGCTCACGGCCAGCCCAGCGTAGTCCACGGCGTCAGTAGCGTCCGAAGCCTTGTACTCCAGGGAGACGGAGATATCGGCGTCCTCGGTACCGAGGACGGAGAAGGGGATGGACCAGGTCTGGCCCGGTCGCAGCACGCCGGCCGGGCCTTGGAAACTGGCGCCAATCACCTGCAGGTCATTGGTCGAATAACTGTCCGTTGGCAGCAAGCGTAGCCCGGCCTGGCCCCCGGCGCTCAGTATGAGGATCGGCGCCGGCATATCCCGGTTGCCCACATTGACATACACGACCTCGGCATCGAACGGGCGGCCGACGCGGAAGTTGGCGGGCATTTGCAACTGCACGTCCAATCGCCCGGCCAACGCCGGCACGACATTGACGGTAGTAGGCAGGTTGTAGCTGCTGCCGTTTGCTCTTGTGACTTGCAGGGTGTAGCCGCCGGTTGCCGCGCCATTCAGATTGAAGGTGGCGTACGCGGTCGTCGGGTCCAAAACCTGCACCGCGCTGGCGGTGAACGTGCCGCCCGGCCCGACCAGTTGATACGTGTCACCGGCGGCGAGCAGCGAGCCGTTGATCTGAATGGTCACCGCACCATCGTTCGCAATGAATCCCTGACCAATCGAGCTGAGGCCAAAGACCGGCACGGCGGCCCCGAGCGTGTAAGGCTCGGTGGATGTCCCCAAGGACAACGCGTATGCCGCCACGTAATAAACGCCGCCGTCGGCATTGCCAATCTGGACGGAAACGGACGACGCATTGAACTGGCTGCTCTCGAAGTCAAAGTGGTTGGGATCCGGCATGTATCCCTGCCCGACATACAACATAAGGGCACTGCCGGTGAAGGCCCCCTCAAGTGTCAGCAGGACCGTTTGCCCGTTGGCGGGAGTGATTTTGAACGCGTCCGTTTGCCCGTTGGCGATGAACTCGCCAGCCTGCGGCGCCCCTCCCACCGTAAGCGAAGGAACCATCAGACTCGTCGGCACGTCGGCCAACGCAACGTTGTTGGTCCAGTTGGCGCCTTCGAAGATCTCACCGCGGCTGTTGACATGCACCTGCCACTGGTAATTGCCCTCGGCCCCTGCAGGAACAGTGATGGTGGCGGAAGCGGCGTAGCTTTCCCCGGGACCGAGCAATTCTCCCTGGCCGACCAGAACTTCGCTGGCCCACAAAACATTGCTGCTGCCATCCATTGGGGCCAGTGAAATCGTGTCATGCCACGGGCCGACCGCGCTGCCGCTGCCGAGGTTGACGTCATTCCAGGTGATGGTGGCCGTTTGGCCGGCGATCACCGCGCTGGGTCCGGCCACACCTGTGGCGATCAGGTCAATGTCCGAACTGGCCGTCTCGACAAACTCAAAGGCGCCCATGTCGGCATAGACGCCGTTGGTGGGGGTGCCGGTCTTGACCAGCGTGCGCGGATCGTTGTAGCGCGGCGCACCCATAAAGTCTGTCCCGGGCGCGACCGCGCTGTTGGCGGCGTCGATACAGGGCGAGAGGTAGTCGAGGCGGTAATCACCCTGGGCGGCATTCTTGAACTTGGGGTCTGCGGAGATGTTGCCGTTCGTGCCGGTTTGATCTGGGAAGGTCGAGGTGGGCAGGCTGGACGTACCCGTGGTCGAACCAAACGTCACAATTCTGGAATGAGGCGACGGTGCCGCGCCAGCCGTCAATTCCAGCCACCAGGCTGTTCGCAACGATGGTGTTGGCCACGTTGACCGTGCCGCTATGGAAAACCATGCCCAGGTTGTTTGCGTCCAGCGTGCAGTTGGCTACATTGACCAACGCGGGTCCGAACAAGCCCGCCTGGATGCCGCGCTCGCAATCCGTGACCACGCTGTTGCTTACCGAGACGGTTCCGTTCGCTCCTTGCAGGCCCACATAAAGGCCATGGCTTAGGACGGAGTTGCCAACGCTGACGACTGACCTGTTGTCGGTGACGGTGATGAGTCCGGAGGGGAGATTTACACTTGCGCCGTAAGTGACGACCACGTGATCAAAAATGGCATTGCCGCCGCTGATGTAGATAGAATCCCAGTCGCCAGCGACCGGCGTGGTCGCGGCGCCATCGTTATTGCTGTCCCCCGCGACGCTGTCATCCTTGATGGAGGTGAATGTAATTGGCATTGCAACGGTCCCCTGGGCAATCAGCGTTCCGCCGGTTTGGACGGTGAGATTCACACCGGCGGCAAACTTGAGCACTGCGCCGGGATTGATGGTCAAGGTCGCTCCGGACGGCACCACCACAGGCCCAGCCACCAGGTGAAGGCACCCACCCAGCCAGGTTTGGGACGCGCTCAACGTGCCGCTGTGGGTTTGGGCGCTGTAGCGGATCTCCACAGCGGGGCCCTGATCGAACCGGCCTGAGCCGACCAGCGTGATCCCCGTCCAATCACCAGCCTCAGGCCGGGAGTTGTTTCCGTCCAGATTGGTATCGCCGCCAGCGCTGTCGTCGGCGAGCGAGCTAAAGATGATCGGCGCATTCCCTGTCGCCGCCGAGGCGTCCAACGTCGCGGCATCGTCCACGGTGATCCCGGCGCCCGGGGCGAATTTCACGACCGCGCCGGCTTGAATCGTAACCGTCACACCACTGGCGACCTCCAGGTTCCCCTCCACGACATGAACGGTGCCAGCCGCCCAGGTCTCGTTTGTGGTCACGACACCCGAATGCCAGATCACTGAGTTGTTCACCAGGACGGTGTGGAAAATCTGGCGGGCAATCTGGGGAGAGTTCGTAGAGAATAGAGCTTCGAGCTGATAGATGCCATCCGGGACGGCCGTTGTATCCCAGTTGAGTGAGCCAATGACATTGGTGCTGCTGCCCACCAGATATGCGTTGCCTGCCCGGGCCGCCAGGATTTGGGCCGTAAAAGTGCCGGGGTCAAATCCGTCAGTGAACCAGCCGATGGGTTTGGTGCCGTGGAGGTAGTAGCCAACGCCCTGCCAGGAGGTAACGACCTTCGGTTCCGACGAACGGGGGCCATTCACCAACGCCATGCAGTGAGACCCGCCGCCTGAGATGGCCGTCACATTGGTCAACCCCGCCGGCACATTGGTCTGGCCGTAAGTATTGTCGCCCCAGGCGGCGACAGTGCCGTCGGTTTTGAGCGCCAGAGCGAATTTAGCCCCGGCCGCAATGGCCGTCACGTTAGTCAGGTTGGACGGCACATCGGTCTGGCCGTAAGTATGGTCGCCCCAAGCGACGATCGTGCCGTCGCTCTTCAACGCCAGGCTGAATTCATCACCGGCGGCAATGCCCACCACGTTGGTCAGGTTGGGCGGCACATTGGTCTCGCCGTAGCCACTGCTGCCCCTGGCGGCTACCGTGCCGTCGGTTTTGAGCACCAGACCGTGATACCAACCGGCCGCAATGGCAACGACGTTGCTCAACCCCGCTACACTGCTCTGGGCGGAACCATCGTTGTTCCAAGCGGCGACGGTGCTGTCTGCTTTGAGCGCCATACCGAATTGAGCACCCGCCGCAATAGCCACCACGTTGCTCAGCCCTGGCGGAACATTTGTCTCGCCGTAAGTATTATCGCCCCAGGCGGCGACCGTGCCGTTGGTTTTTAACGCCAGACCGAAGGCAGCGCCGGCCGCAATGGCTGTCACGTTGCTCAGGCCCGACGGCACACTTGTCTCGCCGAGGATGTTGGTGCCCCAGGCGGCGACGGTGTGGTCGTCCTTCAACGCCAGGCTGAAACCGGTGCCGGCCGCTATGGCCAGCACGTTGGTCACGTTGGGCGGCACATTGGTCTGGCCGGCGCCGTTGCCGCCCCACGCGGTTATGAGGCCGCCGGCGCGGCCCACCAGCGGCAACCCGGCCAAAACCAGCAGTGCCACCCCCAGCCAGAACCGGCGGCGTTGTCGGTGCGCAAGCATTGGTGTGGCCCGATGCAACTGGCTGGCCGGCGCAGGGACACTGCATTTCACCAGTTAATATGCCAGACCGGAGAAGATGCCGGCACCGCACCAGGAAAGAAGCGTCTCGATCAGTTTTGACTTGGTTTTCATGGTTATTTCCTTCCCGATTTATTGATTCCTATATTAACCAACGAGCCTGGAAGCGCGAAGGGGTGCCCAAACCCGCTCCGGCTTGGGAGCGACCCATTCTGTTGCTGCTGCGCACGATTTCGATTTGGTTGGGGGCGAAAGGGGGCAACCAAAGTTGTCGATGCTCTCCGCCCTGAACGAGGCCAATGCTGCCTGAAGCGGGAGGGAGGTCAAGTTACATTTTGGGAATTTTGAAACTATGGGTCTTGCCTATGTTGGGCCATTGGCCAGGCTCTGCCGTCCGGCGGGCGCCAGGTTCGCGCGCGGCCAAAAAGCGCAGGTGTCAACGCCGGGTCGCTCGAGGAGAATCCGATTGCCGCGCGGCTGGGTTTCCCGGCACTGCAGGCGAGACCCAAGGCCCGCTAGGGCGACGCCGGGCCGATCAGGAGGGCCCGGTAAAACCGCATCGGGCCGGTGGGCGTCCCATGCAGCGTCATGGTCGTGTTGGTCAGCGCAAGCTGCTGCCAGAGCGACCATTGCGGCGGCGACGACAGGCTCAACGACTGCTCGATGGCATACACGTACGCCGGCTGCCCGTGCAACACCAGCCCGAGCTGCCCATTGGCGCCCGTAAAGAGGCTCAACGACGGGGCGTTGATGTTCACGATCGTGGTGGCTTCCGCGCGCGGGGCCTTGGTTTCCACATTCCCGACATTGTCGGCGGCGAGGCTGTAGAACGAATAGCTGTTCGAGTTGGCGCCGACAAAAACGGCGGAGGTGTTGGTGGTCGCCGCCAGCCACTCCGTCCACGGCCCGCCATTCGCGGAAACAAAAATGTCGTAACTGGCGATGCCGGAGCCGCCAGCATCGGAGCCCGACCACGAAACGTCCACGTTCGGCCCCAGAGTAGCGGGGGCCAGGGCGTTCACCGAACTCGAGGGCGGGACGGTGTCAATGGTGTTGGTGACCGCCGGCGTCAGAATCGGCGCGTTCACATCGAAGACGACGCTCGCCTGGTTGGTAATCACCGTGGCGTTGGCCAGGCCGGTCTTGGGCCAGACCGTGTAAGCGATGTAGCCCTCGCCAACGCCGTTGGTGTTATCGGGCGGCAGGAACCCGGCCAGCGGGTCGGTGACGAGCTGACCGGTCACGGGATCGATGGACGTCATCGTCCAAGTGATGACACCCGATGCGGGATTGAGGGCGGCGTTGACCTGGACCGGGTTGGGATCGGTGGCTACCGTTACGTTCGTGGAGAAGGACTGCACGCCCGACGGCACCGGGATCGTCACGTTGTTGAACCCGATGGTGCTCAACTGGAACGTGGACCAGTCGAGGTTCGCATCCAGTGAATCGGTGATGCTGACCGTCTGTGCCGGCGCACTGGCCGTCGGCTGGTTCTCGAACAGAATAATGTAGCTAATAGGAACACGGAGCCCAATGTAGGCGACGTCCCAAAGCCCACGGTCAGTTTGTCGTTGGGATCTCGAGAGCGCGTGGGTTGAACCTGGAGCGTTGCTCCGGGCGTTGGCTTCGGCGGCTTGGGGGGCTTAGGCTGCTGCCCGTTGCAAGTGTTGCAATGGGCGTTGGCTATGCCCATCGCGGCGGCGTAAGCGACCCAGGCGGCGATGTAGTCGCGACTGGCAGAGTCATAAGCGAACTCCGCCTTTTGGCAATCGCTCAGGGATTGCTGCCAATTCTTGTAGGCCTTCATGGCCGCAGCGGCCAGGTCAACCGCACTGAGGAGCACGTTCAGGTTTCCATTGAGCGCTGGGCCGCGCGTACCCCCCTGCAAGGTGGCGGCCAGAGCCGCAAGGCTATCGCCGCTCCATCCCGCCTTCGCCATGGCCTCTGTGAATAGCGCGGCGGCTTGTCCGGGGTTGCCGGCCGTGTACGCGTCGAGGGCGGACTTTCCGGCCAAGTACAGATCGGAGCCAACCTTGCCCGCCTGGGCGAGCCCGTACGTTCCCCGGAGCAACGTACCTGCAGCTTGCAGTTCCTCAGCGACGCCGGGTCCGATGATGGCCGCGATGGCGGCACCCATCATCTTGGCCGTTTGGAGGGCAATCACTGCCTGATCGCCCCCCGACACGGCAGAGCCCGTCCGGTAGGCGACTACGCACTTGAAATAGGCGTTATACATTTCATTGTCTGCGCGAATCACGTTCTTGTACAAGTCCAGCGTGGCGTTATTGGCGCAGTCGCAGTCGGCCGGTACTGGGGGAAAATGCAGCGGGGTGAGCGGTTCGGCGCAGGGGATCTTGCTCAACGCGTTGGCGATGCCTATGCCCAGATTGTACCAATTGCCTTCGTCCCCATAGATGCTCTGATTCTGATCGTCGGTGGCGACCGCACTCAGGGTGAGGTTCAATGTCTGGGGCGCGCCTCCGGTGAAGGTGAGCATCTGGGTTGGGACCGGGCCATAATTCAGGGCCAGGACCGTGAGCCAGCACGTGCCCGGCGGCAACTGGCTGGTGGACCAGGTCCCGTCGTAGGCGGTCGTCACGCTGGTCAGAACGTCGCCCCCGGAGTCAACAAAACTCAGCACAACACCGCCCAGCGGCTCGCCGGACGTATCGGTGACCGTGCCTTGGAGCAGCCCGGCCGAGGCGGAGAGGGTCGCGTTGAGCGTCGCTGAACTGGGACTGAGCGACACTCCGCTCAGTTTCGTGATCCGGTGGCTGAGTTCGCTGATGAGAACGTTGTAATTGGTGGCGCCGAGGCCGGCAACGGTGTAGGCGCCCGAGGAATCCGTCGCTGCGGTGGCCATAACCAGGTGTAGGACGGGGTCAACGAAACAAACGACCGCATTGCTGATCGCCAAACCGGTGCCGGCGTCGGTGATCGTGCCCTGGACGGGCTGCTCGGGAGCCAGGACAAACGTTTGCGTCACGTTGGTCGCCACGTTCAGGGTCTGGGCGAGTTGGGCAAAGCCCGGCGCCTGGATGAGCGCCGTGTATTGCCCAGGGCACAGGCCGCCGATGAAGAACCGGCCATCCGCTGTGGTGCTGGTGACAAAGGAGATCGGAGCGGTGGGACCGCCAGAGGGCACCAGGGCAACCGTCGCATTAGTCGGCGCCCCGCCTTGGCTCGTGGCGACCGTGCCGGTGACCTGCAGGGTGCCGAGCGCCAGTGTGGGCCCCACGACGAGCGGGTTGGTCGTGACTGTCACAGGGCTTGGCGGCGAAATCCCCGAGTCCGCGCCGGCTTGGGCCTGGAAGCTGCCGGACACCAGGACGTGGAACCGGTAGATGCCCAGGGAATCGGCCATGGCCGTGGCCACCAACTGGCCGTTGGTGGCAAGCGTAACCGATGCATAGGCCTGCGGCGTGGTGCCATCCCCGGCCACCACCTGGCCGCGAACCAACGTGCCGACCAAGGTGAAGTTGACGGTCTGCGGCGCCAGAGAGGCATTGATCGTAACCAACTTCTCATCGATGCCGCCGTTGTTCCCGACGGTCACGAAGTAGGCCCCGGCAGGCAACCCCAGAACCGCGTAGTGCCCCTCGCCGTCGGTCGGCTCAAGATCGATAAGGCCTTGATTGGCGGAAGTGGCGCCGGAGACCCGCACGGGCATGTCCGCAATCGGCGCGCCAGAACCGTCGGTTACTCGGCCGACGACGCTGCCGAGAAAGACGGTGGGCGAGTCATTGGTCACGCTGGCGCCGGCTTGGACCGTGATGGAATTGGTGGCGGCTTGGAAGCCGTAGCCGCTCTCCACCAGGGTGTATTGGCCGGCAGCCAACCCGCTGAACACGGCAAATCCATTGGTGTCGGCAAACTGCTGTGTGACCAGGTTGCCGTCCTGGTAGAGGCTGGCAATGTCGTTGGTGACCACCTGCGAAGCGCCGTAGTGCTGGATGACTGAGATCGTCGCGCCGGGCAGCAAGGAGACCGGGGCCTGCTGCAGCGTCTGACCCGCTTCGATATGGGCGCTGGTAGTGAAGGGAGCGCACCCCTCCGCCTGCACCTCGAGTGTATAATCGCCGGCCGCCAATCCAAGCAACGAGAAGTTCCCGCTCGTATCGGTGATCGTGGCAGCCGCCACGCCGCCCGATGCAGTCCAGAGAGTGACCGCCGCATTGGTCGCGGGCGCGCCGTTGGCCGCCACGGTGCCCTGCACGGAAGCCCCCGGCGCCAGGAACAGGTTGGTCGTTAGGATTTGTCCATCACTGAGGATCATGCCCGTAAGAGTTTGAGGCACGAAGGGGTCGCCGCCAACGGTCAGGTCATAAATGTCGGGAGGCAAACCGGACAGCAGGAAAGAGCCGTCGGAACCAGTGGTCGCCGCAAACCCGCCATTGGTGCTTTCTGAGACGGCCTGCACAGGTACATTTGTCAGCAAGGTGGTGCCAGTCTGGTCACGCACGACGCCGGTGATGCTCCCGCCTTGCCGGACAATCACGGTCAGTCCGGTCACGCTGCCGGAAGCCGGCACGGTCACTTGCACCGGCTGTGGCAGCCAGTAGCCCGCCACCGCGACGGCGTAGGTATTGTTGGTCAAGGAAAGCAGACGGAACACTCCGTCAGGATTGGTCATGTCCGCGCCGCCCTGGCTGCCATCCGCATTGGAGAGGTAAACATAGGTTTGCGCCAAGGGATGGTTGGTGTCGTTTAGATATAGAGTTCCTGCGACACTGGCATGGGCCTGCTCGAGGCTGTCAGCCAGGGCGTAAGCCAGCACGTCATCAAATGAATAGAAATTGCCGACCTCTTCACCGAGGTCCTTTTCCTGCGCCATGATCGTGGCGTATTGGGCCATAAGCTTGACGAACCCGCCCCAGGTCGGGCCGGCGGCGGACTGAAAACTCGTCCAGAGTGCGTCCCAATCGCTGTCGCTGTAGCCGGGAGGGCGCAGGTTAACGGCCAGCTCAACGTAGTCCACGGCGTCCGTAGCGTCCGAAGCTCTTGTAGTCCACGGCGAGCGAGATAGTCATGTCTTCTGAACACAGGACTGAGAAGGGGATGGACCAAGTTTGGCCCGGTCGCAGCACACCCGCCGGGCCTTGCAAGCTGGCGCCAATTACCTGAAGGTCATTGGTCGAAAAACTGTCTGTCGGCAGCAGGCGTAGCGCAGCTTGGCCACCGGCACTCAATATGAGAATCGGTGCCGGCATATCCGCGTTGCCCACATTGCCATACACCACCTCGCCATCGAAGACGCGTCCCACGCGGAAGTTGGCAGGCGCTTCCAACTGCACGGACAGTCGCCCGGCCGACGCCGGCACGACATCAACGGCAGCAGGCAAGCTGTATCGGCTGCCGTCCTGATCCGTGACTTGCAGGGTGTAATTGCCCGTTGCCGCGCCGTTCAGATTGAAGGTGGCGTACGCGGTCGTCGGGTCCGGAACCTGCACCGTCGTGGCCGTGAACGTGCCGCCTGGCCCGACCAGTTGGTACGTGTCACCGGCGGCGAGCAGCGAGCCGTTGATCTGAATGGTCACCGCGCCATTGTTCGCGATAGTGCCCTGGCCAATCGAGTTGAGGCCAAAGACCGGGACAGCCGCGCCCAGCGTGTAAGGTTCGGTGGGCGACGCCAGGGACAGCGCGTAAGCGGCCACATAGTAAACGCCGCCGTTGGCATTGCCAATCTGGACGGAAATGGACAACGCATTGAACTGGCTGCTCTTGAAGTCAAAGTGGTTGGGATCCGGCATGTATCCCTGCCCGACATACAACATAAGGGCACTGCCGGTGAAAGCCCCTTCAAGTGTCAGCAGGACGGTTTGCCCGTTGGCGGGAGTAATTTTGAACGCGTCCGTTTGCCCGTTGGCGATGAACTCGCCCGTCTGTGGCGCCCCTCCCACCGTAAGCGAAGGAACCGTCAGACTCGTCGGCATGTCGGCCAACGCAACGTTGTTGGTCCAGTTGGCGCCTTCGAAGATCTCACCGCGGCTGTTGACATGCACCTGCCACTGGTAATTGCCCTCGGCCCCGACAGGAACAGTGATGGTGGCGGAAGCGGCGTAGCTTTCCCCGGAACCGAGCAATTCTCCCTGGCCGACCAGAACTTCGCTGGCCCACAAAACATTGCTGCTGCCATCCATTGGGGCCAGTGAGATCGTGTCATGCCACGGGCCGACCGCGCTGCCGCTGCCGAGGTTGACGTCGTTCCAGGTGACGGTTGCCGTTTGGCCGGCGATCACCGCGCCGGGCCGGCCACACTTGTGGCGATCAGGTCGATGTCCGAACTGGCCGTCTCGACAAACTCGAAGGCGCCCATGTCGGCATAGACGCCGTTGGCGGGGATGCCGGTCTTGACCAGCGTGCGCGGATCGTTGTAGCGCGGCGCGCCCATGAAGTCTGTCGCGGGCGCAACTGTGCTATCGGCGGCGTCAATACAAGGGGAGAGGTAGTCGAGGTGGTAATCACCCTGGGCGGCATTCTTGAACTTGGGGTCGGCGGAGATATTGCCGTTCGTACCCGTCTGATCGGGGAATGGCGAGGTCGGGGAGCTGTAGGTTCCGGTGGCGGACCAGACATCGCAGTAGCGGAATGAGGTGACGGTGCCCAGGAAGTCGGCAATTCCGGCTTCCAAGCTATTCGCGACAATGGTGTTGGCAACACTGGCCGTGCCGTCATGGAAGAAGAGGCCGATGCTGTTTGACGTCAGGGTGCAGTTCACCACGGTCAGCGAGGCTTGTTCAAGCAAATTCAAGCCCACCTGGATGCCACGGTCGCAGTCGGTGACCACGGTGCTGCTCACCGTGACGGTTCCGGCTGCGGCCTGGAGACCGACGTAGAGGCCTTGGCTTAGAACGGAGTTGGCAACGCTGACGACCGACCCGCTATCGGTGCTGGTAATAAGTCCGGCGGGGAGATTTGCGCTTGCGCCGTAGGTGACGACCACATGATCAAAAATGGCATTGCCCCCGCTGATGTAGATGGAATCCCAGTCGCCAGCGGCCGGCGTGGTCGCGGCGCCATCGCCATTGCTGTCCCCCGCGACGCTGTCATCCTTGATGGAAGTGAATGTAATTGGCATTGCGACGGTCCCCTGGGCGATCAGCGTTCCGCCGGTTTGGACGGTGAGATTCACGCCGGCGGCAAACTTGAGCACTGCGCCGGGATTGATGGTCAAGGTTGCTCCGGCCGGCACCACCACAGGCCCAGCCACCAGATGAAGGCACCCGCCCAGCCAGGTCTGGGACGCGCTCAACGTGCCGCGGTGTGTTTGGACACTGTAACGGATCTCCACACCGGGACCCTGAGCGAACCGGCCTGAGCCGACGAGCGTGATCCCCGTCCAATCACCAGCCTCAGGCCGGGAGTTGTCTCCGTCCAGATTGGTGTCGCCGGCAGCGCTGTCGTCGGCGAGCGAGCTAAAGATGATCGGCGCATTCCCTGTCGCCGCCGAGGCGTCCAACGTCGCGGCATCGTCCACGGTGATCCCGGCGCCCGGGGCGAATTTCACGACCGCGCCGGCTTGAATCGTAACCACCACGCCACTGGCGAGCTCCAGATTTCCCACCACGACATGAACGGTGCCAGCCGCCCAAGTCTGGTTTGTGGTTACGACACCCGAATGCCAGCTCACCGAGTTATTTACCAGCACAGTTTGGAAAAGCTCGCGGGCAATCGGCGGAGAGTTCCCGGAGAATAGACCTTCGATTTGATAGACGCCATCCGGGACCGCCGCGGTATTCCAGTTGAGCGAGCCAATGAGATTGGTGCTGCTGCCCACCAGATAGGTGTTGCCTGCCCGGGCCGCCAGGATTTGGGCCGTAAACGTGGCGGGGCCAAAGCCGCGAGTGAGCCAGGCGATGGGTTCAGTGTCGTGAAAATAGGGGTCAAGGTTCTGCCAGAGGGCGATAACCGGCGATGCCGGCGGACCAGCGCCATTGACCAACACCATGCTGTGAGACCCGCCGCCTGCCATGGCCGCCACGTTGGTCAGCCCCGCAGGCACCGTGGTCTGACCGTAAGTGTTGTCGCCCCAGGCGGCGACGGTGCCGTCGGCCTTCAACGCCAGACCGAAATTGGAACCGGCCGCAATGGCCACCACGTTCGTCAGGTCGGGCGGCACATTGGTCTGGCCGTCGGCATTGTCGCCCCAACCAACGACCGTGCCATCGGCCTTCAACGCCAGACTGAATGAATCACCGGCCGCAACACCCACGACGTTGGTCAGGCCCGCTGGCACCGTAATCTGACCGAAGTTATTCTGGCCCGCGCCAACCACCGAACCGTCGGTTCTTAGCGCCAGACCGTGATACCAACCGGCCGCAATCGCCAGCACGTTGCTCAACCCCACCACGCGGTCCTGGGCACTGTTCCCGCCCCAGGCGGCGAGGGTGCCGTCGGCTTTCAGCGCCAGACTGAATTGATAACCGGCCGCAATAGCCACCACGTTGCTCAACCCTGACGGCACCGTGATCTGGTTGGAGGCATTGTCGCCCCAACCAACGACCGTGCCGTCGCCTTTCAACGCCAGACTGAAATCATAACCGGCTGCAATGGCCGCCGCGTTGGTCAGTCCCGCAGGCACAGTGGTCTGACCGTAAGTATTGTCGCCCCAGGCGGCGACGGTGCCGTCGGCCTTCAACGCCAGACTGAAATCATAACCCGCTGCAATGGCCACCACGTTCGTCAGGTTGGGCGGCACATTGGTCTGGCCGGAGGAGTTGTCGCCCCACACAGTTACCAGGCCGGCGGTGTGGCCCGCCAACGGCAACCCGGCCAAAAAAAGCAGTCGCACCTCCAGCCAAAACCGGCGGCGTTGTCCGCGTACCGAGCAATAACATGGTCCGAGGCAATTGGTTCGATGGCGCAGGGACACTACACCAGGAAAAAAGCGACGGAATCAGTTTTGACTTGGTTTTCATAGTCATTTCCTTCCCCGTTTATTGATTCCAAAATCAACCAACGAGCCTGGAAGCGCGAAGGTGTGCCCAAACCCGCTCCGGCTTGGGAGCGCCCCAATCTGTTGCGGCTGCGCACGATTTCGACAGTGACATTTCTAGGAATTTTGCTTATGTCCATACAGGCGCAGTGTGGCTGGAATGCGGGAAATGTCAAACATGCCAATCCAAAAAAGATCCGGCTTGAATGCCCGGGACAGAGGCGCATACTCCGATTATGCATGAACATTGCCAACTGACTCGCCGTTCCTTCCTGCAGTTGGGTGGTGCGGCGGTCGCAGCCTGCAGCGTTTCTCCGCTTGCGGCCGCCGATGCCGCCACCGATCCTCAATTACAGGAGGCAATCTCAAGGCTGGAATACCTGACGCCGCTTAACCGCGCATTCATCCTGGACAAGGGAAAGGCAGGCGTGGCCGCACTTCCGATCGAGAGGCTTCGCGAGATCGGACTCATTCCGGATACCTGGTCGCTGGAGGTGATCCCTGACCCTGCGAGCAACAGCGTTGTCGAGCAGGCGCTCTCGCGCGCGCTGGGCAATGCCCTGAGTTGGCATGGTCTGATGAGTTTGGCGGAGAAGCATGTGGTCCGTTTCATGCATGTATGCTCCTGCACCAATGGCCAAGACCCCTTCCACATGAGTCTGTGGGAGGGGGTCCCACTCCGCGAGGTCATCTCGATTACCAGGCCCAAGGACAATGTCCGCCGAGTCTATTATGAAAGCTACCACAACGAGAGCCTGCCCCCATTTCGGAGTTCCTTGCCGCTGAGTCAGATTCTGGAAGAGGCGCCGGGGCAGATGCCGGTCACTCTTGCCTATAAGATGAATGGCCAGCTCATTCCAGCTTCTCACGGCGGCCCCGTGCGAATGGTCGTTCCGGGAGCCTACGGCAGCAAGTCCGTCAAGTGGCTGAAACGCGTCATCCTGACCAATGACTACAAGTCCAACGATTCAGACGCGGAGTTGAATAACGATCCGGAAAACCCGATGAAGACTCGGGCCAGATTTATCAACGTGCCGAAGGAGATGGTATCGGGAAAACCTGCTGCGTTGACCGGCATGGCGCAGGTCGGCGTATCAGGACTCAAAAAGGTCCAGTACCTGCATGCATTCTCACAAGGAACCATGGCCGGCGGAGGATCCATACTGGACTAAGGCTGATTGGAGGGACGCCGCTATCCTGCCGCCACCTGCAGATTGGGGTGGGGGTCTGCCAGGAGGGAAGTTACCTCCCACGAGCCAGACTGATCCGGCAACGGGCAAGCCCATGGAATGGCCCCTTCGCTACACCATCGTCCACTGGGCTGTGTTGCTCCCCGGCTTGCGTCCCGGCAGTTATGATGTGTGCTGCCGCACCATTGACGGCAATGGCATCGCTCAACCGTTGCCACGCACGCTGCCGAGAACCGGTTTCAACACCCTCCACATTGTAAATCTGGTCGTGAAGCCGTGATCTCGGAAGTGAGGCTCGAACCGAGAGGAAGCGGTCAAACCATAACTTCTCCCATTAACAACTCCGCCCCTCCCCCACATTAAGGCGGGCGCAGTCGGTAGAAACGACCGGGATAATTCTTCCACTGCGGATCGCTGAAATAGAAGGAGCCGCTTGTGAGGGTGTTCGTTTGAAGCGGATACTATGTGGGATTGGCCAGATCCGCGCTGGTCTCCACCACGACGACGACGACGACGATATTGGATGTTCCGGTGACGTTGAACCCGAACTGATTTGTCCTCACACCGAAGCTGGCATCGCCGGGCCGCACCCGGGGGTTCCAGAGCACTGCGGGAAGGGCGTCAAACGTCGTGCCCCACCCCGTGGTGCCGGGCAGGTAATAGACCGTCGCATTGGCGCCACGAAAGGCCGACAAACTAACGCCGGGAGCGTTGCCCTCGAAATAGACTCCTGCGAGCCTCGAGGCAGAAAGCGAACGTCCCGTTTCCAATGTTGGTGACGCTGTTGGGGATCGTGACGCCGGTCAGGCCCGAGTCAGCGAAGGCAAATTGTCCGATACTGCTGACGCTTTCGGGAATAGTGACGCTGGTCACTCCGGTGAAGGCGAAGACAGAAACCTCGCCATTCCCGATGCGGGTGACCGTCATGCCGTTGATGTTGGTTGGAATGCTCACCGGACCGGCTGGACCGGTGTATCCTGTGATGGTGATCGTGCCGTTATCGGTCGTGTAACTGAATTGAGCTTGCACCCCGGAGGGCACCGTTAACAGCAACAGCAGCGGCAGCGACCTCCTCGCGCAGGCGGTTCTCAAACGTGCGGCCATCGTCCTCGGGCCGGTTGTTCTCGCAACCGAGGCTTGTGTTTTCAGAGTCTTGGCGGTTTCCGTGCTCATTGGCATAAAATCCCATCTCCGACGGCGAACACTCAATACGGGCACACCCAACCCCCCTCCCTCAATTCCCAGTGCGCTTTCCATAACCGACTCGCCACCCGGCACCGCCGCCACTGGAGCCAGGAAGCCCTGGCGGTTTCTTGCTGATTTCTACTATTATCTGTGCTGGTGATTTACATTCGCACAACTGAAAAGTGGTGTCAAAAAGAATCTTCTCGCGGAGTGGCGCTTCTCGTGCCAATAATGTCAATAGATGCCCCGATCAATCAATCAGATCCTGCGCTGCTGACGAAGGCGATCACCGCAGGCCGGGACGCTTAAGTGGCTGCCAGGTTCCGTTCCAGTACAATTGCCAGAGATTGTCCAACTTCACAGGTTGGACGTGGTTATCGCTGAAGCCGACATTGATGCTGCCCGGAAAGGGCCCGGTAACCGGGGCGTTCCTCGGCGCCTCGCCGGGGGCTTTGCCGCCATGCCGCGCGATGGTGACTCGCGTGATCGGCCCGTCATCGCCGCTGGCGTTGCCGTTAAAGGCTCCATTGTACAAATTGCCGGTCGGGAAATCATTGGTGTGGGGCCACAGGTCCACCCACATCGAATCAGAGAAAAAGGGCGTTTGCGAGGGATATCGCGCTTGAGTGTCAGATTTGTAGTAATTCTGAGGCTCCGGGTCGTATGGCGACGCGGTGTAGAACCAACCGTTCAAGGCATAGCTCCCGTCATTGATCACGTTGGGCGCCGGCCACCACACCCAGCAATTGGCGGCGGTGCCCTGGAGGGTGTTGCCACTGGCGGGATTTGGAGGGCTGGACTGGTTGGCCGCAGGACAGAGCCGCACACCGTTGACGCTGGCATAATATTGGACCAAAACAGTGAGCCAAATCGACTCGTATTCAATGCCCTTCCCGAAATCGGTCTGGTACATCGATCCGGCCAAGGCCAGTTGCTTGAGATTGTTGGCGCATTGGATTTGTTTCGCCCGGAGCTTGGCTCTGGACAGGGCTGGCAGCAGCAGTGCTGCCAAGATAGCGATGATGGCGATCACCACCAGCAGTTCGATCAGCGTGAAGCCACCGCGCCTCCTCGGAAAGCGGCTCGGGAGACGCCGCTGGCTCGATGGTTCCGCGAAATGCGCGGAAGGTCGTCTCATAATGCGGCGCTAACCCCTCACCGTTTCCCACCCCTGAGGATCAGCACCCAGTCGCCCGCCGGCGGCGAGGGGACCTGGCAGGTCTTGCCCTCGACCACGAGCGAGACGGGGGTGCTGGCGCCGGAGCGGGGATTGAACCAGGCGCCGACGGGCGTGGGAGGGAGGCCCTCGAGGGCCAGCACGAGGGGTCGAGCCTCGGGGTCATAGACCAAGGCCAGGTCTTTGGCTTCGGTGGCCGCTGCCGCGATGAATTTGAGCGGTGAGGCGCCGGCCGGCTGGGCCGGCAGGGCTTTAGGCTCAGGCCGGAGGCGCCAGAAGTCAATCCCGCCTACAAAGCCCGCCATTTGGGTCATCTCTTTGGCTGCGGGCATGAACATGGCGCGCTTCCAGAGGGGCAGGTTGCCGCCTTTGACTTTGGATTTTTGTTCCGGCGTCGAGCGGTCCCACTCGACGACTCCCTGGCCGGCGTAGCTCAGGCCGGCCGGAGGGCTGAGCAGCAAACTCCAGTAGGCGGCCTTTCGCACGTTGTCGGAGCCGAATCGTTGTCGGGAGCCCGGGCTTAGGCCGTTCTCGCAGGGCAGGAAAGCGATGATCGGGCGGGCAGGGGTGCTGGACCATTCCCTGAAGAACGGCCCGCCAAAAGCCCGTTCAAGGCCGCTGTCCGTGAAGTCCGTTATCGGTTCTCCGCCCAGGAGGTTGACCCAATTCTGGTTGCGGAATGCCTCCAGGGCCTCGGTCGCTATGCCCGGGTACACCAGCACGGGGGCGTGCCGGCCCTCCTCAAAGACGGCATGCCCGATTCGTTTCCAGCGCTCGACCAGTTTGGGGATACTGCCATCGAAGGCCAGGAGCCAGACCACCGGTTCCGCCCCCCAGCGGGCGACGGCATAGCGGACCAGCAGCGCCACCTGGTCGTCCGAGAGTGAGGCGGCGCGTTGGCGCGGCTCCAGTTCGACCAGGGGCGCGATGGCGCCCAACAGCCCGGCCTGGCCCAGGAGGTCCAATTTGGCATCCAGTTGCCGAAAGAACTCCGGGTTGATGGCAATGCGGTCCGGAAAGCCGCCAATGGCGCTTTGCCCCAGGGCATCCTCGCCGGGGCTCACGGCCCATTGGATAACGGTGAACCGCCGCGCCGCCCGCGCCAGGGCGTAGTACTCCCAGTCAGCGGGCTCTGCGGCCTGGATTCCATTCCAGGTCGTATCGGCCAACCAGAAGAAGGGCGTGCCATCGGCGTACTCGAGGTGGCGATGGTCGCGGGCCACCTGGACCGGGCCATGGAGAATGGAAGGGGCTCCTGCCGAGGGGGGCGCTGCAGAGGAATTCCCCGGTGCGGTTGTGGAGGCCGCCGTTGGACGTATCGGAGCAAGTAGTCTTATAGGACCAGCGCCCCGGCTGGCTTGGGCAGAAGCGGACGCGCCAGGTCTTCTCGCCATCCCAAAACCCATACACCAGGTTTGTTTCACCCAGGGGCGAGGTGAACAGGACCGTGAGCGTGGCCTCCTGCAGCGCGTTGGAATAGAGCACTTCGCTCTTGAACGACTGCTCCAGACGGCCCCACTTTGGAACCACGGGCATGCGTGGGGATTCAGTGGCTCCCCATAGCCCGAGCGGCAGCGCCAGCAGACACCATGACAGAATCGCCTTGCAGCGGGCCTGCGTGTGGACCAGGGGAACTTGGGCGCCCCTCTGCTTGAAAACGAAGCTTTGCATATCGATTCCTTTCGGTTGATTCTCCACCCATCAGACAACAAAACGGGCGCGCTGTCAATTCCTCGCCGCCGCTTTGACAAAACCTTGTTTCGTGTGACATTAATGCCCTGGTAATTGGAATGCAACAACTCATGAACGACTTCTCCAAATTCGGCTCTTTGCCCCTTCACGGCCCGGGCTGGCCGGGATCGCACTCTTGCTGGCGCTCCCGCTCTCCGGCCCCCTCCTGGCGGCCGAGGGCGCCTCTAAGAAGACCGACAATCCTCCGGCCAGGCTCAATATTGACGACACCCCGCCGGTTCGTGACGCTCGGCTGGGCGCCAGCTTTGCGCCGGTAGTCCGCAAGGCCGCCCCCAGCGTGGTGAACATCTACTCGACGACCACGGTTCGGGAGCGCGCGATAGCGAACCCGTTTTTCAACGATCCTCTCTGGCGGCGTTTTTTTGAGCAGTATGGGCTTGGCGTGCCCAACCAGCCGCGCTCTCACCGGGAGCAGGGGCTCGGTTCGGGCGTCATTGTCTCGGCCGACGGCTACATTCTTACGGCCAACCACGTGGTTGAGGGCGCCGACAGCGTGAAAGTGGCCCTGGCCTCCGGCGACAAGCAGTTCGACGCCAAAATCATTGGCACCGACCCGCCGACCGACATCGCGGTGCTCAAGATTGAGAACGGCAAGTCTTTGCCCGCCATTACCCTGGCCGACAGTGACAAGCTGGAAGTGGGCGACGTGGTGCTGGCCGTGGGCAATCCGTTTGCCGTCGGCCAGACGGTTACCCTGGGCATCATCAGCGCCTTGGGACGCGGCGTCGGCATCACCGGCTATGAAGACTTCATCCAGACCGATGCGGCGATCAATCCGGGCAACTCCGGCGGCGCGTTGGTGGACTCCCAGGGCCGGTTGGTGGGCATCAACACCCTCATTATGACCCGTAGCGGCGGCTACCAGGGCGTCGGCTTTGCCGTCCCCATCAACCTGGCCCGTTTCGCGATGGACAGCCTCATCCGGGAGGGCAAGGTCACACGCGGCTACCTGGGCGTAAACATCCAGACCCTCACTCCAAGCCTGGCGCGGAGTTTGGGCTTGCCCGACGACACCAGCGGCGTGCTGGTTGCCGGTGTGACCGCCAACAGCCCCGCTGAAAAGGCCGGCCTCCAGGACGGCGATGTGATTGTCGAAATGAATGGCCGCAAATTGGCCACCCGCCGCAGTCTGCATCTTTTAGCGGCCCAAACTCCGCCGGGGACCACGGTCACCTTGCGGGTCCTGCGCGCCCAGTCCGGCCTCAAACCGGCCCCAGAGACCCTCACCGCCAAACTGGGGGAAATGCCCGCAGAAGTCCTGGCCTCCGGCAGCGAGGGCGGCGGCCGCAACAGCGCGACCAAGCCCCGCAGCCAGTCCAGCTTTGATGCCCTGGATGGCGTCGAGGTGGCCGACCTGGATGCCCGCACGCGGCGCCAGTTCGGCGTTCCAGCCAACATCCGCGGCGCCCTGGTCGTCAGTGTTGACCAGGACTCCAATGCCGCCGAGGCCGGGTTGCGCTCAGGGGATGTCATCCTCGAAATTGACCGCCATCCGGTGACCAGCGCCGACGCCGCAGTCGAGTTGAGCGAGAAGGCCAAAGGCGATCAAATCCTCCTCCGCCTCTGGAGCCAGCCCGGCGAAGGCGGGCCTGCCGGGACCCACTATTTGCCGGTGGACAATATCAAACATAAATAGAAAAAATTGATTTATTAAAATTTTGTAAAAATAAAAAAATATGAGAAAAAAAACATGACAGGGACTTGCGGTATCATCGGCTCCGTAGAGAGACTGTTATGCCGGTGAAATACAAAGACTATTACGAAACGCTGGGCGTCGCGCGCAACGCCAGCGATGAGGACATCAAGAAGGCCTTTCGCAAGCTGGCTCGCCAGTATCATCCCGACGTTGCCAAGAACAAAAAACAAGCTGAGGAAAAGTTCAAGGAGATCAACGAGGCCTACGAGGTCCTGGGCGATTCAGCCCGCCGCAAATGCTACGACGAGTTGGGCGCGAACTGGAATTCCGGCGCCGACTTCCGTCCGCCTCCCGGTTGGGAATCGGCCCGAGGCGGCTTCCGCCGCCGGGGGCCGGGCAGTGAAGACTACGACTTCCATTTTGGGGGCACCGGCTTCAGCGATTTCTTCGAGCAGCTTTTTGGGGCTGCCCGAGGCGGCGGCCGGCGGGCAGGTTCGGCGGGGCGCAGCGGCTTTGCCGAAGCGGACCTGGGCTCGGAGCGAGGCCAGGACTTCGAGGGCGACATCCTCGTCACGCTGGAAGAAGCCATGCGCGGTTCCGTCCGTTCGGTCTCGGTGCGGCATGGCGTTCCTTGCCAGCAATGCGGCGGCACCGGCGGCCAGGCGCGCCGCCCCTGCCCCGCCTGCGGCGGCACGGGCCAGGCGGCCAAGACCGAGACCTGGCAGGTCAAAATACCCGCCGGGGTGACCGACGGTCAGCGTTTGCGCATCGCCGGGCGCGGCGACGCCGGGGTCGGGCGCGGAGCGGCCGGCGACCTTTATTTGCGTGTGCGCCTGGCCAAGCACCCTGATTTCGAGGTCGAAGACCACAACTTGATCTACGAGGCCAATCTCACTCCCTGGGAAGCCGTCCTGGGGGCGAACATCGCCGTGCCAACGCTCAACGGGCGCGTCAACATCCGCATCCCCCCCGGCACCCAAAACGGGCAGAAGCTCCGCTTGCGAGGTCGCGGATTACCCGAGCGTGGCGGCGACAGCGGCGATGTCATCGTCGTCGCCCGCATCGAGGTCCCCCAGCGCATCTCGGACTCCGAACGCAAACTTTGGGAGCAACTGGCCGGCGAGTCCCGCTTCAATCCCCGCGCCTGAGAGTCCTTTACTTGGGCATCAACTCCGCCAGCATCGCCCGCTCTTCCTTCAATTCGTTGACGGTGGCGTCAATGCGGGCGCGGCTGAATTCGTTGATGGGAAGGTCCGGCACGATCTCCACCTTCTTGCGCCGGGTCCGCGTCGGGAACGAGCTGATGAGCCCCGCTTCAACGCCGTAGCTCCCATCCGAGCAGAGGGCGATGCTCTGCCAGTCGCCCTCGGCGGTCGGCTCGATGAGGCCCCGGACGCTGTCCAGGACGGCATTGGCGGCGCTGGCGGCACTGGAGGCATTGCGGGCCTTGAGAATGGCCGCGCCCCGCTGTTGGACCACCGTGATGAACTCCCCTTTCAGCCAGGCCTCATCGGTAATGAGCTGCGTCGCCGGCTGGCCGTGGATTCTGGCGTTGTAAAAGTCAGGATACTGTGTGGCCGAGTGATTGCCCCAGATCGTGACATTGCTCACCGCCGCGACCTCGACGCCGGCTTTCCTGGCAAGCTGCCATTTGGCGCGGTTCTGGTCCAGGCGTGTCATTGCGAAAAAGCGGTTGCGGGGAACCTCCGGGGCGTTGCGCATGGCAATCAGGCAATTGGTATTGCACGGATTGCCGACCACCAGAATGCGCGCGTCCGGCGCGGCGTTCTGCTGGATTGCCTGGCCCTGGCCCACGAAGATCTGGCCGTTGATGCCCAGCAAGTCCTTCCGCTCCATGCCGGCCTTGCGCGGGACGCTCCCGGCCAGGAGCGCCCAATTCACTCCCCGGAAACCCTCCTCCAGGCTGGCCGTCGGCACCACTCCCTTGAGCAACGGAAAGGCGCAATCTTCCAGCTCCATCACTACCCCCTGCAAGGCGGGCAGGGCAGGTTCGATTTCGATCAAGTGCAATACGACAGGTTGTTTGGGTCCGAACATCGCCCCCGAGGCAATGCGAAACAGGAGCGAGTAACCGATATGGCCGGCAGCGCCGGTGATCGCCACGCGAACAGGTGATAAGCTCATAATGTAGTCAGTATTTGGATATGTCGGGCGTCAATATGGCGGGCCCCATCCACGGAAGCAAGCGCGTTTCAGAACCTTCCGGGACAGCGGGCGCAGCTCGGCTTCCGAGCGCCTGCTGCATTTTGGGCGTCCCGCTTCCCCTCACCCCGGCCCTCTCCC
This sequence comes from uncultured bacterium, assembly GCA_963713735.1. Lineage (GTDB taxonomy): Bacteria > Verrucomicrobiota > Verrucomicrobiia > Limisphaerales > UBA8199 > CAVQND01. Next base: position 32,894 of record CAVQND010000005.1, read on the forward strand.
CAGAGGAGAGGGAGAATCATCGTCAGTCGGTCGACATCTCCAGCGGTGCGGGAATGATCGAGAGCCCACCCCGGCTGCCCCCTCTCCTCGGGGAGAGGGCCGGGGTGAGGGGGAACGCGGGGAGACTGCCAAAAAATGTCAAGTAAATGACAAGGTTAGTGTAGTGCGGGGGGGGGCTTCAATCATAGGGTAATGGGAGAACTGTGGAAGAACTTTCGACATATACCACGGGAACGGGCGAGCTGGCCGACAAGAAGAAGAACGCTCCGGTTCGGGGCAACAGCCCGCTGGAATCTGCTTTCGGTTCGCCCCGCGACTTTCTGGACAATCGGTTTGTCTATACCGTGGTGTCGGCCCGCGCGCGGGGCCTGGCGGTCGGTGTCAATCTGTGTCCGGATCGGAAGTGCAATTTCCGCTGTGTCTATTGCGAAGTGCACCGCAACGGGGTGGCCCGTGAGTCTCTGGACGTGGACGTGATGGCCGCCGAACTCAAGAAGACCCTGGGCGATGTGCGCGGGGACCGTCTGCGGGAGCGTCCCTGGTATCGAATGCTGCCCGATGAATTGCTGCAACTGCGTCATGTGGCCCTGAGCGGCGATGGCGAGCCGACGCTCTCGCCCAAGTTTGCCGAGGCGCTCCAGGCCATCGTTCATATCAGGGCGCTGGGGGGCTATCCCTTCAAGCTGGTGCTCCTCACCAACGGCACGGGACTGGATTCGCCCCACGTGCACCAGGGCCTCAGATACTTCACCAAGAGCGATGAGGTCTGGGCCAAGCTGGACGGCGGCACACAGGCTTATGTCAACAAGGTCAACCGCTCCCATGTTCCGCTGAGAAGATCCTCTCCAATATCCTGACTCTGGCCCGCCAGCGCCCGGTGGTCGTGCAGAGCCTCTTTCCAGCCATCAACGCCGAAGAGCCCCGCTCGAGGAGATCGAGCAGTACGCGCGCCGCCTGCTCCAGCTCAAGAACGCAGGGGCCGACATTTCGCTCGTCCAAATCTATTCCGCCACCCGGCCCTCCCCCAACTCCGAAAGCGGCCATCTGCCGCTCAAGGTTTTGTCTCGCATTGCGCAGACCGTTCGCCAAACGACCGGGTTGAAAGCCGAAGTGTTTTAGACCATGAAATCGAAGAAGATCTTCGGCCTCATGGTCCGGTTCTTTGGTCTGGTCTGTCTTTATCAGGGCCTGGACAAGGTTCCCTCCGCCTGGGCGGCCATCTACCCGCAGGTTCCGCACCTCCGATTCGGCATCTTGTTTGCGTGGCTTCTGGTGGTCGGCTGGCCGCTGGCTGTTGGCTTTTGGCTGGTGCGCGGCGCCCCGTTGCTGGTGCGCCTTGCCTACGGTCCGGAATAGGCCGCCCCAGCGGGCGGATTGGTCGAGGGCTTGTTTGGCTGATTGAGTTTGGGGCACAGCGAAAGCCTGTTCCCCTCGGAAGCCGTTGATCAGAGACTCCTTACGTCGTCTCCTACAGATCCACTCGGATATGCGCCTTGCGTCGGGTCTGCGGGATGCCTATGCTCCAGCGATGAAACCAATCGGCCATTCGACGAAACTTCGCACCCGTTATTTATTTTGGCTGCCAATCGATCGACCCTCGTTAGCGCGCCGGATCTGGGGCTTGAGATGCCGGGGGCTTGCCGCGGTGATTTCGTGCGTGTGCCTTCTGGGCTGGCCCGGCTGGCACCCGGTCCTGGCCGAGGAATTGCGGGCCGGATGCGCCAGGATCGATGTGACGCCGCCACAGCCTGTGACCCTTGCAGGCTATGCCTCACGCACGGAGCTTTCGCGCGGCGTTCACGACCCCATCTGCGCGCGCGCGGCGGCCTTCGAGCAAAGCGGCCATCGGCTGGTACTGGTCTCGGTGGACACCTGCGGCTTTTACGGCGGCACGGCCGCCCCTTTTCGCAATGCCATCCTCGAGGCCAGCGGTCTCAACCCCGCCGAGTTGTTCCTGTGCGCCATCCATACGCATAGCGCGCCCGCATTGGCGCTGGACAGCGAGCGGGGCCACCCGAACAACGTTGAATATACCCGGATGCTCCAGGGCAAGTTGGTCGAGGCGGTTCGGAGCGCCTTGGACCGCCTGGCGCCGGTCCAAATCGGCTTCGGTTCAGGCGCCTGCCCCGTCGGCGCCAACCGCCGGGAGGTGGTCCAGGCCAGTGACGGCAAGACCCAAATCGTGCTGGGCCGGAATCCCTTGGTGCCGATTGATCGGGAGGTGCAAGTGCTCAAGCTGGTGCGGCCGGGGCAAGGCCAGGCGGCGGGGGCGCTCTTCGCATACGCCACCCATAGCACCTCTCTAGGCCCGAGAAACTACCTGATCAGCGGTGATGTCCATGGCCTGGCCGAGCAATTCCTGGAAAACTACCTTGGCGCCGATGTAGTCGCACCCGGTTTCGCGGGCGCCTCGGGAAACATTGATCCCTGGTTCCGCGTCACTCCGGATTTCAAGACCAACAACGGCTGGATGCCGGCGCCGGTCTTGCTGGGAACGTTTCTGGGCGAAGAGGTGGCGCGGGTGCTCGAGGCAACCAAGGGCTTCGAGACCAACACTGCCATCAAGACGAGCCTCAAGGTCGTTGACCTCCGTGCCAAAGCGCGCAACGGGGCCGAGCCTCCAGCCAACCCGACTTTACCGTTTACCCTCACCGTCGGGCGCGTGGGCGACATCGCCTTCGTGGGGCTGGGGGGCGAGGTGTTCAACGAAATCGGCCAGGCGATTAAGTCAGCCTCTCCTTTCCGGCACACCTTCATCTTGACTCACTGCAATGGGGCGGCGGGATACGTCCCCACCCGGCCAAGCTATCCCGAGGGCGGTTACGAGGTCCAAACCAGCCCCTTTGCGCCCGGCGCCGACGAGGTCCTGCTCCAGGAAGCCACACGCATGTTGAAGGAGTTGCAATGACCCCTTAGAAGAACCGGCTCAGGCCCACTGTCCCCAGAACACCGTTCAAGCCCAGGTTTGGAGCGCTGATCTCCGCGCAGGACAGGTGAAAGTAGCGGACCTCGAACGTCAGGGCGACGTTGTCTCTCAAGAACCAATGGACGCCCCCGCCGCCTTGGAGGTTGAACTCGAAAGTGTTGCTGAGGTCCGGTTCGCGGATGCCGGTCCCGGTCACCCCGGCGCCGCCATCCACGAAGGGGACCCAGCGGGTCCCGGTGGCAAAGTTATAGCGCAGGTGTGCCGCCAGACCCACGAGCCATTCGTCCGTAGGAGAAAACTGCGCGCCGCCAAACAGTTCGGCTCGAAACTCCCAGTTGCCGCGATACCAATGGCCCTGGCCCCTGACCCGGCTCAACATGTGACCGTAGGTGAGGCTCGTCACTGCCAGGTCGTGCTCCTGACGGCTGCCAAAGACGGCCAGCCCGTACAAAGCCCCCGCGGCGACGCTCAACGATTGGACCGCCCGCCCAAAACCTTCGCCGACAGCGCCTTGCCAGATCTCCTTTGCGGCAGGCTCCCCGCTCAGCCATTGGCCGGGCTTTGCATCGGCAGGCGCCCCAGGCGCCGGCTCAGCCGCCTTTAGACAGCTCCCCGTCATCGCCAGGATAAGAGCCCACTTCAAATTAAAAGAGATAATCTTGGAGCCGTTCATAGTCGCGCTTCTCATTAGGGACTTTTCCGCGTGCAATCAAGGGTTTTTTTAGCGGTGGGTGTTCAGCCCGGGACCGCGTTAAACTCAGGCCGCAGAGGCGGAGCCATGGGCGCAGCCCTAAAACCCGGAGCCCTAACGCGGATATTTCGCAGCCTAAGAGCGGTACCGGTGCTCCCGAGGCTGCGTAGCGCAGACTTCCAAGCCTATCAGGACTGTCCCGGTTTCAACCCCCTTTCTCATTGCGCCAGGGCAGTTTTGCCCTCAGAGTCGGCCCGCATGAGCGCAATAGCCGTCCAGACGCAGAATTTGCATAAGAGCTATCTTTTGGGCGCTACTGCCGTGGGCGCGTTGCGGGGCGTGGACCTTACGGTGCAGCGCGGGGAGTTCGTGGCCTTGATGGGGCCCTCCGGCTGCGGCAAGACGACGCTGCTTAACCTGATCGGCGCCATTGACACGCCCTCGCGCGGCGCCCTCAGTGTGGACGGCGTCGCCCTGGAGAACCTGTCGGAAGACCAGTTGGCGGACCTGCGCCGGGAACGCATCGGCGTGGTGTTTCAGTTTTACAACCTGCTCCCCACCTTGTCGGCCCGGGAGAACATCGAACTGCCGATGCAGTTCAAGGGCACCGGCCGGCGCGAGCGGGGCGAGCGGGCGCTCTGGCTATTGGAGCGCGTCGGCTTGAAGGACCGGGCGGACCACAAGCCGGCCGAGTTGTCCGGGGGTGAACAGCAGCGGGTTTCCATCGCGCGCGCCCTGGCCAACCAGCCGGCGCTGGTCCTGCTGGATGAGCCTACGGGGGATTTGGACAGCGCCACCGGCAAGGAAATCATGGCCCTGCTCCAGGACCTGAACCAACGGGAGAAGGTCACCCTGGTCATCGCGACGCACGACCCCATCATCGCGCAGGCCAGTTCGCGCATCATCCGGCTGCGCGATGGCCGGGTGGAAAGCGACTCCCAAGCCGCCGCATGAGCACGACCCTGCTTTACGTCCTGCGCAACCTGGGCCGGCGCCGCGCCCGCGCGATCATCGGCGTCCTGGGCATTTTCCTGACGCTGGCTCTGCTCACGGCAGTCCAGGTCGGGCTCGATTCAGTCTCCATTTCATACATTGACCTGGTGTCGTTGCAGGCCGGCAAAGCCGACATCCTCATCACGCGGCCGGGAGGCGACCCGTTCAACCCGCCGGCCTTCGACCCGGCGGAAATCATCGCGAAGCTCAAAGACAACCCGCATCTTCGGGGCCTGGCCCCCCGTTGGCTTGGCGTCGTCCAGGTCAGCTCCGGTTCGCGCGAGCACTACGCCGTGCTGGTCGGCGTGGAACCGCAGCGGGAACGGGAACTGGACATCGCCGGTATGGTCCCGGAGCCGGTCCTGGGCGTGGAGACCTGCGCGGTCTCGAAGGCGCTGGCGGAGAAGCTCCAGGCCAAAGCGGGCGCCAGCCTGTCCATTCGCTGCCAGAGCACCTTCTCGGAGCAGAATCTCCGCCTCGAGGGCATCATCGAGCGCCAGCTCGTGCTCCCCCAACAGGTGCGCGACTACATCGTGGTCGGCCCGGCGGCGGCCCGCGCGCTGTTGAACGAACCGGATCGAGTGCGGGTCCTGGCCGGGGCCTTGCGGAATCCCCGGGCCTATTACGATGCGCGCGATCTCCAGCTCGAGCGTGCTGCGCCTCAAGGGTGCCGGGGCCGCCGTCGCGGCCGGCCTGGGCCTGGATTATGACGTGCGCCTGCCCAAGGCCGCTGCCATTACAGCCTTCCAGAATTTCTCCTCGCCGCTGCGGGCGGTTTTTGGCGTCTTCGCTTTGCTGGCGCTGGGCATCACGGGATTGCTGCTCTATTCGCTGATCTCCGTGGCGGTCGAGGAGCGCATCCGCGAAGTACGCCGATCCTCCGCACCTTGGGGGCCCGCCGGAGCCACATCTTCCACCTGGTCCTGAGTGAGTCGTTTCTGCTCTGTTTTCTGGGCGTGGTGCCGGGCGTGCTGGCCGGGACGGTGCTTGCCCGGCTCATGGTGAAGCTCATCGGGCTGGCGATGGACGCCCAAGGGGCCGGGCTGACCGTCGAGGTCGCCCCAGCCACTCTCTGGCTGACACTGGCGGCCGGCATTGTGCTTTCCGTCGGCAGCGCCCTGGTGCCCGCGCTTCATGCCACCCGCTGGCGGATCGTGGACGCCCTCGACCCGTTGCGTCGAGGCCAGATCCCCCAGCCCCCGTCCGCGAGGGCCAGGCCAACCGCCCGCTCCTGTTGGCCGGCTTTGCCCTCTCCGGCCTGTCGGTCGTCGTGTTTTTCGTGTTGCCGTCCGCGTTTCTTTCCGGCAACCCCTCCCTTATCGGCACAGTCGTTTTGTGTTTGCTGCTCTCGATTCTCCTGGGGTTCACCCTCATGATGGTCGGTTTGCTGCCCTTTGTGCAGCGCCTGCTATTCCTTGGGCTGGGCTGGGCCTTCGAACCCGCAACCGAACTGGCGGCCCGCAATCTCGAACGCCACCGGCGCCGGCACACCACCACGGCCCTGTTGTTCACGCTCTCGGTCGCCCTGGTGATTTTCATCGCCAGCCTCGTCGTCCTGTTCAGCCGCATGGCCCTGGCCGTCGTCGAGCACACCCATGGCGCCGACCTGCGGATTCACGCCGTCCGTCCCGAGGGCGAGACGCTCAAGGCCGACCTGGCGCGGGTGCCCGGCGTGGCTGCCGTGTCAGAGGTTAAGTTCCTGCACAGCCGCTCCGAATTGGGCATGGCATACGATGTAGTGGCCGGCGACCTGGTGGGCATCGAAGTACCTCTGGGTCGTGCCCTTCGGCGCCGACGCAGACCTGGCGAAGGTGCTGTATGCCGACCACATCGTGTGCGAGGCCGGCAGCCCTGCCGCCATCGAGGGCCTGGCCAGCCGGCGCGTCCAGCTCGAGACCGTTCGCCCACCAACCCCGCCCCGCCCATCATCCTGAGCCTGGCCGCCGCTCGTTTCCTCGAGGTCACCGCCGGGGACCACGTCCAATTGTCCTTCCGGCTTGGGGCCGAGCGCAGCGATGCCCGGTTCCGGGTAGCGGCTGTCTGCAGCGCCGTCCCGGGCCTGGAGAACTTCCGGGGACGCCTCGCCAATGCCGTCGGCTCAGGCGTCCTGATCTCGCTCGAAGAACTTCCAGGCCCTGACGCGCGCCGCCCCCGCCGAGGCCTTCCAGGCCCTTTACTTCGCCCGGGCAAACGGCGGCGCCGCCGGCCAGAAGGCCGTGGCCGCCAGGGTCCGCCAGGAGTTCGATGTGCGCTACCGGTTCGGCATCCAATGCACCGCCGAGCAAAAAGATGAGGCGCGCGTCATCTACTGGGCGACGCAAGTGTTCTTCGGGCTCCTGCTGGGCGTGGCGGTCGTCATCGCCGTCTTTGCCCTGATCGCTTCGATGGCCAGTACCCGTCCTCGAGCGCCAGCGGGAAATCGGGGTGTTGAAGGCCCTGGGTCTGCGCCGGCGGCAATTGTTCCGGCTGTTCCTGGGCGAGTCGGTTGTCCTGACCCTGTCTGCGGGCATCGCGGGCGGAGCGATCGGTTTCACCCTGGCCTGGCTCTTCGTGGTCCAGACCGCCGTGCTGATCGAGTTGGCGGCCGTTTTCACCATGCCTTACCTGACTTTCCTGGCCACCTTCGCCATTAGCGTCGTGGCCGGGGCCCTGGCCGCCTACCTGCCTACGCGCAGGCTCCTGCGCAAGCCGGCGGCGGAGATATTGCGGATGTAGCTTGTGGCCCGGTCTCGGACAGTTGCGGCTCAGGGCGCGGCGGGCGGGGTCAAGACGACGAAATCGCACCGGCGGTTGAGGCGCCAGGCGGACTCGTCGTGGCCGGCAGCCACTGGCCTGTCTTTGCCGTAGCTGATGGTTTCAAGCATGAGCGAATCAATGCCTTGCTCGACCAACGCCTCGCGCGAGGCCAGGGCGCGGCGCTCGCCCAGCGCGCGATTGTATTCCTCGGTGCCGCGCTCGTCGCAGTTGCCTTCGATTCTGACCGCATGGCCCGGGTGCCCTTTCAGAGTACTCCGCCACGGAATTGATTTTAGGCTTCTCCCCGGATTTGATGACCGAGCTGTCGAAGTCAAAGTACACGGAATAAGCCTTCAAGATCTCCGGGTGGGCCAGGTAATTCTTGAAGCGATCCGGACCGACCGACGGGATGCCCCCGTCTTTGAGGCGGGAAGTTGCATCGGCCTCACTGCCTGGCTTGATCGGTTCAGTGGGGGGGAGATTGGTGATGGCGTTGTTTTCACCCGATGCTGCATTGTACCCCGTCCGGGGTCCATTCATATCCGTCACCTTGACCGGGGTCTTTTTGCAGCCGGTGGCGGCAACGGTTAGGATTAAGGAGAGCACCAACAATTTGCTAAACTGAATCGGCTTCATTTTTTTGTCTTTTGTGCGCGGGCTATTTCGCCCAACTCGGTTGTGATTCTGAGCTAGTTCCCGAAATCCGGGACACATCTTTTACTTGTTTTGTCATGACGTCAAGCAGAGAGAGCACATAATTGCCCCTGCCGCCGGCGCGCCGGGCGCAGATGAGCGTGCGGGAATTGGGCGCCCAGGAGGGGTCTTCGCCTTCGGCAATGTCCTCGGCATCGCCCCCCTCCGCCGGAATGACGCGGATGCGGAAGTTACCCCCGTTTTGTGACGTGAAAGCGATGTACTTGCCGTCGGGCGACCAATCGGGCTCGGTGGGGCTGGAGGCCAGGCGGGTCGTCAGGCGCCGGGGTGTGCCGCCCGAGGCGGCAATAATGGAGAGCGAGCGCCGCTCGCCTTCTTTGGAAGCATAGCAAATCCATTGCCCATCGGGCGACCAGCAGGGGGAGGACTCGTCCTGGGGCGATTTGGTGAGGCGCCGCAGGGCGGAGCCGTCGGCATTGCACACATAGAGGTCGGTCCAGCCGTCTTTGCTGAGAATCATCGCGACCCGGCTGCCGTCCGGGGAAACTGCCGGGCTCATATTCGAGCCGCCGTAGCGGGCGAAGACCCGGCGGGCGCCAGTGGAAAAATCGTGGTAGAAGATGTCCGCGTGGTTGAGCATATAGGAGGTGTAATAGGCCGCCAGCCGCCGCGGGACCCAGCACGGGGCGGCGACAATCGAGCCGTCCCGGGTCATCTGCTGGCTGTCATGCCCGTCGAAATCGGCTACGAATATCTCGCTGCGCTCGCGCCCGCCTCGCCTTTGAACATGATCCGCGTCAGCGCGATGCCTTTGGCGTGGCCGGGGACGGCGTTGACGAAATCATCCGCGAAGCGGTGGACCTGACGGCGGAACGGACCCGAATAGACCCGGTTGGCGAGCAAGTCGCTCTTGTTGATGCGCTGGACAACCCGGGCCTCGAGGTTGCCGTTGTTGCTGCCGATGACCTGATATTGGGCCGCCTCGGCATTGGTGAAGGCAAAGCCCTGAACGTAAAGATCGAACTGCAAGACTTGCGCGGCCTCGCCGGTCAGGCCGCTGATCGAAACCAGGATCGGTGGCTCGTGGCCGGGGCCAAAGGTCTTTTCGACGCTCTATGCGTTGCGAAACGGGCGCGGAAAGGGCCGAGCCGCAAATCGCCAGCAGGCTCAGCAGGACGGAGGGTAGGTGGTGTTTTCTTCATCAAGGTTATCTTTTGCTCTCGGGTCTGGCTTTAAAATTGATGGTGACGGTCACCTTATCTTCCTGGGAATTAGGCGGCAGCGGCGGCAACTGCCTCACGCGGTCCAAGGTCAACTGGACCGATTGGTCAACCGCCGCACTGCCTGAGGAGGAGTGACGATGGCGGAAACGACCGTGCCGTCCCGGGCGATGGTGACCTTGGCCTCGGTGATGGCATCGCTGTCGGCGGCCCCGTCCGGTATAATCCACTCCCGGTAATAGATGCTATAGACGGCTTGGTAAAAGTTGGCGTAGGGCAAACCGCCCCCGCCCGGGCCTGTACAATTCCGTCGAGACCCGGCCGGAGCGGCCCTCGCCAATCTGGCCGGCCACCTGGCTCATCTGTCCAACCAACCGCCGGCGCGCCTCAGCGGCCGCTCTGGCCAGTTCCCTGTCCTGGGCGTCGCTATCGTCAGCATTTTCCTTGGGCTTGGTTTTGCCTTTCTCGTTGCGCGGACGCGTGACGATATTCGATGGATCGATTTGCGGCCTCCTGCGCGTGGGGCGAGTCGAGGGCGTCAACGACTCCTCTTCCGGCTTGGGCCGAGACTCCCGGGCGGTCTCCCGGGGAGCGGGTTCCGGCGGCTTTTGCACGACCGGGGCGGGCGGCGGCGGCGGCGGCTGCACGGTCTGGCCCTGGGGATTGCCTCCACCCGACATGTTTTCAAACGTGGTAACGACGGGCGTGAAATCAATGGGTTGGAACTCGAGCGCAGGCGGGGCCGCAGACCGAAAGGCCGAGAGCAGGACCACCGAGGACAACAGCCCAAGATGCAGGCCCGCCGAAACGATCAGGCATTTCTTTTGCGAGCGGTTCATTGGCGTCTCGGGGGTTCGGTCTTCGGATCCATGCGCGTAATCCCGTGGCGCCGGCAACGGTCCAACACGGCATAAAAATCCTTGACCCGGCCATTCTCGTCTGCCCGGATGGCGACGACCAGGTTTTTGTTGGCGTTGAAATCGCGGACCAGCACCTTCTCGATGTCGTCCAACTTCATGGGCGTTTTGTTGAGCCGGTAGGCGCCTTCGGCGGTGATCTCGACGGTGCGAATGTCGTGCGGGTCCACGCGGGGGCTGGGCTGGCCGCCGGCGGGCAGTTTCAAAGGCAGGCTCTGCTCGAGCAGGGGCGTCGTAATGACGAAGATAATCAGCAACACGAACGCCAGGTCCAGGAGCGGAGTGATGTTAATCTCGCTCAGGGTTACCAGGGCACTGCGTTGAGAAAAACGGCGCATGGTTCGACAAGCTCAGGCTGGGCTAGTCCTCCAGGTATTCGGTTTCGATCTTCGAGACGAGTTCCTGGGCGAAGTTGTCCAGTTCGACGGTCAGGACGCGCAGATTATGGACCAGCCAGTTGTAGCCGAACATCGAGGGGATGGCGACCAGGAGGCCGGCGACGGTCGTGATGAGGGCGGCGGAGACGCCTGGGGCCATGGCGGCCATGGTGGCGCTGCCCTGCTGGGCGATGTGGCCGAAGGTGCTCATGACGCCCCAAACCGTGCCCAGCAGTCCCAGAAAGGGCGAGCCGCTGACGGCAATGGCCAGGAGAATCAAGCCCGATTCGAGCTTGAGCGATTCCTGGGCCACGCTGGTTTCGAGAGAGCGTTTGACGTGTTCCATGCCCTTGAGGGAGATGTAGCGCCGCCGGGTCGGGCTTTCGGGACTCTTGAGCCGCGCATCCAATTCGGCGCCGCCGGCATGATACACCATGAACAGCGGGCACCCCTCGGCGCGGAGCCGCCGGTCAAACAGGTCCAAAACGGATTTTTGGGTGCGAAACTCGCTGCTGAAGTACTGGTTGAGCTTCTTGGCGCGCCGCATCTCCAGCGCCTTGCCAATCATGACCGACCAGGCGATGATCGAAAAGATAACCAGGCAGAAGATGATCGCCTTGGCCTCCAGTGTGGCTTGTCCCCACACATAGACCAACTCGCTCTCGTTGCCTTTGCTGAGGGCGGCAGCCGCCAAAAAAATTGGTGCGTTCATTCCGACACGATCTCCAGCCAACTCCGCAGACTTGGTCGTGAGGAATAGAATCGCCCAAGCGGAAGACGTTCAAAAAACAGCCAACTCAATCCGGACAAAAAATCAACCAACGACTTTTCTACCAGTGTCTTCAAAAAATGCAACACCCAAGTTGCGGCAATTCTAAAAACTTTTGACCCCTTGTCCAGACCCCTTTAAAGATCTTTGGCCAGCGATTTGCGCAATTCGGCCTCACGGTAACGCCGGAGCATGACCGGGGTCAGGAACCCGAAGATGATGAGCCCGAGCAGACCGGGGAATCCCAGCCCGTACCAGACGCCATAAGGCTGCCCCTTGACTTTGGCGACGATGCCCGCCAGCAGCAGCCCGGCGCACAGGAGCATGGTGCCAAAATGGACGGCCAAGACCAGGCCCTTGCCCCTTCCGCGCGGCGCCAGTGTCCCGGCGAGGGTCCCTTCCAGGCCCCCGAGCAGGCCCAGCGCGGTCCCGGGTATCCAGGCATAGGCGGCGGCGTTAAACCAGACGTTAGATGTTTCGATCATCAACGTTCCTTTCGCGTTTTGAGTTTTGAGGGGCATTGCTTTGTCCCCCGCCCCGTGATACCCTGGCGCCACTATGACATCTTTATCCTTTTCCAGCAAAACCCTCCTGGCATTTCTTTCTGCGGTCACTTTGGCTGCGGGCGCGTTGGCCGGGGACTTTTTTATCCGGGACGGGGATCGCGTCGTCTTTCTGGGCGACAGCATCACCGAACAGCGGCTCTATACGACCTACATCGAGGCCTACGCCCTGACGCGCCACCCGGAGTGGAGGCTCAGCTTTCGCAATGTCGGGTGGGGCGGCGACACCGCGTGGCTGAGGCAGCGATTCCACCCCGATGAACGCGAGCTGTTCGCCGCGGAGCCCGCCGCGCAGCAAAGGATGGTGGAAGATTCGGTTGGCCGCGGGCTGGGCCGCGATGTCCTGCCGCTCAAGCCGACGGTGGTGACGGTCAAGTTCGGAATGAACGACCACGCCTACCAGGCCTTTCGGGCGGACATCTTCGGGGCCTACGTCCGGAGCCAGGAGCAAATTGCCAAGGTGTTGCAAGCCAATGGGGCTCGAGTGGCCTTTCTGACGCCGCAACCCATCGAGGACAAGCGGCCCGACCCGGACCAGGACACGCGGAATCAATCCTTGCGCAAGTTTTCGGACGGGCTAAAGACGGTAGCGGCCGGCACCGGCGCGGTCTTTGTGGACCAGTTCGACCCCTACATGGCGATACTGGTGCGCGAGCGCGAGGGCAACCCGCCGGCCTTCATCGGCGGCGGGGATTCGGTGCATCCAGGTCCCATCGGCCACACGGTGATGGCCTGGGCCATTCTGAAGGGCCTCGACGCCCCGGCGCTCGTCTCGCGGGCGGAGATCGATGGGGCGGCCGGGAAACTCCTCGCCGCCCAGGGGTGCCGGGTGGAGAATCTCAAGGTGTCTGAGGGCACGATCAGCTTTGATCGTTTGGATGATGCGTTGCCGATGCCGATCGAAGCGAAGGCCGAACCTGCCCTCAAGCTGGCGCCCATCCTGGCCGACCTTAGCCGCTATGAGCTGCAGGTGAGCGGCCTTCCGGCCGGCAACTACGAAGTCGCCATCAATGGCAAGGCCGTTGCCAAGCTCAGCAGCGAGGAGCTGGCGAAGGGTTGGAACCTGACCACTGCCGCCGGGCCGATTACCGAGCAAGCTCGCCAGCTCTTGAACCTGGTCATCAAGAAGAACGATCTCTTTTACACCCGTTGGCGGAACGTCCAGCTTTATGCATTGCCAACCTGGGCCCAATGCCCGGGGAGCGAGGCCGGCCGCGCCGCCGAGATGGCCAGGCTCGACCAGCAGATTGCCGGCCAGGAAGCCCGGATTGATGAGGTCCGCCGGCCCAAGCCGCACCAGTTTGCCGTGAAACCCGCTGGTCAGTAAACCCCGGTTCACAGGCAATTTGACACCTGAAGGGCAGGGCCGGTTAGAAATTAAAGTAGCTTGACAAATAGACCCGCCCCTAATTAAGCTGCACCCACTTGGACGCCTGTCGGCCTTCCGGGTTTTCCCGGGCGCTGGGTTGCTGCCGTTACACAGGCGGGAGCAGCTTGGCGTTGCGCGAGCCGACTCAGGCGCCTGCTGGCACTGCGAAGTGCGAAACCGAACAACAATTAAGAACCAGGAAAGGAAGACAACATGCGAAGTTCAACACTCATCATCATGGCGGCTTTGGCGCTCGGAGGCTTGTCTCCCGGGCAGGCCCGAGCGGGAACGATCCTCTGTGACTTCACGGGGGACCCGTCCACCAACGGGTTCACCCTAACCTCGGGCTTCGGCGGGGGAGGCGCTTGGATAGCCACCGGCGGCAATCCGGGAGGTTATGTGCAGTTGACCGATGCGGTTGATGGTGAATCAAGCGCCCTCCTGTTGCCGGACTTCGACAACGGCAAGATCATCAGCGGTTTCACGGTTTCCATGGACGTGCGCGTCGGCGCCGGCACAGAGCGCCTGCCGGCTGAAGGCTGGAGCATCAACTTTGTGCCGCCCTTGGCCAAGGTGGTCACCAACGGTGTGGCCGGTCCCGGTTGGGCCAGCGATTTCAGCTCCACCCCGGTGCCGAACTTGCCGGAACGGGGAAGCATCGAGGGCCTGGGTGTTTATGCCCTGACTTTCGACCACGGCGGCGGCGACATCCTGGGCTTCAACGCCCGCTACAACCAGGTCCAATTTGCGTTGGGCGGCTGGACGTTGCCTCCAACCGGGCCGAAGGATTACGACGGGGATTGCACCGACATTTATTCACTCCAGACCGGGCCGACCAACAGCAGCGGCGTAGCGGCCCTGTGCTGGGCGAACTTCACGATGACCATGCACGAGGGCGGCCTGCTGGATATTTATTGGAAAGGCTCGCCGGTGGTTACGAATTTCGCCACCGGTTGGACCCCGCAGGCCGGGCGCTGGATCCTCGCCGCCCGGACGAGCTCGGACAGCACGGTCGCGCCCGCCGCCCCCACCGGTGGCAATGAGGTCCATGAATTCGACAATATCTCGATCACGACCACCCTGGCCACCACCCCCATTCTCGCCAAGTTCAGCGGCGGGCCGACGGGATTCGGGTATGACCTGGAGGACTTGCCGGCAGCGATGGTCAATACGAGCACGGTCAAACTGACCCTGGACGGCACGAACGTCACGCCAACCTTGGTGAGCAAGGTGTCCACCAACACCACGATTCTCTACAACCAGCTCCTGGGCGTCGGCTCGCACAAGGCGACCCTGAGCTACAACACCGCCACCGGTGTGAATGTCACCTCCACCAACAGTTTCGCCGTGCTGGCCTATGCCTACACCACTATTCCGGCCAGCTATGCCGTCACCGGGGTGGACACGACCAAAGCCGGTTTCAAAATCCGGCCCTACCAGACGGCCGCTCCTCAGCCAGGCGACTTGACGTGGACCGAGGGCCAACTCGCCGGAGTCAATGGGCCGAACATTGCGAACCTGTGGGGCGCGGACGCCCAAGGGTACTTCTATCAAACCGATGTGATCAACTACAACATCTACACCACCCCGGAGGGCCACTTTGTCCCGCCGGAATATACTCAGAACCCGGCTCCCGGGATACCTGGCAACCTGCCGGAAGGCGCCCAAACCACCGGCAACTTCACGGAAGAAATCCTCGCCTGGCTCTATTTCCCGGCCGCCGGCGCCTTCCAGATGGGGGTCACCAGTGACGATGGGTTCAAGGTGACGACGTCCACCCTGGACATCAGCGATCCCAACGGGCTGCTCCTGGGTGAGTACAACGGCGACCGCGGGTCAGGCGACACCCTGTTCAACATCGTCATCCCGGCGCCGGGCTACTATCCGTTCCGGCTGGTCTGGTTCAACGGCAACGGCGAACTGCCCAACAACGCCGCCAGTTGCGAATGGTTCATCCAACAGCAGGACGGGTCGTACGTCCTGATCAACGATGTCTCGACCCCGGGGGCGATCCGCGCCTATTACAGCGGCCCGGCCGGCCTGCCGTTTGTCCAGTATTTCAACGGCACTATCCAGGGCTTCAGCTATGTCCTGCTCAACGGCGCCACCGCCGTGGCCAACAACTCCATCCAAACGACTCTCAACGGCGCGCCCGTGAAACCGACCGTCACCCAGATCGCCGGGGTCACGACCCTCACTTATAGTCCCGCCTCGCCGTTGCCCAGTCCCTCGACGAACGTCGTGGTGCTCAGCTTCGCCAACAACGCCACCCCCCCGGTGACCCAGACCCTCACCAATACCTTTGTCGTCAGCGGCTTGGTCATTCCGCAGGGCATTGCCCTGACCACGGGCGTGGACACCACCCAGCCTGGTTTCGCCGTGCGGATATATCAGACCACTGCCGCCCAGCCGGGCAATCTGTGGTGGACTGAGGAGCAACTGGCCGGCCTGGAAGGCACGAACATTGCCGACCTTTCCGTGGCCAACAATGGCTGGTACACCAACAACATGTGGATTAATTATGATGTCAGCTCCGGCGACGGCAATTTTACCGCCAACAACGGCTACCCGGACATGTACTTCCCCGGGCTGCCGGGCACCACGAGCTCGACGGATAATTCCTCGGCCGAAATCCTGGCCTGGGTCAACTTCCCGGCCGCCGGCACCTACTCCATGGGCGTCTGCAGCGACGACGGCTTCAAGGTCACCTTGGGCAAGAACCCGCGTGATCAGTTCGCGCCGCTCCTGGGTTATTTCGACGGCGGCCGCGGCTTTGCCAACACTATCTTCCAGTTCTACATCCCCACCCCGGGCTTTTACCCCATGCGGCTGGTCTGGTTCAACGGCACCGGCGGCGCGAACCTCAAGTGGTTTACGGTCAATCCCGACGGCACCTTCGTTTTGGTCAACGACACCTCGAACCCGACTGCCCTGAAGGCCTATTGCGCAGGTCCGCTGGCTACCCAGGCCTACGTGTCGCTCCTCAACCCTTACCAGGGTGACCTGAACGCCAGCCCCACATCGCCGATCTATATCCAGTTCACCGACGGCTCGACCCAGGTGGACGCTACTTCGATCGGGTTGTCCCTCAACGGCCAAACCCTCGCCCCCTCGGTGGACAAGACGGGCGGGATTACGACCGTGCAGCAGCCGATGCCATTCCTGCCCTCCGGTTCGACCAACGTGGCGGTGTTGGTTTACAAGGAAGTCGGCAACTCGGTGCCCATCACGAACACCTGGCAGTTTGTCCTGGGCACCTATCTCAGCCTGCCGCCCAGCCTGCGCAGCCCGATCGGCAGCGGCGTCGCCAGCGAGCCTGGGTTCCGCTACCGGGTGGACCAGATTCCCCAGGGAAACAATGCCAGCGAGTTGTCGGATTCGGTGGAGGTCGCCGAGCAAATCGTGGCCGGGTTGTGGGGGGTGAACGCCTCGCTGACCAGCTCCAACGTCGCAAATGTCTCCACGTTCCTGGATAATGGTTACCTGGATCTCACAACGGTGGTCAACATGAGCGGCGGCAACGGCGGCGCTGACCTGGGCTTTTTCACCAGTGCCGATGGGTATCCTGATAGCGCCCCGCCGGGCATTCCCGGCACCATCAGCGGTTATGTGGACCAGTTCGCGGCCGAGTTCCTCACCTATGTCGAGTTCCCGGCGGCGGGCATTTACACTATGGGCGTGGCCAGCGACGACTGCTTCCGGGTGACGCCGATCGAGACCAACAGTTTCCTGGGCACCACCCTTTACGTCAACGCCCCCTCTGTCCTGAGCGGACTTAGAATCCCGGGCGTTCCAACCTTGAGCAGCGATGGCGGCTTCGGACCTGAATTCCCGGACATCCCGATCACTGCCCAGGTGGTCTATGCCGACCCCAACACCGCTTGCAGCGGCTCGGCGTCCCCGGCCCCGCCCGACAACGCGGCGGCCCTGGCTGGCAACATCGCGATGGTTGACCGCGGCGTGTGCGAATTTGGCTGGAAGGCCCTGGCGGTACAGGAGGCCGGGGCCATCGCGGTCATCGAAGTCCAAAACCGCACCGACCTTCCCATAACCCTGGGTGCCGGAACCTACGGCGGCCAGGTCACCATCCCCACCATGATGATCAGCCAGAATGACGGCGCGACCCTCAAAGCGCACCTTGCTGACCCGGGCGGCGTCTGGGTCACAGTCGGTCATTATCCTGGCACGATTCTTGGCCAGTTCGACAGCTACGCCGGCCGCGGCACTACCGAGACAACGTTCTCGTTCGGTGTTGGGCAGCCGGGCGTCTATCCGTTGCGCCTGGTGTGGAATAACGGCGGTGGCGCCTACAGTTGCGAATGGTACACCCTGGATGCGAGCGGCAACCGCACTTTGGTCAACGACACCGTTGCCGGCGCCCTCAAGGCCTATCGCGCCCGGGTGGTGGCCACGCCGCCCGCCCTGAGCATCGCTCATGTCGGCCCCAACGTGGTCATTACGTTTGATGGCACGCTGCAATCGGCCACGAACGTACAGGGGCCTTACACGGACGTCATGGTTGCAACCAGCCCTTACACGGTCCCGGCGCCGACCGGCGCCGCGATGTTCTTCCGCGCTCATCGCTAGCCCTCGACGGCTAAGCCTTTCAATCAAGGGCCGGGTCTAAACCCGGCCCTTCTTTTCTGTGGTTTCCAGGGCCAGTGACAAAGTTCTCCGCAAGCCATTGTAGGAGACGACGTAAGGAGTCTCTAATTGATTCTGGGGCACAGCGAACGCCTGCTCCCATCGAAAGCCATTGATCAGAGACTCCTTACGTCGTCTCCTACAAAGCCAATCTTGATTGCCGGAATGCTCTTTAGGCTTGCCGCCGCGCGTTTTTATTCGATAATACGTCCCGTTGGACTGGCTGGGGTCGTAGCTCAGTTGGCAGAGCGTCTCGTTCGCAACGAGAAGGTCGCGTGTTCGAATCACGTCGGCTCCACCATCCGGCTTTTTCAATCCGGCGCTTCGCCGCGGGCGCCGGGGCGGAGGATTCTTTCGGCGGCCTGCCGGACGGCGCGCGCCAGTTCGGGAGGCTGGACCACGAGGGCATTGCCACCCCAACTCAGGACCCAGCGTTCGACTTCCGAAAGGCTGGAGAGCCGCATCCGCAGTTCGACGCCGCCGTTTCTTAGGTCCCGGAGTTGCTGGGAAGGGTGCCAGCGTTTTTCCCGGACGAAATCCGCCACGCGCGCTTCGAAGCGAATGACCACCTCCCAGAGGCCGTGGCCGGAGTGGACGCCAAAGCTGTCGCGGAGGCGTTTTTCCATCGAGAATGTTTCCGGCCGGGCAAAGGTTTTGCCGGTGGGCTTGATTCGCTGTATGCGGGCCGGGACGAAAGTGCGGATATCTTTGCGGAGGTGGTCATAGGCAAAGAGGAACCATTCGCCGTTGATGTTCGCCAGGTGATAAGGGTCAACCACGCGCGGTTCGGCCGCCTGTTGGCCGGGCTTGCGATAGCTCAACTGGAGCTGCCGCCGGGCGGCGGTTGCCTTGGCCAGAGCATCGAAGATCTCCAGGTTCAGAATCGGCTCCGCGCGGGTGCGGAACGAGATCGTGTGTTGGATGTCGGCCAGGCTCAGCGAGATCGTATCCGGCAGGGCCTGCTCCATCTTTCGAATGGCGCCGAGCAGCGGCTTTTCGAGGTTGGTGCCGCGGTACTGTTCGAGGGCCCGTTCGGCGATGACCAGCGCGATGAACTCCCCTTCGGTAATCTGGAGCGTGGGGAAGGCATCGACCTTCTCGCTGTAAAAAAAACCGAAGCGCTGGGGATCGTACTCGATGGGCAGATCCAACTGATAGCGCATGAACTCCAGGTCGCGATGGATGGTCTTGGTGCTGACCTCAAACTGGCGCGCGAAATAGACCGCGTTCGGGTGCTTGCCCGACTGGATGGCCTGGTGGATCCGAAGCATCCGCCACAGGGGCGGACGGGAATGCAAAGTGTTGGCCAGGGATGCAACCTCTGCCTGACTCATGGATAGCCCGGCTCAGACCAGTTTGGAGAGCAGCTCATCGTTGGTCCGGTGTTTCTTGAGGGCCGCGACGAGGGTTTCCATGGCCTCGACCGGGTTAAGGTCCACCATCGTGCGGCGGAGCTTGCGCACGGCTTCGATCTGGTGTTTGGGAAAGAGCTTTTCCTCTTTCCGCGTGCCGCTCTTGGGGATGTCGATGGCGGGGAAGAGGCGGCGATCCGAAAGCTTGCGGTCGAGGATGAGCTCCATGTTGCCGGTGCCCTTGAATTCCTGGAAGATGAGTTCATCCATGCGCGAACCGGTGTCCACCAGGGCGGTGGCCAGGATGGTCAGGGAGCCGCCCTCTTCGATCTTGCGGGCCGAGGCGAACATCTTGCGAGGGATTTCCAGGGCGCGCGCATCCACACCGCCGGTCATAGTGCGTCCGCTGCCGCCGTGGACGCTGTTGTAGGCGCGGGCCACCCGCGTGATGGAGTCGAGCAGGACAAAGACATCTTTGCCGGCCTCGACCATGCGGCGGCAACGCTCGATCATGAACCGGGACAGGCGCACGTGGGTCTCGAGGTCCTGGTCGTTGGAAGAGGCGACGACCTCGGCCTTGACCGAGCGCTGGAAGTCGGTGACCTCCTCGGGACGCTCGTCAATCAACAGGACCAGGACGTGGACTTCAGGGTGATTGGCGGTAATGGCGTTGGCAATCTGCTTGAGGATCGTCGTCTTGCCGGTGCGCGGCGGGGCAACGATCAGCCCGCGCGTGCCCTTGCCCAGGGGCGTCACCATATCGATGACGCGAGTCTCGATCAGGTCGGGCGAGGTCTCGAGCTTGAATTTCTCGATCGGGTCAATGGTGGTCAGGTTCTCGAACCGCAGCGACTTGGTGTAGTCCTCGAAGGTCATTTCGTTGACCTTCTCGACCGCCTTTAACTGGGGGCTGTTGCCCCGGTGGGGCGGTTGGGTGGGGCCGGCGACAAAGCTGCCCTCCCGCAGGAAGTTCCGCTTGATGGTGTCGGGCGTCACGAAGATGTCCGAAGGTTTGGGATGAAAGTGATTCTCGGCGGTGCGGAGAAAGCCGAAGCCCTTTTCGGAGATCTCCAGGTAGCCGCAGCCGTATTCCAAAGCGGCGGTCTCGTTCTTCTGGTTGTTAGTCGCTGTGCTCATACTGCTCATTTGTGCGCGTAGCCGAAGGCCTTCCGGAACCAATCCCCGAAAACCATTTAGAAAATTGAATCTTGGGAAGCAGCCGGGGACGGTATTCCAACCGTTTATATACTACCATCCACAGCAAACAGACCTTCGCTACACCTTATATGTAGCGGCAAATCCGCCAACGTGCAACATCTTTTTTCGACACCCCCCGGGCGGCCCGGCGCGGCTACCCGCCCACCTGCGCCCGCGCCTCGGCCGCCAGCGGCGTGCTTAAGTAACGCTCCCCGGTCGAGCAGGCAATCGTGACGATGACCTTGCCCCGGTTCTCCGGACGTTTGGCCACCTCGATGGCGGCCCAGACATTGGCGCCCGATGAAATCCCAGCCAGGATCCCCTCCTCTTTGGCCAACCGCCGGGCCATGGCAAAGGAGTCCTCGTTGGCAACCTGGATGCACTCGATGATTTGGGGGTTGCCCTTGGCGTCTGTGAGGTGAAGGTTCTTAGGGATAAACCCGGCGCCGGTGCCCTGAATCTTGTGGGGGCCGGGCTTGATGGGCTGACCGGCCAGGGTTTGGGAGATGACGGGGGAATCCTTGGGTTCGACCGCGATGGCCTGAAAGGAAGGCTTGCGAGGTTTAATCGCTTCGTAACAGCCGCTAATGGTGCCACCGGTGCCGACCGCCGCCACGAGCACATCAACTTTGCCGTCGGTGTCGGTCCAGATCTCCTCGGCAGTGGTCCGGCGGTGAATGTCCGGATTGGCCGGGTTCTCGAACTGCTGTGGAATCCACGAGCGCGGGGTTTCTCTGGCTAATTGCTCCGCTCTGGCGATGGCGCCTTTCATCCCTTCTGTGCCGGGGGTCAAAACGAGCTTGGCGCCCAGCATGGCCAGGAGCGTGCGCCGTTCCATAGACATGGTTTCAGGCATCGTGAGGATGAGCTGGTAACCTCTGGCAGCCGCCACGAAGGCAAGGGCAATCCCCGTGTTGCCGCTCGTCGGTTCAATGATGACGGTATCCGCCTTGAGTATCCCCCGGCGTTGCGCATCCTCGAGCATCGCCATGCCAATGCGGTCCTTGACGCTGCCCAACGGATTGAAGAACTCGCATTTCAGGAGAATATCGGCGGCCAGCCCCGCCGTGACCTTGTTCAGGCGGACCAGAGGAGTGCGGCCGACAGTCTCGACAATATCGTTATAGACGCGTCCCATATAGGCTCAGAGAGAACTTGCGCGCTGTAATGTTGGCTACCGCCGAGCCGGGAGCAAGCTTTTTTTGAACTCCTTGACACGCTCGCAGGTGTGGGCCAAGGTGTCCATAAGAGTGCGGCGAGATTTGTCTTGCTGTCACAACCGTTTTTGAAGATCCTTGCAGCGTGCTCCCGGTTGGTAACCATTCCAATTGAACTAATCGAATCCTGATCGTCCTGCTGAATCAGAGCTGTAATTTTGCCATATTGAGCTATGCCAAGAGCCACTAAAAAGGCCAAGACCAAAGAGGCCAAGCCCCAGGCCGTTGGGCCGGCCTCCGATGGGGGCAGCGGCCTTGAGAGCCTTTCCTCAACTGCCGCCCTAGCCAAACCGCCGGCACCGGCCGACGAATCGTCCGCCCCGGCCCTTGCCGCCGGGATGCGCCGGGCCGAACAGCCTGAGTTGCCAGTCCACCCAAGACCCCCTGAGGAAAAGGCGGGCCGGCGGCGTCCAAGTGGGCCGGCTGAGGAACCCGTGAGAGACGAAGGGGCGGAGTTGCGGCCTGCGCCGGAACACAAGGTGGCGCTGCCTGCTCAGGCGGAGGTGCCTGCCCCGGAGACCGCGGAGAGAGAAACCCGCCGCCTCGAAGAGGCACAATTGGCGCCGGCCCCGGAGAACGTGCCCCAGCAGCGCGTTGCGGGAAGGCAGAGAGCCGAAAGACACGGCAGGCGGCGCCAGGACAGGCCGGGCAGGGGCGAGCAGAGGGCCGCGCCCGAACGGGCCGAAAGACCACCCGAACCAGGCGCCGGCGTTGGCGCGGACAAGGATCACATCGCCACCTCGCTCAACATTGCCAAGCTCCAAGGCATGTCGATGACCGAGCTCAACCAGATGGCGCGCGAGTTCGGGGTCGAAAACTTCGGCACGATGCGAAAGCACGAGGTTATTTTTCACATCCTCCAGAAGAACGCGGAGCGCGCGGGCGTGTTGTTTTCCGAGGGCGTGCTTGAGGTGTTGCCGGAGGGCTTCGGATTTCTCCGCTCGCAGAGCTTCAACTACCTGCCCTGCCCGGAAGACATTTATGTCTCGCCCTCCCAGATTCGCCGCTTCGACTTGCAGACCGGCAATCTGGTGGCCGGCCAAATCCGCCCGCCGAAAGAGAAGGAGCGTTTTTTTGCCCTGCTCAAAGTTGAGGCGGTCGACCAGGAAGACCCCGACAAGGCCAAGGACAAGACGCACTTTGACAATCTGACCCCGCTGTTTCCGAACAAGCGATTCATCGTCGAAACCGTGCCCGACGAGCTGTCCACGCGGGTGCTCGATTTGGTCTGCCCCATTGGCAAAGGCACGCGCGGGTTGATCGTCGCTGCCCCGCGGACGGGCAAGACGGTGCTGATGCAGAAGCTGGCCAACGCGATTCTCAAGAACAATCCCGAGTCCTATCTGTTCATCCTCCTGATCGATGAGCGGCCCGAGGAAGTCACCGACATGGAGCGGAGTTGCCGCGGTGCGGAGGTCATCAGCTCGACCTTCGACAAACCGCCCGAACGGCACGTGCAGGTCGCCGAGATGGTGATTGAAAAGGCCAAACGGATGGTCGAGCATAAACGTAACGTGGTTATCCTGCTCGATTCCATTACCCGTCTGGCCCGCGCTTACAATACCGTCCAGCCGCATTCGGGCAAGATCCTCTCCGGGGGCGTGGACGCCAACGCGCTGCACAAGCCCAAGCGGTTCTTCGGCGCCGCCCGGAACATCGAAGAGGGAGGCTCCCTCACCATTATCGCCACGGCGCTGGTCGATACCGGCTCCCGCATGGACGAAGTCATCTTTGAGGAGTTCAAAGGCACCGGCAACATGGAAGTGAACCTGGACCGCGCCCTGGTGGATCGCCGCATCTTCCCTTCGATCAACATCGAACGCTCCGGCACCCGCAAAGAGGAATTGCTCTATCATCCCGACGAATACAACCGCGTGGTCATTCTCCGGCGCGCCCTGACCGGCGTGCCCCCCGTCGAGGCGATGGAACTGGTGCTCACCAAACTCAAAAAGACCGGCAGCAACATCGAGTTCCTGCTCGGCATGAGCGTAAGCTAACCTGTAACTTATTGCCCGTCTGGTTCGTCATAACACTTTGGCCCTCCCGCTGCCTGCCACTCGAAGGCAAGCCCGGGCGGGAGAAAAGCCAAGAAACGCACAAAAACTGAACTATCAACCATAAACCAAATCAACCTATGCAACGCAGACACCACCCCATGATCCCTTTCCTCCACACCGGCCTTTGCGCCGCGCTCCTGCTGGGCGCCGTCGCCCTGGTCCAAGGCCAGGACAAGAAAACCGATCCAAACGGCTCCTGGAGCTGGACAATGCCCGGCCGCAATGGCGGGCCGGACCGGAAGATGACCCTGAAGTTGGAGGTGAAAGGGGACAAAGTGACGGGCAAGCTGATCGCCCCCGCCCGCGGGGATGCAACCAGTGAGACCGAAATCAAAGACGGCAAGATCAAAGACGGAGAGATCTCCTTCACCGTGACCCGCGAGATGGGCGGCAATACCATGGTCACCAAGTACACCGGCAAAATCACCGACAATACTTTCAAAGGCAAGACGGTAATGGAACGGAACGGCCAGGCCGGACGCGAGCGCGACTTTGAGGCCAAGCGCGACAAGAAAGAAGCCGCCAAGTAGCAAAGCCGATTTCCTCCTCGGCTCGAGCCCCGTGCCGGGAAGGACCGCATCACCGCCCTAAGCCGGTATCAGAAGCCAGCCGGGGCGGTTTTCTTTTGGCTCCGGGCAAAGAAAAGGCGCACCAACAGGGTGCGCCAAAAGACACACGGTTCGAGCCAAGAATAACATTCGCCGGCGGAGGGTCAACGATTTTGCGGCGGCTCCGATTCCTCCTCAAGCGGGGCGAAGCCGCGGCGGAGGCAGTTCTCGGTGATCACCTGCGGCACCAGGAAGTGCTGCAGGTATTCGCGCCCGCCGGCCTTGGTCCCGGCGCCGGACATTTTGAATCCGCCGAAAGGCTGGCGTTCGACAATGGCGCCCGTGATGGTACGGTTGAGATAGAGATTGCCGCAGACCATCTCGGCCTTGACCCGCTCGAGGTTGACCGGGCTGCGGGAATAACAGCCCCCGGTCAGCGCGAACTCGCTGTCGTTGGCCAACGCCAGCGCCTGGTCGAAATCTCTGGCTTTGGTCACGGCCAGAACCGGGCCGAAGATCTCCTCGCGGAACAGGCGGCTGGCGGGAGGGACGCCGGTGAAAATGGCCGGAGTCACATAGCAGGCATTGGCATCGTTGGGAACTGCGCCTTGCCAGGCGAGTTGGGCCTCCTGTTTGCCGGCGGCGATGACGGCCAGGATGCGCTGCTGGGCGTCGCGGTTGATAACGGGACCAGAATGGCGCCCGGCTCTTCGGCCGGCCCCACCCGCAAGGAGGCCGCGGCGGCAATGAGGCGGTCGATGAATTTGTCGTAATTGTCGGCCAATACCACGAGCCGGGAGAGGGCGCTGCACTTCTGGCCCTGGTAACCGAAGGCCGAGGCGATGCAGCCGACGACGGCCTCATCCAGGTCGGCGTCGCTGTCAATGATGACGCAGTTTTTGCCGCCCATTTCGCAGATGACCTTCTTGAGGTTGGCCTGGCTGGGAACGGTGCGTCCGGCCAGTTCCCAGATTTTCAGGCCCACTTCCCTCGAGCCGGTGAAGGCGATGAAATCAACCTGCGGGTGAGCGGCCAGGTGGGCGCCAACCCGGCTGCCGGGACCCGTTAGGAGGTTTGCCACTCCGGGCGGCAGCCCCGCTTCCATGAGCAACTCCATGAGCCGGGCCGCGATGACCGGCGTTTGGTCCGAGGGCTTGAGGATAACCGCATTGCCGGTGACCACGGCAGCCGCCGCCATCCCCGTCAGGATCGCCAGCGGGAAATTCCACGGAGCAATGATCACCCCCAGCCCGCGGGGACGCCATTGCTGGAAATTGGATTCTCCCGGGAGCACTTGCGTGCGCTGGGACCGGCCCAACTGGCGCATGACTTCGGCATAATAATTGCAGAAATCAATCGCTTCCGCCACATCGGCATCCGCCTCGGTCCAGTTCTTGCCGGCTTCCAGGATTTCCAGGGCGCAGAGGGCGGCCTTGTCGCGGCGCATGAGCCGGGCGGTTTCTTCCAGGACGGCGGCGCGTTGGGCAGCGGGCCGGCGGGCCCATGGCCGCTGGGCGGCGGCGGCGGCGGCGAGCGCGGACTCGGCTTCTGCAACCGTGGCCTGGGCTGTGTAGCCGATGACTTCCTTCTGATTGGCCGGATTCAATGAGGGCAGCCAATCGGGCGTTGAGACCGGCTGGTGGTTGATGATGAGCGGGTGGCGCCGGCCCAGCCTTTGGCGCAAGTCGCCAATGGCGGCGCTTATCTTTTCTCGCTCGGCGGGGCGGGTGAAATCAGTGTGAGGCTCGTTGCGAAACCCCTTGGCGGCTGAGCGGGGACCGTTGCCGCCAGGCCCCGAGCCCGGGGCCGGAGCGGGGCGATGGCCGCCAGCAGGAAGCAACTGGCGCGGAGCCTTGAGCAACTCTTCCCGGCTGGCGCCCCTGGCGAATTTGTTGGCCAGGAAGCCCTCATTGGAGGTGTTTTCCAGGAGGCGGCGCACGAAATAGGCGATGCCGGGAAGCAACTCGCCGATGGGGCAATACTCGCGCAGGCGGCAGTTCATCTGCAACACGGCGGCCTTGATTGGTTCGGCCATGCCGTAGAGCATTTGGAACTCGAGGTTGCGGCGCTCGACCCCGAGGCGTTCGGCCTGGGCCAGGGCGTGGGCAATGCTGCGGACGTTGTGCGTCCCGAATGCGGCGTCCACGGCGTCTTCATTCTCGAGCAGCACGCGGGAAAGGTCCTCGAAACTGGCGTCCGACTCCGCCTTGAGCGCAAAGACCGGCACCGGCCAGTGGCGTTGCTCGCTGAGGACGGTTTCGTAATCCCAATAGGCGCCTTTGACCAGGCGGACGGTCAGGCGCCGCCGGTGCTCGCGCGCCCAGGCTATCAGCCCCCGCAAATCCGCTTCGCAGTCGCGCAGGTATGCCTGCAGGGCCAGCCCGCACGCCGGTCCGGAGGCAAACTCCGGCTCCGCAAAAATCGCTTTGAACAATCGCAGAGTCAGGTCCTTGAGCGCATAGCTTTCCATGTCCAGGTTGATCAAAGCGCCCAGTTCCTTGGCCCGGCGGAGGATGGGCCGCAGCCGCCCGGAGATGCCGGCCAGGGCGGTATCGGGGTCGGCAGGATGGATCTGGGAATAAAGGGCGGAGAGTTTGACCGAGAGGTTGAGCACGGGAACCGGGCCGCGCGGCGAGAGGTTGCTCCGGCAGGGGCCCGGCCAGCGGGCGGTTTCGCGCCCCAACACCTCCATCAGCTCGAGGTAGCGCTGCCCGTATTGGCCGGCCTCGGCTTCGCTCACGACAGCCTCGCCCAGGATGTCCACGGTGAAAGCAATGCCCTGGTCGTGGTGGCGGCGGAGCGTGGCCACGATCTCCTTCTCCTCCTTGCCCAGCATGAACTGCCGGGCCATCCCGGCTACCTGAGACTTCACCCCGGCCCCCAGCAGCCATCCGGCTCCCCCCGCCGCCTTGAGTCCCAGCCGCAAGGCCGGAGAGAGCCGCACCTGGTCCTCGCCCAGGTACTCCCGGAGGTGGCGCGCCACCTCACCGGAGGACGTTAGCGTCGGCAGCACGTCCACGAAACGGAAGAGCTGGGTCTTGAACCGCTCATCCCGCATGGCCCACTCCATCAGCGTCCCGTAAAAACCCTGCTTGCTGAACAGGGAGGGCGGTTCAGCCGCGTCCATCAGGGTAAAGAGCTCTTCGCCCAGGCGGCGGACGGCGCTTTGAAGATCGGTTGGGGCAGGCGAGCCAGGTCTCGCTGCCGTGGGGATGTCAGCAGAGGCATCCATAAAGACATTACGGTTGAAGCCGCATAAGACTCAAAGCAGCCGGCGAAATTCATCCGGTGTCATTCCCGCGTCGCGGGCAATGCTGCCCATCGTGTAAGGGTCAACGGGATTTGCCCGTGGAATGACCAGGCGCGTTTCGCCGTTGGACATAACGACGTGCCCGCTTTGCCGGACAATGCGATAGCCAAGCTTTTCCAACACGCGGACGGCGTCTTGATGGTGGACGCCGGGAAGTTTCGGCATAACGTCAAACCATGACTTCGGCTTCGGTGACTTTGAAGAGCTTGGCCTCGTCGGATTCGGCCGCCAGCCACTCCTGGATTGCTTCGCGGATGTTCTTCAAGGCTTCCTCGCGCGTCCGACCTTGGGAATGGCACCCTTTGAGCGCGGGGCAACTCACCGAAACCCCGTCTTCGTGTTCGATCAAAGTGACCCGATAACTCGTCATGCTTCAAGAATACCCGCGCTGCCTCTGCGAATCAAGCCGTCCCGCGGGCGTGAGTCGCGCGAGCCGCCTGCCGAATCAACCGTTTGACCGCCATCCTTATGGCAGCAAGGCCAACGCCCGCTCCAGTTGTTCATCGCGCCCCTGGCGAATCCCGCGCATGCTCTTGGAGACCTTTACTGTCGGAATGATGCCGACGCCGTGGTGCCGGCTGCCGTCGTGCTTGAGCACCTGCATGCCGGTCCAGAACATCCGGTATCCAAGCGGCAGGTCTCTTTGATTGATGTTGCCGTTGGTCCCGGCCGTCGCGCCCTCGAAGGTCATCAGTCCGAGGGTGATGGCGAGCGCGTCATCGGCCACGTCCACCGTAATCGAGTAATCTGCCCAATCCCTGCTGACGACAGGACGATCGTTCATGTTGTCGAACGCGCCGACGCCCCCGGGACGATCCACGCGCAACCACATCTGTGCCCGCCCATTGGGCTTCTCAGACACCATCCGGATCGCGGCGGTGACCTTGATCCGCTTGGCGCGCAGCGGCGCCGCGTCAACGCGTTGCAGCAGATTGGCAAACAGATTCGCCGCCGGCGTGCGCTCCTTGGGCCAGCGAACTTCAACGCACTGTTTGCCGTGGCTCGGCCGGTTCGTTGTGAGAACGGCGCTGAATCCCTGGTCGGCCAAGATTTTGGGAACAGACCATCCGGGCAAGGGCCCGCCGGGCGTGCCCAGTTCGAAGTCCGCATTGGTGAAGCCTCCGGCATTCACGGCGGCAGACGTGGGTCCGGTCTGGGCTGCCAGGGCCTGAAAAGAGGCAGCGAGCAACCCGGCCAAACAGATTGCGGTGACAGATTCCGCGGTTTTCATGCGCCTGTTTGGACCCCGCACCTCCGAAAAAGTCACGCCAGCAATGAAAGGTTATACGCGGACCGGACTCGCGGGCCAATCTTGGAGCGAGGCGTCGAGAAGGCCCCTAATCTGATCCGTTCGAGGAACGAGTTGGTAGAACCAACGACCAAACCCGCCGTGCGCGTTTATGGCAGCGCACCAGCGGTGCGCGGCGGCTCGCTTGACCTCGGCGAGGGGATCGTAGCCTTTGGTCTCCAAGATAAGGAAGCGTTCGTCGGCGGCATTGAACTGGATGATGAAGTCAGGCTGGTAATCATGCATCTGGCCATTGTGGAGGTAGGGAATGGCGAAACCGAGGCCGGCATTCTTGGCGAAGGCGCGCACGCCCTTATGAGTATCGATATAATAGGCGGCGGTCTGTTCCCACTTGCGTGTGTCGGCGACGATGTAATTGATGTGCGATTTGTTGACTTCGCGCACTTCGCGCGTGGTCCAGAAATCCACCTCGCTCGTGGAACCGGGGCCGCGCGAGGCCTCCAAGCGCGGGATCTCCGGCGATTCGCCGTTGGCGGCGTCGGGGCGAATGGATTCGAGGAGAACCTCGACCAACCAGCCGTAGTACGGCGCGAAATGAAGATCACGGAGGTCGGCTGGCGGGGATACCGCCACCTCTTGGCGGACGTAGCGGTCCACAATGGCCGCAAGTTGAGGGAACAACGCGTGGGCGGGGACTTCAGAGCCGCGTTGCTGGATGAAGTCGCGGGTCAACGTTCGCGCGACGTCGAAAACGAGTTCCTGCGTGCGGAGACGCGAGCGGCGTTCGTTCAGTGTAACTTGATCCACCCGGCCTGGGCCAAAGAGAGACGAACGGCCACGGTTGTTGAGATTGAGTCCTTTGACCTCGACCTCGGGGGGAATCTGGTCGGGCCTGATGACGAGCGAGGGGACGTTTTTCCAATCCACCGTCACGCGGTTGCGCACCGCCTGGGTGTAGCCTTCCACGCGCGGGAAACGGATTTGGAGGCTCGCTCGCTCCGGCAACGCATGAACGTGGAATCGCTTGACGGGCGGCGGCAGCTTCCCGCCGGAGTTTGCCTT
Organism: uncultured bacterium; assembly: GCA_963713735.1. GTDB lineage: Bacteria > Verrucomicrobiota > Verrucomicrobiia > Limisphaerales > UBA8199 > CAVQND01. Next base: position 62,745 of record CAVQND010000005.1, read on the forward strand.
GAAAGGCACGACCTCAAAAGGCACTCCGAATACCTTGGCCACTTCCTCCGGCATGAGTCCGTCCTGGCCTGGTTCGTAGCTGGCCCGGCGAAGCCCGCGACCGACCACCTGCTCGCACAGCAATTGTGACATGAAGGGCCGCAGGCCGATAATGTGGGTCACGGTGCTGCAATCCCAGCCTTCGGTCAGCATTCCGACGCTTACGATACAGCGGACATCACGTCCCGGCGGATGGGGCGGGCGGTCCAGCTTCTTCGCCAGGTCCTCAAACCCTTCGGGGTAAATGGGACGGGTTTGGGAATCCGCGGGCCATGACGACCTGCCGACGGTGTCGAGGGTGAAACGCATCCAGCGCGATTCATCGGACTTCGCGGCATCGGAGTCCGTCTCGTGGACGACCTTCGAGTGAACCACGATGGTGTTGGTCTCGGTTTCGGTGTTTCGAAACTCTTCGAGTTTTGGCGGTGGGATGCCGGTTGGACAGTTTCCATTCGCCAGCCAGTCGAAGACGACGTTTGCGAGCGCCGTGTTCTTGCAAACGAGGATGAACACCGGCGGGCGTGGCTCGCCGTTCTCTTTCCACGCCCTGAATTCGGCTTCCCACAAGCCGGCGAGCATTCCAATCGGCGTATGCGCCCATTTGAGAACGGCCTCGGGTTTGGGAGCAGCATGCCTGCCGCCACGCTCGGCTGGAGTGAGGCGGCCCGGTTGCAGAATCCATCGCCAGATGTTGAAGTAGCCCGGAATCTCGGCGCCGGTCGTGTCTCGGATTGCAAGCTGCGGAATCTTCACCAGCCCTGACTCGATGGCGTCCATCAGGCTGAAGTCGCTCACGACCCAAGGGAACGGGCGATTGGTTTGCTGGCCGACGCGGCCCAGGAAGTAAGGCGTAGCGGACAAATCAACGCAGAAATTGATTCCGCGCAGTTTGTGGATGCGGTCCAGGCCGTCAACCCACACGGTTGCCTCCTTGAAGAATTCCTCGGCCTCCTCCTCCTCGCCAAAATCTTCCTCCTCTTCTTCGCCCGGCTCCTCGCGCTTGATGCGATAGGCGTGGTGCGCCTCGTCATTCATCACGAGGATATTTTGCTTGCCGCCGATTTCACGACCGAGGATGCGGTTGATCAACGCCGTGTCGCTCTCGACGTAACGCCGGCTTCGGACCTTCATCGCCATGTCCTCGGCAGGGTTGCCCTGGACAATCTCCAACATTCCGTTGGCGATTTGCTGATGCAACGATTCGCGGGTGAGGAAGCGCGTGCCGCGTTTGGTGTCGTTTCTTTCGCCGATGCGGATCGTCTCGGTCGTCAGAACTTCGCGCCCGCGTTTCACAACTTTGGCCGCCTCGCCGTTGGTCACAGATTGCGGCTCAAAGACGTGCCAGTTTGTGACGATGACTTTGCCCTGCCGCAACCGCTCCATGAGGTGGCCCGGCACCAGGTCGCGGGTGCGGTAGAGGCTGCCCTCGCCCAGTTCGGGGTCGAGCTCGCGGCATCGGTCCCGGATGGTGACGTTCGGCACGACGACGAGCACGGCGTCGGAAAATCGTCCGTCGGCACGGTCGTTTACTTTGTTGAGAATGCTCCAGGCCGCCAGCATGCCCATGACGGTGGTTTTGCCCGAGCCGGTGGCCATCTTGCAGGCGTAACGGAGAAAGCCGGCGAAACCTTCGGCCTTGCGATCGTCGCTGGGCTCGTCGCGCGGAATCTGCAGGCCATGCCGGAAATCCGCCCGCGCCTCGACGAGAAAAATGATCGTCTCGACCGCTTCGATTTGCGCGAAGAACAGCCGGCGGTCGCGACCGGCGCGCCGCCAGTGATGGAGCAGTTCCGAAGTGGTGCGCGTGATGCCCGCATGACCGCTCTCGCGCCACGCCTTCACGCGCTCGCGGATGCGATTGACCAACTTCATTTCGATAGCCAGACCACCGCGCTCGTCGGTTTCCCGCTTCGGATCGCGATAAAAATAGAGCGCTGGCCGGCGCCCCTGCCGCCGCTCGGCGGGCTGGCCTTCGAGAATCCACCAATGCTCCTTCGGCTCCTCGAAGGGCGAGCTGAGGATCGGATTGGGGACCTCGAAATTGCTCACAGGCTGAAGGCTTGCTGGATGGCGTCCAATTTGGCCCGGACTTCCGGGTGGATTTCCCCGGGCCGCATGATGGCGGCGATTTCGGAAAAGCGCGTGTAGCTCATTCCGGGGAAGCCGGCAGCCGCCAGAATCGGCGGAATCAGGTTGGTCCGTGCCTTCGTGTTGTTGAGGAACTCATGTTCGCCAAGCGGGTCGCGCAACACCGCTGGCGGGAGGTTGTCCTGCATCCAAGCTGTCATGTCTCGAACGTGTGGCGCGGCCACATCGGACCCCTCCGGTGTGCCCAGCAGTTGCGCCACATACCGCGCGAGTGATAGTGGGTGAAAGAGATAACTTTCGATTTCATAGCGCCGCCACCGCTGGCGCTGGAATCCCCGTCCGGTTATGGGTGAAGATTGGATGCCTGGATGCGCGTCACCGTCCACAAGTTCGAGCGCGGGCAAGTTCTCGCGCACCAGTCGCAGGGCCTCGTAGTGATCGCGTGCGGCAAGACCCTCCCCGCCATCGCGGAGTTGAATGACCTTGGGTTTCCAGAGAATACCTTGTTCGAGATAAGTGGCGAGCGGGTGATTCAGCACTCTCGCCCAGGCGCGCAAGATCTCGCGGTCCGTCCAGTCTTCGGTGTAGAGCACACCGCGGGCGCCTTGCGCCAGCATAAGGTCGGTGTTGCTCAACGCCCGCAACGAGGCCGTCAACCGGTCGCGTTCTGCCGTGTCGCGCAATAATCGGGGCGTTTGGTAGCAGAGACACAACTCAGCCGGGTCCACTGCGTCAATGAAAGTCTCGGCGTGGGTTGCGACGATCAACTGACTTCGTGTCTCAGCCGCGATCCGGCGCAATCGGCTCCAGATAAGTTCCTGGAGAATCACGTGCAAGTGCGCGTCGGGTTCGTCAATCAACAGCAAGGAACCGGGTCGTGCGAACAGATAGCCGAACAGGGTCAGGACTTGCTGAAAGCCGCTGCCCCCGCTGGCGATGTCAAAGGCCGGAGCGCCGGGCTGTGACCGAAACTCCGCGCTGATCAAGGCGCCGACTTGGGGCACGGCCAATTCATAGCCGAACAACTCCCGCACGACAGCGACCAACTTCTGCCATGCCTCACCGGAATTGGCCGCACGCACGAGAATGTTTCGCAGAATCTCCCCGGGCTTGGCCTGCCCGATCACCAAATCCAGATACTCGTCGCGCGCGTAAAACGGTTCATCGCGTGAGATGCCGCTCGTGGCTGGAATGAAGACCGGATTCAAGCCGCCTTGAGCCACGTGCTCTTCGTCGGATTCATTCGTCGGACGCACATACATCTGCTCCGGTGTGTCCCACACAAATTCCAAGTTCACTGTCCAGCCGTCGCAGTGCGTAACTTCAATCTGGATGTCCTCCGCATGGCGGCGATTCGTCCAGATCAGATCCAACGCCCGCACCGGCACTGCCGTAAAGTCCCCTCGTCCGATCTCCTTGCGTCGGTAGGCCCCGTTGTTCTTCCGTATTGAGCCGGATTCCTTCCACCGCTTAAAAGCAAAATGCCACGCGCTTAACGCCTGTAGCAAAGTCGTCTTCCCCGTATTGTTTGGGCCGGCAAGGACAATGTGGCCGGGGATTTCGAAAGTCACTTCCCCAAACCGCTTGAAGTTTCTTAGTACGACTTGTCTGATCATTTGGCCGCCTCCAGTTTCCTCACCACCAGCAGCTCGTTCCCGCGCGGGTCTATCACCTTCACGGCTATCTGGCCGTGCTCGCCGGCGGGGAATGCGGCGCTGGTCGTGCCGGCCAGGTGAGCCCAGACCGTGTCCTCGAATTCCACGCGCAACGCCTTCTTCAGGTTCTCCCAGGCGCCGGTGCGCGGGAAGAACGCCTGGCGCACGCGAAACACCATGCCGTTGTAATCCGTGTCCAACAACCACGCGGGCACGTCGGCGGCTTTCAGGTGGTCGGCCTCCATCGTCACCGGGTCGAACGTGTCAAGGCCCAGGAACTCGACCTGCCATTGCTCCTCGGCGTCCTTCCTTTTCGCGCCTTCTTGTGCCTCTTCGCGGCTCACCTTCACGTCCGGCAAACCGCAGACGCTGAAAATCTGGCTGCTGCGCATGTTCTTGAGCAAATCCCCCATTTGCAGGTCCATTGTCGCCTGCAAGTAGGTGCAGGGAATGCCGATCTTGGCGGCGCTATCAATGAACTGCCGCGCCTTGGGGTCAATGGCGAAGCCGATGACGTAGAGGCGCGAGTAGTGTTTCAAACCAGCTTCGTCCCATGCCTCGCGCACCAGGCGTTCCCCCAGCGGGCCGTTCTCCGGGCCGAACAAAATCGCCACGGCGTCGGTTTCACGGGTGAGAGCGGGCTGCTTGGACGCGTCGTCCGCAAGATTGGCCAGGCTGGGCCTGTCCACCACCGCTTCTGCGCTCAGGGCCAGAGTCTTGGCGGGCGGGCGGATGCTCTTGAGCGTGACGGTCTGGTTGTTCGGCAGACGCAACACGGGCGCCCGGCGCAGAACCTCCAGCATCCGCTGCACATAGGTCTCGTATCGCTCGCCCTGGATGCCGGGCGTTTCCGGCTCGGTGTCCAGGCCCTCGGCAGTGGGAATTGTGGCCTCGAAAGAAAACGGACCGGTCACGCGCACGACGTTGCGCACCACTTCGGGCCGGTCCACCAGCACTTCCTCGGCGGGCGGTTCGTTGTTGGCGATGCTCTTGAGCGTGATGTGCGGGACGATGCCGCCGACTTCCTCGCCCTTCTGGTTCTGCCGGCGCTCATAGACAAAGCCTCCGGCTGGACCGCGCTGCTCGTCCTTCAACTTGTAGTAATCGAACGTGGCGGTGAGGAGGCGCTGGCGGGCCAGGGCGAGCGGCACGCGGCTGGTGTCGCAGGTGATCCAGCGGCGGCCCCACTGCTCGGCCACAAACGCCGTCGTCCCGCTCCCGCAGGTCGGGTCCAACACCAAGTCACCAGGGTCCGTCGTCATCAGCAGGCAACGCTGAAGGGCCTTTGCGCTTGTCTGGACGACGTAAAGCTTGTCCGCCTGAAAACTTCCGGCTGTGGTGTCGGTCCAAATATTCTTGAGCGGGCTAAATGGGAAGTCGCCAGGACACTTCGCGAACCGAAGTGAATTCTTCGCCGCGAACAAACGTCCTTCACGCGCCAGCATGCCAAGGCCTTCCGGGACGGTCTTCCAATGAAGGTTCGGTCCTGGGTTATAGATCTTGCCGTCGAACTGAAAATCAACACTAGTGCCTGAGCTGAAGCCAGGCGAAGTCAGGTTGTCCGACATGAAAGGAACGGATTCGGGGGGAGGCGCATCGGTGCCTTCTCGCTCGGCCACCGTCATCATCCGTTTTGTCCCTGATTTAAGACCTCCCTCGGCGAGGTACTGGAACTTCTCGCGGGTTTCGTCGGGCGTGAGAGGTTCAAACAATTGGCGGTACTTTACACTCTCCTTGTCGCGAGCGTACCAAAGAATGAAATCGAAGAGGCGCGGCAGTAGCGACGAGGTTTCCCAAACAGTTTTCTGATATGCGACGGCCCCGCAAAAATTCTCCGCCCCAAATACCTCATCCATGACTTCGCGGACGTGGTGGAGGTTTTCGTCGGAGATTTGGACGAAGATGCTGCCGCTTGGGGCAAGCAGCTCGCGGGCGAGCAGCAGGCGGTCGCGGAGGTAGGTGAGGTAGGAGTGGAGGCCGAGTTCCCAGGTGTCGCGGTAGGCTTGGACCATCTCCGGCTCGCGGGTCATGTCGGCGTCGTCGTTGGGGGAGACGTCGCGTTTGCGGACGAAGGGCTGGAAGTTTGAGCCGAACTTCACGCCATAGGGCGGGTCCACGTAAATCATCTGCACCTGGCCGCCGAGGGATTCGTAGCGGAGGAGCGAGTTCATCACGACGAGGGAGTCGCCGAGGATGAGGCGGTTGACCCAATCGTCGCGGTATTCGTAGGCGCGAAGGAGTTGGTCGGCGAGCGGGCGCTCTTGGAATCCGTACAGGGCGTCGAGGAAATCGTCCTGCTTGTCGCGTTTGTGGCCCTTGAGCGTTTCCAGGATGGCCTTGGTGGAAAGGCGCTCGTGGACGAAGAGCGGGAGGGTGGGCACATCGAAGCTGAGGCGCTCGGCCTTGCCGGACCAGTTGAGGAAGGGGCCGCTTATCTTTCGGAGGCGGCTTTGCAGGTTTACGATTTGCGACTTGCGATTTGCGAGTTCGCGATCGCGCTCGGGGCCGGCGGGCAGCCTGGCAGTTTCCGCGATGCGCAATGCATGCTCCGTGAGTTCGGCGATCAGGGCTTCGGCGGTCTCGCGGGCAGAGTTCTGGCCATCCCATTGCAGTTCGGGCGCGAGCGAGGAATCGAAGCGGTAAGCGGTGGCGGGCCTGGTCTTCTTGAAGTGCGGCTGCGCGCCGATCTCCGGCCTGGCCGGCAGGTCGGCCTCCGGGTGCCGGTAGGACTCGGCGTCTTTCGGCGGCGCGCTGGTCTTTCGCGGACGTGGCATGGGTCAGAGAGTAACGAAACGGCTTGCGGAATAAAGAAGAACTTGCGCGGCTGAGCCAGGGCGCGCGACAGATTCCTTCCAGGGCCCCTGCCTGCCGCATGAATGCGGCGTTCCGGTTGGCTTCGGAACGCCGCATTTATGCGGCAGCGAAGAGTTTTGTCGTGCGGCCGGTCGGCCAACGGTGTGGGCGCTAGCGCAAGCGCGGGTGGTGGCCGCCGACTGGGACATTCAAGAGCCCTGCCGCTGTTCTTGCGCTGTCATTCTACGCACCGACGTGGAACGGAGCCTGTTTCCGTGAATTTTACCGCCCCAAGGCGCCGCCGCCTCCGGCTTCGGTCGGCATCGTTTTCAGAAACTCTCGAAGTGCGGCGAACTCGGCGGCTCCGAAATCGAACAGCCTCGCGCGCGCCCCCGGGCCGAGTCTTGGGTCATCCTCGTTGAGGACGGACAGAACCGCGCCGATTCGCACCTTGGCGATGCTCTTCAGGTTCTGGCCCCGCTCCGTGGCGCACTTTATGAAATCGTCAACGCAGCCGCGAAAAGCTCCGTTGGCCGGCTTGCCGCTCCACGCCGCCCAAGCGAGCGATTCAACTTCAACCTGTTTATCCCCGTCGCCGACGATGAAAACACCAAAGCGCGTCTTGCCGTTGATTGCGCGGACCCACTCGCCCATCCTCGGGACGTCCACACCAACAGCGTCCTTTAGCGCGTTGCGAGCCAGCGAGAAGGCCTCAGTGGCATTGTCGTCCGCATCGAGCAACACGCCGACGGCAGTAATCCGCGCCAAGTTGCCTGGCGTGAGGAGCGCGGAGGCCTGCGTGCGGAGTTTCCCGCGGCCCTTCCCACCAAGGTCTTGGATGAAGCACTGGTCGAAAAGGCCGATGTGCTCCATCAACTCCGCGTAGAATGTCAGGTCGCTGTAACCCTCGACAAAGAGAACCAGCGGCTCGCTGTTCCACTTCCGCCTCCTGTCGGTATCTGCTTTCACGGCACTCATAGTCCGCGCAAGTCAATGTTCCCGTCAATTCCGGCCTCGATCAATTCTCGACCCAGCACACGCCCCTGTACGCCAGACTCGACACGAAACAACTGGATCACGCTGAGATCGTATTCTTTCCGGCCCAGGAAGGCATTGTGAGCGGCGTGAAGGCACTCCTCGCTGTGCGTCGTCGCGAAGATCTGCACGTTCAGTTTCTCCGCCGTCTCCGCCAGCCCGGCCCAAATCTGCTCATGAATCGAGTGGTGAAGACCGTTCTCCACTTCGTCGATGAGCATCACGTCAGGCTTTTCTCCGATGATATCCGCGAGAATTGACACTAACCGGTAAACGCCCTGTCCGGCTTGCGACACCGGCACCAGTTCGCTGAGGCCAATGTCCACGATCACCTGGTTGCCGTCCTCGCCCGGGTCCACGCGCACCTTCCTGATGCGCGGGTCAACCGTGGCCAGCAACCGTTGGAGCGTCTCTTCGCCATCACCCTTGCGGTTGGCTTTGCCCACCAAGGTTACCAAAGCGGCCGGGTCGCGGTTCTGGACGGAGATGATTCGACACCTGCACTTGGGGGTCGGATCGCCCCACAGCCAGAACACCGCACCTTGGGAAAGCAGGCGGCCGATGGCAGGACCCAGCGTGACATCTTGCGGAACGCCGGGCGGGCTTAGGCGAACGGCCCATTCGGCCGTCTCCGCTTTGGCAGAAACCAAGCCCTGTCCGTCCTTCGCGCCGTCCCGCAGCAGCCAGCGGAAGCACCGCATCTCGGGATTCCCTTGGCTTGCGCGGAACAGGCTCGGGAGCTCTCCCATGCGGGACGGTTCGCATAACAGCAAAATCGCCTCCAGGAGCGAAGTCTTTCCTGAATTGTTCTCGCCAACCACAAGGTTGACGCGCTTCAGGTCTCGCAGCTCCAGCGAGGCGAAGCCCCGGAAGTTCTGGATTCTCAGTTCGTCGATCATACGTTTTCCAGTTTCTTTACCACGAGCAACCCGTGGCCGCGAAGGTCAATCATTTTGACGCCGTGCTGGCCCTCGAAAATCTGCCAATGCCCATTTGGCTCCTCAAATGACACCAACCGGTCTTTGTGTTGCGCTTCGAGGGCCTTCAAGCGTTTGAACAGACGATGGACGTCGTGGCCACATTCCGCGGAGATCCGGTCGCGAATCCGCCAGACTTCCCGAAGAATTTCGTGTTTCATCGGCGGTCATGGTTTCGCCGGACGGCCAGGCGCTTTCTTCGGCACCGGCACCAAGCGGCTTCCATGTTGGGCCTGCTCCTTTTGCAGGTGGACAACCATCCGGTGCAGGTCGTAGTCAAACCGGGCCGCCAGCTTTTCGCGCACCCGCCAGATTTTTTCCAGGAAAGCGTTCTTCATAATTCTGGTTTCAACATAAGCTCTTTCGGCGTGCAAATCACGGGCATTTCGAACCCAGCTTGCCGGCAGGTTGAAGCCAATTGGTCGCTGATGGCCGCGTTAGCCAGGTGACGGCAATTCCAGGTGAGCAAGAAATGCATCCGATGCACCGCCGCCACCGCCAGATGCAACGCGTCGTTCGATGCCTTGACCGGAATCAACCCACTGTTGAGCACGGTTCTGGCAACGTGCTCGACCTGCCCGTTGATCTCGAGGATCGGCAGCGCGCGAATCTCGGCCAATCGCGCTGCGGCGGCGGCCTTGTCACCTTCGGCCGCTTCATCCAAAACCACTTGGGAGACGAACAGCTCAAAGTCGCGCCGCCGGATGCGCCACCATTCCCTGGTTACTTGCTGATCCGCCGCAATGATCAGGTCCCGGCCGGGCCGGGCCACGAGCAAACTCGGAATCGTCGTTTCCAGATAGACCGTCGGCCTCATTTCTCCTCCCGAGTTTGCGGCTGATCGAACCAATCAGCCTTAATCTCGCCTGCGGCGTCTTTCGGCGGCGCGCTGGTCTTTCGCGGACGTGGCATGGGGCCGAGCGTAACGAAACGGCCTGCGAAATAAAGAAGAACTTGCGCCAAGACGCGGGCAGGATGCCCGCGCCTGAAGTCTGGACATTCTTGCTTCGAGCCCATTCTCGCGGGGGCACGCGCTGAAAGCGCGCAGCAGACCAGCCCAGACCAGCCCAGGGCAACCGCCCTGGGAAAACCGTCGCGCCATCCCAACCCGCCCTGCAAGGGCGGGGGTAGCTTCCCTGACCTGCCCCCTTGCAGGGCGCAAGAGCCGAGTGAGGCCGGCTTTCCCAGGTGTTACCCTGGGCTGGTCTGCTGCGCGCTTTCAGCGCAGGCTCCATGGACAGTCGGGGCGCAGCGCCAATGTCCAAACTCGAGGGCCGCCAAAGACGGTCGAATCGGTAATGGATGGCCGATCTGTTCCAAACGACCGTTCCGAACATCAACCTCCACATCAGAAACATTCTCACCAAGGGTGGATTGGGTTGCCAGCGCCGGAACGCGGTCCCGGGCCGACCCGCGCAGCGGTGGCTGCGTTAAGGACGGAGAGGGTCGTGGACGGGGCGTTAAGCCAGTATCGGCCGCTACGCTGGGAGTTGGTCGGCACGACGGCTCAACGGCGCGAGTGGCGCCAGTTGCTTGAGCGGCATCACTATCTGGGAGCGCCGCCGTTAGTGGGAGCCAACCTGAAGTATCTGGTGTATGGGCGCACGGGCCAACTCTTGGGGGCGCTGGGCTGGCAGTCGGCGGTGCAGCACCTGGGTTGTCGGGATCGGCTGCTGGGGTGGAATGCGGCCCAGCGGGCGCGCTGGCTGGACCACGTGGTCAACGGCGTGCGTTTTCTGGTGTTGCCCTGGGTCCGAGTGCGGGATTTGGCGTCGGTGATATTGAGTGAAAATCTTGCTTTACTGCAACGCGATTGGCCTGGGCACTACGGGGTGCCGGTGTGGCTGGCGGAGAGCTTCGTGGATCGGCAACGCTTCAGCGGGGCCAGCTATCGGGCGGCCAATTGGCAAGCGATTGGTTGGACGCGCGGCTTTGCCAAGCGGCAGGGCCGTTTCGTGCGTCATGGCCAAAGCAAGGAGGTGTATGTCTATGTGATGGAACCACGGATGCGGCAGTTCATCCACGGGGATGGCTGCCAGCCCTTATTGAGCCGCGCCTTTCTCTTGGCCCGGCGCCGGAGTGAAGAAAAACAATCCCTCACCAAGAGAATGCGGATGAAAAAGATTTTAACGTCATGGAAACCCAGGCTCCCATCCCAGTGCGAGTTGAGCGTGGAAGATGTGGAAAGGGTCGTTGGGGAGCTCAAGGAGTTCACCGGCTTGTTCGGACCGACCTTTGGGCGGAGCGAGCCGGCAGCCCTCTGTGAATTGTACCTGCAGGGTCTGTTGAGCGACGCCGAACGCAAGAATGTCGAGGCGATCGCCCTGAAGTTGGACGGCCCGGAGCGGACGCCGGAGAGCGAACGTTGGCTGCTGCTGCGTAACGACGCCAACTGCGAAATCAAGTACGCCTTGAGCAACGCTCCGCAACAGACTCCGATGCGCGAACTGGTCCGCGTCAGCGGCGCGCGCTGGCCGGTTGAAAGATGTTTTCAAGAAGATAAATCGGAACTGGGACTGGACCATTACGAGCACCGCTCCTGGACGGCGTGGCATCGGCACATGCGCCTGGTGTGTCTGGCGCAGTTGTTCCTGCTGCGTCTGCAGGTCAAATTTAAAAAAAGCTCCCGCCTTGACGTTGCCGCAAGCACGCCTGCTGATTGAGGGCAGTCTTCCAAACCCAAAACGTCAACCCGGCTACGTGTTGCTTGTGTTGAAGTACCACACCCGACGCAATTACCAGGCCTACCTCTCCCACCGGAAACACCGAATGAAAGAGCTGAAAAAATGGAAATCTCTCAAAACGTCGCTGTAGTGGTAGGTCTTCTCATGGTTTTGTTCGTTGTCGTTAACTTACTACGGACAACAACGTTCTACCGTGCGGAGACCTTTGTCTCAACTGCCCTTAATGTTTATCAACCCACAGCTTGGTTTGTTTTCGCGACGCGACAAACCGTGCTATGGGCTGCCCCCTTTTTCTTTTTTCAATAAAGTCACCGCCGCCAACCTCGGCCCGGATCACTTCGGCATGATCGCCCGGACGCGCCTGCCGCTGGCCAAAGGGACCTGGGAATTCGGCACCCTCAGTGACGACGGTGTCCGCGTCAGCGCCAACGGCCAGCCGGTCATCGAGAACTGGACCTGGCATGGGCCCACCCGTGACGCGGGCAAGCTGGTGCTTGCGGCGGACAAGACCGTGGAAATCGCAGTCGAGCACTTCCAGATCGATGGTTACGCCGTCCTGGAGTTCTCCCTCTCCCGCCAGGCCGAGCCGGGCCAGTGACAAAGTTGCCCCCAAACCATCGTAGGAGACGACGTGAGGAGTCCCTGATTGAGTCTGGGGCACAGCGAAAGCCTGCCCCCCTCGGAGGCCACTGAAAAAGCCTGTCAAGCCGTCTCGGGCAGCCCACTTTGGAGCGCGGTGGCAAGCGGCTGCGCGCCTTGCAGGAGGGACGGCCTTCAACGCCTAAAAACAGCGTGGACTACGCATGAGCCTCAACGCGAACCGGCAGGCGCACCGTGAACGTCGAGCCTTTGCCATACTCGCTCTCCACCGTTAAATCGCCGCCCATCATCTGGCAGAACTTCCCGCTCAGCGCCAGGCCCAGGCCCGTGCCACCATATTTTCTGGAAGTGCTGGCGTCATGCCAATGCCGCTGTCAGAGACGCGCATGAGGATAGTGGAGCGTGGGAGCGTTGAAGCGTCAGAGCGTGGTTCGCCCGTGCGCTCGGACGCACTCTGACGCTCCACGCTCTGACGCTCCACGCTCTGACGCTCCACGCTCAGACGAATCACACCTTTCTCCGTGAACTTCGCGGCGTTGGAAATGAGGTTGAAGAGCGTCTGCCGGACCTTCGTCTGGTCGGCCTCCATCCTGCCGATGTCACTTGGACACTCGACCACCAGCCGATTCTCCTTCCTGGCCACCAGCGGCTGCACCGTCGCCTCGACTTCACGCACCAGCCTGGCCACGTCAAACTCTTCGATGAACATGGTCATCTTGCCCGCTTCGATCTTCGACAGGTCCAGGATGTCATTGATCAGGCCGAGTTAGTGCTTTGCCGCCGCCTGGACTTTCTGCAAGTCGGCCACCATCGACCCCGCTCCGATCTCCGGCGCTTCTTCTTCCATCATCTCGCGGTAGCGGACAGTGGAAACAACCGAGATCCCGATGAGAGCTGCCAGGCCGCCTCCAGCCGGCATGGCGATGCGCGGATTGAGATACCACAAAGGCACGACCGTCAGGAAGGCGACCGAACCGATACTCGCCTTTCCCGTTGGTCACCTGGACGAGCCTCTCGGGGCTTCCACGCCAACTTGCCGGCTCAATTGCCGTGGCTGGTTTCGTCCCGTGCTCATGAAAGAGGACTTCGCCGGGCACGACTTTCTTGGGCAGCCCCTCTGCGCTCCATGACAACACTCAACCCATGCGGCCCCCGCCTTGAAAGAACTCGATCTTTATGTCATGGTCACTCGGGCTGAGGTCGATGGCGCCGGATTCCTCCCGCATCAAATGTCCCCCGCCATTATCCACGATCTGCCGGCCGTCGAGCCAGAGCCGGGAACCATCGTCCGAATTGAGATAAAACGCGTATCTCCCCGCTTGGTTGATTCTCAGCCGACCTATCCAACGAGCATAGAAGTTCAGCGTAAACGGGGTCTGGCCAAACGGTTCCCCAGTCTCGGGGAAGTTGACCTGCGGATCGACGCGGCGAAGGTTAGGTTCCGCAAGCACCTCGGCCGGGGGAAAATCCCAAATGTCTTCAGCGAAACTGAAGTATTCTGCCATCAACCCCGATTCGAGTGCGCCCCGAGTGCGGTCTGCGGCGGCCACGCTCTGAGCCGAGGATGCGGATGCGGGGGAAGCCGCGCGCGATAGGCTCGATGCATTCGTCCGAACCGCCTGCGAATGCAAGCGTGGTCTTATTTGCTGAACAGTTACGACTGGACAGTGAAACGTTCTCGCCTCGCCAGAGCGGTTCAGGCGGTCTGTTTATCTTTGGCTTGAGCCACCTGGAGGGCTAATCCAATCCACTGTTCCGTAAGCCGCCGAAACTGTTTGTAATTGGCCAGCTCAGTCCGCACCTGGCGGAGGATTGCTCGGCGGATGAACTGGGAGGTCTTTTTTCCGCGATAGACGTAGTTGAGCTGGTAATAGGGGCCGTGTCGGCGGGGATGTTTGGGGTCCTTGCACCGGCAGCCGGATTTGCCGCAGACATTGTATTGGCGGGAGAGGCTGCCCGGGCGCATCGCTCCGTGCTTTTGGAGTTGGGCTTTAATTTGGGCGATTTGAGCTTCCAGTTTCTTAACCGTTTGAGTAGTCTTCATATCCGATAGCATAAATATACTATCGGATATGCGCAACCTCTGTTTTCGCCCCGCCTTTCCCAAACGCTCGCACCTCCTGTGGCTGGCCTGGCTGCGCGCCCTCCGCCCCCTCCGCCCAGCCTGCTCCCGCACCACCACCTTCCTGTGGCTGGTGGTCGTCCTGGCGGCTTTGTGCCTGCGCCCCGACTTGGCCGGCGTGACCAGCCTGATCCGCAGCCTCGGCCTCTCCGACGCCAGTTATTACTGCCTGCTGCACTTCTTCCATTCTCCTGCGCTGGACCTGGACCGTTTGACCCAATTGTGGCGGCAGACCCTCCAGCACTTGTTCCGCCGCTGCCTGGTGCGGGTCAACGGCCGCCCGGTCGTGCTGGCCGATGGCCTCAAGCGCCCCAAGGAAGGCCGCAAAATGCCGGGGGTCAAAAGCCTGCACCAGGAATCCCGCTGCAATGCCAAGGCTTCCTTCATCATGGGGCACTCCTTGCAGGCCGTCGCCTTGCTGGTGCAGGTGGCCGGGGTTTGTCTGGCCGTGCCGGTGGCGGCTCGCATCCACGAAGGCATCGTCTGGAGCGCCCGTGACCGGCGCACGCTGTTGGACAAGCTCAGCGCCTTGCTGCTCGGATTGCATTGGAACGGCCCTTTGACCGTCGTGGCCGACGCCTATTACGCCGCCGCCAAATTCGCCCGCTCGCTACTGGCCGAGGGTCACCACCTGGTCACGCGCGTGCGCTCCAACGCCGTCGCTTATTTCCCGCCTTCCCCACGGCGTTCCCGCAAGCCGCGCCGCGGGCGACGCCGTGCCTATGGCCACAAGACTCCCCTCCAGGATTGGTTTCGCTACCGCGCGCAATTCCTCAAAGCCCCCAGCCCGGTCTATGGGGAATCCGGCGTCAGCCTCCGCTATCTGAGCCACGACCTGCTGTGGCGCCCTTTGGGTCAGTTGGTGCGCTTTGTTTGGGTGAGCCACCCGACTCGCGGGAACTTGATCCTCCTCTGCACCGACTTGACCTTGGCCCCGCTGGAGATTATTCGCCTTTACGGCTGGCGCTTCAAGATTGAGGTCAGCTTCAAGCAGGCCATTCACACCGTCGGGGCCTACGCGTATCACTTCTGGATGCAGGACATGAATCCCCTCCACCGCGGCAGCGGCAAGCAATATGTGCAGCGCAAGTCCGAGCTTTACCGGGAGCACGTCCGCCGCAAGCTCGCCGCCTACGAACGGCACATTCAGTTGGGCCTCATCGCCCAGGGACTGCTCCAATATCTGGCGCTGAGTTTCCGGCGCGTGGCCTGGTTCAATTTCCACTCCTACATCCGCACCGTATCCCCGCAAAAACCGCCCTCCGAGTGGGTCGTCTCGCAGGCCCTCCGTCACACCTGGCCGGATTTTCTCTGTGGTTTACCCCAAAACGCCATCCTCAAGAAATTCCTTGCCACTAAAATCAGTCCAGCCCGCTGCGGCTATCTTGACGCCTTTGATCTGGACATCGCTGCATGAACGTTTCACTGTCCAGTTACGAGAATTGTAAGTTTTTTGACTTGGACGGTTGAGAGGACTTTTGGCGTAAAGCCGGCTTCTGTGAGCCTGGGGTTCAATGCCCGTTACCCGTGCCCGGATTGCACCACAGACGGTTGCCAAAGGGGTATTTGGCCTCGCTGGCCCAGACCTCGAACCGGACGAACTGGGCGCTGCCGCTGAAGTCCAACACCACACCGCCCCGCTTGTCGTGGCGCCGGCCCAGCCCTCCATCGACCGCCGGGTCCGGGTAGCTGGCTCCGTCATTGTAATAGCTAATGCCCGATGCGGTGGTTCCGTCCGCCGGCTCCCACAACATGAAACCGTCCTGCCGGAATTGGGCCTGCGTGTAAGTGCGAGGTGAGATGGCGTCGTAACCGCAGATCGCCCCGTTTTCAATGTAGGTGGACATCTTCTGGGGCCGCTGGCGCCAAAGGGCCGTATTGGTATTGTCGGTCGGACAGCGATAAACAGCACTGCTCGTGAGATACTGCCAAAGCGCGCCGCTCTCGTATGCCAGTTGAGGGTTCGAGCTGTACGGGCTGATCGAGAGGTTCGGAGGCCCTCCATTGACCTCCGTGTACAGCCAGCCCCGGAGGCTCCCCGATTGACCGTCGCTCCAATTCGGCCAGGGCAGTAGATCTCTGAAATCGCTGCCGTACATCCGCGTCGCCAGCGCGAGTTGCTTGTTGTTGTTTGTGCACTGTATTCGCTGGCCCTTGGCCTTGGCGCTCGCCAATGCCGGCAGCAGCATCGCTGCCAGAATCGCGATGATGGCGATAACCACCAGCAGTTCAATCAGCGTAAATGCGAGGTTCTTCTTTGGGCCGCAACCCCCTGGGGTTCTTGAGGTCATAACTGGCCGCTGATTTTGTGAGCCTGGATCGGATAGGAATTTCGTTTTTGCCCGCCCCGGCGGTCTTGATGCCTCGCGAGTGAGGGAGAATTGGTTTCTGCTCTCACGCCGCTCATCAGCACCGCCACGAGATCAGCAAAGCCTAACGGTCTCTTCATCGTGCTGAGCTACATTTGCATGTCAGCAAAGCGGCGTCAACAAGACTTTCACGAAACCTTTTCGTGAGAAAAAGAAAAAAAAGAAAAAGATAACATGGGGTGGTCAGGCTGGGAAAAATTCGGCAACCTGACCACCAATGATAAAACTAACTTACGAGAAAACAAATAGGACGAAGGCCGCGGCGAAGCAAGCACTACCCTCGGTCAAGGAACAAACTGATACGCTGGTCGAGACGATCTTGAGCGCAGGCAAGGTGCCGAGCGTCGCCGGTGCATCGGCTCCGAACTGCGAGAGCGGTCCTCGACCGCATCAGGTCATCAAGCTGGGCATCGACGTGCATCTGGATCGCTACGTGGTGGTACGCCAGATCGACGGGGGCGCACCCCAGCCGGCGCAAGCGTTCAGCCCGACTCAGTTCCTGGACTGGGCCAGGAAACAGACGGCGCTGGCCAAGCAGGTTTACAGTTGCTACGAGGCGGGCCCTTTTGGCTACAGTTTGCACCGGAAGCTGGCGGGGTTTGGCATCACCAACTACGTGGTGCGGCCTCGGGATTGGGACGAGTACGGCAAGAACGTCAAGACCGACAAGCGTGACGCCAAGGCGTTGGTGCTGGGCTTGGACCGGTATGTCGCCGGCAATGAGGACGCCTTTTGCGTGGTGCGCGTGCCCACCGAAGCTCAGGAGCAAGCCCGGAGTCGCTCTCGCCAGCGGGAGAGCTTGCAGAAGGAGAAGCAACGCCTGGCGGCCCAAGGGCGCAGCCACGCCCTTTATTATGGCGCCCACATCAAGGGCATCTGGTGGACCGAGGCTCTGTGGAAGGAACTGGTGTTGCCGGCCATCGTGTTGGAATTGTTGGAGCCGTTGCGCCGGCTGATCGAAGCGGTGGACCAGGAGCTCAGAGCACTGGGTAAAGCCCTGACGGAGGCCGCGCCTGCGGACCTGCCGGTGGGCCTGGGCAAGCTAACTTACGAGGTGTTGGAACGAGAAGTGGCTGACTGGAACCGGTTCGACAACCGGCGGCAAGTGGCCAGCTACACCGGAATGTGTCCCCGGGAAGACAGCTCAGCACAGCGCCGTTTCCAAGGGTCCATTAACAAGCACGGCAACCCGCGCGTGCGCACCGTGCTGGTGGAGGCCTCTTGGCGCCTGATGCAATACCAGCCCACCTACAAGCCGGTCGCCAAGTGGCTGCCGGTGCTGGCCAATCCCAAAACCACCCGCTCCAAACGCAAGCAGATCGCCGTGGCTGTCGGCCGGCAGTTCAGCGTGGACTGGTGGCGAGTGCGCACCGGCCGCTGCCAAGCCGCCGACCTGGGCTTGAAAACAAACCCGGCGACGCCGGCCGTTGCGCCCGCGCCGCCGGCCAAGAAAACCAAGGCCGCACAGAACTCTAAAGACTGAACGCAGATCCCAAGCGACGTATGAACACAAAAGAAGATCAGAGAAAAAAGACGATGAGTTTTTCGCTTTGGGCCTTGGGTTGCGAAGCCATCCCTCAACTGAAAGGCCTGCCCCAAACGCGGTCGGGACAGGCCTGGATGCATCCGCAATCCAAGGGCGGCCCGGTGCTCGGGTTGCACTCCTGCAGCCCTGTCCCCCGAGCCGCGCCAGGAGCATGAGGGCAGGGGCAAGGCCTGTCACGGGCAAAAGGAACCCGGCCGAGACTGCTAAAGTAAGGGATAAGCTACACTAAACGAGATTGCTGAAGTAAACAATAAGCCACGCTAAACATTTTTCGTCATGACACTTTTGGAGCGTAACGGAGACCGGTACTGACCCCTGGGCCTTTGGATGGCCCGATTTAAAGATTGGTCTCCGTGCGCTCCTCTGGCCGGATTGGAAACGATATAGTGTACTCCGCAAAGGATGTACGGATAGCAGGTTAAGCCAGGTCCAACGACCGGTGCTCCGCCAGAGGAGGCGATCCAAGACGCAACGCAACATTCAACCTCCGCAGCGGAGAAAAATGAGAAAAAGAAACTAAAACGAACATTCCTGTTGACGAACCACCCCATAGCAGGGGTCAGCCCATAGCATGGTTCGTTTTGCCTCATATTCCCAGTCGGCCTGGTGGTGGACCGGATGCCACCGCCCCCCATCCACCCGTGCGGCCGGGCGTTCGCGCCCTTCGATGTGCCCGGACGCGCACCGGCCGCGATAGCCTTGACCGGAACCGCTGTCTCCCTCCGCAGCCCGCAAGCGAATTGGGTCCCTGCACCTCAAAAAAGAGCCAATACAGCCAATAGAGCCAATGCAGCATTTGCTCTCCCGCCCCGAACTATGCGAAACTTCTTGCGGATGAATACGACACAATCCGCAGGGCTCAAAACTCAACGCCTGGGGCTTGAAATCGCGCAGCCGCAGGCGTCCGCGAGTGTCCAGCGGCGGGTGTCGCGGGGACAACGCGCCGCCCCTCGACACTCGACACTGGCCCCTCCCCCCTCCGGCTCCCGCGCATCCGTTTTAACCAATTTTAACCAATTATGACCTCTCGCCCCGCCCAGGACGCCGACGCCTCACTGCCCCCGCCACGCCCCAATAAAGCCAAATCAGACTAAATCCGACCAAATCCAAGTGAAAACAAGATTGCTCCGTAGCCCGTCCCTGTCAAACGCCCCCTCCCGGCCAGCGAGCCATTTGGGCCGTTGCGCTGCACAGAGGCCGGGAAAGGAAGGCCACGGACAAAGCCCATCAAGCCGTCTCGGACTGGCCACTTTGGAGTGCGGTGGCAAGCGGAGCGCGACACCGCTTTGGTTCTTGGACGTCCCGGGCGGCCGAAAGCGCCGTCGCCGCTTCGCTCTGCCGGCGCACTCCAGGAGACCACCGCTTAGCGCGGGCAAGCCTCTGGTGTTTTTGCGCGATATATGGTAAATGAGTGCGCGATGACACCGTCACTCGACACGCTCGGGATTATTGCTGGCAATCGTTCATTGCCGCTGGTTTTCGCCCGGCAGGCCCGGCAACTCGGCGTCAAGCGGCTCGTAGCGGTCGCGTTCGACGGGGAGACGGACCCGGCGCTGGCGGAGTTGGTGGACGAGATTGAATGGCTCAAGGTTGGGCAGCTCTCGAGGCTCATTTCTGCCTTTACCCGGCGCAACGTCCGCCACTGCGTGATGGCCGGCCAGATTGCCCCCAGGAAGCTCTATGAAATCCGCCCGGACCTGCGCGCGATGGCGCTGCTGCTGCGGCTCAAGGAAAAAAACGCCCAGACCATTTTCAGCGCCGTGGCCGATGCGCTCAAACGGGACGGCGTCGAGTTGATCGAAGCCACGCCCTGGCTCAGGCCGTTGATGGCGGGGGCGGGCTTTGGGCTGGGACCGGCCCTTTCGGAAGCGCAGCGGGCGGACGTTGGTTTTGGATTGCGCATCGCCAAGGAGATCTCGCGGCTGGACATTGGCCAGACCGTGGTGGTCAAGAACGGCACCGTGCTGGCGGTCGAGGGTTTTGAGGGGACCGACCAATGCCTGGCGCGCGGCGGCAGCCTGGCGGGCAAAGGGGGCGGCGCCGTGGCCGTGAAGGCCGCCAAAGAGAACCACGACTGGCGCTTCGATATTCCCTGCCTGGGCCCGCAAACGTTGGAGGCCTGCGCCGCCGCCAACATCTCCGTCCTGGCTTTTGAAGCCGGCAAGTCCCTGCTCCTGGAATTGGACGCTTGCGAACGGCTGGCCCGCGGGCATAAGATTTCCCTGACGACGGCGGGGTGACTCCTCGCCTTGGCATTGAACCAAGATACTGGATTTAAGCGACACAAATGCTGACCTCACACGAACTGCTCGGTTTCATGTCGCCAAACCTGGCGCTTGAAATACTCATCTTCGCCCACGAATCGGACAAGCCCCTTTACCGCGCCGCCTTGAACGCCGTCGCCGAGGCCCGCAAGGTGCGCCCGGTTTTCCTCGAGCGCCAGCCTCGGGTCCAGCGCCACACCGACATGCTGGCCACGCTCACGCGCCCGGCGCTGGACCTGGTAACGGGAAACCTGATCCGGGCCTGGTTGCTCAAGAAATATAACGCCATGCTCGTGGATTTCCTGGACGCCCTGGCTCTGGCCCACAAGGAAGGGGTTGTCGAGGACCTGCCCAAATCCATGGACGACGCCAAGCTCCAGGCCGGGGTGGACCAATTGCTCGGCAAGTATCCCAGCGAAGTGGTGGCGATCTATCTGAATGCCTTTAGCGAGATGAACGAGGTGGACTGGCCCAACTTGAAGCAGATGCTCGAGACCAACCCGCGCCTCCAGGTCGGGGGATAAGAAGGAATCAAAAATATGGAACCGAAAGCCGATATTGCCGTCATTGGACTGGCCGTGATGGGCCAGAATCTGATTCTGAACATGAACGACCACGGTTTTACCGTCGTGGCCTTCAACCGCACTGTTTCCAAAGTGGATGCGTTTCTCAACCACGAGGCCAAGGGCGCCAACGTCATCGGCGCTCATTCCATCGAGGAGTTGGCGGGCCTGCTCAAGAAGCCGCGCCGGGTTATGCTGATGGTCAAGGCGGGGCCGCCGGTGGACGAATTCATCGAGCAGCTTCTGCCGCGCCTCGAGCCGGGCGATATCATCATTGACGGCGGCAACTCATTATTCGAGGACACCATTCGCCGCACTCGCTACGTCGAATCCAAGGGCCTGCTCTACGTCGGCACCGGGGTATCCGGAGGCGAAGAGGGTGCGCGCCGGGGTCCGAGCCTGATGCCGGGGGGGTCGCCCGCCGCCTGGCCCCATGTTAAGGACATCTTTCAGGCCATCGCCGCCAGAGTCCAGGACGGCGCCCCCTGCTGCGATTGGGTGGGTGAAAACGGCGCCGGCCATTACGTGAAGATGGTCCACAACGGCATCGAGTACGGCGACATGGAGCTTATCTGCGAGGCCTATAACCTGTTAAAAACGGGGCTGGGCCTCGGCGCGGACGCCATGCACCAGGTCTTTGCCGAGTGGAACCAGGGTGAACTCAACTCCTACCTGGTCGAGATCACGCGCGACATCCTCGCCTTCAAAGACACCGACAACTCGCCATTGGCGGACAAAATCCTCGATACTGCCGGACAGAAGGGCACCGGCAAGTGGATGGTCATATCTTCCCTCGAGCTGGGCATCCCCATCACGCTCATCGCCGAGGCGGTTTATTCCCGTTGCGTTTCTGCCCTCAAGGAGGAGCGCGCCGCCGCCGCCAAGAAGCTCAAGGGACCGCGCCCCCTCATTCCGGGGGACCCAAAGAAGTTCATCGAAGCTATCCGCCAGGCCCTTTATGCGTCCAAGATTGTCTCTTATGCGCAGGGCTACATGCTCCTGCGGGCGGCCGCCCGGCAGTATCATTGGAACCTCAATTACGGGGCGATTGCCTTGATGTGGCGCGGCGGCTGCATCATTCGCAGCGCGTTCCTGGGCAAGATCAAGGAGGCCTTCGACCACGACCCGGGCCTCACCAACCTCCTGCTCGATCCGTTCTTCCGGCGGGCCATCAGGCAAGGACAGCGCTCCTGGCGCACCGTCGTGGCCGCCGCCGCCCGCAAGGGCATCCCGGCGCCGGCCTTCAGCACCGCCTTGGCCTTCTTCGATTCCTACCGCAGCGAACGCCTTCCCGCCAACCTGCTCCAGGCCCAGCGCGATTACTTCGGCGCCCATAAGTACGAGCGCGTTGACCAGCCGCGCGGCCAGTTCTTCCATACCAACTGGACCGGCCACGGCGGAGCGGTTGGGGCGGGGACCTATACTGTTTAGATGCGCGGGACACCAGGGTGTTTCCCCCTTTTCCTGCCCTGCCCTTTCCAGGCTTGGCACGGCAGGGATTCTTATTAGAATCTGCCCGATATGAAAAAATCTCTCGGTGCAAAGACCCTTCTTTACCCGGCGCCGGTCCTGGTGGTCGGCACGTATGACAAAGCGGACAAAGCGAATATGATGACCGCCTCGTGGGGCGGCATTTGCTGCTCGCAGCCGCCCTGCGTGGCTGTGGCCTTGCGCAAGGCGACCTACTCGTATCTCAACCTGATGGAGCGGAAGGCCTTCACAATCAGCATCCCCTCCGAGGACTATGTCAAGGAGGCCGACTACTTCGGCTTGGTCTCCGGCCGCACGACCGACAAACTGGCGGCGACAAAACTCACGGCGGTGCGGAGCAAGCTGGTCGAGGCGCCGTACCTCAAGGAGTTCCCGCTGGTGCTCGAGTGCAAGGTCATCGATATTGCCGAAATCGGCCTGCACACCCAGTTCGTGGGCGAGGTCCTGGATGTCAAAGCCGAAGAGAGCGTGCTGGGCAAGGACGGGGCCATTGATATCAAGAGGCTCAGGCCGCTGGTTTTTACGCCCGACACGCAGGAGTATTTTGGAATAGGGGCGTTTATCGCCAAGGTCTTCTCGGCCGGCCAGGGCATTTAGGAGCCTGTTGAAATACGTGCCGGTCTCGACGGCACCCCCTTGGAGTGCGCCGGCAGAGCGAAGCGGCGACGGCGCCTTTCCTCGGAAGCCAAAGCGGTGTCGCGCTTCGCTTGCCACCGCACTCCATAACAATCGGGAGCCGTCACTCCGCCTGCGGCGCTTGTCCCTGGGCGGGGTGCAGGCCGAACTGGAGGAGCTTGGCCTTCATCGTGACGCGGGAGATGCCGAGCCAGCGGGCGGCTTTGGCCTGGTTGCCATGGGCCTGGGCAATGGCGCGGGCAAAGACTTCGCGTTCCGCGAACTCGAGGATGCGGGCGTGGGCGCCGGTAACCGCGCCGCGCCGCGCTGCTGCCAGCAGGTCTTCGACCACGTCGCCGAAGGGGCGCGCCGGGGAGCAAAACGTCACTCTGCTCTTGTTGAGGGCGGTCCGGACATGGCCGAGGTTGATGGTGTAGCTTTGGGCCAGGAGCAGGGCTTGGAGCAGCACGTTTTCGAGTTCGCGCACGTTGCCGGGCCATTGTTGCGACTGGAGAAGGCTCATGGCCTCGGGATGGATGGAAGGGCTGGCGTTGCCCAGTTCCGGCCCGTGCTTTTGGAGGAAATAGTTGACCAGGTCCGGCAGGTCTTCCCGGCGCTGGCGCAACGGCGGCAGCGTGATGACCACGACGCTGAGGCGGTAGTAGAGGTCTTCGCGGAATTCCTTCTCCCGGATGGCGGTTTCCAGGTCGCGGTTGGTGGCGGCCACCACCCGCACGTCCAGAGGAGTCGTTTCCTTGCCCCCGAGCCGTTCCAGGCATTTTTCCTGGAGCACGCGCATGAGCTTGACCTGGGTCCCCAAGGTCATGTCGCCGATTTCATCCAGGAAAATAGTGCCCTGATTGGCCTGCTCGAAGCGGCCGACCCGGCGCTGGGTCGCCCCGGTGAAGGCGCCGCGTTCGCTGCCGAAGAGTTCGCTTTCGAGCAAGGTTTCCGGGATGGCGGCGCAATTGATGGCGACAAACGGGGCGCTGGCGCGATCGCTGTGCTGGTAAATGGCCCGCGCGATCAATTCCTTGCCCGTGCCGGTTTCGCCCCGGATGAGGACGTTGACGCGGCTTGGTCGCCACTCGGCCGATTTCTTTGTAGATGGCCTGCATCGCCGCGCTCTGGCCTACCAGGGCGTCCCGCGTCGAGCCGCTCTGCCCCAGGGCGACGGGCTCGGACATCAGCCGATTGCTCTCAGCCGCCTTGTCCACCAGGTCGAGCAGGTCGGGCACCTGAAAAGGCTTGAGCAGGTAATCGTAGGCGCCGAATTTGGTTGCCTCGATGGCGGTCTGGGTTGTGCCGAAGGCCGTGACCAGGATGATGGGCAGACGCGGCTGGCTGGCGTGGAGTTGGCGCACCAGCGCCAGGCCGTCCAGTCCGGGCAACCTCAGATCGGTGATGACCACATTGAACGGCTCGGCGCCGGCCCGCGCCAGACCCTCGTCGCCGCGTTGCTCAACGGCCACGACATATCCTTCGTCGGTCAGACAGTTGCGCAGGGTGTCCCGGATGCCCGGGTCATCTTCGATCAGCAGGATTTTGGTGGCGCCGCTCATCTGTCAGTCCGTGGAAACACAATCCCAAAGGTCGAGCCGCGGTTCACCTGGGTTTGATACTGCAAGACGCCGCCGTTCATCTGCACCATGCGGGCGGCAATCGAGAGTCCCAGGCCCGTGCCGCCGGCCTTGGTGGTGAAAAAGGGATCGAAGAGCCGTTTCTCCACCTCGGGCGGAATGCCCTTGCCGGTATCGGCCACCTCGAGGACGGCCACCGCCATCTCCTTCTCGGCGATTCGCTTGCGGTCGGGGCGTGCCCGGAGCACGATTCTGCCGTCAGAGCCGATGCTGTCGGCGGCGTTTTGCACCAGGTTGATCAGCACTTGCTGGAGTTGGGCGGGGTCCGCGTGAATCTGCATCGGCGCCAGTTCCTCGCTCTGGAGTTGGATGCCGGTCTTGGCCAACTCCGGTCCCAGCAGCGCCTGCACTTCGGCCAGAGGCAGGCTGGCCCGGATGGTGGCCGGTTGGGGTTCGGCGGGCCGGGCAAACTGGAGGAATTCGTTCACGATCCGCTCGAGCCGGGAGACTTCCCGTTCGAGGACCTGCCCTTGGCCGAGCGCCGGCGAATCCGGAGGCAACTTCTGTTGCTGGGCGAACAAAGCGGTCTTGATGGCGGTCAGCGGATTGCGAATTTCGTGCGCCACCCCGGCGGCGAGCACGCCCAGCGCCACGAGCTTTTCATTGCGCTCGGCCTCGGCCTGGCTTTGCACCAGCTTGATTCGCAAGGGAGCAATCAGGTCCCGGTAGCTCAAGCCGGCCAGTGCGGCCGCGAACACAAAGAGCAACGCCACCAGCCCCAGCACCAGGACCCGCAGGCGTCTTAGAGTCTGAGTGGCGTGCGCCAGCATCTGGTTGCGCGATTCAAAATGGGCGCGGGCAAAATCCTGGCCCAAGTCCCAAAGACGGCGGGACTGATCGAAAAAGCCATTGTATTCCGCCAGGGAAGCCCCGGCCTCATGTGAGGCCTCCATCTGCCCATGGAGGTCCTGGGCTTTGAGCACAAAGGTCTCGCAGACCGAACGCATGTGCTTCAGAATCTCCGCCTCCCGGTTCGTGGTTGTCTTGGGCCTCTGTCCTGCAATCCAGGCCTTGAGATCATCGCAGGCCTGGAGGAACTCCGTCCACGCCCCCGCGTCATTAGTGCTGGCATAGCGCCGCATCCGGTCATTGGCGTAGCGGAGCGTGTCTTTGAAGCGGTCGGCTATCTGGAAGCTCTTCGAGGTCCACCTGGCCCAGGCGGGCCCGCACCTCCTCGACCCGTTTTTGCGAATCCAATGTGACCAGCACAATCAGCGCGCCCACCAGCCCGGCCGCCAGGCCGAGGGCCACCAATCGCAATCGAACGCGCGAGTTTGTCATCAGCGGCATTCTATATTCCATAGCGCAACACCGGTCGCAAGTCACTAAACAAATCAACTTCGTAGCAAAGACTCTATGCATTCCTGCACAATGGTTGTGCAGCCCAGGCGCTCTTCCGCCTCCGGTTAACGCCCCGAATCCGCCCAGGCCGTCGGCAGAGAAAATCGGTGTCTCTGGGCGGAATCTGCCTGTTTTCAGCCCCCGTGCAAAGGCGAAGTGGCCGGGGCCGCTCCATCCCGGCAGCGGTTGGCATATATCCCGCTAAGGGAGGGGAGCGTTGGTGTGGCGAAGCCCGGCGCATCTCCGGTTTCACCCACGGGGCGGGACCGGACTGAGCAGATGTATGAAACCGGATTTTTTTATCGTGGGCGCTCCCAAATGCGGTACCACCGCCATGGCCGATTATCTGGCTGCGCATCCCGAAATCTACATGGCCCGAAAAGAGATGCACTTTTTCGGCGCGGATTTGCGCTTCGGTCCACAGTTTTTTCGCCGCGATCTCGCCGCCTACCTCGCCGAATTCGACGCCTGGAACGGTCAACGCCACGTCGGCGAGGCGTCCGTCTGGTATCTCTTTTCGACCCGCGCCGCCGCCGAGATAAAGGCCTTCAGCCCGGCTGCCCGTATCATCCTCATGCTGCGCGAACCGGTGGAGATGCTCTACTCGCTCTATTATTACTTTCGCTTCGACGGCAACGAACCGCTGCCCACCTTCGAGCAAGCCTTGGCTGCCGAACCCGACCGCTTGGGCGGGCGGCGGCCCTGCCGCCAAACCTATTTTGCCCAGGGCCTCGCCTACCGCAAGGTGGTTTGCTACACCGAGCAGGTCCGGCGGTACTTCGAGGCTTCGGCCGCGAACGGGTGCACGTCATCATTTATGATGATTTTGCGGCCGACGTCTTCGCCGCTTATCGCCAAACGCTCGATTTTCTGGGCGTGGAGTTCAAAGGCTGCGACCCCGGCTTCGAGGTTGTCAATCCGGCCAAGAGAGTCAGGAGTCCGGCCTTGCGCGCGGCGATAGGCGATCCTCTGGTGCGTTCGGCGGTGCTCGCCCTGCGTTCCTGGGTGCCGCGCCCGGTCTTTGCCGCCTTGCAGCGGATTGACGCGCGGCTGCGGCAGTCCAATGCCAGTGTCGAGGCGCGTCCGCCGCTGGCCCCGGACCTGCGAGCGCGGCTCAAACGTGAATTTGCCCCGGAAGTCCTGCGCCTGAGTGAGTTGCTCGGGCGGGACCTGACCTATTGGAGCCAGGACCAGCCGTCCGGGCCTGAACGCAGCGTGCTGCCCGTCTGGCTGCCCCAGAGGCCAGCAGAGCAACCCCTCTCCCGCACGAGCATTGATCGGCCGACTCCCAGCACCCAGCCCGCCCCTGCCCATCTCCATCACTCAGCCGGCGGCGTCCAGCCGCCCGGCCCCGACCCGCTGCTGAGCGTGATCATCCTCAATTATAATGGCGCCCCCTGGCTGCAACGCTGCCTGGATTCGCTCCGCCGCCAAACGCTCTTCGACCGGTCGAAATCATCGTGGCCGACAACGCCTCGCCCGACGGTTCCGCGAGCCTGGCGGCCGGACTGATGGACGGCTGGCGCAATGGCCGCACCCTGCAGCATGGGTCCAACCTCGGTTATTCCGGAGGCAATAACCGGGCCGCCCTCCAGGCGCGCGGACGATACCTGTTCTTTCTCAACGTGGACACCTGGCTGGAGCTGGACTGCCTGGAGCGGTTGGTCCAGGAGATGCAGGAGGCCGGCGCCGCCGCCGCCGCGCCGCTGGTCATGGATTATCTGAATGGCGCTATCCAATCTACTGGCAACCGCGGATTTGATATTTTTGGCCTCCTGTCCAGCAACGCCGGCCGGCTGGAACGCGGCGAGATCTTCGCCGCCGAGGGCTGTTCGTTGCTCATCGAGCGGGAGTGGTTTCGAAAGCTCGGCGGATTCGACGACCGGTTCTTCATGTATGCCGATGAGTATGACCTTTGCTGGCGGTTGTGGGTGGCCGGGGGAGGGTCGTCCTGGCGCCTTCGGCCAAGGTGCACCACCGCGGGGCCGTGGCGGTCAATCCGCGCGGCGGCGAGCGGGTGCTGGAGGCCCGCACGTCGGACACGAAACGCTATTACGCCAACCGGAACAACCTGGTGGTTTTGCTCAAGAACAGCCAGCACGTGCTGCTGCTCCTGGTGCCTTTGCAACTGCTGATGCTGGTGGCCGAGGCCCTGTGCATGTGGGCCTGGACGGGACGCTGGTCGCACCTACGGCGCGCTTACGGAGAGGCCCTGGCCGATTGCTGGCGTCTGCGCCCGCACATTCTGGCCGAGCGCCGGCGCCTGCGGAGTCTGAGGCAACATGGGGACTTCTGGATGCTGCGCTTCCTGCGCGGACGATTGAATCGCTGGCGCGAACTCCGCCGTTTCCGGCGCTTCGGCCTGCCCAAGGTGGATCGGAAATGAAGTTGAAATCGTCTTCCTCTAAAACTGCCGGCTCGGGCGCGCTGCTGATGTTCCTGTTGCTGGCGGCAGTGATGCTGGCGCTCTTGGGGGGTGGGTGCCTGCCCGGGCACACTTTCTTTTCTAATGACGGGCCTCTGGGCCGCAGGATGGCGGCCTGCCACCGGCTGCCGGAGCGCTTTGCCGGCTGCTGGGAGGATTTGAATTCCATCGGCTATCGCGACCTGGCGGCCGTTCCGAGCGTGAGCTATGGCTTCTTATGCCTGCTGGGGCCGCTCTGGTTTTCCAGGCTCTACATGCCGCTGGCGTTGTTGCTCCTGGGCCTGTCGGCCTGGGGCTGCTTCCGTCAGTTCGGCCTGGCCCAGCCGGCGTGTATCCTGGGCGGGCTGGCGGCGGCCTTGAATTCGGCCTTCTTCTCGGCCGCCTGTTGGGGTTCCGCCTCGCACGCGATCACGGTGGCCATGGGCTTTCTGGCCCTGGCGGCCCTGGCCGACCCTTCATCGAAGCAACGCTGGATGCGCGCCGCGCTGGCGGGCCTGGCTTTGGGCATGGCCGTAACGGAAGGGGCTGACATTGGGGCGATCTTCAGTGTGTTTGTGGCGGGGTTTGTTGTCTGCCAGGCCTGCGCGGCGGAAGGTCCGCGCGCAAAGAACATTGTCCTCGGTGTCTTGCGCACGGCGGTGGCTGCCGTGTGTGCGGCCGCCTTGGCCGCAGAACCGGTCTCTGAATTGTTGGCGACCGATGTGGAGGGGGTCGTGGCCTCTACCGAGCACGGCGGCCAAACTAAAGAGGGGCATTGGGATTGGGCAACACAATGGAGCCTGCCCAAGAGCGAAGCCCTGGGCCTGGTAGTCCCCGGGCTCTTTGGTTACCGCCTGGACGCTACCGGCGGAGAGGCCTACTGGGGCGCTACGGGCCAGGATGCGGCCTGGCAACGCTATCTTGGCGGCGATCGGCACGGCCCGCCGCCCAGTGGATTCCTGCGGTTTGTCGGCGGCGGCAATTACGCCGGAGTGCTTGTCGTGTTCCTGGCGCTGTGGGCGGCGGCGCAGTGCTTTCGCCGGAAGAATTCGGCGTTCGACCCCCGCCAGCGCCCGCTCCTGTGGTTCTGGCTGGGGGCGGCGGTCGTGTCGCTGCTGTTGGCCTTCGGCCGGTATGCCCCTTTTTACCGATGGTTTTATGCGCTGCCTTATTGCTCGACCATTCGCAATCCGGTGAAGTTCATTCATGTTTTCAGCTTCGCCACAATCGTGCTCTTTGCCTATGGCGTCGACAGTTTGTGGAGGAGGCACCTGCGGCCGCCGGGGATGATGCCTTCGTATCGTTGGGCCGGCTTTAAGAGTTGGTGGACCAAGGCGGCCGGTCTCGAGAGACGCTGGCCGCAAGGATGCCTGCTGTTCTTGGGCCTAAGTCTGTTGGCCTGGAAGCTCTATGACTATGACCGTCCGGCCCTCGAGGATTATTTGAAGTCGGCCGAGTTTGACCTGAAGTCGGCCCAGGCCATTGCTGATTTCAGCATCTGCCAGGTCGGCTGGTTTGTGCTGTTTTTCACGCTGGCGGCGGGGGTGATGGTCTTAATCCTCAGCGGGGCGTTTGCGGGGAAGCGGGCCGTGTGGGGCGCCATCTGGCTGGGCGTGGTATTGGTGGTCAACCTTGGACGAGCCGACCGGCCCTGGATCTGCGTGTGGGATTATAAGAAAAAATACGAGAGCAACCCCATCGTGGATCGGCTCCGCGAAAAGCCCTATGAACATCGGGTGGCCGATATGCCTCGCGAGTTTCTCGAGCCGGAGTTCCAGCGGGCCTTCGGCAAGAAGGACCCAGCCGCTCGGACGGACTTCCTCCTCTACCAGCTTTACAGCCGCGAGTGGGCGCAGCACCTGTTCTGTTACTACAACATTCAGTCGCTCGACATTGTGCAGTTGCCGCGCAAGCCCAAGGACCTGAAGGCATTCGAGGATGCCCTGAAGCCCCACTCGGACACGAACAGCCCCGCCCTCACCAACCTCACCGGCGGGAAGGCATCCGAGGAGGCCCTGACGCCCCATTCGGAGGCGGACAATTCCCGCCTGCTCCTCCGCCGGTGGCAGCTCACCAACACCCGCTACGTGGTGGGCTCGATGCACTTTCTTGATTACTTCGAGCGCCAAGTCAACCCCGGGCAGCACCGCCTCCGCGTGGTCGAGCGGTTCGGCCTCGTTCCCAAACCGAGCGTTGCGGGCACTGGTAAGCTCATGACGGCGGCGGACGTGACAGCCAGACCTTCGCCCGAGGGGCCTTTTGCCCTTTTCGAGTTCACGGGCGCGCTCCCGCGCGCCCGGCTCTATGGCCGTTGGCAGGTCACTACCAACGACCAGGCGGCGCTCAGCCAGCTGGTCAGCGCGTCCTTCGATCCGGCACAATGCGTCTTGGTGGCAGAGGCCATGCCCGGCGCCACCCCGCCCGCGGGCCTCAGCCAGGATGCCGGCACGGTGGAGTTTGCCAGCTATGCCCCCAAGGATATCGTGCTCAAAGCCAATGCCCTGGCGCCGGCAGTGTTGTTGCTCAACGACCGCTTTGACCCGGGCTGGAATGTGCGAGTGGACGGCCAGCCCGCCAAACTGCTCCGTTGCAACTTTATCATGCGCGGTGTTTATCTCCCGGCGGGCTCCCACCGCGTCGAGTTCCGTTTTCAGCCCCCGATCCGGATGCGCTACGTCAGCCTGGCGGTTCTGGGTTTCGGCTTTTTGCTCCTCGGTTTCGTCACCGTGTCGAGCTGGCGAAGCAGGGCAAACGTCCCGCCCGTGGCGACGGGGTCTCGTCCGCAAGCGCCCCGCGGGCAGGGCGCCCGCAAAGACCGGCGCAACGGGAGCCCCGCTCCTGGCGCCCGTTCGGCCGACAAATCATGAGAAGCCGCGCCGGGCTGATCCTAGTTTTGCTGCGAGAGGGGTACGACCCGGCTCAGATCGCTTTCAAACTCGCCCTGCGCAAGGTCCTCAAGAGTTGCGAGAGCGTGCTGGACGTGGGCTGCGGGGCTTCGATGACGCTGCGCCAACTGGGGCTGCCGCACACGACCGGCATCGAGGGCCACCAACCGGCGCTCGAGGAAGCCAGGCGTCGGCACACCCATGACCGGTTGGTCCTGGGCGACGTGCGCAACCTTACTGCCTACTTCCAACCGCGCCAGTTCGATGCCTGCGTCGCCCTCGACGTAATCGAGCACCAGACCAAGGCCGACGGGCTGAGGTTGATGGAACAAATGGAGCGAATCGCTGCCCGGCGCGTGGTTCTCTTCACTCCCAACGGCTTCCTGCCGCAAGGGCACTTGGCCCCCGGTGACCGGCTAGCCCACCTCTCAGGCTGGGAACCGGCGGAAATGGAGCGGTGCGGCTATCGGGTGGTTGGCTTCCTGGGGCCGAAGAAGCTGCGGGGTGAACGGCACAGGCTTAACCGACGCCCCGCCCTCTTTTGGGGACTGGTCTCATTGGCGGGACATTTTCTCTGCACCTGGCGCCAGCCAGCCCAGGCAGCCGCCCTGCTTTGCTATAAGACGGTTGGCGGGGGCTAATGAGCCGATCCTAATCTTAATCCCAATCTTAATCCTAATCTTAGTCTTTGAATGGATTAGGATTAGGATTAGGATTAGGACTAGGAAATGCGCCCCGTGCGCGGGGCTTGTCCGAAACATGCCTGATGCGGCCCCAACCGTCCCGGACAGCCTGTCCGGATTGATCGAGCGCGTCACCTTCTTCAATGAGGAGAACGGGTACGCGGTGCTCAAGGTCAACGCGAAGGGGCGCCGCGATGAGGTGACGGTGGTCGGTTCTCTGCCATCGGTCAACGCGGGGGAGTGGCTTACGGCCCAGGGCCACTGGGTGCAGGACCGGCAGTTCGGGCTCCAGTTCCGGGCCGAGCTTCTCACGAGCACCGCCCCCGCCACCCGGGAAGGCATCGAGAAATACCTCGGCAGCGGCCTGGTCAAGGGCATCGGGCCGGTGTATGGGAAGAAGCTGGTCGAGAAGTTCGGCGAGAAGATCTTTGAGATTATCGAGAATCACTCCGTGCGCCTGGAGGAGGTTGAGGGGATAGGCCCCAAACGACGGCATCAAATCAAGGCGGCCTGGGCGGAGCAGAAGGTCATCCGCCACATCATGGTCTTTCTCCATTCCCACGGCGTGAGCACCAGCCGGGCCGTCCGCATCTATAAGACCTACGGGGAGAGCGCCATCGAAGAGATCCGGGCCAATCCCTACGCCCTGGCCCGAGACATCCCCGGCATCGGCTTCAAGACCGCCGACCAAATCGCCCAGAAAGTCGGCATCCCCCCTGACTCGATTGTTCGCGCCTGCGCGGGTCTCGAACACGCGCTGCTCGAGGCCGCCGGCCATGGGCACTGCGCCCTGCCGCTCGAGACTCTCAAAGAGGAGGCCGGCAAACTCCTGCTCGTCGAGGGGCCGGTTATCGCCGCCGCCCTGGAACGGGCGCAGGCAGACCTCCTGCTGGCGCGCGAGACCATTGCCGGTCAGGACCTGGCCTTCCTGCCGGCGCTCAAACGGGCGGAGGAGAAGGTGGCCGAGCGCATCGGCAAGCTCTGCTCGAGCCCGGCGGCGTTTCCGCCGGTAGATTATGAGAAGGCCATCCAGTGGTGCCAGCGCAAGACGGGCAAAGAGCTGGCGCCCAGCCAACGCGAGGCCCTCCGGCAAGCCCTCTCCTGCCGTCTGCTCATTCTCACCGGAGGCCCCGGCGTGGGCAAAACCACGCTGGTCAACGCCATCCTGGTCATCCTTCGCGCTAAAAAAGTGCGCTGCCTTTTGTGCGCCCCGACGGGCCGCGCCGCCCAGCGGCTGTCCGAGTCCACCGGGCTGGGCGCCAAGACCATCCATCGCCTGCTGGAAGTCCAACCCGGCAAGGGCGGGTTCCTGCGCCACGAAGCCAATCCCCTGCTCTGCGACCTGCTGGTCGTCGATGAAACCTCGATGGTGGACGTTCCGCTCATGAGCGCCTTGCTCCGCGCTTTGCCCCCGAGTGCCAGCCTGCTGCTGGTGGGCGACGTCGATCAGTTGCCCTCCGTCGGCCCGGGCCTGGTCCTGCGCCATCTCATCCAGAGCGGTGTGGCCCCCGTGGCGCGGCTGACCGAGGTGTTCCGCCAGGCCGCCCACAGCCGCATCATCACCAATGCCCATCGCATCAACCACGGGCTTATGCCCGAATTGCCGGACCCGCAGGACGAATCCGATTTCTACTTCGTCGAGCGCCAGGAGCCCGAGCGCATTGCCGAAACACTGGTCGAGATGGTCCGGCAGCGGATTCCGCGCAAGTTCAACCTCGACCCCATCCGCAACATCCAGGTTCTCTCCCCGATGAACCGCGGTTCCCTGGGCATCCGCGAACTCAATGCGCGTCTCCAGGCCGAGTTGAACCCGCCCCGCCCGGACAAACCGTTCGTCGAGCGATTCGGCTCCCGCTTTAGCGCGCGCGACAAGGTCATCCAGACCGAAAATGATTATGACAAGGAGGTGTTCAACGGCGACATCGGCCAGGTTGTCCGCATCAATAGCATCGAGCGCGAAGTGACGGTCAAGTTCGACTCGCGCGAGGTCACTTATGATTTTGGGGAGCTGGACGAGCTATCGCTGGCCTACGCCATCACCATCCATAAATCACAAGGCTCCGAATTTCCGGCGGTGGTCATCCCGCTGGCCATGCAACATTACCTGCTGCTTCAGCGCAACCTGATCTATACGGGCGTCACGCGCGGCAAAAAGCTGGCAGTCCTCATCGGCCAGCGCAAGGCCCTGGCCCTGGCGGTCCGCAATGACCGCACCGGGGACCGCTTCTCCGGGCTGCTGGCCAGGCTCGGCGCGGGGCGCGCGGAGCGTGGAGCGGGTTGAGCGTCAGAGCGTGGGGCGTCTAGTTCACGTGGGCACGAAAGAACCGGGTGCCCTGAGGTGGAACGGGGCTGACAACGTAATTCGTCCCGCCCTCCAGAGTATAGATGGTGCTGCCGAGCGGCAGCCAGAAGGACATATTAGCCGAAGACTCGATATACACCGCCAGGCCCGGAAGGCCGGTAATCCCAAAACCGAACTTGCCGGCGATCAGGTTGGGCGGCTGTAAAATCGGAGGCGGCACTGAGCTGGCGGGAAATCCTTTCCGGATGGTGTAGTTGCTACGGTCCCCCACATAGAGGTTGCCCGCGCTGTCCAGGGCCAGCCCGCGAGGCTGGAAGAACCGCGCGACGCTGCCCGTGCCGTCGGCGGTGCCAGGATGCAAGGGATTGCCGTCCCCATCAGCCCCACCCACTCCGGCCAGGGTCGTCACCACCCAATTCGTTCCGACCGGCGTCACTTTCCGGATGGTGGAGTTGACAGAGTCCGCCACATAGAGGTTGCCCGCGCTGTCCACCGCGATGCCAAGAGGAGTGTTAAACCGCGCAGCGCTGTTCGTCCCGTCCGCGCTGCCGGGAGTCAGCGATCCGGCCAGGGTCGTCACCACCCAATTCGTTCCGACCGGCGTCACTTTCCGGATCAAGCTGTTGCCCTGGTCCAACACATACAGGTTGCCCGCGCTGTCCACCGCCACACCGCAAGGCCAACTAAACCGCGCGGCGCTGTTCGTCCCGTCCACGCTGCCAGAATGCAAGGGATTACTCCCGGTCTTATCATCTCCACCGAGTCCGGCCAGGGTCGTCACTACCCAATTCGTTCCGACCGGCGTCACTTTCCGTATGGTGCAATTGCCTTGGTCCGCCACATAGACGCTGCCCGCGCTGTCCACCGCAACCCCCCAAGGACTATTAAACCGCGCAGCGCTGTTCGTGCCGTCCGCGCTGCCATAATGCAAGGGATAGCCGTTCGCATCAACTCCACCCACTCCGGCCAGGGTCGTCACCACCCAATTCGTTCCGGCCGGCGTCACTTTCCGGATGGTGCAGTTGGAGTAGTCCGCCACGTAGAGGTTGCCCGCGCTGTCCACCGCGATGCCAAGAGGAGTGTTAAACCGCGCAGCGATGTTCGTCCCGTCCGCGTAGCCATAATTGAGCGCCGATCCGGCCAGGGTCGTCACCACCCCGCCCGGCGTCACTTTGCGGATCGTGTTGCCGACGGCGTCCGCAACATACACGTTGCCGGCGCTGTCCACCGCCGTGCCAATAGGATCATAAAACCGCGCGGCGCTCCCTGTCCCGTCCGCGCCGCCGGCAACGCCCGCCTTTCCGGCGATAGTGATGAACGTGTAAGGAGTGGCATAATTGGCCTGGCCCAGGACCGCCACGGGCAAGCCTGCGGCCAGGAGCCAGAGCGAGACGCAAAGCAGAGAATCCCGGCGCGCGTGGCGCGCCGTTTGGAGCGAAAGGCCGTCTTTCGTAATGGCAGACGGCCGCCCCTGCCTGTCGCCGGCCCGCCCCGCCAAGGGAAAGGGATTTGCGTGTTGGCGCCGCCCCCGGCCAGGGGGAATGCGTTGTGGGTCCGATTCTGGTGCGTATGGCCTGCGCCTCCCGGTCACCCCGGCGGCCGGGATTTGTGTGATAATTTTCATAACGTTCTTATTATGTTTTTCTTGTGTTAACTGGCTTCATGTAGAGAAGCGGATTTTCTTAACCATTCCCGCCAACTATTTTTGGGGCGCCGCGCTGAAAGCGCGCAGCATATCAGCCCAGGGTAGCACCCTGGGAAAGCCGGCCCCTTAATACACTCAGGCGCCCTGAAAGGGCGCAGCATTTGAGCTACCCCCGCCCTTGCAGGGCGGGCTCTGTCATCGGAGGCTGGTTTCCCAGCGTGTTACCCTGGGCTGATATGCTCGCACGCCGTTGGCGTGCAGAATGTCCAGACTACCGCCCCGGAGCCGTCTGGGTCGGACGAGTGCGGAGCGTGTTCGTTTCCTCGGGACAACGGCGCCGGCCCCGGCAATCGGGGCGGCGGTCTGTGTCCATGGCCTTCAACGCAAGTCGTTGCCCCCCGGCTCCAGCGTCACCTGGATCCCCTTGACCGGATTGCCTTGGGCGTCGGTAAAGCGGATTGCCCCCATCCAGCCGGCCACTTCATTCACGACTTTGAACACCAGCACGTTCAGCCCCGCGTTCAGAGCGAGGCCCGGCGCCAGATCCTGCTCCGCAACAAAGGCGCGCGGGACGGGAGATTTGTAGATCTGCTTCCCGTTCAGATATACTTTGGCCTGATCGTCGCTAGCCACCAGCATCTGGAGCCCGTGCTGCTCGGTTTCCGAGCGCAGGTAGCATACCGCGTAGGCCACGCTATGCTCTGTCATACGCCCCAGGATCGCGTTGAAGTTGATCACGTAGTCGTCCAAGGCCACGGCTCGCCACTTCAATTCGCCGCCCCCAATGGACCTCGCCTCTCCCGCCTTGGGCCTGAGCCGGCCTTCGCCCTCGAGCTGCTCGAGGTCTAATCCCTCCGCCCCGCTTTGACCAGGTGCCAAGGCAATCGGCGCCAGCACCAGCCACTGCTTGATGGAATCACGGGCGCGAGCAATCCTCAGGCGCTCCTGTTCGGCGGTCCGCTCGGCCCGCCGGACGGCAAGAGACTGGGCCGCCGCCCGTTCTTCTTGCTGCCAGGCAGCGACCTGCTCGGCTCCCGCCGCCTCCCACACTCTGGCCGTCTGGTCGCGACTGCCAGTGGCAATTCGCCGGCCGTCCGGAGAAAAGGCCACCGACCCAACCACCGCGCTGTGCCCCTTGAGGGTGAGCAGCTCCCGCCCACTGGCCGCCTCCCACAGCTTGGCGGTCTGGTCCTGGCTGCCGGTGACAATCCGCTCGCCGTCCGGGGAAAAGGCCACCGACCAAATCGCACCGCTGTGCCCCTTGAGCGCGGGCAGTTCCTTGCCGCTGGCCGCCTCCCACACCTTGGCTGTCGCGTCGGCGCTGCCGGTGACAATCCGCTGACCGTGCGGGGAAAAGGCGACCGACCAGATCGGAGCGGCGTGCCCCTCGAGCGTGAACAGGCACTTGCCGCTGGCCGCCTCCCACACCTTGGCCGTGTTATCCCGACTGCCGGTGACAATCCGCTGGCCGTCCGGGGAGAAGGCAGCAGAATGAAACCCAAGAGTTGTGCCCCTTGAGGGTGAAGAGGTACCTGCCGCCGGCCGCTTCCCACACCCTGGCCGTCTGATCCTCACTGCCGGTGACAATCCGCTGGCTGTCCGGGGAGAAGGCCACAGAATAAACCGTGCCGCCGTGCCCCGTGAGCGTAAGCACTGGCTCGCCGCTGGACGCCTCCCAGACCTTGGCCGTCCGATCCCAACTGCCGGTGACAATCCGCGCCGTCCGGGGAAAAGGCCACCGACCAAATCGAAGCAGCTGTGCCCCTTGAGCGTGAGCCGCAGCCGGCCACTGGCCGCCTCCCACACCTTGGCCGTATGATCATCACTGCCGGTAACCGCCCGCCGGCCGTCTGGGGAGAAGGCCACCGAGTTAATCGCAAGGCGGTGCCCCTTGAGCGTAAGTAGTTCACGGTCGCCGGACGCCTCCCACACCTTGGCCGTCTGATCCCGACTGCCGGTGACGATCCGCTGGCCGTCCGGGGAAAAGGCCACCGAAACAATGAAACCGGTGTGCCCCTTGAACGCCAGCATTTCCTTGCCGCTGGCGGCCTCCCACACCTTGGCCATCCGATCGTCGCTGCCCGTAACAATCCGCTGACCGTCCGGGGAAAAGGCCACCGATTCAATGCGATCGGTGTGCCCCTGGAGGGCGCGCAGTTCCCGGCCGCTGGCCGCATCCCACACCTTGGCCGTGCGGTCGTAACTGCCGGTGACAATCCGCGGGCCGTTCGTGGAATAGGCCACCGATAAAATCCACTCGGGGTGCCCAGAGAGCGCGCGTATTTGCTTGCCGCTGGCCGCATCCCACACCCTGGCCGTGTAATCGAGACTGCCAGTCACAATCCGCCGACCGTCCTGGGAAAACGTCACAGACATAACGTCGTTGGTGTGCCCCTGGAGCGTGAACAGGCACTTGCCGCTGGCTGCCTCCCACACCCTGGCCGTCTTATCCGAGCTGCCGGTGACGATCCGCTGGCCGTCCGGGGAATAGGCCACCGAGTTAATCGCGCCGTTGTGCTCCTGGAACGCGACCAGTTCATGGCCGCTGGCCGCCTCCCAGACCTTGGCCGTCCGATCGTCACTCCCGGTCACAATCCGTTGGCCATCCGGGGAAAAGGCCGCCGCGTTAATTGCAGCTCTGTGCCCCTTGAACGCGACCAGTTCCTTGCCGCTGGCCGCATCCCATACCTCGGCGGTCCCATCCCAGCTCCCGGTGACAATCCGCTGGCCGTCCGGGGAAAAGGCCGCAGAGGCCACCGCATCGAGGTGGCCTCGCAACGTCTTCAGGGCCAAGTGAGTTTGCCGCTCCCAATAATACCATTCAAAACCACGGTGCGGAGAGCCTGGAGTTTCTTCCAGCAATTGGCGCAGCCGGCCGATGTTGTTCTGGTCCCAGGCCTGCTGGGCCAGGTTAATGTTGGCCACGTAGAGAAGATGGCCGGCTTCGGTTTTCTCGGCGTCCGCCCGCAAGCGAGCCTGCTTCTCGGCTTGGTGCGCCGCTTGGGCTTTGTCGCGTTCTGTTTGGGCGGCGAGGCGCTGCTCCTTTTCGGCATTCCTGGCCGTGCTGGCCTCAATGGCCTGCCAACTGCTGACGGTGGTTCCCACAACCAATGCCCCCGCCATCACCGCCGCCGCCGTAAAGGCCAGTTTATGGCGCCGCCAGGCCTTCTGGAGCCTGTAAACCGTGCTCGGGGGCCGGGCAACGACCGGTTCGTTGTTGAGATGCCGCTTGAGATCGGCGGCCAGACCATTGGCCGTCGCGTAACGGCGCGCCCGGTCCTTCTCGAGGCATTTCATCACGATCCAGTCCAGATCCCCAGCGAATAGCCGGCCAAGGGCCAATTCGCTGGCACCCCGGTTCCTGGCCACGATGGCGCGCTGTTCCCCTGCCAGCGTGCTCAGGCGCGTGGAAGGCCGTTCCGGTTCCTCCTCGAGGATGATGCGCTGCATCTCGTGGTAGCTCGCGCTGCGCAACCGCTTTTCCGGGAAAGGCGTCGTCCCGGTCAGCAATTCGTAGAGCAGCACCCCCAGGCCATAAATGTCGCTGCGCGTGTCCACATCCAGGCGGCTCATTTCGGCCTGCTCCGGGCTCATGTAGGCCGGCGTGCCGATCAGGGTCGCGTAGTGGGTGAAGAACGTCTTCTCGGTCAGTTTCTGATTCGTGGCTTTGGCCACGCCGAAGTCGATGACCATAGGCATGGGCGCGCCGGCGTTGAGCGTGACCAGGATATTGGTGGG
This sequence comes from uncultured bacterium, assembly GCA_963713735.1. GTDB lineage: Bacteria > Verrucomicrobiota > Verrucomicrobiia > Limisphaerales > UBA8199 > CAVQND01. Next base: position 102,224 of record CAVQND010000005.1, read on the forward strand.
CTTGAGGTCCCGGTGAATGATCCCTTTTTGGTGCGCGCTTTGGATGGCTTGGCAAACGGGAATGAAAAGCTCGATCCGCTCCGCGGCGGGAAGGCGGTTGCGGTCGCAAAACTCGGTGATGGGCACGCCCTGAACCAGTTCCATCACGAAGTAAGGCCGGCCGGTGTCGGTCGCCCCGCCATCGAGCACCTTGGCGATGTTGGGGTGGTCCATGAGGGCCAGGGCCTGGCGCTCGGCCTCGAAGCGGGCGACGACCTGTTTGGTGTCCATCCCCAGCTTGATAATCTTCAGGGCGACGCGGCGGCGGACCGGTTCCTCCTGCTGCGCCATGTACACCACCCCCATGCCGCCCTCGCCAATCTCTTGCAGCAGCTTGTACCGCCCAATCACCGCGCCAACGCCTTCACCAACCAACGGCTCAGAAAGCAACGTCCTCTTCAAATCAGCCGCCGGCTCCTCGAGGAAACTATCCTCCGAATGGCGCCGGAGCAGCGCCTCCAAACGGGCGCGCAACGGCCCATCCTTCCCGCAAGCTCTGTCCAGGAACGCCGCGCGTTCGCCCGGAGACGGCCTTTCCAGCGCCGCCAGGAAAATCTCCCGCTCGCGGTCCAACGACGGATCCGTATTCGCGTCCATAAACTGCCTTCATCTAGAGAAGCGGAATTCCTGAACCATTCCCGCCAAGTAATTTATACACGACGCCATAATTTTTTGCGCCCCCGATGGCCCTGGTGATGAACAGGAGGAAACGGAGAACGGCTATCTCCGTTCTCTCTGTTTCCTCTTGTTCAAGTTCGAGCGCAGTCAATCATGGCGCCCGGTATAGCGGCCGCCACGGGCCCGGATTTCCTCTCGCAGCCACGTCTTGGCGAAGGTCCACATTCGCTCGACGGCGCGCAATGGGAGGCCAAGCGACTCGGCGGCTTCGGCCATGCTCAACCCGACAAAGTAGCGCAACTTGACCAAATCAGCGGACAGGGGATCGCGGAGGGCGAGTTGATCGAGCGCCTCGTGGACCGCGAGCATCTGATCATCCTGCGAGGGGGCCTGGATTTTGGAATCCGACAACTCCGTAGGCTGGGGGTTGCGCCCGCGCTTTTCAGCGGCTCGTTGCCGCGCGCGATCCACCAGGATGCGACGCATGGCCTCGGCCGCGGCGCGGAAGAAATGCTCACGACCGTTCCAGCCCTGGTTACCGGCTCCGCTGAGCCGCAGCCAGGCCTCATGCACCAATGCCGTGGGTTGAAGCGTCTGGCCGGGCGCCTCGTTGGCCATCTTCGCCGCCGCCAGGCGGCGCAACTCCTCATAGACCAGCGGCAGCAGCTTCTCAGCGGCTTGGGGATTTGCGGCCCCAACCGCCTCGAGGAGTCAGTCACTTGTTCCCGCGCCGGTTCCATGAGTCATTTCCCCGGCCCTCGCCATCCCCACGAGGAGGCGTGTATCAGCCCGGGTAACTATTCATATTATACTCGGGAATCGGCCAAAGCGCAAGTCGCGTACACGCCCTCCTGGGACTTCTCAATAAAAAGCATCCAGGTTAGCTGGAGCCTGTCCCAGGAACTCCGATTCCGGACCTTTGTCGCAACCTTCGTCGCCAGCTTTGCCTGCTTGCCGGCAGGCAGGTCGAAAAATGGCCAATTCGACAAAGGTTGCGACAAAGGTCGGGATGCAGTTTTCCACTCGCCGGGTTCTCTGGGACAGGCTCCGCCTAAACCTCGCCCGGGGCGGTTTTCGCCAGGGCGGCCTGGTTTTGCTCGATCAATTCCTTGATGCGCACCGCATCGGCCTTGCGATGACCGTGGCTGGCCATCGGGTCGGTCCCACCTGAAGACTCGATGAGGATGTTGGACCAAAACACCCCGGTTTTGATATGGACGGAGGCCACCTTGCTGATGCTGATGCTCATTTCATCCTGGCTGAACCAGGAGCGTTTGCGCCGGGTGACCGATTTGTCACTGACTTCGATGCAGGTGCGGAACAGCCGGTTGCCTCGGGTCCAGCGGCTGGCGCAAAAGACTTCTGTTGTCATAACATTCAATTTCCAACCCAGGAGAACGGGTGGCGCGCGGCGCCGCCCAATTCCCCCGAGCCCGTCCGCTTGAATACCCCAGCGGAGGGGCCGCAGTCAAGCTAACTGAGCAGCCGTCGGGGACCTGGGCCGCGACTGCTTCCTTGATGAGCGACTGGGGAGGGTTATCGAAAAAGCCGACGATATTGGCATCGAGAATGACTCGAAGGCCGGCGTCGTGGTATTGCATAGCCAAGCCCAGGGTGAGGGGGAATTGCGTCCGTTGCGCTCAGTGCACCAGACCTAAACAGTCACCGGGCGAGTTTTAACGGGGTCAAGCGCCGGGCTTGAGCGGCATTTCCCGTTGCATCCAGAGCCAATCGGCGTTTTCGCTCAGCGCCTCCCGTCCAATCTGCAGGATGACGGCTTCCGGGGGGTGGTCAGGCGAGCGCAGTTTTTCGGAAGCGCGCAACTGCAAGCTGCCGCTCAGAGTGTAGCGCTTGATGAGGGTGGCATAGCTTTTTTTCTCGTCGTAGTAACTGGCCGCCAGCCCCACCGCCACCAGCATCCCCAGCGGTCCCAAAAAGTGCGTGATGGGCGGATTCCCTGCCTGGCTGTGGAGATACTGGCCAACGGTCTTGACACCCGCCACAACCGACAACAGCAGGAAGCCGGCGTAGGATACGCGCCGCAACCACTTGTGTCTCCGGTTGAGTTCCGCGATCTTGAGCTTGAAGTAAGTGGCCTGATCCCGCAGCCAAAGCGTTTCGGCCAGTCCGATGGCCTCCATTTTGTCCGTGGGGCCTGCTTCCCGACCCGGAATCGCCTGGGTCAGCTCGACGCTGCGCAAGGCCTCTCGCACCCAGGCAACGACGCCCACATGCTGGCTGAGATAATTGAGCGAGACGCGGCGGCCAATGCCGCACAGGCGCCAGAAAACAGCCACCCGCAAGCCTTCGGCCAGGGCGCGGTAATCGAAATAGCGATCTTCCAAACGCAAACGCTTCGCCCCAAAGGCCACGAGAAAAATCAAAGCCATCAGGACTAAATAGAAGGCCGCCGCCTCCTTCATGCCCGGCTGGTTGGAGAAGGTCATGGCCAGGAAGAAAAGGACGGCAACCCCGCCAACCACCCCGCCCTGCCGCTTCTCAAACTGCCCCGCCAGGCTGTCAGCCATGGCAAACCAATGAAGCAGTTCCTGGATGCTTCTGTTGCCCGCGAGCAGACAATGTCCGCCCTGGTCCCGGAATAGTTGCTCTTGCGAGCGGGCCAAAAGCGGCTCGCCCCCTTGGTTAAGCAGACGGCCGGCATCCATATTGAACCGGTCAATTCGCCCGAAAGGGCCAGTGGCCAGGGAGGCCTCGGCGGTGACCGGTGTGTTGCGGCACTCGCCAGTTTCCGGATGGATGAGGATCACAAAGCCCGGGTCATCTCCGGCGAGAACACTCTTGTCTTCGGTGATAGAGGAAAAGGCCTTGGGCGCCATCCGCCGTTGGTGCCATTTCACGACATCGCCGGTGCCGCCCAGGCCGCGGGCAGGCTGACCATCCCAAATCGCCAAAAGGATCTGCGCGTTCTCGGCGATCCATGCGCCCGCGCGCGCATATTGGCGATTGCGAGACTCTCCCGGCCGGGCCAGGGCGGCGGCCTCCTCCTTTTGCGCAACCAAAAAGACCGATTCCGCCCGGCCAAGCAGCGCGGTAAACTCCCGTTGAGATTCAAGGGTGGCAAAGTCCCTTCGATACTCGGTTTCCGAAAAGGGCAACGGCACAATCAAACGGGCGTCCAGACATTCCAAGGCCAGGCGCGCCACCAATTGATCAGCCCCTTCCGCCAGCGAAGACAGGAGGATGAACGGACTATGTGGAAAGGCTCTCTTAAGCCGGTTGAGTTGGGATTGGACACCAGCCGCCAGCGCAGGGTTGCCGGGGTTGATGTTGCGGTGCCCCGTCACACCCAGGACCAGCGGGAGCAAGTAATCGTTTTGCATGACAACCCTCAGCGCGGCGCGCCTTCCCGGAGCAGTTTCTCGATCTTCTCCATGTCGGGGTGGCTAAGCCCCTTCTCCCGAAACTGCCGGAAATCGTCCAGTACGGCATCGGCGAAGGTCTGCTCGTCGTTGAGCTTGACCGCGCGATTCGCCAGGTAAAGCTCTTTCGCCTTTTCGTACTGGCCGTCGAACAGGTACCCATGAGCGAGGTTAACCTTGATCCACCCTTCGGCAGGATCGGCTTTCAGTCCCGCCTCTGCAGCCGCAATGGCCTCCTTGGGCCTTCGCCAGGAAAGCTCAAGCTCGGCCATGTTTCCATACGCGCTAGCTAAATCCCGGCGCGCTCTGGCGTCGGTCGGGTTGGCCTGCACCAACCGGCGGCGAATGTCCATGCCCTGCTGGTAGGCCTCCCGCGCGGCTTCGAGGTCCCCTTCCTTCTGCGCCACGATTCCGAGATTGTTATAGCTGACGCTCAAATCCCGCTGGGCCTCGGCGTTGGTCAGGTCGGTCTGCGCCAGCCGGCGACTAATCTCCATCCCCTGCTGGTAGGCCTCGCGCGCGGCTTTGAGGTTCCTTTCCTTCTGCGCCACGATTCCGAGATTGTTATAGCTGACGAACAATTCCCGCTGGGCCTGGGCGTTGGTCGGGTCGGTCTGCGCCAGCCGGCGACTGATCTCCATGTCCTGCTGGTAGGCCTCGCGCGCGGCCTTGAGGTTTCCTTCCTTCTGCGCCACGTCCCCAAGTCTGTTATAGCTGATGCTCAAATCCCGCTGGGCCTGGACGTTGGTTGGGTCGGCCTGCGCCAGCCGGCGACTAATCTCCATGCCCTGCTGGTAGGCCTCGCGCGCGGCTTTGAGGTCCCCTTCCTGCAGCGCCACATCTCCGAGCCTTTCGTAGCTGAGCCTTAAACCCCGCTGGGCCTCGGCATTGGTCGGGTCGGCCTGCGCCAGCCGGCGACTGATCTCCATGCCCTGCTGGCAGGCCTCGCGCGCGGCTTTGAGGTCCCCTTCCTGCAGCGCCACGATTCCGAGATTGTTATAGCTGACGCTCAAATCCCGCTGGGCCTGGGCGTTGGTCGGGTCGGCCTGCGCCAACCGGCGACTAATCTCCATGGACTGCTGGTAGGCCTCGCGCGCGGCTTTGAGGTCCCCTTCCTTCTGCGCCACGTCCCCGAGCTTGTCATAGCTGACGCCCAAGCCCAGCTGGGCCCTGGCCTTGGTCGGATCGGCCTGCGCCAGCCGGCGACTAATCTCCATGCCCTGCTGGTAGGCCTCGCGCGCGGCCTTCAGCTTGCCCTGAGCCAAGAGGACATCGCCCCGATTCCTGAACATCACTGCCTTATTGCGCAGCACGTCGCCGGTGAGCTCGGCCTGGGGCAGGTTGCGAAAGTAATCCTCCGCTTTTCGGGACACATCATCCAGCAGGTCAAGCCGGCCGATGGGCTCAAGCTTGTCGCTCAGATCAAACAGCATCGAGTTGATCAGGCCCTCCGCCGTTTGCCGGGCGTGCCGGGCCACTGCCCCGGCTCGTTGGGCCTGCTGCTTTTGATGCCAAGCCACCACCCCGCCCGCCCCAGCCAGCAACGCCAAGAACGCGAACCCCGCCGCCACGCCCTGCCACATCCTCGTCCGCCGCCGGGCCTGGGCTTCGACCCGCGCTATGGAGGCCCTGACAAACTCCTTCTCCGCCTCCTCCAGAAAACCCGCCTCGAGGGCTTGCCGGGCCTTGGCCAAAGGCAAGCCCCCTGGCAGCAGGTAGTCCGCATTCCGGCCGGCCTCCCGCCAGTAGCTCGTCGCCAAGGCCACCTCCGCCCGTATCTTCAGATTCTCCCGGTTTACCTCGAGCCACTTCGCCAATCGCGGCCACTGGCTCAACAACGCCTCGTGCGCCACGCTCACGATCGCCCGCCCGTCATCCGTCCGGCTGGTCACGAACAGCCGTCCTTGCGGGCTGCAGAACGCATCCGCAAAACTCTTCGCCGCCGGGCTGGAGGCCAACTCCGCGTAATCGGCCCACCGGCGATTGAACGTCTCCTGCTTCTCCAGCGCCACAGTCGTCACCTGCCGCATCACCGCCTCAAAGGCCTCCCGCTCGGTGGGCTGTAGCTTCTGGAAGCTCTCCTCCGCTTTCTGCCCGATGGCCCCCGCAAGCTCGCCCATCGCCCGATACGCTTCATGGGTTAGAACCCCGGCGGCCGTTCGCCGCTGGTAGAGCTGGTCCAGGCAAAACTCCAGCAACGGCAGGGCCTCCGGGTTTTTCAAAGCCGCGTCCCGGATCACCTCATCCAAGGGCGCCTGGTTGACCCCGTCGCCTTCAAAGCGCAAGCCCGCCGCCAGCGCCGGCTGCCGCACCATTTGCGCCACCTCCCCCGGCGTCGGCGGCTGCAAATGATACAGCCCGTCCCCTTGCTTCAACGCCATCAGCTCCGGCAGCTCGGCACAGCGGGCGAAGAAATCGCTCCGCAGCGTCCCCAGCACATAAACCCACCCGCTCCGCGACAGCGCTCCCAGCGCGCTCACAAAACCCTGCCGCTGCTGCGCCGTCACCTTCTCGAGTGAAAAAAGCTCCTCCATCTGGTCCACCACCAGCACGAGCCGCGCCGGCTTGGGTGCCAGCCCCTCCGCCAGCCGCTCGCATCGCTCCGCGTCACCGGGCCGGCCTTCCTTGGCAAAATCTCGGGCGGATTCCCGCAGCCCGTGCTTCTCCTGCTCGCATTGCAGGTCCGCCGCGTGCGTCAGCGCCTGCGAAATCAGCAGGTTGATCGCCCCCGGCGCGCCCCGGAGCAGCCCCGCCAACTCCGGCGCCGTTTGGCCCCCGCGCACCAGCTCGGGCAATGCCCCCTCCCGCGCGAAGGCCGCTGCCAGCCCGTCAAACAGGTCCCCGGAAGATTCACCCGGCCGCAGCACTGCCCGCCGCCACAGGCCAATTCCATCCCCCGGCTGCGTCAGCAACGGCAAAATCCCCGCCCGCACCAGCGAACTCTTGCCAATCCCGCTCATCCCGGTCACCAGCACAAACGCCGCCGCGCGGAACCCTTCCGCCTCCCCTTTCCCGCCGCCCAAACGCAGCCGCGCTTCCTCCACCTGCTGCCCCTGCCGCCGCAAGGCCCCGATCACCTCGCCGATCGCCCGCGTGCGTCCAAAAAACACGTCCGCGTGCTCGCTCTCAAAGACCTGCAAACCCCGAAACGGATTGCCGGTCCACCTGGGCGCTGCCGGAATGGCCGCCTTGTCTTCCGGGCGTGCCACCGGGGACTTCTTCACCAGCACCTTGCGCAGATGTTGCTCGAGCCGCTCCTCAAACTGCCCCAGGTCCTCGTAGTTGGTGAACGCGCCCTTGATCACTCCCGTTTGCGGGTCAAAGCAGAACCGGCGCACAAAATTCTCCAGCGCCTCCAGTTGCCGCATCTGCCGCTCCCGCTCCTCGCGCGGCAGTTGGCGGATCTGGGCCGGCGTCCGGTTCAAGTAGATCATCAGCTCCGGCGCGCCCCGGGCCTGGTAGGATTCCAAACCCGTGCCCACCTCGTATTCGGTGCCCGAGGCCCACTCCCGCCCGTCGGACCCCTTCAAAGGCGTGCCCAGCCGCGACCACAGGATGCAAATCAGCAGGTCAAACTCCGAGGTCGGCGGTATCTGGTCCTCGAAATTCCGGTCCAGCCGCATCGGCTCGTATTCCCAGAAATACGGGTCGAGCCGCACCCGTCCGGCAAACTCGACGTTCAGGCGCGCCACCACCCGCTCGGCAATCTGCCGCTCGCGCACGACGTCGCCGGGGGAGGAAATGAAGAGGCGAATAGTTTTCATGCTCGGGTTTGATTAGCTTGTTCGAGTTCATTGACCGAGGTGGCGGATGGAGAACGCAAAACAAAAGGCGCAAGAGCGGTAATGCAGGGATTATCGCGCATGGTCCCGGTCCAGCCTGTAGAGAGGCGCGTCACCGTATTTCTTCGCTCGCGGCAACCGTCCGAGGTACTCGAAGGCCACGCCTTCGCATCCTTCCGCGGCACACAAAGCAGCAAATTCCTGGCTGACATAGACCTGCCCGGGCGCTGTCACTGGTTCCATTCGCGCCGCCTGCGTGACATGCGACCCGGTGAAAGTCACCTGCCGAATCACCGGATCCACGCAGGCATACACCGGCCCCGCGTGCAGAGCGATGCGGATGCTTAGCTCCGTGGGCAACCCAAGAGAAGCCCAATCCGTCTGACCTACCAAATCGCGGAGTTCCAGCGCAAACCAGGCGCCTTCGCCCACCGTGTCGAAAACGAGATAAAAGGCGTCGCCCCAAGTGTTTACGATGATGGGCGGATGGGCCGAGTCCGCGATGAGCCGGCTCACCCTGCGCATGAACTCCCTCACGTAAGGCACCACATAAGTTCCGCCAATTCGGCTATAGCCAACCACGTCGGCAAACAACATCGCTTTAATATCCTGATGCATCGCCTGGATGTTCAGCCCCAGCGGCGACGGCGGCGGGATGCTTTGTCCCGTCCTGATTCGCGCCTTCCCAATGCTGTCCGCCTCAAGGAACAGAGAGGGATTGATCAGAATGGGATTCAAGTGCAGCTCATTCCACTCCGCCACGACGCTGGCGGTCCCCCCTACCCCGTCACCCGCTCTGCCGTCCCATAGTGCCAGGGTCTTCAATTCCAGGTCCAAAGTCCGTGCCTGAAGCCGAGCCATGCCCGTGGTGATTCGGTTGCCAAACAGGTAAGCGACGGCAGAAGGCGCCTGCCCCGGCGCGAGAGTCGTTTCCGCAGGGTTGCAAACGTCCACACTGGCCGCGCACGCCACGACCTGGTCCAGGCGGCTCTCCCAGGACGAACCGGCATAGGAAACGCTCTGGGCCTTGAAAACCTCCAACGGGAAAGGCAGGATGAGGTGCAACTCAGCCCCCTGCTCCAACAGACCTTCACAAAACAGAATATCTCCGCCGCACGCCGCAAACGAATAGCCAAATCCCGCTCTTAGCCCCCTTAGATGTTCGAGGAGGCGACGCCGCACCGGGTCTTCCAGCGCCGGCGGGAAACGGGGCGTTGGGCGCGTCGGCCGGTCCAACATGTGCCCCACAAAAGTCACGACCGTCGGAAGTTCGAAGCAGTCATCAAAGGTGCGCTCATCCTCAGCGCGCGCGCGCAGGAGTTCGCGTGCCTGCCGGCGCATGGAAGACAAATCGCGCCACTTCCCTTTGAACAGAGAGGCTGCCCGGCAGTAGCAACCCCGAGCCGAGGCCGCATCACCCAGATGAACGGCCGCCTCGCCCCAGGCTGCCAGCAACCAGGCATCCTGGCAATGCTCCGTATCCCCTGCCGCGCGGCGGCAGATTTCAGCTACTTCGCCAGCACGCCGTTCCGCCTCGGCGCGCTGCCCGGAGAGGGCCAAAGCGTACGCCAAATTGACGCCCCCGTAATATTGGCGATGACGGCTAAAAGCTTCCCCATAGTACCGCACGACTTGGGCCAGGGCCGCCGCCTTCTCGGCCGCGTCGCCGGCTCGGCGCCAGATTTCTTTGTGCACGCGCCCCATCAGGCAGAGGGTCTCTTCGTCGCAAGCCCCGGTGCTGACCAGTTTGGCCAACTCCTTCCGTCCGGCGTCAATCGCCCCGGTCTGCACCAGGGCCAGAGCCAGTTGCTGCCGCAGTGCCAGGCTGTCCTCCGCCGCGGCCAGCCCCTCCCGGGCAAGCTCAATCGCGATGAGAAACTGTCCGGTCGAAACTGCCTGCCTCACCTGCCGCTCGTAATAAGAACGATCCTTCTGTTCAGGTGGAGCCGTCATGAAAGATGATAGGGAGGGACGGCAGGCAACAGAGGCTGTCGCCTGCCGAGCGTGCCGCCGTACTGCTATGCTTTGAAGTACTGCGGACAGTGACAGCACTTGTAGAGGTGATACGCATCCGTATCGTACCAAATGTAGTTAAGCCCGCCGCACCAGGGACATTCTGCCAGTTTCCATAACCAGTCCCTTCCCTGAACCTCCGCAGCAGGCGGGGGAACCGGGTGGGTCGTGCGGACTGTTTTCTCGTCGAACTTTTCAGTTACTTTGTCTCCAACCGTTACCTGAATGGTCTTTGTTTTTGCCATAACTTTGCTTTGTCAGTTTACCGAGCTTTCTCCGTGTGTCTTTGTTGCGAAGTGCCACTCGGCACTCCTGCCGTGCCCCAGCGGAGACCGGGGGCAAATTCTTTGCAGCGCAAGGACCGGACGCGCTGCCAGTCGGCTCGTGCCTGTTGCCTTGTGCCTGTTTTCATGCCTGTTCCTATGCGAATGATTCCTCTATTTTGACGGCTTTACGCTGGGGTCGTGCTTCCCGTTCTATCGTAAAGGTCTTTAAATAGGCCGGGCTGCCGCGCCAAATCGTGCCCATTTCCCTGCTGCACCACCCGGCCTTGATCCAAAACGACGAAATGATCGCAAAACTTCATCAGCCACAGAACGTCATGATCCACGGCCATGACGGTTTTGCCGGCACAGGCCTTTCTTAAATCCGGCACCAACCCATATTTTTCATCGTTATCCATGCCCGCAGTAGGCTCATCCAGCAGCAGAAAGGTGGGGGAGCGCAACAGGCACCGCGTTAAGGCCAGCAGTTTCTTCTGTCCGCCGGAAAACATTTGACCGCCTGCAAACTGCCGGTCCAACGGATTCGGAAAGCGGGCCTTCTCCGGCTCGGTTCCAACTCGTTGAGCTATCAGGGGCCAGATCCCGGTATGCCGGCAAAGCGACTCGACTCGGCATCGGTGGCTTCCGGTTTGGCAATCCGCAGGTTCTCACGCAGCGTGTCATGGAAGAAGGCCGGGAACTGGGCCATCATGACGACGTGCTGCCGCAATTCGGCCGGCGGATAGTTCCGGACTGGACGGCCCCCCAGCAGGACCTCGCCTTGCTGAGGCTGGTAGAAACCCAGCGCCAGGCGGAAGAAGGTGGTCTTGCCCTGGCCCATCTTGGCCACCAAACCGGTGATTTTGCCCGCCGGCACGGAGAAGGAAACATGGTCCAAGACCGCCGGCAGATCGGCTCGGTAGCGAAAGACAATGTTCTTGGCTTCCAGTTCCGGAGACGGCTTTACGGTTCCAGCCCCAGACGGCAATTGCGTGGGCGGCGGCAGTTCCTCCAAATGGCGGAGAACGCTCTCAACGCTGGGCCACGAGGAGCGCAGCATCACCATGTAGCAAGAGATCGCCTGAATGGGCATCATGATTTGCGGCACCAGCAGCAGAATAGAAACCAGATAGCCCGCCTGGCCCGAGGCTGAGGACTGCGCCAACACCATCAACAAGGCCACGCCGATAAATAGAACCTGGATCAGAACGGTTGGCAGCGAGTTAAGCGTATTGATAAACTCGACCGTCACCGTCTGGCGGATCCTCGAGGCCCGGATTTTCTCCAAGCCGGCCCGGTATTTCGCGGCAAAGAAATCTTCCGCGTTAAAGGACTGCACTTCTTCCGGAGAATTCAAGGAACCGTTGACCAAACTGGCCACGGCCAGGTTCTGACCAATGACCTCAGCCGAAGAGGATTGCAGCCGGCCGCCCATGCGACTGACTGCCAGCGGCGAGAGCAGGGCCATCAGGAGGACCACGACTACCCCGAGCCAGATGATCTGGGAACCGCCCCCCTGCTGCAGTTGTGAGAAACTAAAGACCAAGCCGCTTACCGCAAACAGAAAGTTGACCGTTTGGAAGAACGGGTCGAGCACGGTCTGCCGGAGAGTCATTTGCGCCTCGATGCTCATTTGGTTGATGAGCATCGTCAAGCGCCCCACGTCGTTCGCGTGGAAGAATTCCAGCCGCTCGCGAATGATGCGCGAGAACAGCCTTTCGCGGATTGCATTGGCCATGTTCACGTCCAAAGCCGACTGGGAATATCGGATGCCAAGGCCCAGTCCAATGCCACCAAAGGCGCAGGCCAGCCAGAGCAGGTAGGACCAGACCAAGGCTCGTTTCTCCGAGCGGGACGATGACGATGGCTTGCCAAGGCTGCCATTGCCGACCCCAGGCTCTCCTTGAGGTCCGGGCGAGGCCGCGGCTTTCGTGGCATTTTCCCCCGCCTTGGCGGGCGCCGCCTTGCCCGTCATCTTGATGTCGTTCGTAATCTTCCCCAGCAACAAAGGCGTCGAAACCAACACTACCGAGCTGGTTACGGACAGGACCACCAACAGCAGGGCATACTTGGGGAACATCCGCAGGAACTTCCACCCGTACCGCCAAAGAACGCGAAGGTTCGGTTTGGTTTGCGCACTATCACAGGCGCCGGCCGGGGCAAGGTTGGAGGCAGGGTTTGCCTTGGTCGGCCTCTTCGGTGATGTAGCTTCGGTTGTCATGGTGTCCGCTTAGAGACAGACGTTCCTGGCCGCTACTTCCGTGGACCACGGCATCGCCAACTGGTGCATCATCGCCTTGGCTTGGGCCGGTGGAAGCTGTGGGTGAATTGCAAGCAACCGAGCCAGCAGGGCGGCCGCGCGCGGAGCCGCGTAGCTGCTGCCGCAAACGGTTCGGCGGCCCCCGCCCTTCCACGCGACATTGACATCCACCCCCGTGGCCGCAAATTCCACCAGCGACCCAGGGCGGTAGTAAAACGCTTCCAGTTCCGTCGTGATGGCCATGTTCACCGTGATGACCGAAGTGAAGAAGCCCGGCCATTCCGGAACTGTAAAATCGTCATTGTTGCAGGCGGCAACCACGTGGACACCCTTCAAATAGGCCTCGTCCACCCAGTCCTTGTATTTCATGATGAACTGCTCCTCACCCCGGCAGCCGAAGCTGCAATTCAGGATGTGGTAGCCCCGGTCCAGCGCCTGGCGAACGCCCTCCCGGATGATGGCGGTGCGGGACTGCAGCCGGTCACCCAACACCCGGAAGCTGCCGATCTGAGCCTCCGGCGCCACGTTCCGGATAACGGAAGCGACAGCCGTGCCGTGTCCAAACAGGTCCACCCCGCCGCCCTCCACTACTTTGAGCGTAAGGTCCTCCTCAACCACCGCCAGGTCGTCGTTGAGCTGGAGACCCTTTCAGATCGGGATGGGTGCTTTCCACGCCCGAGTCAATCACGGCAATCTTCACGCCTTTGCCGGTTCCCCGGCGGAGGTCGGAGGCCGCTTGTTCCAAGGAGAGCCAATAAGCCATAGGTGTCAGTCCTTTCCCCACCCTGTCATGAGGGACAGCAGCTTGAAATCAATCAGCCGCGTGAGCAGTTCAGAGGCGAATTGCATCCGGCCCAGGTGTTCGGCGGCAAAACCGGGCGAACCGGCGGCGGCCTCGGCCGCCGGCACAAGCTGGACGGCGGAAATGACCCCCCGGCAGTCTTTGGCAAAGAACAGCGGCACCACGATCATGGCATTGGTCCGTTTTCCCACCAGCTTGTCCACCGTCTTGTCTATCAGGGCATTCTTGAACACCCCGTTTTCCATGAAGGGCTGATGGGTGGCAAAAACCATGCTCACGATGCCGGAGGTCAAAGGCTGGCGGAAGCCAACCAGCTTGGCCGCATCGGGGCCGCTGTTGAAGACGTTGACCAGATTCTCCCCGGCCTCGTCGAGGAGCCAGATGCTGCCCTCCGATGCTCCACATTGGGTGATGCCGGCTGTGACCACCCGCCGCATGGCTCCGTCACAGAAACTGCCGAAGTTCGCCGGGGTGATCGCCTTTGCTGCCCGCTCGATGCGCTGGGCAAGCTGCGGCTTGAGGGCCGTGAATTGCGGGTCAGGCAGCAGATTGATTCGTTCCTGCTTCATTGGCCTTTTCTTTCTTCTGATTCCCGGACGCTGCGGCCGTCTGAATTTCCCGAGCCAGGAAGGCCAAGGCTTCCCGGTTATCCCGGATTTCGCCGCATAACGCCGCCCGGTCATCTTTGCTCAACCGCCCTTCGGCACATTGCCGAAGGCGTCCTTTCAATGAGGCATCCAGAGCCGCCGCCCGTCCCGAAACCTCCTTTTCGTGAAGCTTCAGAAATCGGTCGAGCAGCTTGAATATGTCGTCCGACATTTTCCCTCTATACGTGCAAGCCCGTCGAGTTTGCATTCGCGTCGTCAGAAAGTTGCTGGCAAAGTTCCAGAAAGTCCTCCCACCGGAGGTCCAGCCAAGGGTCGGTTTGCCTGATATGATCCATCGTGGCCTTGGAAATCTGCTTCATCGTCCGGGTCAGGCGGCGGCTCAGGGCATATTCAGGCAAACCCCAGGTTGAGGCGAGCGCCCGTTGCGAAAGGCCATGCGCGTGGACTAACCGCAACAGGACCAACGATTCCCCATCACACTGTCCGAAGGCCCTGTCCAGCGAATCTTTAAGCAGCCGGAGAAGCGTGAGATCCGGAGCCGGCTGGTTGTCGCTGGGCGACGACCCTCTGGTTCTTTGTTCCTCTCTGACCCAGCGATCATGCACCGCTTCCCTCCGCTTGCGATCGAGCCACCGATTCAGGGCAACCGTGGCCAGCCAGGTCGTGGGGCTGCTCAGCCCCTTGTAAGCGGCGAACAAAGACCCGGCGCCGGCATCCCTCCCCACAATAGAACTTGCCCACACGGCAGAGAGAACCTCATCGGCTTCGTCCTTCGACGCGCCCCGAGCTAGAAGGCGCTTGCGCACCGCCGGTTCGACCCGGCTTTTCAGGACCTTCAAAGCCTCCAGGTTGCCCTCCAGCACCTGGCCAACCAGCTCCTTATGGAGTTGGTCTGCTTCGTTCGCGACACGCCTTCCACGCCCAGTTTTCACGGATATGGGGTATTTCTTGCGCAGATTAGCAACCGAACCCAGAAGCATGTCAACCACAAAAGCGGGGCAGTTTCCTGGCTTGACTTTATCCTGCTTCCTTGGTTCACAAGCAAGAAGATGCAGCGCACGACGAACCCGAAACGGCCGGCGCGCCGGCTGGCCATGGCCATCGTGGCAATCGCCTTGACCACCGCCGGCAGCAACGCGCAGGACACACTGAGCCAACCCGCCGCGGCGCCCGGGGCGCAGACAACCGGGACAGCCCTCCTGCCACTGGATGGGAATGATTGGGTGGTGGCAGCGGACCCGAAGAACGCGGGGCGCGGGGAGGCCTGGTGGAAAGGGGCGAGACCGGACGCCAGCCCCGTCCGCGTGCCGGGCATTCTACAGGAGGCCCTGCCGGGCTACCACGGGGTCGCGTGGTATTGGCGCCAGTTCACGCCGCCGCAGAATCCGTATCCGGGCGGGCGCTGCCTGCTGCATTTCCACGCGGTGGATTACCTGGCGGATGTGTGGCTGAATGACGTGCCCATCGGCGGTCATGAAGGCGGGGAGACGCCATTTGTGTTGGAGGTCACGGATGCGCTGAGGCCGGGGACGTTGAACCGGCTTGCCGTGCGCGTTCTGAACCCGAGGGCCGATCCCATTGACGGCATCGTGCTGGCGGAGACGCCTCACCGAAACAAGGTGCCTGCCGGTATAGCGGCCGGGAGCGGGTACAACAGCGGCGGCATCGTTGAGCCGGTGGAATTGCTCTGGGTGCCGTCTGTCCGCCTCGAGGACGTGTATGTGCGCCCGGACTGGAAGACGGGCCGGGTGAAGGTCCAGGCCACGGTGATGAACGCGGGCCAGGCCGGCGCGCGCGGGCAGTTCCGGTTCGTCATTGCGCCCGCGCTCGGCAGCGAGCCCGTCGCCGCCCTGACTCTCGAGCAGGAGCTGCCGCCTGGCAACCGGCAGGTCGAGTGTGAGTTGACCGTGCCCGCCTGCCGCTTGTGGCAGCTCGATGACCCTTGCCTCTATCGCCTGACCACCCGCCTCCTCTCCGGCCCGAACGCGAACGCCCATGAGAACGTCACGCGATTCGGCTTTCGGGAGTTGAGGGTCGAAAGAGGTTATTTCCGCCTGAACGGAAAGCGCATTTTCCTGAAGAGTTCACACACCGGCAATCACTGTCCCATCGGGGTGGTCCTCCCGCCGGCGACCGCTCCCGACCTCCTCCGCAGGGATCTGCTGTACATGAAATCGTGCGGTTTCAACGCCGTGCGTTTTATCTCGGGAATAGCGCATCCGTATCAACTGGACCTGTGCGACGAGATTGGGTTGATGGTCTATGAGGAAGACCTGGCCGCCTGGCTCCTGGCCGATTCGCCCAAGATGGCGGAGCGGTTCGACGCCAATCTGCGGGAAATGGTCCTTCGCGACCGGAACCATCCCAGCGTGGTTATTTTCGGACTGGTAAACGAGATGGGCAACGGCGCGCTGACGTGTCACGCAGTGGCCAGCCTCGGCCTGCTGCGCTCGCTGGACGATTCGCGCCTGGTCTTGCAGCAAAGCGGGCGGTGGGACGGCCAGTACAACATCGGGTCGGTCTGCAACCCCGGCAGCAGGGAATGGGAGTGCCAATGGGGTGTCGAGAGCCCCGGCTATAAGGGCACGGCCAGAAACGGCCTCTTCGGAGGCTATTTCGAGGGGGCGGGCGACGCCCATGTCTATCCCGCCGTGCCGCACACGCCGGAAATCGAGGCGGGCATCCGCAACCTGGGCAGGGACTCCAAGCCGGTGTTCCTTTCCGAATACGGCATCGGCAGCCAGATGAACGTCGTCCGGGAGGTGCGCTATTATGAACAACACGGCGCCAATCCCGACTGGGACAACTTCAAATTCCTCAAGCAGAACGCAGAGAAACTCGCCGCTGACTGGAAAAGATTCGGGATGGATGGGGTCTATGCGTTTCCGGAGGAGATGCTGCGCGCCAGCCAGCAACTGCACGGGCGTCAACGGCTCTTGGGGTTCAACCTGATCCGGTCCAATCCCAGGATCTGCGGCTTCAACCTTACGGGCTTGCTGGACCACGGTTACAGCGGTGAGGGCCTCTGGACGTTCTGGCGCGAATTCAAACCCGGCCTCATGGACGCGCTTCAGGACGGTTGGGCGCCGTTGCGGTGGTGTCTGTTTGCCGCGCCCATGCACGCCTACTCGGGCCGCCCGGTGAAGCTCGAGGCCGTCCTGGCCAACGAAGATGTGCTGGCGCCGGGAACCTATCCGGCGTGGTTGCGGGTGGTGGGGCCGGACGGCGTGGCGTGGTCAGCGAAACCGGAGGTCGTGATTCCGAAACCGGCGTTCGGTGAAGACGGCCCTTTGGCCGTGGCAGTGTTTGCGGGCGAGATCACCCTTCCGGGCCCTGCCGGACAATATGCCTTCGCGGCTACCCTCGAACGTGGCGGCGCGCCGGCAGGCGGACGCTTGGCCTTCTACCTGAGCGAACCACCCACGCCCGCGGCTGGGGCTGCCGCCGTCACGGTAAGCATGCTGGATTCCCGCGTGCAGGAGTGGCTCAAGGCCCGGGGCCTGAGCGTGGCGCCACTGCAGGCGGAACCGGCCGCGGTCCGCCAAATAATCCTGATCGGAGATTGGAACGAGTCCAACGTGAAACCGGAAACCAGGAAAGACCTGGTCGAGCGCGTGGCGCGGGGCGGCGTCGCTGTCTTTCTCAAGCCGGGCGCCTTCAGGAAAGGTGGTGACGCCCTGGGTTGGCTGCCGCTCAAGAACAAGGGGCGTCTGACTGACTTTCCCGACTGGCTCTATCACAAAGAGTGCGTGGCGAAAAGGCATCCCTTTTTTGACGGCTTGCAGCCGCCAGGCATTATGGACTGGGATTACTACGGTCCCCTGATTAGCCGCCTGTTCTTTGAAGGGCAGGACACGCCCGAGGAGGTCGCGGCGGCCGCATTTGCTGTTTGCCATCACAGCCGGCCCGACGGTTATGCCGCCGGCACAATGCTGAGTGTCTGCCGGGTTGGAGCGGGCACAATCATCCTGAACGCATTCAACATCCTCGACAACGTGGACAAGCATCCCGCGGCCGACAGGCTGTTGCTGAACCTGATCCGCTACGCCGCGCGCACCACGAGCGAGCCCCTGGCTCCGTTCCCCTCGGACTTTGACGCCACACTGAAGGAGAATGGGCTACCTGAAGCTGTGGATTGTCGCACGGCTTCCAGGTACTTCAGCCCCTTCACCGTGTCCGGCTCGAGGTAACGGCCTGCGGTCTTCCCAATGTCGCATCTTGAAGGAAAACGATTTCACTGGTGTTGGGCTGAGGGAGGCCGAGCGTCAGCCCCGTCTGCATCAAGCTCTGCCCACCCATTTGCATCGGAGAAAAGGAACCATCCGCGCACCAGAGCCAATAACGGGCCTGCGGCTCCAGGCCCTTGAGCCGCATCGTGTGCGTGGCGGCGGGGCTGTCGGGGCGGAATACGTACACAGCTCCCTTCCGGGACCCCGGGTCGAAGTACTCGACGCCATCCCAAATCTTGCCGGTGGGACGGGGAAAGATGTGATAAAGGTTGGCGGTTCGGACCAGGGGCCGAATCATGGTCTTATAGGTATTGACCGCCTCTTTGATAAGGGCCTTTTGCGCCGCGGTCCATACCGGCCCGCCGTTGCGACCGTTGGGCGCGTCCGGGTGCCAGTAGGCGGCGCCCATCGAAGCGGAACGAAATTCATAGACCGAGCCGGAGGCCTGCCACTCCGCCCAGGAGC
Source organism: uncultured bacterium (assembly GCA_963713735.1). GTDB lineage: Bacteria > Verrucomicrobiota > Verrucomicrobiia > Limisphaerales > UBA8199 > CAVQND01. The sequence continues at coordinate 120,683 of CAVQND010000005.1, forward strand.
CGCACAAGGCGGCAATCTGCATGGGATGGAGGGCAAAGGACGAATCATAAAACGACTGCCGGGCGTCCAGAGGATAGTACCGGTCCTGGTTCTGAGTTTTCATGCAGCGTCTCAAGATGCCGTAGTCCTTGATACGCCCGCCGCCGGAGCAATTCTCGTAGGAGAAATTCGTGATGGCAGCATAGAGCGAGTCGAGCACCTGGTAATAACCTTTGGTCTGCCAGTAGCCGGCATCCTCGGCATAATGCGCGCGGGTGCCCGGGCCATGGCCGCCGGTCTGCAGGACATTCCCATCCGTGCCATCCGAACGAAAGAAATCGATGCGAAACTGGTCATACAGGTATCGGGCGTCTTCCAGGCGGTGCTTGATTCCCTCGAGGGTGGTCATGGAGGGATTGCAATTCCAATAAAGGCCGAAACGCATTCCTTTGCTGTGCGCGTAATTCCTGGCCGCCAACATGCCCGAAGGCCAGTCCGCCCCGTCGCCCACCGGCGGATGCGGCTTGTGGGTGGCGTCGCCCGGCCACCAGCCAATGTCCAGCACCACCTCCTCGAAGCCCAGCGGGGCGATTTCATCGATGAACGGATAGTACTTGGTTTCGGTGGAACGCCAGCTTCCCTGGCCTTTGCCGGTCGCGGCGAAGGCGTTCCATTCCACCTTGGGATATGCCGGGTCGTCCCGAAGAATGGGTGGCATGGAGTAGTTGAACAGGTATTTCCGCAGGCTGTTGCCCGCATCGTCCAGGTCTCCCTGGTATGCGCCGATGAAACCGGGCGGCACCTCAAAAGTCTCCCCAGCCTCCAGGTCGGTCCTGAAATTGTCGCCGTTTCCAGCCTTGATGGCAGCGCCGCCTGGAGCACCGTGGGTGGCGATGGCGATGCGCCCAATGCTCCACTCCCAGCCGATATAGACGCCCTGCCCACCCTGGGCGTCAACAATCGCGAGCGGTATGAAGTCCTGATCTTCGCTGAAGCGAAGCAGCTTCTCGTAGCCGGCGGCAAGTGGGTCGTGGTAAACGCCAGTCTTGTCAGGAAGGCTTCCATCGTCATTGATGTACCAGACGCTGGTATCCTCGCCTGGACCGGCCACCTGGACATCCAGGCTTTCCTGTTCGTAAAGGGTGACCTTCCCGGCGGCATGATTCTTGATAGACATCGTGTGGCGCACCGGGCCAGGTCCGCCGCGCGCCTGCCAGACCGAGGTCAGTTCCAAGGCAGGGTCCGCATTGGTGAAGGTAATCGTCACCCTGGAGCCGTCGACGTGGTCTTGGACTCCCTGCTTGAAGCCCCACTTCAACATCTGCCCCTCGCCGTCAATGTCCGCATGACTGACCAGCAGAAATGGAGATGGGACGGCCGTCCAGTTCCAACCCGTCGGACTGGCCAGCCTGCACAGATACAGCTTCTGATCGGAACCGACGCCAAGGGCCAGTGTAGTGTCCGCCGTGTTCAGGGTCCATTGCCTCAGCCACTGGCCGGAATCCGCTTTCGATGAATCCACAGGTTGCTCCGACGCCCTGCCGGTGGACGCCGACGCGGGAGTAAGCACGATGTTTCGGTAGGCGATGCCACCATGGTCGCCTTGCAGGTAGATCGGTCCTGGCAGTTCCTCATGGCTGTCGAAAGCTCCCCCCGTGATGCCCGGGATTTCCTGATGGTTGATGATGGTCTGGCCGTTTTGGATGACCGTGACGAACCGGCCGACCAGCGTAATGTCGAACGCTTGCCAGACGCCCGGGCGTCGCGGCTGCTCCGGCGCCGGCGCCAGAAAACCATAGACCGCACCGATATGATGACTGGGCGGCTCCTGGAGGGAATCATCTTCTATTTGCACCTCATACCGGCCGCGCAAATAGACACCGCTGTTGGCGTTGGTGGGGCAATTGACCTCGATATGCAGTTTGAAGTCCTGGAATTTCCCATCCGTGGCGATGTTCGAGCCGGCGGACTTGTTGACCAGACAGCCGCTCTCCACCACCCAACTCGTCGCCTTTGCCGGATTGTCGAACCTCCACCCGCTGAAATCCCGCCCATTGAACAGCGTGATCGGCTCAGCCCACTTGACATTGGCTGGCGGCTTGAGCGGGGGTGCGCGTTTGCCAGTCCAGGTCCAGTGAGTTCCGTTGGGGCCCCGGGCCGAGCCGCCAGGGTCTCGCCGATCAGCCTCCCGTCGAACACCAGGTCATTCCGGCTGTCCTCTTCCTGCATGGGGGAAACGAACTGAACCTGGTCTCCCTGGACGACGACCTTGGGTAACAGGCGAGCGTTTCCCCAGCGGCCCACAAAACTGGCTTTCCAAACTCCCTGGTCCACCTTCAACTCCAACCAGGAAGGAAGCGGTGTGTGGTTCGCATCCTGGATCGTGAGGTCCCAACGCCCGACCCAGGCCTCGGCGGGAGCCGCTCCGATTATCCGGTCCGCGGCGAGCGCGCCGCCCAAGGCCAACAGGAGCCATAGCCAATGGGTCGGCGAGGGTGCGTGTAAGCGTCTTGATGCGGATTTCATGAGTGGGAGCCTATCAAAGGCGGGCGTCTTGGCAATCCTCGGGCAGGTCATTGGACTTCGGGTTGCTGGGCAAGAGGGCTGGCGCAGACCTGGATCTGCCCAGTGCTCATTTTCAAGGCCGAGTTAGGGGCCGAAGGTGAAGCCGCCCTGGGGCGATACCGCCTGGGTGAAATCCTTGCCGGCTTCGTGGACGCGGGCGGTTCGGGGTCCGGCCGGCAGCCGCACTCCCTCGCCGTTGCGCGCCAGGCGCACAAGAAATCTTGTCAAATTCACGGCGGAATCAAGGTTTTTGAGCCGCGGACCTGTTTTCCTGTCATTTTCCTGTCAGCAGTCTGTCAACGCTCAAAAGAAACCCGTTGCACCAATCTGTGGGCGTGGCTCGCCGCGGTACTTACCGCTGGACAGCTCGCCGCTGCCGGCGCAATGGCAGGCTAATCAGGTCCTCGCGGGAGAGTTTGTCGCCACTCCTCGATTCGTTTTTGAACCTCCGCCGGATTGGGCGAGTATTGCTTCCACGTCTCCAGGTGCGTCATGGCTTGGCGGTAATCCCCTTGGTTTAGTTCCAGGAGGGCCAGATGGGACACGATTTTGTTCACGATGAACGTGTCCGGCTTCTCTTTCAGCCCTTCGCTCCTCTGCCAGTTGCGCAAGGCCGCCTCCCACAGATTGCGCGCGCGCGCGGGATCATGATGGTTCTCAGCGAAGACGCTCCCCAGCTCGAACAGAATCTCGAAGCTGCCCGGATTCTCGCGCAAGCCATCGCGCAGGAACTGCTCGGCCTCGGCAACTTTGCCCATGCGTTGGCGCAGCCAGTAAGCAGTGACGGTGTAGGTCTGGATGCTGTTCGGGTCCAGTTCGGCGGACAGGCGCAGCCAGGGGAGAATTTCTCTCACACCCGAGTTGGCCCCGCGGTCTCCGGCAGAAGCGGTATGGCCCTTTGCCCCGCCCTCGTCCAGATGAGTATGCACCGAGGGATAGAAGTGGCGGCTGAAGGCGTCGATCCAGTCACGGGGCCTGCCGAGGAAGCCGTTTTCATCGCCTTTATTGCTGCCGCGCACGGCGCCCGTGTCTTCGGCCATGTGAGGGGTCTGGAAGGCTTGGCGGCTATCGAAGACGCTTGGATAATAGCCGCTGTGGAAATAGGCATCGGCTTTGACAAAGAAGTGGTTGGCAAAGAGCCGGCGGGCGTCACCGAGGGTGACACTGAGCAGGTTGACAGACTGGGTGCGGCTACCCTGCCAGCCTTGAAACCAGAGATCCAGTTTGGCCGCAGTTCCGAAGCAGAACACGAACAAGGCGACGAGCATCAGCCAGGGCACTCGAGAGGAACGCATGATCGAAATGGGTTAACTCAGTTGAGGGCCCGGCGGCGAAAAATCAAACAAGCTGCGATGAGGAAGCCGGCCGTGTAGGCCAGCGCGTAGAACGCGGCCAGGCAGCACACCCCCCACGCAATGGGCGGCCAATTGTGAATGATCAGATCGCGCACGTCGAAAAGCTCAAGGTGCGGGATGGCGTAGTAGAGCGAGTACAGAAGCGAGCGGCGCGGTTCCGGCAGAGCCAGGGCGACTTTGTTAAGGTGCCTGCCAAGCAGTAAGATGCCGCAGACAATGATAAAGCAGATCGTCACGTTCGACGAAGGCGCGCTGAAAACGAGCGAACCCAGGAGCGTGAGGGCAATGACCATGCCCAGCATCGCCCAATGCAGTGCCCCGGCCTGAAGATAATTTATCACGGGCCATTGGTGTTCCCGGCTGGCCGCCAGCAGGCCGAAGAAGAGGTAAAAGCAAACCAGCGCCAGGCCGCAGGCGAGCCAGCAACCGAGGAATTTGCCCAGCAACAGCTCTGTGCGTGAGAGCGGTTTGGCCAGCAACGGCAGCAGCGTGCGGTTTTCGCGTTCCGCCGGGACCTGGCGAGCGGTTGTCGTAATAGCAATGACCAGCGATGCTACCCACACAAGGAGGAGGCAGATTTCCTTGAGGTAGCGGACGATTTTGTCATCGTTGAATATTTTGACCGAAGCCATGACCAGGCAGATCAGGGCGGTGAGGATGAACAGAACGTAGAAGTCCTTCCGACGATAGAGTTCCTTAATGACAATGCTGGAAACGGCGAGGATGTTTTTCATGTTGCAGAGCGGAGTCTGGGAGTGCGCGAGTACGGGAGCGACGAAGCGCCCAGGTGGCCGGCGTCCTCCCTGTCCGATGGAGCGAGGGCGATGCCCGACTGGTTGTAGCCGATGACTTTAAGGAAAAGTTGTTCGAGGTTGCACTGGTGCTGTTCGGCGAGTTGGCTGACGCGCCCTTCCACCTTGAGTCGGCCTTGGTGCAGAATCGCCACGCGGTCGCAAACGGTTTCCACCTCTCCTAATTCATGGGAGGAGAAGAAGACGGTTTTGCCTTCGTCTCTGAGCCGCTCAATGATTTGCCTGACCTTCATCCGGCCAATGGGATCCAGGCCGCTGGTGGGTTTGTCGAGGATCAGCAAATCGGGATTGTTGATGAGCGCCTGCGCGAGGCCCAGACGCTGCTGCATGCCTTTCGAATAACTCTTGATGGGCCGTTTGCGCGCCCCCTCCAGTTCCACAAGCTTGAGCACAAGGTCAATCCGCCGTTGGGTTTCGGGCTTCGGGATGCCAAAGATCCGGGCGTAGAAGCGGAGCAATTCCTCGGCCGTAAGGAATTTGTAATAGTAGGTCAGCTCCGGCAAATAGCCGATTCTCTGGCGGGCAATAGGCTCGCGCACGTTGGTCCCGAAGAGGAAGGCGTCGCCGCTCGAGGCGTTGACGAATCCCAGCAGGGCGTTCATCGTCGTCGTCTTGCCTGCGCCGTTGGGGCCAACGAAACCGAAGACCTCTCCTGAACGGACAGACAACGACAGATTCTTTACCGCGGCAGGATCGGGCCCGCGGGCGCCGCCCGAGCCGTAAGTCACGCAAAGATTTCTGATCTCGATAACCGGCGGGGGTTCCGCCGAAGGCAATTGTTTCATGGCTTCTCGCTGAATGTTTTCCACTCGCCATCGGCAAGAGCGGGCACATTCGGGCCCGAAGGGCTAAACCTGAGGAAGTTCTCGCGACGCAATCCAAGGCACGCGTTGTGGGCGTGGAGCGGTCGCGAGACCGGGAATATCAGGCGAAGACTTTGGGAGGGCCGCGGCCCGGCGGGAGGAGGTCTTCAGCTCCCTCCACGACAGGGAGTGCCAACCGCGGGGGGCAGTCCCAGCCAAACGAAGCCGGGCAAAGAGGTGCGTCGCAAACCGGGGGTTCGATTTGGCCGTGCAATAGAGCAGTGATCGCGCAATGGTGACCAGGATTATTGGCATCAGCATGGACCGCGCGGTGAAGCTCCGGGGAGGCGGCCAAAGCCATGAGCACCAGAAAGAGAACCAGCAGGACCGCTCCCAGGCCCCTGAAAGGGCGTCGGCGGAGACCCGCGATTTTCCTGATGGCGCGCATAGCAAAGGCAAACAGACCAATATGAAGCATTCTGCTTGCCAGGTTCTCCAAAAAGGCCGGCTCGCTTTCGCCGCGAGCTCCTGGGAGAATCCGCTCGAAGCACCCTGACCCCCTCATCCGCATTTCAGACACCGGTGTCCACCTCCGGTGCACGGGGGTCCGCCCAGGCCGGGCTGCGTTGGGTCGCTTATTTGTGGCGCAGCAACTTGGTTTCGGCTCCCAGAGTTGGCCGGGCCGCGCGAACTGGCTTCGCCAGTTTTGCCAGCATGTCGTGCTTCACTGAGTCGGCGGCCACAGGCACGGCGGCCGGCGGCGACGGGAACCATGCATCCGTTTTTGCCGCAGCAGGCTTGTGAAATGAAGCCGCTGGCGTCGCCTCCTTTGCCGCCTCCCCGGAGTTCAGCGCCGTTTTGGTTTCGGTTTCTTGCCGGATGATTTGCAGAACGCGCTGGGAGGTTGCAGCGGGCAGCACGCGCGCAAGCCAGCGGATTGCGGCAGGGTTGGCGAGCAATTCGTCGGGCGCGCCAACCAAACCGATGCTGCCTCCGTCATAGAGAGCCAGGCGAGTGCATACTTCCCGGGTTTCAATCAGTGAATCGCTGCCGAGGACCACTGCCGCTCCGCGTTGCGCCGCGGCGCGAATCATTTGCTTGATGTCGTGGCATTCACCCGGCGTCAGCCCGGCGAATGGCGCGTCCAGGAGAATCAACTCCCGGCTTCGCAGCAAGGCGGCCGCCAGGCCGCCATAGCGGCGTGTGATTGGCGCCGCCTGATGCGCCGGGCGGCGCCTTGGCCGCGGCCACCGGCGCAGCAGCGCCTCACAGAACGAATTCCACGCGGCGTAAAGCGGCGGCCAGTTGTGGAGGGGAACTTGCGGGCAGTAGCCAATCCGTGCCCTGGTTGCGCGGCGCGCTGGCGAGCGGCCAAGAACCTTGACCTTCCCTTGCGTCGGGCGCAATCGTCCGGCCAGGAGTGCGCAGCGTCGTGGATTTTCCGGAGCCACCCGGCCCAAGGAGCCGAGCACCTCCCCTCGCCCGATTTCCAGCGTGACGTTCGACAGCGCGCGGATCCGATAGCCGTCAAAGGCCATCGTCACCTCGCGCAGGAAGGCGATGACTTCATGGTGGCTGGCGCGTGCGTCCTTCATAGCCAGGAGGTGTGCTCGGTCGAGTCGCGCGGTGTCGGAGATTTTGTCTTTCACGGGGCGGGTGATCGCGCGGCGCGGTGCGCGCGGCGGTCGCGACGGATGCGGAGCAAGTAGGCCGTTACAAAAACCACGAAGGCAACGAGCACCATTGCCGGGCCAGGAGGAATGTTTGACGCGTTGGAGGCAACGATTCCCAGTATGCAACTGCCGAGCGCGGCCGCGACGGAACAGGCCACAATGCTCGAAAGTCTCCGTGCCGAAAGCGTGCCTATCGCGCCCGGCAAAATGAGCATCGCGGTGACGAGCAGCACACCCACGACTTTCACCGAGAGGATCACCGTGGCCGCAATCAACACGATGAGTCCGTAGCGCAAGGCTGAGGCCGGCACGCCGGATGCCCGGGCGAGTTCTTCATCGAACGTCCATTGTCCGAGCCACCGCCATTGCGCAAAGCCAAACAGCGCCACTGCTGCCGCCAACGCCGCCAGCAACCCGCACTCCAGCGGATCCACCGCGAGGATGCTCCCAAAGAGAAACTGGTCGAGATGGACGGAAAACCCTTTGCGCATGGACAAGAGCAGGACGCCCAGGGCGAAGGCCGCCACGTAGCAAGCGCCGACCGCCGTGTCGGATTGCAGGCGGTTGCCATCGGAGAAATACGCTATGGCCACGGCCACGACGCAGGTGAACACGAAGCTGACCAGGTAACTCCCCAGCGTTGGTATAAGGCCCGTGTTCAAGAGAACGATGCCGAGCGCCAGTCCGCCCAGACTCGCGTGCGCCAAGCCATCCGCCGAAAACGAAAGCCGCCGCAGCACGATTAGGGGGGAGAGCAGCCCACAGCCAAGACCCATCAAACAAGCCGCCAACAAAGCGCGCCCAAGAAAATCGTAACGCCAGAAGGCGTCGAGTTGGAGAAAATGGTTCATGGATGCGGTGAGTTGCAGGCGTGTGGTTGAACGTGGTCCGGTTCGTGTTGCGAAAAAAGCTGGTAGCGGTCCAGCTCGCAGTGGTAGAGCGCATTGACCGTGCGCGAATCCAGTGCCTGCGCCGCGCCGTGCCAATGAAGCCTCACGGAAAGACAGGCGATGCGGTCGGCGTGCGCCGTGATCAGCGGAATGTCATGACTGACCAGAATCACCGCAATGCCCTGCCGCGAAAGTTCACGCAGGATGCCGCAGATTTGTTCCTGACCCTGCGCGTCCACACCGGCGGTCGGTTCATCGAGCAGCAGTGCCTGCGGATTGCTCATCAGCGCCCGCGCGAGCAGCAGGCGCCGCTGTTGCCCTCCGGAGAGCCAGACGAAGGGGGTGCGCGCCTGATCGGCCAGACCAACGGACGCCAGCAGTTCGTCCGCGCGCCGGTCAGCTTCACGCCGGCGCGCCCCCCAAAGCGGCCATGCGCCCGGCACACCCTGCTTGACGACCTCGCGCGCGGCTAAAGGATAGTTTCTGTCGGCTTCGGCACGCTGGGGCACATAACCAATGCGCGCAGAGACGCACTGCGGGTCGGCCCACTGAACTTTCCCGGCAGTGGGCGGCAACAATCCCAGCAAGACGCGCAGCAACGACGTCTTGCCGCCCCCGTTCGGCCCGATGAGCCCGAGGAACTCGCCGCGCTGCACGGCGAGGCTGATGTCCTCGAGAATTCTCCGCCCGGACAAATCCAGGGTCAGCTTTTCCACTCTCAGCAATTGGCAACCGGGTTTGTGCATGACGGGCCATTCAATCTCCGCCCAGCCTGCGGACCAACGTGGCCAGATTCCGTCGCTGGCGTTCGAGATAAGTTGCCTGCGGCGCGTCCGGCAAAATGGTCTCGCAAGGGTCAAGCCGTTCGACGCTGCCGCCGATTTCGCGGGCGATGATTTGCGCGGGCTGGTCTGGCAGTTGGGGCTCGGCGAAAATGACCTTGACGCCGAGTCGGCGCATCAAGTCCACCAGCGCCCGCAGATAGGCGGCGGAAGGTTCGTCACCCGGGAACATTTCTATGACGCCCGCGGTCTCTAGGCCGTAGCGGGCAAACAGATAGCCAAACGCGCCGTGAAAAGTGACGACCCGGCGATGGGGCAGCCGGCCTGTAGCGGCGGTAAACTCTTCATGGAGCTTCTGCAGTTCAGCGCGGTACCTGCCGGCCCGAGACTGGATTTCCGCCGCGTGTTCCGGCGCCAGTTGCTCGAGTTCGGCAGCGATGCGGGCGACAAGTTGTTCCGCAATCACAGGGTCTAACCAGATGTGTGGATCGATTTCGTTTGAATCACTTTTTCCCGAAGCGAATTCGGAGAGCGCCGGACGGCCCATCTTGCGTGTGGCAATGCCCTCGCCCAACACGACGCGACGCGCCCTGGTGGAACTGGCGAGTTTTTCGAGCCAGTTGTCCATGCCAAGGCCAAGGAGCAAGACCGTGCCGGCTTCCGAGACGGTCTTGGCCTCGGCGGGCGTTGCTTCCTTGGCGTGCGGATCGGCGCCGGGCGGCACAAGGCAGAATGACCTCGAAGTTGGTGCCGGCAACCGCCCGCGCGAAGTCGTAAAGCGGATAAAAGCTGGCGACCACGAGCGGACGGGTTCTTGGCGGGCCGCCTTCAGGTGGCTTGCAGCCGGACGCGAGCGACAACGCGGAGGCGCCCGCAAGCAGTAAAAGGACTGAGACGCGTCTCATGGGCGTTTTCCTGACGAAACGTTCAGGGCCTCTCCCCGACCTCCTCGGCGTCCATGCGGTAGATGCAAGTCAAGCAGCCCCCTTCCCGCTGCGCGCCAACGTGGAGCACGCCGCGGACGCGCACCGGCATGAAGCCCAGGGATGATTTCGCGCCTGGTCCTTTGGCGCGGACATTGATCAGCTCGTGCAACTCCGGCATGACCCCGTAGCAACAGGCGGGCGGAGTGCGGGTCAGCATGAAGCTGGTCACTTTGCCCTCCTTGAAATCCACCGGTATCATATAACCCTCCACCGGGATGGTTTTGCCATCGCAGCGCTTGATTTTCGCCGGAATCATGCCGTTCACCTGCGCGTCCGCCCAAGCCGCGCGGTTGGTGGTGTACTCGATTTCCGTGGTGAGCTTGAGAGGAAACCCCGCCAGTTGATCGAAACCGACAAAATCGCCGCTCTTGATTTCGACCACCGGGGCGGGGTTGGGGACCGCGCCGAGGGCAGGCGGCTTTGTCGCGGGCGCGCCGGCGATAGGTGTGCCGGACAACGGACGGATCAAATCTCCGCGCGCTTGTTCACCAGCGCCGGCGTTCAGGGGCCCCAAAGCACAGGCCGCCAGGATAAGGGCAAGGGATGTTTTCATTGTGATTTCAGGTTCTTGGGGTCAACGACTCGTTCGCAGTCAATCTGGTAGATGCCGATCAGGTAACCCTCAACCCGAATCGCGCCGGCGTGGAACGTGCCCAAAACGGACATGGGCACGTCCTGCACCGCCTTGACGCCCCGGCCGCCCGTATGCACGATCACCAGTTCGTTGATGCGCGGCGCCACACCGAAGCAACAGCACATCCGGTTCGGCAGCAACATGAAGTCCGTCACCAGTCCATCTTTAAAATCCACGGGAATCGTGAAACCGGTGAGCGCCACGGCCTTTTCCTTGAATGCTTTCACCTCCGCCGGAATTTGCTCCAACACGCGTTTTGTGGCGACCTCCGGGTCGGCGTCCCGCGCGGTCATTTCATGGGTGATTTCGAAGTCGAACGAGGCCAACTGCCGGTATGACAGCGACCCGTACTCCTTGCCATCCAACGTGACGAGTTTCGGGAGCCTGGTGGCTGCGCCGCCGACAAGGGAGGGCGAGGCGGCGTGGTTCGTGCCGGCGGCTGTCACTGGCGCATTCGCCGAAATGACGGCCTGCGCGTCCTTGAGCGGCGTCGTGGGCAATGCGATCTTGTCGCCATGCACCTGCCCCGCGGCCAGCAGTTCGGGAGTCACCATTGGCCGCGCAAGTCCGATCAGCGCCAGCAGTCCGGCGCATCGAATGTTTTTCATCGTGTTGATTCGCATGAGTTGGTCCTTTGGGCTAACGCGCCGACGGAAGCCATGGGCGTCATTTCTTCCCACCTTCATCGGTGCCTCTCGGAAAGTTGAACGCGATGTTCGTGTAGGTTTTGGCGCGCACGCTGATCTCCTTAAGCACGGCGTCGAACTCCGGCGTGGTTTTCAACCAGTCCGCCCGCGCCTCGAACGAAGCCGTGTCGCCCACCGTCTCGCCGGTCGCCGCGTTGGGAACCGCCTGAAAGATCAGCGATTGCTCCTTGCCCGCGACTTTGGCGCCGACGGTGAATGACCCTGCCGGAATCCGCACGAAGTTCTCCAATTCACCGTCGAAGATGAACGCCTGCATTTTTCCCGCCGCCGCGTCGCGCACGAGTTCAACGTGGTATTCCTCCTCGCCGAGTTCCACGGGCGTTCCGCCATGCGGCGGTTTGTGTTCGTGTTTGTGGACCGCCTCCGTTTTCGGGGCGCTTTCGGATTTGGCGCATCCCCCGCACAGCGCGGCGGCCAACGCGAGATTCAACAGGAATTGGAGTTTCATGGATTTTCAGGAAATCGGCGCGAGATTTTGGGCGACATCGGTGCGGTAGGCCTTGACCGCCGGGATGATTCCAGCCAGCGCGCCCAGCGCGATGAACGCGACGGGTGCCCATAGCATCACCGGATGAAACGCGAACGGATTCAACACTACCCCGACCTGCGCCCGCAGGATTCCCGCGACACCGCTCATCAGCGCCAAGTAGATGCCGAACCCCGCAATGACGCCGAACGCCGAGATGGTGGCGGCTTCCAGCACGATGGCGGCAAAGACAATCGAACGCCGCGCCCCCAGAGCCCGCAGGATGGCCAGTTCGCGCCGCCGCTCATTCATCGAATTGTAAATGCTGGCGAGAATGGAGGCCGACGCCACCAGCGCGACCAGCCAGGCCACCAGGGTGAGCACCAGGTCAAACCAGCCGATTTTGTCGAACAAGCCCGCCATCACACTGCCGATGGGCCAGGCGAAGGTCAGGCGGTTGCCCTGTCTGTTATACATCATGTCCATCTGGAAACCGGCCAGGGCGCTGCCCGCTTTGAGTTTCACCAGCACGGCGCTCACGTCCGTCGCTGCCTTCGGGTCGTGCCCGCTCATGCGCTGGATGCCCGCCAGCGGAATCCAAATCACCCGGTCCGCCGGCGTATTCGAGGGCTTCAACACGCCCACCACCACGTAGGTTTCTGCGTGCTGGTTTTTCTCATCGAAAATCAAACCGTGAAAGGGATGAAAAGTGTCGCCCGGCTTAAGGTTCATTTTGCGCGCGACGAAATCGCCCACCACCGCCTCGCGCCGCGTCGGGTCGAACCATTCACCGCTGGACAGCGCGAATTTTCTGCCCGGCGCATATTCGGACTTGTGGAACAAATCGGGCGTCGTCCCAACGAGCCGATAGCCGCGATAGTTGTCGCCCACAGCCATGGGAACAGCCAACTCGACCGCGGCGTCCTTTTGGATAGCCAGGAAGTCCGACCATGCCACATTGCCCGGCGAGGCTTCCAGGTGGAAAATCGCGTTGAGCACCAACTGCAGCTTCGAGCCGCGCGCGCCCAGCACTGCGTCAAAGCCTGCGTTGACGCCGGTGAACGTGGCCTGCGATTGTGATTTGGCGACCCACACGGTGAGCAGCAACCCGCCCGCCAGCGCCACGGACGCCGCGGTGACGATCGTCGAAAGGGCGTGCTGGCGCAGACTGCGAAAAACAATCCCAAGGAGATTCATGGCGCCACCTCCGCCGCGAACGCGCGGTTAAGCTTGTGAAAATCCCCGACCTTATCGAACTGGGCCAGCACTTCGCGGTCGTGGCTCACCAGCAACAACGCCGCGCTGCTCTCATGACACGCCTCGCGGATCAATTTCAGCGATTCACGCGCGCTCTTGTGGTCCAGGTTGCCGGTCGGTTCATCGGCCAGCACCAGCTTGGGCTTGTTGGCCAGCGCGCGCGCCACGGCCACCCGCTGCTGCTGGCCGGTGGAGAGCTGTCGCGGATAGTGTTTCAGGCGGTTGCCCAGCCCCACGCGCTTCAGCAGCCCTTCGGCAAAAGCGCGGTCCGCGCCCGTGCCGAACGACATGCCGAGCAAGACATTTTCCAGGCAGGTGTAGCCTTGCAGCAGGTTGAAGGTCTGAAAAATATAGCCAATCGTCGTGGCGCGGAAGCGGTCGCGCTGCGATTCGCTGAACGAGGAAACAGCGGCGCCGTCGAGCTGAATCGTGCCCGCGTCCGGCCGGAGAATTCCGGCGATCAGATTCAGAAACGTCGTCTTGCCCGAACCGCTCTCGCCCGCCAGCGCGAACTGGTCATTCGCATCCAGGGCGAACTCCGGCACATCGACGATGCGATGCTTTGTTCCGTCCGGCGCAGGGAAGGACTTTTCCAGTCCCGCGACGCGCAACAAGAATGGGTTCGTGTTTTTCATTGGCGATTCATGAGCCAACGGCGCGTTTGTAAGCCAGCACGCCTCGCACGATGGCTTCGGCCATCAGGCTGCGGTATTTTGGGGCGATGATGTTCTGGCGTTCGGCAGAATCGGAAAGAAATCCGCCTTCGATTAACACTGCCGGCATATTGCCCGGGCGCAACACGGCAAAGCGCGCCCGCCGCAAGCCGCGATCCTCGACCCCCAGACTTTTGACCAGTGACGTTTGCAACTCGTAGGCCAGCAAAACATTTCTCGCGTCCAACCGGTTGCCCGGCATGGATGCTCGATTCGCCTCTTGCCTTCCCATGTTTGTTGAACTGGCCGTAGCCGGCGTGAGGCAATAGACCTCCACACCACGGCATTCCCCGGCCGGCGCGGCATTGAAATGCAGGCTGATGAACAAATCCGACAATGCGCGCCTGGCCAAGGCGGGACGATCGTCCAACCCAACGAAGGTGTCGGTGGTCCGGGTCAGGAAGACTCGGAAACCCGCGGCGCGCAGCCGCCCTTCCAACTCCTTCGCGAGCAAGAGGGTGCAGGTTTTCTCCAAAGTGTTTCCGACTTTCTCCCCGGGTCCTTGCCCCCGTGGCCGGGATCAAGGCAAATCCTGTGAATCAGGGCCGGGTCGTTTGCGAAGTGTGTTTGCGGAAACAGAATCGGGTTGATGGTGGTCCGCATATCCAGATCGGAAATGTGCGGCTGGCCCTCGCCCATTGCAACCGGATCGCTCAACCAGACATTGACACCGTTGATTTCCGCCACCTGTGAATCCACTTTGAAACGCAGCGTCCACGCGGCGCTCGTCAGGGAAAAGAACTCATCAGGCCTGACCCAAGCGAATCTGAAAGCGTTGTCCTTCGCCCATCGGGGCAGGCCGACAAACGATTTCGCGCCGGCAGTCGGCTTGATCCAAGCGCAAAACCCGTCGTTCAACAGGCCGGCGAACGATCCGAAAACCACCAGCATGGCCAGCATCGGGTTCGCGCCCTTCCTCTGTGATATTCTGATCTTTTTCAAGCGTCGTGTTGTTTCAAATGTCGGTCTCCGCGTTGACTCGTCGGAACGGATGTCGATGTATTCTTCGGTGATTCCGGCTGCGAGTGCGTGTTGGAACAAATCGCGGCCGGCCAGTTCCGCCTGGTGGCGGAGGGTGAAGTGTACGGGAGAAGAGGAACCTGTTCAGGCCAGAGGCGGTCCGCAGGAGAAGGGGAGGAGAAAAGCCGGTGAAGCCGGCGCATCGTGTTTCGGCGCAGGCAGTGGCAACAGAGAAAAACCTTGGGGAACAACGACGGCGACGGCAGGAGCAGCGGCGGCATCCACCTTGCCTTGGGCGAGCAGTTGAACCGCACAGCAGTGGTTAGCGCTGCTGTGCTCGTGATGGAACCACTCGTGCGCTCCCTGATCCACCGTCAGCCAAACCAGCACGCCAAACAACAACAATTGCACCCACCCTCTCACCGCGAAAAGGCAGCCGCGCGTTTGAAATCTTCTCGTCTCTGTGTGCAAACGATCCACGACACTGTGGAGTGGTCTGACTCCCGTGTCAACAGTTCTTTCCGTTTTGTGCAACGCGACTCATCGCAAGCAACTTGGCTCATCCGCCTTCTCCCCATCCGTTAAGAGGCAGAGATTCATCTGGGACCGTCGGTTCCAGCCCTCAACCCTCCATCCTCGATCCAGCCAGCAATCTGTCCTGCGCCCCATTTTCTTCTGGCTGGCATTTTGGCATCGGGTATGATTGTCCTGCGTGAAGAACCACGAACATTTCCATCGCAGAGCAGTTCTCCGTTTGGCCGGAGTGCCCAGGGCATGCCGGCCGCTGCGTGCCGGCCCCCGCGCCGGGACCTTGGGCAGCCCAGGACCTTGTTTATGCCCGCCGCCCGCGTGAGCACGCTCGTTTATGTCGTTGACGACCAGCCTGAGGTGCTGGAGGCGGTCCTTTTGCTGTTGCAGAGCATTGATCCGGCTTGGCGCGTGGAGGGCTTTACCAGTGCCGCCGCCGCGCTGGCGGCGGTGAAAACCCAGCCGCCGGACCTGGTGTTATCCGACCACCGCATGCCCGAAATGCCGGGCGGCAAACTCCTGGAAGAGGTGCGCGTTGCCGCTCCCAACGCGGTGCGCATCATCATGTCCGGTTACGTGGACATCAACGCGCTGAGCGCGGTCATTTCGGCGCACCAGTACATCGCCAAGCCCTTCGATATGCTTCAAATCAAGGACCTGATTCAACGCACCTTTGCCGCCCGGGGGCGGATGGAGCATCAGGGCCTGCAGAAAATGGTCACCGCGTTGCGCTCCCTGCCTTCGTTGCCGCATATCTATTACGCTCTGCTCAAAGAACTGGGCGACGAGCGCCGCGCCGTTGATGCTGTCGCCCAACTTGTGGCCCAAGACGCCGGCCTGTCGAGCAAGCTCCTCCAGGTGGCCAACTCGCCGCTCTTCGGGCGTGGTTCGCTGGTCAGCAGTCCCTTCGAAGCCGTCATGTGCCTGGGCACCGAGATGATCAAGGCCGTCGTGCTCTCCCAGGAACTCTTCCGCCACTACGGGCAAATCCAAAGCGCGGAAATCGATGTGCCCCGTCTCTGGAACCACTGCTGGCAAGTCGCCCATCTGGTCCAGCGAATCTGTCTCGAACGAGAACTTCCACAGGCCAAAGCCGACGAGGCCTTTCTGGCCGGGATTCTCCATGAGGTCGGCAAGCTGATCCTCATCAATAACTTTCCGCAGCAATTTCACGAGGCCTGTCAGGCCGCCCGCCAGGCGTGCACGCCCCTGACCCCCTTCCTGCTCCGCACCTTCCACGCTACCCCCGCCCAGCTCGCCGCCTATCTCTTGGAATTGTGGGGCTTGCCCAGTGCCGTCATCCAGGCCGTCTCCTGCCAGGAACACCCCGAGGACGGCCCGAGCGGCGAATTCTCCCTTGTGACCGCTCTCTACATCGCCGACCAGGTCGCCACTCGCAAATCCCCCCCGGATTCGTTTGCCATTCCCGATTGGAATGCCAAGTGCCTCCAGGCCCTCGGCTGCGAACCTGATTTCGCGGCGTGGCAACGATTCGGCCTCGCAGTCTGACCAGGCGGTGGGTGCGCAAGAGAACGCGGAGCTTTCGCGTCAAACGGTTAACCGCACGGCGGCCAAACGTGGAGAAAAACTGTTTCCGAAAGCCGGTTGTGTTGATTGCCAACGGCTCGGCAGCTACCATTCTAGGATGTTCTGACGACTCGGAACCACAATGGACTACATGGAGATCTATCCGGCCTTTCCGATGAGCTGATCCTTTGGCGTCGTTGTCCATCCGTAGCTGATTCAATGAAAAAACGGGCAATGCGCCCGCCTTATCCATTAGTGACCGGCTTCATCCAGATCAACTGCTGTTCAAAGCTGCGCGCCATTTTGTAGGGCTTAATGTAATCCTTGAGCGGCGGACCAACTATCTCGATTTTAGTCAGGTCGCCCTGGCCCAGCCCGGCCTGGGCGCAATAATTCAGGTAACCGACCTTGGCGAAATCGATCCCCATCAACTCCAGGGCGACTCGGTCGGCAGCGAGCCAGTCCGGGCTGACGACGCAGACCCGCGAGTTGACCGGGGTGCCGCTGGCCGGGCCTTCGCCTTCCATCCCTTCGTAGCCGTCAATTACTGCCAGGTGCGGGTGCAGCCGCGAGGCCAGGGCGAAGAGGTTATAGTTGATGCCGCGGTAACCGTTGCCATGAATGACCGGCTTGTCGCTGTTGCCCCAACGCCCGCCCTCCGGCCGCTCGCCGCCGCTGCGCTTGATTGCCGCCCCGACCACGATGTTCTTCAGCGAGAGCGTGGCAACGATGCGGTCGTGAGTTTTGAACTTGGCCGCCGAAATAACAAAACTGTTCGGGTCCAGGAGGGTCTTGGCCATGCGGCAGGCGTGCGGATGGAAGTCCTTTTCGTCAAAGCAGTGGAGCGTTTCGAAGTCGTCCGTGTCCAGGTCCATCAATTTCGCGCCGTATTTTGCAGCCACCTTGTCGTAGCCGTAATTGGCAAACCCCTCGAAAACGGAGCCGCCAGCGGGGGACTCAGCGATCACCACATTGCCAGCCTTGCCAATGGACTTGAGGAATTCAAGGATGCCCTCCAGGTTCTTGGCGTCGCTGGCGGCCAGCGGGCGGTTGATGACCACATTGTTGGGCTTGAGGATGACCCGCTTGTCGCCGATCGCTGCGGCGATTTGTTGCGAGAAGGGTTTGAGAGCCTGGAAAGCCAGGTCGGCGCGATCCTCGCCAGCCGTCAGGGCCACACGACTGGTCGGTCCAAGCGGAGAAGCGGGTCCAGCGGCGGGTTCCGCGGCGGGTTGGGCGGCAGCGGCCACGACACGGCGCGTGCTCCAGGGCAGAGCCAGCGCGACCCCGCCCAGCAGCGAGGTCTTGAAGAAGCTCCGGCGGTTGAGAGGATTATGTTGATGAGGGTAATGATTCATAGTGGAACGGTTCCTTGCTTGGCATCGAGAGGACTGGGTGGGGGTTGCTTAATTGGCGTCCGGCGGACGTGTTACTTCTGCGGACTCCGGGTCCGGAAGGTCTTCTGGTAGCCGGTCGCCGGGATGCTCACAACGTAGCTCTGGCCGTCAGGCGCAACGGAGAGTTTGATGTAATTGCCAGCGCAATTTCTTTCGAGGTTCGCGATGCAATCGTCGGTGGTGTTGTTCTGGCTGTCGCTGCGCAGGTTCTTGTGGAGTTGGTACATGGCCTGGATGGAGGGCGTGGCCTTGAGCGTGGCGAACGTTTCAGGTTCGCAGCCCTTGGTCGGGCCGTTAACCATGACACTCACGGTGGGGGCCAGACTGCGCACGAGGAACGGGTGGTTGCTGCGGTCGAGCCCGTGGTGGGTTACCTGAAAAACGTCCACCTGGCCGACCAAGTTGACGGGACATACCAGTTCTTTCTCGAAAGGCCACAGCAGATCCGCGGCGTCGAAAAAGCGGAACGGACCGAAGCTGAGGAGCAACACGACGCTATTGGGGTTATCGTCGCCCACCCGCGGCTTTTCGGGCGCGTCACCGCACACGGGATTCGGCCGGGTGTTCCCGTCCACGGCCTCTTTGATGAACTGCTGCCTGGCGGCCAGGCAGCGGATGGCGACGCGGGCGGTGCCGGGGTTATCGGATTGTTTGAGTGGAAGGAGATCGCCCGGGGCAATGATATGGCGTTTGCCGACGTTCATTTCGCGGTAAGGCTTCATACGTTCCAGAAACCGCGCGTCATCGCGGCCACCGGGGTCTTTGGTCGGAATGCCGTTGTCCCAAAGTTCGCGGATGGGCAGCAGCCGGGCGAGGTTGGGCGCGCCGCCGTAATGGTCCATATCGAAGTGGGTCGTGACGAGATGGTCGAGGTGGTCCAAACCCGCCGCCTGGGTCACCACGCGATGGATGCGACCGGCGTCACGATCACCCGGCACGCCGCTATCCACTTCAATGGCCTCGCCGGCCGGGGTGACGATGAGCGTGCCGCCGCCGCCCTCCACGTCCACCCAGTAGATGTCCAGCGTTTGGTCTTTCGATCCTGCGACAGCGGCAGCGGCCAGCGCCAGCAACAGGCTAAGGGAGTAGATCCATCGGTGCGAAGTTGCGTTCATGTGTGGGGATTTCATAGGGTACTATTGCTTTTGTTGCGAACAGAAAATCGCGACGGTTCCACCCGAGGGTGCCAACTTCAGTTGTAGCGTGTCGGAAGGATGCACAGTTCTTTGGGTTTTGACCAGGTGCTCGGCATTCCGGTCGCTGTCAGGCGCGTCTTCCCACAAATTGAGATCCCAATCGCCGCCGCCCAGGAAGCTCAGCGGCACCGGCAATTCACGGGCGTTGCAGTCCGTGATCGCGGCCAGATACCAGTTCTTGCCTTGGCGCCGCGCCTCGACCACGTATTTCCCCACCTCGCCGGCCAGGCCGCGGGTCTCGTCCCAGACGGTCGGCAAGCCCTTGAGGAAGTCCATCCCGCACAAGTAGTTGCCATCCTGGTCCTTGTAGTCGGCGGGCGAATCGCAGGCGACGGTGAACGGACTTTGGATGAGGATGAACATGGCCAACTCGCTGGCACGAGTGCCTTGCGTTTGGGTGGGCCGCGCACCGGTGCGGAACTGCGATGGCTGCCGGTTGGCGAATCCGCCCGGTGTGTAGTCGCCCGGGCCGGCTAGCACGCGCGTGAAGGGCAGCGTAGCGCGGTGCTCGGGCGTTTCTTTGGCGCTCCACTTGTTGTATTCATTGCCCTGGATGCCCTCGCGCGTGATCTGGTTGGGCCAGGTGCGCTCCAGGCCGGTGGGCTTGTAGGCGCCGTGGAAGTCGATGAGCAAGTGGTTCTCGGCCGCCGTCCTGGCGATATCCTCGTACCAGTTGACCACCCACTGGTCGTCACGATCAATAAAGTCGATCTTCAGTCCTGCAATGCCCCATTTCGCATACATGGGAAAGTCTCTTTTATAAACGGCGCTGCCGATAAAGTCATTGAAATGGAACCACAGCCAGATGCGCACCCCCCTTTCCTTCCCAAAGGCAACCAACTCAGGCACAATCGACTTGTCTCCGATTTCCGACAATTGATACGGCCAACCCATGTCGGCGGCAAGCTGAATGAACTGTTTGAGCGTAGGGAGGTCGTTTCTTCCCATGTTGGGCCACCAGGTTCCCCAGGACGATATGCCCGGCTTGATCCAGGAAACGTCGGCGAGTTTGCTTGGGGTGGCGAGGTTGAGCACCAGGTCGCTCTGAATGAGATCGCAAGGCTGACGGCCGATGATGAGCGTTCGCCAGGGAGAATGGTGGGGAGTCCTGGCCTCGACCAGGCCTTTCTGAACGTCGCCGCTCGGCGCCGGCGCCTTGCTCACCGCCGCCGCATTGGTCGCCGATGGCCGGCGGGACGGCCAGGGCCGCGCGGGTATTGGCGGAGCGAGCTGCGTCTCGAGCGTAAACCTGGCGCCGGCCTTGGGCGCCAGCCACATGGCGGACCAATCGAGCAGGTCGGACTCAGTAATGGCGACGTACGCTGCGGGTGTTTGGACCAAGAACGGCAGTCCATGCTTGAAATTGGGATTCAGCGCCGAAAGCTTGCTGGGCAGGTATCGCCATTCCTGCGAGCCGACGAAGCCGCCTTCGGGGCGGCTGGGGCCCTCCGCGTTGTTCCAACCCGCCCAGACTGGGTGGTCGTCGGCAAAAGTGAACTCCGTCCCGTCGCGGGTGACTACGAAAGAATCCATCCCGGGCTGCCGGGGAAGAACCAGGCGGAAGGCCACGCCGTCGTCGTACGCCCGGGCGGCCACGCCAAACGTGCGACCGCCTTCCTTCAACGAGAGGGTTAACTCGTTGTAATGGTCCCGCACGTCGCGGTTTTTGCCGAACTGATTTTCCCAATGCGTGTCGGCCGATTTTCGCTCCTCGCTCTGCACCAGGGGTTGCTCCCCCAGCTTCACGTTGCCAGCCAGTTCCAGCCCTAGCCTGGACCGCACCAACACCGGTTTGCCGTCCACCGTGATGCTGTAACCGAGAGGAGCATCGGTGTGAATGGTAATGGCGATCTTCCCATCGGGCGAACGGACCTCGCGTGCCGCCCCGGCCTCCACAGCTTTAGCTGGTGAGCATGAGAACAAGAGAACCCCGGTGAGAACACCAGCGGTCCAGTAATTGCAGGGCATATTCATGACTTTCCTCCTGTCAGTTGGTTAACCAGCAGTATTCCTTTAAAGCGTCGCTCGTTCATTCATTGCCTGCTTTTTCGGCGGTTGGCATTCCCGGTGTGGCGGCGGTAAGGCGGACCTGCCCCGTCGGGGTGGTCCGCTGCACCGTGGCGAGGAGGCGGCCCTGGTAAGCCTTGCGCGTGTCGGTCTTGAAGAGACCGTCGTAGCCGAGGTCGCCGGTGTCGAGGCCGATCAGGCGACCGGCGCCTTCCACGCGCACGGTGACCGCAGGCGTCGCGTCCTGGACGGTCAAGCCGGCCTCGTCCACGACGGTGATTTCGTAAAACGCAATATCGCTGGAGATGGGCGAAAGGACCTGCGTGACCTGGAGCCGCGCGGGTGTGCCCGTCGTGACCAATTTCTGAGCCGCGACCTGCCGGCCTGTGTGGTAACCGACGGCCGAGAGCACCCCCGGAGCGTAGGCCACGCTCCAGTCGCTGGCATAGACATCGCGCGAGATCGCGTGGCGCCCCAGGGAGCGATCATTGAGGAACAGTTCGACTTCCTCGCAATTGGCGACGGCACGGACGGTGAGCTGGGAGTCCGCCGGCCAGTTCCATGTGCTGAGTGATGGCCGCCCTCGCCTGGAGTTGTCGGGATTCTGGGCATTGAAAACCAGGATCTGCAACACGGGATCGTCGCGCCAGTAGGCGGCGCGTTGATAGAACCCGGGCTTCTTTCCTCCGGCGAGGTCAATGAAGCCGGAACCATTGCCTCGGCTGGGAAATCTGCCGGCCTCCCCGAGATAGTCGATGCCGGTCCAGATGAACTCGCCGATCACATAGTCATGATCGCGCACCCCAAGCCAGTAGTGGAGGGCCGAACCAGTCTCGGTGCCCAGGCAGAGGCGGTGGGGGAAGCGCGCTCGCTCAGGAACGTAGGTGTTGGTGCCGTAAAGGCGGTCGATATAATTGTAGCCGGCAAGGTCCAGGGCATCCATGAAGCCGTTTCGCGAGGAAACATAGGACTGGTCGCAAGCGGAGGTAGCCGGACGGGTGGGGTCCTCTTCGTGGCAGATGGCGATCAACTCGCGCGCCATTTTCGCGCCGTCAGGTTCAAGCTGGTTGGGAATCTCGTTGCCGATGCTGTAGAGGATAACGCTGGGATGGTTGCGGTCGCGGCGCAACATGGCGCGCAGGTCGGTGTCGTGCCACTGCTCGAAATAAAGATGGTAGCCGTACTTCGCCTTGCCGCGGGGGTTCTCGGTGAAATTGTAAGGCCAGTCGCGGGTCCATTCATCGAAGGCCTCATCGAAGACGTAAAACCCAAGCTGATCGCACAGGTCGTAAAACTCCGGGGCGAAGGGATGATGGCTGGTGCGCACGGCGTTGCAGCCCATCTCCTTCAGGCGGGCCAGGCGGAAGGCCCAGACTGCGGCGGGCACGGCGTTGCCGAAGGAGCCGGCGTCCTGGTGCAGGCAGACGCCCTTGAGTTTGGCGGGCTTGCTGTTGACGAACAGCCCGCGGTCGGGATCGAACTCGAGCTTGCGGATGCCGAATGTGGTCGTGGTTTCGTCGAGCGCCTGAGCCGTCCAGCGTCAGGGTGCTGCGCAGTCGGTAGAGCTCCGGCGTGCGGTCGGACCAGAGGCGGGGCTTGGGCACCGTAAGCCGCTGCGTGGCGCGCTGGCCGGGGTGCATGTTATCGAGCGTGAGCCTCGATTCAGTGCTGGCGACCACCGTGCCATCAGGAGCCAGCACGCTGCTGCGCAGAAGGACTTCGCGGTTCGTCGGGCGCGCCTTCCAGACATCCTTGGCCCAGGCCAGGCGTTCCTCGTCCGTGAAGAAATGCGCGTCAATAGTATAACTCGTCTGGACCGTGGCTTGCTCCGAGGAGACCTCAGGCGTGGTGATGCTGATGCCGCCATCGAGCCGGAAATGCGTGTAGCTGGTGGCGATCAGGCGCACGTGCCGGTAGATTCCCGAGCCGGCATACCAGCGCAGGGACGGTTCGGCCGAATCATCCACGCGAACGGCCAGGAGGTTGGGGGAGGCGTTCGGTTTTGAGAAACTGGGTGAGATCGTAGCGGAACCCGATGAAGCCGTAGGGCCGGCGTCCGAGCAACTGGCCGTTGATCCAGACCTCGCTGTTCATATAGACCCCGTCAAACTCGATGACGACCTTCTTGCCGGCAGTGGGCGGAAGCGTGAAGCTTTTCCGATACCAGCCGATGCCGTGCGAGAAATAGCCGCCATTACCCTCGCCCTCCGGCGGCGGGTTCACGGGACCTTCGATGCTCCAGTCGTGGGGCACGTCGAGGGTGCGCCAGCTTGTGTCGTCGAAGTCGGGCCGACAGGCAGCCGGGTCATCACCAAGGTGGAAGCGCCAGCCGTTATCGAGGGGAATGATCTCTCGGGGGCTGGGGGCAGGCTCGGCTCCAGCCAAGGCGGCGGAAGCGAAGCTGAGCGCGGCGCTGAGATTCAGAGCGTGCAGAACCGATGCGAGTCGTGACGGGTCGTGAATCATGGGTGGAGCTTCCTGGGTCAGCGGTAGCGGTACACCGTCACGCGCAGGATGCCCATATTCCGCAGGAACAGAGTAATCTCCCTGCTCGGTGTCATCCCCTGCGAGCAAGCGGCCGGGAACCCAGCGGCCGTTAACAAACGTGCCTTCTTCCACCGTGCCCATTCCGGCGAGCGGAGTGCCGGGTGTGTTGGAAGAAAAGGTGACCCTTGCGCCGTTGCCCACCACGAAGTACTCGTCAGGCCCCGTCGCAATGAACAACGCCGTTGAGGGGGCGGTTTGCTGGGGTGGTGTCGCGCCGGACGCGACCTCGGGGTCTCGCGGGCGCGACCTCCAGCGTGTAATTCCCCACCTTGACCTTTTGAGGCGGGTCGTTCGTGCGCATCATGACGGCGGACATGGTGCCGTTGCCCTGGTGTTCCAGTATCAGGGGCGCCAGTTTCGAGAGGAGACCATAGACGCCGGCAAGCTCGGAATCCTTACCCAACCTGTCAACGCCAAACGGCGAGAAGCCGATGGCGTCGTAGCGTCCAAAAGCATAGATCGCTCTGGCTGCGCATCCCGGCCCGCTGCTCGTCTCGGGGATGAGCAGCGGGTTCCCCGATTGGGTGTACTTTGCGCAAAACGCCTCGAAGTCGCCCATGCTGTAAACGTCGGGCGAGAGAATATCAATTTGCGGCCCCCCGGCTCTCCAGATGTCCATCACCAGGTCCCAAGGGCGGCCGCGGCTGGGGGTAAATTGAGGGCCCCTGCCAACTGCGTACATCGCCGCGTTCACGAACATCGGCAGCGGGTATTCGGCCTTGCCCGCCTCCGCCACCCGGCCAATGTAGCGCGCATAGTTCCAGGCCATAAAGATCCCCTCCGTCCCGGCGCCCGCGCCGAACACCTCTTCCCAGGTCCCGGAGGTCTTGAAGCCGTTGGCGCCTCCCACACCTGCGCGAAACTCCGGGATCAGGGTGTCCTTGTGCTGCTGAAGGTAGTCCATCAACTCCTTGGGCACCGGCCCGGCAAGAGCCTGGTTGGCCGCGGGCGAGTGGTCGCGGGAAACCGTGTGCATTCCCACTTCGTTCTCGACCTGGATCATGATGACCGTGTGCTGCCGGCCATCCACTTCCTTGACGTGCCGCATCAGGGCCGCAAAGGCGCGGGCATCGGCGTCCCGGTTTGCCTCGCTCAGGGTGCTGAGTTCTTCGATGCTAATGCCCCCTTCAAACTGGGCGCGCGGGAACCGCTCGAAATCCCGCTTGACCCAGTCGGGCGCGTAGCTGGACAGGCTGTTCTTCCAGCTTCCGAACCAGAGCAGCACCAGGCGCAGCTTGTGACTCCGTGCTCCCTGGATCACGCCGTCCAGCACCTTGAAGTCGAACTTGCCTTCCTGTGGTTCGATCTGGTTCCAGGAAACGCCCACCAGGGCAGTGTTGAAATTGGCCTGGACGAGCCTGGGCCATATCGGCTTGATGTACTCGAGGCTGGTAGCACTGTTGTTGAGCAGTTCCCCCGCGAGCATCAGGAACGGCTTTCCATCCACGATCAGTTGGGTGGCCGTGCCGCGCCTCCGTAAGTAAGGGATTTCCGAAGCAGAAGCGCCAAAGGCCGATCCTGTTGCTCCGATCTGCACGGGCGAACGGAGGATGCAGAAAGCAATCAGGAGCGAGGTGCCGATGCGGGTCGTGAGGTTCATAGCGGTTGATGATGCCGCGCTGGCGAGCTGTCGAGTACTACGTTCCATACTGTTTCTATTCCCGCATGAAGCGCCAAAACCTGACATAGAGAATGCGTCTGGCACTATTCAGCGGCAAACACGCGGAATGAGTGGCCTGGAACTGGGACCTGGAATGAGGCGCCCCCGCTGGCGCCGCCGAATCCGCCACGCCGGCCCTGACCACCGCGGTCCTCGGATCCGGCGAGGGTCTGGCCGGACAGCAGGTCGCGCAGGCGAGTGGCGCGGACAACCGAGACGCGCGTGCTAACAGGCTGTGGCCGAAAGTTTTGGACGATGAACGTCCGGTTGTCGTAAGCAAAAAGGCTGACGTGATCGGGAGCATCGAGGTTCACGAACACGTCCCGGCCAAGGAGCGTGCGGATCTGATTGAGGACGCTCTGGGGCAGGCGGTAGAGGTCGGCGAAATCATCGGGAACGGCCAACACAGAGAACGTGCCTCGGCCGTAAGCGCACGAGACAGCCATGGGATAGCCGGAGAGGGCGGTGTTGAAGTTGATGACCAGCCGGTTGTCGTTCTCAAAGCGGCGGATTTGAGGCAGGAGGATGTTCAGGTCCGGTTCAGAAGCCGGGGCGGGGGCCGCTCCGAAGCCGCGTCCGCTGCTGAAGCGCGTGGCGACAACGCGGCGGCCGGCGGCTTGGACTTCGGCGATGTCCTGAAAACCCTTGTCGCCCAGCGCCTCGATCAGAGCTGTCGTGGCGATGACCCGGCCGCCGGCTTGGACGAACCTTTTGGTCTTGGCGACGAGGTCCTGGTCGTAGCTTGATGCCGCCGTGAGAAAGATGGCGGGAGCGTTGGCGGGGAATTCCGGAACCAGGTCGATGGGCACGCCGATCATGCCCAGGTAATTCGGGAGATACGGTTCGCCGACCGAGTTGCAGGGCTTGTACGTGGCGATGCCAACGGGCTTGCCCAGCTTGCCCAGGAAGCGGTCGAGCAACTCGGCGGAGCAGCCGGCGATTCGAGCCACCATGTTCGGCGTGTAGGTCGAGCCGTCAGGCTGCGGAATGGGGGCCGTGAGAGTGGCGATACTCAGGCTGGCGTTGGTATCCGGATCGGCTCCCCGGTTGCCGGTGTTCAGAGGAGCCGCAATTTGCATGGAGTTGAACAGCATGATTTCAGGGACCTTTGCGAAGAAGGTGTCCCACATTTGTTCGGCGTACCGTTCGACATCACGACCGCCGTCAATCCAGCCGCCCTGGTTGCCGCCGGGCTTGATGTTGTTGAAATAGGCCGTCTGGAGGTAGCTCTGGTAGGACTGGAGATGCTGGCCGGAATTGGCGTCGCGCGTCTCGGTGCCGGTGTAGATCGCATCGTACAGCTTAGGCTCGACCGCAAGGTCGTAGCCCAAACCCTGGAAGCTCTCGTACCAGTTCGGGTACTTGATGATGAGCCGCACCTTGGGGTTGATCGCCTTGGCCGGGCCAATGATCAGGTCGCGTGACACGTCGTCCAACTGCT
>CAVQND010000006.1:0-98872 GCA_963713735.1 uncultured bacterium
GCGGGTAAGGGGGTGGCGCGTGGCCACCCCTCCCCATTGTCGCAATGAAGTTGATTCCTCATATTTGCCGGCGTGCATGTTTCATGCTCCGGGCGACCCCTGCACTGGCTCCACATCAAAGCGCCACCAGTGTTTCACCTCACGGTGAACAGTCCTTGCCCCTTGCGGGGAGTCCGGGCGGTGTGCGTTGGCATGGCCCAACAGGATGCTTTCCAGCGTGAACAACCCGAGTCGGACAAAACTTTTAATGCGCAGCTTGCGGT
Organism: uncultured bacterium; assembly: GCA_963713735.1. Lineage (GTDB taxonomy): Bacteria > Verrucomicrobiota > Verrucomicrobiia > Limisphaerales > UBA8199 > CAVQND01. Next base: position 264 of record CAVQND010000006.1, read on the forward strand.
TGTCGTGACGGGACTTGCGCTTGTATTTCATAGAGCGTAGCCGCATCCTGACCCACGAATCGAGTTGGTTGAACCGTTCTCGGTTCGTGCTCCACGAGGTGCCAAAGTAGTGTCCGGTGCCCCGGATGAGCGGGTTGAGTTTCTCGACGACACGGCGGTCGAAGTTGTGCTTTCGGCGGGTGGACGCCCGCACCTGGTCTTTGAATTTCTTGACTGACTTTGGGCGCATCCGCCGGGAGCAACGCGAGAGCACAAATCCCAGAAAGGCATAGCCTTTGCGGTAAGTTGTGATGCGCGTTTTCTCGGGGCTGAGGCTCAGCCCCAATTCCCCCAGGACGGTTTGCACCTTGGTCAGCGCCTCTTGGGCCTGAGTTTGGGTGAGGCAGAGCACCACAAAGTTGTCGGCATAGCGCACGAAGCGGAAGCCGGCATCATGGAGTTGCCAGTCCAAGTGATTGAGAACGATATTGGCCAGCAACGGCGAGATGACACCGCCTTGCGGAGTGCCAAGGGTCGTTGGCTTGAACCGCCCGTTTTCCATCACCCCGGAGCGAAGTAACTTCTCGACCAGGCGCAGGATGTTGCCGTCAGCCACTTCTGCGGCCACAGCCTGCATAATGACGCGCAACGGCAGATTATCGAAAAACCCCTTGATGTCGGCGTCGAGGACAACCTCGTGGCCTTGGTCGTGGAGCGATAATGCCGCCGCCAGCGCCTGATGGCAGTTACGTCCTGGGCGAAAGCCGTAGGACGCCTCGTGAAACAGCGGTTCAAAGATGGGCTCCAGAAGGCGACGAACCACCTCCTGAGCGACTCGGTCTCGAACCGCGGGAATACCGAGCGGACGAAACTCCGTTTCATTTTTGGGGATGAAAACACGCCGCAGCGGGTAAGGCTCGAAGGAGCCATCCTTGAGTTGTCGCATAAGCGCGTGGAGGTTTTGGGCAAGGTTGGCCTCAAACATTTTGATGCTCACCTTGTCCACGCCCGCAACGCCCCGGTTGGCCTTGACCGCTTTGAAGGCGGCGGCCAGCAGAGGCAGGGTGATTCTGCCGGTTAGCGAATGAGCCTTGCGTTTGGGCGCTGGGCGCATTGTGACTGTTGGTTCTACAACCATGCTGTTGTCTCCCACACTGACGAACTGCATCCCGCCCTGGCGCCGGCCAGTTGGGGGCTGTTTCTTAGCTGACGCCGAGTTGCTGCGCAAGAGGCCACAGCGAGCCAAAATGAGGCTGGAGTCGGCGGGCTAACTGGCCCCGTGTGCCGGAACCCTTCGGGATGCTGACTGAGGTTTTGCCTTTCAGTTGGCCCTGCGGCCGACCTACTTTGGCTCTGCTGACATCCCCAAAGCAGCGGCGGCGGAGACCGCCTTCGCTGCACCCGCGCATGGGGTCGGCTTTTCGGACGAACCTTATGGCCGACCGTTGCCTGGTTGGGAGAACCAGGACGCGGTGGGACTTCGCCGGTGAAGTGCGAGGACCATTGTTTCCGAGTGACCACGCCTATGACCCGGTTAGCCGCGCCGGATAACCGCACGCACCGACACGGGAGCCGTTGTGGGGCCAACGGCTCAGGCTTCGCAAACGGAGCGGATGCTCGCCCAACGGCCAAGCCTATGCAAGACCCCTCGGAATGACGTGGCCCGGCCTCTTCGCTACCGCCCATTACTGTGCGGCACTGGCTTCGTTCCCCTCGGTTGGAGACCGAGGGTTTTGACCACGTTTTCGAGACGGGCGCGGACCCGCCTCGGTAGGATTTAGTTGTTGTTACCATCAACTGCACCGTTTAACTGACTTGGTTCTAGCACTCTACGGCTCACGCGCTCCGTCAGGAGCGCCATGTTCATAGTCCAGGGGCATCGAGGGGGCCAAGCTCCGTCAGGAGCGGCATGTTAGCGCACTGTCCAGCGGGCTGATATGCCGCTCCTGACGGAGCTTGAGAGAACCCTTGAGGGGCCGCGTTTCTTGGCCAGGGCCAGTGACAAAGTTCTCCGCAAACCATTGTAGTCCCGATTCGGAATCGGGATGATTAGGTTTGGGGCAAAGCGAAGGCCCGCTCTCCTCGGAGGCCATTAATCAGAGACTCCTTACGTCGTCTCCTACACAGTGAGGGAATGGGGCCGGTTTCGGCGGCTTGGTCACTGGGCCGGGGCCTTGGCAGGGGGGGCGGCCCCTTTTGTCTGCCGGTCTCCTTGAAGACCTCCAGTTTGAATCATTCAGCAGCGGACGACTGGAAGCCCCTTCAACCGGCAGACAAGAGGAGCCACCCCCCCTTGGCGCGCCAGGAAAAGAGCATTTAAGATGCCAGCGTGAAAATGGCCGAAATCCTCTGATGAACTTGGTTTTGGCGCGTGATTTTCACGCATAACGCGTGAACTTCACGCATGGCGGAGGTCAAACCATATCCACAGCCAGGACGCGAATGATTTCCTCGACGGTGGTTTGGCCGTTAATCGCGCGAGCGAGACCGCCTTGCCACAGGGTGCGCATGCCTTGCTGGATGGCGATTTCTTCAAGGGCCAAGGTGGGCATTTTTTTGAGCACGGCCTCGCGGAAGGGTTCGCCGACGGCGAGCAACTCGCTGACGGGCAAGCGGCCGGAGTAGCCGGTTTGGCAGCATTGGTCGCAGCCGGCGCCGCGGCGGAACTGGGCCTGGGCGAGGAGGGCCTCGGGCACCATCTTGAGCTGGCTGGGAGGGGGTTCATCGGCCTGCATGCAATTGGGGCAAACACGGCGCACCAGGCGGAGGCCCATGACGCCCAGGATGCTCAAGGCGAGCATGAACGGTTCGATTTCCATGTTGATCAGGCGCGTGAAGGCCCCGGCGGCGATACCTGCATGGATGGTGCTGATGACCAGGTGTCCGGTCAGGCCGGCCTGCACTGCAATGGCAGCGGTCTCCGGGTTGCGGATTTCTCCGACCATGATGACCTGGGGGTCCTGCCGCATGATGCTGCGCAAGGCAATGGCATAAGTGAACTCCTGGGCGGGGTTGATCTGGGTCTGGCTGACCATGGGCAGGTTGAATTCGACGGGGTCTTCGACGGTGCTGATGCTGATGCTGGCGCCGTCGCGCTGGGTGATGTAGCACAGGGAGGAGTACATGGTGCTGGTCTTGCCCGAGCCGGTGGGCCCGGTAAAGAGCAGGAGGCCGCTGGACCGCTTGAGCAGGCGCTTGAGGCCCTCGAGGGTGGAATCCTCAAAACCGAGCATGCCAAGCTCGAATCGCCGGTCCCGGGGGTCGAACAACCGGATGACAACCTTCTCGCCGCGCGTGGTGGGGAAGATGGAGACCCGCAACTGCACGCCCTCGAGTTCGGGCGCCCCTGCCACGGTCCCGTCCTGGGGCACGCCGGCCTGGTAACTAACGAGATTGGCCATGACCTTGAACCGCATGGAGATCTTGTCCAGGAGTTCGAGGGGCAGATGAGCCACCTCGGTGAGCACGCCATTGACGCGCGCTCGGACCGCAATGGAACTTTCCCAAGGCTCGATGTGCAGGTCGCTGGCGCCAAGCCGGACGCCGTCCTGGACCAGGCAATTGACCAGGACGCTGATCTCGATGCCTTGCGCGGCGAGTTCGGACTGGAGGTACTGGATGGTGTAGCTCATAGGTTGAGGCGCTGGACTCTCGATGGGCGGCACGATAAAGGGTTGGGGAGCGGATGGCAAGCGCGAAGAAAATTGTGAGCAAACTGTTGACTAAAGCCAAAGATTCCTATTCAATCCGCTTATGCAAATCGAAAGCTTAAAGGTATTTTGCGACTTGGCGGAAACAGAGAGCTTCACCAAGGCCGCTCAAATCAACGAAGTGACCCAGTCCGCCGTGAGCCAAACCATCAGCACGCTCGAGAAGCAGTTCAAGTCTTTGCTCATCGAGCGGAGCAAAAAGAACTTCCGGCTGACGCCCGAGGGCCAGGTGTTTTACGATTACAGCAAACGGATTCTGCAGAGTTTCGATGCGCTCCACAGCCGGCTGCAGGAGCTGGAGGGCATTATTTCGGGGAACATTCGGGTGGCGACCATTTACAGCATTGGGCTGCATGTGCTGCCGCCCTATCTCAAGCGGTTCCTCAAGGAGTATCCGACCGTCAATGTGCACGTGGAGTATCGCCGGCACAACCAGGTCTATGAGGACGTCCTGGGCAACGTGGTCAACCTGGGCCTGGTGGCCTACCCCATCCGCGACGCCAGGCTGGAAATCGTGGCCTTCCGCAAGGAACCGCTGGTGCTCATCTGCCATCCCCAGAACCCCCTGGCCAAGTTCGAGTCCATCAAGCTCAAGGCGTTGGCCGGACACAAGTTCGTCAGTTTCGAGCAGGACATTCCCACCCGCAGGGCGCTGGACAAGACCCTCAGAGACCAGGGGGTGAGCGTCGAGCACGCGATGGAATTCGACAATATCGAGACGGTCAAACGCGCCGTGGAAATCGATTCCGGCGTGTCGATTGTCCCGCAGGCCACCATCAGCCAGGAAGTCGCCAAACTGACGCTGGCGGCCGTGCGCCTCGAGGGCGGGGAGTTCGCCCGCCCGCTGGCCGCGATTTACAAGAAAAGCCGCGTGCTTTCCCCGGCGATGAAGCAATTCATCGCTCTGCTCAAGGAGAACGTGTAGAAGGGAGTGCGAAGCGGCCAGGTGCCTGGACCGCTGAGGCTGTCCCGGAGGGACAATCCGGGAATGGCCCGAACATGAAACGCAAGCTGGGCATTTTGCTCTTGGTCCTCGCTGTCATAGGCGGGGGGCTGGATTACGCCCTGATGCATCGCGCGCGGGTGATCGTCCTGACGGGCCTGGTGAGCACCGACGGCGTGAGCGTCAGTTCGGAGATAGCGGGACGATTGCAGGAACTGCTGGTCAGAGAAGGCGACGCCGTCAAGGCCGGGCAACTCATCGGGCGTATCCAGGCCCAGGAATGGAAGGCCGAGATGGCCTTTTTCGCCAACACCGAGCAGCAGTCGGCCGCCCAGGTTACCGGGGCTGAGGCGGACCTCCGATTCCAGGAAGACCAGGCCAGCAACCAGGTGCGCCAGGCCGAGGCCAATCTCCAGGCCGCCCAGGCCCAGGTGGCCCAGGGTGAGGCGGATATGGAAAACGCGAGCCTCAATTTCAAGCGGATGGAAGGACTGTACCGGCAAGGCGTCGAGTCGGCCCAGGTCTTTGACCAGGCGCGCACCGCCCTGGATGCGGTGAAGGCGCGCATCGAGTCGCTCCGCAAACAGGCCCAGGCCGCCCAGGCGGCCGTCGCCCTGGCCAAGGCCGGCGCGGACCAGGTGGCAGCCCGGCGCGCCGCCCTGGAAGCCACGACCCATCAGTTGGCCGCCGCCGTCGCCCAGAAGGACAAGGCCAGGATCAGGCTCGATTATACGGAAATCCGCGCCCCGATCGATGGTTTCATCGACGTGCGCGCCGCCCTCCAGGGCGAGGTCGTCAGTCCAGGGCAAGCTATCGTGACGCTGATCAATCCGGATGACCTTTGGGTGCGCGCCGATGTGGAAGAAACCTACATCGAGCGCATCCACCTGGGCGAGGTCTTCACCGTGCGGCTGCCTTCGGGGGCCCGGCGCCCGGGCGTGGTATTCTATCGCCGTATGGACGCCGACTTTGCCACCCAACGGGACGTGAGCCGCACCAAACGGGACATCAAGACATTCGAGATCCGCCTCCGCTGCGACAATCGTGACCGCAGCCTGGCGGTGGGAATGACCGCCTATGTCAGTTTGCCCATCGGCAAGTAAGTCATGCACGACATCGAAGTTGAGGACCTGACCAAGCGTTTTGGAGACTTCTGCGCGGTGGACCACCTGAGCTTCTCGGTCCAGCACGGCGAAGTGTTCGGCTTGCTCGGGCCCAATGGGGCCGGCAAGTCCACCCTTATCCGCATGCTCACAACGCTGGTGCCGCCGACCTCCGGCACAGGCCGGATTCTGGGCTTGGATATCCTGCGCTCGGCCTACCAGGTCCGCAAAGCTATCGGGGTCATCCCCCAGGCCATGACCTCGGACCTCGACCTGAGCGCGGCGGAAAACCTGGCCATCTTCGCCAAACTCTACGGCATTGGCCGGGAAGAGAGGCGGCGCGCCATTAAGGAACTGCTCCAGGCCTTTGACCTCGGGCCGTGGGCGGATAAACCGGTGAAGATGTTCTCGGGCGGCATGCGGCGCAGGCTTGAAATCGCCCGGGGCCTGGTGCACCACCCGAAAGTCTTTTTCCTGGACGAGCCGACCACCGGCCTGGACCCGGTCTCGCGCGTCGCCGTCTGGGACATGCTCTCGCGCCTGATGCAGGAGCGGGGCCTGACGATGCTGGTCACCACCCATTACATGGACGAGGCGGACAAGCTCTGCGACCGCATCGCCATCGTGGACCACGGCAAACTGGTGGCGCTGGATTCGCCATTGAAGCTCAAGGCCGCCATCCCGGGCCGGAACATCCTCGAGGTCAGTTTCTCGGCGGTGCCCCCGGCCTGGACCGATACCCTCAAAGCCTTGCCTGAGGTCGCCGAGGTCAAGGCCGAGGATCACCTCTTCCGGATTTCCTCGCACAACGGACCCCGCACCACGGTCGAGTTGATGGAAGCCGCCCGCCGGGCGGGCATCACCGTCACCTCGCTCTCGGTCCAGACCACGACGCTCGATGACGTATTTATGCACTATACCGGCCGCCAACTCCGGGACTCGCTCCAAAGCGCCCCGGCATACAGCTCGGCCTTCATGTACGAACGGAAGTGAACCGCATCCTCGCCATCATCGAGCGGGACCTGCGCCGCCTGTGGCGGAGTCCCACCCTGATCGTGGTCTCGATGCTTATGCCGCTGGTCCAACTGGTCGTCCTGGGCTACGCCTTTGGCGGCAAGGTCAGGAACCTCCAGGTCGGGGTCGTGGACCAGGATCACGGGTTGCCGGCCGTGCGTTTGCGGGCCCTGGCCCAGGCCGTGACCGCCAACGCCCGCACCTTCAACACCATCTCTTACGCGGATGAGGCCGCCGCCCTGCGCGACTTGCGCAACGGCAGAATCAACGCCCTGCTCAACATTCCCCCTCAGTTCTCCCGCAAGGTCCTCGCCGGGGCCAATCCGCGCTTCGCCCTGGTGGAAGACAATACCGACCAGTTCTCCGCCTCGGCGCTCGAGGCCGCCTTCAACCAGATGCTCGGTTCTTTCAATCAAAAAGGCGCGCCGCCCCGCATGTCGGCCAATGCCTCCCTTGCCGTCGTCGAGGTCTATCCGTACGTCCCCTATATTCAGTATCTCCTGCCGGGGACGATTGTCCTGGCGATTTTTGTCTCGGCCATGATCGGGGGCGGCATCATCTACATCGACGACAAGGCACGCGGCCTGCACGAAGGCTACCTGGTCACGCCCATCCGCAAATACGAGCTGATCCTGGGCTTCACCCTCTCCGGCGCCGCCAAGGCGATTATCGCCGGCCTGGTCCTGGTCACCTTCGGCTCCCTCATCGCCGGCATTCCCGATCCGTTCAACCCGCTTCGCCTGGCGCGGATGATGGTGCTGGTGGTGGCGGCCGCCCTGGCCCTGATCAGCATGATGTTCCTCCTGGTGGTGCGCGTAAACGACCCCCTGGTGCCCCGCGCCACCTTCGGGGTCCTCAACACCCTCCTGTTCTTCCCCAGCGGCGCCGTCTATCCCGTCAATGCCTTTCCCCCCTGGATGAGAGTTATCACCACCATCGATCCCTTTACCTACGCCGTTCATGGCTTCAAGGAGTTGGTCCTGAAAAACACGGGCCTCCTGGCCATCAGTTCGGACCTCGCCTTCCTGGCCCTGTTCACCGTGGCCGCGATGGCGGCCGCTACGCTGTTGTTCCGGCGCACCTTGTGAGGGATGAATCAGGAAGTATGAAAACAGAGGAAACGGCAAGATCGAGGTCGGAGGCGGCCTCACCCGTCCCTTTGGCGGCGGAGCCAAAGACGTAAATCTCCCGTGCGCCGGCAGCCTTGAGTTCAGCAGCGGCGCGCTTGATTAGAATTTCCGTCACGGTGCTCACGGTCATAGTTGACTGTGCGTCTTTTGAGGCTGAAAGTCAAAACTGATAGACGCCAACTCTTCGCTTGACGCCCTTGCCGGCGGCGGCCCAAATGGTCCGGTGATTTCAGCGCATACGCTCGTGTTTCCAACAGGCCCGGCCCTTCGCGCGTTCGCCGCGCTGGCGCTTGCCGCCGCCGTGGCGGGCCTTGCCGGTTGCGCCACTTACAAACCCGGCGCCCACGCTTCCCGCAAGGGCGATGAAATCGTCGTGGCCGGACAATTCGTGCATACCGGCACCCGGGTCGTGCTCTGGATGGACCCGGGCGGTTACGATGCCTATCGCGTCGAACGGCGATTCAGTCCGCTGGAGCAAATCAAGCTGGGAGGCATCTAAAGAGGAGGTTCCCGCCCTGACTTCCCCCAACCGCTACGACCTGCGTCGAGGCGGCTTGACCGACGCCCAGGTCGAGCGCGTCCGGGGCGGAGGCTGGGACCTGGCGACGCTGCAGCAGGTGGTGGATCAATTTGTCATCCACTTCGATGCCTGCGGCACCAGCCGCCAGTGTTTCAAGGTCCTGCAAGATGACCGCGGCTTGAGCGTCCACTTCATGCTCGACCTGGACGGGACGATTTATCAGACGCTCGACCTCAAGGAGCGCGCCTGGCATGCGACCACCTCCAACAGCCGCTCGGTGGGCATCGAAATCGCCAATATGGGCGCTTACGGGCCTGGCGAAAAGAATCCCTTCGAGGCCTGGTACGCCAAAGAGCCCTGCGGCCGAACCCGGATTACCATCCCGGAGACCTATGGCGACGGCGGGATTCGGACCGAACACTTCATCGGCCGCCCCGCGCGGCCAGAGCCGGTGCAAGGCGTCATCCAGGGCCGGGACCTCATCCAATACGATTTCACCCCCGAGCAATACCAGGCCCTCATCAAGCTGACCGCCACCCTCTGCAAAGTGCTGCCGAAAATCAAATGCGATTACCCGAGGGATGCCGCCGGAAAGCTCATTGCGCAAAAACTGCCGGACGCCGACCTCAGGAACTACCAGGGAATCCTCGGCCATTTCCATATTCAGACCAACAAGGTGGACCCCGGCCCGGCGTTCCGGTGGGACTACGTCATCCGCTGCGCCCGCCGCCTGATTGATAACCGCCGAGAGGGGGCCCGCGGCAGGTATGAATTATGAAGCGGGGGTATGTACGTCACCGCAAATCCCACATTTTCGCATCGTTGACATTTAAGACTCTCTTATTGAGTCAAGGTAAAAGGCTCGTTATTTAGGCAAAGCCAAAACAACTAATTCTCAATCATCAATTCTCAATCAGATCCTCCCGGAAAAGACTCTCTTCGCAAAAACCGAGATGCGCACAGCTTGGCTTGAAGCCCGGCTTGGGACTTGCTCTCCGCAGGCTTGAGCGTTAGAACTTGGTTTGTGACTGTCCATTGGATGCCAGGAACAGCCTGTCCCAAGGCCATGGCCGCGCGTTTAAGAACGGCCTGCGCCTCCGGGCTGCTGCTGTTGGCACTGCCTGCCGCGCTGGAAGCCCAATACTACTGCACGACCAATAACGGCACGATCACCATCGCCGGATACGCCGGTTCGGGCGGGTCGGTGACGATTCCGGGCACGATCGGCGGCCTGCCGGTCACCAGCATCGGGGACGAGGCCTTCGCATACTGCACCAGCCTTACCGGCGTCACCATTCCCGACAGCGTCACCGGCATCGGAGGCGCTGCGTTCGCCGGTTGCATCAACCTGAGCAGCATCACCATCCCCAACAGCGTCGCCAGCATCGGCGACGACGCGTTCTCTTACTGCGGTGGCCTGACCAGCGTCACGATCCCCAACCGCGTCACCAGCATCGGCGACGGGACGTTTTCCTGGTGCGTGAGCCTGACCGGGGTTACGATCCCCAACAGCGTCGCCAGCATCGGAGACGACGCGTTCTCTGATTGCACCGGCCTGACCAACATCACGATCCCCAGCAGCCTCACCGGCATTGGAATCTATGCGTTCGGCTCCTGCAACAGGCTGACGGGAGTCTATTTTCAGGGTAACGCCCCCAGCGTTGCGGCGGATGTCTTCGACGGCGACAACAGTGTGACCAACTATTACCTGCCCGGGACCACCGGCTGGGGGCCGACGTTTGGCGGTCGTCCGGCTGTGCTGTGGAACCCGCAGCCGGTGCTGACGGTCTTGATCGTCGGCACGGGCACGGTTTCGCCCAATTACAACGGCAAGACGCTGCAAGTGGGCCGGAGCTATGCCATGACGGCACAGCCCGGCACAGGTTTCCTGTTCGCGGGTTGGTCCGGCAGTGTTGTAACCAACACCGCCACCCTGCGATTCGTCATGCAGTCCAATACGGTGTTGGTGGCGAATTTCATCACGAACCGGTTGATGGCGGTGAGCGGAACCTACAACGGGCTGTTTGCGCCTGAGACGGGCAGCCTTTCCCCCCAGAATTGCGGCTCTTTCACTATCATTGCGACGGCCAAAGGGGCCTTGAGCGGGAGTTTGCAGATGGGTGGGAAAGGCTATGCGCTGAGCGGCCAGTTTGATCCTGGCGGGGCGGCCAGCAGGACGATTGCGCGTCCCAACCTGAGCGCGCTGGCGGTGGACCTGCAACTGGACCTGACAGAGGGGACGGACCGGGTGGTGGGCAGCGTAAGCGATGGGACCTGGACAGCGATGCTGGCGGGCGACAGGGCGATTTATGACGGCAAGACCAAACTGGCGCCGCAGGCAGGGAGTTACACCGTCATCCTCGCCGGGGCTTATGGGTCCACCAATGAACCGGCTGGGGACAGCTACGGGACCTTGACGGTGGGCAAGAACGGGGCGATCTCGTTCACGGGCACGTTGGCGGATGGGTCGAAGGTCACGCGGAGCGTACCGGTGTCCCAGTACGGGCAATGGCCGTTCTACGCATCGCTCTACGGCGGCCAAGGGATGTTGTGGAGTTGGCTTGCGTTCACGAACGCCTCAGACCTGGGCGGGAGCGTCGCCTGGACGAAGCTGCCCGTCAAGACGCCGTACTATGCGGCGGGGTTCTCGCTGACGGTCCAAGCACTGGGACGGTGGTACTTTCCTCCCGGCACAGGGACCAATGTGCTGGGTCTGACCACCAGCACGAACTTGACCCTGACGCTTGAGGGCGGCGGCCTGGCGCAGGGTATCACCGACCGCATCAGCATTGCGGCCAACAGCCATGTTACCCCCGTGGGCGGTCCGAAACTTAGCCTGACCTTTACGCCGTCCACGGGCGGGTTTGCTGGTAGCGTAGTGCCCGCCGCCTCGAGGCCGATTTCATTCAGCGGCGTATGGTTGCAGGGCAGGGGATTCGGTTCGGGCTTCTTCCTGGGCGCCAGCGGAAGCGGGGAAGTGCTGCTGGAGCCGTAGGAGGGACCGGTTGGGGTCGTTGAGTCAGCGGCTACGCTCGCCAGTCGGGGTCGAAGTCGCGAGCTTGGTGGGCGACCCCGCCCCAGGTGCTGGTTTGCAGCCGGTGCTGGACGAGGGAGGGGGCGTGGTAGTAGAGGGGGCGGCCGAGCTGAACGGCCAGCGACACCAGTCGCAGGTCGGCAGCAGCTTTGAGCGCGTTCCAGCCTGAGACGGCGTGGGCTACGGCAGGTCGCGAGAGCAACAAGGCCTGACAGCCGAAGGCTGAGTCGGGGGCGACGGCGACGGCGTGGCCGGCCACGTCGTACGCGATCTCCCGTAGGCCAGGGTTGTAGAGGCCGGCGAGGGTGATCTCCCTGCGGCGGCAGGGCCGCCAGCGCTGGAGGTTGTGGCGAAGGTGCCGGTTGAAACTCAGGTCGTCCTCGAGCAGGAGCAGGTAGTCTGCCGAGTGATCCAGGAACTGCTTCATGGCGCGGAGGACCTGCTGGCTAATGCGCCCGCGGCGGTCACTGGTTTTCTCAGGGTCAATAAGGACCTGCGAGCGGGAGATCGGGCCAGTCCGAAGCGGCGAGGCTGGCCAGCGTGGCTCGTCGCGAGTGGTCTCGCTCCGGGCAGGTAATCATCCAGGCTGCGACCGTTGGCGGGCCGTGGCCGGCCCGGCGCCAGAGCCGGCGTCTGGACGATTGAGCGCGCAGCCAGGCGAGCCGGCCGTCCCAGCGCCGCCTCAGCCGCTCGAGATCCGCCAGGCATTCCTCCTCGAATTGGAAGCCGGGGATATGCGGATTGTGCGGCATCAGGGTCCACTTCGATACGGTCCGATGCTGAAAGAGGCGGCGCCCTTCCCAGTCATGCTGGTACATCCCGCCCTGGAACATCTCCGGGGGATGCGGCCCGAGACGATAGGCCGGTCCGGAGTCGGCGGAACGCCAAACTGAACGTGTCTTTGTCACCGTGGAGGTACTGGTAGTAGAAGTCGGAATGTTCATTGAACCAGAGGGCAAGCCGCAGCGCCGGCCAGCAGCGCCGTTTGTCGACGACGATTTGGCCGCTCTCGAATTCAGGTTCAAGCGGGGACGTCGAGTCCGCAACTGCGCCAGATTGGGTCGGCTTGCCGGGAACGGCCGAAGTCGGGCCAAAACAGGGCGCCGGACTCCCGGAATGGCCGGATGTCGAATAGGAAGGTCGGGTCCCGCACCGGCATATTATCGGCGTCGAGCAGCAACACCTCCCGGAACGGGGAAAAGAGAATCGCGTACGGCTTCAATTCCCAGGCTCCCAATCGGCGGACGGGGTGGTCGCGCCGGACCCTGGAGGCATCGACGCACTCCACCTGCATCGGGGCCACCAGGCGTTCCATGTCCAGGTCGAATTCATGGCGGCCCAGGTGCCAGAGCTGGACGGGAAGACGGCAGCCCAGACGCCGCAACGCGTTCAGACAGACCCAGGCATTTGCAAAATAGCGCGCCCCGCCGCAGCAGATGACGATGCCGCGGCCACGATAACCGGCTGCCGGACGAGGCGCCTGGCGCAAGAAGGCCTCGAGCGCACCCCGAGCACCAGGCAGAGTCAAGGGCAGTTCATCGAAACCACTGTGCCCGGCCAGGTGTGCCGCTCGTGACGCCAACCGAGCCTCCCGACGCCGCAGGTAGCGCGCCGCCCCGCCGTCAAAATAGCATTCAATCTGACGGACCACGGCCTCGGGTGTGATCAGGTCCATGCAGTGGGGAAGAGAACCCACCACGTCGAGGCAGCGGCAATCGAGTTTATCTTCAGGAGCGCCGTCGCCCAGGGCTTGCGCGCGCGCCTTCCAACAGCCGCCGTCCTGGCAGCACTCGCAGGGCGCCAATGGTGTGGAGGAACTGGTGTCCCGGGTAGGCCTCCCAGTGCGGGGGTTCGCGGCCACCGGCGATGACGACACAGGGACGAAGACCGCGACGTCCCGGGGGCCTCGGGACTGCCAGCCGCCAGGTGCATGAGCGCGGTCACGCCGCAGAGCACTCCATCCGCATTGTGGACCAACCGAATCAACTGACGCAGGTTGGTGCGCCCGCGCAGATCCATCACCCCTTCCAGGCGCGGATGGCAGTGGCCGATATGGCCGACCTGCACGAACTGAATGCGCCCCCGAAAATGGTCGATGACGCTCTGGTAACGCTCGGCCGCCCACCACTTGATGGTAATGTCATGTTTGCCGCCGGCGCAGACCAGCCAGTAGGGGGCATCCGCTCCGGCCAGTTCGCGAATGGGAGAAGGAGCCGATCGTTCCGTCTCGGAGAGATGAATGTCACCGCGGAACTCGGTTGGTCCAAGGTCCAGGCCGAGGCGGCGGTTAAGGAAATCAAGGAAGGCGTAGAGGTAGTGGCAGGGCACCTGACCGCTGCGATGGATCAACGGGGTGTCGCACCCCAGGGTTTCCACCGTAGGGTCGAGAGGGTCCAGCGGCGTCAGGTAAGGATTGTGGGCCCAGAGGTCGGGAAAAGCCGTTCGCACATCGGTCAGGAACCGGCCAGGACAAAGGCGGTGCAAATCCCTGACGGCGGCCGTGAGCATCACGACGTCCCCCAGAGCCAGGTGAGATTGCAGGACCAGTTTACGAGTCTGGGCTATTGACATATCGGTGGAGCAGTCCCAGACTCCTGGAACCTTCGCTCGTCCTTCCGCTGGTCCCTGACCCGGGCACAACCCGGACCCGCAGGCAACACTACCACGCCGGGTGGACTACTTGAGTTGCCGCCGGTGCCGCATGGCCTCGTCGAGGAAGCCTGAGACGTGAGGATTCTGCCTGTCTGCAAGGAGGTTCTTCATTCTCATTGGCGGCGTCCTGACCCACCAGGGGGACGATGTTGTTCACGAACCATTCTTGAAGGACGTCCCTGGTCAGTGCTATGGTCGTTCCCGTCACGAGGTACGGGCTGCAGTTCGGCGTAATAGTGCTGTTCTTATAGACGAGCGCCTCGCCCACGTTCACGACGAGACTGAATGATTCCGGCTGATTCTTACTGGCCTTTCGGGTTCGTTTATTATTCATAGCGATGTCCCTAATTCTCAGTTTAAGCAACATCATACCCCGCCGGTGATGGCAAGCAAGGAAATAAGGGCCGATTAAGCAAGTGCGCCCAGCTCGCCGCTTTCGAGGGCGGCCTCAAGTTGACCCGCCAGCACCTCCACCGCGGGGCGAATGAACAAATTGGCGCGTTTGCCGGGAACCGTGAAGGTGCGGACCTCCCGGGCGCAGTTCTTCATGAGCGGGCGAGTATCCACCGCCGGCGCGTCAGTCTGGGCGGTTAGAAAGAGGGTGAGGGTCCCGGGATAAAAGGCCGGGCGGTAGCGACGGTAGGCCCGGCTGTTCATGTGGGAAACGAATCGGCGAAACGCGTGCAGCCAGCGCCGGTCTTGTCCATAGCCGGCGGCGCGCAAGGCGCGCCAGCGCAGGATGCGGAATCCGTCCCGCACCGCATCGCGCCAGGGTCCATAGAGTCTTTCCCGCCACAAGGGGTGCCGCCAGGGCCGCAACGGGTAGTGACGTGTCCAGCAAGGCCAGCAGGCCAACTTCACGACCCTCGCGCACCAGTATCTGGGCCAGTTCGAAGGCCACCAACCCGCCCATACAGGTCCCGGCAAGCAGCACGGGTCCTGAGGGGCGCAGGTTTGGATTTCAGGCAGATACCGCCGGGCCATGGCGGGGATAGTCATCAACGGCCAGCTTTCTCCCTGCAGCCCGACCGATTGCAGTCCGTAGATGGGTCTTTCCGCCAACCGGCGGGTCAAAAGGCCATACGACAAGACATCTCCCTGACCCGTGTGAATCAGAAAAAGAGGCTGTCCCCGCTTGGCGGCGCGCAGCGTTACCAGCGGACTGGACGATGGAATCACAAACCTCTCGGACACGAGTTGTGCCAATTGCTCGATGGTGCTGTGCTCCGCCAGCGTTGACGGCGGCAGTGTTGCATCGAAGGTCTCCTCGATGCGCAACAGCACTTCCGCCGATTGCACGGAACTCCCGCCAAGTTCGAAAAAATCGTCCTTCCGGTCGATCGCCGAAACCCCGAGGACCGGCCGCCAGATGCCGGCCAGTTTTTGCTCGAGGCGGCCGCGCAGCCGGGGCTTTCCGGGGCGCGGCACGGTCTGGGCCCGCGCCGGCGCCGGCGGCAGGGCGTTCCGATCTGCCTTGCCTCCCGGCCCGCGGGGCAAGTGGGGCAGGGTGACATAGGCGTCAGGAATCATGTGCCCGGGCAGAAGTTTGACCAACTTGCGCCGCAACTCCCGGGGAGAGATGCGCCTGCCCGAGGGGCCGGCAATGTAGGCGACCAGGCGTGGGGCGCCCTGGGCGGCTGGCGGCGCGGTAACGGCCGCTTCCGTGACGAGAGCCGTCGCCAGCAACGCGGCTTCCACGTCGGCCAGGGGCACGCGCTGGCCGGCAATTTTCACGAGTTGATCCGCCCGTCCCAGGTGCTCCAGGTTGCCGTCCGGCAACCACCGGCCCAGGTCGGCAGTCAGGAAGGTGCGCGCGTGCGGCGCGTGTGGGTCAGGGAGGAACTGCGCCCGCGTGGCCTCAGGCTGCCGCCAATAACCGCGCGCAAGAAACTCGCTCTGGACGCGGATGCGGCCCACCGCGCCGGCGCTCACCGGCCGCTGCTCGGCGTCCACCAGAGTCACCTTCGACTCCGGGAACGGGCTTGCCTGCGGGCAACCGTCCCGGCGGCGGCGGAGTGGTTGGCTCCATCATGAACGCGGTAACAAGGCCTGTTTCAGTGGAACTCAGCGCATGCATCAGCCGGCAGGCGCCGGGGCACCGGCGCCGAAACCATTCCACTTCCGGGAGCATCGCGGGTTCGCCCCCGAGCCGCACGATCCGCAAAGTCTGGAAGGAGTCCCGATTGCCGGCGAGTTGCGCGAGTTGCCGAAAAACCGTCGGCACTGAATGACACATCGTGATGCGCCGCTCGCCCAGCCAGGCGGCCAGGCGCTTGATGCCTTGCGAGCGCGCGGAAAACGGGCAGAGCGTGGCGCCGTTGAGCAAAGCCGCGAACAAGTGCGTGGCTGAGGCCGCCAGGCTCAGCGGGGTGAGCAGAGACAGGCGATCGTCCGGCGTCAATCGCGCGAGGTCACGATAGACGTCCGAGTGATGCCGCGCGCCGGCGTGGTCCTGCCACACACCTTTGGGCTCGCCCGTCGAGCCGGACGTGTACATCAGCCACGCCCCCGCATCGGAGCCGACTTCCGGCAACCGCGCGCTCGTCTCCGGCCCCGCGGCCTCGGGGGACACCTCCAACACCTGTCCGTTCTCCGGACACAAAACTCTGGCTAGAGCCAGGTTGGCCTGGTCCGAAATCAACAGGCGCGAGCCTGAATCTACGACCATCGCGGCGAGGCGGCGAGGAGGAAAGGTCGGGTCGAGCGCGAGGTAGATTTTCCCAGCCCGGAGCGTGCCGAGGATGGAGGCGACCACAGGGGCGCCATGTTCCATGACCAGCACGACCGGATCGTGTGCATCCTCCCGACGATCGAGGATCTGCCACGCCAGCCTCCCGGAACGGTGGTTCAATTCCTCATAAGTCCATTCCGCGCCGGGCGAACTGATGGCGATTCGCCCGCCTTGCTGCGCGACGACTTGCGCAAACCGACCGGGGATAGAACCGCGGTCCGAGTCCGGACCAATCGGGCTCGCGTCTCCGGCCGCCGCCATTTGGGCTTCAGTTCGCATCCAGGCCGAATCACTTTGGCCGTCAGACCTCACAGCCGTGGTCGCATCCATAGACGGCTTGCATGCGCGTATAGAACAAGCGGTCCGCCTCGCCGTGTTCCGGGGGGCCGAGCCCCGAGGCCTTCCAGCCGCCAAAGGGCAGGGTGACATCAACGCCGGCCGTGGTGGCGTTGAGCTTGAGGATGCCGGCTTGCGCCTCGGCGAGAAACTGCGCCCGGCGCGCCGGGGAGTGGCTGAACAACGCTGCCGCGAGGCCGTGAGGAACGGCGCTGCAAAGCTCCAGCGCCCTGTCGAAATCCGCAGCCTGCTGAACCACGAGCAGGGGACTCATGGTCTCCTCCTGCACGAGGGGGTGATGAGGCTGGTCGCAGCCCAGGATGACGGGTTGAGCATAAGCTCCGGCCTCAAGCGCGGCGCCTCGAGGCCCTTGCGCATGGAGGAATTTCACGGGGTGTGCCGCGCCCTCGGCCTGCGCTCGCGCGATCAGGTCGTTGTGTTCATCACGCTTGAAGGCGTTGATGACCGGCCCGATTTCGGTGGTCGGTTCGAGCGGATCGCCCCAGGGCAGGGCCTCGGCGGCCGCCTGCAACTCGCGCAACAGGCGCTCATAGTGTGCCATGCCCACGATGACGCGCCGATTCGCAGTGCAGCGCTGCCCGGCGAATCCGAAAGCACCCCAGGCGAGCTGCGTTGCGGCCTGGGGCAGGTCGGTCTCATCCCAAACGATGGCTGCATTATTGCCGCTCAGTTCGGCCTGGAGCGGCACGCGCCGGCCGGCGCAGATCTCCTGGAGCGCATAACCGGCCTGGGACGAGCCGGTGAGCGTGACCGCCGCGACGTGCCCGTCCGCCGCCAGGGCTTGCGCGGTGGTGTGGTCGCCGGTCACCAGTTGCAGGACGCCGCCCGGCAACCCGGCGGCCGAAAGCAGTTTCACAAGAGTCTGGGAAATTGCGGTGGCCGCAGGCGCGGGTTTCCAAACCACCGTATTGCCGTAAACCAGGGCCGGGGCAATCTTGCCCAACGCGATGGCCACCGGATTATTCCATGGCGATACCAGGCCAATGACGCCCAGGGGATGATAGTGCACGGCGCCTTCGCCGTCGCGCTTGACCCACTCGAACTCGGCGGCGCGGCGAGCCACGTCGCGGAGGTTGGCTGCGGCGCGCCGAACCTCCTCCTGGCCGTGAGCTTGTGGTTTTCCGATTTCCAACGCCATTTGGCGGGCCAATTCGGGCGCGGCCAAGACCAGAGCTTCCGCCGCTTTTGCCAGGAGTTGCAGGCGGAAAGACGGGGCTGTCCGGCGCCAGGAATGTCCAGGCCTGCCGGGCGGACGCAGCGGCTGCCGAGACTTCAGCCGCTCCCGCCCTGGGCACTTCGAAGAGGACCTCCGCCGTCACGCGCGGAGAGCGATGCACCAGGCTGGCCGCCGCAGCGCCGTCAAGGTCCGCCAGGATTGTTCGGGTGGTATCGAGGCGAACACAACGGGCGGCAAGCCAGCGGCGGGTTGCCGCGGCGTGAAGTGGGTCGTCGCTGCCGGTGGCATCCTCTGCGACCTGGACCTGGAAACCGCGTTCGAGGCATTCCACCGCGGCGGTGCGGACGCACGCGTGGAGATGCACCCCGGCGATAATCACGCGGTCACAGTCCAACCGGTGAAGGGCCGCGGCCAATTCGGGTTCGGCGAAAGCGTTAAAGCCGGCCTTGTGGACAATGGTCTCGCCCGCAAGCGGCTGTAGTTCGGCGGGCGGTTGGTGGCCTGCCGTGCCCGCCACGCACCACCAGCGGCCGCTTTGCCGCCAATGCGGCAGCCGGCGGTCTTGCGCGCGAGTGAGCGTGGTCCAGGAGTGGATGACCGGCACGCCCCGATGCCGGCAACCCGCCAGCAATGCGGCCGCCCGGCCGCGCAACCGGCCGGACTCCGGCTGGAGGCCCCGGGCCGCGAGGTAGTCTTCCTGCAGATCGACCAGCAGCAAGACTGGTTTCATGCCCGCTGCGCCGCTTCGGCGTGAGCCTGGACCCGCTCGGCGATTTTGTCCGCCATGGCCCTCGTTCCCACGACCCGGTACCCGGGTTCGGCCAGATCCGGGGTGCGCCAGCCCTCGCGCCATACGGCCGCCAGGGCGTCCTCGATCAAGGCTGCCGCCTTGTGGCGCCCGAAGCTCTCGCGCAGCATCATGGCCAGCGAGAGCACCTGGCCTGCCGGGTTGGCGGTGTCTGTCCCGGTCAAATCATGGGCGCAGCCGTGGTTGGTTTGGTACACGGCATGGCCGTGCGTATCGAAATTGCCGGAGTAGGTGACCCCGCGCGACGCCATCAGCACGCCGCCCAGGTCCGCAATGATGTCCCCGAGCAGGTTCGGAGCGGCGATCACGTCGAATCTTCCAGGGTTTTGGATGAGTTCGTAGGCGGCGAGGTCCGCGTTGACGAATCGCGCTTCGATTCCATAGCGTTGCGCCACACTGGCGCCCACCTCCCGCCACAGGGCGGTGATGGTCGGCAGGCCCCCGTCTTTGACGATCAGATGAAGAGTCCCGCGACGAAGCGCGGCTGCCCGGGCCGCGACCTCGATGAGCCGCCTCACATCCGTTTCCCGATAACTGAAGGCGTGCTCCGCCACGCGGCCCTCGGAGGTTACCGCTTCGCCCCAACGGCCTTGGTAAACACCACCGATGTTGTCCCGTACGAGCAGAATATCCACACCCGCCAGCACACGCCTGGAAACCCTGGCTGCGCCGGCCAACTCCGGTACGGGGCGAATCGGCACGAATTTGCAGAACAAACCGAAGCGCCGCCGCAAATCATAGACATAACAACGTCCGGCGGGACCATTCAAGATGGCGCCACCCCGGCAAAAAACCTCCTCGCAAAACTCCACCACCTCTTCCGGGAGCCATCGCCCGGAGCGCGATTCGGCCTCCTCCCCGATCGCCCCGCCCTGCCACACCTCGCAGCCAAAGCCCAAAGCTTGCTCAACGGCCCGCAACACCTTCAACGCCGCGCCGATGACTTCCGGCCCGATCCCGCAGCCGGGCAGCACGCCGATCAAGGGCCGCTGGATTGGCCGCTCGAGCGTCCCGGCCGGGGTTCCTTCGGTCAAGATTGAAGCCAGCCGCCATGCGAGTGGCTGGTCCTTCTTGTGATCATCTTTGCCCGCTATCACAATGCAACCAGGATGAAAGGAAGTTGTTCTTAGTTCGGCGGCATTGTCCCATAACGCTGGCGGAGACGCAACTACCGATTGTGGCAATCTGCGTCCCTTCGCGGTTGGATCAATCGGGCATTAGTGCGGAGGGGCGCCCCCGGAGGAAAGGTAGAGCCACAACTCGCTGCATTCCTCTTTGTCGAGCGGGCGGAGAGGGCCGACGCCGGTGGAGTGAGCCACGGCCTCTTCTGTCGAGAGCGCGCCTTGGAGGGCTGGGGACGGGTGTTGGGCGGGCCCGCGAAGAAACGACCGCTGGGCGGAGAGCAGTTCGGCGCGAAGGATGAATTCCTTGGCAGACCCGTCATTTGCCTCAAGGTCGATGACCCAGCGTTCAGGCGGTGCCGGGGGCAGCCAGCGCTCGACAAACAGGCGGGTATCGTTGGCGACGAAGGCCAGCCGCGTCACTTTGTCGGGGAAATCGAATGGGAGACTCATCGGTTCGCTGTTCGCCACGTCCCAGAGCCGGATCTGGCTGCTCCCACCTGAGGAACTGCTGGGCCTCCGGTGTCCGGTTAGCCGTGGCCAGCCAGCGGCCGTTGTGACTGAAGCTGCAGGCGTAAACCTCGCCGCCACAGTCAAGGGGCCGGAAGGAGGACTGCCAGGTGTCATTGGTCCAACGCCAGACGATAGCCGTCTTGTCTTCGCTGGCGGTAGCGAGCATCCGGCCGGAATCCGAGAACGAAGTAAAGAGCACGCCATCCTTGTGGGGGAGACGGGCGGCCGGACGGCCCGGCTCGTCAACTCGCCAGATCACGGCCTCCCCAGGGGCCAGGGTTTTGTCCCAACAAGAGGCCGCCAGCCACTGACCGTCTCGGCTAAACGTCACATGATTAATCTGCTGTTGAGAGCTCGGCAAGACCAGGTTCGTCTTACCTGCGTCCAGGTCGAGCAAGCGGAGCACTCCGCACCCGGTTGCGGGGACACGTCGAGGCGACCGCCAGTCGGCGCCCCTCAGGGTCAAAGGCCGCGGATTCCACGACCTCATTGGTAAACGCGATCAAGCTCGGTTCGAAAGCATGCGCACGGTTCCCACACAGCGACACCCGGCGCGTTGCTTGCGGAGGCTCCCATAGTGCTACCGCAGTAGAAAGCGAACCGTCGCCCGCCGGCGGCGCACAAACAATGAAACCACGAAGGATCATACACGATGGGACCGCCGGCGGGAGTCCGGGTCTTTCCAGAGATCTGCCAAACCTGGACCTGGGTCGGTCCGGCAGGCGTCGGACCCGCCTGCCGGAAGAAACAGAGAAGACGGTTAGAGGCGCCGGCAAAGCAGCAAGCTGAAACCTCGGCCTGGGCCAACCGGAAGGCGGCCAGCTCGTTGGTCGAACCCGTTTCCTGGACCCGCACCCCAGTGCGATCCTGGGTGAGAGCCAGGCGGCCATCGCTGCTGAAATCGCTGCTGGCCTGCTCCATTATCGGCCTCTGAGACCTGACACGCCAGACGCGGATCACCCCGTCCCAACTGGCAGTCAGGATGCGCGTAGCGTCCGGGCTCCAGAGGACCTGAATGACTCGACCGTGGTCCCTGAGAATAGGAGGCACCATACTGCCCGTTTCGGAGTCCCACAACCGCACCGTCGAGTCAAACCCGCCGGTCACAAACACACTGTCATCGGGACTGAATCGGACATCGTGGATCCCATCGCCCTCGTGCCCCACACGGAGGATGGGTTGGTCGGTCCGAAGGTCCCACAGGAAGGCCTTCCGATCGAAGCTGCAGGTGACGAGCCAATTGGTGTGGTGCTGGCCGAAACAGGCGCTATAAACAAAGCTCCGGTGGCCCTGGAGGACATGGAGAGCCCGGCCAGTTTCCCACTGCCAAACCACGGCACGCTTGTCCGTGCCGGTGGTTACTAGCCGTGTTCCCGAGAGGTCGAAGCGAGCAGCGAACAGGAGGTCGCCATTGGTCCATCCGACACCTGCAGCGTCTGCATAGTCGATCGCCCGCCGGGCCCGGCCGGTGTTCGCGTCCCAAATCACGACCCGGCCCGCGGGCTCCGACACCGCCGCGGCGATCCACCGGCCATCGGGTGAGAATTGCAGGTCCTCGCACTCCCCTCGGAACGGCCCGTCGCCCTTGAGTTGCTGTAAATCAAAGACGTTTGTCCCTGAAGAAACATCCCACAAGGTGAACGGGGAATTGGTGGCGCCACCTCCCGTCACCACGCGCCGCCCGTCCGGGCCAAGGCTGGCCCGGCTGTGGCCCACCCCAACGAGCGGGCTGGCGGCCTGGCGTTTTGCGATGTTGTAGAGCCTGTAGCCGTTGGTGCCGCCGAGCAGGACACACTGCCCGGCAGCATCAAAACCGCCGCACAGGCCATCCTGATCGAACCACATCTGTTCAAGACTGGGTGAGCCGCGCAGCACCGAATTGATGCGGATGCGGTGGGTCTGCCGGGTGAGCTGCGGGTCAGGAGCTACCTGGAACAGCTCATCGAGGACGAAGGCCTCCGAGAACCAAAGCAGTGCCGAGAGCCAGTCCCCATTATTGGCGGAAGCCAGCCCGTTAGCCATCGTCAGGCGGACGGTCGTGGAGCGTATCTGGGCGGCCTGGCGGAATTTGGCGAGCGCGTTCGAGCGCGCCTGCCACGCCAGGCCGACAATGACGGCAAGAATCGCGCTGGCGATGACAGCCGTCCGCAGGATGCCGCGGCGATAGGCCGCCGTTTCCTTGGCGGCCAGGACCGCTTGTTGTTCCGTCAGCGCCGTTCGGCGCCGGCCCAAGGAGCGGAGTCTCTCTGCCAACTGCTTCGCGCCGGCAAACCGGTCATCCGGCTTGCCCGCCAGGCAGCGCCTCAAGTCCTCGCGGAGCAGTGGGTCTTGAATCTCCTCCGCCCAATCCCCCGTCACCGGCCGCCTGAAGTCCGCCAGCACCAACTGGTAGAGCACCACGCCCAGCGAGTAGATGTCCGAGCGGGTCGAGGCCGGCCTTCCCGCGAACAACTCCGGCGCCATGTAGAGCTGCGTCCCCGCGTGCGATAAGCCCGGCGAGAGCATCGTTTGCGTGAAACCCTCCCGCGTCACCCCGGCCAGAACCTCCTGGGAGGTGACCTGCCCAATCCCAAAGTCCGTCAGCTTGACCTGGATTTTGGAGAGTGGCGCAGCCGCGCCGCGCTCCAACGCGGCTTCCCCACGCACCAGGATGTTCCCCGGCTTCACGTCCCGGTGAATGATGCCCGAGTCATGGGCCGCCTGCAAACCCTCCGCCGCTTGCGCCACGATCTCGAGCCGCACCTCCAACGGCACCTGCTCTATCCCACCCTGCGCCTCACACCACGTCTTGAGGTCCTTCCCCTCGACAAACTCCTCTTCCAGATAAAAGGGCGCTTCGTCCAGGTAAACCTCATGCAGCCGGACGATGTTCGGATGCTCGCCGGCGTGTTCCTTCAAGACGCAAAACAACGTCATTTCCCGCTTGAGCCTGCGCACGCGATCCGCCTGGAAGCAAAACTTGAATACCCGCCGCTCCTTGAGTTTCCGGTGACGGCCAACCCAGACCTCCCCGAAGCCGCCCTCTCCGAGTTTCTCCTCCAGCACCCAAGGGGTGTTGGGCACCGCCTGGTCCAGCGCCGGCCGCCAGCCCAATACCGGCTCCCCCTCGGCCGCTCCGAAACGCCGCGCCCTCTCACTGGTGGCGGGGGCGCAAAACGGACCGGTGCCCACTTCCCCCACCTCGCAGATCTCCAGTGGGTCTTCGACGCCCCTTGAGCTGATACAAGCCGTGATTGAGCCAACTCAACTGCCCGATCCCCGGAATGTCCTCTCCCTTGAGGCTCTGCCGGGCACTGTCAAACACCGCCCTCGTCAGCAGAATCTGGCTCCCTTGCGCCAACCCCATCACCCGCGCGCCCAGGTCCACGTTCAACCCGATCAAGTCTCTCGCCCGCTGCTGCTCCGCCTCCTGGAACAGCACCTCGCCCATGTGCAACCCGATCCGGTCCCGCACCGCCACCGGCGCCTGGGCGCTGAGTTCGCGCAGGCGCCGCTGCAGCACCAGGGCAAACTTCACCCCCTCCGACGGTGTGACAAAGACCAGGAAAAACGAATCGCCCGCCGTGCTCAACTCCTGCCCCTCGGAAAACTCCGCCAGCGTGGCGCGCACCAGGGCGTGGTGGCGCTCGATGAGTTGGGCGCCGGCATGGTCCCCCAATTGCTGCTTCAGTGCCGCCGAGCCCACGATGTCCGTGAACCCCATCGTCACCAAACCGGTCCGGTGTCGGCGCCCGAACGCCTCGACCTGGCCCCGGCTTGCGCATGCGCCCGCAGGCTCCATCGGGGAGAGAGTTTACCACAACCGGCGGAAGTTGACAAGCCATTACAGTTGCTCTGAACAAGGGCATGGGGGTGTCTAATCCCGGCTGCCTGTCCGTCACGCCCGCGGCTGAGCGCCCGCGCAAACATAACCTCGGTGCTTTGCACTAGCCCTAACCCGGATATTCCACGGGTTTCGCCAACCGAAAGGCGTAGCGCAGACTTCTCCCGACCTGTCGGGATATCGCGGATTTCCAATCCGCAGATGCGACCAAGCAGGTGCGGCAGGCCGGCTGGAAGTCGGCGACACAGCAGGTTGGAAACCTGCGCTACGCAGCCTCGGGGGTCTGGTACCGCTCTTGGGCTGTGAATTAAGCCCAGCCCTCGGCAGCCAGGGCATCGTGCAGTTCATCGGGATGGTGGCGGCAGCGCAGCTCCAGCCGGCTCGATTCGGCGTGGGCCTGGCTGTAAGGCAGGCCTTTGTCCATCCGGTTGCGTTCATGGAGCTCATGCAGCAGGACGAAGCCGCGCTCGGCCTCCTCGATGGCGTCGTCGATCCAGACCGTGGCGGTCGGCACGAACTCATAGACGTGGTCGTGGCCCCCGGCGGTGAAGTCAATGTCGAAGGCGCTGCGCACCAGCCGCCCGTTCACGACCCAGACGCTGACGCCGTTCTCGAGCTTCTTCCAAAGCCGTTCCTGGACCGTGCCAGGGTCCGGGAGCGACCGGCCCTGGCGGGTCACTTTGGCCAGGTCGCCGGCCCGGCGGCGTTCCTTGCGTTCGGCCTGGTCGGCCTTGGTCAAGGCCTCGGCGTAGGGAACGCCCTTGGCCATGAGTTCATGTTCGACCAGCAGGTGGTCAATGAAGAACCGGCGCTCGTCTTGCCCGGCCT
Organism: uncultured bacterium; assembly: GCA_963713735.1. Lineage (GTDB taxonomy): Bacteria > Verrucomicrobiota > Verrucomicrobiia > Limisphaerales > UBA8199 > CAVQND01. Next base: position 25,707 of record CAVQND010000006.1, read on the forward strand.
CCTGGTCCAGCCAGAATTCCTTGTCAGGGATATATGGGTAGCGGTAGTGCTGGCCAAAGTTGGTGAACTCCTCATCGATGTGGCCCCGGATGTAGGCGCCGTCCACGATCCAGACCTGGAAATCGCCGCGCTGGTCGTCCTGGCGCAGATAAGGTGGCTTGAGTGATTCGTTCATAGGCTTTCACTGACAGGAGTTTGGTTTTTGAAGAGCCGCCACTTCACCGACGCTGCGCGGGTGAGCGGGACGTAGATCGGGAATTTGAGTGATGAGGGCGGGGAGAATCATGGGGAAGGTGGCGCCGCGGATGGCGCCGATGGGCGCGGACAAATGACAGGCTCATTGAGCAGAGCGCTCAGGAAAACGCGGAAAGCAATGATGCGCGGAGAGTTCAGAGCATCTCCCTCCAACCAACGGTTGTCGTGGATCGAAACCTGGGTGGTCTTTCCAGGTCGCAGCAAACTCACTATTGCCCCAACATGAGCTTTTTTCTCGTTTGAGCCTTGTCCGAGGTTCTTTCGTTCTTCCGTGGAAAGCGTTGAGCGGTCAACTTTTCGCACAAAATTGGACGCTGCGATCGCTGGGTAAAGGTAGTTGATTCCGGCACAGTCCAAGAGGAGGTCTTCCAAGGTTCCCGGGCTTGCGTTGTCAGGCAGGACGTACACCCCCGTCCGAGGCGTCCTGGATTGAATGACAGCAAGGGCTGCCGGCAGAGTAAACTGCGCAGGCTTGGCCTGTTGCCCGAGCTGCCTGGTCAGTTCCGCCAGCCGGCTTGCGGGATTCGGATTCCTGTCATCGTCCATTACGAAACCAACGGATTCGACTGGCCGCAGCACAGCGTCCAAACTCTCGATGGTATTCTTGGCGAGGTTGCTTTCTCCTTGCGAGGCGTGGACGGCAACAGCGTGGGCTGCTGTTTGATAAAAATGCGGCACAGGCATCCGCCTCGTCAGGTCATCACCGACTGGGAATCTGAGGTCGGTAAGTGGAGTGAAGGCAGCATCGACTTCCACCTTCATTTTGGCATGAGCAAAGCCCCCATGCCTTAGCAATCGCCCAATGAACTCAACGTCCTGGGGTCCCTCGACTGCGATGTAGGAAAGTCGCCGTGCCATAGTCTAGCGGATGTCGAGTCCCCGTTCGAAGCGGATGTCGTGCATGAACTTGCCTGGATACCTTTTTGCGATCACCCCGCCATCGGCCCGCGCCAGACGAAAGCCGGTGACCTTGTCGAGATCATTGGCGAAGTTTCGGCAAACGGCGTCCACGGCCTCGAGGCTGTGCGTCGTGGCGAAGACTTGGACGTTCGAATTCTTCGGCGGCCCACTTCAACAGCCCCAGCACTGAATCCAGCACGCTCACGTGGAGGGCGGTCTCCAACTCGTCGATCAGAAGCACTCCGCCCCGTACGGTTGGGATTGTGACGGCAATCATAAGCGCGCGGCGAAAACCATCACCAAGCGCCGATAGCGGCGTGCCCCAGGTTTTTTCGTGCTTGATCTGGAGGCGCGTCGCACCGCGCCCTGTTTGGACCAGGTCCAATCGTTGCACCCCGGGGTCAATCTTCTGCAAGGTGCGGATGAAATCGCTCTTGAGGTCTTGATTCGGTTGCTCGGCGTTCAAGGCGGCACTGTAAAGGTCTTGGACGGTCGCCTCGACCCGGTGCGCACTGGCATCAATCACGGCCAGGGGCAGCAACGGTTCCTGCGCTCGTCCGGAGTAGGTCATGCTGCCATCCTCGGCGATGCGCACAAAAACCCTGTCCTTGTCTCCTCTCTCTTCGCCGCCTGGGAGAGGTCTCACGAAGTCGGCAGTCATTTCCAATTCCAGCGCCCGGCCAATGGGTTCGATACCAGAAGGAGTCCATGTGGCCGACGGGGCAATGCTGCCTGAACTCCCGACTACACCGCGAGTTTGCCCGCTCTCGCCAGAGCCGTTTACTGGTTCGTGCAGGACGCCTGCAACGACCCTTTCCTCATGGTACTCCGCCAGGAGGCGCCTGCCGGCGAAACCGCCTTGGCCGCTGATCCAAATCCGCCCGATGTCATCCGCTTCGCCGGCGCGCCGTGGGAACATCCATTTGATGGTCTCGGCGACCGGGATGCGCGAACCCTTAATTTCCCGACGCCAGGCGGTGTTAACCCAGTTGTTGATGTCGAGCGGACGCGAGAATAAGGCCAGCGCTTCCAGCACAGAGGTCTTGCCCGCGTTGTTTTCGCCGACAAAGAGATTTATGCGCCCGATACCTTCGAGCTTCAGGCCGCTAAGCCCGCGGTATTCGGCAATATCAATCGACTGGAATGCAAGTGGTGTCATACGCAGATCCTCAGGGCATTAAGACGAGAGCTGAACTGATAGGAATTTGGTCTTTGAAGCGCCGCCCGTTTATTGACGCTGCGCCGGTGAAAAAAAATCCGCCGCTGCGCGGGCCTTCAAAAGGCTTTAAGCGTAAAAGAGCAAAAACTAAAGCCCCCTCACACAACGAAACCCAAAGAAGTCGTAGGCGAAGTTCGGGACGTTGCCGCTGCGAAAGGCGCACCGCGCGCTGCCGGCGTAGCCGATCCAAGTGCCGCCGCGCAACACACGGATGCCCAATCCTTGCCCCGCTCCGGTTGGATTAGTTGTGGTCGGTTGGCCATACGGCGTCCCATGCCAGTCCCAACACCACTCCTCGACATTCCCAGCCATGTCGTAGAGACCACATCCATTTACATCAAACGAACCCGCCGGGCTCGGGCCTGAAGGGGTAGTGTTTGGCCCCAAGTCGTAGCCTACGGAGCCTATTACTGCTACGTATTGGGCCTGTTGGACGGAAATCAAATTGCCCCATGGAAACCGCCGCCCGCTCAACCCGCCCCGCGCCGCCTTCTCCCACTCCGCTTCCGTCGGCAACCGATACCCGTTCACTGTCAAATTCTGATAGACCGTGGTGCCAGCGTCGCCATTCGTGAACACCTGCGTGAAACCCGCATCCGTGTAATAACACGGCGTCAACCCCGCCTGCTGCGACCGCGCATTGCTCCACTTCACACAATCAAACCAGTCCACCGTCACCACCGGATATTTCGTGCCCGTGCCCCCATTCGCTCCCGCATTCACAAAATTGTAACCGTGGCCAACGGCATACGCATAGACGTTGGTCCATAACCCGTAATTGACCAGATTGACGTCCATGAAGAACGCCGACACATAAATGTTTGTGGGAATGGCATCGCCCAAGCCATCCAGCGTGTCGCCCATCGTGAACCAACCCGCTGGAATCAGGACCATGCCGGGCGCATTAGTGTTGAGCAACCGGAAGAACTTTGCCGGGACGGTGTTGCTGACGCTGCTGGCGCTCACCGGCACGGGATATTTTTCGACCGTCCAGTTGGGCGAACCCAGATTCGTCGTGCTCTGCAAAACATAATTGGTGGTGCTCATCGGCCAGTAAATGACCGATTGCCCCCCCGCCACGACGATGCCCAGATTCGTGACTTGCGCGAGCGCGGAGTGAACCCCAAGAAACAAGGCCAGCACAATGAAGGAATACTGCGGTTTGGTTCTCATAGAGATTATCGGTTTGGGTTTCATATTATCTGCGTTTATCCGCTTAACTGGCAGCCATGATGACGGATGAGAGGCCGGAAGCAAAATCAAAAAAAGCACTGATAGGAATTTGGTCTTTGAAGCGCCGCCCGTTTATTGACGCTGCGCCGGTGAGGAAGAATTGATTCCTGATGGCCCTCATTCTTGCCGCAGGGTATCACGGGTAGCGGAAGTGTTAAGCGCCAGCTTCTTGCTCTCCGCCGCGACACGCCGCGACACGACCTGAGTGCATCGATACGTAGACCTGGGAGGAGGGGCAGGGAGGCCACGGCTATTCCTTGGAATTGATGTCGCCGGACTTTTTGATGGCGCGTAGCAGGCGCCAACCCAGATAAGCCGCTATCAGGTAACCGATACCGCCAAATACCGAAACGCCTTTGATCGTAGGGGGTGCTTTCATGCTCCAGAGGAGGGAGGAGCCGAGAAACAGCGCGGCGGTCATCACGCCGAGCACCAGGCGGTTGATCACCGGGTCGATATGACGGAGGTCCAGGTGAACGGAGAAGGTGCCGTCGCGCACGTGCGCGAGAACCTCGCCCAGGTCGCGCGGCAAAGACTGAGCCAACCGCTCCCAGTCGCGATAGGCGTGCTGGAGCCGGCCCAGGATGCGCCGGACCGAGAGACGCCGGCGGACCATCGTGTTGTAAAACGGGCCGAACACCTCGGCGAGGCTGAACTCCGGACTCAACCGCTGGGCGGTCCCCTCCAACTCGACCAGCGTGCGCAGCAGCAGCGAGAGGGCGGACGGCAGGGTGATGCTGTAGCGCCGGATGATTTCAAAGAGGCTGTTCAACGCGCCGCTCAGGTCCATTTCCTGGATGGCTTGGCCCACGTAGTCGGCGACGAAATCGGTGAGGTCGGCGCGCAATTGGTCGCGCGGCGTGGCGGGCGGCGCGGAGCCGAGGCGAAGCAGAATGTCCCCCAGGTCCACCGAGTTGTGGTTCACCACGGCCATGAGCATTTCCTCGATGCCTTCCGCCAGTTCTTCATCGAGACGGCCGACCATGCCGCAGTCCAGCACCCCGACCACGCCGCCGGGCAGGAGCATCAGGTTGCCGGGATGCGGGTCGGCATGGTAGAACGCATCGCGGAAGATCATCTGGAGATACATATTGGCGCCCCGGCGCGCAAATTCATTGAGGTCAGCGCCCGAGGCGGTGAGCGCCGCGGAGTCGGTGCCGAGGATGCCCTCCAGCCGTTCCATCGTCAGGACCCGGCGCGTCGAGAACTCCGCGTAAGCGTGGGGGAAATGGACGGTGTCGTCCTGGGCGAAATGTCTCGCGAACTCCTCGAGATTGCGGCGTTCGAAGGTGAAATCCAGCTCGCGCAGGAGGGTGCGGCGGAACTGCCGGACGACCGCAGCAGGCTGGTAAAGACGAATCTGGGGAGCGTGCTTTTCCGCCAACTCGGCCAGGCCGGCGAGGATATCCAGGTCGGGCATGATCTTGTCCGCAATGCCGGCGTGCTGGACTTTGACCACGACTTGCTCGCCCGAGGGCAGCCGGGCCAGATGGACCTGGGCGATGGAGGCCGAGGCTAACGGCACATTCTCAAATTGCGAAAACACGTCGCTCAGCGGTTTGCCGAACTCGGCTTCAATCGTGGCTCGAACCGTCTCGGGCGGATCGGCCGGGGCGGCGGTTTGCAGATGGGCCAGTTCCACGGCCATCTGGGGGCCGACCACGTCGGGCCGCGTGCTGAGCACCTGGCCGAGCTTGATGAAGGTGGTGCCGAGTTCGGTGAATGCCAGGCGCACACGCTCCTCGATTTTGAGGTCGGGGATATGCTGGCCGTCAACGCTCTTAGTTCGATCCTGAATCCACGAGAAATTCAGGCCCTTGACCCAATCGGCCAGGCCGTACTTTGCCAGCACGCCGATGATTTCGCCTGCCCGGTGGACGTTCCGTTCCAATCGTGTTATTGCGATGAATTTCATGCGTGATCGAATCCAATCTCGCAGCGGGCTTGCAAACGCTCGACCTCTGCAGATGACTTCAACTCTGTGACCGTGTCAGCCTGGCAATGCTCCCATGGTTTGGAGTTTCGGACAGCGTGGTGATGCCTTCCCGCACCCTGGCCAAGCCGTCTTCCAGCACGGTTTGCAGGCCACGCTTTCTCAAATGGCGCCGCAAGGACTGCTCGTCCGTGTGCGACAGGATGAGTTCGTAATCCGAATCGTCTTTCTGCCAGACTTCGAAAACGCCGATGCGGCCATAGTAACCCGTGTGCTGACATGCCGCGCAGCCCGTAGCCCTGTAAACTTCCTCGATTACAGGCAGTCTCATGGCCTTTAGCCAAAGGATTTCGGTTTTCGAGGGCGCGCAGCGCTGGCGACACTTCTGACAAAGCCGGCGGACCAGTCGTTGATTGAGCGCAATCTGCAGGACGTTGGCAATCTGGTGGTCGCGGAGGCCCCAGTTGCGCAGGAGAGTAACGACGCCAGCCGTGTCGGGACAGTGCAAGGTGCTCATGACGCAGTGCCCGGTGGCGGCGGCCTCGACGCCAATTTGGGCCGATTCAGCGTCGCGGATTTCGCCCACCAGCAGATAATCCGGATCCAGGCGCAGCATGGCCTTCAGACCAACCGCAAAGGTCAGTCCAAGCGCAGAATTCACCTGGATTTGGCTGATGCCGTCGACCGGGTACTCCACCGGATCTTCTATGGTCACGACGGCCTGGCTCGACAGCTCGAGTTCGTGGATAAGCGCGTAGAGCGTCGTGGTCTTGCCACTGCCAGTGGGGCCGGTGACCAGGAACATGCCACTGACCTCTCCCAACCACCCTCGAAGCAGTCCCATGTCCAAAGGCCTCAGGCCGAGTTCCTCAATCCGATGCTGGATCCGCTGCGGGTCCAGGAGACGCAGAGCGAGCTTTTCGCCACCCACGCAGGGCACTGTCGCCAGCCGCAAATCGAGCGTGCGATCCAGCAAAGCAAATCGACAACGGGCATCCTCCGGTGTGAAACTGACCACAGGGTCCAGGCCCGCAGCAATACGAAGGGACCGGACCATGCGCTGGCCCAATTTGGTGGACAGTTGCGCCGCGTCGTGCAATTCCCCGTCAATGCGAAGACGCACCCGCCAACCGCCGCTAAAGGGTTCAAAGTGGACGTCCGTGGCCCGTCCTTGGCAGGCATCTTCCATAATTGCGCGGGCATGAAACTCGGCCGAGTCCGAGTCTTGAGCGACTGAACCCGGCTGCAATAGAGCGTGGAGCCTGGGAGCCAAGGCCGGATTCAGTTTCGGAAGCCAGGGGGGTGTCGGGGTGGAGGTTAACATAGGCCTGGGTTGCTTGACTTGAAATGGGCGGCCAGGATTCTGGGCGGCATGCTCAAAGATATTAGACCTGTTCACGCGCAGACGCAAGACTCACTGTGGGGCGGCGGTTCCCTCAGGTTGCGCGGCCAGGCCGAAACCACAAGAGTTCCAGCTTCCTGGGCCTGAGGATCGGCCCCGTCAGGGCTATTGCCAGCGATTCCGTAAGGTGGGTGGGGTTTCAATTCCAACCTGGCTGACCACAGGCAGTTAGGGCATTTTCGGAAACAGAGGCATTTTCTTTTTCGCTTGCATTGCTCGCCCGCTCTGCTATCCTACATCTATATATGAGTAGGATACAGCCGCTCCAGCGCACATCGACCCTGGCCCTCCGCCAGCGAAAGGCCCATCTCCTGCGCTCCTTCCAATTCCCCCCCGGAGTCCTCCACGCCTCCTTAATCGAGCGATTCCTCAAATGTGGCAAGGCCAATTGCCGCTGCCACACCGGTGGCCCCAAGCACGGCCCGTTCTTTTATCTCAACCGCTGCTTCGCCAAAGGCCAGGTGCAATCGCTCTTGCTGAAGTCCCCGGGCCAGATTGACCAAGCACGCCAAGGTGTGGCCGCTTATGCCCAGGTCCAGCACGTGCTTGACGAAATCAGCCAAATCAATCGCGAACTGCTCCGCCGTGGTGAACCTCTGGTGGCCGCGTCTTCATGAACGAACTGGCTCAGTTTCTGGGCTACGTAACGAAAGTCTTCGCCATGGGCCGGGTCGTGCGCGGGGTGCGCAGCGATCGGCCCTACGCCAAGATTCCTACGCGGCCCTTGTTGCTGAGCATGCTCATGGGCGTGGCCATCCGCGTCGGCAGTTACCTGGATCTCTCCAAGCAAACCAAGCGTCGGCGCTGGCAACACCTTATCCATTGGCAAGAGCGCATCAGCGACGACGCCTTTCACTATGTGAGCGAGCGCTTCTACCTGGAGGACTTGCGCCAAGGCCTGGCCGGGGTGAACAAGAACCTCAAGGCCAACAAGGCGCTGGAGAGCTGTAAAATCAACGGCCTGCTGCTCCTGAGTTTGGACGCCAACGAACACTTCCACAGTCGCAGTCGCTGCTGTCCGTGCTGCTGCCAGAGGGAGATTCAAGAGACCGACGACCAAGGCCAAAAACACACGGTGATCGAATACTACCACCGGTATGTCTTTGCCCAGATCAACGGGCCCAAGTTCAACGTGCTGGTGGACGTGGAGCCTATCGGTCCCGGGGAAGAGGAAGCCCAGGCCGGCCTGCGCCTGCTGGGGCGGATTCGCCGGCTTTACGGCGTGCGCTTTTTCAACGCCGTGACCATTGACAGTTGGTATGTGCAAGGCCCCTTTTTGAAGGCGGTGGAGAAGCTGGGCTGGGCCTGGATCGTCGTGCTCAAACAGGAACGGATGGAGGTCTTGCAAGAGGCGCGCGCCCTGAGTGCCGGACAAGAACCCGCTCTGGAGTTTGACGACGAAACCCGTGGCCGGCACGTCAAACTCTGGGAGGTCAAAGACCTGAACTTCAGCAAGAGCTACGGCCGCAAAGTGCGGGTGGTCCACTCGCAGGAGACGTGGATCCAGCACAAGATGGTGGGCGGAAAAATGACCCATCAACCCCAGACCAGCGACTGGTGGTGGATGGCATCGGAGGGCTTGGCGGGCTATCCGGTCCAGGTCGTCTATGAGGGCGGTCACCGGCGCTGGGGCATCGAGAACAAGGCGTTCAATGAGCTGACGCAATTCTACCACCTGGAGCATTGCTACCATCACGAACCGGTGGCCATGTTGGCGCAAATGCTGATTTTAGTCCTAGGTTTCGTCCTCTTTAGCGCCTACGCGGTGCTCCACAGTCAACTGGTCCGGTTGGGCCAGGTGAGCCTCAAAGAGCTGGCGCATGACCTGGATCTGGCTTTGGAGGAGGACTTGCCTTGGGATTTGTGGTTTGCCTGTGGCTGACGACCGCCTGGGTGAGCGCTTTCGGGGTGTTGCTCTTTGCAAACTGGCCGACGCAACAAGGAGGACTCGGGGACTGCGGGAGAGGTGTTGTCTCGCGCGGGCTCTGCCCGGCCGCCCCTCCATCACGACAGCGCTCGGCGCCGACAAAAATCTGGGCCTCCGAAAGTAAAGCGGCGGCGCACCCCACCTTGCGGAATTGCTGGGCTATTGCCCTGGTGGTTGCACTCTGCCCGCTCCCGGTGTAGGATTCACATTACTAACAGATCATGAAAAAGACTCCCCCTAAAATCGACCTCAAAGTGCCGGACAAAAACAACCCGAACCCGGGATGGAACGTTTGGCCGTTTTTCGCAATGCTCCTGGCGCTTTGGGTTTGGCAGGCAGTCTTCAGCCAGTTCACTGTGCGCACGATCCCCTACAGCCAGTTCCGGGGGCATCTGGCCCGGCACGAAGTGGCCGACGCAGTGGTCAAGCAGGACGAGATCACAGGGCGGATCGCGCCCCAGGCGGCGCCGGCCACAAACGCAGCGGTTTCTGTGGTTGCCAGTCCGCCGACGAATGGCCCTGCCGGGACAACGAACGCCGCGGCGGCCCCGACGGGGCCGTTCCAGTTCCGCACCGTTCGCATCGAAGACCCGGAGTTGGTCAAGGACCTCCAGGCGAGCGGCGCGCAGTATGACGGTGAACGCCCGAACTTCCTTTCGCAGTTCCTGGTGAGTTGGGTGCTGCCCATCGCCCTCCTGGTGGGTTTTTGGTCATTGATGGGCCGCAAATTCGGCGCGATGGGACCATCCGTTTTCGGTTTTGGCAAGAGCAAGGCCAGGCTGGTGGAAGGCGAGGAGACCGGGGTCAGTTTTGAGGATGTGGCCGGGTGCGAGGAGGCCAAACAGGAACTGAAAGAGGTCATTGATTTTCTGAAGAACCCCAAGCGTTACAAGGAACTCGGGGCGAAGATACCCAAAGGGGTCTTGTTGGTTGGGCCGCCCGGCACGGGCAAGACCCTGCTGGCTCGCGCGGTTGCCGGAGAGGCCAAAGTGCCGTTTTTCTCGTTGAGCGGCAGTGATTTCGTCGAGATGTTCGTCGGGGTGGGCGCCGCGCGGGTCCGGGACCTCTTCCTCCAGGCCAAGCAGCATGCGCCCTGCATCATCTTCATTGACGAACTGGACGCCATTGGCCAGAAGCGCAGTATTCACCTGGGCATGGTCAATGATGAGCGGGAACAGACCCTCAATCAACTCCTGGCCCAAATGGACGGGTTCGAACCGAATACCGGCGTCATCATCCTGGCAGCGACCAATCGGCCGGAGGTGCTCGACACGGCGTTGCTGCGCCCAGGGCGCTTCGATCGGCAGGTGATCGTGGATACGCCGGACCTGGATGGGCGCGAGGCCATTCTCAAGGTTCATGCCCGGGACAAGCGGCTGGCCCAGGGGTCGGGTTGCGCCAACTGGCCCAGGCCACGGCCGGGTTTTCCGGGGCCGACCTGGCCAATGTTCTCAACGAAGCAGCTCTGCTGGCTGCCCGGCGCGAGGCGCACGAGATCAGCCAGGGGGACCTCGAAGATGCCGTGGAGAAAGTGGTGGCGGGCCCGGAACGGAAAAGCCGCCGGTTGACCGAAGAGCAGAAGCGGCGGGTGGCTTGTCACGAGGTGGGACACGCCCTCATAGCCGCCTACAGCCCCGGGGCGGACCCGGTGCGCAAGATCACCATTGTTCCCCACGGCCACGCAGCTTTGGGCTACACGCTGCAAGTGCCTACTGAGGACCAGTTCCTGCTCAGCCGGGCCGAGCTGCTGGCTCGCCTGCGCGGGATGCTGGGCGGGCGGGCCTCCGAGGAGCTGGAATACGGCGACCTGACCACCGGCGCCCAAAACGATCTCGAGCATGCCACCGCCCTCGCCCGCCAGATGATCTGCCTTTACGGCATGAGCGAAAAGGTGGGTATGGCCACTTGCGCGCAACCAGCGCCGGCTTACCTTCCCGGCGAGCCCTTTCAACTGCAGCGCGACTGCAGCGAGCAGACCGCCAGGGACATCGATGAAGAGGTCAAAAGACTCCTCGACACTTCCTATGCTCAAGCCAAAGAGATTCTAACGGCCCACCGGATTGACCTGCGGCGGGTGGTCGCCGAATTGCTCAAGAGTGAGAGTCTCGATGGGGAAACGCTCTACCGGCTCATTGGCCAGGAGATGCCCAAGCCCAAGGAGCCGGCCCCGATGCCGATTGAGAATAGTGATGGGACCGTTTCCGCCGTGGGTTCAGTCACTGCCAATTGAACCTGGACATCGAGCCGGGGACCCATCAAACGTAACCAGGACTTTACGGCTGTTTTATGGACCTGAACAAGTTCACCGAAAAATCGCAGTCGGCACTGACCGAAGCTCAGAACATTGCGGCCCGCAGCCAGCACCAGGCCGTGGACGTGGAGCACTTGATGTTGGCCTTGCTCGAGCAGGAAGCCGGACTGGTCGGGCGCCTGTTCGAGAAAGCCAAAGTGTCACCCGACCTCCTCAAGACGAAGGTTGAGGGGGAATTGGACCGCATCCCGCGCGTCAGCGGCGACACGACGACAGGGCAGGGGCTCTACGTGACGCAGCGCCTCAACAAGCTGTTGGCAAAAGCCCAGGACGAAGCCAAGCGCCTTAAAGATGAATACGTCAGCGTGGAACATCTTGCGCTAGCCATGTTCGATGAGCCGGCAGATTCGGGCATCGGGAAGGTATTCAAGAGCCTCAACCTCCGCCGCGAGGAGTTTCTCAAGGCCCTCACCGAGGTTCGCGGGAACCAACGCGTCACCAGCGCCAATCCGGAGGCCACTTATGAAGCATTGGAGAAGTACGGCCGCGACCTCACGCGCCTGGCCCAACAGAACAAGCTCGACCCGGTCATTGGCCGGGACATGGAAATCCGGCGCTGCATCCAGGTGCTTTCGCGGCGCACGAAAAACAACCCGGTCCTGATTGGCGAGCCGGGTGTGGGCAAGACGGCCATTGTGGAAGGACTGGCCCGGCGCATCGTGGCCGGGGATGTGCCGGAGAGCCTCAAGGAAAAGCGGCTCATCGCCCTGGACCTGGGCGCCCTGATCGCCGGGGCCAAGTATCGGGGCGAGTTCGAGGAGCGCCTCAAGGCGGTGCTCCAGGAAATCGCCAAGGCCCGGGGCCAAGTCATCCTGTTTATTGATGAAATTCACACGATGGTCGGCGCCGGCAAAGCCGAGGGCGCCATGGATGCCGGGAACATGCTCAAACCCATGCTCGCTCGGGGTGAATTGCATTGCATCGGCGCTACCACCCTTGACGAATACCGCAAGCACGTCGAGAAGGATGCGGCCTTGGAACGCCGCTTCCAGCCGGTGATGGTGAATGAGCCGAGCGTCGAGGACACTATTTCCATCCTGCGCGGCCTGCGTGAACGCTACGAATTGCACCACAGCGTCCGCATTGAAGACGCGGCGCTGGTGGCCGCCGCCCAGCTTTCACACCGCTACATCTCCGACCGTTTCCTGCCGGACAAGGCCATTGACCTGATCGACGAGGCGGCGGCCAAGTTGCGCACCGAGATGGAAAGCATGCCGGAGGAATTGGAAACGCAGGAGCGGCGGTTGATGCAGCTCGAAATCGAGCGCGAAGCGCTGCGGAAGGAAAAGGACCAAGCCTCCAAAGAACGGCTCAAGGCGCTCGAAAAGGAGATCGCGGAACTCAGGGGCGAACGGGACTCGCTCAGGGCGCAGTGGAGCAACGAGAAGAAAGCCCTCGAGAACATCCAGAAACTGCGGGAGGCCATCGAGCTGACGCGGCAGCAAATCGAAGCCGCCCAGCGCAAGTCCGAACTCAGCCGTGTCGCCGAGCTTAAGTATGGCCGCCTGCCGCAACTTGAAAAGCAATTGAAGGGGGCGGAGGCCAAACTCCAGTCCGGCGGAAAAGGCGGACCCTCGCTCCTTCGGGAAGAAGTCACCCCCGACGAGGTGGCCGAGGTGGTGTCGCGCTGGACCGGAATTCCGGTGTCGCGCCTGCTCGAGGGCGAGAAGGAGAAACTGCTTCGTCTTGACGAGATCCTGCATCAACGCGTCATCGGGCAGGATGAAGCGGTGCAAGCCGTAGCCGACGCGGTCATCCGCGCGCGGTCCGGCCTCAAGGACCCCAAACGGCCGATCGGCTCGTTCATTTTTCTGGGCCCCACCGGCGTTGGAAAAACCGAACTGGCCCGCGCCCTGGCCGAGAGCCTCTTCGACAGCGAAGACAACATTGTTCGCATCGATATGAGCGAGTACATGGAAAAGCACGCCGTGGCCCGGCTCATCGGCGCGCCGCCCGGTTACGTCGGCTACGAGGAAGGGGGCCAGCTTACCGAGGCGGTTCGCCGGCATCCCTATTCGGTGGTGCTGTTCGATGAAATCGAGAAAGCCCATCCGGACGTCTTCAATGTGTTCCTGCAGATCCTGGAGGATGGCCGCCTGACGGATAACCAGGGCCGCACCGTGGATTTCAAGAACAGCATCATTATCATGACCTCCAACGTCGGCAGTCTCGACCTCATCGAGAATGCCAGCCAGTCGGGCGAGATCGCCGAGCCCATCCGCAAGAAAGTCATGAACGAACTGAGGGCGCGATTCCGTCCGGAGTTCCTCAACCGCGTGGACGAGATCGTGCTGTTCAAACCGCTGACGTTGGCCGAGATCAAGCAGATCGTAAACCTCCAGCTCGTCCGGATTCGCCAGCGGTTGGCCGACCGCCATATCGAGCTGGAACTGACCGACGCGGCCAGGGAGCACGTTGCCCGCGAAGGCTACGACCCGGTCTATGGCGCCCGCCCGCTCAAGCGCTATTTGCAGCGGCAGGTCGAGACGGCCCTCTCACGCAAGCTGCTGGGCGGTGAGATCACCGACAACAGCCGCGTGGTTGTGGAACTCAAGAAGGGCGCCTTGGTCTTTGAAACCAGCCCGCTCGAGCCCCGCCAGGCGACTTGAGCCAGGTTTTAGGCCGGCTCTCGAACATTCCCGCAGCACTGGACTTGTCAACCGACTGACGACGATTCTCCCTCTCCCCGCGGGAGAGGGCCGGGGTGAGGGGAAACAGGACGCCCGAAATGCAGCAGGTGCTCAAAATGCGGCTCGGACATACCGCTCCTGACGGAACTGTCACGCATGTCCCGAGGTGTGACAAGATCACGGTGTCCGGCCGTTAGCTGGCGATTGTCAGCTCACGGGCTCCAGAATTGCCTTATTTGGCCGGCGGCCACGTCCCGCCTTCGCTGGCGGGAGGAAACGGATTTCGACGCATTGGCCCAGCGCGGCAGCGATACGGTGGAGCATGCTCAAGGAGTGCCCTTCGTAATCCGCATCCTCCAGGCGCGAGATGACAGACTGCCTGGTTCCAATCCGCTCGGCCAATTCGGCTTGGGAAAGGCCGGCCCTAGTGCGGGCTGCATAAATGAGCTGGGCCACAGCCGCGTTGATGCGTGCCTCCTCGGTGAGCCGCCGCAATTCGGGACTCGCCCCGGCCATGTGGTCCAGAATGGCCACGGCATCGGTCGTCTTTTTGGTTTCAGTTTTCGCTCTCATAAGTGTGCGCCTCCGGGTCTGATTCGAACAATCCCTTGCGTCTGATTGCGCGCTCAATGTCCGCATTGGGAACCTTGTCTTCCTTCGTCAGGCTGTGCGCCAGGATGGCAACCTGGCGCCCGTGAAAGAAATAGAGCAGCCGGTATTGGACATGGCCTTGTTTGGCGCGCAGTTCATAAATGCCATCCCGCAAATAATCAGCCGCCGGCCGCCTGAGTTCGTGTCCGAACTGAGCCAAAAGCTCGATGCGAGCGCGGCAGTTGGACCATGCCCTCCCGTTGGTTTTCAGCAGTTCCCGGAGCCAGTTCACCACAGGAGCCTGGCCATCGGCCTCCTGATAAAACGCAACGTGTGTTCTGGGCATGATCTATTCATGGGACAAAATATCACAATTTTGATATAACGGCAAGAAATAATCCAGGGTAACTGCTCGGGTCTGGCCCACCGAACGGGCGCAACTCTGGTTTTGAGCGCCTGCCGCATTTCGAGCGTCCCGTTTTCCCCCGGCCCTCTCCCTCGGGGAGAGGGCCGGGGTGAGGGGAAATTCGCCGCCGAACCAAACCAGCTCCCAAAAAACGGATCTGCGTTTTAGCTGTCCAACGACAAACCTCGCCATGAATTATTTTGCCGTAGTTGCGCGGGAGCCTGTGTTTCGGCCCTTTCGGGCATCGTGGCAAATCCCGATTTGGAATCGGGATAGGTCCTGCCCACGTTTCCCCCACCCCCTCTGTTCATCCCGTGCGGCGGGTTTTCCTCAGCACGGTTGGAGGCCAGCCTTGTCGCTCCGCGCCCTTCCGCAGCCGTCCCCGGCTGCGTTTGACGCGGAGCCTGCGTTCCTTTCCGTGTCTGGCTCAGAGTCCAGATGTATCGGTCCGCGGCTGTACCCACAGGCCTCTGGCTCTTCAGAGAAGGAAGCACTTTCGGAGCGGCAGTTAGTTCTTAACGTTGCGGCCTGGACGTTGGCTAGAGCGGCTGACCAGTCCCTGCCAGCGGCTTGAACGTCGCCGACAGGCCCGCCCGTTTACGGCAGAGCTTGCCCCAGCCGGGGTCTCCCCCGGCCGGAGTCTGCTATCACTACTCGGCCCAGCCATCAATTGCCGAGGCAGGACTGGCACCTGCGAGCATGTCAAAGACCGAAGGCTGCATACATGCCGGCAGGCGGGTCGTGCCAAGCGCCGAGGTGGCGCACAGAAAGAGGCTGGAAGCTGGAGGCCCAACCCGGACATTTCACAGGCCAGCCGCAGCTATCTCATTAACACCGTGGCTTCAGCCCGGTGTACATGGGCGGCGAGCCGCTCCAGCCGTTTTTAACGGCTTAGCGCATTCCTCGGCAAACCGTTGAAACGGTTGCAGCCCCTCGGGTGCCTTTTTACACCGTGGCTGAAGCCACGGTGTTAATGAGAACGTCTCGCCAGGGTGTGAACTATCCGGGTTAAGGTTGGAGCTTCAGCGGCCGTCTTCCATCAACCAGCGGAATCCCATACGAGTGAGCCTGGCTCGATACGCGAGAAAGGAATCAGGTTGCCCGGGAGCACGGTTTGGAATACTGGTTGCGGATGCCATTCGCATCGCACCTGTGGGCCAGCGCACACGAGGTCTGGCACCTCGTCCTGGGCGGGTTTGCCCTGCTGCTGTCGGTAATGGCGTCGGCTCACGTAATTCTCTATAAGCGCGATTGTCGCTCGGCTATCGGGTGGGTCGGGTTTGTTTGGCTCCTGCCGCTGGTGGGCGCCCTGCTGTATTTCGTCCTGGGGGTCAACCGGATTCGGCGGCAGGCCACTTCGTTGCGCGGGGACCTGGAACGCTACCGGGCGCAGGCCGCCGCGGCGGCCTGTCTGCCCGAGGAACTGCACCGCCATTTGCCGGCCCAGGCGGGGCACCTCGAGATGCTGGCCCGGGTGGTGCAGAGCGTGGTCGAGCGCCCGCTGCTGCCGGGCAATCGCGTCGAACCCTTGGTGAACGGGGACGCGGCCTACCCGGCCATGCTCGAGGCCATCGGGCAGGCGCGCGCAAGCGTGGCGCTGGAGACCTACATTTTCGACCGGGACGAAGCGGGGCTGGCCTTCGCGCAAGCCCTGGGCCAGGCGGCGCGCCGGGGCGTGGAAGTCCGCGTGCTGGTGGACGCCGCCGGGGCGCGGTATTCCTGGCCTTCCATCCTGGGGGCGTTGCGCCGCGAGGGTGTGCGGCACGCCCGTTTCCTGCCTTCCTCCAATCTTTGGCACCTGATGTCACTGAACTTGCGGACGCACCGCAAACTGCTGGTGACGGACGGGCGCCTGGGCTTCACCGGCGGCATGAATATCCGCGCGGCGCACTGCGTGGCGCGGCAGCCGCGACGCCCCGTGCAGGACCTCCAGTTCCAGGTGCAGGGACCGGTGGTGGCTCATTTGCAGGAAACCTTTGCCGACGACTGGCGCTTCACGACCGGCGAGGCCCTGCGCGGGGAGGCCTGGTTTCCAAAGCTCGAACGGTCCGGGCCCGTCTTGGCGCGGGGCGTTACGGACGGCCCGGACGAGGATTTCGAGAAACTTCGCTGGACGTTGTTGGGGGCGCTCTCGATCGCCCGGCAATCGGTCCGGGTTCTGACGCCTTATTTCCTGCCTGACCCGGAGGTGGTCTGTGCGTTGAACCTGGCGGCGATGCGCGGCGTGGCGGTGGACATCCTGCTGCCGGCGCGCAACAACCTGCCCTTTGTCCAGTGGGCTTCCCGGGCGATGTGGTGGCAGGTGCTCGCGCATGGCTGCCGGCTCTGGCTCACTCCACCGCCGTTCGATCATTCCAAGTTGATGCTCCTCGATGGCTGCTGGGTATTGTTGGGCTCGGCCAACTGGGATGCCCGGAGCCTGCGCCTGAATTTCGAATTCGACCTGGAATGTTACGACCCCGAACTGGCCGCGCGGCTCGCACAACTGGTCGAAACCAAGCGCCGGGCCGCCCGCCAGATCACCCTCGAGGAAGTTGACGGCCGCCCGTTGCCCAGCCGGTTGCGTGACGGAATGGCGCGCTTATTGACGCCGTATCTGTAAAGGCAAGCAGGCTTGTCCCGCAAGGCGTGATCTCCGCTCCCTCTTGGAAACGCCGAGCTTGACGCTTTGGCCTGGATAAGGCAGAATTTGCCACTGGGCACAAATTGTCGGAGTATCGGCTCATCTGTCTTGTGCTATGCATCTCATTACGAGTTTTCTTTTGGCGGGTTTGTTAGGCAGGAAAAGACCAGGCGATGCGCGCCGAGTACCCAGCTTTCCGGGGGTAATCGAAACGGTGCACCTGCTGCCTGGGCGGGTGCGGTTTCGCACCCCTCACCTGGTCGGGAGGCAACCCGAGGGAGAGGCGTTAAAGAGACAACTGGCCCGGCTCAACGGGGTCGTGGGCGTGGAGGTCAACAGCATTTCCGGCAGCATCTGCCTGAGATTTGACGATGATCAACTCAAGCCGGAGCTGCTCCTGGCCGCCATCATCCGCCTTCTGGGGCTCGAGCGGCAGATCGAGCGGGCGCCCCGTTCGCGGATCGGACGCGAGATCCAGGAAACCGGGGAGGCGTTGAACCGGGCCATGTACGAGCGGACCGGCGGCATGATCGATTTCCATACGGCCATGCCACTGCTGCTGGTCATGCTGGGCGTTCGCAATATCGTTGCCGGGAGGATGCTCGGTTGGCCGCTCCTCTGGTGGGCCTATCGCGCGCTCTTCCCGCCCGCGTGGAAAGACAGATGAAAGGAAACTGCTTGTTTGGCCCGGTCGGGGCGTGGGTGCTGCGTCCTCGAGGTCATCCATCGCCTGCCCGGGCGCTTGCGGTTGCGCATCCCGGCGCTGAAACGATTGGCGGGGGGACCGTACCCGGCTGCCTCTTCCTGGCACGATCTGCGGATTGGGCCGAACCGAATCCAGGAGCTCGAGGTGAACCTCACGACGGGAAGTGTGCTCATTAGCTATGCGGAGGACGACCTGACCGAAGCCGAGTTGTTGGGCTTTTTGAGGGCGGTCAGCCGCCTGGTGCTCCGGCACTGGAATCAATTCAGGGCCGTGCCCAGGGAGCAGCGACTGGCGGTGCTCAAGCGATTGGCGCGCGAGGTGGGCCGCGCGACGCGGCCGCGCCTGGCGTTAAACGAGGACATTGAAATTCCCGACCATGTTTGGTCTTAAACAGGGCAAGCACAGGACCTGCCGAATCCTCCACGAACTGCCTGGGCGAGTGCGGATTCATTGTCCGGGCTTGCGGCGTCTGGCGGACAAAACCGAGGCCATCGGCTCGCAGTTGCGCGCCCTGCCCGTGGTCCGCTCGGTGAGCCTGAGCGCCGTTTCGGAGAGTGTGCTGGTCCTGTATGACCCGGCGCAGGGGTCCCCTCAAACCGTGCTCGAGGCGGTGCAGTCCCGCATGAGAGATCACGCCTTGACCGTGTTCAAAGCGGAACGGGCCCAAGCCGCGCAGAGCACGGTGCAGGAACGGCGGCTGCAACAGGAATCCATTCCGGAAATCCTGGCCCGAGTTGTGGCAAGCGCCGCGGCCTTGACGTTTAGCGCCTTCTCCGCACCGAGGCCGCCGGCCAGCTTTTTCAGCCGGTTCATGACCCTGCCCGCACTGACGAGCTTGTCCTTGGCCTGGCCCATTTTGAGCAGTGGCTGGCTTTCACTCATCCGCAGCGGCCGGCCCAACGCCGACACCCTCAGTTCCACCGCGATCCTCTCCAGCCTGCTGACCGGCCGGGACCGCGCGGCCTTGACGATTATCGGCCTGGCCGATTTGGCTGAGTTGCTCACCGCCTATACTATGGAGCGGACCCGCCGGGCGATTCGCAACATGCTCTCTACCGGCGAGGATTGGGTCTGGCGGCGTGAGGCCGATGGCCGTGAGGTGCGCGTTCCCATCGGGGAGGTGCGAGTCCGTGACTCCGTGGTGGTAAAAGCCGGCGAAAAGATCAGCGTCGACGGGGTGGTCGAGCGGGGCGAAGCGGCCGTGGATCAAGCCTCCATCACGGGTGAGTTCATGCCGATGCGCAAACAACCGGGCGACCGCGTGTTTGCCGGAACGGTCGTCAAAACCGGGCACCTGAGGATCCGGGCTGAACGGATCGGTGATCAGACTGCGATGGCTCGCATCGTGCACCTGGTCGAGGAGGCGGGGGGCCGCAAGGCCCGCATTCAGGCCTTTGCCGATCGCTTTTCAGCGCGTTTCATCCCCGTCAACTTCGGTCTTTCCGGGCTGGTCTATGCGGCGACCCACAACGCGGAGCGCGCCCTGAACATGCTGATTATTGACTACTCGTGCGGGGTGCGGCTCTCCACGGCCACGGCGCTTTCCGCCGCCATCGCCACGGCCGCCCGCAACGGCGTGCTCATCAAGGGGAGCAATTACCTGGAGGCCTTGGCCGAGACGGACACGATCGTCCTGGACAAGACCGGCACCGTGACCGAAGGCCGTCCGCAGGTGACCTCGGTTTCCCCCATTGCCGCCGGGGTCGGCGAACGCCAGATTCTTGAGCTGGCTGCCGCGGCGGAAGAAACCTCAACCCACCCGGTCGCCATCGCCTTTATGGACAAGACCCGCCGCTGCGGCTGGTCGATTCCGAGGCACGGGCCCACCCAGGTTTTTGCCGGACGCGGCGTGCAGACGACGGTGGCCGGGAGCGTGGTCAGCGTCGGCAGCCTGCCCTTTATGCGGGAGCGCGGCATTGACCCGGCCCACGCGCAGGCGGCCTCCCAACACCTGGTCCAACGCGGGGAACAAATGGTCTATGTGGCCCGGGACGGCCAATTGCTTGGCTTGGTGGGGATTCAGGATACTCTGCGGGAGGACATGAAGAAATCACTCAACCGCCTGCGCGCCCTGGGCATGGACGAAGTCATCCTGCTCACCGGGGACATCCGGCAACACGCGGAGCTGGTCGCTACGCGAATGGCCATGGATCGTTATCATGCCGAGGTTTTGCCCGAGGAGAAGTCGGATGTCGTGCTGCGTTTGCAGCAGAGAGGAACTCGCGTCGTCATGGTGGGCGACGGCATCAACGACGCTCCCGCCCTGGCCTGCGCGGATGTGGGCATCGCCATGGGGTCCACGCGGACGGATATTGCCATGGAAGCCGCCGACATTACCATTGCCAGCGATGACCCGCTCATGATCCCGAGCGTTATTCGCCTTTCGCAAAAGACTATGGGCATCGTCAAGCAGAATTTCGCGACGGCCATCGGCGTGAACACGACGGCGTTGGTCCTGGCGGCCCTCGGCAAGGTGCCGGTGGTTTGGGGAGCGGCCATCCACAACGCCACGACGGTCCTCGTCGTGTTGAATTCGCTGCGCCTGTTGCTGCACGATATGGAGCGAAGCCGATGAATACTCCGGGACCTCCAAGCGTGACCATTGAACACGAGCTGCCCGGCCGGCTGCGTGCGCGGCTCTCCCACGCGGTCAGAGACCTGCCTCAACTGCGCCGGATGCTCCTGGACCATCC
Source organism: uncultured bacterium (assembly GCA_963713735.1). Classification (GTDB taxonomy): domain Bacteria; phylum Verrucomicrobiota; class Verrucomicrobiia; order Limisphaerales; family UBA8199; genus CAVQND01. The sequence goes on from CAVQND010000006.1 coordinate 46,536, forward strand.
CGGGGTGGGCCAGGTCCGATACACTGCCATCAGCTCCTCCCTGCTGGTGCGGTATGACCCGCAGAAGGTCACGGGGGAGGAGATTGTGGTGCGTGTGGCGATTGCGCTTTCCTTGGAACAAAATGTGGCCGTCCGTGTCCTCTCTCGTCCGCGAGCGCGCGACGTGACGGACACTGGGTTTTACGCGGGGGTGAGCTTGCTGGCCGCGCTGGCCGCCCGCCTCCTCCGTCCGTACCGGGTCTTCGTCCCCGCCGTCGACTGGGTCGCCAGCCTGGCCACCGCCGGTGCGGTCCTGGAGCACGGTTGGCTGGAGAATCGGCGCCGGGGCAACTTCGATCCGGAAGTCCTGATGGTTACGTACCTCTTGACCGCGCTGCTGCGCGGCGATGCCCTGCCCGCGGCCCTGTTTACCTGGATTGCCACCTTTGGCCGGCACCTGGCGCGCTTGCCGGCTCCTGGCGTGGAAGTGCGTCCGAGTGAGATCGGCCGGAAAGGCAACCAGCGACAGGTTGAGGTCGTGGTGGCTCCCGATCGCGCCCCACAAGACAAAATGGCTTTTTTTGGCCTGATACCGACCCTGGTGATGAATGCGGTGACGGGAACTGGTCCCGGGCCGCACGCCAGCCTCATTGATGACATCAAGCGCGTAGCGCAAGTGCACAACCAGGTGCTGGAAGGCATTGGGGGCTTCGCCCAGGGCATTCCATTGCGCATCCGTTACACTAATGCCGGCCGGCGTTCCCTTCCCAGCGCCGAGCGGCTCACTTGAGGGGAAGGTTAGAGAGAACCGCAGATTATGCCCATTGCTCCGCAGATTAGTTCGCAGCATCTCACCGGCTTCGTGGTCGGACTGGGGGTGGCCGCCGCCGGCTTTTATTTCTATAAGAAGAACCAAAAGCGGGTGGATGACTGGCTGCGCCAACAGGGAATTGCCCTGCCGGCCGCAGAAGGCAGCGACTACCAGACCATGACGTTGGAAGAGCTGGTTCGCGAAAAGGAAAGGCTCGAGGACCTCATCGCCGAGCGGGAACATGCCGCGGCACAGGAAGCCAGCGCCAGGAAGCCGCGTGGCCAGCGCAAGCGACCCGCCGGCCAGCAGCCCCGCGCCGAGGCGAAAGGCGCCTGAGCGAGTGAACGCCTTCAGGCGGTTTACCCGCGGCCAGGCGCGGCCTTCGCTCACTTGGCCGTGAGCGGGAGGCTCCACGCGCTGATGCTGTGCCGAACGAGGGTCTGTGTGAACGTCGTCAAATCAAGAGGACATGACCATGTTGAGGCAACTATCGTTGGTTTGGGTATTGGCCAGCTTTTCCGGTGCGGCCCTCGCCGCCGAGCCGCTCCTATGGGTGGAGGGTGAACAGGCGGTCAAGAAACAGCTCGTGGACAATGCCGGCCTGAACGACGTCAACCCCGACGAACTGTCCGGCGGCCAATGGATTCGTAGTTTCTCCCATGAACAAGAGCTGACCGGCACCGCGGAGTACGCCGTGGAGATTCCCGAGGCCGGCCGCTATCACCTCTGGGTGCGGGCGGTGGGCGGGGTTGACACATGGCTATGTGTCGTGGCATCTTCAAGACATGGCAACGAATTTGAAGTTGGACGACGCCATGATTGCCGAGGCTGTGGCAATCGGTGGCCACAAGACCAAACAGGCGGCCGTGAACGAGGCCCTCGCCGAGTACGTCCAGCGGCGGCACCGGCTGCGACTGCTCGACCTGGAGGGAACAGTCGAGTTTGACCCTCGCTGGGACTATAAGAAGATGCGCCGCCGGCGATGAGGGTGCTCGTCGATACCTGTGTCTGGACCCGCTTCCTGCGCCGCGGGCGCCCGGCGGACAACCCAGTCGCCGGAGAGGTGAGGCGACTGGTCCGGATGGACGCCGTGGAAATGCTCGGCTGCATCCGCCAGGAGTTGCTTTCGGGTGTCAGGCCCCAAGACCGATTCGAGCAGCTAAAACAGTATCTCCGGTTCTATCCCAACCTGCCGCTGGACGCGCAGGACGACGAGACCGCGGCGTCCTACTACAACCTTTGCCGGGACAAGGGAATTTACGGGACCCCGGTGGATCTGTTGATCTGCGCGGTGGCCGTGCGGCACGGCCTCAGCATCTTCACGACGGACCACGATTTCGAGCACTATGCGCGGTGTCTGCCGATCGATCTGCACCGGTCTCTTCGACACCGGGCATGAGACCGCCCAGGGCCAGGGTGAAACTGGCGCGCCGCGAAGCCAACCTCCAGAGATGAATTGTTTGACCTTGTTCGGGGAGGTGGTAGCATTCTCACTACGAACCACACAAGATCATGAAACCTGAAGCACTGGGAAAGGCCGCGGCTACCGCTCGCCAGCAGGCGCGGCGTCTGGAACAGAAAGCCCGGCAAGCGGGCGGAGCCGCTCGCTCCGCCAAGGGCAAAGCCCGCCAAGCCAAAGCCAGGCTCAAGCTGGCCAAACGCGAGGCCAAGGAGTTGCGGCAGGCCGCCAAAGAAACCAAACGCCGATTCGCCGAAGCCCTGCTTGCGGCCGAGAAGGCCGCTGCCAAAGCCGCCTCGCTCGAAAAGGAAATGCGGAAGTTGCGCAAGAAAAGCCCCCAAGCCCGCGCGAACACACCGAAGCGCAACCGCGGCTTGGCTCACAAACGCGTGGTCGCCAAGCCGCCTGTCGTTGCACCCAAGCCCGCGGCCGCCAAGCCTCCACCGAGGAGGCCCGCCTCTCGCGTCAAGCCCAGGCGTCTCCTTGCCTCCGGGCCGGCTAAGCCGGCTACTTCGGGTTTGGCAGCCGGCATTCAGGTGCCGCGCGACCTTGCGCCGACGCCCGCCGCCGACCCAGCCGAGAGCCCTGTGGCGGCGCCGCCAAGCGCTGAGCAGAGCGGCTAGCCCGGATATTTCAGGGGTTTCGCCAACTGGAAGGCGTAGCGCAGGCTTCCAGCCTGCTGTATCGCGGATTTCCAATCCGCAGATGCTCCCGAGCAGGTACAGCCTGCCGACTGGAAGTCGGCGATACAGCAGGTTGGAAACCTGCGCTACGTAGCTCCGGCAGCCCATTGCCGCTCTTAGGCTGTGAAGTATCCGGGCTAGTTTAGGGCGGAACCGCGGGTCCAGCGGATCGACCCAGACCGTCGTGCGCCCCACCTGCGGACGTGGGCGACAAATTGCTTTACTTGCCAGGTGAACCGTATGATCATCTTTACATCGAAAGGTAACCCATGGTTTCTGTTGAAGGTTTGTCGCGGAGATTTGGCGAACTGCGGGCGGTGGATCGCATCTCCTTCCGCGCCGCGCCGGGCGAATTGTTTGGCCTGCTTGGCCCTAACGGGGCCGGCAAGACGACCACCATTTCCATGATCTGCGGCCTGCTCAGGCCGGACGAAGGCACGGTTTCCATTGGCGAACACGATGTGTGGGGGTCTCCCAAGGCGGCCAAATGCTTATTGGGCTTGGTGCCGCAGGACCTGGCTTTCTACGAGGAATTCAGCGCGAAAGAAAACCTCCTGTTTTGGGGTGGTTTGTATGGCGTGCCCCGCCTGGAACTGAAAAGGAGCAGCGATGCCATCCTGGAACGGGTCGGCCTGGCCCAGCGCGCCAAGGAACCGGTCTCCCGCTATTCGGGGGGCATGAAACGCCGGCTCAACCTGGCCATTGGGCTGGTGCATCGGCCCAAGGTGCTCTTGCTGGACGAGCCGACGGTGGGCATTGATCCGCAAGCCCGGAACAATATCCTGGATATCATCCGCGAGATCGCCCGCCAGGGCACGACGATCATCTTCACGACGCACCACCTCGAGGAGGCCGAGAGGCTGTGTGACCGCATCGCCATCATGGACCACGGACGGATTCTCCAAAGCGGCTCCGTGGGCGAGTTGGCCAAGGTCGCGGGAGACCGCGACGTGGTCACGCTGCGCGGCAAGTTCACCGCGCAACAGATGCAGCAATGCCTCGAACACGAGCCGGTCTCTTTTCTGAGCCTGACCGATCAGGTCGCCACGCTGCACCTGGTGCGCGAGGGCTACGGCATGGCCGCGCTGGTGGGCCAGCTCAGCAAATCCGGCATCGAGCTGGCCGACCTGTCCATCCAAAAGCCTACGCTGGAGAGCGTCTTCCTCAAGCTTACCGGAAAGGGGCTGCGCGATTGAAGACGGTGCTGGCGCTGGCGCTCAAGGACCTGAAACGGGACTGGAAACGGCCCTGGTGGATTTTGCTGCTGGTCTCGTTGCCGCTCGTGCTGTCATTGCTGATGGTGGCGGTGTTCGGCGGCAAGGGCGGGGCCGCCTCCCTGCCCACGGTGCACGTGGCCATTCTCGACCAGGACAAGGACATGCTCTCGGACATGCTGAGATCCCTGCCTGCCCAGGGGGAGGCCGCGAAACGATTGCGGCTGCACTTTGTGGAGAACCGGCAAGAGGGTCTGCGCTTGCTTGAAAAGAGCAGGGCCTCCGCTTTTATCGTGCTGCCCAGGAACATGACTGAGAGTCTGCTCAAGGGTCAGACCAACTCCATCGAGCTGTATGAAAACCCGGCGGAGCAGGTGTTGCCGAAGGTCGTGCGGCAGGGGGTGTCTTTGCTGGCAGTGGGATTATCCGGCGCGGCAGAGTTGCTGCAGGAACCCCTGAGGGACCTGCCGGGGGTTAATCCGCAGCAACGATTTTCCGGCGGATGCCGCCGTCCTCGGAATCGCTTCTCAATCCGTGCAGAAACTACGCCATGCGCGGACCTATTTATTTCCGCCGCTCGTTCAGTTTAAGACGGTGCCGGCGGCGGATTACCAGGTTGCAGGCACTAATGGGCCGGCTCTCCACCAGGCGCCATGAACGACTTTCTCTTAATCCTCTTGCCCGGAAGCATGTATTTTTGGGTCCTGTTCATCGGCCAAGGCCCCATGCAGGAAGTGCTCCAGGACAAAGGAGAGCCACGTTCTGCCCCGCATTCTGGCGTCGCCGGTGACGCTGCCCCAATTCGTGCTCTCGAAGATGCTCCGCTGTTTCGTCCTGTGCGGCCTGGCCCTGGTTCTGCTGGTCCTGTTGAGCGCGTCTGCTGTTCGGAATCCACTGGGGCAAGGCCGCGAGCCTGGCGGTTGCGATCGCTGCCTGCGCGCTCTCCATGACGGGGCTGCTGGCCCTCATCTACTCGCTGGCCAGAACCAGGGAACAGGCCAATGTGATGTCCTCAGTCATCCTGCTGGTCTTCGCGATGGTTGGGGGCAGCATGTTTCCGTTCGAGAATCTGCCCGGGTTTTTGCAGATGGCGGGCCAGTTCACTCCCAACCGCTGGGGCGTCCTGGCGTTGCAGGGCGGTGGCCGGATCCAAACCCATGGTGGAACTGCTCAAGCCGCTCATCGGCCTGGTGGCGCTGGGCGGGATGGGGAGCCGGGTTGCCTTTTTCTGTTTCAGACGCCACCTGGCCCAAGGTCAGGGAAGATGAAGGTGCTGCGCATTGCCCTCGGGGATCTGAAACGGGTGGCCAAAGACTGGCAGGCAATCCTGTGGCTGCTGGCCATGCCCCTGGCCTTCGCCTACATCTTCGGCAGCACGATGCGCGGCGGAGGAGCACCAAGCCACCTGGATTCCCGTGGTGAACCTGGACCGCCATGAGCTGGCCGATTTGTTCATCGACCAAATGCGCGAGGAGGGTTACTGGATTGAGGTCAAAGGAGCGGACGCCCAGACTGGAACTGAAGCAGAAATGGCCTTACGGGGTGGTTATCCCCGCGGGCTTTGGCGAGGCGATCCTCGAAGGCCAGCCGGTCAAGCTGCCGCTGGTCAAAGGCGAGGCCGCCGCGGACAGGTTCCTGGAGGTGCAGTCCCGTCTGACGCAGGCGATCGTGCGTTTACCAAGGGCCTGGTGTCGGCCGATGTCAGCCATCGGGGATGGACCGATGAGTCCAGGACCGCGCTCAAGGAGGCCCTGGCGCGCCCCCAGCTTCTGACCATGGTCCGCCTGGGCCACCGCACCTTGCGCCCGCCGCCGACCGGCTTTAGTCAGAGCTTGCCTGGCATGCTGGTGATGTTCGTGATGCAAATGATCTTTACTTACGGCGGGGCCACTTTGGTCAAGGATCGGGCCGGTGGACAGTTATTGCGTCTGATGGCGGCGCCGGTTTACCGATTCGAGGTTTACGCCGGCAAAGTTTTGGCGCGAGTTCTGCTCGCCATGCTGCAGGCAGTCCTGCTTCTGATCTGCGGCTCGATCATGTTCCGGATGCCTCTGGGAGATCATCCGGCGTTCCTGTTGCCGGTGGTGCTTTCCCTGGCGGCCTTCGCGGGTTGCTTGGGCATCCTGGGCGGGATCATTTGCCAGACTGAAAAACAAGTGATTCTGCTGGCCATCTTCGGTTCAATGATTCTGTCCGCCCTGGGCGGCTGCTGGTGGCCCATCGAGATCGTCCCCGATCTTTTCAAGACGATCGCCATGCTCACGCCGAGCTATTGGGCCATGCACGGCCTGCAGAGTGTGCTCTACTTTGGCCGGTCTTACGAGGTTCTGACGCTCGAATGCCCGGCGTTGCTGGGCTTTGCCGCCCTTTTCGGGCTGCTGGCGGTTTTCTCGGCGAAGCTGCTGGGTCGGGGCCGGGCACGGGTGTCTGCGTGACCAAGGCGGGGCGCGCTTGTCCAACTCCGCGATGCGTTCGCCTGGCACGACCGGAATTTGTTTGCCCAACCCTAAGCCCGCACCCAATATGCGAGGGCAAATGGCGCCGCAACTGGTGATCGAGACTCAGGGTTTATCCAAGGTGTATGGACGCCAACGGGCATTGGATGGGGTGAGCCTGCAAGTGGCGCCGGGGGCGATCGGGCTGCTCGGCCCCAACGGCGCGGGCAAGACCACGCTCATGAAGTGCCTGCTTCAGCTCGCGCCCATTACGTCCGGCTCGGCCCGGGTCCTGGGGCGCGAAGGTGGGCCGCGAGGGCCGGGACATCCGCAAGCGCGTCGGCTATACCCCGGAGGAGGATTGCCATATCCCGGGCATGGTCGGCTGCGAGTATGTGACCTACTGCGCCCAGTTGTGCGGCCTGCCTTTCCAGGTCGCCCGCCAGCGCGCGCACGAGATGTTGGATTTCGTCGGGATGGGCCAGGAGCGATACCGCAAGGCGGATACTTACTCGACCGGCATGAAACAGCGGATGAAGCTGGCCCAGGCAATCGTCCATGACCCGGAAATCGTTTTTCTGGATGAACCGACCAATGGCCTGGACCCCAAAGGCCAGGTCCAGATCCTCGAACTGGTCGGCAGCCTGTGGCGGACCTACGGCATCACGGTCGTGCTGTCCTCGCACCTGCTGCAGAATGTGGACCGCATCTGTGAGCAGATTATCATTATCGCCCGGGGCCGGCTCCTGGTGCATGACACCTTGGAAAACCTCAAGGCCAGCAAGCGCGGCGCCGCCGAGGTAGTCCTCGCGGGCCGCCACCAGGAATTGCAGGCGGCCTGCGCGCGCCGGCAGTGGCCCTGCGAACTGCTCCCCAACGGCCACCTCAAGATCGAACACAAAGCCGGCTCGCTCAACCCGCTGCTGCAACTGCTGCGCGAATTGGAGCTGGTGCCCCTCGAGATTATTCCCAGCCCCAACGCGCTGAGGAGACCTTCGTGCAAGCCCTGGAGATTTCCCATGCCGCTGCATGACACCAACTATCAGCACTGGCAGGGCACCCACCTGGGACTGTGGGGCCGGCGCTGGGTCATCGCCCGCAACGGCCTGACCGCCTGCCTCCAGATTAAAGGCATGCGGCAATTGGCGACGGTGTGCTGGGCCGCCGGCCTGATGATGACCGGGATGCTCTTCCTGCTCGGACAGCTCCTGGTCGGTGACAGCCTTGTGGCGCAGTCGGTTTCAGACCTCAACCCGGGCCTGCAGACCTTCGCCCGGCTGCTGACCAATTGGCTGGAGCAACACCCGGAAATCTCGGTCCGCACGACCCAAAATGTCTTGCTCTATTACTTCGCCATCTACCTGATGCGCGTCAGTATTTTCGCCCTCGGCATGACCATCCCGTTGCTCATCACGCGCGATTTGGCCAGCAATGCGATCATCATTTACGCCTCCAAGGCCGTCAGCCGAGGCGATTACCTCCTGGGGAAATTCGCCACCGCCTTCGGCTTGCTCGCCTTGACGTGGCTCGGGCCAGTCTGTGGCGCCTGGTTCATGGGCAATCTGTTGGCGCCGGATTGGCGGTTTTTCTGGCACTCGCGCGCGGCCCTGGCCCATGTGTTGCTCTATGGCTTGTGCAGCCTGTCCATTCTCAGCCTGCTGGCCCTGGGCGTATCGGCGGTTTCGACCAAGGAAAAAGCCACGCCCGCCTATTGGTATCTCTGGTGGATCATCGGGGGCGTCATCGGCCCCATTGCCGTGCAAACCCGCCCGTGGCTCCAGCACCTGAGCTTCAATTACAACCTGGACCAAATCGCGCTGGCGGTTTTCCGGCTCGGCACCGACCTCAAGACGGTCCAGGAAAACGTCCCGGTGTTCGGTGAGATGCTGCGGAACATCAAACCGCAAACCCTGAGCGCGTTGAACAGCCCCGCGCTGGGCGGCGCCTCGCTGGCTCTGCTCCTGATGCTGGGTTTGGCCGCCGGGATCATCGCGCGGAGGGTCAAACCCGAATGAGCGCGATCATCCAAGCCCGCGAACTGAGCCGCTGGTATGGCATCGTGATGGGGTTGAACAATGTCAGCTTCGAGGTCGACGCCGGCCTGACGGGCCTGGTTGGCCCCAATGGCGCCGGCAAGAGCACCCTCATCCAGATCATTACGGGCCAGCTTCAGCCCAGCTCCGGCCACCTCACGGTCTTCGGCCAAGTGCCGTGGAACAACCCGCCGCTGATTCAACGCCTCGGGTTCTGCCCCGAGGGCGAAGCGGTGCCGAAGGACCTGCGGCCGTTAGATTGGCTCAAGGGCCTGGCGGCCCTGGCCGGCCTGGGGCGCGCGACCGCGGCGAGCCGTTGCGCAGCCATACTGGACAGGGTCGGATTGGCCCGAGAGCACTGGTCCAAGCGCATGGGCCAGTTTTCCAAAGGCATGAAACAGCGGGTGAAGCTGGCCCAGGGACTGTTGCACGACCCGGACCTGCTGGTGCTCGACGAACCGATGAACGGCCTGGACCCCATGGGCCGGCAGGAAATGGCGCACCTCCTGAAAGACCTGGTCGCCGGCGGCGTCAGCATCCTCATCTCCAGCCACATTCTCGCCGAGTTGGAGTCGCTGTCGAAGAACATCCTCATCCTGAACTGGGGCCGCATCCTGGCCTCCGGCAGCCAGCGGGAAATCCGCGCTGACCTTAAGAACTGGTCCGAGGAATTAACCATCCAGTGCGACTCGCCGGAGAAGCTGGCCCGCCATCTGTTCGACGCCGGCGTTCTGCTCGGGTTCGATCTCGAGGCGGCCGACGGCTTCCTGCACATCCGGGTCAAAGATGCCTCCGCCTTCTACGCGCGCTGGACGGGCCTGCTCCTGGACAGCGAGGTAACCGTCTATGCGCTGCGCAGCCGGAGCCATTCGCTCAAGGACATCTTTGAGAAAGTGACCACCTGACCTGGCCAATGGCTGACCTCCGCGAACATCCGCCGCTTGCCGCAACGCCGCCCGCCGCCTCGCGCGCGCGCCTGGCCTTGCGGCCATCCTTCCTCGGCGCGCTGCGCGGCCTTTGGCTCCTGACCTGGAGAAGCCAGTTGACCTGGCGTCAGGCGCCGATGCTGGTTGCCGGTCTCCTGGCCCTGCCGGTGCTGGTCTATATCACCACTCCGACCTCCAAGGCATGGTCTCGAGGGCATTCTCTGTTCGCCGCCCCGCAGCGGCAACTCGACGAGTTTACCGCGCGCCTGGCGGCCGCTCACCTCCCGCTCGGGTCGGAACAAGCTGCCCAACTGCGGCGGATTTTCACCGAAGAATTCGAGCGCGCCATGCAGGACTCGCCCCAGACCGAGGCCCTGCTGTCCAATCCCAACCGGGAAAGAGAGCAATTCCGAGCCTGCTACGCGCGCATCCACGAGCGCGTCAAACCCCTGTTGGACGAGCGCCAATTCGCCCGCTTCCAGAACTTCGAGCAGCGGAGGTTGGTCGAGGCCGAACGGCGTCCGCCCCAGCTTATGTGGACCCGCACCGGGGCCTTCTACCATTGGCTGATTGACTTCTACTTTTTCGTGTTCCTGCCCCTCAAATGCGTGAAAGGGTGCGGCGGATTGATCCGGGACGAACTGCAGGCCGATACCTTGGGCTTCCTGCTCACACGCCCGCTGAGCCGCGCCCGCTTGCTGGTGCTCAAGTATCTGGCCCAAACCGCCTGGCTCCAGCTCCTCCTGTTGCTCGAGACCTCGCTCGTGTTTGCCACTGGCCGCCTGCGCGAGGTCCCGGACCTCGGCTCCTTGTTCCCGCTCTTTTTGGCCGCCCAACTATTGGCCGTGCCCGCTTGGGCCGCCCTGGGCGCCTTTCTGGGACAAATCTCTGCGCGCTACATTGCCCTGGCGCTGGTCTATGGCTTCATTGTGGAAATGGGGATTGGCCGCATCCCGACCAACATCAACACTCTCTCCCTCCTCCGCCATCTCAAGAGCCTCCTCTCGCACAACCCGGCCCTGCAAGGCATTTACGACTGGCCCGCCCGCGGGGTCCCCCTCTCGCTGGCGGCGCCGGCCATCGCCGCCGCGCTTTTCCTGGGCCTGGCCGCGCTCCTCTTCACCTTCAGAGAATACCATCATACCACTGAGATGCAGAAGTGACGGTGGACAGCCCTCCCCGGCTGTTCCGGTGAGGTCCTTAACCTGAATATTTCACGATTCCCGGAAGCCGCGAAAGCTCCGTTAGGAGCGTCATGTTTATAGAAACGCCAGCCGACCGGGCCTTTCTCAAGCTCCTTTAGCCCGGATATTTCACGGGTTTCGCCAGCCGGACGGTGTAGCGCAGGCTTCCAGCCTGCCGTATCGCGGATTTCCAATCCGCCGATGCCGCCAAGCAGGTACAGCCTGCCGACCGGAGGTCGGCGATACAGCAGGTTGGAAACCTGCGCTACGCAGCCTCGATAGCCGGGTTCCGTTCCTGGGTCGTGAAATATCCGGGTTAGGAGCGGCATATGTGCCTGGGCGTTGCTGTTTTGGCGTGACATGCCGCTCCTAAAGGAGCTTTGCTGAACCGGCGCGTGGGCAAGTCGCCCGGAGAAGGGGTCAAACCGTAACTTTCCAGTTTAGTTCGGCTTGCGCTTCGTTTTGCCGGCCACGTAGAGCTTGTTTGATTTCCCTTTCCTTGAAGAGCCGTAGTTTGAGCCCTTTCCGCACTCGACCTCCTCGCCCGGCTGTGACTGTGCAGGCCGGGGCCGGAACGGTCGTTGGGAACCGGTTTTGTTGGGCGGCCGGTTTCCCCTCCCGGCCCTCTCCCAGAGGGAGGGGGGGAATCACCGGCAGTCAGTTGGCGTAGCGAAAGTGGTTCGAACGTCTCGAAGGCCGTGCCCGGCTGTTTCCTCTCCCTGGGGAGAGGGTCAGGGTGAGGGGGAATTTGCACCCGCGCGCTCGACGCCTTGAATGAAAATAGGTTTTCGGGAATTCGACGCTCAGTGTAGATTCCAGGCCCTATGAAGCGAATCATTATTGCAGTGTTAGCCTCGTGTTTGTGGCTCCCAACGCTTCACGCTTGTCCTTACCCACATCTTGTTCACGCTCCGCTTAGCATTTCTAATCCCTCGCACATCCACATCAGACGGTGCCAACCTCGCCAGATCGTTTGCCAGCCGGGCATCCCGTCATGCTTGCGGGCCAGAAAGCCTCCGAGCCGGGCAGTCGCGACCAGCACGTTGCGAGTGGTCCAGCCGCCTTTGGGTCGCCCGAACTTCTTCTCCAGAATAGCCAGCGCTTCCGGGCCGAAGCTCTCTCTTGCCTCTGATCCCTCCGGCCGGCTGCGCGCCAGCATCTTGGCGTTCAGCAGCCGCAACCCCACCACCGCTAACACCGCAATCAGCGGCTCCAATCGCGCCGCTTGCTCCAATTGGCTGTCCTCCACCCCAGCACCACTTTTGAGGGCCTTATGATACTCTTCCACCCACCACCGGGCCGTGTAATACCTCAGGATGCGTCGCCCCTGCGCCAACGTCCGGCACGGCAGCGAGGTCAGCAAGACTCTGTCCCAGCACCGGCGCTCGGGCTAGCGCCGCCCGCAACTTCCCCGCCTCCTCGGCTAAACGCCGGTCCTGGTAAGCGCGAATAACAAAGTCCACCCCCCGCTGCTGAGCGATCTGAATCGGCTCGTAAAAATCCGATTCCCGATCCGCAATGTAGATCCAACGACACCCCCGGGGAGGCCCATCCACCTCCCGGAAAACCTCCGCCCACCACTCCGATTTGCGCGCCCGCCGCAGCCGATCCCGGTGGGTCTCGCCCTTGGGTGCCGGGCGCGGACGCCGACACTGCTGGCCAAATAGGCCTACCACCTGACCTTGCGGACGCTCCGCCAGCGTCCACCCCTCGACCCGCACCGCCAGGGCACTATGCAACTCGAAGCCCTTTCCCTGGCCGTCTCCGATCACTCCTAAACCCTGGGTTCGGCGATGACGCGAAAAATCCGCGTCGGTGGTGTCTTCAATAACCAAGTACTCCCCCGGCTCACGGCAGGCCAGGCGCGTCCGTTTCACGTGAGGCTCCAAAACCTCCTCATAATGCACTGCCCGATTATCGAAGAATCGGTAGGCAGCTTTGAGCTCAGCCCAATCTGGGAAGGCTTGCGGTAAGGTTCCCCCTGGACTGGCGGCAAGCTTGGCGGCGATGTTCACAAGGCGTCCATTACGACGACGATCTCCGAGTTTGGCAAATCCAAACTCGTTCCGGGCCCATTCAGCCGGCGGTGATAGAGTGCTGCTCATAAAGCGACCGGATGAGGAACCGAGGTCGATCCTTGTGGGTAAGCACCTGGCTGGCGGAACGTTACATATCAGATTGGTTAACGCAACTGTGAAAAAGATGTGGGTAATGACAAGAGGCCGCAACTGCGGGCGATTTCCCGTACCGACAGCCCATGCTCATGTTTGAGTCGAAGTAGTTCTTTGATTTGACGCATAGCCAATGTTTCTCGTGCCATAATGATGCCTGTTACGATGGGTTCGAATCGCAACAGCCACTCTTCTGGCAGCTTATCTTGCGTCGCTACGCTCCTTATGAGTTCCGACCACTTCGGACACCGTTCCGAGACGAATCGAACACCCTTCCGACAATGTCGGACACCGTGCCGACGCACCGAAAAAGTGTCCGATATGATTTCGGAATTACTGTCCGATATCAATCGTAACGGGTGTCCGATTTCGATTGGAACGTCTGTCCGATATGAATCGGAATGGGTGTCCGACGAGCGTCGGAATACGCAGGTTGAGGAACGAGACGCCCGAGAAGGGCATTTACGGAGGAAACGGCTGGGCGAACTACGCAGCTTCGTGCTTTAACGGAAGTTCCAGCGGATTTTAGGCCCTAAATCGTCATAGCGCCTCGGTTCTATGCGGCTCCCATTGACCTCGGACTTTTACCTGGATGTAGGCATGTTCATAACCGAAGTCGTCTCCAGAGGCAAGCGCGGCAAATCCTATACCTGCATCCTCGTGCGCGAATCCTACCGCGTCGGCGCCGCCGTCAAATCCAAAACCCTCGCCGTCCTCACCCACTTCCCAGCCCATATCCTGCAAGCTGTCCGCCGCGCCGTCGCCCAACCCGCCGATTCCCTCGACGCCCTGGCCAACGACTCCGACGGTTCCCTGCGCCTGCGCACCGCCGAGAGCTTCGGCGCCCTTTGGACCGTCAACCAAGTCGCCCAGCAACTGGGCATCAGCAAAGCTCTGGGCGTCACCCGCGAGGCCGAGCTGGGCTACTGGCAAATCCTGGCCCGGGTATTGCGCCCCGGCACCTCCCTGCTGGGCATGGTCCGCCTGGCCGCCACGTGCGCCGCCGCGGCGATGCTGGGCTGGCAGCGTGCCTTCACCGAAGACGACCTCTACGCCAACGGCCCCTGGCTGGAGGGCCGCCACGCGGTCATCGAGCGCCGCCTCTGGCAGAACCGGCCGCCCCAACCCAAGGAGCAACTCTTCCTCTACGACGTCACCAGCAGCTATCTGGAAGGCAATTACAACGCCTTGGCCGCCTGGGGGTACAACCGCGACCACAAGGAGGGCAAAATGCAGGTTGTGGTCGGCCTGCTGACGGACAGCCGGGGAGAGCCCATTTCCACCCAGGTCTATCGCGGCAACACCAGCGACCTCAAGACCTTCGGGTCGCAAATCCGCAAGGTCAAAAACGAGTTGGGTTGTGAGGGGGTCACGCTGGTGGGCGACCGAGGTATGATTCGCGCCGACCAAAAGGCGGCGGCCCAGAAGGGGGAACTTCATTTCATCACCGCCCTGACCAAGCCACAGATTGAGAAACTGCTCGCCCAGAAGGTTTTGCAATTGGGACTCTTCGAAGACCAGGTCAGCGAAGTGGCCGGCGAAGACGGTTGGCGCTACGTGTTGCGTCGCAACCCGGAACGCCAAAAGGAGCTGGAGCGCTCACGGCAGCAGAAGCATCAGGCGGTGGAAGCGGCGCTCAAGAAAGCCAACACCTGCTTGGCGGAGCACCCCCGAGCCAAAGTGCGAACCCAGCGCCGAAAGTTGACCACTCAACTCCAGAAGCTCAAGATTGATGGCTGGCTCAAGCTGAGGGTCAAGGCGAAGCGGCTGGCCCTGAGCCTGGATGCGCAAGCCCTCAGAAGCATCGCCCAGTTGGACGGTTGCTATGTGGTAGAGACCGACCTCGAGGCCCGCCAGGCCGACGCACAGACCGTCCATGACCGCTATAAGGACCTAGCCTTTGTGGAACGGGATTTCCGCACGCTCAAGAGCGGGCACTTGGATTTTCGGCCGTGGTTTGTCTGCACCGAGGACAACACGCAAGCGCACGCCTTGACCTCAATGCTGGCATTAAAGGTGCGCCGTCATCTGGAGAAGGCGTGGTGGCCACTGGAGGCCACGGTGGAGGAAGGTTTGCGCGAATTGGAAAAACTCTGCGTCATGGAATTGGTTCATTCGGAGAGCGGAAAAGTTGTCGCCCGTCGCGTGCCCGATCCCAGCCCCAGGCAGCAGCAGCTCTTGGAGGCCTTGAAGCTGACCTCCTAGGTGACCGCACCGCATCCAGGGCAAGGAGGAGTCAGCAAGGGTTCGTCGGTTGCCGAGAAAATTGCACTCTTCCGGTCTTTGTTTCGCGGGCGCGAGGATGTGTATCCGGTTCGCTTCGAAACGGCGCACGTCTGGCTGTTCTTTGAGGAAGCGATCACAGCACGGCTGGCCCGCAATCTTGGGTCGTGCCTTCTGACTGAAACGATGGAAAGACGCCCCGATATTGGCCTCGGGTCCTACGACCGCCTTTTCCCGAACCAGGATACGTTGCCCGAGGGGGGCTTTGGGAACCTCATCGTGCTATTGGATATCATTCTCAGTGCGATGTCGTATCAGCGAAGGAAGTTGAAAACGGATTCAGCACCGCGGGCTGGGGGCGCGGTGGCTGGGGTCCAGGCGGAGTTCGGGACCCGGATTGGCGGTGACACCTGACAGGCAAGCGAGAGGTGAACGAAGAAGTTCGGATTTGGATCGAATTGGCTCCAGAGGCAGGGCTCGCTCATGTATCCCGTTGTTAATGGGGCATTTATAGCAGATTCTCGGCAGTATGAAAGCCTATTCGCTCCGATTGTCGCCTATTTTTCCCCACCGTTTGCTGACACTTTTGCTGACAGTGTTTGCGGCGCTTCCACGCGCGCGTCGTCACCTTCGAGCTGACCGTGCCCGGCTCGCTTGCTCCGCTGTTCGTCGTTCTTTTTCTGCCAATGCTTCGACAACGTCCTGGTTGCGCGGTTGAGCCAGTCGCGGTCTGCCGCCGGTGAAAGAAGCTCAACCAGCGCGAAATGCTTGGGACCGTTCGGAGCAGGATTGCCAAGAGGTTTGAGCAAACCTGCCCCAACGAGAATGGGAACGTCGTGCTCGCCGAAGCCAAGCAGCGTTGCTGTCCTCGCTGAGTCCAGCCGCGCCGGATAACCGCACGGACTTCCACGGCTATGCGGCGGAGCCCGGCCCGCCTGGAATCTCCGCGTCGTAGAGCCTCTCTCCGTTAACCGAAATGGTGAGGTGGTCCTGGTCGAGATTCAGGTAAGCCTCCGGTTCCGTGCTTGCCAGCCGGTCAAGACGGCTTAACTTGGCCGCGTGAGGGCGAACCGCGTGGCATGGAGCGAGTTGGCGAAGGCGCTCAAGGAACTGGCCAACCCGGAGCCCTTCAAGAAGCACAGACCATAGCAGCATCATGCCAAGCAGTTTCGACGCTTACATGCCGAAGACGCGGTTTCAATTCCCCGACGCGGGTATCTTGTCGGTCGGCACAGTCTCATGCGATGACCAGATTCACCAGGCGGTCTACCTGAGCTATACCCCTGCTGGTTCAGACACGCCGAGCATGGAACTGGAGCTTCCGCCGAAAACGGTCGAGGTCATCATTCGCCATTTGCAGGAGCGGGCGAATGAGGCGCGGTTCATCAACGGCGAAAAGATGCTGGATTACCCCGAACCGGTGCCCGTCAAACCTCCTGGTGCGAGCCCCTGGCCGCCCCGCCGCAAAGAGAACCGGAAAGCAGGCCAGCGCCCTTCGGGGGATGACGCCAAGCCCCCAGGCACGAGATGACCATCCCCGAAATCCTCAAAGAACTGGAGCCGTACACCGGGCGGTTTCCGATGGAGGCGATGCGGGCGGCCATTGAACAGCGGGAGGCCATCACGCCGGAGTTGCTGCGCGTGGTGGAGGCCGTGGCAGAGGACCCGGTCAAGCACGCTGAGCGGAGAGACTATGCGCTGCACATGTTCGCAATGTACCTGCTGGCGCAGTTTCGTGAGAAGCGGGCCTATCCACTACTCGTCAAGATATTCAGCGTCCCCGGCGAGACGGCCTTCGACCTGGCTGGCGATACGGTTACCGAGAGATTGAGCCGAATCCTCGGTTCGGTTTACGATGGCAACTCTGCCCCGTTGCAGAGCCTCGTCGAAAGTGAGCAGGTCAACGAATACGTTCGAGATGCCGCGCTGGACGCCTTCCTCGTGCTGGAGCAATCGGGCCACCGTCCGGTCGCTCTGCTACTGCCTCATGACCGCTGGTTTTGCGGGCTGCGTCACCGTCCTGACCACCGCCTTCATGCTCCACGGTTCGCTGGCCGTCACTTGGCACCGGATAACCTCCGGGGCCGTGGGTTTCTTGCTGTATGTGCCGGTCTGTTTCGTGCTGGAAGAGGTGGTCTTTCGGGGTGCCTTGGACCCACACGTGTACCATCCAGGCGAATCACGTCCCCTGCTCTCAGCCATCTACGTTTCGGCGCTGTGGGGCTTGTGGCACTTGCCGCTCCTGAGTTTCTCCGGCGTCGGGCCGTTCATCGTACTCATGCTCAGGGTGGTGGTGGGACACGTGGTGGTGGGTGTCTTTTTGTCGGACGGCTGGCGGCGCAGCGGCAACCTCGGCGTTCCGGCGGTAGTCCACGCCTTCATTGATGCCGTACGCAACACGTTCCTTGGGGGTTGAACGTGGCGGCGGCCATTACCCTCTTCGGTCAGGCCGTGCTGCTGGAACTCGCCACGCCCGCCAGCGAAGTGTGAAGCCGGGCTGCCACGGGGGCGCTGGCCCAGCCGCCAGGGCAGTCAGCCCGGCCCAGGCGCTCGAACCGCCTCCGGCGGAGTCGCAGGCCGTGTGGGGCGGGAGCCGGAAGGACAGTCCTCGCGACGGACCGATTAAGCCGTCTTCTCGCCTTCTTCATTGGTCTGGCTTTTCTTCTTTTGCCGGAGCCTCCGCTCGCCAGCGAGAAAGCGCGGCCCGCCTCATTAGCCAGCCGCCAAAGGCCATGCAAAGGCCGATGGCCATCATCGACCAGCAAGCACCGGATGGCGTCTTGGGGTAGGGGAACAGTCCGGTCAGTGCGAAGAACGCGCCTAACAGCAGAAGTACGAACCCGCCGAACAAAAGCAAAAACGTCAGCAACCGCTTCATGGCGTGCGCCACGGCTTAATTCTGAACAGTGTATCCGCCGCGCCCTGTGGCGCAAGCCCCCGATTCTACCGACGCCGCACAGGCGGCCCTTCAGGGTTATCAATCCAATTTCTTCGGTCGTTGAGAATCGAATCAATGTTCGTCAGTCGGAGGTCATCCGAATAGTTCTCCTCTGCCCGACTGCTGCGGGGCTTTGAGTTCCTCCGCTTGAACTTCACGCAGTCAATCGCCCCTGCCGGTGTTCCCAAACCATGCGACGGCATCCACTGCAATGCGTCGGACTCTCTTTTGTCGGCTCGAAGCAGGCGAAACTCGTAAGGGAAATCGCCACTGTTCGTTGATGGCGTGAGCAGAAACTCCTGCCTCTCCGTGTTCCACGTCCACCTTCCGTTCTGGCTGCCGGTGGGACCGGGTGATTCGGCCCGCACCTCGTAGTTGCCGTTGGTTTCCAGGCGCACGATAAAAGTGAAAGGAATGGATGAGGCCGAGACATAATGCCCCATAGGCGCTTCGGAGTGCGGTGAAGCTCGCTGGGTGGACTCACGTTCCCCCGCCTCTCGGGCGGCTTGTTCCGCAGCTTCTTTCGCATACCGCTTCCGCTGAGCCATGGCACTCCACTGCCAGGCGTAGAGAGACCCGCCGACAGCCGCACTGACAGCGATGGCGACAATGATGCTCGACCACACGCGTTTGCGGCGAGAGCGAGGGAACTGCAAAAGATGGAGTGCGCCACAGGCGGCGATGCCGACCAACACGCCAACCACGACATCAACGCGACGCGCAGCCGAAACCTCGTCCGGCCCCTCAACCAGCGTCAAGCCGCTTAGAAATCCAAGCCCGCCGATACCGCCGCAGGCAATCACTAACAGGCTGAGTAATGCTTTTCGCATTTTGTGAGGCGAACCCTGCCTAACCTCAAGCAGCGTATCCGCCATCTCGTGGAGCGCAAGCCCTCAGTTATATCAACGCCGCACGGAGGGATGGCGGAAGCCCTGCGGTCGAACTCCAACCGCTAAAGCCCCGGCGCACTCGGATGGCGCTCATCGAGGAGGGCAAGCTCCCTGATTGCCACCGTGGTCCTGGCCCTTGAGCCCGTAGGCGCGGTTGCTGGTCGGCGCTGAACCCGGCCTCCGTCTGCTGGTGAGGCTGGGCGCTGCCCCCGGCGCATCGTCAATCCGGGCCGTCCCGGCGAAGATGTCCTCATTGCTCGACGCCCATCCGTCAGGTACCGGTTGATGACCTCGACGAGTGCATCTCTGTCGTAATGGCTGAACACCATGCCACGAGATTAGCCAGCTTGGGGCGGCCCGGCATAATCGAAAAATCGGAGAGGTTCATCGAAATCCTCAATCCAAAACCACTGACCGCACCCCTGATGGCCGCCAGCGGAGGTGGAGGCCGGGCCGGCCCGCGAGACTGGCCCAGCGCCGGGCGATGCGCGGTCATGAGCGGTCGCGAGGTACGCTGGCCAAGCGTCGGGTCGCGGCGTGGCCCTGCGGGAGAGCAGCGGGGCCTAAGAGCAACTGTAGCGATGGCCAGTTCGCGAATCTGCGGCTTCCTGTCCTTTTGAAGACGGCAGGAAGTACACCAAATCTGGTTGCTAATCTGCGTCATACCTGCAAATCCTTTTGCCATGCAGTGGGACAAAGAAGCCCAACTGCGTCACTCAGCCATCTGCGTCTGGCCCGGATTGACGGGCGGCAGGAGAGCCGAGGTACTGCGCATAGCCGAGCGGTTGCAGCGACTCGGCTACGACGGCTGTGTGGCCTGTTTGTCTGCGGACTCAATACTGGAAGGGTGGAAGAAAGCCGGTTGGATTGAGGTTTCGCCGAATCGCAGCGAGATTCGCTTAACAGCTAATGGGGAAGAGCAGTTGGCACTGTGGTGGGACGAAGACCGATTATGGCGCAGCGGCGAGCGGCAGGAATTGGAACTACCGAAACGACTCAAAGGAGGCGAACCCGCTACGAATCTGAGGCGAATCTGCCAGGTAATTGGTACGCGCACTATACAGTGTATTCACGACCCTTATACGCGGGTGGACTCCCTCCAGAACCTTCTCAAACTGAGTGACCTTGGCGCTGCAATCAGCCCCGACCTTCGTTTGCTGGGGGCCAAATTATCGAGGATTGATGGCCAAACGCTCGCGGCATTTCTGCAAGACATCAACACGGAGAAGTGTAGCCATTGGGAGGTGCGGACGTATACGACGCCGGAGAAACCACACCGGCGTTTTCTCATTTGCGCGGACGGAAGCATCGTGACCTGCGGCATGTCGCTGAATAATCTGAACAAGGATGAAGTGTTGGACCTTGTTCCAGCTAGTGACAAGCGGGCAGACCATGACCTACGTTTCTTTCAAGAGAGGTGGAAGCTGGCCACCGTTGTGCGGTAGCCCCGGTCCCTCGCCCGTAAGGCTCGCACCGCTCCATCCCGCGCCTCACGAATCCGAATCATGCCCTCGGGCGAGTTCATCGAGTCCTCCCCGCGCACGCAACAATCGCGCCAGTCGGCCCTGGCTCCATGGCCACTCTGACCCAGGGCCAAGTTGGCGATGTCGCCCACGGCGGCCCAGGCTCCGAGGCGGCGCTGGCCTCCGTGGGTGATGGTCCGGCGGCCACCGTGACCAGACGTGAATCTGGGCCGTCGGGGCGGATCTGGGCCAGTGCCTGGACCACCGCACTCGCCAACCCCGGCTCGGGGTGGCCCTGACCAGTGTCGGGACGATGGATACGGCGCTCGACCACGCTGGCCATAGCCGTGAAGCTCGGTCCTCAGAATCGCTGCATCAACGTGCCGACCAGGTCGTGGCGCTCAACGGAGGGGGCTCTGGCCAGGTGCGTTTGGTCGAGTCGGGGTCGCTCGCGGAGAGGTAAACCCGGCCCAAGTCCCGGTTGAGCAACGGCCCTTGAGCCGCCTCGTTCCGGGCGTGGCAGAGCCTTTCGGCATCGGCCCTTTTCCGGGTGTGCAGGCTTTCCTGTTTGCCGCTGAGATTATCCTGGACGTAGAAGACGCCGTTGCGCCGGAACATCCGATACCGCTTCCTCATAACGTTCCAATCGTTGTGAGGATACAGCGGAGCGAGAGTTGCCCGTTAGCGGGTAGTGGTCAGGTTCGCGGCAAATCGGCACGAATTGTGCCGGACGGAACCGATCTGCTGACAAATCCGCTGACAGTGACCCGCTAGAGGGCCTGCCAGGGAGCACAAGAAGTTGCGCCGGAGGCGCTTGCAAATTGGCTCCGCGGGCATGGGCAAAATCCGAACTTCTTGGGATTTGAGCCTGACCCTCGGCATACCGTTCGCACGGTGGGGAGCATCACCCTTCATTTGCTTCCCCGTCCCGTTTCCGGCAAACAGTATTGAGGAGGTTGCCGGAAACCCTGCCGAGGACGCTGAGGTGCAGGAATCGCGCCCACATGCGCTTGAGTTGGCGCTGGCGTGGCGTCAACAATTGAAGGAGAATCCGAAGCTCAACCAGGCCAAAATCGCCGCCAGAGAGGGGATTTCGCGCGCTCGCGCCACTCAAATCATGGCTCTCCTCAAATTGCCGGCGGAGATTCAGCACTGGTTGCTCCGTCAGCCTGCCCCTCTCGGAATCGACTGGTTCACGGAACGTCGGCTCCGCGTTTTGGTCCGGTGCGGGAACGAGGAGGCCCAAATGCGGCGTTGGCAGGAGTTGCTTGCGCAACCAGGCGTTTCTGCCGGGGAGGGGACCAAGATCTGACAGCCGCCGGGAGGTTTTTTCGGAGCGATGAGCGCGTCGCAGGCTGCTTATCTTGGTCCACTTGGTCCACCGCGGGGCGCGCCAGCCTCGTTTGGCGGCTCAGCAGTTTTGTGTCTCGTCTCGGCAGTCTTGTTGACTGCACGGCTTACGGCCCACATTCTCCCCCCCTCGGATGCAGCTTCCATTGCTGACCAATTTCGCCGACAGGAGTTCTGGAAAAGGAGTGCCTCGCCTCATCCGAATCGCCCCGCTCCGGCATCCGCAGAACAATTGCTTGAAGAAATCAGGGAGAACGGCATAGTAGTAGTGCGTTAAGACCTATGAGTGTAACGGTTAACCTAAGTTCGGACGAAGTGGCTCAAATCAAGCGCTTTACCGACCTCGAGAACGAGGACGAAGCCGTGGCGAAGGCAGTGCGGGAATTCCTGCGGGTCATCCAGCTCAGGGAATTGAAGGCGGTCTCTGGAAACGTTGATTATGAGGACGTCGGATCGCACATGGAAGCACTCGAACTCCGCGAACGCCGCTTGAATCAGTGAGCCTCGTGGATCTGGTTCTGATAGACACGGGCATTTGGTCGGCGTTTTTCTCGAAACCCTCGTCGCCCGAGAAACGCGCGCTGGACGTTCTCCTGGATGAGGACCGGGTTGCGCTGACGGGGCCTGTCCTTGCAGAAGTGCTCCGGGGATTTCGTCGCAAGGACCAGGCGGACTGGGTCGCGTCACGTTTGCGCCTGGCCCATTATCTGGAGCCGACCTGGGAGGACTGGCGCAATGCGGCAGCCCTCGGGCGTGAGTTAGCCGCTCAAGGGCACGATCTGCCCCTCACGGATCTGGTGATTGCGGCATTGGCTCTGCGTGTCCAGGCCTTTGTCTTTTCTTCTGACCCTCACTTCGACTTGGTTCCCGGTCTGAAGAGGCACCACGCCTGAGATGCCTGAACCAAGACTTCCCCTCTGAGATCAGACCCTTCAGTGGCAGGTTCTGCAACCGCGACTCCGGTAACCACATCGCAAGCAGGGCAAGAAGGAGTCAGCCAAGGGTCATCGGCGGCCGAGAAGGTTGCGTTCTTCAGATTTTTGTTTCGTGGGCGAGAGGATGTTTACCCTGTCCGCTTCGAGAGCAAGAAGACCGGGCGATCGGGTTATCAACCGGCCTGTGCCAATGAATGGGCGCGCGGCCTATGTGAAAAGCCGAGGATTAAATGCGCAGACTGCCCGAATCGTTCTTTCCTCCCCGTGACGGATGAGGTCATTCGCTGGCACCTTTCGGGAATCGACAATCGGGGCCGGCACTTTGTTATCGGCGTCTATCCCATGCTCCAGGACGAATGCTGCCATTTTCTGGCGGTGGATTTCGACCGGCAGCAGTGGGGACAGGACGCCGGAGCATTTCTCCGAACGTGCCGGGCCTTGGAGTTGCCGGCGGCCTTGGAACGATCTCGCTCCGGGAATGGCGCGCACATCTGGCTGTTCTTTGAAGAAGCGATACCCGCGCGTTTGGCCCGCGACCTTGGCTCGTACCTTCTGACCGAGACAATGGAGAGGCGCCCGGACATCGGCCTGGGTTCTTATGACCGGTTTTTCCCGAATCAGGACACCCTGCCCAAGGGTGGCTTTGGGAACCTTATCGCGCTGCCTTTGCAGAAGCAGGCTCGGTTGCGAGGAAACAGCGTCTTTCTGGACGACCAATTGCGGCCGCACGAGGATCAGTGGGCATTCCTGGCGTCACTGCAGCGGATAAGCAGGACACGGGCCCAGGCCATCGTGCGGGATGCGGAGCACCGGGGGAAGATAATCGGCGTTCGCGCCGTGCTGACGATGGAAGAGGACGATGACGCGCCTTGGACTGCTCCACCATCACGGCGGCGAAAGGAACCTCCGATTCCCGGGCCATTGCCGGGGAGTTTGGATCTGGTCCTGGGTGACCAAATCTATATCGCAAAGGAGGGTTTGGTGCCGGGCTTGCGCAACCGGCTGTTGCGGTTGGCAGCGTTTCAGAATCCAGAGTTTTATCGGGCGCAGGCGATGCGGTTGCCGACTTATGACAAGCCGCGCATCATCGATTGCACCGAGGACCATCCGCAGCACATCGCGTTGCCCCGCGGTTGCCTGGCGGATGTCGAGGCCCTGCTCGACGGTCTGAAGATCAAAGCCGTCCTGCACGATGAGCGCTTTGGCGGCACGCCCATAGTCGCCTCTTTCAAAGGCGAACTGCGGCCGGAACAGCAACTCGCCGCGAACGCATTGCTCGTACACGACACGGGCGTCCTTTCGGCGACCACCGCCTTTGGAAAGACCGTTCTTGCCGCATGGCTAATCGCCCGGCGGGGCGTCAACACCCTCGTGCTGGTTCACCGGCAGCAGTTGCTTGAGCAATGGATCGAACGTCTGTCTGCATTTCTCGATTTACCTGAAGGGACCATAGGGCGCATCGGGGGCGGGCGCAAGAAACCTACTGGGGTAATTGATGTTGCTATCATCCAAAGCCTGGTTCGCAAGGGCGTCGTGAACGACTTGGTGGCAGACTACGGCCATCTGGTCGTGGACGAGTGCCACCACTTGTCTGCCAGGAGTTTCGAACTTGTCGCGCGGCGTGCCAAGGCCAAATACGTTGTCGGCCTGTCTGCAACGGTGACTCGCAAGGACGGGCACCATCCAATCATCTACATGCAGTGCGGGCCGCTCCGTCATTGCGTCAATGCAAAGCAGCAAGCCGCCGCCCGGCCATTCAGTCACACAGTTATCGTCCGTCCCACCAATTTCCATTCGCCGGATTTCCCGAACGCCGATCAGCGAATCGAGTTTCACCGTCTTTACGAAGCGCTGGCGACCGATTCCGCCCGCAACCAAATGATTTGCGACGACGTTCTGAGCGCAGTGCGGGAAGGGCGTTCGCCGCTTTTGCTGACTGAACGGGTCGGGCACTTGCAGCAATTGGCCCAATATTTGTCCGGCAGAATCCCTTGCCTGACGGTGCTCCAGGGTGGCATGGGGAAGAAGGAGCTTCAACGCGCTGCCAAGCAGATGGCGGCGGGCCCCGCAAATCCCCAACTGGTCCTTTTGTCCACAGGGAAATACATTGGCGAGGGCTTCGACGACTCGCGATTGGACACACTCTTTCTGGCGCTGCCGGTATCCTGGCGCGGTACTATCGCTCAGTACGTCGGCCGGTTGCATCGACTGCACGAGGGCAAGCACAAAGTGCGCGTTTATGATTACGCCGATCTTAACGTGCCAATGCTGGCAAAAATGTTCGACCGCCGATGTCAGGGATACGAGGCGGTCGGCTACACCATCCAGGTCCCTGGCAGCGCCGTGGCCGGGTGGCCGGCGGAAGTGCCACTCCCGGTTGATCCGGAATGGAAAAGAGATTACGCGGCAAGCGTGCATCGGCTCCTGCGCGACGGCGTGGACGTTCCCCTGGCCAGTCTCTTTGTTCATGCCGCCCGCCGCCTTTCCGCCGACGCCGAGGGGGTCAATCGTGCCAGAAGCGCCAGCGAGGCCTTTCTTTACCGACGGCTGGAAACGCTGTCGGAAACCGCCGGTCGGTTTCGTCTAAATGCGCGGCTGCCAATCCCGTTTGATGCAGAAGGAGAGATGGAGGTTGATTTGCATTGCGCCGAAGCGCAGGTGGCCGTCGAACTGGACGGGCCACAGCACTTGGCGGACACGGAGGCCTACCGCCGTGACCGCAGAAAGGATGCTCTCTTACAGGAGAACGGTTGCTTCGTGTTGCGTTTTCTGGCGGAGGATGTCGGAAAACACTTGGATGGTGTATTGGACGCCATTCTTCGGGCGATGTCGTACCAGCGGAGAAAGGAACCGACGGATTCAGCAGCCCGGACTGGAGGCGCAGTGGCGGGGGGTCCCGCCGGAGTCCTGGATCCAGACTGAGGGGGACACTCGACAAACGAACAAGAGGTGAACCAAGAAGTTCGGATTTGAGCTGAATTGGGGGTGCCCCCCGGGCATGGTGCGAACTTCTTGCTGTTCTCTCGGGGGAACGGGTATTCGTAAGTGGTTGCGGTAGAGGGAAAAACAGCAAGAGCTAGAGAAGTTCGGATTTGGACCAAGATTGAGCTGGCTCCAGAGGCAGGGCTCGAACCTGCAACCCGCCGGTTAACAGCCGGCTGCTCTACCATTGAGCTACTCTGGAACCCAAATGAACCGCTCTGGACATCAGAGAAGCCGAAATCTACAGGCGGCAGGGGTCACCGTCAAACTGATTTTGCAAGGGGTCAAAGGCGCGGGAGCATTGATTGGCGGAGACGGCGACCCTCAGAGGGCATGGTTCTGATCTGAGTAAAAGGCCCATTTTCAGGGCCTGCCTATCGCAGATGCATTTCCCGGTTCTGAACTGCAGCGGCCAGGAGCAGGGCACGGACCAGCGGAATGAGCCGTGGTTGATTTCGGCCCATCCCGCTCCCATACTCGCCGCGATAGAGTTCAGGACCAACACATGAAACCGATCCAGCAGTTCCATCGCCTTTTGGAGGCCGAGCAGCCCCACGTGGTCTTCACCCATTGGCCCATCGACAACCATGCCGATCACCGCGCCATTTCCCTCCTGGCCTATGAGGCGTGGTTGAGGATGGGCAAGACTTCCTGTCCTTCCTGCCGCAGTTCGTGGGCCCCGCGAGCCATACGAAGGTCGCCGCCTTCTTGTTCCTGGGCGCAGTGTTCATATTCAACTCGACGATTTACTGCTCCCTGGTTGCCTGGTTCGCCGCCACGATCAGCTCACGGTTAAGGCAAGGCTCGTCCAGCAGTTTGCTGGCGAAGAGGGCAACCGGTGCTTTGTTTGTCGGGCTGGGGCTGAAGCTCGCCCTCACCAGGTAAACCGCTCGCGCTGGATGCAAATCCGGTGCCGCGCGGCGCCGCCCCACCAGCAGCCTCGACCTCACACTCAAAGCGGACGTTGTCCAGAGTGGTGTTTCTGGCCTGAGGCGCATACCCAAGGCATCAGCCGGTCAGCCTTTGAGTTGAACTGGACTTTGACAGCCGGAAGCCACACCATAGGCCCGTCACTCAATGAAGAAGACGCTGAGAACTTTTCTGGTTCTGGTCATCGCGGCGGGCGTGGTCGGCGGCTTGATCTTTGCCTATTTGGAAAGGAGCAAGGAACGAAAGGCGGAGGCGGAACGCGACCAGGCCGTCGTTGCGAAATCGCGCGTCAAGCCTGGTGCGAACGGCGAAACCATCCTGACGTTGGAGCGGGAAGATCGGGCAAGAATTGCGTTGCGTGCCGAACTGCCCAGACCCGCCACATTCCGCCCGGAGCTAAGGGGATTTGCGCGCGTGCTGGATCCCTCGCCGCTGGTCGCGTTGGTGGCGGAGCTGGCTTCCGCTCAGGCTGCCCTGGCGGCGTCAGAGAAGGAATTCGAGCGAGTGAAGCGACTCAATGAACAGGCGAATGCCTCCGACCGGGCGCTGCAAGCGGTGGAAGCGACTGCGCGACGCGATCACATTGCCGTGGAATCCATACATCTCCGACTGATGTCGGCGTGGGGGGCTGAGATTGCGGAGCAGTCAGACCTCGCGGTTTTTGTGCGGTCGCTGGCTTCGCTGGAGAGCGTGCTGGTGCGGATTGACCTGCCAGCGGGCCAAATGCTGAAAGGGACCCCCGCCGGCGCGCGAATCGTCTTGGCCTCCGCTGAAAGCCTTTCCATTTCGGCGCAATGGCTGGGGCCGGCGCCGAATGTTGACCCACAGATGCAAGGCCAGGGTTTTTTGTTTCTCGTCAAAAGGAATTCACAGCGACTCGCTCCGGGAAGCGCGGCGAGCGGCTACCTCCAATCCGAGGGTGAAGCGGTGAGCGGCTGTATCGTTCCCGACTCCGCGGTGGTGCGGCACGCCGGCAGCGGTTGGGTCTATCTGCAAACCGGTCAGGACACCTTCACGCGCCGGGAAATAGCGCTCGACCATCGCCTGGAAGACGGGTGGTTCGTGAGCACAGGGGTAGCTGCGAACCAGCGGGTGGTTGTCCAGGGCGCGCAGGTTCTCCTTTCCGAGGAGCAGAAATATCAGATCAAGATGTTTGATTGACCCCGATGCTCCGGCGGATCGTTCAATTCTCATTGCGGTATCGCGGCGTAGTCATGGTGCTGG
The DNA here is from genome assembly GCA_963713735.1 of uncultured bacterium. Classification (GTDB taxonomy): domain Bacteria; phylum Verrucomicrobiota; class Verrucomicrobiia; order Limisphaerales; family UBA8199; genus CAVQND01. The sequence goes on from CAVQND010000006.1 coordinate 74,366, forward strand.
CGGGTGTCGCCGTCGCCTATGGCCTTTATGTGGCCCAGCGCACCAAGCTGGACGTTTTCCCCGAGTTCGCGCCGCCGCAAGTGGTCATCCAAACCGAGGCGCCGGGATTATCACCCGAGGAAGTGGAAGCGCTGGTGACGCGCCCCATCGAGAACAGCATCAATGGCGCGCCCGACCTGGTGGCGATTCGTTCCGCCTCGATTCAAGGGCTCTCGGCCATCACAGCGGTGTTCAAGGACCGCGCCGATATATACCGTGTCCGCCAGACGGTGAGTGAGCGTTTGACCCAAGTGGCGGGCTCACTGCCGCAACGCGTTAAGGCCCCGAAAATGGGGCCGCTGATTTCTTCGACGAGCAAAGTGCTGAACCTTGGACTGACCTCCACCAACCGCACGGCGATGGAACTGCGCGCGTTGGCGGATTGGACAGTCCGGCCGCGACTGCTGGCAGTGCCGGGGGTCGCCAAAGTGGAGGTCTTTGGCGGCGAGGTGCGGCAGCTTCAGGTCCAGGTAAACCCGAACCTGCTGATGGAGCATGGCCTTGCTTTAGAAGACGTGCTGCCGGCGGCGCGGCAGTCCACGGCCGTGCGCGGGGCAGGCTTCATGGATAACGCGAACCAGCGAATCGTACTGCGGACGGAAGGACAATCCCTCACCGCGCAACAACTCGGCCAAGTGGTGCTGGCCCACCGTGAGGGCGTGAGCGTGCGTTTGCAGGACGTGGCGAAGGTTGTCGAGGGACCGGAGCCCAAATTTGGGGATGCGTTGATCCTGGGCCAGCCCGGCGTGGTGCTCGAGGTGTACAGCCAATATGGCGCGAATACCATCGAGGTGACGCGGGCGGTGGAGACCGCACTGGCCGAGATGGCGCCGGCTTTGGCTTCCGAAAAGATCACGGTGCATCCGGGGTTGTTTCGGCCGGCAAACTTCATCGAGGCCTCGATTCGGAATGTGGACGAGTCGCTGATGATGGGCGGCATCCTGGTGGCGGTCGTGTTGCTCTTCTTCCTGATGGACTGGCGGACCGCCTTCATTTCCTTCAGCTCGATTCCGCTGTCGTTGCTGGCGGCGGTCATTGTGCTCGATCGCTGCGGGGTTTCGCTGAACACCCTCACGCTGGGTGGCTTTGCCATCGCCATCGGTGTGGTGGTGGACGATGCGATTATCGACGTGGAGAACATTCTGCGGCGTATCCGGGAGAAGCTGACCCGGCCCAGCCGCGTCCGCTTTTCCAAGTGGTTTTGGAAGCGTCGCTGGAGGTCCGCAGCTCCGTGGTTTATGCGACCTTCATCGTTGCGCTGGTGTTTTTTCCAATCCTGACTATGACCGGCATCCAGGGAAAGCTGTTCACGCCCCTGGCGACCGCGTTTATTCTGGCGATTTTGGCCTCCCTGGCCGTGGCCCTGACTCTCACCCCGGCGCTGTGCCTGGTGATGCTCTCGCGGACCAGCCCCCATGAAGAGCCTCGGCACGTCCGCTGGATGAAAGAACGCCATCGGTGCTGGCTGGGGGCTTTGAGCGGACGGCCCCGCACTGTCATCGGGGTGGCTCTGGCGATGATCCTGGCGGCGGCGTCCACGCTGCCGTTCTTTGGAGGCGAATTCCTGCCCGAGTTTCGCGAAGGCCATTTCATAATCCACATGGCCGCTCTCCCTGGGACATCGCTGGAGGCATCGTTGCGCCTGGGCCGGCGGGTCACGGAGGAGCTGCTCAAGAACCCGCACATCCGTTCCGTCTCGCAGCAAGCGGGCCGGGCGGAGAACGGCGAAGACACCTGGGGTACGCATTACAGCGAGCTGGACGTGGATTTGAAGCCCTTGAACGGTGAGGAGGCCGAAGGGGTCACTGGTGAAATCCGCCAGGCACTTGAGAGGTTCCCTGGTTTGACCTTTCGGGTGCTGCCCTTTTTGGCTGAGCGCATCGAGGAGACCCTGTCGGGCGCCACCGCGCAGGTGGTGGTCAATGTGTTCGGGGACGACCTGGATGTGCTCGATCAAAAGGCCGGAGAGCTGCGCCAGGTGCTGGCGACGATCCGCGGCGCGGCGGATGTGCAAGTCGAGTCGCAGCCCGGTTCGCCACAGATGGTCATGCGGTTGCGGCCGGAACGATTGACTCAGTTCGGGTTCCTGCCAGTGGATGTCCTGGATGCAATTCAAACTGCGTATCAGGGAACCGAAGTTGCGCAAATCTACGAAGGCAATCGGGTGTTCGATGTGGCTGTGATTCTCGATGAAGCGAGCCGGAAAGTGCCGGAGCAGATTGGCGATTTGCTGTTGCGCAACCCCCAGGGGCAGCGGATGCCGTTGCGGCAGTTGGCCGAGGTTTATCCGACGACCGGACGTTACCTGATCGCCCATGATGGCGCGCAACGCCGGCAGCGGGTGACCTGTAATGTTGCCGGACGCGATATGGCCTCCTTCGTGGCGGAATTGAAAAAGCAGGTAGCGGCCAAGGTGTCGTTTCCTCCGGGCGTGTATCCGACCTTTGGCGGCTCCGGGCTGGCACAAGCCTCGGCCAGGCGCGAGTTGCTGTTGCACTCGGCCGTTGCCGGTGTGGGCATCATTTTACTGCTCAGCATCGTGTTCCTCGACGCGCGCAATCTGCTGTTGGTTCTGGTCAACATGCCCTTCGCCCTGATTGGAGGTGTTTTGGCGGTTTTTGCGACCGGCGGTTCGCTTTCGCTGGGCTCGCTGGTCGGTTTCGTCACGCTCTTTGGCATCACCACCCGCAACTCGATCATGATGATCTCGCATTTCGAGCATCTGGTGCAGCGGGAAGGCATGACCTGGGGCTCGAAGCCGCCATTCGCGGCGCTTCCGAGCGATTGCTGCCCATCCTCATGACCGCGCTCGTCACCGCGCTCGGGTTGCTCCCCCTGGCCATCGGCGCGGGTGAGGCCGGGCGCGAAATCGAAGGGCCGATGGCGATTGTGATTGTCGGGGGACTGCTGACCTCCACCGCACTGAACCTGCTCGTGCTGCCGACGCTGGCGCTCCGGTACGGCCGGTTTACCGGCGAAGGGCCGTCCCAGTGAGAAGGTTCGGGAGAGGGTTTTGACGAGATCTTGATTTGCGCGGCCAATTCAGATTGAGTATTCGCCTGTATGAAACGCAGCCTGAGCATCAGCCTCCTGTGCCTTGTGGCCGGGTGCGCCCGCTTCGAGCACCAGCCCCTCTCGCCGGCGGAAACCGCGGGCAAGCTGGAAAGCCGGTCCCTCGACCACCCTGCCCTCAAGTCATTTTTGGAACAGAACCTCCACCACGCGTTAGCCGAATGGCCTGCGCCTTCGTGGGATTCTCAAATGCTCACGCTGGCTGCCTTCTTCTACCACCCCAGCCTCGATGTGGCGCGCGCTCAGTGGGCGGTAGCGCAGGCTGGGACAATCACGGCTGGGGAACGGCCCAACCCCACGCTGAACGTCACCCCTGGCTACGATACCACGACCTTGACGCCTTCTCCCTGGATCCCGCTCGGGTTCCTCGATATTCCGATTGAAACGGCGGGCAAACGCGGCTATCGCATCGCCCAGGCGGTTCGGCTTTCGGAAGCTGCGCGGCTGAACATCGCTTCAGTTGCCTGGCAGGTCCGCAGCGGGGTCAGGAAAAGCCTGGTAGATCTCAATGCAGCCCGAGAGGCGGAGGCCCTGCTGCGGGAGCAGCAGTCCTTCCAGGCGGAGAATCTCCGCCTGCTGGAAGGCCAGCACGAGGCTGGCGCGGTCTCGGCGTTTGAAGTCGCCCAGGCGGGCATCGCGTTGGACAGCTCGCGGCTCGCGTTGCGGGACGCCGAGCGCCAGAGCGCAGAGGGTCGGGTTCAGTTGGCCGGGGCTCTTGGCGTCCCGGCCGGCACGCTCGAGGGCATGAAGTTTGCCTTCGATGGCTTGGACCGGTTGCCGGACGAGGCTGCTTTGGCCGATGCGCGCCGGCAAGCCCTGCTCAATCGCTCGGATGTCCTTGGCGCGCTGGCCGAATACGCCGCCAGCCAGGTCGCACTCCAACTGGAAATCGTCAAACAATATCCCGACATCCATCTCGGTCCGGGATACCAGTACGATCAGGGTGACAGCAAATGGTCACTTTCAATCACCGTCACGCTGCCCATCTTCAACCAGAACAAAGGCCCGATCGCCGAAGCCAAAGCCAAACGGGCTGAGTCCGCCGCCCGATTCGAGGCGCTCCAGGCGGGTGTGCTGTCCGAAATCGAGCGTGCCGTGGCAGGGTATCGTGCCGCCCTCAAGAAGCGGGCGGACGCCGATGATTTGCTGGCCAGGCTGCAAAAACAGGAACAAAGGTCGCGCGCGATGTTCGATGCGGGGGAGATCTCCAAGGCGGAACTGGTTGCGTTGCGCCTCCAACTGAGCGCCTCGGCCCTGGCCCGCCTCGACGCGCTGGTCAAGTCACAACAGGCCCTGGTGCAGTTGGAGGACGCGCTACAAGGTCCGCTGGGTTTGCCGGAGTCCGTTTGGCAGACCTCGCCGCGCGTTTCGCAATCGAATCAAGTGAACGCTCACCCATGAAAAAGACTGCCCTCATCGTTATCTGCCTGGCCGTCGTCGTCGGCCTGGTCTGGCTCGTCTGGTTCAAACCGGCCAGGCCGGAGGAACCGGAGAAAAAAGCCGACACGGAAGTTCCTGTCCATATCGGCAAGATCACGCGTGCCACACTGCGCGGCTACGTCACGGCCTACGGCACGGTCGAGCCGGAACCGGCGGGGGAGCGGCCGGCCGCCAGCGCTCGCGTTGCGGCCTCCGTCCCCGGAGTGGTGACGGAGGTCAAGTGCGTGGAAGGCCAGCGCGTGGACAAGGGCGCCGTGTTGTTCCAACTCGACAGCCGCGCGGCAGACGTGGCCGTGGATTTCGCCGAAAAGACGCTCGAACGACAAAGAAAACTGGTCCAGGTGGAAGGCACTTCGCAGAAGACCTTGCAGGAAGCCGAGCAACAAGTGGCTGCCTCGCGCGCCCAACGAGCGCTGCTGCGAGTCCAGGCGCCCCTCGCCGGCACCGTGGTGCGCGTTAGCGTGAAGCCGGGGGAAGCGGTGGACCTGACGACCGTGTTGGCCGAGGTCATGGATTTCGATCGCCTCGTGGTCAGCGCCAACGTTCCAAGCCGCGAACTGGCTGCGCTCAAAGTGGGGCAACCCGTCGAAGTGCTGGCGGACAAATCCACCCCTCCGGTAACCGGCACGATGACTTACATTAGCCCGGAGGTGGACTCCAAAACAGGTACGGCCCTCGTGCGCGCCAACATCCCGGCTCATTCCGGTCTGCGCCCGGGTCAGTTCGTGACGGCCCGCATTGTCAGCGAGGAGCACAAAGACCGGCTGGCGGTGCCGCTCGAGAGCGTCGTCAAGGACGCTGAGGGTAGCACGGTCATTGCCCTCGTTCAGGGCGACAAGGCGACACAGAAACCCGTCCAGGCCGGTTTGCATGACGGCCCCTGGGTCGAGGTCGAAGCGGACGGTTTGCAGCCTGGCATGTCCGTGGTGACGGAAGGCGCCTATGCATTGCCCAAGGAAACTAAGGTCCGCGTGCTGTCTCCGTGAGTATGAAGAACGATTCATGGATCGGCCGATTTGCCGTCCGCCACTCGCTAGCCATCACCTTCATCAGCGTTGCGTTATGTCTGGCGGGCGTTTACGCGGCGTTCAAGCTGCCGTCCTCGGTCTTTCCCCAGACCAACTTCCCGCGTGTCGTCATCCTGGTGGACAACGGAGTGATGCCGGCTGACGAGACGATGGCCACAATCACGCGGCCGATCGAAGAAGCGATGAAGGACATTCCCGGGGCCGTCACGGTACGGTCCACCACGGGGCGCGGCTCGGCGGAGATCAGTGTCTTCTTCAACTGGCAAGTGAACATGATCCAGTCGGAGCTCTACGTTAACAGCCGGCTCTCGCAAATCCGCTCGACGCTGCCCGCAACCGCCAGCACGACGGTTTGGCGGCTGACGTTTTCCGCCTTCCCGATCATCGGCGTGAGCCTGATCAGTCCGCAGCGCAGCATCACCGAATTGTGGGAGACGGCGCGCTACGAACTCAAGCCCCGCTTCTTGCGCATTCCTGGCGTCGCGCGCGTTGACCTGGTTGGGGGACGCACGCCGGAATATCACGTGGTCGTGGACCCGGTTCGCCTGCAGGCGGCGAACTTGAGTCTGGCGCAGATAACCGACGCTCTGGAGAAGAACAACCTCATTCTGCCGACCGGCATGCACGAGGAGAACCACACGCTCTATCTGGCGGTGGTGGATGGCCGGGTGCATGGCATCCAGGACATCGAAAACCTCACCGTGGCCGTGGTCAACATGCACCCGGTTCGCATTAAGGACTTCGCCCGCGTCGTGCGTGGACCCGAACCGGTCTTCAACGTAATAACCGCCGATGGCAGGACTGCCGTGCTGCTGAATATTCGCAGCCAGCCCGACGCCAGCACCCTCGACATCGCCAACGCCCTCGGGCGGATCCTTCAGGAACTAAAAAAGGACCTTCCACCGGACATGAAAACGGCTTATTACTACGACCAATCGCTGTTTGTCCGGGCGTCGGTCCGCAGTGTGTGGGACGCGATTGCCTTTGGCCTGGCCCTGTTGATATTCATTCTCTATTTCTTCCTGAAGAACTGGGGCATCACCTTCACGGCCATTCTCGTCATTCCCGTGACGGTCTCATCACCCTGGTGGCCATGCAGGTGGTCGGGCTGAGCTTCAACCTCATGACCCTGGGCGGCATTGCGGCGGCGATTGGTTTGGTCATTGACAATGCCATCGTGGTGGTGGAAGCCATTCACGTTAAAATCGCCGGCGGCCTGCCGCGCCGCGAGGCCATCCAAGCCGGGATGAGCGAGATTCTCGTGCCGCTCATCGGTTCCACTCTCACCCCGGTGGTCGTGTTCATCCCGCTGGCATTCCTCGAGGGCATTTCCGGCGTGTTCTTCCGCGCCTTGGCCCTCACCATGGTCGTGGCCCTGCTGACCTCGCTCGTGCTCGCCATCACGCTCACACCTTCGCTCGCTTCCTGGTTCACGCGCGACCGCGGGCATCTCGAACATGGCCACGCGCCCAAAAGCGAGGAAGGCGGGTTCCTATTGCAGCGGGTCATCCGAGCTTACGAAATCGCCGTGCGCGCGGCCCTGCGCCACGTCTGGCTGGCGCTCGGCGCCTGCGGCCTGGTGCTGCTGCTGGGCGCTGGCATATACCAACACCTGGAAAGCGAGTTCCTCCCGCCGATGGACGAAGGCGCAATGGTCATCGACTACATCGCCCCGCCGGGCACCAGCCTCGCAGAAACTCACCGCCAGCTCTTGCTCGCCGAACAAATCCTCATCGCCACCCCCGACGTGGAAAGCTTCTCTCGCCGCACCGGCGCGCAGCTCGGCCTGACCGTCACCGAGCCTAACACCGGCGATTTTCTCGTGAAACTAAAGCCGGATCGCAAACGCCACACCGACGCCGTCAGGAGCGAATTGCGCGCCAAGTTTAATTCCACCCTCCCGGGCATTCAATGGGAGTTCCCCGGTGTCTTGAGCGACCTTATCGGCGACCTCATCTGGTCCCCCGAGCCAATCGAAGTGAAATTGTTCTCCACCGACATCGAATTCCTGAAAAAGAAAGCGCCCGAGGTCGAGGAGCAACTCAAGAAGATTAGAGGCGTGGTGGACACCAAAGACGGGCTGATCTACGCCGGTCCGACGATCAGCCTGCGCGTGCGCTACACCGATGCGCAGCGGCTCGGCCTGACCGCCGCCGACGTGGCGGCGGCGGTCAATGCCGCCATGCTCGGCCAGGAGGCCTCGACGGTGCTCGAGGGGATCGCGTCGTGAACATCCGCGTGCTGGCGGACCGCTCGAGGCATCGATCGCATCGCGACGCTGCGCGAGCTGCCCCTCCACGCCCCGGACGGCACCCTCGTAAAGCTCTCCCAAGTCGCCGATGTTGTGGAACAGCCCGGCCAGCTCGAACTGCATCGCGAGGACCTGCGGCAGGACGTGGCCGTGAGCGGGCGTCTGGAAGGCCGCGACCTCGGCAGCGCAATGGCGGAAATCCAGCAGAAACTCAGCCAGGACAAGACCATCCCGCCCGGCGTGATCGAATTTGGCGGCCTGTTCCAGCAGCAACGCGATTCATTCCGCAATCTCATGCTCGTGCTGGCGATGGCCATCTTCCTGGTCTTCACCGTGCTGCTGATTGAGTTCCGATCATTCTATGAACCGGTGGCCATCGTCTTCGGCGCGGTCCTGGCCTTGTTTGGAACCGTGCTGGCCTTGTGGCTCAGCGGCACTTCCCTGAATGTCGTCTCGTTCCTCGGCGCCATTATTGGAGTGGGCATCGTTGCCAAGAACGGCATTCTGATGCTCGACTTCGTCGAGCACTTGCGCGCCGAGGGCGCGGGCCTCGAGGATGCGCTGGTCCGCTCCGGCCATCGCCGTTTGCGTCCGGTCCTCATGACCTCGCTGGCGGCTGCCTTCGGCATGTTGCCGCTCGCCTATGGGATTGGCCGTGGGGCGGACATGCTCAAGCCGCTCGCTATCGCCGTGATTGGGGCGTTGTGCATCTCCGTGTTGCTCTCCTTGGTGGCGACCCCCGCCGTTTATTACCTTATGCTCCGGTCGCGCGAGAAGCCCGCTCTTCAGAGAGTCGGGCCACCTGATTAGCGGGTGAGCTTCCGCGCCCACATAAGGGCTCGCAACGGGTTTCCCAACAGATTGCTCAGTTGGGCGCACGGCAGAATTCTCCGCTGCCGCATAAATGCGGCAGGCGGGGGCCGTGGAAGAAATCTGTCGTGCGCCCTGCCCGGTTGCAGTTGGCCCTTTGAGTTTGACAACGTTGAACCTGGGCTTTTTGAATTCATCAGGCCACCAGGCGCTCCAGTTCCTGGCGCTCAGTGAGGGGCATCGGTTTCGCCTCTCTGAGGGACGCAATGTTTGCCTTCAACTGCTCTACGGAGGCCACGCCCACTACGGCCACTGAGATGGTCAGGTTGACCAGGTGGAGAATGGCCCGGCCCGGCCGGCTCCTTTTATGAAACTTCGGCGGCTCAGAGCGGTCTCAAGGTTCATACCGGAGCGCGATAGCGGGCAGAGACTCGCATTCGACTCAACCTTTCATCGCTTCCCGGACGGCGCGTCCAGCCGCAGTGAGATTGGCCAGCCGCATTTCGGAATACTTGCGCGAGAGGATAATCCCCTGCGCGCCGGCCTTGAGGGCGGCAAGCGTGGCGGCGTAAGTGTCATCAGGGGAGGCCTGGCGCGAGTTCTTGCCGGTGGGAATGCCGATGTCAATGCCCGGCAGGATGCGGCAATGGCAGCCAGCGCCGCGGCGTTCTCCAGAGAATTCCGTCGTGAAATGACGGCGGTGGTTGGGCGTGTTTTCATGGAACGGTGATTACTCAAAAACCTGAAGCTCGCGGATGGCATGGCCCCATTGTGTCGCGCGCTTGGTGCAGGAGATGCGGACGTGCCGCGCTTCCACGGGGGGAACCGGATGTCGCTCACGCCGCCTTTGCCGTTGGCTTCGGTGAACACGTCAGTCCAGTTCTGCCCGTCGCGAGAGACTTGCACGGCAAACACCTTCGAGTAGGCGTTCTCCCAGGTGATGCGGACCTGGCTGATTTTGTGGGTCTCGCCCAGGTCCACCGCCAGCCAGGCGGGGTCCGCAAAGGTCGAGGACCAGTAGGTCCCCGGGTCACCGTCAACGGCATTGGCCGGCAGATACTCCTTCGCCTGACTGGAGGAAGCGGACGCCTGTTTCTGATAGGCCAGCCCCAAAGCGCGGGCTTCAATGACTTCCAACTCGCGCACGCTCCGCACCGGTTGTCCGTCCGCGCCACGCAATTCCGCCTCGAGCGTGTATGGGCCGAGCGGCTCGGGCCAGGTGAGCTGGAAATCCAACGTGGTCTGACCGAAGGGCCCCAGGCTCGCCTCACGTGTGAGTTCAACCATTGAGACCTCGCCTCCGGCCTTGCGCAAGCGGAGCGTCACTACGCCGCTCCAAGGCTGCTCGAGGTCGTTGATGAGCATGACCGGCACGCGGGACTGCGTCTGGCGAAGGACCTTGTCCTTCCAGAAATTGACGCTCAAACCCACCGGCGCGAAGGCCTCGCGCAGGTAACGGTAAAACTGCGGCTCCCATTCGAGTTTTTCGACGCCCCCCAGTTTCCAATGGTCACAAGTCTGCCCGTCCGGCCTCGAGTAACCCAGCGTCGTAAAGTGCATTACGGCGGCAGCTTTGCGATGAGCGCGCCAGAACTCCGTGTCCGCCGCCAGCCAGGTGGCCTGCATGTGAAAGCGTTGCTGCGCAGTGGCCTGCTCGCCCAGAACCGCCCGGTACATGTCGCGCGTGAGCGTCGTTGGGGTGCCGTCGCGGTTGACCCAGTGCCAGCCGTATTCGTTGATGATGACCGCGTGTTTGCCGTCGTTGCGGAGTTGGTTTCCCTGCGGGACGGGATCGGCGGCAGCCAGGTCTCGGAGCCGGAAGTTCAGGTTGAAGTGATAGGGGTGTGATTCGAAGATGTCGCCCGGGTCCATCGGCTCGGTGTAGCTGTTGTCCCAGGGGCGATGCGAGAGGTCGAGGTCTCTCACCTGCCGGATAGCCGGGATGGTTTCGGGACTGGCGGTTTCGTTGTTCGCGTCCCATACCACCACGCAGGGATGGTTCCAGCGCTGGCGCATCCACTCGGCATATTCGAGGGCCAGTTCGCCGCTCTTGAGCTCCTTGGGCCAGGTGCTCCAGCCTGACCCGCCGTACCAAATCGGAAACTCGTCCTGGATGAGAATCCCCACCTCGTCAGCGATGTCATACCAGGCCTCGGGTGGAAAGCCGATGCAGTAGCGGAGACAGTTCCAGTGCATCTCCTTGACGCGCTCGTGGAGCAGCCGGACCCAGTCCGTGCGCCACGGAAGGTCTTTGCACTCACTGTCCTCGAAGAACCGGTAGAGGGTGATATTGCTGCCCCGCATGAAGTACGGCTTGCCGTTCAACATCGCGCGGCCCGTTGCCGGGTCGAACTTAAGCTCCCGCATCCCGAATCGGGTCCGAAAATGGTCCGCCCCGCTGTCGACCTCGAGCGTATAGAGGAACGGGGCTTCCGGGGACCACAGGTGGCACCCGGCTATCGGGATGCGGACGTCCACAGTCGTCTCCGCGCCTTGGGCAAGGCTCAAGGTCTCCGTGGCCAAACGCCCGGTTTCTCGCCCCGACTTTGCCTCCCGCACAATGAAAGTAGCTGTCGCGCGGGTTGGCTCGCCATCGTTGCGCAGCACTGCTTGCACGCGCACGGTCCCGGTGGCGACCTCGGGCGCCGCCTGCACCTGCGTGAAATGTGGTGTGCCCGACAGGATCAACTCCACCGAGTCAAAGATGCCGGGAATGTACGCGCTCCTTCTCGTAATCGAACCCGCTGGGAATGCCGGGTCCGACTGCATCGCGATCGGCGCCGACGCGGATGAGCAATTCGTTCTCCCCAACCTTGAGGGCGGATTTCGCGTTGAAATAGCCCGGCGTGAAGCTGGGCAGATGCTCCCCAAGGGCCTGTCCGTTCAGGAGCACCCGCGTGCCGAACATCGCCTTGTGGACCTTGAGCATAGCCACCGCCGGCACGGCTCGATCCAGCCGGAACGTGCGCCGGTACCAGAACGCGTCGCGCTTCGGGTCTTTCTGCGGCACTTTGCCGCGCGCCGCGACCTTCGGGCCCGGCAGCTCAGTGAATGCGGGCACGGCCAGGGACACCAGGCCGGGCACCGGCACGGTGCGATCGAAGGAGGCGGGGACCTGGTCCATTTTCCCCTCGGCTATCTGCCACGTCCCGTCGAGCGACAGGCTGCGGCGCAGCGGTTCGGCCGTCCCATGCGCCGTCTGCAATTGGAGGCATAGGAGGGCCACAGCCCCGATTTTTGAAATGGCACTCAAGCCCTGCAGGCGGGCTTGTTTGATTGAGAGTTGGCGCTTGGTAGTCATGACTTTCTGGCTGGACAGTGGAAGGCTCCCCCAGCTTTGTCGAGTCAAAATGCCTTGGGTGCAATGGTCCGCTGCGCAGGACAATGCGTTATGGCCTCGCTGCTTGGGTGTTCCTGCGGGCGGCGGTGTGCCAGACATCGGGTGCGATTAAGAGTGTCGAGCCTGCGCCCCGGAGGTTTCGTCCCGGAGGGACATCTGACAATAGCCCGGCGTTTCAACGCCGGGGAGGCCGGAAAAGGGACTCTCGTCCCGAAGGGACGACTGAGAATACTCTTTGCTCTCAGCCGTCCCTTCGGGACGGAACTACCCTTTCGGTTCGCTCACCCGGCGTTGAAACGCCGGGCTACTCTCGGAGGCCCCTTCGGGGCAGAGAGCCGCCGTGGGTGACCGAGAGGGTTAATCGCACGCCCAGACGTCACCAGGATTGAGCAGCGCCAGAAAATAAGAGGTGTCGGCGAAGCCAGCGGCAGACCGTTGAGAAGGGCCTGAAACAGTCGCCCCAAGCCAGTCCTGCTAAAGGCCCCGGATGAAGTCCCAGCCGCCGCTCTGCTGATAGCGGTCGGTGATGTCGCTGGGGCGCAGCCATACGACTCGGTCGCCGAGATGTTTGCGGATTCGTCCCACGACCGTGGTGAAGGCCCGCCAGCCAACGCCCTTGGCCGGATTGAGCCCCTGCCAATGCGAGTACCAAAGGCAATAGGGCGCTTGGGCCTCGAGAATGACGGACAATGATGCCGGACTTGCCGTCCGCAGTAATGTAGTAGTCCGGGTTCACGCGGTCCGGGTTGTTTTCCCAGATGCCGAAGTGGTCCATGGCATTGGGCATCAGGTTGAAGACGGCCCATTGGCCATCGTTGGCCTTTCGATGCAGGCCATCGCCGGTCTCGCTGGAATCGAAAAAGCAGGGGACGGTTCGGCCGCGGAACTTTCCTTGCTTCGCCAAATTGAGCAGGGCTTGCCACAGGGCGGGGTTGGGCTTGGAATGACCGCTGGCCCGCAGTTCGGCATAGCGCTGCTCGCATGTCTTGCAGCCGCAGCCCGGCCAGGTCAAGCCGGTGAATTTAATCCCCGCCCGTTCGCCCTCGGCCAGGATATTGCCGAGGTATCGCTCGTATTGGTCCACGGTGATCGCCGGTTCGTGCAGCCACACGCCTTCGTGGACGGCGCCTTCCGGGTCACGGTTCGCCTGGAAATCGAACAGCCCATGGTGGGTCATCAATTCCATGTGCGTGCCGATGCCGCATTGCCAGGCGCGCGGAACCTGGCGAAGAAACACCTGCTCCTGTTCGTTGGGGTTGCGGCACATGCTGTGGCCATTCATGCCCAGGATACAGCTCGATTCGCCGGCAATTTGCTGCTCGGCGCAGAAGTCGAGAAAGGTGTGAAAGGCCTCGCCTCCGGCCGCATAAGGACTGGTGTCGTCGCAGTAGAACGACAGGATGGTCTTGCGTCGCCGTGGATTCTCCAAACCATGGGCAAGCCGCCAGGGTAGTCCGGATGAGGCCGCAGAGGCCGCCAAAATTCCAAGAAAGCGGCGGCGTTTGAATTCTCTTGTTGAAGTTGTCATCCAATGTTTTTCCAAGATGCGCCGGCGGGCCGAGCCGCCGGCAAACGCTACGAGTTCAGTCTGTGAAAAGCCCCGGCCCGGTCAAGGCAATTCATCCGCTGCCGCAAAGCCTTGCTTTCCTTCAACCCCTATTCCACCCGTCCTAAGCCGGTAGAGCACCCCCACGCCCTCGGCGTGGGGCGCATTTTGCTAGTACCACCAGTCGCCAGGATGCTCGCGTTGGCAGCGCAGATTTCCAAACCTGCTGTATCGCCGACATCCAAGTCGGCAGGCTGTAACTGCTTGGCCGCGTTTGCGGATTGGAAATCCGCGACACAGCAGACTGGAAGTCTGCGCTACGGTGGTACTGGCAAGATGCGCCCCTCGGCGTGCGGGCGTGCCGGGCCCGGCTTGCATTGCCGGCGTTTTGCTGGTGAAATGGCCGCTCGAAAGTTATACCAGCAGCAAACCATTATGATACACGCCAGCCATCCCTTTTCGCGCCGTGAATTCCTCAGCGTGGCGGGCGCCACCACTGCCGGCATCGGTCTGGCCGCGGGTGCCGGGGTGGTCGCCCAGGAACCGGCGACTGCCCGAGCCAAGCCCGGGCAGCGGCGGTTATTTGGACTGAGATTCCCGCCCATGGGCCAGGTCCGCATTGGGTTCATCGGTGTCGGCAGCCGCGGCTCAAGCTTGCTGGGCAATTTGCTGGAGGTTGGCGGGGTCGAGATCAAGGCCGTCTGTGACCTCGTGCCGGAGCGGGTAAGAAGCGCCCAACAGCGCGTCGTGGCCAAGGGACAAGCCGAGCCGGCCGGCTATGCGAAGGACGAAACCGCCTTCGAGGCCCTGTGCCGGCGGGACGACGTGGACCTCGTGTACATTGCCACCCCGTGGGACTGGCACGTCCGGATGGCGGTCTGCGCGATGACGCAGGGCAAGCATGCGGCGATCGAAGTGCCGGCCGCGATCACGCTGGATGAATGCTGGCAGTTGGTGAACACCGCCGAGCTGACGCGTCGCCACTGCCTGATGCTGGAGAATTGCTGTTACGGGGAAATCGAACTGCTGGTTCTCCGCATGGCGCGCCAGGGGGTTTTTGGCGACTTGACCCACGGCGAGGCGGGTTACCTCCACGAATCGCGTGATTACCTCTTGCAGGATTCGAGCGCCGCCAACTGGCGTCGGCGCTTCGTCGCTACTCGGAACGGCAATCTCTACCCGACTCACGGACTCGGTCCCGTGGCCCAGTACCTGGGCATCCATGCGGGCGACAAATTCGATTGCCTGGTCTCGATGAGTTCGCGCGAAGCGGCCCTGAGCCGACGGTGCGAATCCCTCCCCGCCGACAACCCGCGCCGCCGGGAGCACTTTGCCTGCGGCGACATTAACACCTCGCTCATCAAGACGGCGCTGGGCCGCACCATCATGGTTCAGTTTTCCCTGGTCCTGTCCCGTCCCTATAGCCGCATCAACCTGATCGCCGGCGCCACCGGCACCTTCTGCGATTATCCGCCCCGCCTGCATCTGGACGGCCAACCCGAGGGCTGGATCACCGATCTCGGGCCGTATCACGAGCGGTATGGCCACCCGCTCTGGAAGAAACTCAACGCCCAAGCCCAGCAGTCCGGCGGCCACGGCGGCATGGATTACGTGATGAACTGGCGCTTGATCCAATGCCTCCGTGAGGGCCTGCCCCTGGACCTGACCGTCTATGATGCCGCCGCCTGGAGCAGCATTGTGCCCCTCAGTATCGCGTCAGTTTCCAAAGGCAGCGCGCCGGTGGCCATTCCCGATTTCACGCGCGGTGCCTGGAGGCATCAGCCACCAAGCCCCCTGGCTGCCGGTTGAGCGTTTTCCTGACCGGCGAGGCGGAGGGGGAGACAATCGAGCTACTACTCTGTAGCGCCGACGGCAGCGCGATTTTAGCTTATCGTAATGTTCAACAAGTCCCCGGACCCGGGGCTTGTTTTCCTTGCTACTCCGTTCCAAGTTGCCGATGCTCTGTTCATGAATCTCGCCGATGTGAGACGCCTGTGGCCAACGATTGTCCCCATAACCGCCAAAGGGCCGCCCCTTGCCGGAACACTCCTCCTGCTTCTGGCGGCACAAGCGATAGGAGCCGGCCTTTCTGCGAACTGGCCCCAGTTCCGCGGACCGGACGGGTTGGGGGTCGCTGACCAACCGGGCCTGCCCGAGCGCTGGGGCACCAACGAGAATGTCGCCTGGAAGGCCGAAGTGCCCGGACGCGGCTGGTCCTCGCCAATCGTCTGGGGTGAGCGCGTGTTCGTCACCACGGCCGTCAGCGAGGGCGAGGTCGAACCGGCCAAAAAGGGCCTCTACTTGGGCGGCGAGCGCAAGGAGATTCCCAAGGCCGAGCATCGCTGGTTTGTCCTCTGCTTCGATCTCAAGTCCGGCCGCGAATTATGGCGTCAGGAGGCGCACCGCGGCACACCCCCAAATCCACTGCACCTCAAGAACACCTACGCCTCCCCGACGCCGGTGACCGATGGCGAGCGCGTCTATGCCTACTTCGGCAATGTCGGCCTGTTCTGCTACGACATGGAGGGCCAAAAACTCTGGTCCACCAACTGGCCGCCGGTCAAGACCCGCAACGGCTGGGGCCCCGCCGCATCGCCCGTGCTCTGCGATGGCCGCCTGTTCCTCGTGAGTGACAATGACGACGAATCCTTCGCCACCGCCCTTGATGCCAAGACCGGCCGCCAGCTCTGGCGTGTCCAACGCGACGAGAGGAGCAACTGGGTCACGCCATGCGTCTGGCGCAACGGCCAGCGAACCGAATTGATCACCTCCGGCACGAAGCGGGTCCGCTCCTACGACCTCGAGGGCAAGCTGCTCTGGGAACTGGGCGGCATGTCCTCGATTGCCATCCCGACCCCCTTCTCCAACCCCGGCCTGCTCTACGTCTGCTCCGGCTTCGTCGGGGACAGAGTCCGGCCCGTGTTTGCCATCAAACCGGGCGCTTCCGGCGACATCACCCTCAAGCCCGGCGAGACCAACAACCAGTTCATCGCCTGGTATCAGCCCGCCGCCGGGCCTTACAATCCCTCGCCCTTGCTCTACGGGGACTACTTTTATGTCCTCTTCGACTTCGGCTTCCTGAGCTGCCACGACGCCCGCACCGGCCAAGCGGTTTACCAGAAGCAGCGCATCCGTGAGGGCGCCACCTCCTTCACCGCCTCACCCTGGGCGGCGAACGGGAAAATCTTCGCGCTCAGCGAAGACGGCGACACCTTCGTCTTCCAGGCCGGCCCCGAATACAAGCTGCTCCACACCAACTCCCTCGACGAGATGTGCATGGCCACCCCGGCGATTGCCGGCCCCTGCCTGGTCATACGCACGCTGACCAGGCTCTATTGCCTTCGGGAGATGAAGTGAAACCCCTCCGGCTGACCCGTGGCCGCTCAGTCTCCCCCCGTCATCGTCCACATCCCTCGTGGCGCCGTCATCGTCCCGGTGCCGACGGTGTCGGTTTCCTTGAGCGCCTGCACGTGGTTGTCATGGAACAGGTAGTTGAATCGGCGCGCGTGCAGGCCGTAGCTGACCGCACCGTAATTGTACTGGGAGACGCCGATTTGGAAACAATCCGGGGTCACCCAGTCAAAGTTGGCGGTGGACACCACCGGGCCGGCGCAAAAGGAGGGCCAGTCGTTCCCCACCATGTTTCTGCCGTTGGGCAATTCGGCGAGCAGGATGGTCCCGGCATTATCCTGGACTACGGTAGTCTTGTATCCGGGCGGCTCCCAAGGCGGCATCGAGGCGTCGTTGCGCTGGATGTAAATCCCCACGCCGAACTTGGGTGGAGGCTTGGCCCCGTTGGCGAGGAGATCCCAGTCGCCGGCAAGGTTCATGGCGTAGGACCGCCGTCCGCCGTAGGTGCCCCACTCAATGGAGGCCTGAATCACGTCGGCCGGACATTTCAAGATTCGAGGCACCTTGCTCGCGTCGGTTATCCCCAACTCCAAATCCGCATCGCTATCCGTGCCGCCGATATAGCGGTGAATATAATCGTCCCAGGTCAACTGGTACTCGTAATCCCCCGTGCGGTAGGCCGCAGGGACCTGGATGTCGGCGTGATCCGCCGCAAACATGGCCATCCCCATCCCCAACTGGCGCATTTGCGACGTGCACTGAATCCGATGCGCCCTGGCCTTGGCCCTGGCAAGCGCGGGAAGCAACAGCGCCGCCAGTATCGCAATGATCGCAATGACCACCAGCAGCTCAATCAGCGTGAACCCTCCCCGCAGCCAACCGCGCCCGAGCGCTCGCGGTCGCTCCCTCCCGCGTGAAATCCTGCGGAGCGCAATCTGTGCCGGGCTCCAATCGAGGCTCGGCTCCGTCCATGCCAGGCTCAACTTCATCGGTTGACTTGTCCCAGCCTACCGCGTTCCGTGCCGATTACAAGTCATTAAACTGCAGGACTCAATTCTGTCACGGGGCCGGTTCCAGAGTTCTCCGCAAACCATTGCAGGAGACGACGTGAGGGGTCTCTGATTGATGTTTGGGGCGCTGCGGAAGCCCGCTCTCCTCGGAGGCCATTGATCAGAGACTTCTTACGTCGTCTCCTACGGTCAGGGAATGGGGGCCGTTTCCTCTCCCGGCTCTCTCCCTTGCGGAGGGGGCCGGGGTGGGGGGAAACGGGCTGCCCAACAACGTCCTGTCCCCAAAGCAGATCCGCGCGCCAAATGAACAGTTGCAAAAAATGCCTTGCGGACTCATGAGCCAACTGTTATACGAAAGCACGCCACCGGTCGTGATGGAAGTCCCAGGCGACGGCGAATGGTGTGAGTTTTGTGGGGAGCGGGTGACGCACCGGACACTACTCGGAAAGAACAACTAAAAACATTGTAAGGCTGAGGTCCTATGAAGACGATTGATGCATTAACGCGAGTGCTTGGACGCTCGCATAAGCTTGTGGTGTCCCTGGCTGCGCTGGGGCTGATCTTTCTGGGGGAAAGTGCTTCGGCGGGAACGTTGCTGCAAGAATACTTCCCGTTGCACGTGGGCGACCATTACACCGCACTAACCGCGTTGGGGACGAACACCATCATGATCCAGGCGGGAGTGGCGCGGTATTCCGGCTCTTTCGCGGTGGTGACCGTCTCGCCGATTAGTGGAGTGGAGTCCACAAATGTTGCCTACATCGGTTACTCCGGCGACAGCGAGGTGACTTACGAGGTGGACAACGGGACCAACAGCGCAGAGGTTCTTGCGCCGCCGCTGGTGACCATGACCGAATCGGCGCTGGCGTCCTTGGGCACCCAGTTCACGGGCACGTCCTGGTACACGAATTCGTTGCAGGTAGGGGGCCAAAGCCTCGATATCGTCGTCTCGGAAACAATCAGCGGCGTAGTGAGCTCGACCGGGACCGTGACTGTCGTGGCAGGGACGTTCAATAACTGTCGGGCGAACTCGGAGACAATCACGACGACGACGACCACGACCTTGGGGTTCAGCTCAACAAACACACTTAACCAAACCCTCTTCTACGCGCCGAACGTCGGTTGCATCAAGGTCGTCCAGGGCGGCACCAACGTCTATGAACTGCTTGGCGGGGTGGTCGGCGGCGTCACCATCGGGGGCGGCGGGGGCGGCGACACGCAGAAGCCGACGGTTCACATCACCTCGCCCGCCAACGGGGCGAGTGTGACGACCAATTCGGTGGCGGTGCAGGGGACGGCCTCGGACAATGTCGGGGTCGTGGCTGTGTACTGCCAGGTGGATGGGGGCAGTTGGAGCACGGCGCAGGGAACCGACAACTGGTCGTTCCAGGCGTCCCTGTCACCGGGGTCGAATGTAATCGAGGCCTACGCGGCCGACGCCGCGGGCAACTTGAGCACGACGGACAAAGTCAGTGTTACCTACGCGGCCCAAGCGGCGTCCGGCGTGCTTCATCTTCAGACGAACGGCCTCGGCTCGATCACAGGGAATTTCAAAGGCAACACGCTGCCGGTCGGCAAGACTTACACGGTTACGGCCGTCCCTGCCGCCGGCCAGGTGTTTGCCGGTTGGACTGGAGACATCCAGTCGAACCAGAATCCGCTCACGTTCAAGATGCAGGCGACGCTGACGCTGCAGGCCAACTTCAAGGTCAATCCGTTCGCGGCCCTTAAAGGGACCTATAATGGATTGTTTTATGGAACCAACGTGGTGGCGCCAACCAATTCAGGCGCCTTTACCATCACGTTGACCGATAAAGGCAGTTACAGCGGCAAGTTGTGGCTGGGAGGGGGTTCTCTGAGTATGCTGGGCAGTTTCAACGCCCAGGGTGTGGCCCAGCAGAGCATCACGCGGCCGAAACAGAGGCTCTGTGGCGGTTGAGCTGCAACTGGATTTGATGGGTGGACAACAGGTCGCGGGGACGGTCCAGGCGACCGGCTGGGGAGCTGACTTGTTGGGTTACCGAGCCGCGTATGACGCCAAGACGAACCCGGCCCCGTTCGGTAATTACACGATGGTGGTGGGGGGCTACACGAATCCCGCAGTGGCGCCGGCCGGCTACAGTGTGGGAACTGTGGCGGTGACGTCTGGCGGCAAGGTGACTTTCAAAGGGGCCTTGGCAGAGGGCACGCCGGCCATCCCGACTATTTTGGGCCTGTCACAAAACGGCCTATGGCCTTTCTATGTTTCGCTCTACAAGGGCAACGGACTCATGATCGGCTGGATCGGGGTGACCAACCCGACTTTGGCTGGGATGGAGATCTACTGGGTCAAAGGGGGCGGGGCGGGGGGCAAGTATTATCCGAGTGGCTTTGCCTTTGAAACCGAGGCGAGCGGGGGCAAGTACGTAGCCCCAGCGGCCGGCCACCCGGTGTTGAACTGGAGCAATGGAGTGGTGATGCTGGAAGGCGGCAACCTGGCTGCAACCCTCACCAACACCATCACGATAAACGCGAAGAACCAGGTTCAAGTTACCGGAAGCAACCCCGAAAAGCTGTCGCTAACACTGACGGCTGCGACCGGGCTCCTGAGCGGGAGCTTCCAACCGCCCGGGGCGACTAAGCCAGTGCCTATCAATGGAGCCGTGTTGACCGGCCTTGAGTGGGCGGGCGGGTTTTTCCTGGGAACTAACCAAAGCGGGTCCGTGAGCATCCAAAAGCAATAGGCTCCTCCGGAATTGATTTCAGTCGTTCGTTTCCGAGCTGGCCTCGGTGGAGCCCGGATGCAGGCCAAGCTGCTTGAGTTTTTCGCGCACGGTGAGCCGGGACAACCCAAGCCAGCGCGCGGCCTTGGCCTGATTGCCTTCGGCCAGCGTAATGGCTTGCGTGAGGATTTCGCGTTCGGCCTCGGCGAGCATGCGGGCATGAGCGTCCGGGAGTTCGCCCTTGCGCGCGCGCGCCAGCAAATCACCCGCGAAGGCGGTGAAGGAGTGGCCTGTCGGGGCCGCTTCGGCATTGCGGGCGGCAAGGGTTTGGCGAACCGCGTCGGCGTTGATGGAAAGTCCGCGCGCGGCCAGCAACAGGCGGCGGGTCACGTTTTCCAGCTCGCGAACGTTACCAGGCCACGAATCAGCTTGCAGCACGGCCACGGCGTCGGAGGAGATCGTCGGGCTTTCGATGCCGAAGTCGCCGGCATATTCGCGGAGAAAGTGCTGCACCAGCAGCGGGATGTCCTCGCGGCGTTCGCGCAGGGGCGCGAGCTGGAGGCAGACCACGTTGAGGCGATGGAAGAGGTCTTCGCGGAACTTCCCCTCACGAATCATCGCTTCCAGATTGCGGTGGGTAGCGGCGATGACCCGCACATCCACAGAAATGGCCTCCGCTCCCCCGACGCGCTGGAAGGTTTGTTGCTGGAGCACGCGCAGGAGTTTCACCTGCGTGTTGGGCGGCAGGTCGCCGATTTCGTCGAGGAAGAGCGTGCCCTTGTTCGCCTGCTCGAAGCGGCCGATGCGCCGCTGGTCGGCACCCGTGAACGCGCCGCGTTCGTGTCCGAACAGCTCGCTTTCCAGCAGGTTTTCCGGGATCGCCGCGCAATTGATGGCGATGAACGGCGCTTTGGCGCGAGGACTGTGCTGATAGATGGCGCGGGCGATAAGCTCCTTGCCCGTCCCGGTTTCGCCCCGGATGAGCACGGTGACGGGCTTGGCGGCGACACGGCCGATTTCCTTGCACACGTCGTGCATCGCACGGCTGGTGCCGACGAGGGCGGTTCGGCTCTGGACCGGGGCGTTGGGCAGAGTCACCGGTTCACGCATGAGGCGGCCGGCATCGAGGGCGCGACGCAGCACGCTGATGAGCGCCTGCATCTCGAACGGCTTTTGCAGGTAATCGTAAGCGCCGAACTTAGTGGCCTCGATGGCGGTCTCAATCGTGCCGTGTGCGGTCATCAGCACGACGGGCAGGCGCGGTTGAGTTTCGTGAAGTTGCCGCACCAGTTCCAGGCCGCCGAGTCCCGGCAGGCGCAGGTCAGTCAACACCACATCGCATTCGTCGCTGCGGGCGCGGCGCAGCCCCTCGTCGCCGCGATTGCACACGGTGACTTTTCTGAAGCCTTCCTCCTTGAGCACGTCGCACAGGTTTGCCGCCAGACTAGCGTCGTCTTCGATGAGAAGAATATGCGCGGCAGTGGGCATAAGCAGGGTTATAGCGATGCAGTGTCGTTGATTTCGCGCGGCAAGACAACACCGAAGGTCGTGCCGTGGCCGGGCCGGGTGCGATACTGGAGCATCCCGCCGTGCCTTTCAACGATGCGAGCGGCAATCGACAAGCCAAGGCCAGTGCCCGTTTCCTTCGTGCTGAAGAACGGGTCGAAAAGGCGCTTCTCGACTTCGGGCGGAATGCCCCTGCCGTCGTCAGCCACTTCCAGAATAACCGCCTCGGTCTCGCGCCCGCCCAGCGGCGTGCGCTCGGCCCGCGTGCGCAGCGTGACCGTGCCGGCGCCCTCAATGGCCTCAGCGCCGTTGCGAACGAGGTTGATGAGCACCTGCTTTAAATGGCTGCTGTCGGCGCGGATGAGCAACTCCGGGCTGAATTCAACCACCAGTTGCACTCCACGGCTCTCCAGGTTTGGCGACATCAACCCCTGAACTTCGCGGATAACGGTCTCGGCGGCGATGATTTCCAGCTTTGGGTCGGAAGGCCGCGAAAAACTCAATACGTCCTGGACGATGTGTTCGAGGCGGGCAATCTCGGCGCTGATGATGTCCGTATCCTTTCTCGCCGCGGGCAAGCTCTCCAGGTGTTTCTCCAACGTGTAAAGGCGCGCCTTGAGCGAGGTGAGCGGGTTGCGAATTTCGTGGGCGATGCCGGCGGCCAGCGTGCCGAGCGTGGCGAGTTTCTGCTGCCTTTCGAGCAGGGTCTGATTCTGCACCAGTTTGGTGCGCAGTGGCGCGATGGTGTCGCGGTAGATCACCCAGCCCATCGCCGAGACCAGGGCCAGCAGGATCACGACGCTCGTGGTGAGAACTCCCCTGAGACTGGCAAGCGAAGCGCTGGCGTTGGCCAGAAACGCCGCCTCCGCGGTGCGATGGGCGTCGGTCAATCGGCGCACCAACTCGTGCATTCGTTCGGCCTGGGCATTGAAGGCGTTGAGCTGCGCGAACTGCCCTGAACTCAGCAGGGCGGGCAGTGCGTTGGAATGCACGGCCCAGGCGGAGCTGAGGTAATCATCGTAGGCCTGATTCAGTTCCTTAAATACCTGGCCCTCGGTTTCCGTGGTCAGCGGGCGAAAGCGGGTTTAGGCTGGGATCGCGGTCATCAATCCAATGATCCAGCTCGCTGCTGGCCTGCTCGAACTGCGCCCACTGCCGGGGGTCTCTCACCAGGGCGTAGCTGAGCATGGACATTGTTCAGGTTCTGCAACCGGCGTCGAATCTCGCTCGCGAACTGGAATCTCTCGATCTGGGAAGTGGTCAGTCTGGCTTCAAGCTGCTGGGTACGATGCCAGGTGGAGGAAAGTCCGTAAATCATCCCGCCAGCCACCAGGAAAAGGGCGGCAATCAAAATCCAGAGACGAATGCCAAACGGTGATTTCATAATCATACGAGCACGCTGAGTCCTCGTTAGACGATTCCGCGACCGGCGCTGCTTCTCAAGACTGCGCAAGAGCTATGCCAGGAATAATGACGCCCTTGCGCGGTTGCAGCAACCTTGAAAATCAGGCCCGATTGCCGAAGCCACATCCCTTTGCCGGTCAGAACAGGTCAGCCGCTTATCGCGGACATGGTAAGCAGTTTATCCATGCACGGTCCCTGGCTCCCACCTCTCGCGCGAAAAACCCTGTGAATCAACACTCGCGGATCGTGGCATGGCCTATGCGAAGGTCTTTCTCAGCCGCCCGAGAATCGGGTAAATGACGAAGATTAAGACGATAAACCATTCACCGCCGCTCCATGAAATTAAAAATCCTCATCCCCGCATGGCTTCACTGGAACGTGGGTGAAACCGTCGCCTCCTTCGGCGGGGCGGACCTGCTCCGCCGTCGTGATGGCCGCTGGGAACTTTGCGGAGGTTCGCCTGGAGTCAGCCTGTCTGGTTTTGGTTCCGCAGAATCAAAAGGCAGACAGGCAGAAGCCTGCTCCACCTATTCCTTCTTCGTCATCCGCTCCAACTGCCATTGCCAATCCATCTGCCGCACCAGCTGCGCGTTGTCAGCGCCGGTTTTTCCACCTTGACGTACAGCCCAGGAAAATCTGCGTGCCCAGGATTTTCTCCAGTTCCTTGCGCGCCGCCGTTCCAATTTGCTTCAGCGCGCTCCTCTTGCTCCGATTAAAATTCCCTTCTGCCCTTCCTTCTCTACATAAATCGTGGCGCGAATCCGGATGATGTCGGGGGCTTTCCTCGAACGAATCGACCAGCACCGCGAGCAGCGTGGGGAACTTCCTGCGTCGTAGCGGCCATGACTTTTCCCGGACAATTTCTCCCGCCAGAAATCCTGCCGGGCTGGTCGGTGTACTGGTCGGAAGGAAAATGCGGGAGCGCCGGCGGGAAGATATTCGATGAATTTTTCCAGCGCGCGCTCGACGCCATCTCCGGTCAGCGCGGAAATCGGAATGATCTCCGCA